>CAVWDA010000077.1:0-5502 GCA_963753455.1 uncultured Alphaproteobacteria bacterium | reverse complement strand
CTGCCCGAAGGCGTCACGCTGACGGCGATGCCGGACAAGACGCTCAGCGCCATGATCGCCTCGGGCGAGCTCGATTGCGTCATCATCGCGCGGCCGCCCAACTCGTTCCGCGAAAAACATCCCGACGTGGTGCGGCTGTTTCCCGACTTCGAGGCAATAGAACGGCGCTATTACGAGGACACCAAAGTCTATCCGATCATGCATGTGATCGCGCTGCGCAAGGCGGTCCTCGACGGCAACCCGTGGATCGCGCGCAATCTCTACAACGCGTTCGAAGAATCCAAACGCCGCAGCCTGGAACGCATCCTCGATCCGGCGGTGTCGCGCTATCCGGTGCCGTGGATGACCAATCACGCCAACCGCATGCGGCAGATGTTCGGCGAACTGTTTCCCTACGGCATCGAGGCCAACCGGCCGACGCTCGAATTATTTTTGCGCTATTGCCACGAGCAGGGCATCGCGCACCGGCTCGCCAAGCCGGAGGAGATTTTTCCCGCCGGCATCATGGCCTCGGTGAAAGTCTAGATTATTTTCCGGCCAACTTCGCCGCCGCCTCGCGGATATCGGGCGCGGTAATCTTGGCCAGATCGATCGGTGCCTTCAGATTGCCGGCCTTGAGCAATTCGGTCTGCATCCAGTTCAATTTATCGAGCGGCAAGGCGACCGTCGGATCGATGGCGCGGCGGCGTAGCGTGTCGTCATACGCATAGGCCGGACGCGGGTCGTCGGGCTTGGCGTGGATGGCCTCGCGCGTGAGCGCGATGGTCTCGTCGCGGTGCGTCATCGCGAAATGCAGCGCGTCCATTTCCGCCGCGACGAAATTGATCGCGTCCGCGCGCCGGCTCGCCAAGGTCTTGCCGGTCGCGGTCAGGCAGAGCCGCACGTAATTCGGCAGCACTTCGTGACCCTCGACCAGCATCTTCAGGTCCTTCGGCGCCACCGCCATGAATTCGGCCGCCACGATGCCGGCGTCGGCGACGCCTGCCAGCACCGCCTTGTAGCGGTCGAGGTCGCCGCCGAGATTGGCGAAGCGCACCGCCGAGGCGGGGATCTTGTATTTCTCCAGGATCGCGTTGGTCAGCAGGTTGGGCAGCGAGCCGGGCGCGGCTACCGCGATGGTCTTGCCCTTCAGGTCCGCGACCGTGGCAATCGTCGAGCGCACCATCAGCACGTGCGGCACGCCCGGCCAGTCGCAGCCGATGATCTTGATGTCGGCGCCATGCGCGCCTGCGAGGATGGCGGCGCCCGGGCTCGATTCGATGCTGTCAAGTTCGCCCGACAGCAGCGCCTTGTGCGCGGTAGCGCCGTTCTTCAGTGGCACGATCTCGAGCTTGAGGCCGTGCTTTTCGGCAAAGCCGCGGGTGCCGACCATCAGCGTAAAGCCGGCGTCGCCCTTGGGCTCGATCACGCCGAGCTTCCAGGGCTTGAGTTCTTGCGCCGAGACGGGGCCAAGCGTGGCGAGCAGCAGCGCTGCGAACGCAGCCACGGACTTGCCGGTCATGGCGATCCTCCCTGGCTTTTCTCGTTGCGGCATGATCGGCGGGCAAACGCACAAGATCAACAGGGTTCGCGCAGGGAAGAATCGCGGCGGCCCCAACGCCGCGGCGCTCGATCTGGCACAAGATCGAGATAAAGCAGGCGGCCTAATGCGCCGCGTTGGCAGCGCCGCGATCGACGTCGAAGCCTTCGATCGAGAACACGAGACGCTGGCGGCCGAGCTGCACGTGTTGCACCTGCCAGATCAGTTGCTCGACCTCCGCGCCGGCGGCCTCCGCCTCAATCCGGGCCAGCCGCGCCTGCTGCAGGTCATTTTCCATCGCTTTGCGGTCGATCATTGGCGGCATCCTCCCTCAGGCTACCGCTTATCCTAGCCGAATCGTTTTGTTCTGCAAATGTTCTTGTGCTTTTATGGCGATTATATACGTGACGTACCGGAATGGGGAGGTAAAAACTGGCTTAGGCCGATGAAGTAGCCGGTTTTGGTGTTGCCGCTTAGGCAACAATTCTATTGGAAATGTCCCTTTGCCGCTGGCAAAGCTATGCATTGTGCATAGGGTGTACGAATCTTCAGCCAGACTAAAATTTAAGTCGGGCTGAAAAGGCCAACGGGCCGCCAGAACCGAGTGTCTGACGACCCGCTGGGTATTACCCCCTAGCTCCGACTAGGAGGCTGACGACCGGAGAGACCGCTGCTCCAGGGAAGGTTTAGTGGTCTCCCGGCTCCCCTCGCCTTATGGCGAGGATTGCGCCGGTATGCGCGCCAGTCAGGTGATTCTCTGACGTGCCCATTGTCACGCAGCGGTCTGACTGGCAAAGACAAAAATGTGTTTGCGCACAGGGCTGTGCACACCGAAATTCTTACAGATCAGGATGTTATGTCCGGCAAAGACGAAAAGAACGAGCGGCGGGATGATGTTCTGCGGCGGATGCTGAAAACACCGCCTACACCCCATAAATCGACCGGCAAGCGCGAGAAGGCCAAAGAGGCCGACCCCATACCGACTGATGATCCGGAAGCCCTAATCGAGTGGGGAAAACGGAATATTCAAAAAGAATAGCTAGCCCGCCAATTTTTGAAGCCACGGCCCAATCGCAATTCCGACTACCGTAACAACGATGCTGATTATTGCCGCCCAAGCTGCAACTTGAGCCCAAAAAAGGGTCCGTTTTTGTTGTTTAGCTTCGTCCTTTGTTTTTTCACTTAACCAAGCATCGATGTCGCTGCGAGTGATATCACCACATTGAAAGCCTCCAATGGAACTCCCCGGTCCTGTGTGGCCGCCTGAATAGGCGGCAAGTTTCATACGGACGCTTGCGGCTCCTTGGCTCTCTAATTCTGTTCGCTGGATATCTGTTAACATATTGGCCGCCGTTGATATTCCCCCGTTAGGCCCGGCCAAAAAGCCGGGTTTTTGATTCCAAGAGGTATGAGACAAATCACCGGTTTATTTCTCAGTCCATCAAAAGAACGCGAATGGAGGAATGTCAGTCCAGTCGCTTCAAATTATGTTCCGCCTTGGAAAAGAACTGAGCAATTGCGTTGCGAAATTCGGCATTTACTGGATGGGCTTCTTTTTCGATTGGGCCTTTATCGGCGCGTGCGCTAATGCGTTCGAACATGCTTGCTAAATATTTGTGAGGATCTGGCTGGGCTCTGGCAATATCGCGCACGATTTCCATCAGAATATAACTGCTCATTCTATTAAATGCTTGAGCTTGCCCAACAACTTCGCCGACATCCTTTAGGGTTTTCCAAATGGCTGCCAGTTCATCCTCAGCCATGATCTTTTCTCCAGCGCAGAAAACGCTTTGCTTTCTGCCAATTCGTAAGCGGCTCAATGATGCCGTCGATAAGTTAGACGCTTTCCGGTGATACCCTGCAATGCCTTGTCCGCGCGCATTGCATCGTCCACCCCAAGAGCGATGCGGTTTGAGTAGCGGAAATCAAATTCGCTCAGGTAACGGTGCAGATGTTTTTCGCTGCAATGCTGGTACACGCCTTTCATGCCGCGTTTGAAGATTGAGAAATAACCCTCGACCGTATTCGTGGTGATCTCGCCGCGAACGTATTCCTTGATGCTGTGATCGACGGAACCGTGGCTGGCAAATTCCTTTCCGATGCCTTTGTACCAACTGGCCTGATCGGTCATCAGGTTGCTTTCGCGGCTGATGTTCGTGCGGATGATCGGGATCAGCGTGCCTAGCGTGGTGCCTTCCACATGCCAGCTACGGGCACCGCCGCCACGGGTGACGACACTCAAGACGACATTGCGGAACTGACCGGCAACGCGGTTGCGTTTGGCTTCCTTGGTCGTACCTTCCTGAAACCCGATAATCGTTTCGTCCATTTCCACGGTCTGACCCGCACCACCAACCGGGGTGAACTCTTTCGGGCGCATGGCTTCACGGATGCGGTGCGCCATAAACCAAGCGGTCTTGTAGGTGACGCCGAGCATACGGCTGAGCTGGTGGCTGCTGATGCCCTTCTTGCTGCTGGTCAGCAGGTGTGAGGCATAGACCCACTGATGCAGCTTGATCTTGCTGCGCTCGAACACGGTCCCGACCGTCACGGAAAAGGGCTTTTCGCATTCACGGCACTTAAGCAGGCCAGGACGGGTCGATTTGCCCTGCAAACGGGTCGCCTGATCGATAGAGCCGCAATGGGGGCAAATCGGGCCATCCGGCCACAAAAGGCTCTCCAAATGCTCTCTGGCGGCGTTTTCGTCGGTATAGATACGGGGCAGGGCCATGGCTTGTTTCTCCAATGAAACAAGCCTATCCCGCGCCGCACAGTATGTCAAGTATATAATCGCCGCTTTTATCCCCCCATCCGCTACTCTGACGGGTAGTGGGGTGGTGGGCATCCTCATGGTCCAGCGCGTCTCGACAGTTGCTTTTTGAGGGCATCGATACCCGTGCCGTCGACGTGCAGGTGCAGGTCGCGCCCGGCCTGCCCGCCTTCAACATCGTCGGCCCACCGGACAAGGCTGTCTCCGAAGCCAAGGAACGCGTGCGCGCCGCTTTGGTCGCCTCCGGCCTCGCATTGCCGGCGCGCCGCATCACCATCAATCTCGCGCCGGCCGATCTGCCGAAGGAAGGCAGCCATTACAACTTGCCGATCGCACTCGGCCTGATGGCGGCGATCGGCGCCATTCCGCAGGACGCGATCTCCGGCTTCACCGTGCTGGGCGAGCTCGGCCTCGACGGCGGCATCGCGCCCGTCGCCGGCGTGCTGCCGGCCGCCATCGGCGCCAATGCGCGCGGGCAAGGCTTGATCTTGCCCGGCGGCCTGCGAGCCGCAAGCCGCCTGGGCCTTGCCTGAGATCGAGATCGTCGCGGCGCTTTCGCTCATCCAACTCGCCAATCATTTCAAGGGCACGCAGGTGCTCACGCGGCCGCTGCCCAAGATCCGCGAGCTCGACGGCATGCCGTTCGATCTTGCCGACATCAAGGGCCAGAAAAGCGCCAAGCGCGCGCTCGAAGTCGCCGCCGCCGGCGCCCATAACCTGTTGATGATCGGCCCGCCCGGCGCCGGCAAGTCGATGCTGGCGGC
The DNA here is from genome assembly GCA_963753455.1 of uncultured Alphaproteobacteria bacterium. Classification (GTDB taxonomy): domain Bacteria; phylum Pseudomonadota; class Alphaproteobacteria; order Rhizobiales; family Xanthobacteraceae; genus Pseudolabrys. The sequence goes on along the minus strand of CAVWDA010000077.1, from coordinate 449 downwards.
GCGGCTGCCCTCGATCCTACCGCCGCTACTGCCGGCCGAACTGCTCGAAGTGTCGATGATCGCACCCGTCGCCGGCGAGATCGAAGGCGGCGCGCTCACCAACCGCCGGCCGTTCCGTTCGCCGCACCATTCCGCCTCCATGCCGGCGCTGGTCGGCGGCGGCTTGCGCGCGCAGCCAGGCGAGATATCGCTGGCGCATAACGGCGTCTTGTTCCTCGACGAGATGCCGGAGTTCTCCGCGCAAGTTCTGAACTCGCTGCGCCAGCGTTTGGAAACCGGCGACGTCGCCATCGCGCGCGTCAATCACCGCATCACCTATCCGGCGCGCTTCATGCTGGTCGCCGCCATGAATCCGTGCCGCTGCGGCCGTGCCAACGATCCCGGTTTTGCCTGCAAACGCGGGCCGAATGTGCGCTGCGTGGCGGAATATCAGAGCCGGTTGTCCGGCC
>CAVWDA010000076.1:0-27690 GCA_963753455.1 uncultured Alphaproteobacteria bacterium | reverse complement strand
TGGTGATCGGCAAGAAGGGCGCCGACATCGAGAAGCTGCGCAAGTCGGTGGCCAAGCTCACGCAGAGCGACGTGGTCATCAATATAGTCGAAATTCGTAAGCCGGAGCTCGACGCGCAACTGGTGGCCGAATCGATTTCGCAGCAGCTCGAGCGCCGCGTGGCGTTCCGCCGCGCCATGAAGCGCGCGGTGCAGTCGGCCATGCGGCTGGGCGCCGAAGGCATCCGCATCAACTGCTCCGGCCGTCTCGGCGGCGCCGAAATCGCGCGCATGGAGTGGTATCGCGAAGGCCGCGTGCCGCTGCATACGCTACGCGCCGACGTCGACTACGGCGTTGCTACCGCTTTCACCACCTACGGCACTTGCGGCGTCAAGGTCTGGATCTTCAAGGGCGAAATCCTCGAACACGATCCGATGGCGCAGGACAAGAAACTTGCCGAAGGCGACCAGGGCCGTCCGCGCCGTGACGCCGCGGCCTGAGGGGACGAGAAAGTTTAAGTCATGCTGCAACCGATCCGCACCAAGTTCCGCAAGGCGTTCAAGGGCCGCATCCACGGCGTCGCCACCAGCGGTTCCACGCTCGCCTTCGGCCAATATGGCTTGAAGGCGCTGGAACCCGAGCGCGTCACCGCGCGCCAGATCGAGGCCGCGCGCCGTGCGCTCACCCGTTTCATGAAGCGGTCGGGGCGGGTGTGGATCCGTGTTTTCCCGGACGTGCCGGTGTCGAAGAAGCCGATCGAAATCCGCATGGGCAAAGGCAAGGGCACGCCCGAATTGTGGGTCTGCCGCGTCAAGCCAGGCCGCATCCTGTTCGAGGTGGACGGCATTCCGATCGGCATCGCCAAGGAAGCGCTGGCGCTCGCCGCCGCGAAGCTGCCGGTCAAGACCCGTTTCATCGAACGCATCGTCGAGTAAGCCCATGAAAGCCGTAGACGTACGAGCGATGACGCTCGACCAGATCGACGACGAAGTGCTCAAGCTCAAGAAGGAGCAGTTCAACCTGCGCTTCCAGCGCGCGACCGGGCAGCTCGAGAACACCTCGCGCGTGCGCGTCATCCGCCGCGACGTCGCGCGGCTGAAGACCATCGCCGCGCAGAAGCGCGCAGGGTCGATGCCGGAAGTTGCGCCGAGGCCGAAAGCGGAACCGAAGCCCAAGGTTACCAAGCCGAAGGCCGAAAAGCCGAAATCCGAGAAGCCGAAATCAAAGAAGCCGCAGTCCGCGAAGAGCCGCAAGGCTGGCGCGAAGAAGACTGCCGCGAAGAAGTCGAAGTAAGGGGTTAGAGATGCCGAAACGTACGCTCCAGGGCGTCGTCGTTAGCGACAAGCAGGACAAGACCGTCGTCGTGCGCGTCGACCGGCGTTTTACCCATGCGACGATGAAGAAGACCATTCGCCGCTCGAAGAAATACCACGCCCATGACGAGAAGAATGAGTTTGGCATCGGCGATCTCGTGTGGATCGAGGAGCGTCGGCCCATTTCCAAGCTCAAGTGCTGGGAAGTGATCCGGGGCGAAAAGAAACAGAAAGTTCAATAAGCGCGATGAGCGCCAATAAAGTGAGAGCCGCATCATGATTCAGATGCAAACCAACCTCGACGTGGCGGACAATTCCGGCGCGCGCCGCGTCATGTGCATCAAGGTGCTGGGCGGCTCCAAGCGCAAATACGCCACCATCGGCGACGTCATCGTCGTATCGGTGAAGGAAGCCATTCCGCGCGGCCGCGTGAAGAAGGGCGAGGTGATGAAGGCCGTGGTGGTGCGCATTGCCAAGGATATCAAGCGTGCCGACGGTTCCGTCATCCGCTTCGACCGCAACGCGGCGGTGCTGATCACGCCGCAGATGGAGCCAGTCGGCACCCGCATCTTCGGGCCGGTGCCGCGCGAACTGCGCGCCAAGAATCACATGAAGATCATCTCGCTCGCGCCGGAGGTGCTGTGATGGCCGCCAAGATCAAGAAGGGCGACAAGGTCATCGTGCTCACGGGCCGCGACAAGGGCCGCACCGGCGAGGTGCTGGCCGTGCATCCGGCCGACAGCCGCGCTTTGGTGCGCGGTATCCATATGGTCAAGCGCCACCAGCGCCAGACGGCGCAGCAGGAAGGCGGCATCGTCTCCAAGGAAGGGACGATCCATTTATCCAACCTAGCGCTCGCCGATCCCAAGGACGGCAAGCCGACCCGCGTCGGCTTCAAAATCGTCGGCGAGGGTGTGGACCGCAAAAAGGTGCGCATCGCCAAGCGCTCCGGAGTCGAGATCGATGGCTGAAACGCAAGCAAACACCGAAACCAAGAAGCCGAAGCCGCCGAAAGGCGCCAAGGCGCCGCAGGACGGCGGCGAACCGAAGGTGAAGAAGCCGCGCGAGCGCTCCGACTACGTGGCGCGGCTAAAGACCCATTTCGAGGAGGTGATCCGCGGCGAGCTGAGCAAGCAGTTCGGCTACAAGAACCGCATGCAGGTGCCGGTGATCACCAAGATCGTGCTCAACATGGGCATCGGCGAGGGCGTCGCCGACCGCAAGAAGGTCGACAATGCCGCCCAGGATCTGACGCTGATCGCCGGCCAGAAAGCCGTAATCACCAAGTCGCGCAAGTCGATCGCCACCTACAAGCTGCGCGACGGCCAGGCCATCGGCTGCAAGGTGACGCTGCGCAAGACGCGCATGTACGACTTCATCGACCGGCTGGTGAATATCGCGCTGCCGCGCATCCGCGACTTCCGCGGGCTCAATCCGAAGAGCTTCGACGGCCGCGGCAACTACAGCCTCGGCATCAAGGAACATATCGTGTTTCCGGAGATCGATTTCGACAAGGTCACCGATTCCTGGGGCCTCGACATCACCGTTTGCACGAGCGCACGCACCGACGACGAGGCGCGCGCTTTGCTGACTGCTTTCAACTTCCCGTTCCGGCAGTGAGGGGCGATTTTCGTTCCCTCAAACGCGGAAACAAGGAGCTAAAGTAATGGCGAAGAAGAGTATGGTTGAGAAAAACAACCGGCGGCGCAGATTGGCGAAGAGTTATGCCAATCGCCGCAAGGCGCTCAAGGCGATCGCCCGCGACAAGAAGCTGCCGATGGAGGAGCGTTTCGCCGCCACCCTGAAGCTTGCCGAATTGCCGCGCAATTCCTCGGCCACCCGCATTCGCAATCGCTGCGAACTGTCCGGCCGCCCGCGCGCCTATTACCGCAAGCATAAACTCAGCCGCATCGCGTTGCGCGACCTCGGCTCCAAGGGCCTGATCCCGGGCCTTGTGAAGTCGAGCTGGTGAGGGGGAGGTCGCGATGGCTGTCAACGATCCGATCGGCGACATGATTACCCGCATCCGCAATGCGCAGATGCGCGCCAAGTCGAAGGTTTCCATGCCGGGCTCCAAGCAGCGCGAACGCGTGTGCGAGGTGCTCAAGACCGAAGGCTATATCCGCGGCTACGCCAGCGTGGCGCACGCCGACGGCCGCAGCGAGCTCGAGATCGAGCTGAAATATTTCGACGGCGAACCGGTGATCCGCGAAATCGCGCGCGTCTCCAAGCCGGGCCGGCGCGTCTACGCCTCGGTCAAGGCGCTGCCGCGCATCAACAACGGCCTCGGCATCTCGATTCTGTCCACGCCCAAGGGCGTGATGGCCGATCACGAAGCCCGCGACGCCAATGTCGGCGGCGAAATCATCTGCACGGTGTTCTGATGTCCAGGATCGGCAAAAAAGCGGTTGCGATCCCGTCCGGCGTCACCGCCAACGTGGAAGGACAGACCGTCAAGATCAAAGGTCCGAAGGGCGCCATGCAATTCGTGGTGCACGATGACGTCACGGTCAAGATGGACAAGGGCGCGATCCAACTCGATCCGCGCGTCGAGACCAAACGCGCGCGCTCGCAATGGGGCACCTCGCGCACGCTGGTGAACAATCTGATCGCCGGCGTGACCAAGGGTTTCGAGGAAAGACTGGAGATCGTCGGCGTCGGTTTCCGCGCCGCGGTCCAGGGCAAGACGCTCAACCTGCAGCTGGGCTTTTCCCACGACGTGAACTTCGCGATTCCGGAAGGAATCGCGATCGCGACGCCGAAGCCGACCGAAATCGTGGTGACCGGCATCGACAAGCAGAAGGTCGGTCACGTTGCGGCCGAGATCCGCGGCTTCCGCCCGCCGGAGCCATACAAGGGCAAGGGCGTGAAATACGTCGGCGAATACATCTTCCGCAAGGAAGGCAAGAAGAAGTAGAGGAACGCGCGATGTCGAGATTAAGCGATCGGACTGCGCGACGGACGGCGACTGTGCGCCGCAACGTCAAGCGCGCCGCCGGCACCAGTGGCCGTGCGCGGCTGACGGTATTTCGCTCGTCCAAGCATATCTACGCCCAGGTGATCGACGACGCCAAAGGCGAAACGCTGGTGACCGCGTCCTCGCTCGAAAAAACGATGCGCGAAGGAGCCAAGACTGGCGCCAATATCGATGCGGCCAAGGTGGTCGGCAAGATGATCGCCGAGCGTGCCAAGGAAAAAGGCATCAAGGACGTCGTGTTCGACCGCGGCGGCTATCTCTATCATGGGCGCGTCAAAGCGCTGGCCGATGCCGCGCGTGAAGGCGGCCTCAACTTCTAACGGAGCGCATCATCCCGAAAAGCGGGAATCGATTTTCGGATCAGATGATGCAAAAGGATAAAGTTGCAAATGGCACATGAACCCCGACGAGAACCCCGGCGAGACCGCGAACGCGGTGGCCGCGAGGAGCGCGACAGCGAATTCACCGACAAGCTTGTCCACATCAATCGCGTGGCCAAAGTGGTGAAGGGTGGCCGCCGTTTTGCGTTTGCCGCGCTGGTGATCGTCGGCGACCAGAAAGGCCGCGCCGGTTTCGGTCACGGTAAGGCGCGCGAAGTGCCGGAGGCGATCCGCAAGGCCACCGACGCCGCTAAGCGCAGCCTGACCCGCGTGCCGTTGCGCGAAGGCCGCACGCTGCATCATGACGTGCTCGGCCGTCACGGCGCCGGCAAGGTGTTCCTGCGCGCGGCGCCTCCGGGAACCGGCATCATCGCCGGCGGTCCGATGCGCGCCGTGTTCGAAACGCTCGGCATCCAGGATGTGGTGGCGAAATCGCTCGGCTCGTCCAACCCGTACAACGTGGTGCGCGCGACTTTCGATGCGCTCAAGCACCAGGATTCGCCGCGCTCGGTCGCGGCCCGCCGCAACATCAAGGTTTCCACGCTGCAGTCGCGCCGCCGCGAAGGCGGCGAGGCGGATGCTGACGGAATAGAGGGATCGCCATGGCTCAAGGAAAAACCATCAAGGTCGAGCAGGTGGCGAGCCCGTTGCGGCGTCACCATGACCAGCGCGAGACGCTGGTCGGGCTGGGCTTAAATAAGATCGGCCGCACCCGCGACCTGCCGGATACGCCGTCGACGCGCGGCATGATCCGCAAGCTGCGGCATCTGGTGCGCGTGGTCGGCGAGGCGAAGTAAAAAAGGACGACGGCCATGAAACTCAACCAGATCGCGGACCGCCCGGGCGCGCGCAAGAACCGCTTGCGCATCGGCCGCGGTATCGGCTCCGGCATGGGCAAGACAGGCGGGCGCGGCGGCAAGGGTCAGACCGCGCGCTCCGGCGTGCGTATCAAGGGCTTCGAAGGCGGCCAGATGCCGCTGCACCGGCGCCTGCCTAAGCGCGGCTTTCGCAATACATCGTTCGCGATAAAGCTCAACGAAACCAATCTCGGCAAAGTGCAGGCGGCGATCGACGCCGGCCTGCTCGATGCCAAAAGTCCGATCGACGTCGCCGCCATGGTCAAGGCCGGCCTGATGCGGCGCGCCAAAGGCGGCGTCAAGCTGCTGGGCGATGGCGAGTTCAAGGCCAAGGCCGAGTTCCAGGTCCACGGTGCGTCGAAGTCGGCCGTCGCGGCGGTCGAGAAGGCCGGCGGCAGCGTGAAGATCCTTGCCGCCGCCGAAGGAAATCGACGCCGAGCCGAAGGGTAAGAACAAGCGCATGGCGCTGGACGCGGTCAAGGGCGGCGACAAGCCGAAGGGCGGCAAGTCCAAAGAGGCTAAGCCGGAAGCGGCCGAAGGCGAGCAAAAGACCGCCGAGTAAGCCGGTTGCGAGGGCGGCTGTCTGCCGCCCGCTGCAATTTGTGGTGCAGTGCCTATCTAGGGTTTTCTGAAGGCGGCCCGCGGCTAGCGGGGTGGGGCAGGACGGGGCGCGGCGGCAGGAGCGACTGATGGTTTCGGCAGCGGAACAACTGGCGGCCAATCTCAACTTCGGCGCTCTCGCCAAGGCCGAAGAGCTCAAGAAGCGTATCTGGTTCACGGTCGGCGCGCTGCTGGTCTATCGCCTGGGCACCTATATCCCGCTGCCCGGCATCGATCCCAACGCCTGGGAACAGATCTTCAACACCCAGGCCGGCGGCATCCTTGGCATGTTCAACATGTTCTCCGGTGGCGGCATCCACCGGATGGCGATCTTCGCGCTCAATATCATGCCCTACATCTCGGCCTCGATCATCATCCAGTTGATGACGACGGTGTCGCCCACGCTCGAAAACCTCAAGAAAGAGGGCGAATCGGGCCGCAAGATCATGAACCAGTACACCCGGTATCTCACCGTGGTGCTGGCCGCGTTCCAGGCCTACGGCATCTCCATCGGCCTCGAAGGCGCCGGCAGCGTGGTCGCCGATCCGGGTTTCTTCTTCCGCATCTCGACCGTAATCACGCTCACCGGTGGCACCATGTTCCTGATGTGGCTGGGCGAGCAGATCACCTCGCGTGGTATCGGCAACGGCATCTCGCTGATCATTCTGTCCGGCATCGTCGCGCAATTGCCGTCGGCCGTCGCCGGCACGCTGGAACTCGGCCGCCAAGGCGCGCTGTCCACCGGTCTGATCCTTGCCGTCATCGTGATGGCGGTGGCGGTCATCGCCTTCATCGTGTTCATGGAGCGCGCGCAGCGCCGGCTGCTGATCCAATATCCCAAGCGGCAAGTCGGCAACCGCATGTTCGAGGGCCAATCCTCGCATCTGCCGCTCAAGCTCAACACCTCGGGCGTGATTCCTCCGATCTTCGCCTCCTCGCTGCTGTTGTTGCCGACCACGGTCGCCAACTTCAACGCGGGCTCGGGACCTGCCTGGCTCACCACCGTCACCACGCTGCTTGGCCACGGTCGGCCGTTGTTCCTGATCCTGTACATCGCGTTGATCGTGTTCTTCGCCTTCTTCTATACCGCGATCGTGTTCAACCCGACCGAAACCGCGGATAACCTGAAGAAGCACGGCGGCTTCATCCCCGGCATAAGACCGGGCGAGCGCACAGCGGAATATATCGACTACGTGCTCTCGCGTATTACGGTGATCGGCGCGCTCTATCTCGCCATCGTCTGCCTGATCCCGGAAATCCTGATCTCCTACGCCGCGGTGCCGTTCTATTTCGGCGGCACGTCGCTCTTGATTGTGGTCAGCGTCACCATGGATACGGTCGCGCAGATTCAAGGCTACCTGCTGGCGCACCAATATGAAGGCTTGATCAAGCGTTCGAAATTGCGGGGGCGCAATCGATGAGATTGATTCTGCTCGGCCCGCCGGGGGCGGGAAAGGGCACGCAAGCGCAGCGGCTGGTCCAGAAACACAGCATCGTCCAACTCTCCACCGGCGATATGCTGCGCGCCGCGGTCGCCGCCGGAACGCCGGTCGGCCTGCGCGCCAAGAGCATCATGGAGGCCGGCCAGCTCGTTCCCGACGAGGTGGTGGTGGCGATCATCGCGGACCGCATCGATCAACCCGATTGCAAGCGCGGTTTTGTGCTCGACGGCTTTCCGCGCACCGTGCCGCAGGCGCAGGCGCTTGACCGCCTGCTGGCGGAGCGTGGCCTCAAGCTCGACGGCGTGATCGAGCTCAAGGTGGATGAGGGCATCCTGCTCAAGCGCATTGAGACCCGGGTCAAGGAAATGACCGCCCGCGGCGAGAAGCTGCGCGCCGACGACAATCCGGAGGTGCTCAAGGGGCGCCTGGCGGCTTACCGGGCGCAGACCGCGCCGCTCACTCAGCATTACGCCGGCTTGGGCCAGCTCAAGACCGTTGACGGCATGGCGCCAATCGACGCCGTTACCAAGGCGATCGATCGTCTGTTGAGCCCCGCGGCCAAGGCCAAGCCGACCCGCAACAGGGCCAAGCCGGCTAAAAAGCCCGCTAAAAAGCCAGTCAAGCGGGCCGCCCAGCGGAGCCGCTCCAAGACCCGCAAATCCGGGCGCAAGCCGGCCCGTCCCGCCCGCGCGAAGGACAAGGGTGGAAAGCGCAAAGCGGGTAGCAAGCGGAGGTTGACGAAGGCGCGATGAATCCCTTAATAAGCAGCGTATTCAGAAGTTTGACGCGATGCCGGGCCCCAGAAATCCGGGGGACGGGCGTCGTGTTACGCTTTGGGCTATCCCCTTCCAGGGACACGAAGATTCGGCGCGCCGGGCGTGGCCGGACGATTACAGGAGAGACCATCCGTGGCTCGTATCGCGGGCGTTAATCTGCCCACCAACAAGCGTGTCGTGATCGCGCTCCAATATATCCATGGTATCGGGCCGAAAATTGCCCAGGAAATCATGACCAAGGTTAACCTGCCGCAAGAGCGGCGGGTGTCGCAATTGACCGACGCCGAGGTGCTGCAGATTCGCGAAATGATCGACCGCGACTACATGGTCGAGGGCGATCTGCGCCGCGAAGTGGCGATGAATATCAAGCGGTTGATGGATCTCGGCTGCTACCGGGGTCTGCGCCATCGCAAGGGCTTGCCGGTGCGCGGTCAGCGCACCCACACCAATGCGCGCACCCGCAAGGGTCCGGCCAAGACCATCGCCGGTAAGAAGAAGGCCGAAGGCAAGTAACCAGGGAATTGCCCGCGCCTGATGGCAGCGGGCCGCGAAAGGACTAGAGAATGGGCAAGGAAGCCACCCGCGTCCGCCGGCGCGAACGCAAGAACATCGCGTCGGGCGTCGCGCATGTCGCTGCGTCGTTCAACAACACGATGATCACCATCACCGACGCGCAGGGCAATACCATTGCCTGGTCGTCGTCAGGAACGATGGGGTTCAAGGGCTCGCGCAAATCGACGCCCTACGCCGCGCAGGTCGCCGCCGAAGACGCGGCCAAGAAGGCGCAGGAGCACGGCATGCGCACCCTTGAAGTCGAGGTGTCGGGACCGGGCTCAGGTCGCGAATCGGCGTTGCGTGCGTTGCAGGCGCAGGGCTTCACGATCACTTCGATCCGCGACGTGACCACGATTCCGCATAACGGTTGCCGACCGCGTAAACGTCGCCGCGTTTGATTTTCGTTTTGGGCGGACGTGGCAAACGTCCGCCGCCGCCGAACTTTTCCCCACACGGCGGGTGGGATGCGCGGGCCAAGACCCGCGCCGCTCAAAGGTGAAGATGTGATCCAAAAAAATTGGCAGGAATTGATCAGGCCGAACAAGCTGCAGGTGACCGCCGGCCACGATGCCGCGCGAGTCGCCACCGTCGTCGCCGAGCCGCTCGAGCGCGGCTTCGGCGTGACGCTGGGCAACGCGCTGCGCCGCATTCTGCTGTCGTCATTGCAGGGCTCCGCGGTGCAGTCGGTGCACATTGACGGAGTGCTGCACGAGTTCTCCTCGATCGCGGGCGTGCGCGAGGACGTTACTGACATCGTGCTTAACATCAAAGACATCGCCATCAAGATGCAGGGCGAAGGCCCCAAGCGCATGGTGGTGAAGAAGCAGGGCCCGGGCACCGTCACCGCCGGCGAGATCCAGACAGTGGGCGACGTGGTCGTGCTCAATCCCGACCTCGTGCTGTGCACCCTCGACGAGGGCGCCGAGATCCGCATGGAGTTCACCGTCAATACCGGCAAGGGCTACGTCCCGGCCGAGCGCAACCGTCCCGAGGATGCGCCTATCGGCCTGATCCCGGTCGACAGCCTTTATTCGCCGGTACGCAAGGTCTCCTACAAGGTCGAGAACACCCGCGAGGGCCAGATTCTCGACTATGACAAGCTCACCATGACCATCGAGACGAACGGCGCGGTCAGCCCCGAAGATTCGCTCGCTTACGCGGCGCGCATCCTGCAGGACCAGCTCAACGTGTTCGTGAATTTCGAGGAGCCTCGCAAGGAGCAGGCTGCCGAGAGCATTCCCGATCTCGCCTTCAACCCGGCCTTCCTCAAGAAGGTGGACGAGCTCGAGCTATCGGTGCGCTCCGCCAATTGTCTCAAGAACGACAACATCGTCTATATCGGCGACCTGGTGCAGAAAACCGAAGCCGAGATGCTGCGCACGCCGAACTTTGGCCGCAAGTCGCTCAACGAGATCAAGGAAGTGCTGGCGCAGATGGGCCTGCATCTCGGCATGGAAGTGCCGGGCTGGCCGCCGGAAAACATCGAAGAGCTGGCCAAGCGCTTCGAGGATCATTACTGAGCCGCGCTGCGGCCACGTCATAGGCTAGGAGAGTAAGGCGATGCGTCACGGAAAAGTTCACCGCAAGCTCGGCAGGCATTCTGCGCATCGCACTGCCATGTTCGCCAACATGGCCGCAGCCCTGATTAAGCACGAGCAGGTCGTCACCACGCTGCCGAAAGCGAAGGAGCTTCGCCCGATCGTGGAAAAGCTGGTGACGCTCGCCAAGAAGGGCGGGCTTGCCGCGCGCCGGCAGGCGATTTCGGAAATGCGCGACGTCGCCATGGTCAAGAAATTGTTCGATGTGATCGGCCCGCGCTACAAGGAGCGCAAGGGCGGCTATACCCGCGTGATCAAGGCCGGCTTCCGTTACGGCGACAGTGCTGCACAGGCGGTGATCGAATTCGTTGACCGCGACCTCGAGGCCAAGGGCAAGGATTCCGGGCCGGTGCAGGAGAAAAAGGTCGACGAAGCGGCGACCGCGGCGGCATAAGCCTGGGTTTCAAGCTTAAATCGACAAAGGCGGCCCAGAGGGCCGCCTTTTTTGTTTTAAGCAACGCTCGCCGCCGGGTCCGGCGTATGTATAATCACGGCAAAATAATCAGGGGGAACTTCATGATTCGCTTCGTCGCGGCTCTTATCGCCGCTCTCGCCGCCACGCTCGGCATCGCCAACGCCCAATCCGATCTGGTCAAGCGCGGCGATTATCTGGTCAACGGCATCCTCACTTGCGGCAACTGCCACTCGCCGAAAGGCCCGCAGGGCGACGTCCCGGGCAAGCTGTTCTCCGGTGGCCTTTCTTGGGACGAGCCGCCGTTCAAGGTGACCGCGCCTAACATCACGCAGGACAAGGAAACCGGTATCGGCAGTTGGACCGACGCTCAGATCAAGACGCTGTTGCGCACGGGCATGCGGCCCAATGGCGTGCACATTGCGATGGTAATGCCGACCGGCTTCTACCACATCATGACCGAGCGCGATCTGAACGCGGTCATCGCCTATCTGCGCACGATCAAGCCGATCAAAAACAAAGTGCCCGATCCGATCTACAAGATGCCGCAGGTGGAGAACGTCTTTCCGGGCGGCGAGAAGCCGTTCACCGAAGCGATGATGAAAGACAAAGTGAAGAAGGGCTTCTACCTCGCCGCCATCGGCCACTGCATGGAGTGCCACACGCCGATGGTGAAGGGGCAGCATCCTTGGGACAAGATGGGTGCCGGCGGCTTCGAATTCCCCGGGCCCTGGGGCGTGTCGGTGTCGCGCAACATCACCTCGAGCAAGGCCAAGGGCATCGGCTCGTGGACCGACGCCGAAATCAAGCGGGCGATCACCACCGGCGTCTCCAAGGACGGCAGCCATCTCAAGCCGCCGATGGGTTTCCACTACTATGCCACGCTGAAGCCCGACGACCTTGACGCCATCGTGGCTTGGCTGCGCACCGTGCCAGCCAAGGAGTAGCTCGTTGACCTCTCCCCGGAAGCGGGGGAGGGCGGTCTGCGGCCTTCATTTAGCCCCGGCGGGAGCCTATATCTCGGCGTCTCGCTGGGAATCGCCACTATGAGCCTCAAACGACCTCTGATTGCGGCCTTGCTTGCCGCCGCTGCGCTGGCCATGTTTACCGGCGCGCCCGCCACGGCCCAGGAACGCCGCGTGCCGGGCCCCGGAGAACTGCGGCTGTCCTATGCCCCGGTGGTGCAGCGGGTGGCGCCGGCGGTGGTCAATGTCTACGCCGCCAAAGTGGTGCAGAACCGCAACCCGCTGTTCGACGACCCGATCTTCCGCCGTTTCTTCGGCGTGCCGGGCGACGGCGGCCGCCAGATCCAGCGCTCGCTCGGCTCCGGGGTGATCGTGGACTCATCCGGCCTGGTGGTCACCAATGTGCACGTGATCGAGGGCGCCGACGAGGTCAAGGTGGCGCTCGCCGATAAGCGCGAATTCGAGGCCGAGATCGTGCTCAAGGACAAGCGCAGCGATCTCGCGGTGCTGCGCATCAAGGACACGCATGAGCGGTTTCCAGTTCTGGAATTTGCCAATTCCGACGCGCTCGAAGTGGGCGACGTGGTGCTCGCCATCGGGGATCCGTTCGGCGTCGGGCAGACCGTGACCCACGGCATCGTATCGGCGCTGGCGCGCACGCAAGTCGGCATCACCGATTACCAGTTCTTCATCCAGACCGATGCCGCCATCAATCCTGGCAATTCCGGTGGCGCGCTGGTCGACATGAGCGGCCGGCTGGTCGGCATCAACACTGCGATCTTCTCGCGTTCGGGCGGCTCGCAAGGCATCGGCTTCGCCATCCCCGCCAATATGGTGCGGGTCGTGGTGGCCTCGGCCAAGAGCGGCGGCAGTTCGGTGATGCGTCCCTGGCTCGGCGCCAAGCTGCAGCAGGTCACCGCAGACATCGCCGACAGCATGGGGCTCAAGCGTCCGGCCGGCGCGTTGGTCGCCAATGTGACGCCGGACAGTCCGGCCGCGCATGCCGGCCTTAAGGCCGGCGACGTCATCGTGTCGGTGGACAACCAGGCGGTCGACGACGTCAACGCCTTCGACTATCGCTTTGCCACGCAGCCGCTTGGCGGCACGGCGACGCTTAGCTTGCTGCGCGACGGCCGCACGCTGAGCGTGAATGTGGCGTTGCAAACCGCGCCCTCGACGCCGCGCGACGAAATTACCATCCGCTCGCGCTCGCCGTTCTCCGGCGCCAAGGTCGCCAATCTGTCGCCTGCGCTCGCCGACGAACTGCAATTGCAGAATGCCGACGAGGGCGTCGTCGTCTTGGACGTGGACGACGGCTCCTATGCCAGTAATCTCGGCTTTCGGCGTGGCGATATCATCGTGTCGGTGAACGGCGAGCCCATCGCCAAGACACGCGATCTCGCGCGTGCCACCAGTACGCCGAGCCGCTCGTGGCAGATCGTTATCCGCCGCGGCGGGCAACAGATTTCCGTGGTATTCAACGGATGAGCCCCCGGGCCAAAGCGGGCCCGACGTTGTTCGCGGCTGCGGGCCTCGACAAGGATGCGCCGCGCCCGCTGGCAGACCGCTTGCGGCCGACCCAGCTCGACGAAGTGGTAGGGCAGGATCATCTGCTTGGGCCGGATGGCGCGTTGACGCGCATGCTGGCGACCCGCTCGCTTGGCTCACTGGTGTTCTGGGGCCCGCCCGGCACCGGTAAGACTACGGTCGCGCGGCTGCTCGCGCAGGCGACAGACCTGCAATTCGAGCAGATTTCCGCGATCTTCACCGGCGTCGCCGACCTCAAGAAAGTGTTCGAGGAGGCGCGCCGCCGCCGCGAGCTGGGGCAGGGGACGCTGCTGTTTGTCGACGAAATCCACCGCTTCAACCGTGCCCAGCAGGACAGCTTCCTGCCGGTGATGGAAGACGGCACCATCGTACTGGTTGGCGCCACCACCGAGAATCCGTCGTTCGAGCTCAACGCGCCGCTGCTGTCGCGCGCCCGCGTGCTGGTGTTCAAATCCTTGGGTCCCGAGGCGATCGAAAAGCTTTTGAAGCGCGCCGAACAGATCGAGGGCCGCAAGCTGCCGCTCGACGACGCGGCGCGTGCCGCACTCATCGGCATGGCCGACGGCGACGGCCGCGCTGCGCTCACACTGACGGAGGAAGTCTGGCGCGCCGCCCGCAAAGGCGAGATTTTCGATTCCGCCAAGCTGCAGGACATCGTACAGCGCCGCGCCCCGATCTACGACAAGGCGCAGGACGGCCACTACAATCTGATCTCTGCACTGCACAAGTCGGTGCGCGGCTCCGATCCCGACGCCGCGCTTTATTATCTCTGCCGCATGTTGGACGCCGGCGAACCGCCGCTCTACATCGCGCGCCGCGTCGTGCGCATGGCGGTGGAGGACATCGGCCTTGCCGACCCGCAGGCGCTGGTGATCGCCAATGCCGCCAAGGACGCTTACGATTTTCTGGGCTCGCCCGAAGGCGAATTGGCGATCGCCGAAGCCGTGCTCTATATGGCGACCGCGCCGAAATCGAACGCCTCCTATGCCGCCTTCGGCGCCGCCATGCGCACGGCCAAGCAGGCCGGCTCGCTGCTGCCGCCCAAGCACATCCTCAATGCGCCGACCAACCTCATGAAGGAGGAAGGCTACGGCCGTGGCTATGCCTATGACCACGACGCGGAGGGAGCGTTCTCCGGCCAGAACTATTTCCCCGACGCACTACCGCGCCAGCAGTTCTACAATCCGCCCGAGCGCGGCTTCGAGCGCGAGATCAGAAAGCGGCTCGAATACTGGGCAAAGCTGAGAAAAGAACGGGGCGGGGAATGAGCGTCGATCTCGACAAGTATTTCAAACGCATCGGCTACAACGGCCCGCGCGATGCATCGGCCACCACATTGCGGGAGTTGCACAATCTGCACCCGCAGGCGATCCCGTTCGAGAACCTGGATCCGCTGCTTGGTCGACCGGTCAAGCTCGACCTTGAGTCGCTTCAGGCCAAGCTGGTCGACGCCGGCCGCGGCGGATATTGCTTCGAGCACAACACGCTGTTTGCCAACGTACTGCGCCAACTTGGCTTCAAGGTGCAGGAAGGCACGGCGCGCGTCCGCTGGACGATGCCGCAAGGGGTCAGGACGCCGCGTGTGCACTGCCTGTTGTTCGTCGAGGCCGAGGGCGACGACTACCTGGTCGATGTCGGCTTTGGCGGCAACGTGTTGACGGCACCGCTGAAGCTGGCCTCACGTGACGAGCAGAAGACGCCGCATGAGGACTTCCGTCTGGTCGACGAAGACGATCGCGTCGTCGTGCAGGAGGCCAGGATCAACGGCGCCTGGACGCCGCTCTACGCCTATGACTTTGCCGACACCCATCCGGCCGACTACGAGATGGGTAATTGGCTGACATCGACGCACCCGCAGTCAATTTTCGTCAATGGGCTGCTTGGCGCGCGTTCCGAGCCTGGCAAGCGCTACGCCATTCGCGATAATCAGCTCGCGGTGCATACGCTCAACGGCGGCACCGAAAAGAAGACATTGGGCAGCGCCGACGAGATACGCGACGCGCTCACCGATCTGTTCAAGCTCAGGCTCGACCAGCTTGAAGGCCTTGATCTGGTCCTGGCCAAGCTCGCCGCGAGCCGCGCATGACCCGTGGCAGAAACGGCCCGCGCCAGCCCGGCGGCGGCCGGCAACAGGCGGGCCCGCATGGCCGCGGTCATGGCCGCGACCGCGATGAACGAAACAAAGAGCGGTCCAAGCAGCGTTTCAATCCGCGCCAATCCGATCTGCGGGTGACACATTCGCCGAAGCGCGGTGGCGGCAAGGGCCGCGCCGTTCCGGCGCGCCCGCCACGCGAACCGTCAGTTGAAGTCAGGCCCGTGCCGCCGCCGATGGTCGCGCCGAGGCCGGAGTATTTTTCCGCCGGTGTGCAGACGGTCGCCGTTACGGCGGACGAAAACAACATGCGCGTCGACCGCTTCTTCGAGGGGCGGTTTCCCGGTCTTTCATTCAGCCACATCCAGCGCATCATCCGCAAAGGCGAGGTGCGCGTCAACGGCAAGCGCACGCAGCCCAAGGCGCGGCTCGAGGCCGGCCAATCCGTGCGCATTCCGCCGCTTCAGCTGGAGGCGCCGAAACCGCGCGACGACGCGCCGCAGGCGCAGAAAGACCGCGCCTTCATCAAGTCGATCACGCTCTACGAAGACGACGATGTGCTGGTGCTCAACAAGCCGATGGGGCTCGCCGTGCAGGGCGGCTCCGGCACGACGCACCACCTCGACGGCATGCTCGGCGCCTTGCGCGGCGCGCACCCGGATGCGCAGCGTCCGCGCCTGGTGCACCGGCTCGACAAGGACACCGCCGGCTGTCTGCTGGTGGCTAAGACGCGCTTTGCCGCGGCGGCGCTGGCCAAAACCTTCCGCACCCGCGCGGCGCGTAAGATCTACTGGGCGCTGGTCGCCGGCGTGCCCAAGCCGCAGCAAGGGCGCGTGTCGACTTTCCTCGCCAAGCAGGAGGTCGAGGAAGACAGCTACATGCGCATCGCCAAGCACGGCGAAAAGGACGCGGTGCACGCCGTCACGTATTACGCCGTGGTGGAAACGGCGGCGCAAAAATTGGCCTGGATCTCGCTCAAGCCGGTCACCGGCCGCACTCATCAATTGCGCGCGCACATGGCGCATGTCGGCAACCCGATCGTCGGCGATCCGAAATATTTCAACATCGAGAATTGGGAACTGCCGGGCGGCATCCAAAACAAGTTGCACCTGCTCGCGCGCCGTATCGTGGTTCCGCATCCGCGCGGCGGAACCATTGACGTGAGCGCGCCGTTGCCGCCGCATATGCAGCAGTCGTGGAATCTACTCGGCTTCGACGCCAAGCGCTACGACCCGATCGTCGATGCACCCGAGCAGGAGTAGAGACGCCGGCGCGGGGTTCCTACCTGATGGACATGGCGCACCGGTTTTCGCTCATCGCCTTGGTCGTACTGGCTGCGTTAGCACCGGCCGTTGCGTCGCATGCGCAATCAGATGATGACGACCGCTACACCATCATGCGGCCGGAGCCGTGGCTGCCGCCAAAATACAAGTCGCCGCGCGGTTCGACCGAACACGTGACGATCCCGCCACCGGCGCAGCCTTTGCCGCAGCCCGCCGGTGTGCCGCCGCCGCTCTATGTGCCGCAGACCGGCCGTACGCTGCAGAACTTGCCGAACCCCGCGCCCTCCGGCCCGCATGGGCAGGAGACCTTCCAGGATCGGGCCGCGCGTTGTGCGCATCAGGCCGGGGTTTATGGCCAGGCCGCCGGCGACCGCAGCAGCTATATGAATAGCTGCATCAATCAGTAGCGACCAAAGTCCGAGAGACCGTGAGCAATTTTGCCGCTTGACAGGCAACCAAACGGTTGCATAAGTTTCACTCATGGATGCGGTGTTCAAAGCCCTGGCCGACGCCAGCAGACGGGAACTTCTCGACCGCTTGCGTGCCGACAACGGGCAGACCTTGAACGAACTGCGCGCGCGCCTCGCCAAATCTGGGGCGACCATGACGCGGCAGGCGGTGAGCAAGCATCTGGGAATTCTGGAGGAGGCCAATCTCGTCGCCACCGTGCGGCGGGGCAGGGAGAAGCTGCATTACCTCAATCCGGTGCCGATCCATGAGATCGGCGAGCGCTGGATCGGGAAATTCGAACGCCACCGCCTTCAGGCGCTGAGTGACATGAAAAGGGCATTGGAGAAAGAGTAAGGAGAAAACAGATGAGTAAGCCCGTCTTCGTCTACGTGACCTACATCGCCTCAACCCCGGACAAAGTGTTCAAGGCGCTGACCTCGACCGAGGCCACAGGCAAGTTCTGGTTCGGCAACGCCGTGACCTCCGACTGGAAAGTCGGCTCGCCCATCGAATTCCACCGCGAGGGCAGGCTGATCGTGCAGGGCAAGATTCTCGAAAACAATCCGCCGCACCGGCTTTCCTACACCTTTCAATCGATGCACGAGCCGTTCAATGGCAGCGAAAAGGCATCGCGGGTGCTCTTCGAGCTCGAACAGCAGCGCGATCAGGTCAAGCTCACGGTCACCCACGACGATTTTGCGCCCGACAGCAAGGTCTTCGCCGGCATCAGCAATGGCTGGCCGTTGGTGTTATCCAACCTCAAGAGCTTCCTCGAGACCGGAACGACACCGCTTCACGCGCCGTGGTACGACAAGGAGAAAGAGGCGGCGTCATGATAGCCAAGTCCGAGGGCCGCGCCGCCGCCTAGGCGCTGGCGGCTTTCAGCGCCGCCATATCTTCGGCGGTGAGCTTGAGGCGAGGGGTCCGCATGATCTCGTTGAGCTGTGCGAGGCTGGTGGCGCTGGAAATCGGCGCGGTCACGCCCGGCTGCGCGATCAGCCAGGCCAGCGCCACTTGCGCGGGCGTTGCATCGTGGCGCGCGGACACGGCGTCGAGCGCCTTCAGAATCCGCAGGCCGCGGGCGTCGAAATAGCCCTTCACCTTGCCGCCGCGCGACGGATTTTTCATTGCGTCCGCGGCGGAGCGATATTTGCCGGTGAGGAAACCGCCGGCGAGCGAGTAATAGGTGATGACGCCGATGTCCTCGGCTTTGCAGATCGGCGCGTACTGGCTTTCGAAATCGACGCGGTCATAGAGGTTGTAGTTCGGCTGCAGGCTTTCGTAGCGCGGGAGGCCGAGCTTTTTGCTGGCGACGAGCGACGCCCGGAGGCGGGGGAGACTCATGTTTGACGTGCCGACCGCACGCACTTTGCCTTGCGCGATCAGCTGCGCATAGGCCGCCATGGTCTCTTCAGGCGGCGTCACCTCGTCGTCGAAGTGCGTCTGCAGCAGATCGATGCAATCGATCTGCAGCCGCTTGAGGCAAGCGTCCGCCGCGCGCAGCACGTACTCCTTGCGCACGGTCTTGCCTTCGCCCATGTCGGAACCGACTTTGGTAGCGATCACCACCTGGGCGCGCTTGCCTGAGCGTTTGAGCCAGTGGCCGATCACGGTCTCGGATTCGCCGCCTTGGTGACCCTTGATCCAGCGCGAATAGGTGTCGGCGGTATCGATGGCGTTGAAGCCGGCATCGACGAAGGCGTCGAGCAGCGCGAACGAGGTCGGCTCGTCGACGTTCCAGCCGAACACGTTGCCGCCCAGCATTAGCGGGGCGATGTGGAGGTCGGAGCGGCCGAGGCGGCGTTTGTCCATCCGCCTACCGCATCGATGCGTTGAACTTCTCCAGCGCCGCCTGGCCGGGGCAGAGTTCTTTCTCGCCGAGCGTGTTGAGCGGCACCGCGACCGTGTGCAGATGCGCATGTAGGTCTTCCGGGTCCTGCTCGACATAGAGCAAGCCGGTGACGATCTGCCCCTTGGCGGCGTGGTGCTGGAGGAAACCAAGCGCCGCCGAACGGTCGGTGAGTTCGTAGTCGGCGGCAAGCTTGCGCAGCGCGAGCTTGGAGCCGTCATGCTGCTCGACCACCTCGACGGTGCCGGGCTCGTACTGCACCTCGATCGGCATGCGGCTCGACATGAAATCGAGCCGGTTCACCGCCTCGTTGTGCTCGCGCACGAAATCGAAGCTTTTGGTCGAGCCGGCGTGGTTATTGAAGGCGACGCACGGCGAGATCACGTCGATGAAGGCGGCGCCCTTGTGGGCGATCGCCGCCTTGATGATCGGCACCAACTGTTGCTTGTCGCCGGAAAAGGAGCGGGCGACGAAGCTCGCGCCAAGCTGCAAGGCGAGTGCCGCAAGATCGATGGAATTGTCGGTATTGATGAAGCCACGTTTTGACTTCGAGCCGCGGTCGGCGGTGGCGGAGAACTGGCCTTTGGTGAGGCCATACACGCCGTTGTTCTCGACGATGTAGACCATGTTGACGCCGCGGCGCAGGCAGTGCGCGAACTGGCCAAGCCCGATCGAGGCCGAATCACCGTCGCCGGAGACGCCCAGATAGATCAGATCGCGGTTGCCGAGATTGGCGCCGGTCAGGACCGATGGCATGCGGCCGTGCACCGAATTGAAGCCGTGCGAATTGCCGAGAAAATAAGTCGGCGTCTTCGACGAGCAGCCGATGCCGGAAATCTTCGCCACCCGGTGCGGCTCGATCGACAGGTCGAAGCAGGCCTGGATGATCGAGGCGGTGATCGAATCGTGGCCGCAGCCGGCGCACAGCGTCGAGACCGTGCCCTCGTAGTCGCGGTGGGTGTAGCCGAGCTCGTTTTTCGGCAGGTCGGGGTGGTGGAATTTCGGCTTGGCGAGGTAGGTCATGAGGATACCTTCAGCGGCTTCACCTTCAGCTTGTCGACATGATCGCCGATCGCCTTGGCGATGAAGCGCGCGGTGATCGGCGTGCCGTCATAGTGCAGGATCGGCACCAGCCGCACCGGATCGATGCCGCATTCGTTGACGATCAGCGAGCGCAATTGCGCGTCGCGGTTCTGCTCGACCACGAACGTGAAATCGTGGTCGGCGACGAAGCTATTCACGGACGAATGGAACGGGAAGGCGCGCACCCGCATGCGATCGAGCGAATGCCCGCGCGCCTCGATCATGGCGATCGCCTCGTCCATCGCCGGCGAGGTCGAGCCGTAATAGATCACGCCGTATTTGGTCGGCTTGTCCGCATTGGCCAGCAGCGGGCGCGGCACCAGGTCCTTGGCGGTGTCGAACTTGCGCACCAGCCGCTGCATGTTGTCGACGTAAGGCGCGCCTTCCTCGGTGTAGCGCGCGTAACGGTCGCGTGAGGTGCCCCGGGTGAAAAACGAGCCCTTAGTCGGGTGCGTGCCGGGATAAGTGCGGTAGGGGATGCCATCGCCGTCGACGTCGAGGTAGCGGCCGAACTCCTTGCCGGCTTCCAGCTCCTCGGCGGTCATCACCTTACCGCGGTCATACTTGCGGGCATCATCCCAGGCGAGCGGACGGCAAAGGTGATGGTTCATGCCGATGTCGAGATCGAGCATGACGAAAATCGGGGTCTGCAGCCGGTCGGCGAGGTCGAAGGCCTGCGCGCCCATATCGAAGGCTTCCGCCGGATTCTCGGGGAACAGCAAGACGTGCTTGGTGTCGCCGTGCGAGGCGTAGGCGCAGGAGATGATGTCGCACTGCTGGGTGCGCGTCGGCATGCCGGTCGAGGGGCCGGCGCGCTGCACGTCGAACAGCACGGCGGGGATCTCGGCGAAATAGGCAAGGCCGATGAACTCCTGCATCAACGAGATGCCGGGACCGGACGTGGCGGTGAAGGCGCGCGCGCCGTTCCAGCCCGCGCCGATCACCATGCCGATCGATGCAAGCTCGTCTTCGGCCTGGACGATGGCGTATTTCGCCTGCTTGGTCTCCGGGTCGATGCGCAGCTTGGCGCAATGACGGGTGAAGGCATCGGCAAGCGAGGATGACGGTGTGATCGGGTACCAAGCGCACACGGTGGCCCCGCCATAGACTGCGCCGAGCGCCGCCGCCGAATTGCCCTCGATGAAGATGCGGTTACCGACCTTGTCGCTCTTCTTCAGGCGCAGGCCGATCGGGCAGGCGAGGTTGAGGGTGGCGTAGTCGCGCCCGATATGCAGCGCCTTGATGTTGGGCTCGATCAGCTTTTCCTTGCCCTTGTACTGCTCGCCGATGAGCTGCTCGACCGTCTTGACGTCCATGTCGATGAGCGCGGTGAGCACGCCGATATAGATGATGTTCTTGAACAGCTGGCGCTGGCGCGGATCGGTGTATTCGCGGTTGCAGATCGCCGTCAGCGGCACGCCGATCAGGGTGATGTCGGGGCGGAACTTGGACGCCGGCAGCGGCTTGGTCGAATCGTAGAGCAGGTAGCCGCCCGGCTCGATGCCGGCGATGTCGCGGTCGAAGGTCTGCGGATTCATCGCCACCATGAGATCGGTGCCGCCGCGTGCGCCCAGATGACCCGCCTCAGTGACGCGCACCTCGTACCAGGTCGGCAATCCTTGAATGTTCGACGGGAAAATGTTGCGCGGCGCTGCCGGAATGCCCATGCGCAAGACGGCGCGCGCGAACATCTCGTTCGCGCTCGCTGACCCCGAGCCGTTGACGTTGGCGAAGCGGACGACGAAGTCGTTTACGCGGCTGATCGGCGCGGCGGTCGGCATGAAGTCCCTGCGTGAGTCATTTCCAAAAGGAATTTCTGCATGTCCCAGGCGCCGGTCGGGCAGCGCTCGGCGCACAGCCCGCAATGCAGGCAGACGTCCTCGTCCTTCACCATGACGCGGCCAGTCTTGAGCCCGTCCTGCACATAGAGCGCCTGGCTCGGGTTGTGCGAAGGCGCGTTGAGGTGCTTGCGTAGATCGGCTTCCTCGCGGTTCACCGTGAAGGTGATGCAATCCATCGGGCAGATATCGACGCAGGCGTCGCACTCGATGCAGAGCTGCGCCGAGAACACTGTTTGCACGTCGCAATTCAGGCACCGGCCGGCTTCTGCCAGCGCCAGCTCTGGATCGAAGCCAAGCTCGACCTCGGCCTTGATGTCCTTGAGCGCGACCGCCTTGTCGCGTAGCGGTACCTTGTAGCGTTTGTCGAGTTCGATCTCGTTATCGTAGGACCACTCGTGGATTCCCATCTTCTGGCTCATCAGCGTGACCATCGGAGCCGGACGATCGGCGGTATCATCGCCATTGAGCAACTTGTCGATCGAGATGGCGGCCTCGTGGCCGTGCGCTACCGCCCAGATGATGTTCTTCGGGCCGAAGGCGGCGTCGCCACCGAACAACACCTTCGGGTTGCTCGATTGAAAGGTCTTCTCGTCGAGCTTGGGCAGGCCCCAGTCGTTGAACTCGATGCCGGCATCGCGCTCGATCCAGGGAAAGGCGTTCTCCTGGCCGACCGCCACCAGCACGTCGTCGCAGGGGAAATGCTGCTCGGGCTCGCCGGCGGGCACCAGCTTGCGCCGGCCCTTGTCGTCGTACTGCGCCTTCACCTTCTCGAAGGTGATGCCGGTGAGCTTGCCGTTCTCGTGCGTGAATTTCTTGGGCACCAGATAATTGTGGATCGGGATGCCCTCGTGCATGGCGTCTTCCTTTTCCCAAGGCGACGCCTTCATTTCCTCGAAGCCCGAGCGCACCACCACCTGCACGTCCTCGCCGCCGAGCCGGCGCGAGGAGCGGCAGCAGTCCATGGCGGTGTTGCCGCCGCCAAGCACGATCACGCGCTTGCCGATCTTGGTGGTGTGGCCGAACGACACCGAGGACAGCCAGTCGATGCCGATATGGATGTTCTTGGCAGCTTCTTTGCGGCCAGGAATGTCGAGGTCGCGCCCGCGCGGCGCGCCCGAGCCGACGAAGACCGCGTCCCAGCCTTGCGCTAGCAGCGCCTTCATCGAGTCAATGCGCGTGCCGCCGCGGAACTCGACGCCGAGATCGAGGATGTAGCCGCATTCCTCGTCGATCACTTTGTCGGGCAGGCGGAATTTCGGGATCTGCGAACGGATCATGCCGCCGGCTTTGACGTCGCCGTCGAACACGACGCAGTGATAGCCGAGCGGGGCCAGATCTCGCGCGACGGTGAGCGACGCCGGCCCGGCGCCGACCAGCGCGACGCGCTTGCCGTTCTTCTTCTGCGCGGGCTTCGGCAGCCGTACCTTGATGTCGTCCTTGTAATCGGCGGCGACGCGCTTCAAGCGGCAGATCGCCACCGGCTCGTCCTCGACGCGCACGCGGCGGCAGGCGGGCTCGCACGGCCGGTCGCAGGTGCGCCCGAGAATTCCCGGAAACACGTTCGAATACCAATTGACCATGTAGGCATCGGAATAACGCCCGGCCGCGATCATGCGGATATATTCAGGGACGGGCGTGTGAGCCGGGCAAGCCCATTGGCAATCCACGACCTTGTGGAAGTAGTCCGGCGCGGCAATGTTGGTATTCTTCATTTACTCCTCGAAACGCGCCCTACACCTGCAGGCTTTACATAATCAACACGTGCAAGAAGCTTGCCGGTGTCGCGTGACAGCCTCGCAAGGCTGGTCTTTCCCCCGCCGCGGCCACAGTGGGACGGCCGCGATTTAGGGGGCGGAATATATTGGTATCACCCCCCGAAGGCTACCTATCCTTCCGTCATGCCAGGGTTCTATCAACCGCAAGCTTTCTCAGGCTTTTTCGCTCCCTGAAAGGGGCGGCAGCAAGGCAGGCAGGCGAGGAAAATTGCTATGTTGAGTTAATGTCTTTCAGCCTCCAACTGGCTATTTTCGGCCATGCCGGTGGGCTAGGCCGCTCCCGGCCGCCCCCCTTTTCGCGGCGTACAATCACGTGGTTCTGATGCGCGACATCTTCACCGAAATCTTCGAAAACCAGCCCCTCGATCCGAGGGAGGCGGCGCGGCGGGGCGCGCGCACGGTCCAGCGTCAACGTTTCTACGCCCGCGCGCATGTCGGCGAGCCGGGCCCCGCCGGCTTCCCGCTGCTGCTCGACGGCAAGCCGGTCAAAACGCCGGGTCGACGCGCGCTCGCGGCGCCGACGGCGCCGCTGGCCGAGGCGATCGCCGCGGAGTGGGACGCGCAGGTAAACGTTATCGACCCGGCGCGCATGCCGCTCACCCGGCTCGCCAATGCGGTGATCGACGCGGTGGCGGATGCGCCGCAGCCGGTTGCCGACGAGGTGGCGAAGTACCTCGGCTCGGATCTCCTCTGCTATCGCGCCGACCGGCCGGACGGCCTGGTCGAGCGCCAGACGCGCGCCTGGGACCCGGTCCTGGCCTGGGCGCGCCACGCGCTCGGCGCCCGCTTCGTGCTGGCGCAGGGCGTCATGCATGTGGCGCAGCCGGACGAGGCGATCGCCGCCGCGGGCGCGCGCATTCCGCGCGAGGTAAGCGACGCGAAGGAAATTTGGCGGCTGGGCGCTGTGTCGGCGATCACCACGATGACCGGTTCGGCCTTGCTGGCGCTGGCGCTGGCGCACGATGCGCTTGACGCCGAGGCCGCCTGGGCCGCCGCGCATGTCGACGAGGACTGGCAGATGTCGCAATGGGGCCGCGACGAAGACGCGCTCGAGCGACGGATCTATCGCCGCGCGGAGTTCAACGCGGCGGTCGCTGTGCTTCAATTGAGCTAATGCCCGCTCGGGTCGCCGCGGCGGGTCGACTCGTAGAGGAACCAGACGCGTCTTTCGCTCTCGTCGATAAAAACCTCCAGCAGGCTCGCCGTGGCGACGTCGTTATGCTCCTCGCAGACGTCGTGAGCCTCGCGCATCGCGGTGACGAAGCGCTGGTTGTCGTCACGCAATTCGGCCAGCATATCGTCGGGATCCACATAGTCCGCGTCGTTGTCGGCGATGCGCTGCTGGCGCGAGACCTCGCCGATCGAGCGGATGGTGCGGCCGCCGAGCTTACGCACGCGCTCGGCCAGCACGTCGGTCATGGCGAAGATCTGGTCGGCCTGCTCGTCGAGCAGCAGGTGATAGTCGCGGAAATGCGGCCCGCTCATGTGCCAATGGAAATTCTTGGTCTTGAGATAGAGCGCGAAAGTATCGGCCAGCAGCAGGTTCAAGCCGGCGGCGATGTCCTTAGTGGCGTCGGCGCCGAGATCGGTCGGCGTGGCGAGCCGTGATTGCATAGTACGATGTGTAGCGGCCTTAGCAGCATGGTTCATGGGTATATCCTCGCTTGACGCTGGTTACCCCCGACGCACTCCCGCCGCCCCGCGGCATTATGGACATCTATTGGCGGATTTGTGAAGGCGCAAGGTCGCCGACCAGCCGGCGCACCGCCTCGACGATGCGGGCCATCACCGGCGGCCATTGCCGCGTGGCGTCCTGCCGGACCAGCCGCATGGTCGGATACCAGGGCGTGTCGTCGCGCCTGACGAGCCAGCGCCAGTCGGCGACCACGGGCAGCGCGGTGAACACCGGCCGCCCCAGCGCGCCGGCAAGGTGTGCGACCGAGGTGTCGCAGGTGATCACGAGATCGAGATTCATCATCACCGCGGCCGTATCGACGAAGAAATTGGCGTCGGCCGCGGCATCGGCGTCCAGCGTCGCGATCTTGTCGCCGAACGGGACATGGCCGACCTGCGCGGCCGCTTCGCCCTTTTGCAGCGAAAACAGCCGTACCCCGGGCAAGTCGGCGAGCGGCGCAAAGTCGGCGATCGCGATGTCGCGCCGCTTGAAATGCGGCTTGTCGGAATGGCCGGAGGCCCAGTTGATGCCGATCTTGAAGCCGCGATGGCCGAGCCGCTCCCGCCAGGCGTCGACGCGCGCCGGCTGCGCCGAAAGGTAGGGCACGTCGGCCGGCACGCTGTCCGGCGTGATGCCGAGCACGCCGGCCACGCTCAACAGCGGCAGCCAGCGCACGCCGGGGTCTTGCGCGATCTTGTCGTAATCGGTCTCGACCGTGACGCGGGCAAGCCGCGACAGCAGCGGCGCCATGGCATTGCGGGTCAGGATGGTGACGTCGAAACCGCGCGCGGCCAGAAGCGGAGCGAAACGGCAGAACTGAATGGTGTCGCCGAGGCCCTGTTCGGCGACCAGCACCAGGCGCGCGCCCTTGAGCGATGTACCGTCCCAGCGCGGCTGCGGCAGCGCGACGAAAGTCGGCTCGCCCACTTTGTCGCGGTGCTCGTAATCGCGGAAACCGGCGGCCCAGTCGCCGCGCAGCAGATTGAGCAGGCCGCGTGCGAGAAAAGCCTCGTCGAGTTTCGGATCGAGCGCCAGCGCCTTGTCGTAGGCCGCCGCCGCCTCGTCGAAGCCGGTCGCGGCGATGCCGCCGCGCGCGGCCTCCATCAGGCCGAGATCCTTGAGCGCGTTGCCGCGGTTGACGTGCGCTTCGGCCACGTCGGCGCCGCACATGATCGCCTTGTCGAAGCTTGCCAGCGCCTCGTCGTGGCGGCCGAGCGCCTGCAGCAACGCGCCGCGGTTGAGCCAGTCGGCCGCCGAGGCCGGATTGAGCGCCAGCGCGCGGTCGAAGCTGGTCAGCGCTTCGTCGGGAAAGCCGGCGTCGACCAGGATATTGGCGCGGTTGCCGTGGGCGTCGGCGAAATTGGGGTCGAGCGCGATGGCGCGGTCGAAATTCTTGATCGCCTCCAGCCGCTGGCCCTCGCGGTACAGCG
Source organism: uncultured Alphaproteobacteria bacterium (assembly GCA_963753455.1). Lineage (GTDB taxonomy): Bacteria > Pseudomonadota > Alphaproteobacteria > Rhizobiales > Xanthobacteraceae > Pseudolabrys. The sequence continues at coordinate 810 of CAVWDA010000076.1, read as the reverse complement.
CCTGGCCGAGCAGGTTGTGCACGCGCGCCTGCGGCGGCCCGAATTCGACGGCGCGGCGGGCGAGTTCGATGCCCTGCTGGTATTGGCCCTCCTGGCAGGCGACCACCGCGACGTAATAGAGCGCGTCGGGGTGCTTCGGGTCGTTGCGCAGCACCTCCACATACCGCTCCATGGCCTGCGCCAGATCGCCCTGGCGGTGGTGGAAGACGCCCTGCTGGAGCAGCTGCGCGGAGGTGGCGGGTTCGGACATAAGCGGGGTTGTAAGCAGGCTTTGGCGGGGATGCCAAGCGCGAATGACGGCGGCGAGGGCCACGTGGTATGCCTTTTACCCGGAAGGCCGGCAGGGCGTGCGCAGGGGCAGGGGTATGAAGGACATCCTCGACAGGCTGGAGCAGCGGCGGGACGAGGCGCGGCTGGGCGGCGGCAAGGCGCGCATCGAGGCCCAGCACAAGCGCGGCAAACTGACCGCGCGCGAGCGCATCGAACTCCTGCTCGACAAGGGCTCGTTCGAGGAGCTCGATATGTTCGTCGAGCACCGCTCCAACGACTTCGGCATGGAGAAGACCAAGATCCCCGGCGACGGCGTCGTCACCGGCTGGGGCACTGTCAACGGCCGCACGGTCTACCTGTTTTCCAAGGACTTCACCGTGTTCGGCGGCTCGCTCAGCGAGACGCACGCGCAGAAGATCATCAAGGTGCAAGACATGGCGATGAAGGCGCGCGCGCCGATCATCGGCCTGTTCGACGCCGGGGGCGCGCGCATCCAGGAGGGCGTCGCCGCGCTCGGCGGCTACGGCGAGGTGTTCAAGC
>CAVWDA010000075.1:0-14595 GCA_963753455.1 uncultured Alphaproteobacteria bacterium | reverse complement strand
GCCGCTGCCGAGATGCGGCGTGAGCACGACATTGCTCATTGTCAAAAGCTCCGGCTCAACCTGCGGTTCGTTCTCGAACACGTCGAGGCCGGCGCCGGCGATGCGCTTTTCCGCCAGCATGTGGGTGAGCGCCTTCTCGTCCACGATCGGACCGCGCGAGGAATTGATCAGGAACGCGCTGCGCTTCATTAGCTGTAACTCGCGCATGCCGATGAGATGGCGCGTGTCGGGCTTGAGCGCGGGATGCAGTGAGACGAAATCGGATTCGGCCAGAAGCTGGTCGAGCGGCACATAGGTCATGCCAAGATTTTTCTCGTCGGCTTCCACCATGCGGTGCGGGCCGCAATAGAGAATGCGCATGCCGAAGCCGCGCGCGCGCCGCGCCACCCCCTTGCCAATGTTTCCCTTGCCGCCGACCAGCCCGATCGTCTTGTTCCAGACCCAGACGCCAGCGAGATAGTTCGACTGCGCACCCGGAAAATAGCCGGCGCGGACAAGCCGGTCGCCTTCCACAATGCGGCGCGCGACCGCGAGCATGAGACCGAAATGCAGGTCGGCGGTCGCCTCCGAAACGGCGACGACCGGGATGCAGGTGACGGGAATTTTCAGCGCCGTCGCCGTCGCCACGTCGATGCGGTCGGCATTGCCGGACATCGAGGTCACCGCTCTGAGCTTCGGGTTCGCCGTCAATACGTCGCGGTCGACCGTATCGTGCAGGAGCGCAAACAGAATATCGTGCTCGCGCACGGCGGCGCACAACATGTCTTTCGGCAGAATACATGTGCCGTCGGGATTGACGGTCACCTCCGCGATATCGCACAGCCGCGCCAGCGCGCTTTCGGCAATAGGCTGCGTGACGAATATGCGGGGGCGCATCATGCCGGCTTGCCTCCGGTCAAAGGCACCATCGACAGGTTCGGATCGGCGGCCGGAATATACGCTTCCGGCAATCCCAGTTCCTTGCGCACGATATTGGCGCCGCGCACCAGCGCCACCATTTTGTAATAGGCGTGCATGCGGCTCATCGACTGCCGGCCGAAACCGCAGTCGCTGGTTAGGATCAGCCGCTCCGGCTCGATATGTTTGAGCGCGCGCCGGATGAGTTCGGCGACTTCCTCCGGCCGCTCGACCTGCAGCGTGCGATGGCTAATGATGCCGAGCGCGACCTTCTTGGTCTTGGATATCATGGTGCCGAAATGCTCGAGATCCATGCCGCGGTTGAAGGCGCCTTCGACCGTGAGTACGTCACAATCGAGCTGGTCGAGATAGGGCAGCGCCGCCTTGTAGGACTGATCCTTGCTGGCGACGCGCTGCGCCGCCGGCGAGCCCCAGCAGGTGTGGCACCACACTTCGCATTTGCCGCGCAGGCCCTTCACTTCGATGTTGAAGGCTTCCACCCATTGCTCGGGTTTGATCGGTTGCTTGGGATCACCGACGATCTGATGGATGGCCGGCTCCTCGACCTGCACCATCGGCGCGCCGGTGTCGGCCAGCGCGTGATATTCCTTGTTGAGCGCGGCGGAGAGATCCATCAGTAGATCGAGTCGGTTCTTGTAGTGCTCGTTGGTGAGCATCAGCGCCAGGATTTGCGCCGAGATCGAGCCGATCTTCACCGGCCTGTCGGTCATCGGCGCGATCGCCTTGTAAGCGCGGTCGAGCTGTAAATCCGCCGCGCCGATTTTGCCGGAGACCGGCGGCGTCATGCGCGTCTCGATCACCTCCCACATCAGGTCGCCCGGCCCTTTGTCGGCCATGAAGCCGGCGGGCGGCACCTCGACGCGTGGGCTCCCGATGCCGACGACGCGTTCGGTGACGTAGCTCACCCAGGCACGGCCGGCGACGTCGTCGTCGAGCCTGGTGTCACCGTCCACCATGATGTCGATGCCGGCGCGGTGCTGCGCCGCCACGTGGCAAGCGAGACAATCGAAATGCTGTTCGCGGTAGGCGAGGCGGGAGAAGCCCTGCGCGAGCGGGATGCCGCGCAGATTTTCGGTGTACCAGCTCGGCCGCGGCAGCGCGCCGGTGGTGGTGGTGAGCAGCGCCTTTTCCTTGGTGGCGGTGAACATCGAATTTCCTCCAAATCCTGCCTGCGGAGAACGGCGCTGCCGCCTAACGGATGAGAAGCGCCGCGCGTCCGATGACCTCGCCGTGTTCGACGCGCGCATGCACCGCTTCGGCCTCCGTCCATGGCTGGATGTCGGTGACGATCGGCCAGATCTCGCCGCGCGCCACCAGATCGAAGGTCTCCAGGATCTCGCGGCGCGTGACGTAGCGGCTGCCGAGCAAGGCCTGCTCCTTGTATAGCATATCGAAGGCCGACACCTGGAATGATTTGCCAGCGCCACCCAGCGTCACCATGCGTCCGCGGCGCGCCAGCGCCTTGGCGGCGGCTTCCAATGTCGAAGTGACCGACACGTAATCGATCGCGACGTCGACGCCGCGGCCATGGGTCAGATCGAGCAGCGCCTGCACCACGTCGCCGTCGGAAGCATTGACCACTTCGTCGGCGCCGGCCTTGCGGCAGGCTTCGAACTTGTCGGCGGCGACGTCGACCGCGATCACCCGGGCGCGCGCCCATTTCGCCAGCATGAGCTGATGGATGCCGACGCCGCCGCCGGCGCCGAACACCGCGACCGTCTCGCCGGCCTTGACCTGCGCGCGGCTGAGCACTTTGTAGGGCGTGGCGAGCGCATCGGTGACCACGCCGATTTCGGCCGGATGCGCCTTGTAGTCCACGCCCTCCGGCAGTTTAAGAAACACATGGGCCGGCAGCTTGATGTATTGCGCATAGCCGCCGTCGCAGGCCATGCCGACCATGCCGGTGCCGCCGCCGGTGTTCTCGCACAGCGGCTCCAGATTGCTCAGGCACCAGCGACAATGGCCGCAGTTGAGATAGGCGTAAGTCGTGACCGGATCGCCGACCGCGACGCTTTTCACGCCGGCGCCGGTCTGCACGATCTCGCCGGTGATCTCATGACCGATGATGCGCGGAAACTGTACCGGCAGGCGGCCGGCCTTGACGTGCTGGATGGTCAGCCCCGAGCCGCAGGCGAAAACGCGCGCGACGGCTTCACCCGGCCCGGCAACCGGATCGGGAACCTCGCTGCATCTCGAATGGCGCGTTCGGTGCCGTTAAAACCAGTGCTTTCATGACAATGCCATCGGTTGGCGGCCAAGCTTATTTCTGGAACATGAAGTTGGCGGCCTTGAGAAACAGCGTCCGGTTGACGCCGTCGGAGTGCAGATAGGCCGCCGCATCCCGCACCAGCTTCTCGACCCCGACTTCCTTCATGTAGCCGCTGCCGCCGTGGATCTCGAGGCACCACTGGGCGATCGTCCAGGTCGCTTGCGATGCCATCACTTTCGGCAACGCGCCCAGCGCTTTGTCCCAGCCGTGCTCGGGGTGAACGGCGAGCCAGCAGGTGCGATGAATGTACGAGCGGGAGGCATCGATCAGCATGCGCATCTCGGCGAGCTGCGCGCGGATGCCGTCGTGCTCGATCAACGGCTTGCCGCCCTGCACGCGCATCTTGGCCCAGGCGACCGCCTTGTCGTACAACGCGACAGCGACGCCGAGGATGGTGGCGCCGCCATAGGCGTTCGACCACGGCATGAACTTGCCCAGTTCGCCGAAGCCGTCGCCGACCTTGCCGACGACGTTTTCATCCGGGATGAAGCAATCCTGGAAAATCATCTCGGCGTTGTTGGTGAGACGCTCGCCCATCTTGTCGTGCACGCGGCCGATGCTGAAGCCGGGCCGGCCGCGCTCGACCAGGAAACAGGTCGAGCCTGACGTCATCGGCTTGCCCTTCTCGGTCTGGGCGAAAAACAGATGATGGCTCGCGCGATTGGCGTTGGAAATGAAATGCTTCATGCCATTGACGATCCAGCCGCCGTCGGTCTTCACCGCGACGGTGAGGAACGGCCCGGCGTAGGGCACCAGATAGTTCGAGCCGTTGTCGGGCTCGGTGATGCCGATCGCCAGCATGCCGCGCGGATCCTGCGCAAAGCCCGGCAGCACCCGCTGCTTCTGCTCCTCGTTGAGCCCGCTTTGAAAGATCTGCGCCAGCTTGAGCGTCTGACCGATGGTTATGGCGACGCCGAGATCGCCTTTACTCAGTTCCTCGATCACCATGGCGGTGGTCAGCGGGTCGGTGCCGAGCCCGCCCCACTTCTCGTCCAGCGTCATGGTGCGGATGCCGAGTTCGTGCGCCTTCTCGACGATCTCCCAGGAATAGCATTTTTCCGGGTCTTGCTCGGCGTCGAGCGCCGCCGCCCGCGGCGTCACTTCTTCTTCGACGAAGCGCCGGACGGTCTCGACAATGGCGCGCTGGTTCTCGGTCTGAACGTAGAGGCTTTCCATGACGACCCCTGTTTATTGACCGACTCAAAGCGCTGGAACACGACCCTATTTACTGAAACATGAAATTCGCGGCCTTGAGGAATAGCGTCCGGTTGACGCCGTCCGAGTGCAGGAAGGCCGCCGCGTCGCGCACCAGCTTTTCGACGCCGACTTCCTTCATGTAGCCGCTGCCGCCGTGGATCTCGAGACACCAGGTGGCGATCTTCCACGCCGCCTGCGACGCCATCACCTTGGGCAACACGCCCAGCGTCTTGTCCCAGCCATGCTCCTGGTGATCGGCGAGCCAGCAGGCGCGATGGATGTAGGAGCGCGAGGCGTCGATCAGCATGCGCATCTCGGCCAGCTGCGCGCGAATGCCGTCGTGCTCGATCAACGGCTTGCCGCCCTGCACGCGCACCTTGGCCCAGCCGACCGCCTTCTCGTACAGCGCGACCGCGACGCCGAGAATGGTGGCGCCGGCATAGGCGTTGGACTGCGGGAAGAAATTGGCCAGCACGCTGAAGCCTTCGCCGACCTTGCCAACGACGTTCGCATCGGGAATGAAGCAGTCCTGGAAGATGAGTTCGGAGTTGTTGGCAAGGCGCTCGCCCATCTTGTCGTGCACGCGGCCGATGGTGAATCCGGGCCGGTCCCGCTCCAAGAGAAAACACGTGCTGCCTTCCGCCAGCGGCTTGCCCTTTTCCGTCTGCACGAACAGCAGATAAAAGCTGGCGCGGTTTCCGTTCGAGATGAAGTGCTTCATGCCGTTGACGATCCAGCCGCCGTCGGTTTTTTGCCCGGTGGTGCGGAACGACGTCGGGTACGGCAGGAAATAATTGGAGGCGTTGTCGGGCTCGGTGATGCCGATCGCCAGCATGCCGCGCGGGTCCTTGGCGAAGGCCGGCAGCACGCGCGCCTGTTGCTCGGGGTTGAGCGCCTTCTGCATGATCTGCGCGATTTTCAAGGTCTGCGCAAAGATCACCGAAACGCCGATATCGCCGATGCCGAGTTCCTCGATGACCATCGACGTGGTCAGCGAATCCGTGCCCAGCCCGCCCCACTTCTCGTCCAGCGTCATGGTGCGGATGCCGACGTCGTGCGCCCGCTCCACGATCTCCCACGAAAAGCTCGCCGCCGGATCCTTTTGCGCATCGAGCGCCGCCGCGCGCGGCAGCACTTCGGATTCGACGAAGCGTTTGACGGTTTCGAGAATGAGGCTTTGACTTTCGTTCTCGATGAAAATGTCCTGCATGATCAGGTGCCTTGCGCTTGCCGATCGGCGCGCGATCGGGGGCCACGATAAACGGCGACGATCCCGCGGGCCGGCTCGTTCAGGGCGGTCTCGCCCTTACGCTCCGACAAAGCGGCTTGGCTGGACGCCGTCGTCTTATTGAGCGTATGCTCATTAACAGGATCGAAGTCAATGACGCCATCGCTCAGGCTTTTGCGCCGCAAAAGCTTGCCATGACAATCGGATGGACCTAATCAATGCGGGCCAGGCATTCCCCGCTCGCGCTCCTTGCGGGCAAATTATCCCGGTTAGAGTCTTGAAAACCCCACCGAAATCGAAATCCGCCAAAAGGCCCGCGCAGCCCTTGCAGGCGGCGAAGCTGACGTCGGCCAAACGCCTGGCGCCGACGCTGCGGGCCGAGCAAATTCTGAAAGGCGCGATCCGTTTTTTTGCCGAGCACGGTTTCAGCGGGCAGACGCGCGAATTGGCGACCGACCTCGGCATCTCGAAGGGGCTGTTGTACCGCTACTTTCCCAGCAAAGAAGCGCTGATCGAGCGCGTCTACCAGGAAGTGTTCCTGCGCCGCTGGAGCCCGGCCTGGCAGGCGGCGCTGACCGATCGCAGTCACGTGCTGATCGAGCGCCTCAAGACTTTCTATGCCGACTACGCCAAACTTCCGCTCGAATACGAATGGGGGCGGATTTATCTCTATGCCGGCTTGGCCGGCGCCTCCATCAACCGGCGCTACGTCAAGCTGGCCAGCGAACGCATATTCAAGCCGGTGATCGGCGAGCTCAGGCACGAATTCGGCTATCCGCCGATCGAACAGGTGGCCATCACCGAGCCGGAACTCGAGCTGATGTGGAGCCTGCACGCCAGCATTTTTTACATCGGCATGCGCAAGTGGGTCTATCACGTCAAAGCGCCGTCGGACGTCGACGGTGCGGTCGAGCAATTGGTGGAAGGCTTTTACGCCAACGCGAAAACCGTGATGCGCGCGGCCTTGTCACGCGACGCCACTTAGTGGCGGAAGAGAGTGGGAGTCGAACCCACCAAAGACCGGCTCGCGGCCCCTCCCGGATTTGAAGTCCGGACGTTCCACCAGGAACGCTTCTCTTCCTTCTGATTTCGCCTGCTCGAATTAGTCCGCCGGCGTCCGGAAAAGGTCAAGCCGCGCGGCGTTCAGCAAGCGCAAGTCGCCGCGCCGGCCGGTAACGCCGTGACGATCGAAAAATTCCAGAATGTGCAGCGCGATCTTGCGGCTGGTCTCCAGCCGGTCGCGCAATTGCGCAACGGAAAATCCGCCGCCCTCGGCGGTCGCGGCTAGTTCGCCGATGGCGTCGGCAATTTCCACGATAGAGGCGCGCGTCAGAAAATGATCGCGGGCGATCTCGTGTGCCAAGCCCTTGCGGCCGGCGAGCTGCATGACGCGCCTGACATCGTCTTCGGAAAGCGCGAGATCGCGCGCGATGTCGCGCACGCGCGGCGGATGAAAACGCGCCGCGCCGCCGATCAGCGGCACGATTTTCTGCCAGAAGGCCTTCGTCGGCTTGCGTCATCGCCACGCAATGCGTCGCCAGCCGCACCCAGCCGCCGTCGAGCGAAACTTCCGCGTCGCGCGCCAGGCGTTGCAGCATGGCCGCAAAAACATTTGCCGGCAGGCGTGGCTCGAGCGCGAGCCGAAGTTGCTCGGCGCCCGGCCCCGGCAGAGCGGGGTTCTGGGCGTGGAATTTTTCCAGCGCGGCGCGAAGATCGGCGGTCAGCCGCGACCAGGTTTCCGGCGCAAACAGCGCCGCGCCGCCGCGATGCGCGACATGCAGCGCGCCCGTTTGCGTGACGACGCTTTCGATCTCGCCATCGCTGAGCGCGCGGTCGCGCGAAAAATCCGGACAGATCGACATAGCCGGGCGGCAGGCGCAGCAGGGCGGAAAGCGCCTCTTGCGGATCGGCCAGCGCATGCGCTGCGAGCTGCGCGAGGCGCTCGGGCCGGCGGCGCTTGCGCGCGGGCGCGCGCAAGTCGAGAAAGCGTCCGCCGCCCAGCGTCCTTTGCCCGCTGGTGTCGCGCAGCACGAAACGGTCGCCCGCCGCCGCGGCGATCGGACGTTCGAGCACGAGCTGCACGACGCCTTGCAAGCCCGGGCCGATCGTCTCGTCGGACAGCGGCACGACGCGCGCCGCGAGTTCGGCGGCCGCATGATGCAGACGAACCGGGGTCCACTGGCCCAGCTTTTTCGGCTCGCTCGGCAGCAGGCGCAGGCTGGCGTCGATGCGGTCGGTCGGGGCGTGCAAAGCCGGATCGAGCACCACGTCGCCGCGCGCGATGGCGTCCTTGTGGATGTCGCGCCCGGCGAGATTGAGCGCGCAGCGGTCGCCCGCCTGTCCACTGGCGGCGGGCTGGTTCTGCGTATGGATGCTGCGCACATGCGCTTCGATGCCGGACGGGCTCACCAGCACGGCATCGCCGACGGCGACGCGGCCGGACAGCACCGTGCCGGTGACGACGGTGCCGGTGCCGGAAAGCGTGAAAGAGCGGTCGACCGCGAGGCGGAAACGGCCGGCCGCGGCGCGGCGGCCGAAGGCATGCGCGGCGGCGAATAGCGCGTCGCGCATGACGATCGATGCCGGCGCCGGTCACCGCCGAGACCGGGACGATCTCGGCTCGCCGCAATGGCGGTCGCCGACAGCGCGTTTCCGATCTCGCGCTTGGCCTCGCTCAGCCGCTCGGGCGACACGAGATCGGTCTTGGTGAGCGCGACTAGGCCGCGGGTGACGCCGAGCAGGTCGACGATGGCGAGGTGCTCGATCGTCTGCGGCATCACGCCGTCGTCGGCCGCCACCACCAGCAGTACGAAGTCGATGCCGGTCGCGCCGGCAAGCATGTTGCGGATGAAGCGCTCGTGCCCCGGCACGTCGACGAAGCCGAGAATGCGGCCGTCGGGCGCCGGCAGATAGGCGAAGCCGAGGTCGATCGAGATGCCACGCGCCTTTTCCTCTTGCAGGCGGTCGGTGTCGATGCCGGTCAGCGCGCGCACCAGCGCCGTCTTGCCGTGGTCGACGTGTCCCGCCGTACCGACGATCATGCCGGCGCCGACATTTGCAACTTCTTCGAGGTTGCGGGCGAAAGCCGCTTCGTCCTCGAGACAGCGCAGATCGAAGATGAGCGCGTTGTCAGCAATCCGGCCGATGACCGGAACGGGAAGCTGCCGGAAGGCGGCGGCGAGCGCCGTCAGCGCGCGCCCAGCGCCGCGCGCCGTTGCCGGCCGGATGGCGATGCCGGCGCTCGGGATGGTTTGCTGCGGCAGCGCGCCGGAACCGACTTCGCTTGCGCAGTCCACGACTCTCGCAGCGAAAGCCCGGTCCCGACCGCAGTGGCGATCAAGCGGGAGCATGCGCCCGGCGAGCGCATGGATGTCGTCGCGCCGGCGCGCGATGAAGCGCAGCGTCGGCAGCCGCGCGCTGAGCCGCTCCGGATCGCGGTAGAGCCGCAGCGTTGCTTCGATCGCGGCCAGTCTAATCTTGTCGACGCGCAACGCCCGCTTCATCGGATTGCGGTTGATGTGCGCGATCAGTTCCTTGCGGCCGAGCAACAAAACCGGCCTGCGGGCCGCCGAGCAATTTGTCGCCCGAAAACGTGACGAGATCGGCACCGTCGGCGACGGCTTCCGCCGCGGTCGGCTCCTTGGCGAGCCCGTAGGCGGCGAGATCGACCAGCGTGCCCGAACCGAGATCGTGCACCAGCGCAATGCCCCGTTCGCGCGTCAGCGCTGCGAGCGCGCGCGCTGGCACCTCGGCAGTGAAACCCTCGATGCGGTAATTCGATGTATGCACCTTGAGCACGAGGCCGGTCTTCGGCCCGATCGCGGCCGCATAATCTTTGAGATGCGTCCGGTTGGTGGTGCCGACCTCGATCAGCTTGGTGCCGGCGCGCGCCATGATTTCCGGCAGGCGGAAGGCGCCGCCGATTTCGATCAGCTCGCCGCGCGAGACAATCGTCTCGCGGCGCTGGCCGAGCGTGTTGAGCACCAGCAGCACGGCGGCGGCGTTGTTGTTGACGACGGTTGCGTCTTCCGCCCCGGTCAGCTCGCAAAGCAGCCGGCGCACCAGCTGGTCGCGTTCGCCGCGCTGGCCGCTGGCGAGGTCGAACTCGAGCGCCACCGCCTCGCGCATCGCCATGGTCGCGGCCGCGATGGCGGTTTCGGCGAGCGATCGCGCGGCCGAGATTGGTGTGCAGGATGGTGCCGGTGAGATTGAACACGGCGCGGATGTTCGGCGCCACCTCCGCCTCGAGCCGCGCGACGGCCTCGTTCGCGATGTCGGCCACGCCCGCGCTGCATTCGCGGCCTTCGCGCCGCGCCGTCCGAACGGTCTCGATCGCGGCGCGCAGCGCCGCCAGTGCCGCCGGTCTGCCGAAGTGATCGATGGCGGCCGCCATGGCTGCCGTCTTGAGCACGTCGTCGACCGATGGAATATCGCGCAGACTCACATTCTCGCTCATTGCCGCTCCGCACCGTCTGGCACCGGTAAAACGCACCGATGCGAATGTTAGGTCAAGGACAACCGCTGCGCTACCGCGCGGCTTTCGGCACGCGGCGGCGGTTGCCGGACGCTCTCTGCCGTGTCACCATGCGCGCGCGATCATGACAGGTTTGCCCCATGGCTGACGGCGAATTCGCGGTTTGGAACGAACAGAATTTCGACGCCGAAGTTCTGCGCCAGCCTGGCCTCGCGGTGGTCGACTTCTGGACCGAGAACTGCGTGCCCTGCAAACAGCTCACGCGCGTGCTTTCCCAGCTGTCTACGGAAATTCCGGCGGGCGTGCGCATCGGCACCGTGAAGGTCAACGACAATCCGGATCTGGCGGCGCGTTTCGGCGTGCGCGCGTCGCCGACGCTATTGTTTTTCAAGGACGGCGCGCTGGTCGATACGCGAACCGGCGTCGACCGCCGGCAAGTGCTCAAGAAGCTGGTCGAAACACACGCGTGAGCGGCGCCGGCTATGATAGGAGGTTCCAGAGAATCATGCCCAATATCACAATGCTGGACATCGAGGAGCTGAAGAAGACCAAGCTCCGGCCCTATATCGAAAAATGTCTGGAGCACCGCGCGCCCGATCCCGGCTTCCACGCCATGATGGGCCACAACATCGATCTCGCGGAATTGATGTTCGTCGCCTGGGACGCCTGCTTCAACAAGGGCCGCATCCCGCACACCGTCAAGGAAGTGATCCGCGTCCAGCTCTCGCGCATGGCGGCCTGCAGCTATTGAGGGAATGTTCGGTCTGCTTCGGCGAAGCGACAGGGACTATCCGAAGAGCTGCTGGACGAAGGCATCAATAATTACGCGGCCAGCGTGCGGTTTTCCGCCGCCGATAAGCTTGCCTTGCGCTACAGCGAGTTGATGGCGACCGATCCGGATGCGATCGACGCCGCCTTTTTCGACGAATTGCGCAAATATTACAGCGAAGAGGAGATCGTCGAACTCGGTCTCTTCATCGGCTTCAATCTCGGCTACCACACCTTCTTCGGCACGCTGAAATTCTATCCGCTGTTTTCGCCCGACGGCCGGCTGCTGACGCAGGCCGAGTCGGAAAAAATCTACGGGCCCGCGCCCGGTTCCTTGCAGCAGCCTTCGGAGCCCGCTAAATGACGTATGTCGCGCCGCTGCCGAAAGAGACGATTACCGATCCCGAGATGCGCGAGCTGATGGCGCGCGGCGAGGCGCTAGGCGTGCCCGACGACCTGTTCCCGCGCATCGCGGCGCGTTCTCCCGATCTGGCAAAGCCGTTCATGCGCGCGCTGATGATGAGCCACGCGGAAGGCAATGTCGACCATCGCCTGAAAGAGGTCATTCGCATCTTGCTGGCGCGCTTTGCCGGTGACCGCTATTTCGCTGCGCTGCGCTCGCGCAAGGCGCGCGACATGGGTCTTACGGAGGAGTGGGTCGAAGCTGGCTGCAGCGATTATGAGGACTCCGATCTCTTCACCGAGGCCGAGAAATGCGCGCTGCGCTACGCCGATCAGATGTATCTAGACGCTAACAAGGTCGACGCCGCTTTTTACAATGAGCTCAAGAAACATTTCAGCGAAGCGCAGATCATGGAACTGGGCGCTTTCATTGCCTTCCACTATGGCATGCAGATGTTCATGCGCTCGCTCGGCGCGGCGGCGCCGCAGGGCGCCCGCTAGCCGCAGTATGCGGCTTGCCACGCCGCCAATTCTCACGTTCTATAAACGTCATCCTCTCGCCGTTGGTGATCCGTTCGGCTCGGAGAACGTGTCGCATGAACGCTCCTCAAATTCGGCTGACCAGCCTCGCCCATGGCGGCGGCTGCGGCTGCAAGCTGGCACCCTCGGTTCTGCAGCAATTGCTAGCGGACCAGCCCGCCGCCGCGCTGTTCCCGCGACTACTGGTGGGAACGGAGACTGGCGACGACGCCGCGGTGTGGCAGATTGATGCCGACACTTGCGTCATTGCCACCACCGACTTCTTCACGCCGATCGTGGACGACCCGTTTGATTTCGGCCGCATCGCTGCGACCAATGCCATTTCCGACGTTTACGCCATGGGCGGCAAACCGATCATGGCGCTCGCCATTCTCGGCATGCCGCTCGGCAAGCTGTCGCCCGAGATCGTGCGCGAGATTCTCAAAGGCGGCGCCACGATCTGCGCCTCGGCCGGCATCCCGGTCGCCGGCGGCCATTCGATCGACGTGCCGGAGCCAATTTACGGGCTTGCCGTCATCGGCACATGCGCGCCGCAACACGTGCGCCGCAACGCCGGCGCCAGGCCGGGCGACGTGCTGATCCTCACCAAGCCGATCGGCGTCGGCATCTATTCCGCGGCGATCAAGGGCAACGCACTGTCGCCGTGCGGCTACGAGGAAATGATTGCGACGACGACGCAGCTCAACAAGATCGGCGCCGAACTCGCGCGCGACGAAAACGTGCATGCGATCACCGACGTGACCGGCTTTGGTCTGCTCGGCCATGGCCTGGAAATGGCGCGCGGCGCCGGCTTGCGGCTGGTGATCGATGCCGGCGGCATGCCGCTGCTGACGCAAGCCGCCGACTTGGCGTGGCAGGGCTTCGTCACCGGCGCGTCGCACCGCAATTGGTCGAGCTATGGCAGCGACGTTACCGTACCGGCCAATATCCCCGAGTGGCGGCGGCATCTGCTCACCGACCCGCAGACTTCCGGTGGACTGTTGGTCGCGGTGGCGCCCGAACGCGGCGCCGCGGTCCTCGCGACGATCCGCACCTCCGGCTGTCCCTTTGCCTGCATCGTGGGACATGCGGAAGCGGGCGCTCCCGCCATCGAAGTCGCGGCCTGACCGCCGCGCGCTAACGTCATCGTGCAAGCAATGTGCAGGCGCGAACGCCGCGCGCTCGCACTCAACTCTTCAGACATCGTGGCGACGTTACAACTCATGCTCATGCTCCGCGCTCGGTACGAAATTCGCGGCACGGCATTTACGACGCGTGGGATCGTTTTTGATCTAGATCAATATGCGCCGGCGGCGGCCAAGGTCAGCTTGCTAAACTTTTTGGCACGACGACGTTGCGCGCGACATCGGCTGGTGCGCTCTGTTTTGGAATCTAAATCACGGCGTGTTCGCACCTTTTTGCGATTTTTGAACCGCACTGGACATCGCTTGCAATGATCCAGCCAGAATAAAGGCGATCAACGCTAATGCGATCCGAAAACGAAAATCATTGGACGCCAATCCATCGCAGTCGAGCGGCCTTTATTCCTCGCGCTGCGACGATTTGACCGGAGCGCGTCGTAACAATGAATGCTCAGTTTTGGATCGTTCAATTCTTCAACGGGGTGTCCTATGGCGCGCTGCTGTTCCTCGTCGGCAGCGGCTTATCGTTGATTTTTGGCGTCATGCGCATCGTCAATCTTTCCCATGGCGCCTATTTCCTGTGGGGCGGCTATATCGCTTTGTCCGTCATCAACGCGACCGGTTCCTGGGCGCTGTCGCTGCCGGTGGCAGCGCTCGCTGTTGCCGTCATCGGTTTGCTGATGGAGCGCGTGTTCCTGCGCCCGCTCGGCTTCGATCCGTTGCGGCAGGTGCTGCTCACTGTCGGCTTCGCCTTTCTGTTCCAGCAGGCCGCGCTCGACATCTGGGGCGGCAACAATATGGACATCAATCCGCCCGTGGCGTTGACGCAAAGCATCGTGGTCGGCGACATTTATTTCCCGCTCTACCGCGCCTTCATGATCGCTATGGCGCTGCTGATCGGCATCGCGCTGTGGCTGGCGCTGGAAAAGACCCGCATCGGCGCGGCGGTGCGCGCCACCGTCGACGACGCGCAGATGGCGCGCGGCATCGGCATCGATACCAACCGCATTTCCATGTTCATCTTCGCGCTCGGCGCGTTCCTGGCCGCACTCGGCGGCGTGATCGGCGGCGCCTTTCTCGGCATCTATCCCGGTCTCGATTTCGAAATGCTGCCGCTTGCCTTCGCGGTCGTCATCATCGGCGGCATGGGCTCGCTCGGCGGCGCCGCGATCGGCGCGCTGCTCGTCGGTCTCGCCGACAATTTCGGCAAGGCGCTGTTTCCGGAAGTTTCCTACTTCACCCTTTACGCGCCGATGGTGCTGATCCTGGCGATCAAGCCCACCGGCCTGTTCGGCCGCGAGTGAGCGAAGACCAATGGTAAGTCAGCAAATCAAGATACTGATGGTCGTCGCCGCGCTGGCCGTGTTGGCTCTGATTATTCCGCACACCAGCTCGTTCGTCGTGCTGTTGGCGACGCGGGCGCTGGCGTTTGGCATCCTGGCGATGAGCCTCGACATTCTGATCGGCTTTACCGGCCTTGCCTCGCTCGGCCAAGCGGCCTATTTCGGCGTCGGCGCCTATCTCACCGCCGTGCTCGCCGCCAAATTCCATTTTGGCGTCGGCTGGGATTTCTGGCTGGTGGTGGTGTTCGGCATTGTGGCGGCGGCGCTGCTGGCGGCGTTCTTCGGCCTATTCGCTATCCGCGCTTCCGGCGTCTACTTCCTAATGATCACGCTGG
>CAVWDA010000074.1:0-15250 GCA_963753455.1 uncultured Alphaproteobacteria bacterium | reverse complement strand
AATCCGGCGCTTATACGCAAACGCTCCATCGCAAGCTGAATTGGGCTGCCGACCCCGATCGAGCCGAACGTGACTGGCCGCTGTTTCCCCAAGGCGACGAATTCTTGAATTGTCTTAATATTTTTCGAGGGCGAAACGACGAGGACATTGGGCAGATTTCCGAGCGCCGCGACTGGAGCAAAGTCCTTGATCGGATCGTAGGGCATATTCGCCACGGTCGAGGGCGCGATCACGAAGGCTGATGAATGGGCCAGAAGAGTGTAGCCATCCGGGTCTGCCACGGCCACCGTACGGCCACCGATCGTGCCGCTCGCGCCCGGACGGTTTTCGACAATGATCGGCTGTCCCAGTTGCTTCGACAATTGTTCGAAAACAATCCTTGGTACAATATCGAGCGCGCTTCCGGCGCTGAGCGGCACGATGACCCGAATCTGGCCGCGTCGGCCAATTCTCGGCATGCACCAAACTGGCCGTCATCAGTGCCGCAGTTGCGGTCGCAACAACCAAGCCCATTTTCTTGCGCATTTTATCCTCCACAACTCAGATTTTTATTGGCTTGAGCTTCAACCTATTCTGCGACGGCCCTTAAGCATCGGATCTGCGGGGAATTCCGACGCCAATCGGTAAGAACTAGCTAACTGTGACGATCCTCCCTGGTTGACGGCGTGTTCATGCCGGCAGCTTCATCCGCGCCGCCCAGTCCTCGCGAAGCTTGTCGCGCAAGACTTTGCCCCGGTCATTCTTCGGCAAATCCGCTACGAAGATGATCTGCTTGGGCGTCTTCGCCGGCGTGAGATATTGCTGGCAGTGTTGGCGCACGCCGGCCTCGGTCAGGTCAGGCTCCTTGGCGACGACATAGCACGCGACTTCCTCACCGTAGATTTTGTCAGGTACGCCAATCGCGGCGCCGTCGAGAATGCCGGGATGCTTGAGCAGGACCGCATCGATCTCCAACGGGGCGATGTTCATGCCGCCACGAATGATCAGGTCCTTGGTCCGCCCGGTAATACGGACAAAGCCGTCCTCATCCATGATGGCGAGGTCGCCGGTCTTGATGCGATTAGGCCGGATCGCCTCGATCGTGCCGTCATCGCGCAAGTAGCCGACCGCGGTCTGCGGACCGCTGGCGGTGACCTCGCCTTCGACGCCGACCGGACAGGCCTTGCCTTCGCCGTCGACGATCTCGAATTCCTGATGCAGCGCCGGCACGCCGACGGTACCCAATCTGAATTTGTAATGGCGGTTGCCGCATACCCAGCCTGCCTCCGACATCCCATAGAGCTGCAGCAGGTGGACGCCGTACATCTCTTCGAACTGTTTCCATTGCTGTTCGGTGAGCGGTGCCGTGCTACAGGTCATCAGGCGCAGCGTCGGGATATCCTTGGCGGAATAGCCCAGCGGCTTGTTGAGCAGCATGTTAAGCACCGTGGGCACCCCGGCGGAGAAGGTGATGCCATGGTTCTTGATCCACTCGAAGAAACGGCTATGCGAGAAGCGCTTGGCGATGTGCATCGTCAGACCCTTCTCCAGGAAGGGCATCAGGCTGAGCACCTGCGCCGAATTCCAGCCGAACGAACGATATTCGAGCGTGCGATCGTTCTCGGTTAGCCCCAGGAATTCCAGTGTCGACAATCCGCTGAGCCAATAGGCGGCGTGATCGTAAACCACGATCTTGGGCCGGGCTGTGGTCCCGGAGGTACAGAACATGCAGGAGATGTCTTCCGGATTATTCCGCTCGGGCATTGCATCGCCGCTCGTGCCCACAGGCAGCATAGAGAAAAATTTATCATTCGGGTCCTTGGCGCCGCCCGCCGACCATCGACCAAAGCGCATACGCGGCGCGGGGTGATCGCCGACCAGAACGGCAATGTCCAGATCCTTGTGGCACAGGATCAGAGCCGGGTTGACCGCCCGCGTCAGCTCCACCATCATTTTTTCGTTGATCTCGATATTCAACGGGCAGACCACGGCGCCAATGCGCCATGCCCCGAACCAGATCAGGAGCTTCTCCAGGTATTCGTCGGAGAGGAGCAGAATGCGGCTCCCCTTCCGGATGCCCCTGCTCTTGAAGAAGGCGGCAATGTCGGTCGTGACCTGTTCGAGTTCACCGAATGAAATCGATGAACTCTGATCGAGATCGACGATCGCGGTCTTCTGGGGATCGCGCGCCTTGTGCTTGGCGAACAATTCGGCAATCGGCTGATAAGGAATGGCCAGCTGATGATTTCCGAAAACGCCCGCCATACTAAACTCCCCGACTGCGAAGGCTTTAGCGCCCGGTCTTTGCCAGCAGCTTGGTCCACCCCGCCAGACGCCCGGTCGCGTTGGCGATCTGGTCCTTGGTGAAGAAGTCCTCGAGCTTCACGCGGTCGACCGGATAGACAGGCCGCATGAAATCCTCCTCAAAGCCGTAGGGGACGGTGGCATCGATGCCCATGCCACCCTCGTAGCGCGTATTGGTCGCGGTCCATTCGCGGTCGCCGGCGGTCATGCGCTCGGCTGGCATAAATGTCTGGCCGCGGCCGCCCGGCGTCGGATTGAGGATGTCTTTTTGCGGGTTCACGCGCGTCGTGATCGCCCACATGATTTCGTCCATGCTGTAAATGTCGGTATCCTCGCTGACCGCGATGGCGACGCGCATGCCTTGCGAGGTCGCGAGCAGCGTCGTGAGGAAGTTACGCTGCCAGCCCTCCTCCAGGCGGCTGCGCTTCTTCACCTGAATGATAACGCCGCCCCAATCGGTCATGCAGTAGGGAATGTTGACGTCCTGGATGATGCCGGGCTGCAGCCGATGGCAGAGCTCGAACATCGCCGCCTCGCGTATCGACGTGTCGATATTGTGTTCATCGAGCGTGTGCGCGCCCAGACAGTAGATGATGCGCTTGGCCTCCTTGCGCATGGTGATCGCGGTGACATGAAAGGTCGGCGCCTTGTAGGCCTTGCCCATGTAACCGGCCCATTCCGGGTGGAAATGGTGGCGCCCTTGCGTCTGGTCGGCTTCCGATTCCGCCGTCTCGAAACGCCGGTCGCGCGGATCGACATAGCCTTCGATCACCACCTCGGAATCGGCGATCGCCCAGGCGTCGACCGTACGCGCCTTCACGACCCGCACCGGGAAGCCCTGCGCGGCGCCGGCCACGCCCAATTCATCGCAGCCGTAAGGCAGAATGACATAGTCGAAGGCCGCGCCGGCGAGCAGCGTGCAGGCCGGCGGCACGCCAAAGCAGAACGTCAGCGGCACCTTCTCGTTACGCCGGTAGGCTTCAGTCACCACCTGCCACATATGGGAACCGGGAGAGATCTGGAATGTACCGACATTTCCCCAGCGGAAATTCATCCGATTATAGCCGACGTCCGTGCCATCGCCGAATTGGGCGCCCGACACGCAGCGGATGCCCGAGCCTACAGTGAGCTCTTTCTCCAGCGCCGTATGCCGGATTGGCACCAGATGTTCGTTGACGTCGTTCGGCTGCTCAATGACGATTTGCTGACACGGCGCTTCGGATTGCGGGATTTCCTGTGGCGGCAGCGGCCTCGACAGCGCCCGCGCCAATTTCCGCGTGCGCTCCTTGTCGTCCGCCCAGCCGAACATGGCGTTGACTACTTTGATATCGCCAAACAAGTTGGTCAGGACTTGGTGATTCGGCTTGCCCTTGACGTTGTTGAAGATAACCGGGCAGCCGCCATCCATCAGCTTCTGCAGGCCGGTGACCTCGAGGTCGGGGTTCACCTCCTTGTCCGTCTCGACCAGATCGCCACGCGCTTTAAGCCAAGCGAGCGTGCTACGCAGGTCGCGGAGGTGGGTCGGTGTGCCGGTCGCCGGCGTTGCAATTTTGGCGCTCACGCCCATCGTCATTGTCCTTTTCTATTCGCAGGCGTGTTCGCCCGGATCAGTGAATAACCGAGGCGGCCCGAACGTCGCCGGTTGTCGAACGCCGACAGCCGACCCGAGAACCATCCTCGATCAATTGCTCGTCCTATAGCCCCGATTGGCCTCAGGAGACCGGCCAGCGAAGCTGGACCATCTGGTCCAGCTTCAAGTGCTTGCCAAAATGCGCCACGGCCGCGGGTATTTTTGAATAGAGGCTCGTTTCGTCGATCTTCGTCAGCCGCCCGGCGGCAACGACCTGCTCGCCGGCAACGAACACGTCGCGAACCGAATCGCCGGTGGCGCTGTAGACAAGATTGGCGACCGGATTGATCAGTGGCTGCCATTCCGGCCGCTGCGTATCGAACAGAACGATGTCGGCTTCCTTGCCGACCTCGATGCTCCCGATCCGCTCCGCCATCAGGGCCGCTTTCGCACCGTTGCGCGTCGCCATTTCCAGCCCGGTCTCCGGCGGCATCACGCGCGGATTAATGCGGGTTTCCTTGTAACAGCAGCACGCCAAGCGCACCTCCTGCGCCATGTCGACGATGCCGGACGACGCGTGATCGGACCCGATCGTGACATTGACGCCGAGCGCCATCAGCTCGGGAAGCTTGCCGAACAGGAAATTGCCGTAGCCGTTGTGTAGGCTCGAACTCGGCGCACAGACCAGCGACGGCTTACGCTTGGCGAGGATCGCCACCTCTTCCGGCTCGAGCCAACCGGAGTGGACGATCAACATCCTTTCGTCGATCACGCCGAGCGACTCCAATCGCTCGATTTCCGCCATCTTGGTGCGCGCGACGCTGGAATCATGGGTCGAATAGCTGAAGCAGGCATGCGTCTGCAGCAGCGTGTCGTAACGGCGGGCCATCTTGTGCAATCCGAGGATCAGTTCGTCGGATGCGTTGTTGAGGCCGCGGAACGAGGCGCTGGCACCGAGCCGTGGATTGCCGGACTTGGCATATTTTTCCAGCACCTCCTCGGCGCGTTCGAGCGCCACCTGCGTCGACTTGATCATGCGTTCCGGAAGAATGCCGAGCACGGACTTGGTGAGGTCGAACGACGATCGCGACACGACCGCGCGAATGCCGGTGGATATGATCCCTTCGACTGAGGCTTTCGGATGGTAGTTGCCGGGGTCGATGAAACAGGTGACGCCGTGCTTGAGCAATTCCGCTGCAGCGAGCGTTGCCGATAGGCGCACGTCATCGCCGTCGAGCGCCGCTTCATATGGATACATCCGGTCAAACAGAAACGACTGCGCGTTCGCCTCGTCCGCCAGCCCGCGCGAAAGCTGGAAGGAGGAATGCAGATGGCAATCAACGAAGCCCGGCGTCGCCACCGTATTGCCGGCATCGACCGCCCGCCCAGCGGAATAAGCCTTCGCTATCGCCGCGGACTTGTCGATGGCGACAATTTTTCCGCCTTTCACCGCGATCGCTGCATCGCGCATGATGCGGCGACCGTGATCGACGGTAATGAGCCAGTCGATATTGGTGACGATCAGATCAACGGATTGCACGTGATTCCCGCTTACTTTTTTTCGCCCACATAGGTGAGTTCGTCGGAAATTTTGAGTTCAATGAGAACGTTGTCGTCGGTCGAGTCTTCGCAGAGCATCGAACGGTGCGCGATACCTTTTGGGATGAACAGCATGTCGCCCGGATGCATGATCCGCACGCCCATCTCTGTTTCCCACTTGAGCGCTCCCTTCACGCAGAAGATGATCTCGTGAGCGTCGATGTTGCGATGCCAGAAGCTCATATCGTGCTTGCGCCGCTTCGAGACGTCGACCTTCACGCCGTCCGAGGTGTACAGGCGCAGCGGCGTGCCGTCCGCCTTCTCGATATTGGTGGGCGAGAACTTCTCCGCAAAGATGTTGATCATGCGGAAAATGTCGCCGTTTTCGAGGACGCCGGCGTTGATCACCGGCGGTTCGCTGTGCGACAGCACGACATTCTTGCCGTTGATGGTGACACGCTCCTCATAGACCTTCTTCGCGGTCTGCGGCGTTTCCTGCGGCTTGTTCATGGCTTTCCTCCTCTGTTCGAATCCTGGGCGCCGGCTGCTTCGAGGACGGCTGAAACAATGCCGGCATAACCGGTGCAACGGCAAATGTGACCACTCAACACATCCACGACCTGCTCTTCCGATGGCTTCTGGTTGCGCCGCAGGAAATCGGTGAATGACATCAGGATGCCGGGCGTGCAGAAGCCGCATTGCAGGGCATGATTGTTGCGGAACGCCTGCTGCAGCGCGTTGAGCGCGCCATCCTCGCCGGCGAGGGACTCGACCGTGGTGATCTCACGACCATCGGCCTGCATGGCAAGGGTCAGGCACGAGCGCACGGCAACGCCGTCAAGCAGCACGGTGCAGCAGCCGCAGACGCCATGCTCGCAACCGACATGCGTTCCGGTCGCGCCCAGCGCCTGGCGGATGAAATCGCTCAGCAGCATGCGCGGTTCGGCCTCGGCCGAAACATTGCGGCCGTTGAGTTGCACGCTCACTTTGGCATGCTGGTCGCTGGTCACTCGGCGCATTGCAGGGCCTCCTCGATGACGACGGGCCCAACACGACGCAGAATATCGCGACGCATGTGGCTGGTAGCGTGCATGTCCTCGTAGCCCTCAAGCTCCCAGGCCAGCGCGTTGATGGCATCGCGCAAATCGGTTCCGGCCGTGAATTCCCGGGTGGCCGGTCGGCCTGCCATACCGCCGACCCCGAGCCTGACCTTGTTGCCGTTGGCGACCGCGGCGATGGCGACCATAGCAAAGTCGCCGTGCCGGCGAGCCACTTCGCGAAAGGCGACGCGGCGGGACGTTTGGATGGGAAAACGGACGGCTGTGATAAGTTCGTCCGGCTTGCGCGCTGTCATAAGCATGCCCCGCTGGAATTCGCTGGCCGGTAGCACACGCGTGCCGCTCCGCGAACGCAGGATAACCTCGCCTTGCAGCGTGGCAAGCGACAGTGGGATTTCCGAGCTGGGATCCGCATGCGCGATCGAGCCACACACGGTGCCCTTGTTGCGCGTCTGGAAATGGCCGACGAACGGCATCGCTGCCGCCAGCAGCGGAAGCTTCGCCTTGAGGCCAGGCCAAGCCAGCAGGCGGTTCTGCGTCACCGCCGCTCCGACCTCGACCTTACCGCCGACCTCGCGGATTTCGGAGAGTTCGGAGATGCGGGCGATATCGATCAGCACCGCCGGCTCGAGCAGCCGCAGATTGAGCATGGCTAGCAGCGACTGACCACCAGCGAGCACGCGAGCGTCGTCGCCATACTGGGCCAGAAGTTCGGTCGTCTCGTCCACCGTATCGGCGCGCACGTAATCGAAGGGATGCGGTTTCATGCGCCACCTCCGACCAGCGCGCGCAGCCAGGCAACCAGCCGCTGCCACGCCGAATTGCGAGGGGGCGAGGCCTCCGGATTCAACTGCCGCGCCAGCCGTTCGAAGAACTGCCGGATGATGATCGCGGCAGCGCCATCGAGCAGGCGCCCGCCGACCGAGACGACCTTGCCCGTGGCGGTGACCGCATAATCGTAGTCGATGCGCGTGCCGGTGGCGGTCGCTTCCAGACGGAGATTTCCCGCCCCCGAGGCGCCGCCGAGCGGCCCGCTGAGCGCGCCGACGATACGGCCGGATTTCTCCGTCACCAGATCGCTCAACTTGACGGTCGCCTCGAACTTGCCACGCACCGGACCAACGCCGAGCGAAACCAGCGCACGATAATCGTTCTCGCCGAGCCGCTGCAATTCGTGGCAGCCCGGGATCACCGCCTTGAGACTTTGCGGATCGAGCAGCGAACGCCACACTACCGCCGGCGGCGCCGGCACCTCGAACGAGCTTTGACCGTGCAAGTTACGGCCGCCCTCTACCGCCGGAGCAGCAGCGGCTTCGCGCGCGGGCGCGGCAACGGGTGACGGCGGTTCAGGCTGCGCCATCAAGGCGTGGATACGGCGCGGCGTCACCGGCATGGGCACGTCCTTGACGCCGAGCGCATCGGCCACCGCATTGGCGATGCAGGCCGGCACGCTCATGCAATTGCCTTCCGCCAGCCCCTTGGCGCCGAGCGGCGTAAACGGCGACGGCGATTTCATATGAAGAATTTCGACGGGCGGGATTTCGCTCGCCGTCGGCACCAGGTAATCGGCGAAGGTACCGGAGAGGAATGCCCCGGTCTCGTCGTAGACGAACTCCTCGTACAATGCGGCGGCAATTCCCTGCGCGAAGGAGCCGCGCATCTGGCCGTCCGCAATCATCGGATTGAGGATCTTGCCGGCATCATGCATCGACACGTAGCGGTCGACGCGCACCTGATTGGTCAGCGGATCGATCTCGACCCCGCACATGTCGAAGACGAAGCCATAGGTGAGCGACGTGTTGATGCGGTCGTCGTTCGATGGGGGCTCGAGTTCCGGCGGCGACCACACTGCGGTCTCGCGCAGGCTCGGCGCCATGCCTTCCGGCAACATGACCGGCGACCAGTGCGCGGTGCCGGCGACTCGGCCGAACGGGATGGCATTGTCGGGATTGCGCTTGCTGCCGATCTTGCCCTTGGCGAATTCGATATCGTCGGGAAGCGTGTTGAGTTGCTTCGCCGCGATCCGGCCGAGCTTGTCGCGAATCTGGTTCGCGGCCATATGCGCGGCCACCGCGGTGCCCGGCGTGAAACGGCACGAATAAGTGCCGGCGGCGATCGACCACTGGTCCTTCGCCGTGTCCATTTCGAGCGTGACGTCCACGTCGTCCGGCTCAAGACCGAGTTGCTCGGCGACGATTTGGGAGAGCACGGTCTCGTGCCCCTGGCCCTGCACCGTGACGTCGGCGGTCACCGAAACCGCTCCGAGCGGATCGATGTTGACCGTCACCATCGATACGGCGCCGTTCTTCGGGCCGGCTTTCTCCCGCGCGTCGGCGGTGAGCAATGTCGACAGATAACCCATGTTCGACATGCCCGGCTCGACAATGGCGGCAAAGCCGATGCCATAATGCCGGCCGGCCGCCCGCGCCGCTTCGCGCCGCTTCTTCAATTCTTCAAGCCGGCCGCCACCGATAGTGGTTTCGACGGCCTGCAGATAATCGCCCGAATTGTAGAGTGAACCGGCCGCGGTCTTGTATGGGAACTTGGCCGTCGGAACGAGATTGCGCTTGATGACGTCTAGGTGGTCGAGATTGAGTTCGATCGCGATCCGCTGCACCAGCCGCTCGATGGCCAGATAGAGCTGCGGTCCGCCGAAGCCGCGGATCAGGCTCGCCGGCATCTTGTTGGTGAGAACGACGCGATTGACTACGTCGACATTGGGAATGTCATAAGCGCCCGTGACCGAGCCGTGCATGCGATAGAGCGGCCCCGGCATCGGCGCGCGCAAGAAAGCGCCGTAATCCTCGAGCTGATCGAGTTTGAGTGCGAGAATCCGGCCGTCCTTGGTGACGGCCGCCTCGATCTCGGTGATGCGGTTCGGCCCGGAACTCGCCGCGATAAGGTGCTCAACCCGGTCCTCGACCCATTTCACCGGCCGGCCCGTGATGCGTGCGGCGAGCGCCATGAGCACCATGTAGGGAAACACGGAAAGTTTGATGCCGAAACTACCGCCGCTGTCGGGAGGAATGCGCACGCGAAACTTCGGACCGGGCACGCGCAACGCGCGCGCCATCACCGGGTGCGTGCTGAATGGACCCTGGAAATTCGCCAGCACGTCGTAGCTGCCGTCGGTCGGGTCGAATTGGGCGATGACGACGTAGCATTCCATCGGAGTGTAGGAGAGCCGATGATAATCTGTCGTGAGTTTGATGCGGGCATGGGCCTGCGCGAAGGCGCTTGCGGTGTCGCCATAGGAGAATTGGCGGACTGAGACCTCGTTGCTCTTCGCTTCCGGGTGCAGCAGCGGAGCGG
The DNA here is from genome assembly GCA_963753455.1 of uncultured Alphaproteobacteria bacterium. GTDB lineage: Bacteria > Pseudomonadota > Alphaproteobacteria > Rhizobiales > Xanthobacteraceae > Pseudolabrys. The sequence continues at coordinate 5,488 of CAVWDA010000074.1, read as the reverse complement.
ATTTTTCGCGTGCCTTGAGCGGATCGATCACCACCGGTAGATCGCGATATTCGATGCGCACGAGATCGGCCGCGTCTTCAGCGAGATATCGGTTATCGGCGACAATGAGGACGACAGGTTCGCCGACATAACGGACCCGGCCGACAGCCAGCGCCCACTGATGCACCGGCGCCTTAAGGGCAATCAGAAACGGATCGGACAGGCGTTTGACGTCGTCGCCCGTAATCACCGCCCAAACGCCGGGTCGGGCTAGGGCTTCGGCGGTGTCGATCCGCACAATCTCGGCATGCGCTCGGCTCGAGCGGACCACGTGCGCCTGCAGCGCGCCTACCGGAACAGGCAGATCATCGGCGTAGCGGCCGCGGCCGGAGAGCAGGGCCGGATCTTCCTTCCGAAGTGTCGATTTACCGAGTAGCCGTGACAAAAGTGCCCCCAAGCGAGCGCAGCAGATCAAGGCACAGCCGGCCCTTACGGACACAACCGCCAAGGCGGACCGTGCTGAACCACCACAATGCAGCGGCGATGCTATTGCCGTCTTCTGGGGAAGTAAAGGTATTCATGCATCATAATGATTTTATTTCCCGCCGCGCTGCGATATGATGGCACTCACCACAGGGTTGCAAGATGACACACGTAACTCGGCGATAGATCAGGGACCTCATGAAGAGCACGACTTGGGCTAACGGCGGCGAAGAACAGCACAGCATCGCGGTAGCCGAAGCCAATGCCGCGGACCTTGCCGAGATCATCGCCCTCGACGCGCGGATCACAGGCTTCGCACGCGCCGATTTCTGGAAGGACCTTTTTCGCCAACGGGAAACGAGCGAGACCCTGTGTGTGCTGGTCGCCAAGAGCGGCGGCAAGATGATCGGCTACGCGCTTGGCGAGGTCCGCTCATGGCCGGTGCGCGCGCCGGCGTGCGGCTGGCTCTACGCTATCGGGGTCGAAAAGGAGCACCGGCTGCACAAGAGCGCCTCGGCTCTGATGAACGAGTTGATTTTAAAATTCAAGAAGAGCGGCGTTAGCACGATCCGCACGGTCATCGATGTGGACGACAACCTGTTGATGTCGTTCCTGCGCAGCTTCGGAATGACGGCAGGGCCATTCGTCGAGCTGGAATTGACCCTGGATCGCAACTGATTTTGATGAGGACTCGATGTACAGGTCTCGATCGAGATGAAATTACAGCAAGCAACACGATACGCCATCTGGGCTGTGATCGAACTCGCCTCGCGCCCCGATGAACAAATTCCGGCGCAAGAGCTGGCGGAATTGTATCAAGTCTCCAAGAGCCACCTGGTGAGAATCCTGTATGCGCTGACGCGTGCGAACATCGTCACCTCGGCGCGGGGCCCAGGCGGCGGATTTGCGTTCTGCGGAAACGCGAAACGCCTGACCCTCTACGATATCATTTGTCTTTTTGAAACGGGCTGGCCCAACGAAGAGGACGATAACCTGAAGTTGGGCAATCCTTTGGCCGGAGAGTTGAGCCGCGTTTTGCATGAAGTCGACCGAATTACATCAGCGACGCTGAAATCGGTGACGGTGCAGACGATCATCAACAACGCACGCCGCACCTCACCCTTCCGACCGATCTCTAAACATTTCTCACAAGTCTTGTGAAATCCCACCGATCGGTTCCTGCAGGGAACAATCAGGCCGGGCCGCTTCCACGCCGGCGCGACGAATTGTTCGGAGCCCGGCACGGCTGGCGCATAATAACAGCGGAGAAATTTCGTGACCTTTGTACTTCCGGTTCCCAGCGCGACATTCGACGTCGAGCTCGAAGATGGCGCCAAAATTCGCGTACGCCGTCACGGTAATCCCGACGGCATCAGGATCCTGCTCTCGCACGGCAACGGTTTTGCCGTCGACGCCTATTTTCCCTATTGGCGCCATTTTCTCGACCACTACGACCTGGTGATCTTCGACTTCCGCAACCATGGGCAAAATATCCCAGTCGAACCGCCCAACCACACCTACGCGCAGCTCAGCCGCGATCTTGAGCGCATCGTGCAGGAAGTCCGCGCCCGCCTGGGGACCAAAAAGACGATCGGTATTTTTCATTCATTCTCGGCGCGCACCGCCATGAAACACGCCATTGAGATCGGCTGGCGATGGGATGCGCTATTGCTGTTCGATCCGCCGGACGTCCCTCCGCCGGACCACCCGAACTACGCCGCGATGGAAGCTCTTCGAAAAGCGCCTCACCGAGTTTGCCCGCAAGCGGCGACGGCATTTTACGTCAATCGACGAATTGACGCAGGAACTCGTGCAATCGCGCGCGACGAGGAATTGGGTTGCTGGCGAGCACGAATTGATGGCGCGCTCGGTGCTGCGGAAGAATCCCGACGGCGACGGCTATGTCCTGGTCTGCGCGCCGGAGAACGAGGCGAGCATTTATGAGCAGGCCCTGACCTTGAACCTGTGGCCTGCGGCGAAGGAATTCGGCGGCCCGGTGAAATTGACCGGCGCGGACCCGATGGCCAAAGGAGCGCCGGCAACCGCCGCGGCAAACCAGGCGCTCGGCAAGGAGGGCGGCTACGACTACACCTGCGTCGAAGGAACGGGGCACATGCAGCAGATCGAAAAGCCCGACGAATGCTTCCGCATCACGATGGAGTTCCTGGCCAAGCACGGGCTTGGTTGAACGGCTCCATCGCCCTCGCCCACGTCGAGCCCACTCACGCCCCAGTTAACAAGCCGCAACGGCGCCGGCGGCGCCCGTGCCTATTTCAGAAGATTGGGCAGCGCCATGGAAATGATCGGCACATAGGTGATGACCATGAGCCCGATCAGGCTGATCAGCACGAACGGGATCACTCCGCGATAGATTTCCGTAATCGGCCTTTTGAACAACAGATGTGCGGCAAAGATGTTCAGTCCGAACGGCGGCATGAACATGCCGATGCTGAGATTGACGCAGAAGATGACGCCGAAATGGATCGGATTGACGTGCATGGCTTCGGCAACCGGCACGCACAGCGGCGCTAGAATAAGGATCGCGGCCGGCGGCTCGAGAAAGCTTCCGATGAACAGCAGGATGATGTTCATCAGCAGCAAAGTCGCGACCGGGCCCGCGTCGAGCGCGCGAATGAAGTCGACCACATGCTGCGGAATGCCGCTCGTCGTCAGCAGCCAGGAATAGACGCCCGCGGCCGCGACGATCAGCAGGATTTGCGTCGTCAGGCTCGCTGCACTCATGACAATGCGCCCGAGGTCCGCCCACGTCACTTCGCGGTAGACGAACTTGGCGATGAACGCCGAATAGACGACCGCGATACCGGCTGCTTCCGTCGGCGTAAATATGCCACCGTAGATGCCGCCGAAGATGACGGCGATCGTGCCAAGCGCCCAGACGGCGTCCTTCGTCGAAGCTGCAATATTCTGCCAGCGCGCCTTTGCCGTGATCGGCACGATCTTTATGCGCGCATAGACCAGGACATAGGCCGCCTCCATCAACCCAATCAGAATGGCCGGGATGATGCCAGCGGTGAACAAGATGGTCAGCGATTGTTGCGCGGTGACCGCGTAGATGATCATCGCGATCGAGGGCGGAATGATGATCGCGATCGCGCCGGAGCTGGTAATGAGGCTCACCGCGAATCGATCGCCGAAGCCGTTATCGCGCAGAGCCGGGAACAGCAGGCGTCCGACAGCGGCGACGCAGCCGACCGCCGACCCTGACATGGCGCCGAACAATTCCGAGGAAGCGATCGTCGCCAGCGCCAGCGAGCCCCGCACGCCGCCGACTATGGAGAGGACCCAAGCGACGATCCGCTTGGCGATGCCGCCCTGCCCCATGATCTCGCCAGCAAGGATGAAGAACGGAATTGCGACCAACGGATAGCTGCCGAGGCTGCCAAACATGACGGTCTGCACAACGCTTGGCGGCATGCTGGTGGCCACCAACAGGATGACCAAGGAAGAGGTCAGCATGCGCGCCGGAGAACGAGGCGAGCATTTATGAGCAGGCCCTGACCTTGAACCTGTGGCCTGCGGCGAAGGAATTCGGCGGCCCGGTGAAATTGACCGGCGCGGACCCGATGGCCAAAGGAGCCCCGGCAACCGCCGCGGCAAACCAGGCGCTCGGCAAGGAGGGCGGCTACGACTACACCTGCGTCGAAGGAACGGGGCACATGCAGCAGATCGAAAGGCCCGACGAATGCTTCCGCATCACGATGGAGTTCCTGGCCAAGCACGGGCTTGGTTGAACGGCTCCATCGCCCTCGCCCACGTCGAGCCCACTCACGCCCCAGTTAACAAGCCGTAACGGCGCCGGCGGCGCCCGTGCCTATTTCAGAAGATTGGGCAGCGCCATGGAAATGATCGGCACATAGGTGATGACCATGAGCCCGATCAGGCTGATCAGCACGAACGGGATCACTCCGCGATAGATTTCCGTAATCGGCCTTTTGAACAACAGATGCGCGGCAAAGATGTTCAGTCCGAACGGCGGCATGAACATGCCGATGCTGAGATTGACGCAGAAGATGACGCCGAAATGGATCGGATTGACGTGCATGGCTTCGGCAACCGGCACGCACAGCGGCGCTAGAATAAGGATCGCGGCCGGCGGCTCGAGAAAGCTTCCGATGAACAGCAGGATGATGTTCATCAGCAGCAAAGTCGCGACCGGGCCCGCGTCGAGCGCGCGAATGAAGTCGACCACATGCTGCGGAATGCCGCTCGTCGTCAGCAGCCAGGAATAGACGCCCGCGGCGGCGACGATCAGCAGGATTTGCGTCGTCAGGCTCGCTGCGCTCATGACGATGCGTCCGAGGTCCGCCCACGTCACTTCGCGGTAGACGAACTTGGCGATGAACGCCGAATAAACGACGGCGATGCCGGCCCGCCTTTTCGGTCGGCGTAAAAATGCCGCCGTAGATGCCGCCGAAGATGACGGCGATCGTGCCAAGCGCCCAGACAGCGTCCTTCGTCGAAGCTGCAATGTTCTGCCAGCGCGCCTTTGCCGTGATCGGCACGATCTTTATGCGCGCATAGACCAGGACATAGGCCGCCTCCATCAACCCGATCAGAATGGCCGGGATGATGCCAGCGGTGAACAAGATGGTCAGCGATTGTTGCGCGGTGACCGCGTAGATGATCATCGCGATCGAGGGCGGAATGATGATCGCGATCGCGCCGGAGCTGGTAATGAGGCTCACCGCGAAGCGATCGCCGTAGCCGTTATCGCGCAGAGCCGGGAACAGCAGGCGTCCGACGGCGGCGACGCAGCCGACCGCCGACCCTGACATGGCGCCGAACAATTCCGAGGAAGCGATCGTCGCCAGCGCCAGCGAGCCCCGCACGCCGCCGACTATGGAGAGGACCCAAGCGACGATCCGCTTGGCGATGCCGCCCTGCCCCATGATCTCGCCGGCAAGGATGAAGAACGGAATTGCGACCAACGGATAGCTGCCGAGGCTGCCAAACATGACGGTCTGCACAACGCTTGGCGGCATGCTGGTGGCCACCAACAGGATGA
>CAVWDA010000073.1:0-17643 GCA_963753455.1 uncultured Alphaproteobacteria bacterium | reverse complement strand
TTCGAACGAAGCCGTCAATTCGGCTTTGTGACATTCGTGGATTTTCGAACGGATTCGGGTTGGCTTGATATCGGAACGGAGCAAACCGGAGCGGCGTCCAAGATCCGTCCGGTCGATCCATGACGACAACGCCGGGTCCTAGCTTGTTGCCACTCTGATGGCCTACCACTTGTTCGCTCTTCGTCGCTGCTGTCATAGCGTCACGCTTCGTGGGCTCGGGCATTCGGACGCACGACAGCACAGCAATGCTAACTCACAGTTGCTACGGGTGAGACGCGCGCGAAATTCACGACGATTGCTTAATGGATTGATGACGCTGGTTGCATGCGCCACACACCGATGGACGTCCGCGGACGGCCATGGATACTCCCCGAAACCTTCCCAAAACTGGATCTACGTGGATCCGATTGTGACTTAAGTTGCTGATTTTATTGGCGCTCCCTAGGGGACTCGAACCCCTGTTTTCGCCGTGAGAGGGCGACGTCCTGGGCCGCTAGACGAAGGGAGCTAAGGCCAAGGCCTTCGAGATAGCCTCGATCTGCCGAGCACGCAAGCGCGCCGCTCCATGCGACCACCTTGCGGCCAGCGGCTCAAGATTCCACCCTGCCGCAATAGTCCGGGAGCCCTCCGCATGATCGACAATATCGCCAGTCTCGTGAATGCCGACGCCAAGCTGGTCCGGCGCGGCCGTTTCGTTGACACCACCTTTATGATCGCCATCGACGAGGCTTATACTCTGATCCGCGTGCAAGAAGGCCGCATCGCCAAGGTAACGCCGGGGCCGTTCATCACGCCCGACTACAGCTTCGCGCTACGCGCGTCGCGCGCCGTCTGGGAAAAGTTCTGGCAGCCGCTGCCGCCGCTCGGCTTCACCGACGTCTTCGCGCTGGTGAAACAGAAATTGATGAAGGTGGAAGGCGACATCCATCCGTTCATGGCCAATCTGCTCTACTTCAAGGACGTGATCGCTGCGCCGCGCAAAGAAAAACAACAAGAGGCCGTGCGATGAGCCCGCGCTTCGAACCCATCACCGGCCGCTATTTGCATCTCGACCTGCTCGGCAAGCCGCACCGGCTCTATGTCGAGGAAGCGGGCCAAGGCATCCCCCTGCTCTGCCTGCACACCGCCGGCTCCGACGCGCGGCAATATCGCGGTCTGATGAACGACGAACGCATCACGGCGAATTATCGCGTCATTGCTTTCGACATGCCCTGGCACGGCAAGTCGTCGCCGCCTTCCGGCTGGCAGGAGGCCGAATACCAGCTCGCCTCGCGCGACTATGTGCGCATGATCGTTGAAGTCGCCGACGCGCTCGGCCTCGATCGACCGGTCGCCATGGGCTGTTCGATCGGCGGGCGCATCGTGCTGCATCTCGCGCTTGAATGTCCTGAACGCTTTCGCGCGTTGATCGGGCTGGAGTTGGCGGCGCATACTGAGCCCTATTACGACCTGTCCTGGCTCAACCGCCCCGACGTGCACGGCGGCATGGTCTGCGCTGGCGTGATCTCGGGCCTGATAGCGCCGACCTCGCCGGACGACGGCCGCTGGGAAACGCTGTGGCATTACATGCAGAGCGGCCCCGGCGTGTTCAAAGGCGATCTGCATTTCTACATGATCGACGGCGACATCCGCGGCAAAATCGGCGACATCGACATCACGCGCTGCCCGCTCTATCTGCTCACCGGCGAATACGACTATTCCTGCACGCCCGAGGGTACGCTCGCGATTGCCGAACGTACCGGTGCGCCAGCAACCATCATGAAAGGCCTCGGCCATTTCCCGATGAGCGAGGATCCGGAGAAGTTCAATTCTTATTTGCTGCCGGTGCTGGAGAAGATCAAAGCGCTTTAGGGCTTCGTCTCCAGCCGCAGCCGCCCGAGCGGCTTCAACGTATCGGGATCGAACGTACGGACCTCAACCGCCCCGCCAAGCTCAATGGTCACCACAATATGGTCGGCGCCAACCGCGGTCGAAATCACCTTGGCGCCGGCCGGCAGCACCTCGGTGACGTCGGCGAGTGACGGGGCGCTTTCCTTCACATGGAAAAGGCGGTAGCCGATAACCATGAGCACGACAGCAATGGCGAGGAAGGTCGCCGTCATGATGACGATCATCATCCGCCGCACCTTCGCGATCGCCGCGGCGGCTTCCGGATCGAGAGGCTTCTGGTCGTCGGACATCGATTAAGCCATGGCTGATGAGACAATCAAGACAATCAGGATCGCCGCCGACGAGGAAGGCCAGCGGCTCGACCGCGTGCTCACCGCGCGCATTCCGGCGCTGTCGCGTTCGCGCCTCAAGGTGCTGATCCTCGATGGTCGCGTCGCGATCACGGCGCGCACGATCCGCGATCCAGCAAGCCACGTCAAATCCGGAGACACCGTCACAGTCACGCTGCCGGCGCCCGAGCAGGCCAATCCAGCCGGCGAGGCAATCGCCCTCAATGTCGTGTACGAGGACGACGCGTTGATCGTGATCGACAAACCTAAAGGCATGGTGGTGCATCCGGCCGCGGGCCACGCCAGGGGCACGCTGGTCAATGCGCTGATCGCCCATTGCGGCGATAGCCTGTCCGGCATCGGCGGCGTCAAACGTCCAGGCATCGTCCACCGGCTCGACAAGAACACCACCGGTCTGATGGTCGTCGCCAAGACCGACGCCGCTCACCGCGCGCTCTCAGCCCAATTCGCCAACAAGACGGAAAGCGGCATCGAGCGTGGCTATCTCGCGTTGGTCTGGGGCGCGCCGGCGAAACCGAAGGGCACCATCGACGCGCCGCTCGACCGGCACCCGCATGCCCGCGACAAGCGTGCGGTGCGCGAAGGCGGGCGGGAGGCCGTGACCCATTGGCAGGTGCTGGAGCGGTTCGCCGGGCCGGACGGCAAGCCGGTCGCCAGCCTCCTCGCCTGCACCCTGGAGACCGGCCGCACCCACCAGATCAGGGTGCATCTGGCCCATATCGGCCATCCGATCCTGGGCGACGCCAGCTACGGCACCGGCTTCAAGACCAAAGCCAGTCGGCTTTCGCCCGAATCCCGCGCGATCTTGGAGGACCTTGGCAGACAGGCTCTGCATGCTTATTTGCTGGCAATCAAACACCCCGAAACCGGAAAAAGCTTGCGGTTCCAGTCGGAACTGCCGGCCGACCTGCGTCGTTTACGTGATGCCCTGGCCGCGGAAAGCCTCGATCGAGGCGGGCAACGGTCAAAATAGACTAGCCTAAACAATGGCTTGACTAATAACACCGGGGTCACAACGACGTGACGGGTGGAGACTGGTTTTCGGTGCCCAGTTCCGCTATGCTGCACCTGCGATCAAGCTTTCGCGGTCGCAAAATCGGATGCGTGCCGTCGGCTCGGGGAGCGGCGGCGATAATCGCCCGCCGATTCACCGGGGGCAAAAAAGGAGGGCGCTATCATGGCCCGTACAGCCGCGTTGCCGGCACTCAAGGCCGAATCCGGCCTTTCTCACTACCTGGATGAAATCCGCCGGTTCCCGATGCTGGAACCGCAGGAAGAATACATGCTGGCGCGCAGCTGGCGTGAGCACGGCGATCGTGATGCCGCCCACAAACTCGTCACCAGCCATCTGCGCCTGGTCGCCAAGATCGCCATGGGCTATCGCGGCTACGGCCTGCCGATCTCGGAAGTCGTGTCCGAGGGCAATGTCGGCCTGATGCAGGCGGTCAAGCGCTTCGAGCCCGAGAAGGGATTCCGCCTCGCCACTTATGCGATGTGGTGGATAAAGGCCGCCATTCAGGAATACATCCTGCGCTCGTGGTCGCTGGTGAAGATGGGCACCACCGCCAACCAGAAAAAGCTGTTCTTCAACCTGCGCAAGGCGAAGAGCAAGATTTCCGCACTTGAGGAAGGCGACCTCAAGCCCGATCAGGTCAAGCTGATCGCCAAGCGGCTCGGCGTCACCGAGCAGGATGTTGTCGACATGAATCGCCGTCTCGGCGGCGATGCTTCGCTTAACGCGTCGATCCGCGACGACGGCGAAAGCGGCGAATGGCAGGACTGGCTGGTCGACGACGCGCCGAGTCAGGAGCGTCTGCTGGCCGATCACGAGGAAAGCGATAACCGCCACCAGGCGCTGATTGGCGCCCTCGACGTGCTCAACGACCGCGAACGGCGCATCTTCGAAGCGCGCCGCCTCGCCGACGACCCAATCACGCTTGAGGATCTCGCCGCCGAATTCGGCGTCTCACGCGAGCGCGTGCGCCAGATCGAGGTTCGCGCGTTCGAGAAGGTGCAGAAGGCGGTGAAGAACCGCATCGCCGCCATGGAGCAGCCGGCGCGAAAGCCGGCGATCTCGAGCGCGGTGCACTAACCGCTACGACATCCAAAGTTAGAAATGGCCGGGCCTGTCCCGGCCATTTTCTTATTTGCCTGACGATTCTAACTAGGCCTACTCGCCCCACGCCCTGAACGCTTCCTCGAAGGCGCGTACGCCAGGCGTGCCCTTCTCCAAGGCGAGAATGGCGCGCTTGCCGCTGGTGTAGACGATCGGGACGTCGAACCAGTCGCGCTCCTTGAGCAGCTGGATGTTGCGCTGCACGTCGACATCCACTGCCGACAGGCCGATCAAGAAATAGCCGTTGGTCACTTTAACCGCGATGCCGGCAAGCGGTACGCCGCGCGCCTGCTCGTCCTGCTTCATCAGCACGCCGGGCACGTTGGCGATGCCGCCCTCGGAGAAATCCGCCGGCAGCGTGAACATAATCTCGATGGTGTGGCTCGCCGGCAGCGCCTTGTCGGTGTTGCGGCGGAGCGACCAAGTCATGCGCATGTGCCGTTCGGGGATTTCCACATCGGCGCGGATCGCCAGCTCGGGGGCGAGTCCCGGCCCCGGCGATACTGTCTCAGTGCGCCAGAGCGCCGAGCCGACATAGCGCTTGCCTTTCGGATCGTTTGGATCCTCGTCGTACAGCACGACCTTTTGCGCAACCGCAGCGGCCGGCGCGGTCGCGGGAGCGGATGTGCCGCTCGCCGGTCCGATGCGGTCGGCGATCTTTGGCTTGGTCGCTGGCGGCGAGGCCGCTTCGTGCGGCTTCGGCGCCGGCGCGTTGCGATAGCTCGCCACCATCGCCATGATTGCGTGGCGCTGCCAGTAGGCGCCGCCGGCCAGGCCCGCCAGCACCAGCAGGAGCAAAAAGAAGCGGATGACACGACCGTAAGAGCGCGCCGGTCGCGCATGGATTCCCTCGTCTCGCTCAAAGCGCGACGGCGAAGACGGCAAAGCCTCCGCATGCTGGAGGGGCGTAGCCTTTTCATCTGCTGCCGGCGCTTGGCGCGAGTGAAGCGGCTCTGCTGCAGGCGGCGTGAAATGCGGCTCGGCCGGCGGTGGACCCATATCGCCGATCCGTGATGGATGGTCGCCGGGCACCGCTTCGTAGACCTCGTGCGCCGACCGATTGGCCGCAGCGGCCGCCCCACCAAGACTCTCGGCATCGGCCAGCGTTTCACGGAAGCCGCGCAGACCCTGATCCAATATGGATTTTTGCTGATCGGACGCCTCTTCAGCATCTGGCCGCGTGCGCTTGACGGCATCCGCTTCGACCTTGCGGATCGCGTCCTCAAGCGCCAGTCGCTCGCGCGTGATGTCGGCTTCATCGAGCGCCGGCTCGACGCTGCGCAATTGATTGACCAACGCGGTCCGTGCGCGCTCGTACAATGTCCGCCGGTTTTCGCCGGTGTTCTTGTCGAGGCCATTAACGGCGCGTCCGATCAGTGGGTAATAATCAGCCATTGGGTGTCGTTTTACTTACTTCAGCACAAGCCTTTCCGAAAACCGCTCCTCACTTTTCGGGACGATGCTCCTGTGAGCTTACTTCGTGTCCTTTTTTGGCAATCATAGCTCAAACGGGTTCTTCATCAGGATAGTGTCCTCGCGCTCCGGGCTGGTCGAGAGTAGAGCCACCGGACACCCCACCAGTTCTTCGACTCGGCGCACATATTTTATGGCCTGCGCCGGCAATTGCGCCCACGAGCGCGCGCGCGCCGTCGGCTCCTTCCATCCCGCGATGGTCTCGTAGACCGGCTCGACCCGAGCCTGCGCGCGCTCGCCGGCGGGAAGATAATCGATCTTGCGGCCGTCGAGACGATAGCCCACGCAGACCTTGATCTCGTCGAAGCCGTCGAGAATATCGAGCTTGGTGAGCGCGAGACCGTCGATTCCGCAATTTAGCACGGTCTGGCGCACCAACACCGCATCGAACCATCCGCAGCGGCGCGCGCGGCCGGTGACGGTGCCGAATTCGCGGCCACGGTCTCCCAGCGTTTTGCCGATCTCATTGTGCATCTGATCGGTCGGGAACGGCCCCTCGCCCACCCGCGTTGTATAGGCCTTGCAGATGCCGAGCACGTAATCGATCGCGTTCGGTCCGAGCCCGCTGCCGGTCGCCGCCTGCGCCGCCACCGTGTTGGACGAGGTGACGTAAGGATAGGTGCCGTGGTCAATGTCGAGCAGCGCGCCCTGCGCGCCTTCGAACAAGATGCGCTTGCCCTCGCGCCGCTTGGCGTCGAGCAGCAACCATACCGAATCCATGAAAGGAAGAACCTGCGGCGCGATCCCCGCGAGATAGTCGTAGATCGTCGCACCATCGAGTTCGCCGAGGCCGAGGCCGCGGCGCAGCGCGTTATGATGGGCGAGCAGCCGCTCGATCTTGGGCGTCAGCGCCGGCAGGTCGGCCAGGTCCATGAAACGGATCGCGCGCCGGCCGACCTTGTCCTCATAAGCGGGTCCGATGCCGCGCTTGGTGGTGCCGATCCGTGTGGACGAGTTGTCCGCCTCGCGCACCGCTTCGAGTTCGCGATGCAGCGGCAGGATCAACGGTGCGTTTTCAGCGATGCGCAGATTGTCCGGCGTCACGGCGACACCCTGTTTCTTCAACTGGGCTATTTCATCGATCAGGGCCAGCGGATCGACCACTACGCCATTCCCGATAATGGACAGCTTGCCCCCACGCACCACCCCGGACGGCAGCAACGACAATTTGTAGGTGACGCCGTCGATGACCAGGGTGTGGCCGGCATTGTGCCCGCCCTGGAACCGCACGACGATATCGGCCTGCTCCGACAGCCAGTCGACGATTTTACCCTTGCCTTCGTCGCCCCACTGGGACCCGACAACCACCACATTCGCCATTCGAATAGCTTCCCTGCGCCAGCGCTTTTTAGGACACTGACGCCGGAAGAGGCCGGCCAGGTCCACCTTCGGATAAAGGAAGCGAGCGACGGAGGCAAGGCGCAGAACACCGCCCGGACAAGCTCGGGGGGCGCCTGTCAGGAACTTGGCAGACCAGCGCTATTTCTAGAAATGCAGCGGCTTGGCCTGTTGCACCTGCGGCAGCGCGCGCACTTTGGCGAGTACGTCGTCGGGCAACTCGCCGTCGATCTCGATCAGCGCGATGGCATTGCCGCCGGCCGCCTCGCGGCCGACGTGGAAGGTGGCGATATTGATGCCAGCCTCGCCCAGCGTCGAGGAGAACTTGCCGATGAAGCCGGGCTTGTCGAGATTGGTGATGTAGATCATCGAGGGGCCGAACTCGGCGTCCATGCGGATGCCTTTGATGTTGACGATGCGCGGGCGCCCGTCGGCAAAGACCGTGCCTGAAACCCAGCGCGTCTGCTTTTCGGTTAGCACGGTCACCGTGATCAGGCTCTCGTAGTCGCCTTCCACTTCGCGTGTGGTCTCCTCCACCGCCATGCCGCGTTCGCGCGCGACCAGCGGCGCCGACACCACGTTGACGTCGCCCAACATCGGCCGCAGCAAGCCGGCGAGCACTGCCGAGGTGAGCGCCTTGATATTCATATGCGCGACCGCCCCCTCATAGGTGATGTGGATTTCCTTGATCGGGTTTTCGGTCAACTGACCGGCGAAAGAACCGAGCTTCTCGGCGAGCGCGACGAAGGGCTTGAGCTTGGGCGCCTCCTCGGCGCTGATCGACGGGAAATTGACGGCATTGGAGATTGCGCCGCGCAGCAGATAATCGGACATCTGCTCGGCGACCTGCAGCGCGACATTTTCCTGTGCCTCGCTGGTGGAGGCGCCGAGATGCGGCGTGCACACGACGTTGGGCAAGCTGAACAGCGGGCTTGCCGTCGCCGGCTCCTCGACAAAGACATCGAAGGCCGCGCCAGACACCTGCCCCGCCTTGAGCGCTTCGGCCAGCGCCATCTCGTCAACCAAGCCGCCGCGCGCGCAATTAATGATGCGCACGCCCTTTTTCATCTTCTTGATCGCGGCGGCGTCGATAATGTTCTTGGTCTTGTCGGTGAGCGGGGTGTGCAGGGTGATGAAGTCCGCGCGCTTGAACAAATCGTCGAGATCGACCTTCTCGACGCCGAGGTCGCGCGCGCGCTCTTCCGACAGGAACGGATCGTAGGCGATCACCTTCATTTTCAGCCCGATGGCCCGGTCTGCGACGATCGAGCCGATATTGCCGCAGCCGATCACGCCGAGCGTCTTGGAGAAAATCTCCACGCCCATGAATTTATTCTTTTCCCATTTGCCGGCGCGGGTGGACGTATCGGCTTCCGGAATTTGGCGGGCCAGCGCCAGCATTAGCGAGATCGCGTGTTCGGCGGTGGTAATCGAATTGCCGAATGGCGTGTTCATCACGATGATGCCGCGCGCGGTCGCCGCCGGAATATCGACATTGTCGACGCCGATGCCGGCGCGGCCAATCACCTTGAGGTTGTTCGCCTTCTCCAGGATCTTCGCGGTGACCTTGGTAGCGGAGCGGATGGCGAGGCCGTCGTAGTTGCCGACCAGCTCGGCAAGCTTGTCTTTATCTTTGCCAAGCGCGGGCTGGAAATCGACCTCGATGCCGCGGTCCTTGAAGATCTGCACGGCGGCGGACGACAGGGCGTCGGAGATGAGAACTTTGGGCATGGCGATTGCTGCTTTTTTTGAATAGATTTGCTGGTCGTAAGCTCCCCCGCATCGGGGAGGAAGAGCGCGCGTTACGCTGCTTTCGGCAGCGCGGCTTTGGCCTCGGCGAAGGCCCAGTCGAGCCAGGGCGTGAGCGCCTGCACGTCGGCGGTCTCCACCGTCGCCCCGCACCAAATGCGCAGGCCCGGCGGCGCGTCGCGGTAATAGGCGATGTCGTAAGCGACGCCTTCTTTCTCCAACAAGCCCGCGAGCGTCTTGGCGAAGGCCGCCTGGTCGTCAGCTGACAATCGCGTCACCGCCGGATCGGTCACCTTGAGGCACACCGAGGTGTTCGAGCGCTGCTCGGGGTTATTGGCGAGATGCGCTACCCAGGGCGTGACCGCAACCCAATCGGCAATCGCTTTCGCGTTGGCATCCGAGCGCGCGATGGTGGCTTTGAGTCCGCCGACCGACTTCGCCCAGCCGAGCGTATCGAGATAATCCTCCACGCAGAGCATCGACGGGGTGTTGATGGTCTCGCCTTGGAAGATGCCTTCGTTGAGCTTGCCGCCCTTGGTCATGCGGAAGATCTTCGGCAGCGGCCAGGCCGGCTTGTAGCTTTCGAGGCGCTGCACCGCGCGCGGGCTGAGGATCAGCATGCCGTGCGCACCCTCGCCGCCGAGCGCCTTCTGCCAGGAGAAAGTGACGACGTCGAGCTTGGGGAAATCGAGCCTTTGCGCGAACGCCGCCGAAGTGGCGTCGCAAATGGTCAGGCCTGCACGGTCGGCGGCGATCCAGTCGCCGTTCGGCACCCGGACGCCGGAGGTGGTGCCGTTCCAGGTGAACACCACGTCGGTCGTAAAATCGATCTTTGACAGATCCGGCAAGTCGCCATAGGGCGCCTTCAGGACGGCGGCGTCCTTGAGCTTGAGCTCCTTGGTGACGTCGCTGACCCAGCCTTCGCCGAAGCTCTCCCAGGCCAGCATGGTCACCGGCCGTGCGCCGAGCAGTGACCACAGTGCCATCTCGACCGCGCCGGTGTCGGACGCCGGCACAATGCCGATGCGGTAATCGGCCGGCACTTCCAGCACTTCGCGGGTAAGATCGATGGCGCACTTGAGCTTCGCCTTGCCGATCTTGGCGCGGTGCGAGCGTCCCAAAGCTGCGTCGGTGAGAGCGGTGAGGTTCCAGCCGGGGCGCTTGGCGCAGGGGCCGGACGAGAAGTGCGGGATCACCGGCCGCACGCCGGGCTTGGTTGCTGTCATTTGTCTACCCTTCCAGATAGGCGCCTCTCGTTGGGGAGAGGTGTCCCACTGGCGGGCATAAGCGAGTTGGGGCGCCGGGTCAATGCGCCACAAGGCCGATAATTGCAGCGATCACAAATTCAGGCCCACAAAACAATCTCACGCAGTGCCCATATCCAGCAGCCACTTCAACAGAAAAAATGCGAAAACAAAGCAAACGCCAAAATATCCAAATATCCAAAAAGCTGCTCCGACGATGAGGAAGGCCTTGAACAACCCGGTCGGAAGTAATATCGGGATTTCCATTCACACTTTCGATCATAAAAACGCGCCGGCCATTGGAAAC
This sequence comes from uncultured Alphaproteobacteria bacterium, assembly GCA_963753455.1. GTDB lineage: Bacteria > Pseudomonadota > Alphaproteobacteria > Rhizobiales > Xanthobacteraceae > Pseudolabrys. The sequence continues at coordinate 7,176 of CAVWDA010000073.1, read as the reverse complement.
TATTATTGAATTCAACGCGGAGGTTATAAATTTATTTTGCAGCAACTTTTCCTCACTCCTCGCCGTCACTCATCTCCGAAGGCTTCAGAAAACACCAATCGGCTATTTGCGCCCGTTCGTGAGCACTTGATTCCCGCACGGCCACTGTCGCGCTTTGGCGCGTCACTCACGAGCACGAGCTTTTTTTGCTGATTAAATTGACCTTGCACGGGATAGCCCACAGGCGAGCAATTGGCATTGAAAGCATGGCACCTTTGCAATTCATCGATGGGATGATCGCCCGTGGGGCTTTTGCGACCTTTGTAGCGAAGTCATGTCTTAGAAAGTGGCCCCTAAGAAGATTCGCGTTAAGCCGACACCGGCTGTGGGATCCTGGGTAGGGCGAGTTCCGACCGAAATAACTTTTTTAGATTTTTCAGCGTTTAGGTTCGTTAATTCTATTCGGCAAAACGGATTGTTGCCGGTTTTCCTCGGAATGACACACGCATAGCCTCGTGGGGCGTCAGCAAGTGTGCATAGTTTTGCGGAACTATCAAAATGGCCACGCAATTAAACGTCACACTACACGCGCGTGCCCAGAGCACCGCCACTTGAACTCCTACGGCAGCGCGCCAAATCTATAAGCTGCCTGTAGGAAGACACCGTAGCGTTCAGCCTTAGCCGGTTGCGTCTGACAGGGGCAGGGCGCACCGGCAGAATCAGCAATTGCATTTTGCGTCGTCCACATCGCCCAGTAACGTCCACCGACACCTACGGAGAACTGATCGGTGATTAGGTAGGAGAGAATGCTTTCGAGCTGCAACCCTCTTCCCGTGCCCGATTCTTGTATTATCAGAGCTCTCAGTACGTGATCGTCAGTACCGTTGAATGTCAGGTATGGCAGATAAGCAACGTCTGCTCCTAGCTTGAGCCGATCGGTGATCATGATTTCGCCATTGACGCCGACGCGGAACGACTTCCATGTATCATCTTCCGTGATGGCAAGAACCGAGCTGGGAATTGCGGGCACGCAATCAGATAATTGGTTGGCGATCTGCGCGCAGCCATATGCGCTCTTATTCTCTTTATAATAATTGTAGCCCACGAACGCGCCGAGTTTGTAACCGGCTCCCCGGAAAAAATCGTACCCAACGTCCAAGGTCGCGTAGTCAATCGACCCTTTAACCGGGTCAGACAATGTATTTGAGTACGGGACGGTGCCACCGAAGATCACCCAATCCTCGTCATTCATTTGGCCGCCGGAAAGTGAACCGGCCCCAATGTTGCCTTTGACGAATACGTTCAGTGGAGTGTCTACTCGGCCAAAAAATTCACCCGAGTTGGCTGTCGAGTTATAGGTTAGCCTCGAAGTTAGAATGCTTGCCAAAGCTGGATCAGCCGTGATTCCCAAATCCTTTTGAAATTTTCCGCTGCTATACCAATAGCGCGCGCCGGCCTCGAACTCCCAACCGGGCGCGACAATCATAACAGGCGCCTTTACCGGAAAAGCCGATGACGCTGAACCCCAGCGGGCCGTTGGGTCCATTCCGATTTTATAGTTGAGGCCCAGTTTCACTTCCTGGAAATTCTGGTTCATGCTGGTGGTGGCCGCAGGAGTCAAAAAATATGTTCCGGGGTTTCCCGGGACGACTTGAACGACGCCCTGCGGTGTCGGACTTCTGCCGGCCGAAATCGGCGTAGTCGTACTCAAGTTTCACCGACCAGGCGGGCGCTATTGCGTGTTCCACACCTGCACCAATCGTCCAGCCGGCCCTAGTGAAGGTTGAGCTAGTTGTTTGCGGAGGAAGGCCGACAAAATTCTCAGTTGCGTTCGTGGTAATGTCGACGTGATTACGGATAACGGCGGCTCCGCCCTTGGCATAAAGAAGGCTGTGATTGGAACGGCCGTAGGCCCAACCCACACGGGCTGTCAGGTCACCCATCATGCTGGGTCTCGCACGGCAATTGGCTGAGACAAAGAGGCCGGAAGCCGCCAGACACGTGTTGGTTCCGTCAGAATCCAACCAGTCGAGATCGGCTTCGAGGCCAATCACAAAATTTGAATTCGGTGATTGCCAGTTGTACCCGAATTGGCCACCAGCCATAAAATTCGGCGTTGCGACCTTATCGCCGAATATCGACGATCCGAAGGGATCGGAAAAGTCGGCAATACCCGCACCGGCACCGACATGGGTGCCGATATAAAATCCCGTCCAGACTGGCGCTATTGGGCTGGCTATGACCGGACGATATGGCGCTGCGTTCCGTTCTTGCGCTGGCGTTTGGATAACCAGATAAGTTGGGACAATCGAGCCGCGCAGATTTTCAGAATTGAGTTCGCCTGCAGTGGCTCCGTGGGCCAGTCCAATCGCTGCCAAGGGAACTGCCCACCAACGCATGACGCTCGTCCAAGTGTATTCAGATGCTTTCGATCATGCCTCATTAACCTTAATGGTTGACTAACCTGCGCAAGCACCCCGCGGACAGCGGTCATCTTGGCTATGAAAAGGACTGGTACCGTCACGCCAATTCGACGGTTGAGCTATCGCGAGTGCCGCAGTAATCCGGCCGTCCCCCACTAGCATGCCGTACTCACACTCGCCGCCCACCCAATTTGCCAAATTAACTGCGTGATATTTGACCAATGATTTATTGCGGTTTTACGGATGCTTCTCGGGCGTTTAACCCAGCGGCCGCCATAGCGATCACAATCGAATTAGCCTCTTAGAACTTTGCAGATTGCTCCAGCCCTACGCGGTCGATACTTTTTTGTAAAAGGCGCCTGCGCCAAGCCATGCCGGTGGCTGGAAAACTTTGGCTTCGGAACGTAAGAAGCCAATTAAGTATTTAGATATGTCGTTCGTCCACTTCAGGATTCAATTTGAAAAAGTGCATTTGCTAAATTCAGAGCAGGCACGGAGCCCGATGTGGCAGGCCTATTTGCTCTCGTCCATCCGAATTTAGACAAACTAGAACTTCACCCCGACAGCGACCCGCATGGAGTTCGCCTCCACGCGAAAGTCGCTGATATTGGGGAATTCGATGAATTCCCATTCGGCGCGGACGAATAAGTTTTGCATCACGGCAATATCGACTCCGAGGCCAGCTGTAAAGCCGTAAACAAACAAACCGTCTTGTGATTGCTGTTTGGGGGTCACGCGGCAAACACAAACAATTCGTGGTGGAGGTCGTGGCAGTCGGTCGTTGTACATGTTTCGGTGCTGCTGCCCAGGGTTGCATAATGAGAGACATCAGCGCGGCCGACCGCGATGCCGACAAAACTGTATGGCAGGAAACGGTCAAAGGTCCACCCTGCGCGCCCTCGCGCCGTCACGATATCATGGATCGTTACCGCAGCACCCGACGTCAATGAGACATTGTAAAGAAGCGTGTAGCCCGGGGGGAGATAGTGCTCGTAATCAGATCTGGTCCGTCCGAATTCTGCGCGCCAATTCCCATCGACATGTGGCTGTAATTGATCTCGGCACTCCAAGAATGACATCGTCCCACTGCCAATTGTAGCCGATGAAGCCGCCAAAGCTTGCGCTGCCCGTCGAACCGTTTGGCAATGTGGTAAAGTTAGGGACGATATTCTGCAATTCCGTGTTTTGGCCAGCATGTAGCTGACCAGCGATTGTCAGCGTTGCCGAAATTGGCCGAGCCCCAAGTCTCGCCGATCTGTCGCGCCGACATAGAAGCCGTCCCACCGGGTGTAGCTCGGCGCATAAGAGCCACGCAGATATCCGGCATATCGGCGGCAAGGCGCCGACCGGGACCATGGCGAGCAAAGCGAACGCCGCGAGCCCAATCCGCATGCCGCAAATTTGGCGGGATAAGTCCCGGCGGCGATGGCGCGGTGCAACGGAAATCGCCGATGCCGCACCGGAATCGCTTGACGCTCTCCAGTGACCCATGAACGCTCTTCCTTCGCTACCACTCGACCGGCCGCCGCTTGTTAGGTGGCGCTTAACCAAGATTTTTCACCGTGTTCAGCGCGCCGTTAACCAGACGGCGCGCTGAGATGTCACGTGACTAGCCCCGGCTGCTCAGCGGCGGCTGTGGCGGCGGTGGCTGGTAGTACTGAGCCGGGTGCGGCGCTTCGTAGAAGGTGTCCAGATCAAACCGAAGCCCGAGCTTGATATCCTGCGACGTCAGATGCTGGAATTCGAAAGGCGGAGACGAGCAGAGGTTGTTGTAGCAGGTCATAGTGCCGGTCGAAGCATTACCGAGATCAAGATACCGATAGGCAAGCTCGACCGTCACATTCCTCGTGAGCTGATAGCCCACACCGGCGTAGAGCGCCCAGGCGAAGTTCCACTGGCTCACTGCAGGGCTGGAAGAGATTCCACCAGCACCGCCACACGACGGGTCGCTGCTGGAGCAGGTGTTTGTGTCAATAAAATTGCTGATCGTATTACGGCTGGTACCGATGCCGGCGCCGACAAACGGCGTGAAATTCGACCAGGTGCCGAGGTCGACATAGCCGTTTAGCAGGAAGGTCCATTCGGACTTGCTGCCGTTGTAAATGTCAGGAAAGATTTGACTGCCAACCGTCAAAAGATCATACCCGTGAAAATTGGCACTGCCGCGGTATTCCCCAGTCACGTCGAAGCGCAGCCAGTTATTTAAAGAATAGCCGACACCAAGCCCAAAGAATGGAGCAGCGTCGAAGTTCTTGTAAACGGACTGGTAGTTTCCGGTATTATCTAGTGGATTGAAGAGGGTGCCGACATTCTGGTTGCTAAAGCCGATGTCGCCGCGCAGATACCAGCCGGTCGTTTCCGGAACTACGATCGGCGGCGGCAGCGGCATATCGGCGGCGCGGGCCCCCGGAACCGCCGTCAGAGCGGCGAGTACCGCCAGTGCGGGAATTGCAAAACGCGAACCCATGATCGTCCCTCGTCGAATCCGGCGCTCAATCCGAGCGCGATATGGAGGGACCTTGCCAGCAAATCGTTAAGTGGGGCTTAACCGTGTTTTTTAACGACGATTTTTAATCATGTTCACGCGCGGCGCACGCGATCGCCGCGCGCTTAATGAAACGTTTATAATTGTGGCGCGGACGACTGCCGGTTTTCGCAGATAGCTGGCGCCCGCCGAGACCGAAGCCGCAATCAACGCTCGTGCTGACGGCGCAGCCAATCGTGAGTGACCAGACTGTCCGCCAGCGCGATCAGCGCGCCGCGTGCCGAGGCATCCTCGATGGCGAGGAACGCCGCAATGAGCTGCATGGCTTCCCGGGTGCGCGGATCGTCGCGGCCGTTGGCGGAAGCCGCTGTCGCGGTAGCCGCCGGGTGGCTCGCAAGCTCACACGCCGGATTGCGGCCGCCGCGCGGTTTGGCGGGCAACGGCACGACGTTGTTGCCGGGTTTGCGCGGATGCTCGTTCATAGCCTGCTGCTCGTAAGAAGTGGACGCTGGAGGGCTAGGTTAAATGCGCGACAAAACGATCGGCACGACAACGCAGCATTGACAATCGTCCTGCCGCTCCGAAATGTCATTAGTCATGGGCCACCGTTTTATAAGACCGCATCGAATAATGTTTGCATATAAACGCCACGCCGCACGCACTTCGGCGCAGTAATCGGCCGCACGGCTTATTCGTGCCATTCCGGAGCGCCACCGAGCATTGCACCGGCGAAGACGGCCCATGCGAATGATCGACTGTCGGCAGTTCGCGGCGGGCAGGCCATGGCTTACGCGGCAACTTGGGTTAGCGCTTCGATGACATCGTCCACCACCGCCTCGACCAGCGACTTGTCGTCGCCTTCGCCCATGACCCGGATTACCGGCTCGGTGCCCGACGGGCGCACGATCAGGCGGCCGCCGCGGCCGAGCTTTTTCTCGGCGCTGGCGATAGCCGAACGCACGCCGGCATTTTCCAGCGGCTTGCCGTTCTTGTAGCGCACGTTCTTAAGCACCTGCGGCAGCGGCTCGAAACGATGGCACACTTCCGAGACCGGCTTGTTGCTGCGCTTGATAACGGCGAGCACTTGCAGCGCAGCCACGAAGCCGTCGCCGGTGGTGGTGTAGTCGGAGAGAATGATATGGCCGGACGGTTCGCCGCCGACATTGTAGCCATGCGCGCGCATATGCTCGAGCACATAACGGTCGCCGACGGGCGTGCGCACCAGCTCGAGGCCGAGGCCTCCCAGATGGCGTTCGAGTCCGAGGTTGGACATCACGGTAGCGACCACGCCTGGGCGCTGCAGACGCCCATCTTCTTTCCAGCTTTCGGCAATGACGGCGAGCAACTGATCGCCGTCCACGACATGGCCATGCTCGTCCACGATCATCACGCGATCGGCGTCGCCGTCGAGCGCGATGCCAATATCGGCGCGCACCTCGCGCACCTTGCGGCAAAGGGCGTTCAGATCGGTGGAGCCGCACTCTTTATTGATGTTCATGCCATCAGGTTCGACGCCGATGGCGACGACTTCGGCGCCGAGTTCCCATAGCGCGCCGGGCGCGACCTTGTAGGCGGCGCCATTGGCACAATCGATCACCACGCGCAGGCCGGACAAGTCGATGGCGCGCGGCAGTGTCAGCTTGGCGAATTCGATATAGCGGTCCTGCACGCCGTCGATGCGCTTGGCGCGGCCGAGGTCTTCGCTCTTGGCCAGACGCTTGCTGAGGTCCGCGTCGAGCAGCGCTTCGATTTCGCTTTCGACCTGATCGCTGAGCTTGTAGCCGTCGGGCCCGAACAGCTTGATGCCGTTGTCGGCATAAGGGTTATGCGAGGCCGAGATCATAACGCCGAGATCGGCGCGCATGGAGCGCGCCAGCACGCCGACCGCAGGCGTCGGGATCGGGCCGGTCAGCAAGACATCCATGCCGACCGAGGTGAAGCCGGCGACCAGCGCGGTCTCGATCATATAGCCGGAAAGGCGCGTGTCCTTGCCGATCAAGACGCGATGGCGGTGCTCGCCATTCTTGAACATCAGCCCGGCGGCCTGGCCTACCTTGAGCGCCAATTCGGGGGTAATGACCCGGTTGGCCCGGCCGCGAATGCCGTCGGTGCCGAAATAGCGACGAACCATGAACTACCCCTCACGCCTACTTTACGGTTTTGAGACCGGTACGGCTGGTTTATGGGCGGGCGGTAACGGCCCCCCGCGCGGCCGCATAATAGGGCCAACGCCGTGAATTTACTTCAAAAATTGTGAGCAATCGTTACCGGTTGCCGTTAACATTCGAT
>CAVWDA010000072.1:0-69064 GCA_963753455.1 uncultured Alphaproteobacteria bacterium | reverse complement strand
CTCCAGCGGCTTGCCGTTCTTGTAGCGCACGTTCTTAAGCACCTGCGGCAGCGGCTCGAAACGATGGCACACTTCCGAGACCGGCTTGTTGCTGCGCTTGATCACGGCGAGCACTTGCAGCGCAGCCACGAAGCCGTCGCCGGTGGTGGTGTAGTCGGAGAGAATGATATGGCCGGACGGTTCGCCGCCGACATTGTAGCCATGCGCGCGCATGTGCTCGAGCACATAACGGTCGCCGACGGGCGTGCGCACCAGCTCGAGGCCGAGGCTTCCCAGATGGCGTTCGAGTCCGAGATTGGACATCACGGTAGCGACCACGCCTGGGCGCTGCAGACGCCCATCTTCTTTCCAGCTTTCAGCAATGACGGCGAGCAACTGATCGCCGTCCACGACATGGCCATGCTCGTCCACGATCATCACGCGGTCGGCGTCGCCGTCGAGCGCGATGCCGATATCGGCGCGCACCTCGCGCACCTTGCGGCAAAGGGCGTTCAGATCGGTGGAGCCGCACTCTTTATTGATGTTCATGCCATCAGGTTCGACGCCGATGGCGACGACTTCGGCGCCGAGTTCCCATAGCGCGCCGGGCGCGACCTTATAGGCGGCGCCATTGGCACAATCGATCACCACGCGCAGGCCGGACAAGTCGATGGCGCGCGGCAGCGTCAGCTTGGCGAATTCGATATAGCGGTCCTGCACGCCGTCGATGCGCTTGGCGCGGCCGAGGTCTTCGCTCTTGGCCAGACGCTTGCTGAGATCCGCGTCGAGCAGCGCTTCGATTTCGCTTTCGACCTGATCGCTGAGCTTGTAGCCGTCGGGCCCGAACAGCTTGATGCCGTTGTCGGCATAAGGGTTATGCGAGGCCGAGATCATAACGCCGAGATCGGCGCGCATGGAGCGCGCCAGCATGCCGACCGCAGGCGTCGGGATCGGGCCAGTCAGCAAGACATCCATGCCGACCGAGGTGAAACCGGCGACCAGCGCGGTCTCGATCATGTAGCCGGAGAGGCGTGTGTCCTTGCCGATCAAGACGCGATGGCGGTGCTCGCCATTCTTGAACATCAGCCCGGCGGCCTGGCCTACCTTGAGCGCCAATTCGGGGGTAATGACCCGGTTGGCCCGGCCGCGAATGCCGTCGGTGCCGAAATAGCGACGAACCATGAAATACCCCTTGACGCCTACTTTACAGTTTTGAGACCAGTACGGCTGGTTTATTGGCGGGCGGTAACGCCACCCCCGCGCGGCCGCATAATAGGGCCAACGCCGTGAATTTACTTCAAAAATTGTGAGTAATCGTTACCGGTTGCCGTTAACATTCGGTGGCGGGGTCCGCCTTTCCAGCGAAAATACCGCCAGAACCGCCGGTTTCGCGCGCCCCGCCGCTGTGCTACCCGATTGTCTGCTTTGGCGAAGCTCCGGGCACGCCATGAAAAACATCACTTGTATCGACGACCTGCGGCAGCTCGCGCGCCGCAAGGTTCCGCGCGCGTTTTTCGACTACGCCGACAGCGGCTCCTATAACGAGGAGACGCTGCGCGCCAACCGCGCCGACCTGGAGGCGATCAAGTTGCGCCAGCGCGTGCTGGTGGACGTCTCCGCGCGCAGCCTCGCCACCACCGTGGTCGGGCAGAAGCTGTCGCCGCCGTTCATCCTGGCGCCGGTCGGCCTGATCGGCATGCAGCACGGCGACGGCGAGATCCTGGCGGCGCGCGCCGCCAACGAGGCCGGCATCCCGTTCACGCTCTCGACCATGTCGATCTGCTCGATCGAAGACGTGGCGCAGGCGACCGGCAAGCCGTTCTGGTTCCAGCTCTACGTCATCAAGGACCGCGGCTTCTCCAAGGATCTGCTGGAGCGCGCGCAGGCGGCCAAATGCAACGTGCTGGTGCTCACCGTCGATCTGCAGGTGCTCGGCCAGCGCCACCGCGACGTGAGCAACGGCATGACGGTGCCACCGGAATTCCGCATCAAGAACATCATCGACATCGCCACCAAGCCGGCCTGGGCCTGGAGCGTGCTCAAGGGCAAGCGCAAGACCTTCGGCAATCTCGCCGGCCACGTGAAGGGCATGGAGAACGTCAATTCGCTCGCGCAGTGGACCAACTCGCAGTTCGATCCGGCGCTGAATTGGAAGGACGTCGAGTGGATCAAGAGCGTCTGGCCCGGCAAGCTGATCCTCAAGGGCATCCTGGACGCCGAGGACGCCAAGATCGCGGTCAAGCTCGGCGCCGACGCCATCGTGGTGTCGAACCACGGCGGCCGCCAGCTCGACGGCGCGCCGTCCTCGATCTCGGCGCTGCCGCCGATCGCCGACGCCGTCGGCGCCGACACCGAAGTGCTGTTCGACGGCGGCATCCGCACCGGCGCCGACGCCATGCGCGCGCTGGCGCTCGGCGCGCGCGCCTGCATGATCGGCCGCGCCTATGCCTTCGGGCTCGGCGCCGGCGGGCAGCCCGGCGTCGCCAAGGCGATCGAGATTCTGTCGAAGGAGCTCAGCGTCACCATGGCGCTCACCGGCACCAACACGATCGCCGACATCGACGGCCACATGTGCTGGTCGACGGCGAGGTGAAGAAGAAGGCGGCGGGAAGAAGAAGAGCTGAGCGAACGCGCTTCCCATACCCTCCCTGGAGGGGCGAGTCGGAGCGCGAACGAGCCGGCATGGGGGGACTGGGATTCGGGACACCTCACCCCACCCCGCCACCTTCGCGCGCGTCGAACGCTGGCGTCACCCTCTTCCACGAGGAGACGAGCGGCGAGGCGCTCACCGCCAGCCCAGCCCCGGCGCGACGTGCTTGAGGATCGCCTCGATGACGTGGGCGTTGTAGTCGACGCCGAGCTGGTTGGGCACCGTCAGCAGCAGCGTGTCGGCCTCGGCGATGGCCTCGTCTGCTTTAAGCTCATCGATCAGCACGTCCGGCTCGGCGGCGTAGCTGCGGCCGAAGATGGCGCGTTCGCTGCCGCCGAGGAAGCCGATCTGGTCCTCGCTGCGGTCGCGGCCGAAATACATGCGGTCCCGGTCGTCCACGAGCGCGAAGATGCTGCGGCTCACCGACACCCTGGGCTCCGCGCGTGCCCGGCCTCCTGCCAAGCCGCCTTGTAGAGCCGGATCTGCTCGGCCTGCTGCACGTGGAACGGCTTGCCGCTCTCGTCGATCTTCAGCGTCGAAGACTGCAGGTTCATGGCCGAGCTTGGCCGCCCATTCCGCCGTGGCGTTGGTGCCGGCGCCCCACCAGATGCGCTCGCGCAAACCCGCCGAGTAAGGCTCGAGCGCAACAGGCCGGGCGGGTTCGGGAACATCGGGCGTCGGGTTCGGCTTGGCGAAGCCCTCGCCGCGGATCACCTCGAGGAAAACCTCGGCGTGGCGCCGCGCCATGTCGGCGTCGGTCATGCCCTCCGGCGGCGCGTAGCCGAAGTGGCGCCAGCCGTCGATCACCTGCTCGGGCGAGCCACGGGAGATGCCGAGCTGCAGGCGGCCGCCGGCGATGAGGTCGGCGCGCCGGCGTCCTCCGCCATGTAGAGCGGGTTCTCGTAGCGCATGTCGATGACCGCGGTGCCGATCTCGATACGCCTGGTGCGCGCGCCGATAGCCGCGAGCAGCGGGAACGGCGAGCCGAGCTGGCGAGCGAAGTGATGCACACGGAAATAGGCGCCGTCGGCGCCGAGCTCCTCGGCCGCGACGGCGAGCTCGATCGATTGCAGCAGCGCGTCCGACGCCGACCGCGTCTGCGACTGCGGCGACGGGGTCCAGTGGCCGAAGGAGAGGAAGCCGATGTTTTTCAATTGCCGATATCGGGCCGCAGGTGCTGGTCGGCGGCGGAGCGAAGAAGTAGGCGGCGGCTAGGAAGATAAAGAGTTAAGCGGGCGCCCTTCCTTTACCCTCCCCTGGAGGGGGAGGGTCGGCGAACGAAGTGAGCCGGGGTGGGGTGAACTGTTATTCGAGACAGCTCACCCCACCCCGCCGCCTTCGCGAACTTCGTTCGCTTGGCGTCGACCCTCCCCCTCCAGGGGAGGGTAAGAAAGAAAGATCACCGCCAGCCCAGCCCCGGCGCGACGTGCTTGAGGATCGCCTCGATGACGTGGGCGTTGTAGTCGACGCCGAGTTGGTTCGGCACCGTCAGCAGCAGCGTGTCGGCCTCGGCGATGGCCTCGTCTGCTTTAAGCTCATCGATCAGCACGTCCGGCTCGGCGGCATAGCTGCGGCCGAAGATGGCGCGTTCGCTGCCGCCGAGAAAGCCGATCTGGTCGCCCTCCTTACGCCGCCGCCGCCGAAATACATCCGGTCGCGGTCGTCCATGAGCGCGAAGATGCTGCGCGACACCGACACCCGCGGCGTGCGCGTATGCCCGGCTTCCTTCCACGCTGCCTTGTACAGCCGGATCTGCTCGGCCTGCTGGACGTGGAACGGCTTGCCGCTCTCGTCGATCTTGAGCGTCGACGACTGCAGGTTCATGCCGAGCTTGGCCGCCCATTCCGCCGTCGCGTTGGTGCCGGCGCCCCACCAGATGCGCTCGCGTAAGGCCCGCCGAGTAGGGCTCGAGGCGCAGCAGGCCCGGCGGGTTCGGGAACATCGGCGACGGGTTGGGCTGGGCGAAGCCCTCGCCGCGGATCACCTCGAGGAACACCTCGGCGTGGCGCCGCGCCATGTCGGCGTCGGTCATGCCTTCCGGCAGCGCGTAGCCGAAGTGGCGCCAGCCGTCGATCACCTGCTCGGGCGAGCCGCGCGAGATGCCGAGCTGCAGGCGGCCGCCGGCGATGAGGTCGGCGGCGCCGGCGTCCTCCGCCATGTAGAGCGGGTTCTCGTAGCGCATGTCGATGACCGCGGTGCCGATCTCGATGCGCTTGGTGCGCGCGCCGCAGGCGGCGAGCAGCGGGAACGGCGAGCCGAGCTGGCGGGCGAAGTGATGGACGCGGAAATAGGCGCCGTCGGCGCCGAGCGCCTCGGCGGCGACGGCGAGCTCGATCGATTGCAGCAGCGCGTCGGAGGCCGACCGCGTCTGCGACTGCGGCGACGGGGTCCAATGGCCGAAGGAGAGGAAGCCGATGTGTTTCATGGGGGCTATTACGATGAGGGTTGGTGCTTTTGGACCGTTCTCATATAGTTTGTTGTAGGCGCGGCGGTTAGCGGTCGAGGTCTTCAAGGGGACCAATTTGTTGCCGATGGCCGGATCACAATCAATTTCGAATGAAGATGACCTTACCTCGTTTCGAACCCTTACATCGCTTCATAACGAGTGAGGCTGCTCCGGAAAAAGTTCTATTGGCTCATTATACATCTGTTCCTGTGATGGAAAGCATATTTCAGACAAATCAAATCTGGTTTTCAAATCCGTTGTTTATGAACGATCTCCAGGAATTGCGTTTTGGGATGCTAGAATGGACAAAGACTATTTTCCGACCCCGCACGCCTTACGACCGCTGGCGGCAACGACCAACGTGCAAAGCTTCTGCATCAAGCATTCATGATTTACTTCAAGGTGGCAACGGGCAGCCGCACATAACGGGCCGCTTCGGCAAGCGTGTAGGCCGGAATATCGCGGTCGAAATCGGCGCTCCTGGTGCGGCTGATGTTCATGGGAAAATCATGGGAAAAATATGCAGGAATGTCAGCCTGCAAAAGGCGACCACTTCATCGCCGGACTGGTCCCGGCTCAACATTCCCGAAAAATCGGAGGAATTAGGGCATAGATGCCCGGGTGAAGCCCGGGCATGACGCCGAGAGCGTGGCATCGGCCGCCCCCCTCTCACTCCTCCTTCAACCCATAGGCCAACGCGTTGCCCGTCGCGCCGTAATATTTGTACGGCAGGAATTTGCCGGTCATGCCGAGGCTGACGCGGTCGCCCTTGGGGTCGCTTTTACGCGCGATGTCCATGTCGAAGTCGATCGCCGACATGATGCCGTCGCCGAATTCCTCCTCGATCAGCGCCTTGAGCGCCGGGCCGTTGACCATGATCAGCTCGTAGAAGCGGTAGATCAGCGGGTCGGTCGGCGGCATCGGCGTGCCGGTGCCGCGGAACGGCACCTCGTTGAGCAGCGTCTGCTCGCTCTTCGTCAGCCCGAACAGCTTGGCGGCGTTGGCGGCCTGCAGCTTGGTCAGCTTCATCTGGCCGAGGATGGCGCCGGTAATCAGGATCGGCGACATGCCGCCGATCTCGCCGCAGATGTATTTCCAGGTCCACCCCTTCTCGCGCTTGATGTCGAGAAGCTTTTCCGTGAGGCCGTCCCGTGTCATGGCTAACTCCTTGTCTGGCAGCGGAATTCGGTAACGCCGTGTTCAAGCAAATTTTACGCCATGTGTTGCGCGCATTGGGCCGTTTGTCTGTACAAGGTCGCGGGCGGGAACCGTCACGAGGGACCTCATGCGCAGCGAACGCTTCAATTTTCCCAACGCCAAGGGCGAGCCGCTCGCCGCCACGCTCGACCTGCCGCTCGGCCAGCCGACCGCCTTCGCGTTGTTCGCGCATTGCTTCACCTGCGGCAAGGACAACCTCGCCGCCAGGCGCATCGCCGAGCGGCTGACCGGCCATGGCGTCGCCGTGCTGCGGTTCGACTTCACGGGCCTCGGCGCGAGCGAAGGCGAGTTCGCCAACACGCATTTTTCCTCCAACGTCGACGACCTGGTCGCCGCCGCCGATCATCTGCGCACAATGTATGCGGCGCCGGCGATCCTGATCGGCCACAGCCTGGGCGGCTGCGCGGTGCTGGCGGCGGCGCACCGCATACCCGAGGCGCGCGCGGTGGTCACCATCGCCGCGCCCTACGATCCCGCGCACGTCACCGGCCTGTTCAAGGAGCATGTCGAGACGATCAAGGAGAAGGGCGAGCTCGAAGTGCAGCTCGCCGGCCGGCCGTTCACCATCAGGCGCGAGTTCCTCGCCGACGTGGCCGAGAAGAAGCTCGACGCGTGCCTCGCCACCCTGCGGAAGGCGCTCTTGGTGTTTCATTCGCCGACCGACGATCTGGTCGGCATCGACAACGCCTCGCATATTTTCGGCGCCGCCAAGCACCCGAAAAGCTTCGTCTCGCTCGCCGGCGCCGACAACCTGCTGAGCAAGGCGAGCGACGCGGTCTATGTGGCCAACGTCATCTCCGCCTGGGCCGAGCGCTACCTCGAGCAGCCGGAAATCATGACCGAGAGTCGAGGTCTTGGAAGGCCTCGTCCTGGTGCGCGAGACCCACGGCGGCAAATTCCAGCAGGAGATATTGACGGGTCCGCACCGCCTGCTCGCCGACGAGCCGGTCAAGCTCGGCGGGCTCGATTCCGGTCCCGGGCCTTATGACTTCCTGCTGGCTGGCCTCGGCGCCTGCACCTCGATGACGATCCGGCTCTATGCCGAGTTCAAGAAAATCCCGCTCACCAATGTCTCGGTGCGGCTCAACCACGAGAAAAAGATCCACACCAAGGACTGCGAGGACTGCGACAACAAGGTCACCAAGATCGACCGCATCGAGCGCGCCATCACGCTGGAGGGTCCGCTCGACACCGCGCAGCGGGCGAAGCTGATGGAGATCGCCGACAAATGCCCGGTGCACCAGACGCTGGAATCGAAGATCGACATCCGCACCGTCGAGCGGTCGGCGTGAGAATAATGTGCCGGTCGCGGCTCTTGAAATGAGCGCGCGTAAGCGTATTTTCCCGCCGCCATGCAGACCGCCGCGCACGCGCTGACGCAGCAGTTCCTCGCCTGGGTGGAGGAAGCCCCGCGCTCTTACGCCGACGCGGAAGCCTGGCGACGCAGCTGCCCGCATCTGTCGATCTGGGAAGACGCGATTTCCGACGGCTTGGTGCGCTTCCAGAACGGCAGCAGCATGCAGGCCTCGCGGCTGGTGCTGACGCCGCGCGGGCGCGCATTTCTCACACGATCGTGAGCAAAAGGCGGTACTGGGATAATTTGTTTACCACCTCGCTTAGGCTCCCCTTAGGCTCGGGCCGATAGCGCTAGCGGCCTCTCTCAAAAGAGGATTTTAGTGCATGAGTATCTCAGCGGTTGGATCGGCGCCGATGACGCCGGTCAGTTCTGAAAACACGGAAGCGTCCGGACCGGATCAAGACTCGGACAGCGACAATTCGGGTGCGCAAGCCTCCGCTCAATCTGCCCCTCCCGTTCAAGCGACGCCGGCCCCGGGCACCGGAACGGTCCTCGATAAGACGGCATAGTCTGCGATAAGTCGGCATAGACCGGCCTGATGACAGGGAAGCCCGGCCTTCGAGCCGGGTTTTTCTTTTTGGGAATCGCATCGGCAAAAAAGCGGCTAAGCGCGGACGCCGCCGGCGCACCAAAGCTAGGCGTGGTGCCAGTCCCGCCTCTCCATCCCCATTCCCTTGCGGCTTGACGATCCCACGGGCCGGAGGCACATTAGAACAAATAGTGAACAATAGGACGATGCGAACCTGCCGATGTGGCCGGCGGATTTCTTCGCGTCTCCAAAGGTTTAACGCCATGCTTGAGCAGTTGCGCCAGCGCCTGCGCGCCCTGGAGAAACCCGCCGGGATTGAGGACGGTCCCGGCCCCCTGCCGCTCGGTATTGCGGCGGTCGATGCGGCGCTCGGCGGCGGTCTGGCGCGCGGCGCGCTGCACGAGATCGCCGCGGTCAGCGAGGCGCATCTTCCCGCGGCGACCGGCTTTGCGCTCGGGCTAGCGGCTCTGCGCGGCGATACGCGCGCCACACACACCCCCTTCACCTCTCCCATGGGGAGAGGTGAAAGAAAGAAAAGCGTCATCTGGATCGCCGAGGACATGGCGCTGGCCGAAAGCGGCGCGCCCTACGGGCCCGGGCTCGACGCCTTCGGTCTTGCGCCCGAGCGGCTGCTGACGGTCGCCGCCGCGCGGCCGCGCGACCTGCTGTGGGCGATGGAGGAAGCGCTGCGCTGCCGCGCCGTTGGCGCCGTGATTGGCGAATGGCGTCACGGCACAATCGACATGGTAGCGCTGCGGCGGCTGTCGCTGGCAGCAGCGGAAAGCAGCGCGCTGGCGCTGCTGTTGCGCACCGCGCCAGCGGACGACGCCTCCCCCGCGGCGACGCGCTGGATCGTCGGCGCCGCGCCGAGCGATTGTCTCGCCGCGCAGCTTGTCCGCAACCGCCGCGGCCCGGCCGGTTCCTGGATTCTGCAATGGAGTGATAGCGATGAGCGCTTCTTGCTCGCAACGCATGCTCAGCCTGTGGCTGCGCCGGCTCTCGACCGACCGCATCGAAAGGTCGCGTGAGGTTTCCGCGCCGCTTGTCATCTACGGCAGGCGCGGCAATACCGAGTTGATCGTCGCCGTCGACGAAGCGGCGGAGCGGATCGGCCTGCATACCGGCCTCGCGCTGGCACAAGCGCGCGCCATGCATCCGGCGCTGCAGGCGATCGCGGAAGACGCCGGGGCCGACGCGGCGTTCTTGGAAAAAATCGCCGACGGATGCCTGCGCTACACGCCGCTGGTGGCAGTCGATGCGCCCGACGGCCTGCTGCTCGACATTACCGGCTGCGCGCATCTTTACGGCGGCGAGGAGGCGCTGGTCGCCGATTTTGCCGCCCGGCTGGAGCGGGCCGGCTTCGCCTACACCATCGCCGTCGCCGGCAGCATCGGCGCCGCCTGGGCCGCCGCGCATTTTGGCGAGCCGGCACGCTACGCCTGCGGCGAGGAGCGCACGCTGCTGGCGCCGCTGCCGCTGGCCGCGCTGCGGCTTCCGCCGGAGACCGTTTCGGCGCTGGCGCGCGTCGGTTTGAAACGCATCGGCGACATGATCGATCTGCCGCGCGCGCCGCTTGCCGCCCGCTTCGGCATCGACCTGCTGCGCCAACTCGACCGCGCACTTGGGAACGAGCACGAACCGCTCAACCCGCGCCTGCCGATCGCGCCCTATGTCGCCGAGCAGCGTTTCGCCGAGCCGATCGCGCGCGAAGAGGACGTGCTGGCGATCCTCGTGCGGCTGGCAGCGCGGCTGCAATTCGCGCTGGAGCGACGCGGTGATGGTGCCCGCCGGCTCGAGCTCACTTTATTCCGCACCGACGGCGAGCTGCGCCGCATCGCCGCCGGCACCTCGCGCCCCTTGCGCGATCCGGCGCAGATCCGCGCGCTATTCGTCGAGCGGCTCACTGCGCTCGCCGACGAGTTCGATCCCGGCTTTGGCTTCGACATGGCGCGGTTATCAGTATTGGTGGCCGAGCCGGCGCCGCCCGAGCAGATTGGCATCGGCGGCGGCGAGGACGCTGTTGAAGTCAACCGTCTGGTCGACCGCCTGAGCGCGCGATTGGGCGCGCGCCGCGTGCGCCGGTTGATCTCGCAGGACAGCCATATTCCGGAGATCGCCGCCGCCGCCGTGCCGGCACAGATGGCACCCGCCGATAACGGCTGGCAGGCTTATCGTCATTACTGCGCCGAAGTTGAATTGGCGCCCCGCCCGCTACGCCTGCTGACGCGGCCGGAGCCGATCGAGGCCGTGGCGGAAGTGCCGGATGGTCCGCCGCTGCGCTTCCGTTGGCGGCGCGCGCTGCACGAGGTGATCGCCGCCGAAGGCCCCGAGCGCATCGAGGGCGCTTGGTGGAGCGAGCACGGCGGCCCCGCGCGGGACTACTTCCAGGTGGAAGACAAATCGGGACTTCGCTTCTGGCTGTTCCGCGCCGGGCTCTACCGCGATCTCGCACAAGGCGCGGGGACGCCAACCTGGTTCCTGCACGGGACATTTGCGTGAATTTTCTTCCCTCTCCCCCTGGGGGAGAGGGTGCCGAGCGAACGTCAGTGAGCGAGGCGGGTGAGGGGGAAATGCCGCAGTATCGCGTGAGTAAATCGAGTCAATTTGCAAGAACGCGGCTTTCGCATTCTGCGGCTCTGGAACAACGACATTCTTGGAAACACGGGCGGAGTACTTCAGCGGATTTTGGAAATCATCGAAGAAGCCCCTTCACCCCGCGGCCTTCGGCCGCGGCCCTCTCTCACCAGGGGAGAGGGTTAGCCGGCGCAAGCCGAGAGCATTTGTAATGCGTTACTTCGAATTCGCCACCGCCTCGAATTTTTCCTTCCTGCGCGGCGCATCGCACCCGGAAGAATTGATGCTGCAGGCGCAGGCGATCGGACTCGCCGGCCTCGGCCTCGCCGACCGCAACTCGGTCGCCGGCGTGGTGCGCGCGCATCTCGCCAAGCGCGAGCAGAACCTGGCGCTGAACTATCACCCCGGCGCGCGCCTGGTCTTCGCCGACGGCACGCCGGACATTTTGGCCTACCCGCGCGACCGCGCCGGCTGGGGAAGACTCACGCGATTGCTCACGCTCGGGAATCTCCGTGCCGAGAAGGGCGAATGCATTCTGCATCTCGACGATCTGCTGGCGCATATTTTTGGGCTGGAGCTGGTGGTGATGGGCTCCTCTTCCTTCACCTCTCCCGTGGTGGGAGAGGTCGGCGCGCCATTAGCGCGTTCACGCGCGTCGGGTGGGGGGGGAAACAATGCAGAAACTCAGCACCCCCTCACCCGGCTCGCCGCAAATGCGGCTCGTCACCCTCTCCCACCAGGGGAGAGGGTAAGAAAAACGCTTGCCCAACTCCGCGCTGCCGCTCCCGGCCGCGTCCGCCTTGCCGCCAGCATGCTCTATCGCGGGCGCGACCGCGCGCGGCTCGCGCGCTTCTCGGCGCTGGCGCATGAAGCGCAAGTGCCGCTGATCGCGGTCAACGACGTGCTCTATCACCATCCCGACCGGCGGCCGCTCGCCGATGTGCTCATCTGCATCCGCGAGAAGGTCGTGATTGACCGCGCCGGGCGCAAGCTCGCGGCCAATGCCGAGCGCCATCTGAAACCGCCGGAGGAAATGGCGCGGCTGTTCCGCGACGCCCCGGAGGCGATCGAGGAAACGCTGCGCTTCTCCGAACAGCTCACGTTCTCGCTCGACGAACTGCGCTACGAATATCCCGATGAGTTGATCGACGGCTTCGCCAATGCGCAGGAGGCACTGACGCACCTCACCTATGAAGGCGCGCGGCAGCGTTATCCGAACGGCCTGCCCGGCAAAGTGCGTGCCGCGATTGAGCATGAACTGGCGCTGATCGCGCAACTGCAATACGCACCCTATTTCCTCACCGTCTACGACATCGTGCGCTACGCACGCTCGCAGAAAATCCTCTGTCAGGGCCGCGGCTCGGCGGCCAATTCGGCGGTGTGCTTCTGCCTCGGCGTCACCGAGGTCGATCCCGACCGCGCCGATCTCTTGTTCGAGCGCTTCATCTCGCCGGAGCGGCGCGAGCCGCCCGACATCGACGTCGATTTCGAGCACGAGCGGCGCGAGGAGGTCATTCAATATATCTACCGTAAATATAGCCGCGAGCGCGCCGGCATCGCGGCCACCGTGATCTGCTATCGCGGCCGTTCGGCCATCCGCGAGGTCGGCAAGGCCTTCGGCCTGAGCGAGGACACCATCGGCGCGCTGTCGTCCTCGATCTGGGGTGGCGGCAGCGACGGCCATGCCGACCTCGCGCGCGCCGGCCTCGATTCGGGCAGCCGGCGCGTCAAGCAGATCGCGGCGCTGGCGCGCGAGATCGCCGGCCTCCCGCGCCATCTGTCGCAGCACGTCGGCGGCTTCGTCATCACCCGCAGCCGGCTCGACGAAGTGATGCCGATCGGCAACGGCGCCATGCCGGACCGCACCTTCGTCGAATGGGACAAGGACGATCTCGATGCGCTGGGGATTTTGAAGATCGACGTGCTCGGCCTCGGCATGCTGAGTTGCCTGCGCAAGGCGCTCGATCTGGTCGAGCAACGCTACGGCGAAAAGCTGACCCTCACCACCATCCCTCCGGAAGAAGATGCCGTCTACCGCATGCTCGGCCGCGCCGACTCGCTCGGCGTGTTCCAGGTCGAGAGCCGCGCGCAGATGACCATGCTGCCGCGGCTGAAGCCGAAGAATTTCTACGACTTGGTGATCGAGGTGGCAATCGTGCGGCCGGGGCCGATCCAGGGCGACATGGTGCATCCCTATCTGCGCCGCAGGCAGGGGATCGAGCAGGTCTCCTATCCGTCGAAGGAACTGGAAGCGGTGCTGTCGAAAACCTCGGCGTGCCGCTGTTCCAGGAACAGGCGATGAAGATCGCCATCGTCGCCGCCGGCTTCACGCCGGCGGAAGCCGACAAACTGCGCCGCGCCATGGCCACCTTCAAGCGCGTCGGCACCATCGGCACGTTCCAGCGCAAGATGATCGACGGCATGCTGGCCAACGGCTATGCGCGCGATTTCGCCGAGCGCTGCTTCCACCAGATCGAGGGGTTCGGCGAATACGGCTTCCCGGAAAGCCACGCGGCGAGTTTCGCGCTGCTGGTCTACGCCTCGGCCTGGCTGAAATGCCGCTATCCGGACGCCTTCGCCGCCGCGCTGCTGAACGCGCAGCCGATGGGCTTCTACGCGCCGGCGCAGATCGTGCGCGATGCGCGCGAGCATGGCGTCGAGGTGCGCGCGCCCGACGTCAATCATTCGGATTGGGATTCGACGTTGGAGCCGGGCCCGCGTGCCGCCGAGCGTCTGCACGAGCTGCACCGCGAGATGCGCGACGATGTACGCGCAACCCACGCCATCCGCCTCGGCCTGCGCGAGATCAAGGGACTGTCGGAAGACGATGCAAAGTTGATCGTGGAACGGCGCGGCGTGAATTACGACTCCGTGCGCGATGTCTGGCTGCGCACGGGCTTAAGCCCGCGCGTGCTGGAGCGACTGGCCGACGCGGATGCCTTCGCCTCGCTCGGCCTCACCCGCCGCGAAGCACTGTGGGCGGCAAAAGCACTCGGCCGTGTCGGCGATAGCGACGACGATCTGCCGTTGTTCACCGTCGATAGCGAAGCAACAGCAGCATGCATCGTGTCGCGCGAACCCGACGTCGCACTCCCCCCGATGCCGCTGGGCGAGGAAGTGGTCAACGACTACCGTTTCCTGCGCCTGTCGCTACGCGCGCATCCGGCGCAATTCCTACGCGCCGATCTCAGTCAACGTGGAATTCTGCGCAATGAGACGCTGCGCGACATCGCCAATAATACGCGCGTGCGCATCTCCGGCCTGGTCACCTGCCGGCAGCGGCCGGGCTCGGCCAAGGGCGTGGTGTTCATGACCATCGAGGACGAGAGCGCGGTCGCCAACGTGATCGTGTGGCCGAAGGTGTTCGAACGCGTGCGGCCCATCGTACTGGGCGCGCGCTATGTGGCGGTCGCCGGCCGCGTGCAGGCGGAGAGCGGCGTCATCCACGTGGTCGCCGACCAACTCGAGGATCTCACCGTGCTGCTGGCGCGGCTGGCCGACCAGGGCGCCGACATCGACAGCCTGACGCGCGCCGACGAAGTGCGCCGGCCGGCCGAGGATCAGCGCGAAGCGCGAAGCGTCGGCGGCCGCAACCGGCTCGAGCGGCTGATGCGCGAGATGTCAGAACTGATCGGCGATCTCGACGTCACCGCGCCCGGCTCGGCGCACGCGCCGACGCGGCGCGCAGTCTGATTACATCGGTGGCGTCACACCACGGCCGACATTGACGCGCGCCGTCATCAGGCTGCCATCCGGCTGCCGGGTCGCCGCCGGAATGAAAATCTTGGCGCCGGACTTGAGCTCGTCCTTGCTGCCGGGCGCGTAGCTGACGATCACCGTGTCGGGCGTCAGCCGCACGTCCTTGACGCCGTCTTTATAGTCGATGGCGATCGTCGGCCCTTGCATCTTGGCGACCGCGCCAACCGCGTCGGAGCCGCCGCCGGCTTTGACCGTGCCGTTGGTCATGGTGCTCTTCGGCTTATAGTCGAAGGGCCGGTCGCCCATGCCGGTGCCGCGCATCGCCTCGGGGAAAATATGCACCTCGACGGCATCCCAGGCACCGCCCGCCGCCGGCATGGCGGTCGCACCGACATAGGATCCTGACTTGATATCGGAAGATGACGCCTTCACCAAAGCGAAAACCTTGGCGTCGTTAGCCAACTCCACTTTCAGCGTATCGCCTTCCCGCGTTTTGACCGTCAGCACGGAACCGTCCACTGCTCGATGGTGCCGCGCACCCGCACCGCTTCTATTGCGCCGATGCCGGTGCAACCACCAGCGCCGAGGCCAGCAGGACACCGAAAATAATCCGTGACCTCATGATCGTTCACCCTAAAAAAAGCCCCCCCGCAGTCAACGCACAACCCGGGAAACGTTGCATCTCACATCGCCGGCGCGATATTGCGCCCGAGATAGATCACCTTCGCCAGTACGGAGCCGTCCGGCTGCTTCTCGGAGGCCATGATGATGATGTTGGTGCCGGCCTTGAGCTCGTCCATCTTACCCGGCGCGACCGCGGCAATCACCGTCTGCGGCGTGACCACGATCTTCTTCTCGCCCTCCTTGTATTTCACCATCAGGGTTTCGCCGTCCTTGCTGGTCACCGAATTCTCGACGTAGCCGTTGGTCATGGTGCTGTTCGGCCGCGCATCCCAGGGCCCGTGCCGGTCGGGCACCACGCCGCGCTGCGCCGGCAGGAAAATGTGGATCGAGAATGCCTGGATGCTGCCGTCAGGCTGCGGAATGCCGGCGATGCCGATGAAGCTGTCGGTCTTGATGTCGGCGAGCGAGGCCTTGACCAGCGCCGCGACCCGCGCCTTGTCGTCGACCTTGACGTTCATCATGGTGCCGTCGCGCGTCTTGAGCGACAATATCGGAGCGTCGACTTTCTCGATCTGACCGCGGATGCGCCCCGGCTGCTGCGCAAAAGCGGCGTTCGCGGCCAGGCCCAATGCAATAACCGCCCCGCCTAGTGCACGCCGCGTCATAAATACGTTCGTCATTATCGTCCTCCCAAAAGCGGGCGGCGTCGTTGCGCCGGACCTCTTAGACGGAGAACCCCTAGCCGCGTTCCTTATTCCCTGCGGGCTTGTTTGGCCTTTGGTTTCGCCTTTTCTTGAGCACGCCCCGCAGCCGCCGGTGCGGTCGCGCCCAGGTCGGCTTCCACAATAGCGCGGAGTTCCGGCGTCACTTCGGGCCGGATGCCGAACCAGCGCTCGAAGCCCCGCACTGCCTGATGCAGCAGCATGCCGAGCCCGTCGGCGGTGCGCAGACCGCGTTCGCGCGCCAGCTTCAAGAGGCCGGTCTCCAGCGGCGCATAGACCAGATCCGCCACCACCAGCGAGGCCGGACAACGCAAATTGATCTCCAGCGGCGGCTGCCCGACCATCCCCAGCGTAGTTGTGTTGACCAGAAGGCCGGCGCCGCCGAGGAGGCCGGTGGTTTCCTCCCATTTGGCGACGTGCACGCGCGCGCCGAATTTCTTTTTCAATGCCTCCGCATGCTCGGCCGTGCGATTGATGACGTAAACGCGTCCGACATTACGCTGGATCAGCGCGAACACCACCGCGCGCGCACCGCCGCCGGCGCCCAACACCGCCGCAGTCTCGAGCCCGCGATCCCAGCCCGGCGTCGTCGCATCGAGATTGCCGAGAAATCCTTCGACGTCGGTATTGGTCGAGCGCAATTTATCGCCCTCGTACCACAGACAATTGGCGGCGCCGACCGCCTTGGCGCGCTCATCCGGCTCGCTCAGGGCAAGCACCGCCTGCTTGTGCGGCACCGTGACGTTGGCGCCGATATAACCGCGCTCGCGGAAGTGGGCGATGAAGTCGGCGAGTTGTTCCGGAGGCACCGCCTCGCGCCGATATTCGGCGTCGAAATTGTGTTGCTTGATCCAGTAATTATGGATCAACGGCGAGCGCGAATGCCTGGCCGGCCAAGCGATGATACAAACTGCCTTGCGATCTTCACTCATACTTCCGCCACCACGCTATTGCGCAACACGCCGATCTGCGGCACTTCGATTTCTACTACGTCGCCCGGCTTGAGCCAGACCGGCTGCTCCCGGTGCGGACCTAACTTCACCGGGGTGCCTGTGGCAATGATATCGCCGGGCTTGAGCGTCATGAAGGTACTGACATAGGCGATGATGTCGGTAAATGACTTGATCATGCTGCCGGTGGTATCGTCCTGGGTGAGTTCGCCATTGACCTTGGTCGTGATGCGCAGCGGCAGGCCGAGATCGATCTCGTCCGACGTCACCAGCCAGGGGCCGATGCTGCCGCTGGCGTCCCAGTTCTTGCCCTGCGTCACGTTGAATTTGCCGTGCCGCATCCAGTCGCGAATGGTGCCCTCGTTGCACAGCGTGGCGCCCGCCACATAATTGAGCGCGCGCTCGGGGGCGACGCGGCGGCCGACGCGGCCGATCACCAGCGCGACCTCGCCTTCGTAGTCGAGTTGCTCGGACTCGCGCGGCCGCACGATCGGCTGCCGATGCCCGACCAAGGAGCCGGGTGCGCGGTAGAAGACGCTGGGATATTTTGGCGCCTCGGCCTCGCCGTAGTCGGTATTGCGGTTGGCGTAGTTGATGCCGACGCAGACGATTTTCTCCGGCGCCAGCACCGGCGGCAGAAACTCCAGCTCGCGCAACGGAAAATCGGCGCGAACGCCCCGCACAACCTCACGCGCGATGTCGAGGCCGCCTTCGCGCAACAGTTCGAGCACGCTGGTGAACTGCGGAGCAAGCCGCGTCTTGAGATCGACCACGCCCTCGCCCGCCACCACGCCGAAACTGTCCCGCCCGCGCACCTTGTAGGTTGCCAGTTTCATCGAAAATTCCAGTTGGCCGCGCCCTTTTCCCGGCGGCATGGAACCGTCGGCGGTTCGGCGTTATGCTGCGGGGTGCACGGCGCGTGTTTGCATGTATTCTGTGTGTGCGGCGCCGTCAACGCCGGGATTCCATGAAAACCATCTTCCTCGACTGCAACGACCAGTTGGCGCCGGTGTGGGCGCGCGTGATTCGCCCCGACGATCCGGCCATCGCCGTCAACCGGCAGCCGTTCGCGCGCGAGGACCTGCCGCGTGTAATCGGCGGCTACGACATCGCCATCGACGACCATTCCTACATGCCGACGCCGCTGGTGGCGCAATGCCCGGAGCTCAAGCACATCGTGTTCCTCGGCACGGGGCCTGCAAGCTACATGAACGTCGGCGAACTGGAAGCACGCGGCGTCAAGGTGCACATCATTAAGGGCTACGGCGACACAGCCGTCGCCGAGCATTCGATAGCGCTGATGGTCGCCGCCGCGCGCGACGTCGCGCGCATGGACCGCGAGATTCGTGCCGGCACCTGGACGCCGCACGAAGGCGTGCAACTGCTCGACAAGACACTTGGCGTGATCGGGCTCGGCGGCATCGGTCGCGAAGTCGCGCGCATCGGCAAAGGCATGGGCATGGAGGTGATCGGCTGGAACCGCACCAAGCACGCCGACATCAAAGTACCGCTGGTCGACATCGATACCCTGCTCGCGCGCAGCGACGTGGTATCGATGAATCTCACGCTCGGCGACGAGACGCGCGGCTTCCTTTCGGCCGAGCGCATCGCGCGCCTGAAGCCGGGCGTGATCTACGTCAACACCGCGCGCGGGGCACTGGCCGACGAGGCCGCGCTGATCGCTGCGCTCAAGAGCGGACACATCCGTCACGCCGGGCTCGACGTGTTCCACAACGAGCCGCTCAAGGCCGATCATCCGCTGGCGCAGTTGCCAAACGTGACGCTCACCTCGCACGCCGGCTTCCGTACACTGGAAGCCTCGATGACGCTGCTGCGCCGGGCGGTGGATATTGTGATGAAGATCGTCGGCTGATCCAATCTGCTGTTCATTCCCGCGCAAGCGGGAATCCAGGGCAGCATTCGCGATTCAGAAATTTCGCCCCTGGGTCCCCGCTTTCGCGGGGACGAACGGATGGAGCGCAGACTCTTTAATAATACCCCGGCGTACCGCCGCCATCGACGGCGATCGCCGTGCCGTGGATGTGACGCGCCCGCGCGCTGCACAGGAACAGCGCCAATTCTGCCACGTCCTCCGGCTGACCTATGCGGCGCAGGCCGCTCTTGATCAACGACTCTTCGCGCACCTGCTCGACGGTCCTGTTCTGCGCTTTGGCGAATTGCGCAAACAATTGCTCGACGCGGTCCGTCTGCGTCTGGCCCGGATGGATGACATTGATATTGATGTCGTCGCGGTTGCCGAGTGCAGTCAGACCCTTGGCGAAGTTCGCCATCGCCGCGTTCACCGCGCCGCCGATGAGGAAGTCCGGTCCCGGCGTGCGCGCGGCGCCGCCGATGATATTGACGATATTGCCGTGCGCCGCCTTGAGCAGCGGCCAGAACAGCCTTGTCAGCCGCACCGCACCGAAGAATTTCAGCGCGAAGCCATCGATCCAGGCGTCGTCCGGCTGCTCCAGGAACTTGCCGCCTTTGGTGGCGCCGGCATTGTTGACCAGCACGTCGCAGCGATGAAAACGTTTACTGACCTCGGCGAAAGCGTTCTCGCAGCCGGCGAGCGTGCGTAAGTCGGCGGCGATGGTCATTGGCTCGGGCCCCGCCGCGGCTACCAGTTTCGCGGCCTCGGCGAGATTGGCCGCATTGGCCGCCGCCAGCACCGTCTGCGCGCCCTCGCGTGCAAAGGCCACGGCAATGGCCCGGCCGATACCGCGGCTGCCGCCGCTGATCACCACGACTTTGCCGTCAAATTCCTTCGCCATAGGTTCCCCCCTGTTTTGTGCGGGCTTTGTACATTGACCTGCCCGCGTTCCCAGTCACAATAAGACAAAACCAGCGCGTGATCCCGAAAAGTGGGGACCGGCTTTCGGACAAGATCACGCGCCAGCGAAATACCGGGGGAAACGTGAAGCCGGCGCCATTCGCCTACACCAAGGCGCACACGCTCAAGGAAGCGGTCGCGCTGCTGTCCAAACATAAGGACGACGCGCGGCTCTTGGCAGGCGGGCAGAGCCTGATTGCCACGCTCAACATGCGGCTGTCGGCCCCGGAACTGCTGATTGACATCAATGGTATCAAGGGCCTCGACGGCATCGCCAAAGAGGGCAAGTTCGT
This sequence comes from uncultured Alphaproteobacteria bacterium, assembly GCA_963753455.1. Taxonomy (GTDB): domain Bacteria; phylum Pseudomonadota; class Alphaproteobacteria; order Rhizobiales; family Xanthobacteraceae; genus Pseudolabrys. Next base: position 49,190 of record CAVWDA010000072.1, on the reverse strand, counting down.
CGAGATCGGTGCCCTGGCGCGCCACGCCCAGGTCGAGCGCTCGCAGCTGATCGCCCAGCACGCGCCGCTGATCGCGCTCGCCGTGCCACATATCGGCCATCCCGCCATTCGCAACCGCGGCACTTTCGGCGGTTCCATCGCCTTCGCCGATCCAGCGGCGGAGTTGCCGGCCTGTCTGATCGCGCTCGGGGCCGAGATCGACATCGCCGGGCTGAAAGGCAAACGCAAGGTAAAGGCCGACGCTTTCTTCAAGGGACTGTTCGAGACCGCGTTGCGGCCGCAGGAAATTCTCACGGCGGTGCGCATCCCCGCCGCCGACAAGAACACACGCGCCGGCTTTGCGGAGCTCGCGCGCCGGCACGGCGACTACGCCATTGTCGGCTTAGCCGCCAGCGCGCGCGCCGACGGCAAAGGCCTCAGCGATGTGCGCCTCGCCTACTTCGGCGTCGGCGCCACGCCGGTACGCGCGAAGCAAGCCGAAGCCGCATTGGCGAACGGCAATATAGACGCAGCAGTTGCGGCGCTCGATCTCGATCCGCCCGACGACGTGCAGGCGACAGGCGCGGTGAAGAGGCATCTTGCCGGCGTATTGCTCCGCCGGGTCGCCAAACAGTTGATGGAGGCGCGATGATGAGCGACCACGCCCTCGACATATCCCTCATAATCAACGGTGAACGTGTCAGCGAGCGCGTCGAGGCGCGCAAGACACTGGTCGATTTCCTGCGCGAGGATTTGGCGCTCACCGGCAGCCATGTCGGCTGCGAGCACGGCGTCTGCGGCGCCTGCACCGTGCGGGTGAACGGCGAGATCGTACGCGGCTGCCTGATGCTGGCGGTGCAATGCGACGGCAGCACGGTCGAGACCATTGAAGGTCTCTCCGACAGCGGCGAGATCGCCGACCTGCAGGCCGCCTTCGAACAGCGCAACGCTTTGCAATGCGGCTATTGCACGCCGGGCATGATCGCGGCGGCGCAAGAACTCCTCAAACGCGGCGGCGTCCCCTCGCGCGACGCCATCCGCGAACATCTCTCCGGCAACTACTGCCGCTGCACCGGCTACCACGCCATCGTCGATGCGGTTGAAGTCTGTCGCGCAAGCGCGCGCGGGAGTGAAACGATGAAAATCACCGACGACTCTCCGCCCGTGCTCTCCGCGCTCGACCGGCCGAATTCATATATCGGCCGTTCGGTGCCGCGGCCGAACTTGCAACGCCTCACGCAAGGCCGCGGACAATATGTCAGCGACGTCACTTTGCCGAGAATGTCACACGTCGCCTTTCTGCGCTCGCCGCACGCGCATGCAAAAATAAAATCAATAAATAAGGCTGCCGCGGAAAATGCGCCGGGCATCATCGCCGTCATCACTGGCGCCGAGCTTGCGAAAGTCATGACGCCCTGGGTCGGCGTGCTCACGCATCTGAAGGGCCTCAAATCGGCGCCACAGTACCCCATCGCCGTCGATCGGGCCTGCTGGCAGGGCGAAGCCGCGTGTGCGGTGGTCGCACGCACGCGCGCGCAAGCGGAAGATGCCTGCGAGCTGGTCGAGGTGAGCTACGAGCCCCTGCCCGCCGTCACCGATCCGGAAACCGCGCTCGACGCCAAGACGCCCGTGATCCAGCCCGAACTCGGCGACAATCTCTGCTTCGAGCGCAAGCTCGACGTCGGTAAAGTCGATGAGGCCTTCGCGTCCTCCGATGCCGTGGTCGAGACCACTTTCATGTTCGGCCGCCACACCGGCGTCACCACCGAGCCGCGCGCCGTGGTCGCCGACTGGAACCCCGGCGAGCAGAAGATGACGGTCTATCACGGCACGCAAGCGCCGCACATGATGCAGAACCTGTTCGCCAAGCATCTCAATCTGGCGGAACATCAGGTGCGCGTGCTGACGAAAGACGTCGGCGGCTCGTTCGGCATCAAGGTGCACACCTATGCCGACGAGATGGCAACGGTGGCGCTGTCCAAACTGCTTCGGCGCCCCGTGAAGTTTGTCGCCGACCGCATCGAGAGTTTTGTCACCGACATCCACGCCCGCGATCATCGCGTCAAGGCCAAGATCGGCGTCAAGAACGACGGCACCATTACCGCCTTCGAGATCGACGATCTGACCGGCATCGGCCCCTACTCGGTCTATCCGCGCACCTCGGGCATCGAGGCCAACCAGCTGGTCAACCTGATCGGCGGCCCCTACACCTGCGGAAATTACCGCGCGCAGGCGCGTGTCGTGTTCACCAATAAAAACGTCATGTGCCAGTACCGCGCTGTCGGCCACCCGCTGGCGGTGGCGGTCACCGAAGGCCTGGTCGAACTCGCCGCCGCCAAGATCGGCGTGGACCCGCTGGAGCTGCGCCGGCGCAATCTGATCGCCGACGACGCCTATCCGTACACGTCAGCCGCCGGGCTCAAGTTCGAGAAACTCTCGCACCACGAGTCGCTCGCTCATCTCGATTCGATGATGAACTATGCCGGCCTGCGCGCCGAGCAGAAAAAGCTGCGCGACAAAGGCATCTATCGCGGCATCGGCTTCGCCTCGTTCATCGAAGTCACCAACCCTTCCGCTGCTTTCTACGGCGTCGGCGGCGCGCGCATCACCTCCCAGGATGGCGCCACGGTGAAGCTCGACGCGCAGGGCAATATCAATGTGGCGACCGGCGTCACCGAGCAGGGCCAAGGCGCCGAAAGCGTGGTGGCGCAATGCGTCGCTACGTCGTTCGGCATATCGATCGACAAAGTGCGCGTCATCACCGGCGACACCGACGTGACGCCCTATGGCGGCGGTACCTGGGCTTCGCGCGCCGCCGGCATCGGCGGCGAAGCAGCCTGGCAGGCCGGCAAAGCCCTGCGCGGCAACGTGCTCGCCGTCGCCGGCGCCATGCTGCAGGCCAAGCCCGAGACGCTCGACATCCGCAACGGCATTGTCGTCGATGCCGCGAGCGGCACCGAACGGCTGCCGTTGGAAGAACTCGCGCGTGTCGCCTACTTCCGTCCCGACACGCTGCCTTCCGGCGTCCAGGCCGAACTGGTGGCGACGCGCCATTACGTGCCGCGCGCGTGGCCCTTCGCCTTCACCAACGGCATGCAGGCGAGCTATCTCGAAGTCGACACCGACACCGGCTTCGTCAAGCTGCTGAAACATTGGTGCGTGGAGGACTGCGGCACCATCATCAATCCGCAACTGGTCGACGAGCAGATCCGCGGCGGCATCGTGCAGGGCATCGGCGCGGCGCTGTTCGAGCACTGCCTCTATGACGAACGCGGGCAGATGCTCAACGGCAACATGGCCGACTATCTCGTGCCGATGGCCGCCGAAATGCCCGACATCGAATGCGGCCACGTGATCTCGCCCACGGCCGACAGCGAACTCGGCGCCAAAGGCGCGGGCGAAGCCGGCACCGCGGGCGCACCGGCCTGCGTGATGAACGCCATCAACGACGCGTTGCGCCCGCTGGGCGCTCAGCCGTTGACCGACATGCCGTTCACGCCTGGGAAGATTTTACGGGCGTTGGGGAAGGTGTAACTTCTTATCCCTCCCCGCTTAGCGGGGAGGGTGGCGAGCGCAGCGTGCCGGGTGGGGTGCGCTGTCGACAATACTGTTGTCAAACCCCACCCCCGGCGCCTCGCGCCGGACCCTCCCCTTTCAGGGGAGGGATAAGAACTCAAAACTTGATCATGTCGCTGCGCGTCAGCGTCGCTTCCGTCGACAGCCGCGGCGCGTTGGTGAAGGTGAACACCGTGCTCAAATCGGCGTAAGGACCAACCGCCGACATCCCGTCCACCGGCACAATCGCTTTCATGCCGCGGAACACGCGCCGCTCGCCGTATAGAGCACTGCGCCGTTCGACGAGGTACCGACCGTGATAACGGTCTTGATGTTCTTGTCCTTCAGAACCTTCTCAAGATCGGCGTGCAGGAATTTGTCGGGGCCTGACAGCACATGCGGCTCGCTGGCCTCAGGCGCCACGTCCTTGACCACGTCGGCCGGCGTAGTGCGAAGCGGCCGCTTGCCGCAATTCTGGTTCATGAAGTCGAGCATCAGCAGCGCCGTGTTCTTCGGGTCCACGGTCACCGGCTTGAGCGCTGGCGGCGGCGGCGCTTTCACGCTCGCCCACTCGTCGACGATGTCGGCGGCTTGCGCGCAAAACGCGATTCCGAAAAAGGACACAGCGGCCACGAGTGCCGCGATCATGTTTCGCTTCATGAAACCCTCCCTGATGGTCACCGACACTCGGTGGCCAACTTGTTGCTGGATCATGCGCAAGCGGTGCGGGCGCTGTCAAAGCTGTGCACATATCCGCTTGCTGAAACACCGTAACCCGGCGCAATATTGCCGACGAAATGGCCGGTTTTCCACGTTGCGGCCTTGTAAAAAACGTCAACAATGGGATGAACGCCATGGACATCAAGGTCGGCAAACAAGCGATCGCCGAGGCCTCGAAAAAGCTTTCCAACTGGGGCCGCTGGGGCAAAGACGACCAAGTCGGCACGCTCAACCACGTCAAGCCCGAGGATATCGTCAAGGCGGCGAGCCTGATCCGCACCGGCAAGGTGTTCGCGCTCGGCATCCCGCTCGACCGCGAAGGCCCGCAGAACGGCCTGTTCGGCGGTCGCTTCAACCCGATCCACCAGATGCTCGCCACCGGTACCGACGCCGTCGCCGGCCAGCAAGATTGGAACAAGATCCGCTACGCCGACGACACGCTGATGCTCTGCGTGCAAGGCGCCACCCACTGGGACGCGCTCGGCCACGTGTTTTACGAGGACAAGGCCTATAACGGTCACGACGCCAAGCTGATCGATTCGCGCGGACTCTCCGTGCTCGGCATCGAGAATTCCAAGGACAAGATGGTCGGGCGCGGCGTGCTGCTCGACATTGCACGTTTCCGCGGCGTGAAATGGATGCAGGACGGCGAAAGCATCTCCAACGACGAACTCGACAAATGCGCCAAGGAGCAGAACGTCTCGATCGGGCGTGGCGACTTCGTTATCGTGCGCACCGGACAGATGGAGCGCTGCCTCGCCGAGAAGCAATGGGGCGGTTATGCCGGCGGCGACGCGCCGGGCGTCAAATTCGAAAATTGCTACTGGTGCCAGGAGAAGGAAGTCGCCGCCATCTGCACCGATACCTGGGGCGTCGAAGTGCGGCCGAACGAGACCACCGACGCCAACCAGCCGTGGCACTGGGTGGTGATCCCGGCCATGGGCCTGTGCATGGGCGAGATCTTCTACCTCAAGGAGTTGGCCGATGACTGCGACCAGGACGGGGTCTACGAGTTCTTCTTCTGCGGCCCGCCGCTGATCATCACCGGCGGCACCGGTTCGCCGATCAATCCGCAGGCGATCAAGTAAATTCTTTCCTCTCCCCGCTTGCGGAGAGAGGGTGGCGAGCGAAGCAAGTCAGGTGAGGATGAGGCGTCGAAGCTCTCAGGCTCGCGGTGCCCCCCTCACCCGGATCGCCTCGCGCCGCTCGACGGTCCGACCTCTCCCCGCAAGCGGGGAGAGGTGGAAGGAAAGGGCCATGGACGACGGCATCTGGGCGACATGGTACGACCTCGCCGACGACACGCGCGAGCGCTTCCTCGGCTGGTTGCACGGCCACTATTTGCCGGCGCTGCAGCAGATGCCCGGCTTCGCCTGGGTCGCGCACTACCGCAACGACGGCGGCGGCGAGAAGATGCGTGCGCTTGGCGCCGATATCCTCGCCCGACCCGACGAGGACATCGGCAACGGCTCGCAATATGTCATTCTCGTCGGAGCGCCCTCGCCGCACACGTTTTTCTCGCCGCTGGCGCTGGAGATCGAAAAGGACGTCCGCTTCCGCGACATGCTGGCGTTGCGCCAAGGCGTCCGCAGCGCAATCTTCTCGGAAGAAGCGCGCGTCAACGGCCCGGCCATCGGCCAGCGCCCGCAAGGCGGCACGCCCGGCCCGGCCATCCAGATGGGCTCGTTCCGCGTGCGCAGCATCGAGGACGAATTCGACCTCGGCTGCTGGTACGCGCAATACCGCCTGCCGCACATGGCGCGGATGCCGGGCTGCATCGCCGCGCGCAAGCTCAATTGCGTCGCCGGTTGGGTCAAGCACGCGATCCTCTACGAATTCGTCTCGCTCAAGGCGCGGCTGCGCGACTTCGAAGAGCCGCACGAGGCGCTGGCCATGGACGCGAAGGAATGGACAGGGCGCGTTGTTCGCTACACCATCCACACGCCGGGCTCACCGGTGATCGGCCCGCGCCTCTGGCCGCCGGTCAATGAGTAACGCTGTAAGGAGAACGTCATGGCTCGCTATCTCAAACGCGGAATGGACGCCGGCGCCATCAAGGCCGCCGACGCCAAGGTACGCGAGACGGTGGAAGGTATCCTGGCGCAAGTCGACGAGCGCAAGGATGCGGCGATCCGCGAACTGTCGGAAAAGTTCGACAAATGGTCGCCGAAGGATTTCCGCCTCAGCGCGCAGGAGATCGAGCGCGCCATCGCGCAGGTCCGCAAGCGCGACCTCGAGGACATCAAATTCGCGCAGGCGCAGGTGCGCAACTTCGCGCAGAAGCAGCGCGACACCATGCACGACCTCGAGGTCGAGACGTTGCCCGGTGTCGTGCTCGGCCACCGCCACATCCCGGTGAACTCGATCGGCTGCTACGTGCCGGGCGGGCGCTATCCGATGGTCGCCTCGGCGCATATGTCGATCGTCACCGCCAAAATCGCCGGCGTGAAGCGCATCATCGCCTGCGCGCCGCCGTTCAAGGGCGGGCCGCATCCGGCGATCGTCGCCGCCATGCATTTCGGCGGCGCCGATGACATTTACGTGCTCGGCGGCGTGCAGGCGGTGGCCGCCATGGCGCTCGGCACCGAAAGCATCGCCCCGGTGGATATGATCGTCGGTCCCGGCAACGCCTATGTCGCCGAAGCCAAGCGCCAGTTGTTCGGTCGCGTCGGCATCGACCTCTTGGCCGGACCGACCGAAACGCTGATCATCGCCGACGACAGTGTCGACGGCGAACTCTGCGCCACCGACCTGCTCGGCCAAGCCGAGCACGGGCCGAACTCGCCGGCGGTGATGATCACCAATTCCGAGAAGCTCGCGCGCGACACCATGAACGAGGTCGAGCGGCTGTTGACGATCCTGCCGAGCGCCGATCTCGCGGGCCAGTCCTGGAAAGACTATGGCGAAGTGATCGTCTGCGACAGCTATGACGAGATGGTGGCCGAGGCCGATCGCGTGGCGTCCGAGCACGTGCAGGTGATGACGCGCGATCCCGACTACTTCCTCAACAACATGAAGAACTACGGCTCGCTGTTCTTGGGCGCGCGCACCAACGTCGCTTATGGCGACAAGGTGATCGGCACCAACCACACGCTGCCGACCAAAAAGAACGCCCGCTTCACCGGCGGGTTGTGGGTCGGCAAGTTCATCAAGACTTGCACCTACCAGAAGGTCCTGACCGACGAGGCCAGCGCCAAGATTGGGGAAGTCTGCTCGCGGCTATGCATCCTGGAAGGCTTCACCGCGCACGCCGAGCAGGCCAATATCCGCGTCCGCCGCTATGGCGGGCGCAACGTGCCTTACGCGCAGGCGGCGGAATAATGCGCGCACAACGAACTCTGCGCGACTCCCCTCCCCCTTCTTGTGGGGAGGGGTCGGGGGTGGGGGTCCTTCGTCGCGCTCCCTTTACCAAACGCAATACCCCCCTCCCTAACCCTCCCCCACAAGGGGGGAGGGAAAAGACCTGCGTTCGCGGGATGCCATGAGCCAGGTCGCCCTCACCCCAACCGCCTCCTTCCGCCTCGACGGCCGGCGCGCGCTGGTGACCGGCGGGGGCCGCGGCATCGGGCTAACCGCGGCGTCCGCGCTGGCCGACGCCGGCGCCCATGTCACACTTGTCGCGCGCACAAGAAGCGAAATCGAAGAAGCGGCTGCGGCGATCCGTAGCCGCGGCCAGCAGGCCGACGCGCTCACGCTCGACGTCACCGATATCGCGGTCTCGCGCAGGGCGCTCTCCGAACGCGCGCCCTATCAGGTGCTGGTCAACAATGCCGGCATGAACCGGCCGGCCTTCCTGCCGGACGTCACGGTAGAGGATTTCGACGCGATCATGAATCTCAACGTGCGGGCCGCCTTCTTCATGGCGCAGACGGTGGCGCTGCGGCTGCACGCGGAAAAACTCCCCGGCTCGATCATCAATATTTCATCGCAGATGGGCCATGTCGGCGCCGCACGCCGCACCGTCTATTGCGCCGCCAAGCACGCCATGGAGGGCTTCACCAAAGCGATGGCGATCGAGCTCGCGCCGCACAATATCCGCGTCAATTCGCTGGGGCCGACGTTCCTGGAAACCCCGATGACGCGGCCGTTCTTCGAGAACAAGGCGTTCCGCGACGAGGTGCTCGGCAAAATCAAGCTCGGCCGCCTTGGCCAGCTCGAGGAACTGACCGGCGCCATCGTCTTCCTGGCCTCCGACGCCTCGTCGCTGATGACCGGCGCGGCGCTGGTGCTCGACGGCGGCTGGACCGCGGAGTGATGTGACTCGTCATTCCGGGGGGCGCGCAAAGCGCACGAGCCCGGAATCCAGACCCAGGACTCCCTGCGTGCCGCTCTGGATTCCGGGTTCCGGCCTTCGGCCGGCCCCGGAATGACCGTTCAGGTCAGCTTCGGCAGGTCCGCGAAATACTCCGGATGCTCTTTCTCGACCTGCTGCATAAACTCGGGCCGGAACAGGCTCGGCACGTTGAGACGCGGTGCACCTTTCAGCGTGTTCATCAGCACCTCGTCCTCGGCGTTTTCGAAGGCGCGTAGCACATTCGGCGACATGCGCGGATCGAAGTGGATGTTGCGGATCGCCTTCTTGCCGATGGCAACATCCGTGCCCGGCACCCATTTGGCGAAAATTTCCACCGCCTCGTCGGGATTGTGGCGCGTGAAGTGCGAGGACTGCGCGAGACCGGCGGCGATGCTCTTGATGACCGCGGGCTTCGACTCGACCGTCGGGCCGTGCGCCACCGCGACCATCACATAGGACATGTGCTGGCCGCCGCGGATCACTTCATAGGAATCCGGAATCTCGGTGAGCGCCTGCGACACATAGGGCTCCCAGGTCACGATGGCGTCGACCTTGCCCTCCTTCAATGCGGGCGCGAGGCCGAACTGTGACCAGATGTTCTCGATGGTGACATCTTCGTACTTCACGCCAGCGCGGCGCAGCACCATCTTGAAATATTCGTCCGACGTCTGGCCTTTCGCCAGACCTATCGTCTTGCCCCTCACGTCGCCGATATTGCCGACATTGATGCCCCTGCCCTTCTTGGTGACGATGGCGAGCGGGGTATCGCAACGATCGTTGGTGGCGTCGTTCATGATCAGGCCGATGACCTGGAACGGATTGCCCGCGTGCACGGCTTTGAGATAGGTGGTCGTGCTCATATCGCCGACCTGGGCGAGGCCGTCGTGCAGGGCATTGACCATGTCGGTGCCGGTATCCACCACCTTGAAGCTGGCGTCGACGCCGTGCTGCTTGAAGTAGCCCTTCTCTGCGCCAATGAACATCGGCAAATGGCCGAAGTTGTTGGCAATCACTACGTTGAGTTTGGGCAATTCGGCCATTGTCACTCTCCCGGTTTTTGCAATTCCGCGCCGTCAGGACGGCCTCAGCACCACCTGCGGATTGACGCAATTCGGCGGCACGCGGCCTTCGATCAGCGCCTGAATATTGTCGACGACGATGTTCGCCATCTCTTCACGCACCTCGACGGTAGCGCTGCCGAGATGCGGTGCGAGCACCACGTTTTTCATCTTCCTCAATTCGGTCGGCACCTTCGGCTCGTGCTCGAACACGTCGAGACCGGCGCCGGCGATCTTGCGCGCCTTCAGCGCGCGGATGAGGGCCTTCTCGTCGATGATCGGCCCGCGCGCCGTGTTGATGATGAACGCGGTCTTCTTCATCAGGCCAAACTCGTGCGCGCCGATCTGGTGGCGCGTCGTCGGATTGAGCGGCTGGTGCAGCGACACGAAATCGGATTCGCGCAGCAACTGTTCGAGCGGCACGTATTCGAGGCCAGCCTCACGCTCTTCCGCTTCCGGCTTGCGGCGCGGCGTGGAATAGAGCACGCGCATGTCGAATCCGTGCGCGCGGCGCGCCACCGCCTTGCCGATGAGGCCGCCGCCGCCGACGAGGCCGACGGTCTTGCCGTGCACGATCGCACCAAGCAGATGCCGCGACTGGCCGCCGGGAAACTTGCCGGCACGTACCAGCCGGTCGCCTTCCGTCATGCGCCGCGCGACCGCGAGCATCAGCCCGAAAGTCATATCGGCGGTCGCCTCGGTCGTCACCGGCGGCACCACCGTGACCGGGATGCCACGCGCGGTCGCCTCGGCGACGTCGATATTCGACGGCGAGATGGATTGCGCCGCAATATGGCGAAGCTTGGGGTTCGCCGCGACCACCGCACGGTCAATCTTGTCGTGCAGCAGGCAGAAAAGAATGTCGGCCTTGCGCACGGCCGAGATCAGCGTCTTGTGCGGAATGATGCGGCTGTCGTCTGGGAAGACCTTGACGCTGCCCATGGCGCGCAGCCGCTTGATGGCGCTGTCGGCGACCGGCTGCGTGACAAAGATGCGCGGTTTGCCGCTCACCGTTGCCACCGTACGATGCCGGCGACGCCGTCGACGGCGCATTGTACGCCGTCGGGAATCTTGCGGGTGGCGTCGAGCACGCCGAGCACCATCGGAATGCCGCGCTCGCGCGCCAGCGACGCCATATGCGAGGTCGAGCCGCCGAGTTCGGCCACGACGCCGGCGACCCGCGGCAGGATATGGCTCAGCGCCGGTCCCGCCACGCGCGTCACCAGGATGTCACCGTGGCCGACGCGCGCCAATTCGCATTCGCAATTCACCACCACGGCCTTGCCGGAACCCCAGCCGATGCCGGCGGCATGGCCGCGGACGCCGGGATGCTGCAGCCAGATTTCGTCGGGCACGATGGCGGCCTCCACGTGCAGCGGCCGCGACTGCAACAGCTTGAAGCCGTTCTCGTCGATCGCCCATTCGATCTCGACAGGCTGGCCGGCGAGTTGCTCGCATTTGCGCAGCAGACGCCCGAGCGTCACTGCTTCGCCCGCCGTCAGACACGGCTCGTTCACCTGATCCGCGGGCACCAGTTGCGGTGCCGCGACGCCGTGATCGCAGGTGTCGCGGTGGCCCTTGCGGCCGGCTTCCACCGTGCGCAGAAAACCATTTTTGCTGAGAACGATGCGATCCGGCACCACTTCGCCCTGGGCGATCGCCGAACCGAGGCCCCAAGTGGCGGAGATCAGCATCTGGCATTCGGCGGTCTCGCTCAAGCCGCCACCCGAGGCGCGCGCGGAAATCAGCGGCTGGATCAGCACGCCCATGGCGGTGTCGGCCGGCGACAGATCGTGATTTTCCATGTACCGGCGCGCTTGCGACGTCCACAGGGCCGCCCAGCAGGCCCGCACTGCGGTCAGGAATTCGGTTTCGTCGGAAAGCCCAAGGAAGCTTTCGAACTGGCCGGCGAAATTCGCGCCCTTGCGATCCTCGATCAGCGCCGACGAGCGCACCGCGCCGAGCGGCGTTTCCGCCCGCTGCGCGCGCCACGCCGCCAGCAGCGGCTCGAGAATCCCCGGCGCGATCGGCTCTTGGTAGAGCGCGAGGCGAATTTGCACCGACAGTTTGCGCGAGATCGGCCGCTCAGCCGTGTTGTATTGCGCCGCCACGTCGGTGACGCCGAGGTGACGCAACTGATGACGATAGGCTTCCGCGGTCAACGCGAAGCCGCCCGGCGTCGGCAGGCCGGCTTGCGTCAGCGCCGCCAGATTGGCAGCCTTCGGCCCAACCCGTTCAGGATCGGTCGCGGCAGGATCGGCCAGCGGCAGGATGAACGGAGATGACATCTCAAACCGTACCTTTTTCCGTCAGCCTGAGGTGATCGGCGCAATTACGTCGGGCCTCAAAGAGCGACGGCCGCGGCCTGTCATCCTTCGAGGCCTGCGCCGCGCGCAGGCCCGTCAGGATGAAGGCTACTGTAGTTTACTTGACGTGATCGCCATAGCCCGGCAGCGGATCGACGACCGTGATCTGCTTGACCGGGAAATTCGAGACGATCTCGATCCCGTCATTCTTCACGATCAGCATCTCCTCGATGCGCACGCCGTAGCGAAACTTCTTGCCGTGCTGGGTTTCCAGCGCAAAGGTCATGCCTTCCTGGATGTCGATCGGGTGATCGAGCGACCAGATGCGCGAGATTACCGGCGGATCGTACTGCGCCAGCCCGAGGCCGTGGCCCCACAGATTGGCCGCTGCCTGGTCCTCGTCCTCGTAGCCCCAGGTTTCCATCGCCGACGGCCATTTCAACGCGATGTCGCGCGTGGTGGCGCCGACTTTCACCGCGCCGATCGAATCGTACAGCCACTTGAGCGCGATCTCGTAGGTGTCCTTCTGCTCCTGCGTGGGCTCTTTGCCGACGCAATAAGTCCGGTAATAGCAGGACTTGTAACCGTTCCAGGTGAGCGCAGCCAAATCCATGAACACGATGTCGCCCGGCTGGATGATGCGGTCGGAGAAGTTGCGCCAGTTCGGCCAGGTGTTCGGGCCGGACGACACGATCACATCCTCGACATCCTCGATGCCCGGGAAATTATAGAGATATTCCATCAGATGCGCGGTCACCTGGTTCTCGGTGATGCCGGGGCGCAGGAACTTCATGCACTCCCAGTGGGTGGCGTCGCCGATGGCGCCGACGATGCGGAAGCATTCCTGCTCATCGATGCTCTTGACGGCGCGCGCTTCCATCATGGGCGTCATGCCGTCGACCCACTCGATGTTGTGCTCCTTGAAGACCTGAATCATGTTGATGTCGATGAAGTCGACGCCGAGTTTCTGCCCGGCCACGCCGTGCTCCTTCATCGCCGACTTCACAGCATTGACGAACTTAGTCACCTGCTGGACCGAGGCCGGCCCGGCGGCGCCTTTGATCCAGGCGAACGAGTGGCGCACGTTCTCCTTCGGAATCCACGGGCTGTGGCGTTCGACCTGGAAGCCGATGTCGCCTTGTTCGAACAGAATCGGACGGCTGTCGCCGCACAGCATGGCGTAGCGCAGGCCGGGCTTGAGCCGGTTCCAGCCCGGCGTCAGCGTGCCGGTGATGTAGCGGCAGTTCTCATCGTACATGCAGAGCACGGCGCCGAGCCCGTGCTTCTTCATCATCTTGCGCGCGCGGTCGATACGGTATTCGCGCAGGCGGTCCCAGTTGACCTTCTGCTGCCAATCCATGCCCGCAATGCCGAAATTCGCAGTACCCATAGTGTCCTCCCACGCGGCGCGCCGGCCGCGCCGTTTTTCAATGAATTCGGCGCGATGTTATTCGGCTGGCGCGTCCAGAAGAAATAATATAATCGGGGTCTAGCCATTATATTTTCTAATGACGGTGTCAGGATGCGGAACGTCCCCTTAAGGCAAATTCGCGCCGTGATTGCGGTCTGCGAGGAAGGCTCCTTTACCCGCGCAGCGGAGCGCGAAAATGCAACCCAATCGGGCATTTCCCAGCATGTGGCCGCCGTCGAGCGCACGCTGGGCGTGAAGCTGTTCGAGCGACTGAGCGGCGCGGTCAAGCCGACGCCGGCAGGCTTGCGCTACTACAAAAGCTGCGTCGAGGCGATCGGCGCACTGGAAAATGCCGCCGAAGAGGCGCGCGCACTTTCCGGCAAGGTCACCGGCGAATTGCGCATCGGCTTAATGCCGACCTTCACTCGCGCGGTGCTGGCGCCGGTGCTCGATGACTTCGTGCCGCGTTGCCCGGAGGTGCGCCTGCACATCGTCGAGGGCTATAGCTCTTTGTTGACCGAAATGGCGCTCGACGAAGAACTCGACTTCGCGGTGGTGCCGGCCTTCGAGGGCACTATCGGGCTGAAGTCGCGCCTGCTTGTCCGAGACCGAGAAATGCTCATCTCCGGTCCGAAGCGCGGCTTTGCACCGCTCGCTCCCTTGAGGCTTGCCGAATGCAAGCCGCTGAAATTCCTGCTGCCAGGACCGGACAATATCCGCCGGCGCAATCTCGAGACCTATTTCCAGAGCCACGGCGTTGAAGTCGAGGCCGTGCTGGAAATGGACGCCATGATCGCCACGCTCGAATTCGTCGCTCGTTCCGATTGGGTGACGATCCTGCCGAGCGTCATCTCGATCAACGACATCGGCCGCGGCGAGTTGATCGTCAATCCGATTGTGGCGCCCGAATTGCACGCCGAATTCGTGGTGATCCAGCCGACCCGGCGCACGCTGTCGACGCAAGCGCGGCTGTTTCTCCAGCGCTTCGAGCAGGAGGTCGCCCACATTCACGCGGTGTGGGATCAAACACTGGCCGGACCGGCGAAGCGTAAAATGTCCGCCTGAAGTTCCGGCTTGTCATTCTCGCGTAAGGAACAACTCCGATGGCCTCCTCCTCGCTCGTCTCAACCGCCTGGCTCGAGCAGCATCTCGCCGATCCCGATTTGCGCATCCTCGAGGTCTGCAACATCCGCGACGATAAAGCGTATCGCGAGGGGCATATCCCGGGCGCGCTGTGGTTCTACTGGAAGACGGCGTGCTGGCACGAAACCGACCGTGATTTCATCACACCGGCGGCGATGGCCAAACTGTTCGGCAGCGTCGGCATCGGCCCGCAGACGATCGTCGTGCTGTACGGCGATCCGGTCCAGTTCGGCAGTTACGCCTATTGGGCCTTCACCATGGCCGGACACGCGAAGTTGTTGCTGCTCGATGGCGGGCGGCGGAAATGGGTGATCGAAGGGCGGCCGCTATCGCGCGACGTGCCGCATTTTCCCGCCGTCGCCTATCCGCCGCCGCCAGCCGGTCCCTCGGCTATGCGGGTGGGCCGCGACAATTTGCGCGAGCACTTGCGGCATCCGCAACGGCTGCTGATTGACCTGCGTTCGCCGGAGGAATATTCGGGCGAGCGTGTCTCCGATTATTCCTTCGCCGTCGATCACGGCGCCGAGCGGACTGGGCGCATCCCCGGCGCCGTGCATCTTTATTTCAAGGACCTGCTGAACGCAGACGATTCGTTCAAATCGCCGGACCAGCTTCGTCAAACGCTAGCCGCGGCCGGCATCGCGCCGGAAAAATTCGACGATATCGTCTGCTATTGCCGGCTGAGCCACCGCGCCACCATCGGCTGGATCGCGCTCGGCCAAATTCTCGGCCTCAAGAACGTCAAGATCTACGATGGCTCGTGGACCGAATGGGGCAGCATTGTCGGATTCCCGATCGAGAAGTAGCGCACTTTTTTGCGCATAATCTTGTCCGAAAACCGGCTCCTATCCCCGATCGGGGGTCGGGGACAGCTTTCGGGATCATGCGCTAGCCGCCCGAAGTCTTGCGCTGATAGGCTTCGATCTTGTCGCGCAACGCCGGCGGCAACGGTACCGGCTTGCGCGTTTCCAGCGACATCATGGCGGTGACCATGCGCGCGCGCAGACGCTCCATCCCATCGTGATGGCAGACAATGGCGATGCCGAGCGATGAGCGACCGATGCGCTCGACCAGAATGGTGAGCTCGATGATGTCGCCCATCCGGCTCGGGATCTTGAAGTCGCAATCGATGTGCACGAAGGGAAAGCCGAACTGACTGCCCATGATCAGGTCGGCATAATTGTAGCCGAGTTCTTCGCCGTACCAGTCCTCGATCAGACCGTTGAAGATATCGAAGTAATGCGGGAAGTAGACGATGCCGGCGGGGTCGCAATGGGAAAACCGCACCGTCACGCTGCGGGTGAACGCGCCGTTCGGCGGCACAAATCGATCCTGAAGCATATGATACCGTCCTGATGCACGCGTTCTGACTTGGACCAAATCCGCTGTAGCAAGGATTCATGCCGCCATCCACACGCCCGTCCGCGCCAACCGCCTTGAAATCGCGGCCTGCGCCGTCAATAGTCCGCAGCGCACAAACAAAAACACGGCAATATATAGAGGAGGTCCTTCATGAAGAAATGGCTGTTCGGCTTAGCTCTGGCTGCGGCTTGCATTGGCTCCGCGTCGGCCGACAATTATCCATCGCGGCCGATCACCTTGGTGGTTCCGCTCAGCGTCGGCGGTTCCACCGACGTCATCGGGCGGCTGATGGCGGAAGGCATGCGCAAAGCGCTCAACCAGACCATCGTCGTGGAAAACACCTCCGGCGCCGGCGGCACCATCGGAGTCAACCGTGTCGTTCGTGCGGCGCCCGACGGCTACACCATCCTGATCGGCCAATGGGGCACCAACGTCGCCACTGGCGCGATCTACAATCTCAAGTTCGATCTGTTGAAGGACCTCGACCCGATCGGGCTGATCGCGACGCAGCCGTTCCTGATCGTGTCGCGCGCCACCATGCCTGCCAACAACCTCAAGGAATTGATCGCCTGGATCAAGGCCAATCCGGACAAGGCGACCCAAGGCAATTCCGGCATCGGCTCGCCCAGCCATGTCAGTGGCATTCTGTTCCAGAAGGCGATTAATTCACCGATCCAGATGATTCCCTATCGCGGCGCCGGCGATTCGACGCAGGCGATCGTGTCCGGACAGATCGACGTGCTGCTCAATACGCCGGCGGTCTCGATGGCGCAGCTCAAGGCCGGAAAGGTCAAGGTCTTCGCCGTCACCGACAAACGGCGGCTGGCAACCGCGCCCGACATTCCGACGACAGACGAGGCCGGCCTGCCGGGATTCTATTTCACGTTCTGGCACGCCTTCTGGGCGCCGAAGGGCACGCCGAAAGACGTCATCGCGAAGCTCAACGGAGCGTTGCGGGCAACCCTGGCCGACCCGGAGATCCGCAAGAAGCTCACCGCGCTCTCCCAGGACATCTTCCCGCCCGACGAGCAGAGCCCGGAGGCGTTGGCCAAGTTCCAGCGCGCGGAAATCAACAAGTGGTGGCCGATCATCAAGGCCGCCGGCATCAAGGCGCAATGAACTCAGCCCGCCTGGCGCCCTCGGCGCCAGGCGGCGGTTCGCACGATTGCGGGGTCAAGCCAGACCGCTGCTGCGCCGCTTCCCTGCGCTCATGCCCCAAATCTGTCGTCTCCGCGGCCTCGGCGTCGCTTGAATGCAGCGTCCAACGCCGCCGGCACTCAGCATCGGCGGCATCAATAGCTCAGGCGACCAAGAGATTCGGCAGAAATTCCTCCGCCAATTCATTCTCGGAAAGCACCGGCTCGGCGCACTCGTCGACCGTCTGAAACTCGCGGCCGCAGACGGAGCACGACCAGATATAGACCGTCTCCCGCTCGTTGATGGCTTCCGACCATTCCGGTGCGATCAGATGCGTCTTGCACCGCTCGCACATTGTCGAGATTCGCAGCGCCCCTACGGAGGTTGCCATCCAAGTCCTCCTTTTCATGCGTTCAAAATGATCGCTGAAATTTGCCGTCTTTGCATTGACCCAGGTCAACTCGGCCACTCCGGCGACCCGCGGCAAATAGTCAACTGAGTGAGATGCACCCGGCATCGTCGTCGAAGTGGACCGATCGTCGCGCCGCGACGGTTACACCGTCATCCACGCCCCGTCCGCATCGACCGACTTGAACACGGCTTCGAGCGCAGCGGCCGTTTGCAATATGCCGGAGGGCGAAATCGGGAACGCGTCCTGCCCCAGCACGGCCTTGGCGAAATAATCGAGGTTGCGACCGAGGTGATTGTCGGCCGGCCGGTCGACCACTTCCGGCTCGTCCTTGCCGGCGCGGCGCACGATGGCACGCGTCTCCGAGACGCTTTCGGCCCAGCAGTTCTCGCCGAAGATGGCGATACGCCAGCGGAATGGCGTCTTGATGGTGGTGCCGAGCGCGCCGGTGGCGCCGTTTTCGAACTCGATCAATGCCGCGGTGGTGTCGCCGGTCGGCAATTTGAGCGCGCGTGCCTTCGACAGCGCGCTGATGCGCTTCATCGGCCCGACCATGTCGCGGAAGCAGTCGAGCACGTGGATGCCCATGCCGGTCATGCCGCCGGCGCGGCTTTCCTGCGCCGACATGCGCCAACTGTCGGCCGGATAACTGGCCAGCCAGTCGTGGCTGTAATTGCCTTCGGCATGCATGATGGTGCCGAAGGCGCCCTGTTCCTTCAACTCGGCCAGCACGCGCATCGACGGCATCAGCCGGAAATGATGGCCGACGGCGATGACAACGCCGGCGCGCTTGACCGCATCGAGCATGGCCGCGGCTTCGGCTTTGCTGAGCGCGAACGGCTTCTCGCAGTAGATATGCTTGCCGGCCGCGGCCAGCGCCTTGACTTGCGCCGGATGCTTGGTGTGCGGCGTCGCCAGCACCACGGCCTTGACGGCCGGGTCGGCGACCACTTCATCGAAAGAAGTGCCGATCGGAATTTTATATTTGGCGGCGAAGTCGCGCACCGTATCGGGCTCGAGCGTGACGCCGTGCACGAAGTTGATCGGCGCGCCGAAATCGCGCGCGGATTTCACCAGGTTCTTGCCCCACCAGCCGAGGCCGACGATTGCGGTGTTGAGCATGCGATCAGATCGCGGCTGGCGCGCCGGGCTGCTTCATCGGATGCGCGCGCGCGAAAGCATCGATCGCCATGCAGGTGTCGACGATGCGCTTGACCGTCGGGAACGGCGCAAGGTCGACCTTGAAATAAGTCGAGCCCGCCGCTTGGCCCGCCAGACAGATGTCGGCGATGGTGATCTGGTCGCCCTGGCAGAAGCGGCCGGTCTCCTTTGAGGTCGACAGATTGGTCTCCAGCGCCTTGAGCGCCTCGACGTGCCAATGGTGGCCCCATTTCAAAACGCCCGGCTCGTCGACCTTGTATTCATGCGCGAGAAACTCGCGCACCCGCGGCACAATCAACGGATGGGTGTCGCAGGCGATGATCTGCGCCAGGCCGCGCACGCGCGCGCGCGCTTTCGGTTCCTTCGGCAAGAGTGGCGGATTGGGGTGCGTCTCGTCGAGATATTCGAGGATGGCGAGCGACTCGAACAGCACCGTGCCGTCGTCGAGGATCAGCGCCGGCAGCGCCTTCATCGGATTGACCTTGGCGAAAGCTGCGTCGCGCTGCTTGCCCTGCATCAGATTGACGTCGATCACCTCGTCGGGTGCGATGCCCTTGAGGTTGAGCGCGATGCGCACGCGGAATGTCGCCAGCGACCGCCAGAACGAAAAAAGTTTCATGGGTGGCCTCCCCGGCCGTGCGTTACTTCTTCTTGTTCGACCAATAGACCGTCATCTGCGAGCCGTCGCCGTTGCCGAAGCCGTGCGAGGTCGCGTCCTCGAAGCCGGCAAGCGCGGCCTTGGTCGCGATCATATCGGCGCCGAGCGCCTCGCCGGTTGCAATCATGGTGCGCAGATCCTTGACGCCGTTGGCGATCGAGAACGTCGTCGGCCCAGGATCCTTGCCCTCGAGCATCTTGACGATCATGTCGGCGCGCATGCCGATCGCCTTGTTGGCGCCGTTGCTCTCGACGAACAGGTCGACCAGGCGTTTGGCGTCCCAGCCGACGCTGCGCGCGATGGAAAACGCCTCGCCGTAAGCCTGCCAGGCGACCATCAGCGGCAAATTGATCGACAGCTTGATGGCGGCGCCGGTGCCGACCGGCCCGCAATGCTCAACCTTGCGGCAGAGCTGTTCGAGGATCGGCCGCGCGCGTGCGGCATCGGCCGGCTCCGCGCCCATCAGGCCGAGCAACTGGCCCTTGCGCGCAGGCGCAGTCGAGCCGCCGACCGGGCACTCTACGAGTGCCGCGCCCTTCGCCCGCACCTTAGGCGCGAGATCGGTTTCGACCTTGGGCGCGACCGTGCTCATCTCGATGAACAGCTTGCCCTTGACGTCGCCCGACAGCAGGCCGTTCGGCCCGTTGTAGACAGCGTCGATTGCCGCGCCATCGGTAAGCAGCGTGATCACCGCCTCGCTCACCTTTGCCAGCTCGGCCGGCGTGGCGGAGACTTTGGCGCCGGCGTCGGCGATGGGCTTGGTCTTATCCGGCGTGCGATTCCACACCGTCACCTGATGGCCGACCTCCATCAGCCGCAGGGCGACATTGCCACCCATGGCACCAAGACCCGCAACTCCGATCTGCATGACTCCTCCCTCAACTGCTTTTACCGGCGACGATAGGCGATTGCGGCGCAGCTTGAAAGCCGCCTCGCGACTTTAGGCCCACTCGACAGTGACGCGCGCGATCACTATGACACCGCATCAAATCGGTACGCTGCTATTAGCATTTTCACCATGGGGAAACCGGAATGGCTGGGGCGAAGAAATCCAAGGGCACAGTCGGCGTCATCGGCCTCGGCATCATGGGCGGCGCTTTCGCCAAGAATCTGGCGGCCGCCGGCTGGCGCGTGATTGGCTACGACATCAGCACTGCGCGCCGCCGCGAAGCCGCCCGCGCCGGCGTCGAAATCGCCCACAACGCTGTCGATGTTGCCAAAGCGGCGCCGGTCATCCTTACCAGCCTGCCCAAGCCGCAAGCACTGATGGAAACCGCGCGCGCCATCGCCGCCGCCGATCTGCCGCGCAAGACGCTGGTGGAAATGGGCACCTTCACTATCGCCGACAAGGAAAAAGCCGCGCGCGTGCTGGCCAAGGCCGGCCATCAGATGCTCGACGCGCCGGTCAGCGGCACCGGCTCGCAGGCCCGCAACCGCGACTTGATATTCTATGCCAGCGGCAATTCCGGCCTGATCAAGCGGCTGCGTCCGATGTTCAAGGCATTCGGCCGTGAGGTCTATGACGTTGGCGCCTTTGGCAACGGCAGCAAGATCAAATACGTGGCGAACCTTTTGGTCGCTATCAATAACGTCGCCTCTGCCGAAGCCATGGTGCTGGGCATGAAGGCCGGCTTGCCGCCGCAGTTGATCTTCGACCTCATCACGCCGGGCGCCGGCAATTCGCGCGTGTTCGAATTGCGCGTGCCGATGATGGTGAAGGGCGACTACAAAGACGCCACCATGAAGATCGACGTGTGGGACAAGGACATGCAGGTGATCGGCGACTACGCGCGCCAGATCAAAGTGCCGACGCCGATGTTCAACGCCACCAAGCCGGTCTACATCAAGGCGATGAAAAGCGGCCTCGGCGCGCTCGACACCGCCGCGGTCTGCACTGTCCTAGAGAAGATGGCCAAGCTGAAGCGCAAGAAGCGCTGAGCCTCCTCGTCATTCGGGGGCGCTCAACAAGCGAGCGAATCCGGAATTCAAAAACAGCTTGCGGGATCGCATCTCGATTCCGGGTCCAGCGCTTCGCGCTGTCCCGGAATGACGGCGCACGAATGGGGCTTGTATCGAACCCATCCATCTCTGTAGCCTCCGCCCAACAAAATATTGCCGCGGGAGGATGCGATGGTGTCGTTGCAGCAATTGTCTGAAATCCGCGATGGCATGCGGATCGATTGGAACGTGCCGATCACCATGGACGACGGCTTGGTGCTGCGCGCCGACGTATTTCGCCCGGTGAAAGACGGAAAATATCCGGTCCTGCTCACCTACGGCCCCTACGCCAAGAATCTCGCGTTCCAGGATGGTTATCCGAGTGCCTGGAACATCATGGCGGAGAAGCATCCGGACGTCACTGCCAACTCTTTCAACAAGTATCAGAATTGGGAAGTGGTCGACCCGGAGAAGTGGGTGCCGCACGACTATGCCTGCGTGCGCGTCGATTCACGCGGCGCCGGCTGTTCGCCGGGCGTCATCGACCATTTCTCGCCGCGCGAGACCAAAGACTTCTACGACTGCATCGAATGGGCAGGCGTGCAGCCCTGGTCGAACGGCAAGATCGGCCTCAACGGCATTTCCTACTACGGCATGAACCAGTGGCACGTGGCGTCGCTGCAGCCGCCGCATCTCGCCGCCATGTGCGTGTGGGAAGGCTCAGCCGATTGGTACCGCGACATGACGCACCACGGCGGCATTCTCTCGACGTTTTGGGAGAACTGGTTCGACATGCAGGTAAAGACCGTGCAGCACGGCGTCGGTGAAAAAGGCGGCCGCAGCCGCGTGCACGGCGAACTGGTGTGCGGGCCGGAAACGCTGAGCGAAGAAGAACTGGCCAAGAACCGTGCCGACTTCGGCGGCAATATCCTCAAGCATCCGCTCGACGACAACTATCACCGCGACCGCTCCCCGGTCTGGGACAAAGTGACGACGCCGCTGTTCTCCGCCGCCAATTGGGGCGGACAGGGCCTGCATCCGCGCGGCAATTTCGAAGGCTTCGTGCGCGCCGCGTCAAAGCAGAAATGGCTGGAGGCGCACGGCATCGAGCACTGGACGCATTTCTACACCGACTACGGCCGCGAGCAGCAGCTGCGCTTCTTCGACTATTTCCTGCATGGCAAGGACACGAGCTGGTCAAAGCAGCCGAAAGTGCTGCTACAGATCCGCCACCCGGGTGAGAAATTCGTCGCGCGCGCCGAAACTGAATGGCCGATCGCACGCACGCAATGGACCAAATATTATCTCGATCCCAAGTCGATGGCGCTCACCACCAAGAAGCCGTCCGGCAGCGCCAAGCTTTCATTCGAAGCCATGGGCGAAGGCCTCACCTTCCTCACCCCCGTGCTCGAGCATGAGACCGAGGTCACTGGCCCCTCGGCGCTCAAGCTTGTCGCCTCGTCGTCCACGAAGGACGCCGATTTCTTCGTCGTGCTGCGCGTGTTCACCGGCGACCTGAAGGAAGTCGTGTTCCAGGGCGCCATCGATCCGCACACGCCGATCGCACAAGGCTGGCTGCGCGCCTCGCATCGAAAGCTCGACAAGAAAATGTCGCTGCCCTACCGGCCCTATCACACCCACGACAAGAAGCAGCCGCTTGCCAAGGGCAAGCCTGTGGACCTCGACATCGAGATCTGGCCAACCTCGATCGCAGTGCCCGCCGGCTATCGTATCGGCCTATCGATCCGCGGCAAGGATTACGAATATGGCGGCGCCAGCGGCGGCAAGCTGTCGAACTTCAAGAACGAACTCACCGGCTGCGGCCCGTTCCTGCACAACCATCCGAAAGACCGCCCGCCCGCGATCTTCAACGGCACGACGACCCTGCATTTCAGCGGCGGCAAGGCGCCCTATCTCTTGCTGCCTATCATTCCGCCGAAAAAACAGGCAGCCAAGAAACGGCGTGGGCGCAAATAATTTGATCTGGGGAAAATTCGCAGTGGCCGCCTCCGCGCGTCCCGCAAATGCTGGGGACTCCCTCTCCCTTGTGGGGAGAGAGTTGGGGTGAGGGGGCAAGTGACTCTCGATAGGCTCTAACCCCTCACCCGCCTGCCTTCGCTAAAGCTTCGGCGGGCGACCTGTCCCTATGGGACAGGTGAAACGGAGTTTGCTGCGCGTTTGGTTTCAAATTCACACCCCGTGTCGAATTTGGGTGTTCTTTCCCGGCAAAGCTCGGGTAAGCTGGCGGCAACCTTCGAATTAACAGAAGGGTCCAGAGGGAGAATAATGAATACGCAGTTCTGGGTCATTCAGGCGTTCAACGGCATATCGTATGGCGCGCTGCTCTTTCTCGTGGGCAGCGGGCTGTCGTTGATCTTCGGCGTCATGCGGATCGTCAACCTTTCCCATGGCGCCTATTTTCTGTGGGGCGGCTACATCGCCCTCTCCGTCATCGCCGTAACGGGATCCTGGGCACTCTCGCTGCCGGTGGCGGCACTTGCCGTTGCTGCGATCGGCCTCGTCATGGAGCGTCTGTTCCTGCGGTCGGAAGGTTTTGCGCACCTGCGCAATGCGGTGATCGCCATCGGCATCGCCGTCCTTGTCGCCCTGGCGGTGGCGCGTGGGTTCCCGGCTGTCGCCGAGAGCTGGCCTCAGTTCATCGCCGTCGCCGCGCTCGCCGCCATCGTCTTGTTCTTCGTGTTGAGCCGCATATCCATTCTGCCGATCGACAACGACGTGCTTCGTCAAGTGCTGCTCACCGTCGGCTTCGCCTATCTGTTCCAGCAAGGCGCGCTCGATATCTGGGGCGGCAACAACATGGACATCAATCCGCCGCAGGAACTGACCACGAGCATCGTCGTCGGCGGCATGTATTTCCCGGCCTATCGCGTGTTCATGATCGTCATGGCGCTGGCGATAGGTGTCATTCTGTGGCTAGTGATGGAAAAGACGCGCATGGGCGCCGCGGTGCGCGCTACCGTCGACGACGCGCAGATGGCGCGCGGCGTCGGCATCGACACCAACCGCGTCTCGATGTTCATCTTCGCGCTCGGCGCCTTTCTCGCCGCGCTCGGCGGCGTCACTGGCGGCGCCTTCCTCGGCGTGTATCCGGGCCTCGACTTCGAGATGCTGCCACTCGCCTTCGCCGTCGTCATCATTGGCGGCATGGGCTCGCTCGGCGGCGCCGCGATCGGCGCGCTGCTGGTCGGCCTCGCCGACAATTTCGGCAAGGCGCTATTCCCGGAGGTATCCTACTTCACGCTCTATGCCCCGATGGTTCTCATCCTGGCGATCAAGCCGACCGGCTTGTTCGGACGCGACTGAGCGGCGACCGATGACCCAGAACATGAAAATCCTGATCCGTCGCGCTGGCGCTGGTGGCAATTGCCTATATCGTGCCGCACACAAGCTCGTTCGTGGTCCTGCTGGCGACGCGCGCGATGTGCTTCGCCATCTTGGCCATGAGCGTCGACCTGCTGCTCGGCTTCACCGGTCTCTCGTCGATGGGGCAAGCGGCCTATTTCGGCGTCGGCGCCTATCTCACCGCGATCTTGGCCGCCCGGTATCACCTCGGGTTGGGCTGGGACTTCTGGCTGGTGGTGATCCTCGGCATGCTGATCGGCGCGGCGCTGGCGGCGCTGTTCGGGCTGTTCGCGATGCGCGCCAGCGGCGTCTACTTCCTGATGATCACGCTGGCGCTCGGGCAATGCGTCTGGGGCCTCGCTTACCGCTGGAATTCGCTGACCGGCGGCGACAATGGCATCAACGTCACCAGCAGGCCGGATTTCGGGCTCGACCTGAGTAACGAAAGGACGTTCTTCTTTCTGGTCTTTGCCTTCTTCGCCTCGAGCTTGATCGTGCTTTACGTCCTGGTGCGGTCGCCCTTTGGCCGCAGCCTCGAGGGCATCCGCGAGCGCGAGTTGCGCATGCAAATCCTCGGCTACAATACCTGGCTGCACAAATACATCGCCTTCGTCATCGCCGGCGCCTTCGGCGGGCTCGCAGGAGTCTTGTGGGCGCACACCAACGGCCTCATCAGCCCCGAGACGGTGGTGCTGACCACGTCGGTCGATTCTCTGTTGATGGTCGTGCTCGGCGGCGCCGGTACGCTGGTCGGCGGCGCCATCGGCTCGGCGATTGTTTTCGCCCTGCGCGAGTATCTGTCGACGCTGGTACCGTGGTGGCAGTACGTGCTGGGCGGCGTTTATGTGCTCACGATTCTCTATCTGCCGATGGGACTGATGGGCCTGCCGGCCCGCATCCGGCAGGGGCGCAGGGCTTCCAATAAGACACCGAGCAAATCGGGAGAAACCAAGACTTTGGCTTCGGCGCCGTCCTGAATGGGCGGCGAAAACAATAAAACAGGGAGAACGACCATGACACGGAGACTGTCTAAGCTGATACTGTTATTGGGGAGCGCGCTCGCGCTCGGCCTAGCCGCGCCGGCGCAAGCCGACGAACTGCGCATCGGCTTCATCGCGCCGACGACCGGCATCTTCGCCCAGATCGGCAAGGACATGGTCAACGGCTTCCAACTCTATCTCGACGAGCACGGCGGCAAGCTCGGCGGCATGGACGTGAAGTTCATCGTCGAGGACAACCAGGGCAAGCCGGACACCGCCGTCACCAAGGCAAAAAAACTGATCCTGCAGGACAAAGTAAACATGTTTATCGGCGGCCTGCTGGCCTCGACCGGCTACGCGCTGGCGCCGGTGAGCACCGCCGAAAAGACGCTCTACATCTCCTCGATCTCCTCGGCCGACGATCTCACCCAGCGGCAGTTGAGCAAGTATCCTTATTTCATCCGCACCAGCTGGTCGTCGTCGCTGCCCAACCATCCGCTCGGCCAGTGGGCCTGCGATCAGGGCCACAAGAAAATTATCACCATCGCGGCCGACTATGCCTTCGGCTATGAATCGGTCGGCGGCTTCCAGAAAGCGTTCGAGTCCTGCGGCGGCAAGATCATCCAGAAAATCTGGCCGCCGCTCGGCACCAAGGACTTCGGACCCTACATCCCGACCATGAAAAGCGATGCCGACGCCATCTACTCGCTGATGGTCGGTCCGATGGCACTGCAATTCCCCAAGCAGCTGCGCGGCTCCGGTGACAAGAGGCCGATCATCGCCGGCGGCACCAGCTACGACGAGTTCGTGCTGCCCTTCATGGGGGACGAGGTCATCGGCGACGTGTCGTCGCTGCACTACAGCGCGGCGATCGAGACCCCGGCGAACGAGAAGTTCGTCAAAGCCTACCGCGCCAAGTACGGCAAAGTGCCGTCCTACTATTCGGAGAACAACTACACGACCGCTTTGTGGATCGACGAGGCGATCAAGAAGGCCGGCGGGAAATTCCCGGGGGCGGAGCAGTTCATCAAGCTGATGCAGAGCATCAAGGTTGACGCGCCGCGCGGTCCGGTCGAACTCGACGACATGCGCAATCCGATCGAGAATGTCTACATCAAGAAGGTCGAGAAGAAGAAGATGTTCGGCTATCCGAAGGACGAGCTCTGGAATGTCGTGATCAAGACCTACCCGCACGTCAGCCAGTTCTGGACCTATGGGAAGGACAAGTTCCTGGCGCAGCCGGTCTACAGCCGCGACTTCCCGCCCTGCAAGTTCTGCGAATAATGTCGACTGCGCCGGGGCTTGGACGAAAAGTCCCGGCGCATGCTTCAGCTTAAGGATTGCGCGTGAGCACGGACACTTCATCCAACGGCGGCGAGGTCGCGGCCCTCGAGCTCAAGAATTTGTGCAAGAGCTTCGGTGGCTTGCAGGCCACGCGCAACGTCACGCTGCGCGTCATGCCGGGCGACCGCAAGGCCATCATCGGCCCGAACGGCGCCGGCAAGACCACGCTGTTCAATCTGATTACCGGCATTTTTCCGGTGACGTCGGGCCAAGTTCTTTTGTTCGGGCAAGACGTGACCAACTGGCCAAGCCACCAACGCACCGCCCTCGGCATGGCGCGCACGTTCCAGGTCACCAGCCTATTCCCGAAATTGACCGTGCTCGACAATGTTCTTCTGGCCATCCAGGGCCTGCGCCGCTCGAAATTCGTGATGTGGCGCTTTCTGTCATCTTACAAAGACGTTTACGACAAGGCCTATAAGCTGCTCGAAGACGCCGGGTTCCTCGATCGCAAGAATGTCGAAGTTCGCAATCTTTCGCACGGCGAGCAGCGCCAACTCGAGATCGTCGTTGGCCTCGCCAGCGATCCAAAAATTCTTCTGCTCGACGAGCCGGCCGCCGGCCTTTCCTCGGGCGAATCCACCGAGATGGCCAAGTTCCTGATGAAGCTCGATCCCGGTCTGGCGATCCTCTTGATCGAACATGACATGGACGTGGTGTTCGACGTCGCCTCGCAAATTTCGGTTCTGCACTTCGGCGAAATTCTGGAGAGCGGCACGCCGCAGCAAATTCACTCCAGCGCCAAAGTGCAGGAAATTTACTTGGGAACCGACTAGCGCATGATCCCGAAAAGTGGGAACCGGTTTTCGGATGAGATCATGCGCCAACGGAAATAAGTTCATGGCGATTCTCGAAGTCCAGGACATCCATACCTATTACGGGGACGCTTATGTTCTCCAAGGGCTCTCGCTGCATTTGGAGCAAGGGCAGATCCTTGGGCTGCTTGGCCGCAACGGCGTCGGCAAGACCACGCTGGTGAATTCGATCGTCGGCTTCAACCCGCCGCGCCGCGGCAAGATCATGTTCAAGGGCGACGATATCACCCAGAAATCCTCTTTCGAGACCGTGCGCAGCGGCATGGGCCTGGTACCGCAGGGCCGCCGCGTGTTTCCGACGCTCGGCGTGGAGGAAAACCTGCTGGTCGCCGAGCGCAGCCGCGACCGTCACGGCTGGAATCTCGAGCGTGTCTACAAGCTGTTCCCGCGCCTGCGCGAGCGCAGCAACCAACGCGCCAAGACGCTGTCCGGCGGCGAACAACAGATGCTGGCGATCGGCCGCGCGCTGATGACCAATCCCGATTGCCTGATCATGGACGAGCCGTCGGAAGGGCTGGCGCCGATCATCATCCAGGGCCTGTGGGAGGCGATCGGCAAGCTGAAGGAAGAAGGCCTGTCGATCCTGCTGGTCGAGCAGAGCGCGCACCTCGCCCTCAAGCTGGTCGACTACGTGCATGTGATGAGCAAGGGCCAGGTGGTCTATTCGGGCAAACCGGAGGCGCTCAAGGCTAACGACGAGATCAAGTCGAGCTATCTCGGCATTTAGGCCGTTAAGCGCCGTAAGCTGGACGAAACCGCGCACCGCGGCGCAACGTCGCAATCGGGCTTTACAGAACGGAATACATTGGCCGATGATGGCTTTGGTTCGGTCCATCGCCCTTGCATCGACGGCCCGAAATGACGCTTTATGATATTCGGGTTGAATTCAGCTGTGCAGGCTGCTCCAAGATGCCCGCACGAAGCCGCTAAAATATGTGCAGCCCCCTAGGGGCGATCGAGGGAGGATACAATGTCTCGCAAAGTTACCCGCCGTAAATTTATGGCAGCAACGGCCGCCGGCGCCGCGCTGGCGACGTTCAAATTCCCGACGCCGGCCATCGCGCAAGCCGCGCCGTTCAAGCTCGGCCTGCTCACCGTCAAGACCGGCCCGCTCGCCCAAGGCGGTATCCAGATGGAACAGGGCGTGCTCACCTGGCTGAAGGAGCACGACAACAAGATGGCCGGCCGCAAGGTCGAGTTCTTCTCCGCCGACACCGGCGGCAAGCCGGCCGGCACCAAGACCAAAGCGCAGGAACTGGTCGAGCGCGACAAGGTCGACGTTATCCTCGGTCCGCTCGCGGCGTTCGAACTGTTGGCGATCACTGACTATATTCGCGAACACAAGACACCGACGCTCAGCCTCGCCGGCGCCGACGATTTGACCCAGCGCCGCCCCAATCCCTTTTTCTTGCGGCCGTCGGCGGCCTCCTCGCAGGCCATGCATGTGATGGGCCATTATGCCGCGAAGGAGATGGGCAAGAAGAAGGCTATCACCATCGATTACGATTTCGCCTTCGGCTACGAGCAGGAAGGCGGCTTCCAGGCGGCGTTCGAGAAGGACGGCGGCTGCGTGGCCAACAAGCTGTGGGTGCCTTTGGGAACCCCCGACTACACGCCCTACCTTGCTCAGATGACCGGCAACGACGTGCTTTGCCAGGGCTTTGCCGGTTCGGGACCGCTGGCCTTCATGAAGCAATATGCCAATTTCGGCCAGAAAACGCCGGTCGTCACCGGCGAGACCGGCGGCGACGATGCGCTGCTGCATGCCTTCGGCGACGAGGCGGTCGGCATGATGAGCAGTTGCCCCTATACGCTCGACCTCGAAACCGACGCCAATAAGAAATTCGCCAAGGCGATGTTCAAAGATTTCAACGTTGTGCCCGGTTTCTATGCCGCAGGCCTCTATATCAACTGCCAGGTGGTGGAAGCCGGCCTGAAAGCCGCGGGCGGATCGACCGAGGACAAGGAGAAGTTCATGGCCGCGCTCAAGGCCGTGAAATTGAAGGACACCCCGCGCGGGCCGATCAGCTTTGACCATCTCGGCAATGTCGTCGGTAACTTTTACGTCCGCCGCATCGAAAAGGCCAAGAACGATTACGGCCTCAAGCTCTGGAACAAGACGGTCAAGACCTACGACAACGTCAGCCAGTTCTGGACCTGGCCGGAGAAGGAGTTCCTGGCGCACCCGGTCTATTCGCGCAACTATCCGCCGCTGAAAAAGTGCTGATCTGAGGCAACGATCCCCGCAGGCGCCGCCGGCCGGCGCCTGCGGTCGATCACGGCGCGGCGCGTAGCGAAAGACGGCGGATATGAATTTCTGGCTGCTGCTGACGGTCAACAGCATCACCTTCGGCAGCTTGTTGTTCCTGTTGTCAGCGGGCTTTTCCCTGATTTTCGGGCTGATGCGGATTCCGAACTTGACGCATGGCTCGCTGTTCATGCTCGGAGCGTATTTCGGCGCCACCTTCGTCGGCGGCATGCTCGGCATGATGTTCAATTTCTGGGTCGCGGCGCTGCTGGCGGCGGTGCTCGTCGCCGCGTTCGGCGCCGTGCTCGAACGGCTACTGCTGCGCCAGCTACCGGGCCAGCAACTGGCGCAGGTGCTGGTCACGCTCGGCATTTCCTTCATGGTCGCCGACTTCTGCCTGATGGTCTGGGGCGGCGATCCGATTTCGGTGGCGGCGCCCGAAGGCCTCACCGGCTTTGTCCGCGCCGGCCCGTTCGTTTTTCCGAACTATCGCCTCGCCGTCATCGTCATTGCCATCGTCGTTGCGATCGGCCTCTGGCTGTTGCTCGACCGCACCCGGCTCGGCGCCATGATCCGCGCCGGCGTCGACGATCCCGACATGGCGCGCGTGGTCGGCATCCGCGTCTCGCGACTCTTTACCATCGTATTCGCACTCGGCGCAGGGCTTGCGGCCTTCGCCGGCGTCATCGGCGCGCCGATATTGACCGTTTATCCCGGCATCGATCAGTACATGCTGCCGCTGGCGCTGGTCGTGGTCATCCTTGGCGGTTCGGGCAGCTTGCTCGGCTCCGTCGTCGGCAGCCTTATCATCGGCTTCATCTATAATTTCGGTCAGGCACTGCTGCCGGAGCTTGCCTACTTCGTCCTGTTCCTGCCCATGCTGCTGGTGCTGATCTTCAGGCCGCAAGGCCTGTTCGGCAGGTTCATCCCATGAGCGCGCGCGTCATCGCTTTTGCCGTCGCGCTTCGTGGCGCTGGTCGACCCTGCCCTATTGGCTGACCGGCGATTATTACATCAACGTCGCCAGCCAGATCCTGTTCTACGCCATCTTCGCGCTCGGCCTGAACATCCTGGCCGGCTATGCCGGACTGGTTTCGCTCGGCCATGCCGCACTGTTTGGCATCGCCGCTTACGCCACGGCCTACACGCTGCAGGCGGGCTTCGGCCACACCGTCGCCATCCTCGCCGCGCTGGTCGCCGGCATGATCGCGATGGCCGTCTTTGCGGTGCTGTCGCTGCGCACAACCGGCATCGGCTTTATCATGATCACGCTCGCGCTCGGCGAGATCGTCTGGGGCCTCGCCTATCGCTGGATCAGCGTCACCAACGGCGACAACGGCATCAACGTGCACACGCGGCCGATGCCGTTCGGGTTTTCGCTCGAGCCGCCGACCGCCTTTTACTACACCACGCTGATCGTGTTCGTGATCTCGGTGGCAGCAGTCTCGATGTTCGTGCGCTCGCCGCTCGGCGCCGCCTTGATGGGCACCCGCGACCAGCCGCGCCGCATGAACGCGCTTGGCTTCCACGTCTGGGCGATCCGCTTCTGGGCCTGCATGTTCTCCGGCCTGCTCACCGCGGTGTCCGGCGTCCTGTTCGTCTACTACACGCAGTTCATCAGCCCGCAGACGCTGGAACTGACCTCCTCGGCGGAGGTGCTGCTGATGGTGATCTCCGGCGGCGCCGGCACGCTGCTGGGGCCGATCGTCGGCTCCGCGCTGGTGGTCATGGTCAAGAGCGTGGTGAGCGGCTACATCGAGCGCTGGAACATGCTGCTCGGCGCCATCTTCGTCGCCATCGTCATCCTGATGCCGGAGGGCATTGTCCCTGGCAGCGCGCGGCTGTGGCGTCTGGCGTGGCGCAAGCTGAGTGCGACCGCCAAGCCGGCGGCGGCTGAGGGCAAGCCATGAGCGCGCTCACGGTCACGGCCCTTTGCAAATCGTTCGGCGGCCTGCACGTCACCAACGAAGTCGACCTCAACGTCGAGCCGGGCGAGCGGCGGCTGATCATCGGCCCCAACGGCGCCGGCAAGACCACGTTGTTCAACCTGATCACCGGCGAAATCGCCCCCGACAAGGGCTCGATCCATCTGTTTGGGCAAGACATCACCAGGGTGCCGAGCCGGCGCCGCCCGCACCTCGGCATGGCGCGCACTTACCAGATTATCACCCTGTTCCCGCACAACACCATCCTCCACAACGTCGCGCTGGCGCTGCTCGGCCTGTCGCCGGCGCGCTGGAATCCGTTGATCGGGATCAAGCATCAGGGACATCTGATCGAGCACGGCCGCGCGGCGCTGGAACGGGTTGGCCTCGCGGATATCGCCGAGCGGCCGTTGACGCAGACCTCCTACGGCGAGCGCCGCCGCGTCGAGATCGCCATGGCTCTGGCGCAGAATCCGAAAGTGTTGCTGCTCGACGAACCGTTCGCCGGGCTGTCGATCGACGAGCGGCGCGACGTGCACCAGTGCCTGATGGCGATCCCGCGCGACGTGACCATCGTTATGATCGAGCACAACATGGACGTGGCGCTGGAATTCGCCGAACGAATCACGCTCCTGCATTTTGGCGAAGTGATCGTCGAAGGCACCCGCGCCGAAGTGGTGGCCGACCCGCGCACCCGGGAGGTCTATCTTGGCCACTAGTGCGCTTAGCCTGAAAAATATCGACGCTTATTACGGCGACAGCCACGTGCTGACCGACGTGTCGTTCGAACTCGGCGAGGCGCGCATGCTCGGCCTGCTCGGCCGCAACGGCGCCGGCAAATCGACCTGCATGAACGTCACCATGGGCCTGCTGCCGCCGCGCCGCGGCGAAGTCATCGTGTTCGGCGACAAGGTGACCGGCCTGTCGCCCGAGATGGTCGCGGCGCAGGGCGTGGCGCTGGTGCCGCAGGGCCGCCGCATCTTCAAAAGCTTGACCGTGCGCGAAAACCTTATGGTCGCCGCGCGCAAGCCGGACGCCGGCAGCAAGCACGCACAGTGGACCGCCGAAACCGTGTTCGCGATGTTCCCGCGCCTGGCCGAGCGGCACAGACAGATCGCCGCGCATCTGTCGGGCGGCGAGCAGCAGATGCTGGCGATCGGCCGTGCGCTGATGGGCAATCCGCGCGTGCTGCTGATGGACGAGCCGTCGGAAGGGCTGGCGCCGCAGATCGTCGCCGAAGTGATGGCCACCATCCGCAAGCTGAAGGAAAGCGGTCTATCGATCGTGCTGGTCGAGCAGAACCCTAAGCTGGTGTTCGACGTGGCCGACGACATCGTCATCCTCAACACCGGGCACGTTGCGGTGGTTTCAACACCGGCGCAACTGGATAAGGACGGCGTCGATCTGCGCCAGCATCTCGGCGTATTCTGATATTAATCGTCACAAGGACAATGGAAATGGCGGAAATCTGGAACAAGTACGAGCCAACGGCCGCGCGCAAGCGCGGCAAGCCGGGACGCGAAACTCGACCGAAAAGCTTGACCGTTGACATGCACGCGCATGTGGCGGTGCCGCGCGTGGCCGAAATCGTCACGCCCCATCTCAAGCAGTCCACCGATCCGCTCGTTCAAGACTCGACGCCTCAAACGCAGGCGCTGATGGCCAAGCAGGCAGCCGACATTCGCACGCGTATCAGCACCACGGACGAGCGCTTTGGTGTGATGGACGAGATGGGCGTCGACATGCAGCTCGTCTGCCCCGCTCCGCCGCAGATCTATTACAACCTTCCGCTCGATGTCGGCGTGCAGGCGGCGCGCGTTCTCAATGACGGCATTGCGGAATATGTCGGTCGGCACAAGGATCGTCTGGTCGCGCTCGGCGGCGTGCCGATGCAGGACGGCAACGAGGCGGCAAAGGAACTTGAGCGAGGCATGAAACAACTCGGCTTCAAGGGCGCCGAGATCTTGACCAACGTCAACGGCAAGGAGCTGTCCGATCCAGCTTTCGCGCCGTTCTGGAAAAAGGCCGAGGAGCTTGACGCGCTGGTGCTGATTCATCCGACCGGCTTCACCCAGCCGCAGCGTTTCGCGCGCTTCTACTTCAACAATGTGATCGGCAATCCGCTCGACACCACGATGGCGCTGCACTACCTGATCTTCGACGGCGTCTTTGAACGGCATCCCAAGCTTCGCGTGCTGGCCGTGCACGGCGGCGGCTTCCTCGGCGCCTATTCCGGCCGCATCGATCATGCCTGGGGCGCACGATCCGACTCGCACGGTACGCTGCCAGAGCCGCCCACGACGTACCTCAAGCGCAACGTCTATTTCGACACCGTCGTGTTCACGCCGCATCAACTTGAAGCGCTGGTGAAGACTTACGGCGCCGACCGCATTGTCATGGGAACGGACTATCCGTTCGACATGGCCGACTTCGATCCGATCGAGCACGTCGTTTCGACCGGGTTCGATGCATCGGCCACCGCCGCGCTATGCGGCGGCAACGCCAAGAAAATTCTCGACCTGAAATAGCGCCGCTCAGGCGTAAAGAAAATCCAGCACCGCGGTTTCTGCGATCACTGCGCTATCGGTGCTGTGACGGCCCGCTCGCTCACGCTCTTCGGTCGTCTGCGTCGCCTGCAGATAGACGCCGAGATGGCGCGCGCGCTCGATGATGCGGTAATTCTCAGCGACGCGCGCCGCCTCAAAGTGCCTGAGCGCCGCCGGCACGTCGGGTTCGCCTTGCAGTGCCTGCGCCAGCGCGGCGGCATCGTCCGCCGCCTTGGAGACGCCGGCGGCCACGTGCGGGCGCGCGACGAAAGCCGCGTCGCCCAAGATCGCCACGCGGCCGAAGGCCATGCGCGGCGATTCGAGATCGTAGATCGGCTGCAGGATCGGCTCCTCGATCAGCTTGACGATCTGGCGGAATTGCGGCCCCAACAGCCGCTCCGCGTCGGCACGCATCTCGGCGATGGCCTCGCGGCGGATCAGCGGCGGCGGGATCGAGATCGCGTGCGTGGTGCCGCGCTCATCGGTGAGCAGCCAAGGCAGCTTGTTGCGTTCGTCGGCCGGCCGATACCACACAATGTTATAGCGCCGATGGCCAGGGCGTAGATCGTTATCGGGGCCGGCTACCGGATAGCCGAGGAACTGCTCGCCGGGGGGCAACGTGAACGTCATGTATTCGAACAGGTCGCTGTGGACGTCGGGCGGGAAAGCGTCTTCCGCGATCAGTGCGCGCCAGGCGCAATAGCCGGCGTAGAGCGGCACGGCGCTCGGCAGCGCCTGCTGGCGCACGGTCGAGCGGATTCCGTCGGCGCCTACCAGCAGATCGGCTTCGATCGTTTCGCCGTCGGAAAACCGCGCCAGCACCGAATCGGCGCCCAACTCGAATCCCGCGAGCCCCCTGGCGCGGTGATAACGTTCGGGCGGGAAGGCGTCGCGCAGCAGCCGGTAGACACGCTCCCAGGCAGTGAGCACCTGCGGGCAATCGAACTTTTCGGTCAGCCGGCCCTCACGGTCGAGGATCTTGCGGGTCGTGATATGCACGCCGAGCGCGTCGGTGGCGAGGCCGAGCGCGCGCAGGCGATCGATCAGCTCATATTGGGCCACGATGCCGGCGCCGCGGCCGGACAGTTCGCTCTCGACCCGCTCGTAGATATCCACGTCCCACCCGGCCCGGCGCAGCATCAGTGCGCTCAGCAAGCCGCTCATCGAGCCGCCGATGATAATCGCCCTAGGCCCCGGCAATGGATCGTCCCCAATCTTCCCGTTTATCGAAATATGCTATATATGACGACAAATAGCACCGGAGGAATTCCCATGGCTCTGACCATGCTCGACAAGGCCGCCGAGAAAAAGGACAAATCGCAGTGGCCGGCTGAGCTCACCGCCGAATTCGAGCGCGAGGCCAAGAACCCCAACCCTTGCGTCGGCTCCACGCTGCTGTCGGAGACCGAACGCACGCGGGTATGGATCATCCGTCTCGCGCCTGGCGAGCGCATCGGATTTCACCGCCATGTGCTGGATTATTTCTGGACTTCCGTCAGCGGCGGCCGCGGCCGCCAGCACGTGCATGACGGCACCACGGTCGAATACACTTATGCGCCGGGCGAAACGCGCCACGAGACTTACGGCAAGGGCGAGTTCAAGGTGCACGATCTGGAAAATCTCGGCGACCAGGACATGGTGTTCATGACCGTCGAGTTCAAAGACAGCGCCAACAAGCCGATGGCCTTGCCCGCCGGCGTCCGGCCGCAAGCCGCCGCCTGAACGCGCTTTCCGTTTGCGCCCGCCGTCCTGGCCCACGCACCAGCGGCGGGCGTTTCAATTTGTCTCAGGTGGGCCGGTTCGGCTGATCGATCAATGGGCTAGCCAAGCCGCCGGGCTTCCTGCAAACTGCCGCGCAAAGCCCGCAGGCCAATTCGGGCAAAGAAGAAACTGAAGTTCAGAGGGGAAATAAAACCGGCCAGTTCGACAAGCAGATCGCGACCAACGCGCCGCACGATGCGGCACCGGTGGCCGTCCGCATAATGCGATCTGCAGAAACGAATGCACCGGATAAATGTGGCATGGATATTTCCTGGGATCTCCTGATCAACGCCATCGTCGCGGGGCTCTTGCTCGGCGGCTTCTACGCCGCCGTCACCGCCGGCGTGTCGATCTCATTCGGCATGCTCGACATCGTCAACATCGCGCATCCTGGTTTCATCATTCTCGGCTCCTACATCGCCTATATCGTCAATAGCCAATTCGGCATCGATCCGATCATCGTCAGCATCGTCGCGCTGCCGTTGTTCTATCTGCTCGGCGTCTTCATCTATCAAATCTACTACCAGTCGTTCGAGCGGCGCGGCGCCGAATCGCTGCGCGGCCTCGCCTTTTTCTTCGGTCTCCTGTTCGTCACTGAAGTGATCCTGCTCCTGGTGTTCGGCGTCGACTACCGCTCGGTCAATGCTGTCTATCTCGGCTACAGTGTGCATCTGGGCGCGATCGAATTTCCCCTGCGGCTGTTGGTACCCTGCCTCGCGTCGCTGGCGATGTTCATCTGCCTGCAGCTTTATCTATCGCGCACCTTCATAGGCCGCGCGGTGATGGCGGTGTCGCAGGACCCGCAGGCCCTGCAACTGATGGCGGTCAATCCGACGCGCATCAAGAGCATCGCCTTCGGCATGTCGATCGCTACAGCGTCGATGGCCGGCGCCTTCCTCGTCATCATCCAGCCGGTGATCCCATCGGTCGGCCGCGATTATATCGGCCGCGTCTTCGCCATCTGCGTGCTCGGCGGGCTAGGCAGCCTGCCCGGCACGTTGATCGCTGCCTTCCTGCTCGGCGTCGTCGAAAGCATCACCTCGGTCTTTTACGGCCCATCCTGGGCACCGGCGGTGGCCTTTGGCGCGCTGCTGCTCACCCTTGCCGTCCGGCCGTCCGGCCTGTTGGGGCGCTGACGCGTGCGCACACCCGTCTTCATCGCCATCCAGGCCGTCATCGCTGCGGCGCTGTTTTTCTCGTTCCGCATCTTCGGCAACGACTATCTGTTTTTCGCCGGCTACACAGTGCTGCAATTCATCGTGCTGGCGACCGCCTGGAACATTCTCGGCGGCTACTGCGGCTACGTGAATTTCGGCAGCGCCGGCTTTTTCGCGCTCGGCGCCTATGCCTCGATTTTCCTCTACACCGTCGGCCAGCAAGTCGACGACTTGTTTCCGGAATTGCTCGCCCGCGTCATGAATTTCATTTTTCCACTGCCGCTCCCGATCCTCATCATTTTCGGCGGTGCGGTCGCCGGGCTGGTCGGCCTCGGCATGGGCTATCTGACGCTGCGCTTGCGCGGCGTGTTCTTCGCCATCGGCACGCTGGCGCTGGCGGTGGTGCTGCAGACCTTCATCGTCAACTGGTCCTTCGTCGGCGGCTCGCGCGGCGCCTACGTGATTCCGCCCAACGACATTCCGGTGTTCGGGCCCTATATCCAGTATCTGTTCATGCTAATGCTGATCCTCGTCATCGTGGCGCTCACCACCGCGCGGCTGATCGAGCGCTCGCGCCTCGGCCTCGGCTTCGCCACCATCCGCGACGATGAGCTGGCCGCGGAAGCATCCGGCGTGCCGACACTGAAGCTGAAACTGATCGCCACCGTGGTGTCGGGCGCGCTGATGGGCATGGCGGGCGCGCCGTTCCCGTTCTACATCGGTTATGTCGAGCCCGGCTCGGCCTTCGACCTCTCTTATGCCGTCAACTCGATCGCCATGCCGATGATCGGCGGCACCACCTCTTGGGTCGGGCCGCTGGTCGGCGCCGTGCTGCTCGGGACGCTGCAACAGGTGGCAACCGTAACGATTTCGTCCGCCGGCAACCTGCTGATCGTCGGGCTGTTGCTGATCGGTTTCGTCATCGTGGCCCCCAACGGCATCGTTGGCCTGTGGCAGACTTGGGTGATGCGGAGGCCAAAGCCATGAGTGCGCCGCTCCTGCAAGTGACCAATGTCGGCAAACGCTTCGGCGGCTTCGTCGCCCTCGATGAGATCGTGCTCGAGGTTGCCGAGGGCGAGCGCGTCGGCCTGATCGGGCCGAACGGCTCCGGCAAGAGCACGCTGGTCAACTGCATCTGCGGTACGCTGCGCAACGATACCGGCAGCGTCACCTTTGCCGGCAAAAAGATGGACGGCCTCACCACGCATGCGCGCACGCGGCGCGGCCTGGCCCGCAGCTTCCAGTTGCCGCGCCCATTCATGAGCATGACCGTCGCCGAGAATATCCGCGTTCCGCTGCTCTACACGGTCAACGCACGCTCCGGCCCGCATTTGTCGCACGCGCAGATCGAAGACCGCTGCATGGAACTGCTCAAGCTGGTGTCGCTCGACGCCAAGGCGAACAAGCCGCCGCGCGATCTGACGCAGGTCGAGATGCGCAAGCTCGAGCTTGCCCGCGCCATGGCGGCGGAACCGAAACTGCTGATCGCCGACGAATCGATGGCCGGCCTGTCGCATTCCGAAGTCGAGGACATCGTCGCGTTGCTCATCCGCCTCAACGAGCGCGGCATCACCATCATCATGATCGAGCACATCATGCGCGCGGTGATGACCTTCTCGCAGCGGCTGGTCGTGCTGGTGTCCGGCAAGAAGATCGCCGACGGCAAACCCGACGACGTGATCAAGGACAAGGACGTGATCGGAGCCTATCTTGGCACCTGAAGGCAACAGCATCGCGATCGAGAAAATCGACGCCGCCTATGGCGCGGTGCGCGTGCTCGAGGACGTTTCGCTCACCGTTAACAGCGGCGAGACCGTTGCCTTGCTCGGCACCAATGGCAACGGCAAATCGACGCTGATGAAATGCGTGATGGGCATCGTGCGCCCGATGGCGGGCCGCATCGTCGCCCGCATCGATGGCGTGGAGCACGATCTCGTCGGAATGGCCACCGAGAAGATCGTCGACCTCGGCATCGCGCTGGTGCCGGAGGGGCGCCGCCTGTTCCCGCGCCAGACCGTCGAGGAGAACCTGCTGCTCGGCGCCAGCCGCATGAAGGCGCGGCCGCAGATCAAGACCAACATGGAGTTTTGCTTCGAGATTTTCCCGCGGCTCGCCGAGCGGCGGCGCCAGCTCGCCGGCTCGATGAGCGGCGGCGAGCAGCAGATGCTGGCGCTCGCCCGCGCGCTGATGCTCAGCCCGCGCATTTTGCTGATCGACGAGCCGTCGGTCGGGCTCGCGCCGGTGCTGGTCAGCCGCACCATCGACGCCATCAAACAGCTCAAGGAGCATTACCAGCTCACCGTCCTGATGGCCGAGCAGAACTTTACGCAGGCCATCCGCATCGCCGACCGCGGCTATGTCATCGTGCACGGCAAGATCGCCTTCGAAGGCGAGTCAGCCGAGGCGCTCAACAACAACGACCTGATCCGCCAGTTCTATCTGGGGATGTGAGGCACCCTCTCCCCGTTCTGCAGAGGTGAAAGCACAAATAAAAACGGCGCGGGATTTCTCCCGCGCCGTCTGCATCCCCGCTGGGTGATTATTTCTTGTGCGCCTTCTCGTAGGGATAGATCACTTTGCCCGTCGCCAGGTTCGCAGGCGTGAGCACGGTCTGGTAGCTCATCCCGCGCCAGGTATCGAGGTTCGCGGCATCGGTGATGTCGTGGTACTGCACCGCGAGCATCCGGCCTTCGGCCCACTCGCCCTTGGCGCCGAATTTGATCGGCCCCATGACGGTCTTGAACGAGCCTTTCTTCAGGTAGGCCGCGATCTTGTCGTCCTCGATGCTCTTGGCGCCCTTGATCGCGTCTCCAAGCACCTGGAACTGCGCGTAGCCCCAGCCGCCGAGATAGTAGCCGAGCGGATCGACGCCTGCCGCCTTGGCGCGAGCCTGATACTCTTTGAAGAAGTCCTCGGTGCCATCGTACATCTCTTTCTTGTCCGGCACCCAGGTCTCGTAGTTCACGATACCGTTGAGCTTGCCCTTGAGCTTTTCTTTGAACACGGTTGCCTGCAGGCCGACCAGCGCACCGCCGAACATCTTCGGCGTGAGCCCGACCTCGTTGGCCGCCAGCACCATGCCGACCGAGTCGGCGGGATAGGCGCAAACGACGACCAGATCGGCATTGACGGCCTTCAAGGCCTGCACAATCGGCGTGAAGTCGGTGGTCTTCGGCGGGGGCGGATAGCTCTTGTCATAGACAATCTTGAAGCCGCCCTTCTTGGCGTTCTCGCGCGCGCCTTCGCAGGCGTTCTGCGAGAAATCGGCGTCGGCGTAGGCCAGCGCCACCGTCTGCGGCTTCGGCTTCTGCTGCTCCGCGACCCGGAAGAAGCCTTCCGTGAACGAGATCTTGGTGTTCGGCCCGGTCGGCAGGATCGAGAAGTATTTCGGGTATTTGAATTGCGCGTTCACGTCGAGCGCGAACAGGCTGACGAAGGTTTTGCCCTTGCGGATGATCACGGGCATCGCCGGGGCCACTTCGTTGGTGGCATAGCCCGACACCACGAGGTCGACCTTATCGACGTCGAGCAGCTTGGTGTAAATGCCGGGCACTTCGGCCGGCGAGCTCTTGTCGTCGTAATATTTGAGCTCGACCTGGCGACCGAGCAGACCGCCTTCCTTGTTGATCTTGTCGCGCCAGATTTCCGCGCCGAGCAGCGCCTGCTTGCCGTTCGGCGACAGGAAGCCGGTGAGCGACTGCGAGAAACCGATCAAGATCGGTTTCTTTTCCTGGGCCTGAGCGGTCAAGGCCATCGCGCCGGCGGCGAACGTAACAGTTATTCCCACAATCCAGGCAAAGGTTCGCGATTTGAGTTTTTGCATCATTAGTCGTCCTCCCGATTGATGTTATTTTTTTGTATCTTACGCGGATTCCGCCGGCAAAGGCCAGAGGAAAGCCGAGGTGGGCTAAATCCCCTCGACCATAATGGTCTCGACCTCGCCGGCGCCGCCGCGGCGAAATGCTGCGGCGCGGTCGTATTCCGGCGACGTGAAGCAGGCAACGCCCTGCTCAAAAGTCGGAAACTCGATCACGATGAAGCGGTGGAATTTGTCCGGCCCTTCCATGATCTGAAACTTGCCGCCGCGCGCCAGCACCTTGCCGCCGAACTTGGCGATGATGGCGGGCACCAGGTCGGTGTATTTCTTGTACTCGACCGGATCGTTGATTTTCGAACGGGCAACCCAATAAGCCGGCATACTTTCCTCCTGGACAGTATCTTCTTCGCATTTGAGACTGGCATAAGTCAGCCCCGCAAACATCGGCTATCACGGCATGACGCGCAAGATGATCGACATATCGAATCCGCTGGGTGAACGCCGCTGGGTGAATACGGATGGCGGCGATGATCGCCGGTTGTTCGCCAGATGAAAAACCTGACTATCGACGCCGAACGGCTGTGGGACCACCTGATGCTGACCGCCAAGATCGGCGCGACGCCGAAGGGCGGTATCTGCCGGCTGACACTGACCGAACTCGACCGCGAGGTACGCGACTGGTTCAAGGCGCAGACGGTGTCGCTCGGCTGCACGGTCACCGTCGACGACATGGGCACCATGTTCGCGCGGCGCGAAGGCCTGCGGTCCGACATTCCGCCGATCGCCATGGGCAGCCATCTCGACACCCAGCCGACCGGGGGCAAGTTCGACGGTGCGCTCGGCGTGCTCGCCGCGCTGGAGGCTTTGCGCACCTTGCACCGCGCCGGTTATGAAACCTTTGCGCCAATCGAGGTCGTTAACTGGACCAACGAGGAAGGCGCCCGCTTTGCGCCGCCAATGATTGCGTCCGGCGTTTTCGCCGGCGTCTATAGCCGCGACTGGGCTTGCGCCCGCACCGACCGCAGCGGCGAGACCTTCGGCGGCGGGCTCGACAAAATCGGCTACCGCGGCCCGCAACGTTGCGGCGATCGCAAGCTGTCGGCCTTCTTCGAATTGCACATCGAGCAAGGCCCTAATCTGGAGGCCGAAGGCAAAGAGATCGGCATTGTAACCGGCGTGCAGGCGATGCGCTGGTACGAAATGACGATTGTCGGCCAGGAAACCCATGCCGGCACGACGCCGATGCCGCGCCGCCATGACGCGTTGCTCGGCGCCGCGCGCGTGGTCGAGGCGGTCAACCGGATCGCGCGGCAATATCCCTCCGCCGTCGGCACCGTCGGCGTGCTCGAGGTGAAGCCCGGCTCGCCCAACGTGGTGCCCGGCGACATCTTTCTCACGATCGACTTGCGCGATCCCGACGCCGGCGTGATCGATCGCATGGAAGATGGGATTGCCGCCCAGGCCCACGGCATCGGTGGCGAGCTTGGGCTTGAAATAGTGATCAAGACGATTTCCGCCGAACCAGCCGTGCAATTCGACCCCGGCTGCGTCGCTGCCATTCGCGCGGCAGCGGCGACGTCCAGCTACTCCGCCCGCGACATGATCTCGCGCGCCGGCCATGACGCCGCCTTCGTGTCGCGCGTCGCGCCAGCGGCGATGATCTTCGTGCCATGCAAGGACGGCATCAGCCACAACGAGGCGGAGTACTCATCCAAGGCGCAGTGTGCGGCCGGCGCGCAGGTACTGCTGCAAGCCGTGCTCTACTACGACCGGCAATTGGCCGACCGATACGGCGATACGCAGGCCTCGTCAGGCTGACGCCGCGTTGCGCGCGTGCAGCGCCATGGCGATTAGCGCCGAGCCACCGAACACCATATTGATGCCGACGAGCAGCCCGATCGCCCAGGCTGCGGTGCTCGGCAGGCCGATGAAGACGAACGTCGCCAGCACCAGGTCGATGATGCCGCTCACCAGCATCCAGCCCCAGCGGCCGGACAATTCGCGCTTATGCTCGAGCGCGAACATGATGGAGGCGACGCCCTCCATAACGAAAAACACGACCAGCACGAGGGTGAGCGAGAACGCCCCGGTGATCGGCCGCGCCAGCAGCAGAACGCCGACCACGATGCCGAGCACGGCGGAGAGCAGCGACCACCAGAAGCCGGGCGCCTGCCGCATCATGAAAGTCATGAACAGGCCTAGGACACCGCTGACCAGAAACAGCCAGCCGATGATTATCGTCAGCGCCAGTGTGGCGAGCGGCGGCAAGGCAATGGCGGTGGCGCCCAGCACCAGCAGCACCACGCCCTCGACCAGAAATAGCACCCAGTGCTCGTGCAGGGCGTTGGCGACCGCGCGTTGAATTCCGGTACCATCTGGTTGATTGGTGGACATGGCCATCTCCTTTTGCCCCTGGGTCATCATAAACGCTTTTGCGCACGCCGTCGTGAAACCTGACTGATTTTATTTCTCCACCCAATCCGCACATTTTGGCACGACGGCGTCCGCGCCCCAGGGCTGAATCGGCACGGTCGAGGTGGAATTTTTCGGCGAGCCTTCGATTAAGCGGTCGCTGTATACCATGTAGACCAGGACGTTGCGCTTGGTGTCGCAGCCGCGCACGATCTGCATCTTCTTGAAGAACAGCGAACGGCGCTTGCGGA
This sequence comes from uncultured Alphaproteobacteria bacterium, assembly GCA_963753455.1. Taxonomy (GTDB): domain Bacteria; phylum Pseudomonadota; class Alphaproteobacteria; order Rhizobiales; family Xanthobacteraceae; genus Pseudolabrys. The sequence continues at coordinate 5,440 of CAVWDA010000072.1, read as the reverse complement.
ACATATCCTCACCCTGCTCGAACTTGGCCTTGAAATGGATCGGGCCGATCTGCCGGCAGGCAAGTGAAATGTCGGAAACTTCCTCTGCTACGCCGATCCAGCCTTTCAGGCCGCCGCGCTCGGGCACCGTGAAATGGCAGGCTACCCCTTCGACCTCGGGATCGTCGATGCCGTAGGTGGCGAGCTTGTCATTCGGCGTCAGCCACTTGAACACCGTCGAGCGTTTGAAGATGAGGTCAGGCTCGTCGGCGGCACGCGACGGCATTGTGCTGAACACGGTGGTAAGCGCGACGATAAAAGCGATGAGTGAGCGCAAGAAAGCCTCCAGGTGAACGTTGCGGGCACTTCTTGCGAGATAGGAATTGGGCGAAGCCGGCGGAAGAGCCTCACGCCCATAGGCGTTCTTTTTCGAGGCCCTTGTAAATACCGGCGACGTAGTCGCCATAGCCGTTGAAAATCAGCGTCGGCCGGTGCTCGCCGGTGCCGATGACTTCCTCGCTCGCCTGGCTCCAGCGCGGATGCGGCACCGCTCGGATTGACGTTGGCCCAGAAGCCGTATTCGGAGTCCTGCAAGGCTTGCCAATAGCCCTTCGGCTGCTGCTCGACGAAGCTGAAGCGCACGATCGACTTGATCGACTTGAAACCGTATTTCCACGGCACCGCCAGGCGCAATGGCGCACCATGCTGCTTGCTCATCGGATGGCCGTAGGCGCCGGTGGCGAGGAAGGCGAGATCGTTGGTCGCCTCCGCCATGGTGAGGCCTTCGATGTAGGGCCAGGGGAACCAGGTCATCCGCTCGCCGGGCGCCACCTTAGGGTTCATGAAGGTTTCCATGCGCACATATTTTGCCGAGCCGAGCGGCTTGGCTAAATCGACCAGTTTGGCGAGCGGGAAACCGGTCCAGGCAATCGCCATGCTCCAGCCTTCCACACAGCGATGGCGGTAGGTGCGCTCCTCCAGCGTCATCTTCCGGATCAAGTCATCAATGCCGATCTCGAACGGCTTCTCCACCAGGCCGTCGATCTTCACCGTCCACGGCCGGATCTGCAGCAACTGCGCCTGCTCGGAGACTTCCTTCGACGAATTGAATTCGTAGAAATTATTGTAGTGGTCGTTGATCTTCTCGTCGGTGATGGGGCGATCGAGCTTGTAGGTCTCGTTGCGCTTGGCCGGATAAAGGTCGGCGGTCGGGTCCGGCAGCGTGGCGAGATCGGTGACGCGCTGCGCACCGGCGATGCGCGGCGCCAGCGCCAAGGCGCTCGCACCGCCAATCAAAAAACTACGGCGGTTGAAGAACAAATGCTCGGGCGTGGCGAGACGATCGGGAATTTCCCAGCCGCGGCGGCGGATAACGTTCATTGGCAGTATGACCCCTCGGAATCGAGGCTCAAGGGGTACGGCCCGCCGCACTCACAGGCAAGTCACGGATGCGGGAGCGGTGCTACTCCGCCGCCCGGCGCGCCGCGATGATCTGGTCGGCCGTGCGGCCCGTCAGCTCGGCCATATGGTCGAACTTGAAGGCGAACGAGCCGACGCCGGCGGTGGCCGAGCGCACCTCGATGATGAGGTCGCCGATCTCCGCTTCCGCCATCTGCGCGCGCACCGTGTCCCAGCCCGGCCAGCCTTCGCGGGTGTCGAAGCCGAGGATCTGCCCGCGCCGCCCCGCCAGGATGGCGTTCATCTTGGCGGTAGCATCGGTCGGACAGACGATCTCGACCAGATGGATCGGCTCCAGCAGCACCGGCTGGCATTGCGGCAGGCCTTCGGAAATGCCGACCCGCCCCGCGATATGGAACGCCATGTCGGAGGAATCGACCGTGTGATAAGAGCCGTCGACCAGCGCTACTGCGATATCGACCACCGGGAAGCCGAGCGGGCCGTGCTTGAGCCCTTCGACCACCCCCTCTTCCACCGCCGGGATGTAGTTGCGCGGCACCACGCCGCCGGTAATGCGGTCCTCGAACTTGAAGCCGGAGCCGCGCGGCAGTGGCTTGATCTCCAGCACCACATCGCCGAACTGGCCGTGGCCGCCGGACTGCTTCTTGTGTCGTCCGCGCACCGTGACCGGTTTGCGGATGGTCTCCTTGTAACCGACCGCCGGGGGCCGCGTCGTCACCGGCACCGCATAACGGTCGCCGAGCCGCTCGGCCGCGACGCGCAAATGCATCTCGCCCTGACCCCAGATCACCACCTCATGGTTTTCGGCGTTGTGCACGACGCTGAGGGAGGGATCTTCTTCGGTGAGCTTGCTGAAGGCTGCGCCGAGCTTGACGTCGTCCTTGCGCTCCTTGGCTTGCAGCGCGAGCGCCAGCACCGGCGCATAGGGCTTCACCTCGGCCAGCGCCGCTTGCGCTGTCTTGCCGGCGGACAGCGTGTCGCCAGTCTTTGCGCCGTCGAGCTTGCCCAAGGCGACGGTCTCGCCGGCGGCCGCCGGCCCGCGCTTCTCGAAGTGCTGGCCCATGACCTTGAACACGCCGGAGACCCGGCCCGCTTCGCCGTCCGGCGTGTGGAAGACGGTGCCATCGGCGACCTGCCCGGCCAGCAGGCGCGCAATCGACATCTTGCCGCCATGCGTGGTGTGGAAGGTCTTGACGACCAGCGCCAGCGGATCGTTGCCGGCCTTAGCGCCGAGCCGCGTCAAAGTCTCCGCCACGCCAGGCGCTTCGTGCCGCAGCGCCTTCAATAGGCGCAGCACACCATTCGAGCGCGTGGCGACGCCGAGCAGCACCGGGACGACCAGGCGTTCGCGCAGTTCCTTGGCGAGATCGTCGAACACCTTGTCGCGCGGCGGCTGGATATCTTCGAGCAGCTGCTCCATCAGCTCGTCGTCGTGATCGGCCAGCGTCTCCAGCATCGTGAAGCGCGCTTCCTTCTCGCGCTCGGCGTCCTCGCCCTTCAACTCGATCACCTCGGACGCCGTGTGCTCCTTGTAGACATGGGCGCGCTCGAGCGCGAGATCGACGAAACCGGCGATAAGATCTCCGTTCCAGATCGGAATCTGGCGCAGCAGCAGCGGCACGCGCGACGCTGGCTGCAGCAGCTTGAGCGTCTCGCGCACGCGCTTGTCCGCCTTGTCGATCTTGTTGAGAAACAAGAAGTGCGGAATGTTGAGGTCTTCCAGTTCGCGCAGGATCAACTGCAGCTGCGGAACTTTCTTTTCATCGGCCTCGCAGACCACGACGGCGGCGTCGACCGCCGGCAGCGCCGCGCGCATGTCGTGGATGAATTCGACCGAACCGGGACAATCGATGAAGGTATAGCTGTCGCCCATGAAGGTGGTGGTGGCGACCGAAGCCTCGACGCTCATCTTGTGACTGCGGGCTTCCTTACTGGCGTCGCCGACGGTGGTACCGGCATCCACCGTGCCTTGCCGCTGCACCGCGTCGGTGCGCGCGAGAATTGCTTCTAATAGTGTGGTTTTGCCGCTTTGAAATGGGCCCACCAGCGCGATGCACCGTGGACCCCTGGGACCCGTGCCGTTCTGTCCCATAATACCTCCCTTGCCGGCCGGGAGGTCGGACCAATATCCCGGCCCTGTCATAGCATCGTCGCAGTAGGCGGCGCGGACTGGCAAGAGGCGATGACGCAACAAACGAAACGGCCGCCCGCAGGCGGCCGTCAAATCCGTCGTGAAGTTTTCGCTCAGTGCTCCGGCCGCAATTCGAGCGAGGCGACGCCGGCCGCCAAGTTTAGACCGGTCTGGCCCGTCACCGACAGTGGTTGCAGCGCAATCGTGCGATTGGAACCGCCGACCAGCGCGTTGCCGCCGAGACCGACCGCGATCGTCGCTTCTGCCGTCGCACCGGTGTAAACGCCGGCAAGAGCGCCGGGGCCGTAGGACGATGGCGCATAGACCGCCCACACCATCTGACCGGCCGTTGTTGCGCCGATGTCGAGGCCGAACTTGCTGATGGTGCCGACATATCCTTCGGCCGTGCCGGACAGACTCGGGCTGAACAAGCACTGCACGCCCTTCTTCGAGCCGATGATCATGCCGAGACCGCCGGAAACGTCGCAGACCAGCGTGCCCGCTTTGATTCGATCTTGCGCGGCCGCGCCGCCGATCGCTGTGACGAAGCCAAACGCCAACATGCCTAAGCTTAAGAAAATGCGCCGCATGCATCCCCCCTTGTGATTATGACCTACTGTCGCAATTGTGAGCGGAACCTGAAGCGAAGTCAAAAGCGGCGCCCGCCGACGGGGCGGGCGCTACAATCCGGTCATTACTTCAAATTGCCGCAAAACCGCTGGATGCGCCGGCCGGCTTCTTCCAAATCCTCGGTCTTGGTCGCGTAGGAAATGCGGAACGCAGGTCCTAGCCCAAAGGCCGTGCCCTGCACCACTGCGACGCCTTCGGCTTCCAGCAGTTCGGTGACGAAATCCTCGTCGCTCGCCAGCTTCTTGCCGCTCGGCGCAGTCTTGCCCATGGTGCCGGCGCAGGACGGATAGACATAGAACGCGCCTTCCGGCGTCGGGCATTTGAGGCCGTTCGCCTGGTTGAGCATCGACACGATGAGGTCGCGCCGCTCCTTGAAGATCTTGTTGTGCTTGGCGATGAAATCCTGCGGCCCGGTGAGCGCTTCCACCGCCGCCCATTGCGACACCGCCGCCGGGTTCGAGGTCGACTGCGACTGCACCATCGCCATCGCCTTGATCAACGGCTCCGGCCCGCCCGCGTAGCCGATGCGCCAGCCGGTCATGCAATAGGCCTTCGAGCAGCCGTTGATGGTCAGCGTGCGCGGATAAAGCGACGGCTCGATCTGCGCCGGCGTGGTGAACTTAAAGTCGTCGTAGACGAGATGCTCGTACATGTCGTCGGTCATCACATGCACGTCGGGGTGCTTCACCAGCACGTCGGTGAGCGCCTTCAGTTCGGCGCGCGTATAGGCGGCGCCCGACGGGTTCGACGGCGAGTTGAGCAGCACCCATTTGGTCTTCGGCGTGATCGCGCGCTCGAGCTGCGCCGCCGTCAACTTGAAGCCGGCTCGCCATCGAGGTCTCGACCGCCACCGGCTCGCCGCCGGCGAGCAGCACCATGTCGAAATAGCTCACCCAATAGGGCGCGGCGAAGATCACCTCGTCGCCCGGATTGAGCGTCGCGATAAACGCATTGTACAGCACCTGCTTGCCGCCGGTGCCGACCGTGATCTGCGACGGCTTGTAGTCGAGGCCGTTCTCGCGCTTGAACTTCTTGACGATGGCGTCCTTCAGCTCGGCGATGCCGTCCACATTGGTGTATTTGGCCGCCCTGCCGTCGCGGATCGCCTTGATCGCCGCTTCCTTGATGTTGTCGGGCGTGTCGAAATCCGGCTCGCCGGCGCCCAGACCGATGACGTTGCGGCCCGCCGCTTTGAGCGCGCGCGCCTTGTCCGTGACGGCGATGGTCGCCGACGGTTTTACCCGCTTGAGCTGGTCCGCAAGGAAGGCCATCGAAAGTCTC
>CAVWDA010000071.1:0-19813 GCA_963753455.1 uncultured Alphaproteobacteria bacterium | reverse complement strand
CGGCTCAGCCATTGCCGTCACCGAACAATTCGGTTGAGCGCCAGCACGCCGCCCAGTGGCGCGGGCGCTTTTCTTCGTAGGCCGGATAGTCGCGGCGGCAGCGATCCTCGGCATGGGCGCAGCGCGGCGCAAAGACGCAGCCCGCCGGCAGGTTGGTCAAAGCTGGCACCATGCCGGGGATTTCCTGCAAGCGCTCGCCGGTATTGTCGGCCTCCCCGCGGATCAGTGGCAGGCGCGGGATCGAGGCCATCAGCCCGCGCGTGTAAGGATGCTGCGGCCGCGCGAACAACTCCTCGACCGGCGCTTCCTCCACCTTGCGCCCGGCATACATGACGATGACGCGCTGCGCCGTCTCCGCCACCACACCGAGATCGTGGGTAATCAGGATGATGGCAGTGCCGAGCGTGCGCTGCAGGTCCATCATGATGTCGAGGATCTGTGCCTGGATAGTGACGTCGAGAGCGGTGGTCGGCTCGTCGGCGATCAGCACCTTCGGATTGCAAGCGAGCGCCATGGCGATCATGGCGCGCTGGCGCATGCCGCCGGACAATTGATGCGGATACTCGCGGGCACGCTGCTCCGGCTCCGGGATGCGCGTGAGACGCAACATGTCGACCGCCTTCGCGCGCGCCTGCTTGCGATTGATCGGCTCGTGCAGCAGCAGCACCTCGGCGATCTGGCTGCCGATGGTGAGCACCGGATTGAGCGAGGTCATAGGCTCCTGGAAGATCATGGCGATATCCTTGCCGCGCACGTCGCGCATCGCCTCCTCGCTCAGCGCCAGCAAATCGACGCCGGCGAGCTTGATGGCACCGCCGGCGATACGGCCGGGCGGATCGGGCACGAGGCGCATGAGAGACAGCGCGGTGATGCTCTTGCCGCAACCGGATTCGCCGACGATCGCCAGCGTCTCGTGCGGGGCAAGCGCGAAGGAGACGCCATCCACCGCCTTCACCACGCCATGGCGCAGATCGAAATAAGTGCGCAAGGCCTCGACCTCGAGCAGCGGCGGTGCATTCGCAATATCGGCCGGCGCGGGACCGCCGGTGTCGGGCTCGCTGACGATGCTCATGTCAGTTGCGCAGCCGCGGATCGAGGATGTCGCGCAGCGCGTCGCCCAGGAGATTGGTGCCGAACACCGCGAGGCTGATGGCGACGCCGGGGAAGATCACCAGCCAGGGCGCGGTGCGCACGTATTCGGCCGCCGATTCCGACAGCATGCGGCCCCACGACGGATGCGGCTCGGGCACGCCAAGGCCGAGGAAGGACAGCGAGGCCTCGGTCAAAATTGCGGCGCCGAGCTGGGCGGTCGCGATCACGATCAGCGGCGCCAGCGTGTTGGGCAGCACGTGGCGCATCGCAATGCGGAATTCGCTCATGCCGACGGCGCGCGCCGCCTCGACGAAGGGCTGCTCGCGCAACGTAAGTGTGTTGGAGCGGATGACGCGTGCGGTATAGGGGATGAGCGGAATGGCGATGGCGACAATGGTGTTGTCGAGCGCAGGCCCCAGGGCCGCCGCCATCACCAGCGCCAGCACCAGCAGCGGCACCGCCTGTAACACATCGACGATGCGCTGGATCACCAGATCGACCCAGCCGCCGATATACCCTGAGGCCAGGCCGAGTACGACGCCGAAAATGCAGCCCAAGAAAGTCGAGCCGAGCCCGACAGCCAGAGAGATGCGCGCGCCGTAGACGATGCGGCTGTAGATGTCGCGGCCCATCTGGTCGGCCCCCAACCAATGCAGGTGGTTCGGCGGCAAAAGCGTAATCGCCGAATTTGTCCTTATCGGATCGTACGCGGTGATGAAATCGGCAAAGATCGCGGCGAACACGAACACCGCCATGATCGCGGCGCCGACCACGCCGAGCGGATGAGACGCGGCGTAATAGCGGATATTCGACCACGCGCCTTCGGCTCGCACCGTATCGGGCGAGGGCACAGGAGCGATATCGATGCTGGCCATGCGCTCTTCCTTTAAGAATATTTGATGCGCGGATCGAGCACCGCGTACAGCAGGTCGACCAGGAAATTGATCAACACCGCCACCACCGCGATGAACATCACCAGGTTCTGGACGATCGGATAGTCGCGCCAGCGGATCGCCTCGACCAGGAAGCGCGCGATGCCGGGAATGTTGAACACCGTCTCGGTCACGATCAGCCCACCCATCAGGAAGGCGGCCTCGATGCCGATCACGGTGACCACCGGCAGCACGGCGTTGCGCAAGGCGTGATGGTAATTGACTTTGGAATCCGAGGCGCCCTTGGCGCGCGCGGTGCGGATGTAATCCTGCCGCAGCACTTCCAGCATCGACGAGCGCGTCAGCCGCATGACCAGCGCCGAGGAACGGAAGCCGACCGCCGCCGCCGGCACGCTGAACAGCCAAAGCTGATTCCAGAACCCCTGTGGCGGGTCGGTGTAGATCGGAATCGTGCCGAAGAATTTGACGAAGGCCATCAGGATCAGCAGGCCGAGCCAGAACGCCGGCATCGACAGTCCGCTCAGGCTGATTACTCTTAAGACATAGTCGAGCCCGGAATTCTGCTTGACCGCGCTGATCACGCCGAGCGGCACGCCGAACGCAATGGAAAATAGCAGAGCCAAGCCCGCGAGTTTGGCGGTGATCGGGATGCGCGGCAGAATTTCCTGCAGCGCGGGTTTCTCCGATACATAGGAATAGCCGAGATCGCCGTGAGCGAGACCGTCGATCCACGCCACGTACTGAACGGGGATCGGCTTATCGAGCCCGAGGTCCTTCTCCAGCTTTACTTTATCGGCGACGTCGATCATCCCGGCCGCATCGAACATGATATCCGCGATGTTGCCGGGCACGATGCGCAGCATCGTGAAGATCAGCACCGAAATTCCAAACAGCGTCAGGAGCATCAAGAAGAAGCGCCTGATCAAATAACTCCCCACCAAGTCCCTCCCATGGTGCGCGGGGAAAGGCGCGCCCGACCGCCCCTCACGGCCGGACGCGCCGGGCTGGCGTCGTCATTTATCCAGCCAGATATCCTCGAAGCGGAAGCCGTTGTAGGTGTTGTTATTCATGATCGTCATGTTCTTCACGTACGGCTTCCAGCAGGTGCCGGTGCGGGCGTGGAACAGGATCGGTCGCGCCACGTCCTCCTGGATCTTCTTGTCTATCTCCCACACCAGTTTCTTGCGCTTGGCGAGATCGGTTTCCGCCGACTGCTGGTCGAACAGCTTCTGCAGATCCTTGTTGCAGTAGTGCGTATAGTTGCGCTCAGACCCGCACGAGAAATTCTCGTAGAAAGCCTGATCGGGGTCGTCGATACCATTACCGGTCAGATTGAGCCCGACCTGGTAATCTTTGCGCGCCACCTTGGCGAACCATTGGCTTGATTCGACCGGCTCTAGCTCCGCATCGATATAGATGCTCTTGAGCTGATCGATGAGCACCGCGGCGGGATCGCGATAGGTGGCTAGGTTACGCGTTGACACCTTGATCTTCAGCGGCTTGTCGGCGGAGTAGCCAAGCTTGGTCATGATCGCGCGCGCTTGCTCGCGATCCTTCTTCACGTCGCCATAGCCGGGGATGGTCTTGAGCATGTCCGGCGGCATGCCCCACACGCCTTCCGGCGGTGGTAGCAGCGAACCGCCCTGGTCGCCCTGGCCCTGCAGGATGATGTCGATGAAGGCCTTGCGGTCGAGCGACATCGCCATCGCCTTGCGCAGCTCCAGATTGTCGAACGGCGGCGCCTCGCGGTTAACGATCAGATTGGTGTTGACGTTGATCGGTTTGATTTCGCAGATCGCGGTCGGATCCTGCGACTTGATGTCCTTGACCAGCGCCGCAGTCATCTCGGTCGGGAAGGTCATGTCGATTTTGCTGGCGACGAAGGCGAGCACGGCGGTCGCGCGATTCTTGATGATCGTGTATTCGATGCCGTCGAGATAGGGCAGACCCTTTTTCCAGTAGTCGGGGTTTCTTACGAGCTTGATCGACTTGTTCTGCTTCATCTCGACAAACTTGTACGGACCGGTGCCGATCGGATGTGTGCGCATCTGCGCCGCCGGCACGTGGCAGGGATAGATCGGCGTGTAGCCAGAGGCGAGCATCGCCAGCAAGGACGGCTGCGGCCGCTTGAGGTGGAAAGTCACCTCAGTGTCGCCGTTGACCGTGACGTCATTGACGAATTCGTACCAATCCTTGCGCGGGTTCTTCCTGAACTTGTCTTGTGCCTTGCCCTGCAACAGATCGAAAGTGCACTTCACGTCCTTGGCGGTGAACGGTACGCCATCATGCCATTTGACGTCCGACCGCAGCTTGAAGGTGAGCGCAGTATTCGCTTTGTCCCAGGCCCAGCTCGTCGCCAATTCCGGGCGGATGGTGGCGGCACTGGCTTGCGGGACGTGCTGGTCGTAGATGACCAGGTTATTGTAGATGCCCATCGCCGGCACGTTGACCGAGAAGGTCGCCTCTTCGTGGATCGACAGGCTGGGCGGCGTCTCGCGATGATAGATATGCAGAATGCCGCCGTGCTTCGGCTCCGCTGTCTGTGCGGTGCAGATCGAAAGGGTAGCGAACAGCGCCGTCGCCAGCGCGACAAGTTTGGTCCCCATTGGATCCTCCCGGGATGCGCGGCTGACGCGGCCATGGCTGGCCGACAGCCCATTTTTGTTTGTTATGAAGGCAACGCTACCCGGTATGGTAGCCCCAATCAACCGGACAAAGGGTCTCTAGCGTGCGGCCGCAGCCGCTTGCCAAGCGTTCGGCCGCACCGCACGATGGCGACCGGAAACGCCTGTTTGAGTGGAAAGCCGGAACGGCAATGACGACCGAAAGCGATCATATCGTCGCTGAGACAGCGGCGCGGATTTTTGCTGACCTTGCCGATCCGCAGACGATCAACAAAGCCCGCGACGCCGGCTGGAAGGACAAGCTCTGGCAGGCGCTGTCCGACGCCGGGCTGACGCTCGCCTGGGTGCCGGAAGAGTTGGGCGGCGCCGGCGGAAGTCTCGCCGACGGCTTCGCGATTGTGGCCGCAGCCGGTCGCTATGCGTTGCCGGCTCCGCTCGCCGAATTGCTGCTCGCCGGCTGGCTGCTGACGCAAGCCGGCATCGAAGTGCCGGCCGGCACCACGACGGTTGCTCCTGCCCACCCGCGTGACCGCGTGACGTTGAACGCCGACGGCACATTGAGCGGAATCGTTCGACGCGTTCCTTTCGCCAAAGATGCCGAACATCTTGCTGTCGTTGCATCTGCCGGCGAAGGTGCGGTTATTGCTCTGGTGAAAATCTCCGATTGCCGCGTGACCGAGAGTAAAAATCTCGCTGGTGATGGTTCGGATGCGGTGACGTTCGAGCGCACGAAGGTCGTGCGCAGCACAGCAACGCCCGCCGGCCTCGATCAATCGTCGCTCATGCTGATGGGCGCGACCGTGCGCAGCCTGCAGATTGCCGGCGCGCTGGAGGCGGTGTTGGCGATGACCGTCGCTTACGCCAACGAGCGCGTCGCGTTCGAGCGCAAGATCGGCAAATTCCAGGCGGTGCAGCAGAACCTCGCGCGCCTCGCCGGCGAGACAGCCGCTGCGCTGGCCGCCGCCGGTTCGGCCGCCGACACCATTGCGCACGACGGCATCAACGGCAACGCGGTTTTTCTCGAAGCCGCCTCGGCAAAAATCCGCTCCGGCGAAGCCGCCGCCGAAGGCTCGGCCATCGCGCATCAGGTGTTCGGCGCCATCGGATTCACCAGCGAGCACGTGCTGCATCGCTTCACGCTGCGCATGCTGTCCTGGCGCGACGATTTCGGCAGCGAAAGCCATTGGGCCGCGACGCTCGGTGGCGTGATCGCCGCGCGCGGCGCCCGACAATTCTGGCCGATGCTGGCGGCGCGGTGAAACGATGAGCTCCAATCTGCAATTCGACCAGATCCGCCTGCCGCCCGAGTGCCAGAAGCTGCGCGAGGAGGTGCGCGCCTTCATCGCCGACGAGATCGCCGCCGGCACCTTCGTGCCCGACCGGCCCGGCCACGGCGACACGCACAACCGCGCCTTCAGCAAGCGCGTCGGCGCCAAGGGCTGGATCGGCATGACCTGGCCGAAGCACTACGGCGGGCACGAGCGCAGTTTCCTCGAACGTTACGTTGTCACCGAGGAATTCCGCGTGGTCAACGCGCCGGTGCGCCTGCATTTCGTCGCCGACCGCCAGAGCGGGCCGATTTTGCTCAAATACGCGCCCGAGCACATCAAACAGAATATTCTGCCGCGCATCTGCCGCGGCGAATTGTGCTTCGTCATCGGTATGAGCGAGCCGAATTCCGGCTCCGACCTGTTTGCCGCCAAGACCAAGGCGACCAAAGTCGACGGCGGCTGGGCGCTCAACGGAACCAAAATCTGGACGAGCAACGCGCATATCGCCGACTACATGCTCGGCCTGTTCCGCACCTCGCCCGCCACCAAGGAGAACCGGCGGTACGGCCTGACGCAATTCCTCGTCGACATGAAGTCGCCCGGCATCACGGTCAATCCGATCATTCAGATGACCGGGCAGCACGATTTCAACGAGGTCGTGTTCGACGGCGCCTTCATTCCGGACGATCACCTGCTTGGTGAACCTGATGGTGCTTGGAAACAAGCGACCAGTGAACTCGCTTACGAGCGCAGCGGGCCGGAGCGGTTCCTGGAAACGTATTATGTGCTGGCCGAATTGGTACACACACTCGGGCCCGATCCAGACCTGCGCAGCGCCGAAGGCCTCGGCCGGCTGGTGGCGCAACTGCACACTCTGCGGCGCATGTCGCTGTCGGTCGCCGGCATGTTGCAGGCCGGCAAGGAGCCGGTAGTGGAATCCTCGATCGTCAAGGATGTCGGCACTATCTGGGAGCAGCAACTGCCCGAGCGCGTGCGCGAGCTCGCCGCGTTTCTCGAGCCGGAGGCGAGCAACCGGGTGACGCTCGACGAGCAACTCGATTTCGCCTTCAAGGTCGCGCCCAAGCTCACCATCCAAGGCGGCACCACCGAGATCCTGCGCGGCATCATCGCGCGCGGCCTTGGGCTGCGGTGAACGAGAGCGCCCGTGCCGGACATTTCCAAATTGCTGTGGCCCAAGATCGTCGCGGTCGTCGGCGCCTCGTCCGACACCACGGGCCTGCGCGGCCGCATCCTGGAAGTGATCCTGAGCCATCCTTACGCCGGCAAGGTCTTCCCCGTCAGCCGTAGCGCGACGGAGGTGCAGGGTCTCAAGGCTTACGCTTCTGTGGCCGACCTGCCCGAACCGGCAGATCTGGCGATCCTCATCGTGCCGGCGCAATACATTCCTGCCGAGCTCGAACGTTGCGGCAAAGCCGGCGTCAAGGCGGCGGTGATCCTGTCGTCCGGTTTCGCCGAGGAGCCGGGAGAAGCAGGCCTGCGCATGCAGGCCGAAATCGCCGCCACCGCGCGGCGCTTCGACATGGCGGTGAGCGGACCGAACACCGAAGGCTTCGCCAATATCGAAGCTGCGTTGTGCCCGACTTTCTCGCCGGCCATGGACAAGAAGGCCGGCGCCATCCGCCCGGCGCACGCGCTCGGCAAAGGCCAAGTCTCGGTGATCTCGCAAAGTGGCGGCCTTGGCTTTGCCTTCTTCGACCGCGCGCGCCCCCGCCACCTCGTCTTCCGTCACGTCGTCACCACCGGCAACGAGGCTTCGCTCGATGTCGCCGATATCCTCAATTACATGCTCGATGAAGGCGGCACCGACGTCTTCCTGTTGCTGCTCGAGGACGTGAAGTCGCCGGACAAATTCAGGCGTGCGGCGAAGAAAGCGCTCAAGCTCGGTAAGCCGCTGATCGTCGGCAAGATCGGCCAGTCCGAGCCGGGCCGCCGCGCCGTGACGTCGCATACCGCGGCGCTCGCCGGCTCCGCCGCCGCCTACCGGGCCATCTTCGCGCATGACGGCCTGATCGAAGGCCGCGACTTCGACGAGATGATCGATATAGCCATGGGCTTCCTCGCCTGCGGCGGCAGACTGCCGGCGGGTAAACGCATGGGCATCTGCACGTCGTCGGGCGGCGCCGGTGTTTGGATGGCGGACGCGTGCGCTGCCGAAGGCCTCGACGTGCCGGTGCTCGATGATGCAACGCGCCAGGCGATCGACATGCATCTGCCGTCCTACGGAACGTCGCAGAACCCGGTCGATTCCACCGCGCAGGGCGTGCAAAAGCTCGGTTACGCCGAGTTCGCGCGACTGGTCGGACGGTCGCCGCTGATCGACGGCGTCATCGTCGTGGTGACGGCGCGCCGCTCGGCCTTTTTGGAAACCGATCTGCCGAAGCTGCAGGCGCTCGGCCGCGAGTTGAAAAAGCCGGTGTTCATGTGGACCTACACCCTGCCCTCCGAGCGCAGCGTCGAGATCCTCAACGAAGCTGGCTATCCGCTGTTTACCGGCGCGCCCGGCTGCGCACATACCATGCGGGTCTTGGCCGACTACCGCGAGGCGCGCGAACGGCTACTTCACCAGAGCGAAGGGATGACAGTCGCCACGAGCGCGCAAGAGCAGGTGCGTGCCAAGCTCGCCGCTCCGGGTTCGGTTTTGTGCGAGTGGCAGGCGCGGCCTTTGCTCGCCGCTTACGGCATGGGCGCGGATGCTGGCACGCTGGCGCATTCCGCCGACGAAGCCGAAGGCATAGCCAACCAGGTTCACGACGCCGGTGGCACTGAAGGTCCAATCTGCCGACATCCCGCACAAGACCGAAGCCGGCGCGGTGGCTCTCAATGTTTCCGCCGACGGCGCGCGCGCCGCCTACGAGCGCGTGCTCGCCGCGGCTCAGAAGCATGCGCCGCACGCGCAGATCGACGGCGTGCTGGTGCAGCCGATGGCGCCGCCCGGGCGCGAGGTCATCCTCGGCGTCAATCGCGATACGACCTGGGGCCCGCTGTTGATGGTAGGTCTGGGCGGCGTGCTGGTGGAGGCGCTCGGTGACGTCGCACTGGCGCCGGTACCGCTCGATCGCGCTGCGGCCGCCGCTTTGCTCGGCCGCTTGAAGGGCGCGGCGATTTTCGGGCCCTATCGCGGCGCGCCCGCGGCCGATACAGGCGCGCTGATCGATTTGATCGTGCGGCTATCGCATTTCGCCGCCGACCATGCCGACACGATTGCGGAGATCGATCTCAACCCGGTGGTCGTCCATGCCAAGGGCGAAGGCGTCTCAATCGTGGATGCCTTGATCGTCAAACAGCAGCCGCGGCCGGCACAACACCGCGCGGCAGAGTAAAGGAATAATGCTATGGGCCCCTTCAAGGATATCGGCGTCGAAAAGACCGGTCACGTGGCGCTGATCGAGATCAGACGCCCGCCGAATAATTTCTTCGACATCGCGCTGATCCAGGAAATCGCCGGCGCGCTCGAGGCGCTCGATCAGGACGTCGGCTGCCGCGCGGTGGTGCTCGCCGCGCAGGGCAAGGCATTCTGTGCCGGCGCCAATTTCGGCGACGGCTCAACGCTCAACAAAGAAGGCCAGCGGCCCGGCGAGCTCAACCGCGAACAGGCGGTGCAGCATCTCTATCTCGAAGGCAATCGCCTATTCCGTACCAAGAAGCCGATCATCGCGGCAGTACACGGCGCAGCGGTCGGCGGCGGGCTCGGCCTCGCCATGGTGGCGGACTTCCGCGTCGCCTGCCCCGAGACGCGCTTTAGCGCCAATTTCACGCGGCTCGGTTTCCATCCCGGCTTCGGGCTGACCGTCACGCTGCCGCTGGTGATCGGCCCGACCAAGGCGGCGATGATGTTCTACACAAGCCGCCGCGTGCCGGGCAACGAGGCCTATGCCATGGGGCTCGCCGATGCGCTGGTGCCGCAGGACCAAGTGCGCGAAGTTGCGATGAATTTTGCCGCCGAGATCGCCGAGAATTCTCCGCTCGGGCTGATCTCGACGCGCGCGACCATGCGCGGCGATCTCGCCGACCGAGTGCGCGCCGCGACCGAGCACGAACTCAAGGAACAGACCTGGCTGCGCAAGACCGACGACTTCAAGGAAGGCGTCAAGGCCACGGCCGAGCGGCGGCTGCCGAATTTCTCAGGCCGCTAATGGCATCATAAGGACGCCGCATGGGCTCGCCGTTCTGGAATTTCTCTCTTGCGGTCTATGGCGCGAGCGCGGTGCAGGACGAATGTCTCAATCTGCAGGATCAGTTCGGCGTCGATGTGAATTTGGTTCTGCTGTGTGCATTTCTCGGCGCGATTCATGATGTCGCGCTGACACCCGACGACATTGCGTCGGCCCGCCGAGAAGTTCAGGAGTGGCACGAACAAGTCGTGCGCCCATTGCGCGCAGCGCGCCGCAATCTAAAGGCCGCTGAATTGGTAAATGCGCAGGATGCGACGGCTGCGATGCAATTACGCGCGCAAGTCAAAGCCGCCGAGCTCGAATCCGAGCGCATCGAGCAGATGATGCTGGAGCGATGGGCCGAGGCGTGGCTCGCGACGCGGCCGCGCGGCAAAGCGGGCAACGCCGTGTCGACGAACCTGCAGGCCCTTCTAGCCGCCTACGGCATCGGCCCCGAACGCCTCGCCGCCGCAAAAAATATTATTGCGACAGCGCTCGATCGAGCGGCAAACGGATAGCGGTTTACGGCAAACGGTAATTATATCCGCCGTGCCGCGTTCCTCGCCTGTGCTGCAAGCGTTCTCGCCTGGCAACGCGACTTAGTGGCAGTAAAGAACAAATCGGAACGCGAATCCTGGACGGCACCTGGGATGGCGCGCGTCGTTACTGCGTACTCATCAAATGTTCGACAACAAGCTTGTTCACGACCTGGCGCACGCCGGGCGTCACCTCGACCGCGACTCGGATCGCATCCTTCTCGGTCTCGGAGTCGACGATGCCCCAGAGCTCGACGGCCCCGTTATTGACGATGACATTGATCGTGGAAGGATCGATCCACGGCTTCGATCGCAACTGATCGAGGATGTTGCCGTGCAGGGTCAGATCGTCAATCGGCGCGTCCGGCGCTTTTCCGCGGCCAAGATGCACCAGCGCCTGAACAAGATTGGCGCGGCTCACGATGCCAACAAGTTTTTCATTGATCACGACCGGCACGCGTTTGATCCGATGCTTTTCCAGCAGCAGCGCAATGTCGGCCAGCAGTGTATCCGGCGTCACGCTGATCACCCGGCGTGTCATCACGTCGGATGCCTTGCCGGCATGCGATTTGACGAACTCATGGGCCAGTGTCTCCCGCCCGGTCAGAAGTTCGAGCCACCATGAGCGCTGCCGCTCGGTGCCGGCCTCCACGCGATGGATCAGGTCGCCTTCGCTGACAATGCCGACCAGGGCGTCCTTGTCATTGACCACCGGCACGGCGCTGATGCGATTTGCCAGCAATATCTCCGCGATCTTTGTGACGGGCGTTTCCTGGCGTACCGTGATGACTTTAGTCGCCATGACATCGGCGGCTCTCATGCCCCGCTCCTCTTCAAATCAATCGAATATTTCGCCATCTAAACCTCTAAACCCCTGCCGCCTTGATATGTATCAATGGGTTAGGGCAGATGGGGTGGAAAGAACTGCCGTGGTGACCGCGGTCGTCATTCTGACGCTTTCTTGCCCCTGAGATGTATTTTCGGGCAGCAATTCCAACGGCTTAACGGGTAGAACGGTTCAATGACACTCTGGTTCGTGCTTGTACTGATGACGGCGGCGGCAATGTTCGCGGTGCTGTGGCCGTTGGCGCGGCGAACGCCCTTGCGCAGTGGCGGCGATGTCGCTGTCTACCGCGACCAACTGGAGGAAATCCAACGCGACCGTGCGTCCGGCCTGATCGGCGACGCTGAGGCCGAAGCCGCCCGTATCGAGGTATCGCGCCGGCTGATCGCCGCCGCCGATGCGGCGGATTCCGAACACCCGGCGGAGGAAACCACTGCGCTGGTGCACCGCCGCGTCACCGCCATCGCCGGTCTCGTCCTGCTGCCAGCCGGCGCCTTTGCGCTTTATCTCACGCTCGGTTCGCCGGACTTGCCGGGCGAACCACTGGCGGCGCGCGTGCAGACCTCCGCCGAAGCCCGCAATGTCCAGGACATGGTCGCCCGGGTGGAGGATCACGTCGCCCGCAATCCCAAAGACGGCAAGGCCTGGGAAGTGTTGGCGCCGGTCTATATGCGGCTTGGCCGCTATGACGATGCCGTCCGCGCCTGGGGCAACGTGATCAGCTTGAACGGCAGCAATGCCGAGCGCGAAGCCGATTTCGGCGAAGCGATGGTGGCCGCCGCCAATGGCGTGGTCACCGCCGACGCCAAAGCAGCCTTCGACCGCGCGCTGAAGATCGACCCGCAAGACGTGATGGCGCGCTTCTATATGGGCATGGCGGCCGATCAGGACGGCCGGCGCGCCGAGGCCGATAAGATTTGGAACGATCTGATTGCCGGCGCGCCGCCGAATGCGCCCTGGATCGAGGTGGTCCGCCACGCTCTGGCACGCAACGCGTCTCCCGCCGCACCGGCCGCTGCAGCGCAAAACGCTCCCCCTGATCACGACGTCAACACTATGGTCGAGCGGCTCGCCGAACGGCTGAAAAAGGATGGCTCCGACGTCAACGGCTGGCTGCAATTGGTGCGGTCCTACCGATTCCTCGGCCTAAACGATAAGATGCAGGCTGCACTGGCCGATGCCCGTAAGGCGCTGGCCAGCGATCCCGGCAAGCTCCGCCAATTCAACGAAGGCGCGGTCGCCGCTGCGACGGCAACACCGGCCGAGGCCGTGCCGGGCCCGAACGCGGCCGAAATCGCCGCGGCCGCCAAGCAGACGCCCGCGCAGCAAGATCAGTCGATCGTTGGCATGGTGCAGCGGCTGGCTGATCGGCTGAAAAAGGACGGCTCCGACGTTAACGGCTGGCTGCAATTGGTGCGGTCCTACCGGGTGCTCGAGCAGCAGGACAAAATGCAGGCCGCCATCGCCGACGCGCGTAAGGCACTGGCCAACGATGCCGCCAAGCTGAGCCAGTTCAACGCTGGCGTCGGCGCAGCGACCTCGGTCGCGGCGGCGGCGCCGCCGATGGCGCCGCAGGCTCCTACCGCGCCGCCCGCCGGCATGCCCGGGCCGACCGCGGCCGACATGACGGCGGCGGCGAAGATGAACCCGGATCAGCAGAACCAGATGATCCGCACCATGGTGGCGCGGCTCGCCGACCGGCTCAAAGCGGACGGCTCCGACGTCGCAGGCTGGGAGCGGCTCTTACGCGCCTATATGGTGCTGGGCGAGCGCGACAAGGCGCATGCCGCTGCGACCGATGCCCGCAAGGCGCTGGCCAGCGACCCGGACAAGCTTCGCCAGCTCGATGCGGTGATCAAGGACCTGAAGGTCGAAGGCTAGGCGCCGGCAATCAATTGTCCTTGGCGCCTTCGCGGATCCAGGCGCGGATGTCGTTGCGGTCGCAAGAGTTGAGCTGCTTCATGCCGTGCGGCATGCGCAACTCAGGCGAGGCGCGCCAATCGAGCAATAACATCAGGTTGCTGCTTTCCGGGTCGCCTGGGATAATCATGGGCCCGAACTTGGTGCCCTTCATGACCCCCGCATAGCTGGTGAGATCCAGCCCGCTTTTCGCGGTGCCCTCGCCGCCCGGCTGATGGCAGCTCACGCAGCGGCCGACGAAGATCGGCATCACGTCTTCCTTGAAGCTCTTCTTCGACTGGCTGGTTTGCGGCAGCACCCGTTTCGGCTGGTCATTTGGTGCGCAATAGGCGGGGGACGACGTGGTGAGCTGCATGCCGGCCACCGCCAAAATGGCGAGGCCCGCTGCCGCCGCTGCGAGGTATAAACGTTGCCGCTTCATAGCCGGTCTCCTTCGATCAATTCCACAGTCTTTGTAATACAATAGCCCGACCCCGCCAATCGGCATGATCTTTTTATCGCAAAATGATGTTGGCCTTTTGACCGATATCAACCGCCGGCCGGGCCAGAACCCGCCGTTTGCCGCGGGGGAATCATAAGGTGTTGCCGCCTTCCTGTGATCCGGAATTTTCCGGGTACCGCTTGGCTGCGCCAAGCCACCCGGAAATAAACTATCGCCACAAGATCGATACGCAGGGCCACCTCGCCCTCAGTTTGCCGGCGTTTTTACGGGGGTTTCTCCCAATAAAATGGAGGATATTGACGCGCGGGCCATTCGGAATTTGGGGGCGGAGTTCGGGGAATATCGAAATTTTTCGCTAACGAATCACCCCGGCCGGAAACTTCTCGGAAACATGATTAAGAAACCATTAAGTCATTCGATGTATATCGCAGGGCATGAGCAGGTCTTGTCGCACATGCTTGCATCTCAAGCGGCCCGAGATCGACCGCCGCCTCGCCTCGGGCGAGCCGTCGGCGCAGGTCGCCCGCGACTATGATCTAAATGCGTCGAGTTTGCATCGGCATCGGACGAATTGCCTCAAACTCGCATCCTCCAACTCCATCATGAAAGACGCAGCCCGCGGCAGTGCCGCAGTCGCGCTGCTACCGTCGAAAGAGACACTCGGCAATGCCTACGCATCCCTACAGGTCCGCATTGATGAAATCGTAGCGCAGGCGCAGCAACAAGGATCGCTCAATGTTGCGATCTCGGGACTCAATTCAATCCGTCAAACGTTAGACAGTCTTGCGCGACTGGCGGGGCATACGGGCGGCGCTCAGGTCAATGTCGCCGTGCAAACAAACGTAAACGTCAATCTGGCGCAGATTGCCGAACGCCTGATTAAGCACTTCGACCATGAACCGGAACTCAAAGCGCGGATCGCGCACGCACTCGTGGAGATCGACAATGAACCCAGCCCGTGAAATTGCTTACCGGCTCGATCCGGTGCTGTGGATGCGTGAAGTTTTGAATATGACACCGCACGCATGGCAAGAGACGTTCCTACGCGCAGAGCGAGGAGCATCCATTGTCGTCCTGACCGCGCGGCAGGTTGGCAAAACTACCGCCGCTGCATGTGGGATGGCACATTCTGCCCTGTTCATGCCGGGCTCGCTGTCTGTGGTTGCCTGTCCTACGCAAAACCAAAGCGCCGAAGCGCTCCGCAAGGTACGCGAAATGATCCGAATGGCCGGCGCAGAACTCACGACCGAAAACATCTTCAAACTCGAACTCGCCAATGGGTCACGGGTACTGGCGCTGCCAGGCACGGAGGAATCAATCCGAGGTCATACCGTCGATGCTTGGATCGTAGCGGATGAAGCGGCGCGGCTAGACCCCGCTATCATGGCAGCTTTGCATCCGATGCGGACGCAGCGTCCCAATGCCCGTTTCGCCACGTTATCGACAGCATGGAGCCGCACCGATCCATTCTGGTCAGTGTGGGCGAGCGAAGACCCGTCCTGGACAAAAATACAGGCGACCATAGATGTCGCGCCGACCTTGATTGCCCCAGACACCCTGGAAAGAGCAAAACGCCAACTCACTGAGGATGATTTCAGGCGCGAATATCTGGGTATTCCGGCGGGCACGCAAGTAAGCCCGTTCACATTCGACCTCTACGAACGCGCAACGCAAACTCCCGTGCATCGCAGCATGTGGGAGTTTTTCAGGCCGCACATCATTGCGCATGATGTCGGGCATACCAAAGACCGGTCAACCGCCGTCGTCGGCGGCAGAAGCCCGCTCGCGCTGAATTTGATCGGCATGAAGGAATTTGAGGAGTTGCCGCTAGGCCTCTATGGAAGCGTACGTGCTGACGCGCTGGCAATGGTTGACCGCCGCTATGATTACAAAACGCTCATCGTTGCCGATCTGAGTAATGACGCAACATATGCCGAGCCGTTGTTCGAGCGATTTGGCCGTCGCCTGATTGGTCTTCGCATCACAAACCACGGCGATGGCATGACTGCTGACTGGCGACAGGTGAAAAATGGCGGCATTTGGTTCTATACGATCGGCCGCACTTATCTGCTCGACATCTTGCTGCGCGAAATGCAAAACGAAACTGTCCGAGTTCTTCATGGACCAGAAAGTATGCGCGCTTATGAGCAACTCATGGCGCTCGAAATTGAATTCCGGCAGAGCGGAATGATTTATGAGTGTTCGTCAACGCGGCACGATGATCTTGCTATATCATGCGCCATGCTCGCGTGGGCCGCACAACATCCCCATCTTGAGCGCTGGACGAGAGTGTTGGAAGGACCGCGGCCTACACACAAACGAGAAGCGCCGAGTGCGGCAGGCTGGACGTGATTTTAAGTGACAAATTGCGAGCAACCGCGCGCAAGGCGTATTGATAGATATCTCTTTTGCAATCGCGCTCGTGAGCACAGTTGTGCTATCTGCGCGGAAGTTTAGCGCGGTGTGATGTCTCGGTCCGGTGAGACGTTCGGTCACGCGCCCGGCTGCGGCTCGGTATGGGTTTGGTTTGCACGCGGGCACCAAGTATTAGATTCGATCCACTAGCTCGGCAGCAATCCAGCTTAGCACTCTATTCTCAACGGCCGGACGCGTCATAGTTTCGCGACTGGGCCACCTGCCCGAAGCGGCATGGGCAGGCGACGGGTCATCCCGTCGAACTCGAACAATCAGATTTGGAGTTGCGCCATGAACCTAGAATTCGCCGCCATTGCCTACCGTGCCCTGCGTGACCGCATCCGGGCGCAGGACCCCCAAATCGACGAGCAGACCCTTGCCGATACGGTGGAGGGCCTCACCGACCTGCATGAGATCCTTGCCGCCATTATCCGGGCAGCGCTGGCCGACGAGGCCCTGGCCACAGGGCTCAAGTGCCGGATCTCCGACATGCAGGGACGGCTGGACCGGCTGCAGGAGCGGGCCGCCAAAAGGCGTCAGATCGCCAAGGACGCAATGGTCGATCTCGATTTGAAGAAGCTGACGGCGCCGGATTTTACCGTGTCTATTCGGCCCGGATTGCCCGCTCTGGTGGTGCTCAACGAGGATGCCGTGCCGAAGACCTATTGGGAGCCGGGCGAGCCCCGCCTGCGGCGCCAGATCCTGGCGCTCGATCTCAAAGGGGGCGCCGAGATTGCCGGCGCCACCCTCTCCAATCCGGAACCGGTTTTGAGCGTGAGGACACGGTAATGGGCTTCTCAGCAAAGCAGGTGAAGGCGCTGCGGCGCGGCCCCGATCACCGCCATATCCGTACGCGTGAGGCCCATGGCCGTGAGTTGACCTACCTCGAGGGCTGGTACGCCATCTCGGAAGCCAACCGGATCTTCGGCTTTGACGGCTGGAGCCGGGAGACCATCGAATCCAAATGTGTGCTGGCCCGCGAGAACCGCGGCACTTTCCTTGCCGTCTATATCGCCAGGGTCCGTGTCACGGTGCAGGCGGATGGCGCAACCGTCATTCGCGAGGGCCATGGCACCGGGGAAGGCAGAGGCACCTCGCCCGGCGAGGTGCATGACATCGCCCTCAAGGCGGCCGAGACCGACGCCACCAAGCGGGCGCTCGCGACCTTTGGCAGGCCGTTTGGTCTCGAACTCTACAAGGGTGGCAGGGCCACGGTTGTCCAACAGACGCCTCTGCCCTCAGCCCCAGCCATGGTGGCCATGGCACCTATTGGCGCTCATGCAACAGGGCCGGTACTCGAGCAGCAGGACCAAGTGGCACGGCCTCCTGCCCATGCAGGGGCACCTGCCGCGTCCCGTGTCGGGTTCCATCCCGACGACACCACCCCGATCCCGAGGCCATCGCACTATTACGGTCGCCGGCACCAAAACCCCATCGCCCGGCACTTCAGGGAGGAGCGACGTCAGGCCGAGCGGACGATAGAACCCTCCGCGCGAACGCCCCTGTCGCCGGCGCCACCTCTGGCGCCTGGGGCCCAGTCCGAGCTCGCCCCCGGTCGCATCGATAAGAGTCTGCTGACGATCGCCGAGCCCAAACGGCTGCGCGACAAGGCGCATCTCAAATTCGTGGCCTCACAGCCTTGCCTGATCTGCGGCCGACAGCCCTGCGATCCGCATCACCTGCGGTTTGCCCAACCCAGGGCCATCGGCCTTAAAGTCAGCGACGAGTTCACCGTTCCGCTCTGTCGCGGTCATCACCGGCAGCTGCATCAGGCCGGCAATGAAGTCGCCTGGTGGGAGAACCTCAAGATCAAACCGCTGGAGATCGCCAGAGGCCTCTGGGAACAGACACGGCCAAAGCTCGCATCCACGGATACGACGCAAGCTAACGGAGCCATTCCGGGAAACTGACTGGCAATTGCCCGCCAGCGTCAAAACGAACCCAATTTGCCCAATAGGTCAGTAATGAGTTCGCTCAAGCAGATCGAAGCCAACCGGCGCAATGCGCTCAAAAGCACCGGGCCGACAACACTGCAAGGCAAAGAGCGTTCGCGTCGCAATGCTGTCCGCCACGGGCTCACCGCCGAGACTGTCACTGCTGGGCTCGAGGATGCCGAGGATTACCAAGCATTCGAAGCCGCGGTGATTACCGACTATGACGCCGAATCGGCCGTCGAGCGGGAGCTGGTGCTTCGACTGGCGAGCATCCTCTGGCGGCTGCGCCGTGCGACCGGAATAGAAACTGCCCTATTCGAAACCGTAACTGCAGAAGTCGGCAAAACCGAACACGATCATGCGCGCCCCAACTTCGTTGGATGTACCGGCATCTCGGAGCAAAATAAATTACGTTTGATAGCAGCACGCCGGCCTGAAGTGGCAGCAGAGAACGAGTCTACTCTCGATGCAAAGAAGGGTATTGGTGACGGTTTCCTGCGCCTGGCAGCCCTGCCAACTTTCCCTTTGGATCGTCTCAGCCGTTACGAACGCTTGCTGTGGCGGCAAGCCCGCCAGATTGGATTTATGTTGGAATCACTGCGACGCCGCAGACACGCATCTAATCACCCACGACCTCCATTCTCGCTCCGTTGCACTTATTCTGACGAATTCAGATGAGGATTTGCGCGGATTGATGTCAGAAACTAACGAAAAGAAAGAATGCTTTAAAGAATGACGTCGCTACGAACCGGCTCTGGTTTGATTTATAGTCAGGACCGATCTTTGTGCTAAGGAAGGTCCCATTTTGCGGCAATTCACGTCTTTCTTGCTTGCAAACTTAAGCAGCGCTAATAATTGCGCCAATTCTACAGTCAGTTAGAGCACATCAGGTTTTCGACGCCGTCGGCGCTAAGTGGCTCTCAGAGATTGATCGTAAGGTGATGTCAGCGAGTGACGATAAAGCTTCGACAGCAGTGGGCCGCAGCTGCGGATCGTGTGCACTTTGCTGTAAGCTTATCGGCTGTATCGAGCTTAATAAGCCGATGGGCCAATGGTGTCCGCACTGCCTCAAGAGCAGCGGATGCAGCATCTACGACACCAGACCAAACGAATGCCGGAGCTTCAATTGCGAGTGGCTGACCAGCGCGAATTTTGGCGACGAGTGGCAGCCGATCCGCTCAAAAATGGTCATCTGTCATATGCGTGAAAGCGGCACAAGCAAACTCGTCTTCCATGTCGATCCCGGCTCACCGCTTTCATGGAAAAACGAGCCGTACTACAGGCAATTGAAGAGATTAGCCCGCAACGGCTTAGAGTATAATGGAATTGTCACGATCAATGTTGGCAAGCGAGTGTTTGTCGTTTTGCCCGACAAAGACGTCGATTTGGGCATATGTGACGTCGACGATAAAATCGCAATCAGAAAAAGCTGGAACGGGTTGGCGTGGGATACCGAAGTCTACAAAGGGCACCAAGATGCGCCGGCGTAACGAATGAACCTCCCGAAGTCGGGCTATGAAGCGGCTGACCGTCGCCGCAAACCGACGACCAGACCCATGATCGGGATCGTATTGCTTTGATATTCGTGCAGTCGTAACTCGAGTATGTCGACGGAAAAGCCCGCATTCCCGGCCAGGCGTCGAACGTAGCCGGCGCTGTGCGCAAAACAG
>CAVWDA010000070.1:0-17973 GCA_963753455.1 uncultured Alphaproteobacteria bacterium | reverse complement strand
GCCTTTGGGTATCCGGTTGCGGCAGCGGTGGGGCAAATGTGGCAGTGGAACCAAGTATTTACCACCCCACGTGCGGGAGGTTCCCGAAACGGGTGCCGTAGGGTAGATTGACAGCGTCGCATCGGGGACCTCGGGGTAGCATGGGTGGATTCGGGGGCAAGAGCGGGATTTGCCTGATTGGGCGCCTCGTTGGGCTCGCATTTGGTTGCCTGGCACTTGCCAATTGCTCGGGCGGCCTGTCCGGCAAACTGGATCCCCGCTATGGCGTCAACGCCAGCGAGCGGATCATCGAGCCGGGTCAGCCGGTACCTAAGGGTGGCGGCGTTTACCGGGTCGGAAAGCCTTATGTCGTGGCGGGCCGCGAATATGTGCCGCAGGAAGACGTGAGTTACAGCGCCGTTGGCTTGGCCTCCTGGTACGGCGACGATTTCCACGGCCGCTATACCGCCAACGGCGAAATCTTCGACATGAACTCGATCTCGGCCGCGCATCCGACCATGCCGCTGCCGTCCTACGCGCGTGTCACCAATCTCGCCAACCACCGCTCGATCATTGTCCGCGTCAACGACCGCGGGCCCTACGTCGGGAATCGCGTGATCGATCTGTCGGTGCGAACCGCGAAGCTTCTGGGCTTCTACGGCAACGGCTTGGCCAAGGTAAAAGTCGAATATGTCGGGCGCGCACCGCTTGCTGGCTCCGACGACCGCAAGCTCGAGGCGACCTTGCGCGAGCCGGGCATGGCTGCGCCGGCGGTCCAGGTAGCCTCCAACAAAGGCTATGCGCCAACCTATTTCGACAGCCGGCCTCTGACGCGAATGTCGGCCGAAGTCCCGGCGCCGCCCGAAAGGCCCTATCGGCTGGGCGAGGGCGCCCGCGACGTCCCGGTAGTCCCAGCGCATACCGTCGAGGTTGCCGCCCATCCACAAGCCGCGCCGCCCTTCGCGCAAGCAGAGCGTCCTGCGGCCGAACCGGAGGTTTCGGCAGTTTCCGCCTATGCCCCGGTCGGCTATGATGGCCGGGCGGGATTGCTCAGCGGCCGCGGCCTTTACTGAGCCACAAATTTTCGTCTAATCCCGCCGATCAAGTCATGGTGCGCGGCCGTCCGCGGGGCTGTAGCGAATTTCGACGATGACCCTTCAGCATAGCGGATTTGGACGGCTTATGGCTGTGGCGGCGCTGTTTGCCGCCTTGGGCGCGTTTGCTCACGCCGCACCCAAGCACGACGTGAAGCCGGCCAAGTCTGTGGTGGTTGCGCCGAAAAAAGAGGCGCCCAAGAAGGACGAAGCGGGCATCATCGCGCCGCATGCTATCCTGGTCGATGCGGCGAATGGCGGTGTGCTGTACGAGCGCGATCCCGACAAGCTCATATTCCCGGCCAGCTTGGCCAAGTTGATGACCGCCGAATACGTGTTTCACGAGCTCAAAGAGGGGCGCATCAAGCTCACCGACGAATATCCGGTGAGCGAAAACGCCTGGCGCAAAGGTGGCGCACCCTCGCACGGCTCCACCATGTTCGCAGCGATCCACAGCAAGATTCCAGTGGACGATCTACTGCACGGCATGATCATCCAATCCGCCAACGACGCCTGCATCGTACTGGCAGAGGGTCTCGCCGGCACAGAAAATGAGTTCGCCGAGAAGCTGACCCAGCGCGCGCGCGAGATCGGCCTCGCCAAATCGGTGTTCAGGAATTCAAACGGACTGCCGGATCCGAACGAATTCGTCACCACGCACGAGCTCGCCCTGCTCGCGCGCCATATCATTGTCGACTATCCGGAGTACTATAGCATCTTCGGCCAGGCTGATTTCACCTGGAATAATATCCGCCAGCCGAACCGCAATCCGCTGCTCGGCTTGGTTACCGGCGCCGACGGCTTGAAGACCGGCTTCACCAAAGAGGCTGGCTATGGCCTGGTGGGATCGGCGGTGCAGGACGGTGTGCGGCTGATCGTCGTGGTCAACGGCGAGAAGAGCGCCAAAGAGCGTGCCGATGAAGGCAAGAAGCTGTTGGAATGGGGTTTCCGTAATTTCGAGGACCGCAATTTATTCGCCGCGGGACAGATCGTGGGCTACGCCAAGGTCTATGGCGGCGCCAGCGGTTCGGTGCCGGTACAGACCCCGGGGCTGGTGAAATTGATGGTGCCGAAAGCCGGCGGCGAAAAGCTGATCGCGCGGATTGCCTACCAAGGCCCGGTGCCGGCACCGATCATGCAAGGCCAGCCGATTGGACTCCTCAAGGTCTGGCGCG
This sequence comes from uncultured Alphaproteobacteria bacterium, assembly GCA_963753455.1. Lineage (GTDB taxonomy): Bacteria > Pseudomonadota > Alphaproteobacteria > Rhizobiales > Xanthobacteraceae > Pseudolabrys. The sequence goes on along the minus strand of CAVWDA010000070.1, from coordinate 15,725 downwards.
ACGACAAACTGGTCTTGCAGGTGCCACTGAAAGCGGCCGAGAGCGTTGCCAAAGGCAATATGCCCCAGCGCGCCCTCGATGCCGTGGCCGAATTAGTGATCGCGCTGTTCCGCGCCGGAGCCGAGCGGCTATAATCGTATTTTCACCGCCCAGACAGGACGAGATGCGCGGACGTTTCATCACCTTCGAAGGCGGCGAAGGCAGCGGTAAGTCCACCCATGCGCGCCTGTTGGCCGACCGCCTCAATGTCCTAGGCATTGAGGCGGCGCTCACGCGTGAGCCCGGCGGTTCGCCCGGCGCCGAAATTATTCGCCATATTCTGCTGTCCGGCGTCGCCAAGCCGCTCGGACCGGAAACCGAGGCGATCTTGTTCGCTGCCGCGCGCGACGACCATGTGCGCACCACCATCCGGCCCGCACTGGTGGCGGGGAAATGGGTGATCTGCGACCGTTTCATCGATTCCACCCGCGTCTATCAGGGCGTGCTCGGCAAAGTGGACCCCAAGCTGATCCGTAGCCTCGAACGCGTGACTGTCGGCGCCGCAATGCCAGATCTCACTTTCTTGCTCGACGTCCCGGTTGCCATCGGACTGGCGCGTGCCAAGCGGCGCCGCGGCACGGGGGCGACTGACCGTTTCGAGGCGGAATCGATCGAGTTCCATGAGGAGTTGCGGCGCGCCTATCTGGCGCTCGCCGAACAGGAACCGAAACGCTGCATCGTCATCGACGGCCGCGCACCGCGCGACGTGGTCTCGGAACGCATCTGGGCCACGGTCGAGCAACGCCTGCATCCGAATCTCCATCGGGTCGCCATGGAGACGACTACACCGTGAGCAATCACAAGGCTGAAAGCGACGTCCGCCAACCGCGCGAAACCGGCGCGCTGTTCGGACACGGCGAGGCCGAGCGAGCGCTGCTCGAGGCTTACAAAGGCGGCCGCATTCCCCATGCATGGCTGATCGGCGGGCCTCCGGGTATTGGCAAGGCGACGTTGGCCTATCGATTGGCTCGCTTCGTGCTTGCACATCCCGACCCGCGCCTGCCGGCGGTCCAGAGGGCAACTTCACTGGCGGTCGATGCGGACAATCCGGTCGCCCGCCGCATCGCGGCGCAGGCGCAAGGCGACTTGCTGGTGCTCGAACGCGTGCTCAACGAGCAAACTGGAAAACTCTACACCGTGATCCGCGTCGACGACGTGCGCAAAGCCGTGCCTTTCTTCGGCACGACCGCGGGCGCGGGCGGCTGGCGCATCGCTATCGTGGACGCGGTCGACGATTTGCAGCGTGAGGGTGCCAACGCGCTGTTGAAGGTGCTCGAGGAGCCGCCGCCGCGCACGCTTTTGCTGCTGGTGAGTCACGCGCCGGGACGCGAATTGCCGACCATCCGCTCGCGCTGCCGGCGTTTGCTGCTCCGTCCGCTTGGCGAGGTTGACGTCGTGCGCGCAGTCGCCGCGGCGACCGGCCGCAATGCGGACGACGCCGAGGTGCAGGACGCTTCGGCCGCCGCCGAAGGCAGCGTCGCCCGCGCCATCGGCCTGCTCGACGGGTCAGCGCTCGCGCTGCGCCAGCGCGTACTCGACCTTTTCGCGCAATTGCCCGATCCCGACCTGCGCGCGTTGCATGCACTCGGCGACGCGCTCGGTGGCAATGAGCCGAAGACGCTTGCTGCTTTCATGGACCTGGTTAACGGCTGGCTGTCGGCGCAGATCGCCGATGCACGCCCAGCGCGGCGCCTAGCGCGCACCGCCGAGGTCTGGGAGAAGGTCAACCGCGCCGCACGCGACGTCGAAACTTATAATCTCGAGCGCAAGCCGCTGGTGTTTGCGGTTTTCGGCCTGCTGGCGGAAGCAGCACGGACAGGCGCGTAATTATTTTGCCAAGCGCCGGCGCGCGATTTTGCGCGCAACCGAGGAGCGCATTGAATTGCTGATCTTAAGCGCGAGACGGTTCCAGGCGGCTACGGGAAGTTCGACGATCGCCGGCATGAGATCGTCAGTCGCCCAGTTTGCAAACACCAGAGGCTGCCGAAAGCCTCTAAGATAGCTGCCGACCGTGAGCGTGCCGCGGGCGATTTCCTGATAAGCGGTGACGATGTCGCGGCTACCATGCATCCACGCTACGCCGGCCCGCGCCCGCACCGGCGCGATACGATGCCCGAGCGCTTGCTGCCAGGCGAGGTGAGGGAAATCTACGCCAGCGAGACCGCCCAGGCCATTCCAGGTCCAAAACCGTCCGTTGACGTCGAGGAGCTTGTAGCGGCCGTCGCGCCGGTCGTGCTTAAATTCGATTTCGACCACACCGGTGTAGTTGATCGACCGAAGGAAGCGGCAAGCGAGCTCTTGCACCTCTGGCCGCTCGATGGTCTCGACAAAAGTACTGGAGCGGCCGAACTCGATCGGATGCTGGCGCGTGCGCCGCGCCACCAACGAGGCGATCGGGTCGCCGCGTTCGCACAGCGCGGCGTAGGAAAACTGAGCTTCACCGCTACCCGGAATCCACTCCTGCACAATGATCGCATCGTTGCCGACCAGCGCGGCGGCGCGCTGGTAAAGCGACAGCATCTGCTCGCGGGTTTCCGCCTTCCAGGCCTTGGCTTGCGTAAATTCGTCGTCGCCTGCCCGAAAAGCTGGCTTCAGGATCACGGGGAAGCGGCAATCGAGCCGTTCGATTTCGCGCTGGCTGTGTGGCTCGAAGCTTGCCGGGAAATCGATGCCGAGTTCGGCCGCGCGAGCGTAAGTGAGACGCTTGTCGTAAGCCCACCGGATAGTGTCCCAGTCGGGCGTCGCCACGCGGAAATACTGCGAGACCAGCGTATGGTTGCGCGCGATCAAGCGCATGTCCTGATCGCCGGTCGCGATCAGCACCCAGCCCTGCAGCCCGTGCTGCTTGGCGAGGTTGATGATCGATGACAATCCGTCGGCATGGTCGGCGCCGGGCCACGGGAAGCTGCGCTTAACGTAATGCGAATAGGTCGGGATCGGATGATTGGCCAGAAGCCAAACCGGAACCCCTTGCCGTCCGAGGCTGCGGGCAATCGCGATGCTGACATGGGCGCCGCCGACGATCAGCGCGCCCGGCGCGGGCTCTGTCATCGGCGTTCACGCCCTGCGGCCAGTGCCATCGGCAACTCGGTAAAAAACTCTTGGCCCCGAGCAAGTGTGGCGGCCGCACGGGTAATACGGCGCGCCGCGAATCCCGCGCCGGCTATAAAACGCAGCAGCGGCCCAAAGCTGCCGACCGCGGCAGCGCCAACGAAATGCAGCCCGCGCACGTTTGACTCAAGCGCGCCGTTGAGAACCGGCATGCCATCGTGGCGCGCGAGTTTGGCACGCAACTTCGGCTCCAGGATCGCCATTTTTGCCACGTCGATGCGGTAGCCGGTCGCCAAGATAATGTGGTCGTAGGTTTTGGTGGCATTATCGAGCGTCAGCGCGACACAGTCGCCATCCCGGCACGCGGCCAAGATGCTGCGGCCCTGATCGACTGGCACGTCTTGTAGCCGCGGGCGCAGCCACAGGATGGCGGTGGCGCGTAAATTCAGTTCGTTCCAACGGTCGCGCCTCGCTTGCGGAAAGTGCTGGATGATGCCGGGTGCCTCGTTGACCCAGTTGTAGGGGAACGGTCCGACCTGTGATGGCGGAATCAACATGTCGCCCAACATCCCACGCACCGCCTTGCGCAGCACACTGCGCCGGCCGGGATCGGCGTTCCAGATCAGATTGCCGCGGCAGATGATCTCGACCTCGGCGCCGGCCTCGTGCAGCAGTGCGGCCGACTCGCAGGCGCTCTGGCCCCGGCCAATCACCGCCACTCGCTTGCCGCGATGGCGATCGGAATCTGTGTGCTCGCAGGAATGGCTGACCAGCGCGCGCGGCAATCCGTCGAATTGTGCAGGCCGGACTTCATGGCCGAGCAGGCCGGTGGCCATTACGACGCGTTTGGCAAAGAACGTGTCGCCGTCTTCGAGCATGAGGCAGAATCCGTCATTGTCGGCTTCCACGCGCGTGACCGCGCGGGTGTCGACGTCCGGCGCGACCTGCTGCTGGAACCAGAGGCCATAGTCGATGAAATCCTCCACTGGCAGCAGTTTCGGCACCGCCATGCCAGTCTGGCGATAATAGTCGTCGAGCATATGCCCGCCGCGCGGATCGGCGATATGGGTGGCGACCCAAGGCGAACGCAACTTCATGCCGAGCGGCATGTTGTCCCGCCAGAACGACAGCGCGTCGCCGAATATGCGGACCGGCAAGTTTGCCGCGCGCAAGTGCGCGGCGATAGCTAGTCCGTAGGGGCCGGCACCGATGATTGCGACCGCAGATTGACCTCTGACTTGGACGGGATTGACGGCGATGTTCATAGGGCAATTGTCTCTGCGTCCCGCGACATGCGGAAAGATATGCCGATGTAGCCCAGTACTCTTATCAGTTTAAGAATCGCGATAAATAAACCTCAGCTCATTAAGCCTAATACATGGGCGCCGGGCGTGATTTGCCGTAACCTCTCGCGCTATCGTAATCGACTCGTTAACGCCGATGTATAAACCGATGTTGCGCGCACGTGGCGATCAGCAGCTGCGCTGTCGCAAGCGCGGAATCGAGTTCGTAGATGCGTCCGTCATGCAAAGGTAGCAGGCGGCCCCGCGATCAGATTTTCGGCGATCCGGACCGAGCCCGTCTTAATGGGTATCATCGTCAGCGCTTCTTGCGGAATAAAATACTGTCGAGGCTAAAATGACCGGCTGCGCTCACGAATAGCACGATCATTCCACCCATGATCGAAACGTTCTTCCAAAAATTGGACGCCTGAGCTGTTCGTTGCGGATCGGGAACGCTCCAATAGGCGTGAGAACTGAAGGACGCGACAACCGTGAAGAGCAGCAGCACCAAGGCGGTGTAGCGCGTCGCGAAACCCAAAATAAGAAATAACCCACCGAAGAACTCAGTGGGAACAGAGATATAGGCCATCCAATCCGGTAACCCGCGCTGCGGAAACGACTTGGCAACGCCCTCAATGTTCCCGAGCTTGCCCCAGCCGGACTGCAAAAAGATCCAGCCGATCATGATGCGGCCGATTAGCAACAGAAAATCGGACCACATAGCGGCTATGCGATCGGCGTAGGATAGCAACTGGTGTGAAGATGGATTTGATGTCGACAATGACATGACGTGCCTCAGTTTGCGGCTAAATGCCGGCTCGTCGCCAGGTCGACACTCGCCGGATGATTCCTGTGAGCCACTTTAATTAGTAGCGATATTTCGGCTTCCTTGAGACCCAGGGGTGTTGCGCTGACAGCTTTGGCAACCGGAATGTAGGCGGGTGGGCGGCGCGCTATATAGTTCGATGCGGCAGAACTCGCGACGCATGCCTCCGTGATTCCCGAGCTAATTCGCTGACTTTCGAATCTAATTTTTATTATCGCAATAAATCAACCATACCGTTTTGCGTTGCATCAAAATACCCGCGCATACCGGCTGCGCCTTAAGCGCGGAATTGTGCACTGCGGTTTTTGATCAAGATCAGTTTTCTGGGCTGGAAATTGATCTAAAGACCATCAAATTCCCGATCCGTCGGGGTTTATTGGCGGTGCTGGCCGCGAGCCGCTGGCTCTTCGGTTGTGCGCTTTCGAAGTCTTCGCGCCTCGTGTATGTTTAAAACATGCGGCGCGTATCCTTGGGGGAACAGGATGAGCATCTCAGAAGATTTTTTGAAGAAGGAATATCTTCGGTCGCAGCTTTTTGGCGAAACATGGCGGACCTTGATCCCGGAAGTGTTTCGGGACGTGCCGACCTATTACGACAAAGGCAATGCGGTTGCTTCGCTCGGCAGCTGCGCATGGTGGAGTTCCACCTTCGCCCGCGCGGTGTATAATCATCTGCCGCCAGGCGCCCAAGTGCTCGACGTTTGCTCAGGGATACACGAAGTTCCGCTCAAGCTACTGGCGCTTGATCCGACGCTCGAGATTCATACGGTCGACGGCAGTCCGCACATGACGGCCGAGGGGCAGCGCCGCGCGCACGAGCGCAATCTTAAGATCCATGCCCGCGTCTGCGACGCCCATGTGCTGCCGTTTCCAGACAATTCGTTCGACGCGGTGACGCTGCAATTCGCCTCGCGCCATCTGGAGATCATCCGGGCGTTCAAGGAAATCCACCGCGTGCTCAAGCCTGGCGGCATCTTCTGCCACGATGACATGCTGCGCCCGGCCTCGCGCATCGTCGAGATTCCGTATCTCGCCTATCTGCGTTTCTCGGTCTGGTTCACTGCCAAACTGTTCGGTAGTTCCGCCGAGAGCATGAAATGCGTCCGTTATTTCGCCGACGCCATTCACCACTTCTATAAGCCGCGCGAGTTGGACGACCTGCTCAAGGGCGTCGGTTTTGCCGACATCGAGAGCCGGAGTTTCTTGACCGGCGTGATGTCCTACCACATCTCGCGTAAGCCGCTGCGTTAGGCGCCCGCCTGTTATGCCGCCCGCCGCGGGCCGAAACGCCTCTGTCACACAGAGGCGTTACGTCTTATCATTCACCGCATGAGTGGAAGGGGCGGATTTGCGCCGTCCGCATGATCACCAGGGGGCCTCCATGAAACCGAAATCAATCGTCGTCGCATTCGTGATTGCCGCCGTGCCCGTCTGCGCGCAGGCGCAAAAGCCAGCCGCCAAGGTCACCAACGCGGACGCGCAAAAGGTCGTTAAGCTAATCAGCGCCGACAAGGCCAAGGTGCAGATTTATTGCGACATGAACAAGCTTGGCGAGCAGATCGATCAGGCCGACCAGAAGAAGGACACCAAAAGGTCGACGAGCTATCGAAGAAAATGGACGACATTAGCCAGAAGCTCGGCCCCGAATACGCCGCGCTGGTCGACGGCATGCAGAACCTCGACCCGAATTCCAAGCAGGGTCAGGAGATCAGCGCGACGCTCGAGACGCTCGACAAGTTGTGCGGCAAATAGCGGCGATCAGCGCCTGCGCAAATAAATGAACCAGTAAACGCCGCCGACCAGCGCGCCGCCGCCGATGATATTGCCGATCGTCACCGGGATCAGGCTGCGGAAAAACGACGTCCAGGTCAGCCCGCCGTAGGCCGCAGCGCTGCTGGCGATTTGCGACCACATGTCGGCCGGGCCCCATTCTTTGACGAACAGGCCGAGCGGAATGAAATACATATTGGCGACCGAATGCTCGAAGCCTGCGGCGACGAAGGCCGAGACGGGAAAGAGCACGGCGAGCAACTTGTCGCTGGTGGTGCGGGCGCCGAGCGACAGCCACACCGCCAAGCACACCAGCACATTGCACAAGATGCCAAGAAACAATGGATGCCCGAAGGGCAGGGCGGTCTTGGCCGCCGCGATATTGAGCGTGACGACGGCGACGGAGCCGTGGCCGGCGAGATACTGCCCGGACAGGAACACCAGTAATGCAGTGCCGACCGCGCCGATGAAATTGCCGATATAGACGATCGTCCAGGCGCGCAGCATGTCGCGCAACGGCAGCTTGCCGGCGGCCCAGGCCATCACCATCAACGTGTTGCCGGTGAAAAGTTCGGCGCCGCCGAGCACGACCAGGATCAGACCGAGGCCGAATACGATTCCGGCCAAAAGCCGGCCCACGCCGAACGGAAGGACGCCGTCGGCGCCGGCCAATACAGTGGTGGCAAACATCGCGCCGAGCGCGATGAAAGCGCCGGCGAGCACCGCCAGCGCTACCAGGCTGACCGCGTCGAGCCGCGCCTTGCTGACGCCGACCCCTTCCGCTTTTTCGGCGATCTCCGCCGGCAGCAGCGCGTCGATGCCATGATCGGGGTGGTCGTTGCCGGTCATGCTGCGGTCTCCAAGCGGGGCTTGGCGAGCAAGGACCACAGGCCGCCGCATGCCGCGTTGACCCACCTCAATTGCCGGCGCGCCGTGCCCGGAAAAGCGGTGTTACGTTACGCGCCGTTCGGCCTAAATCTGTGCCTCTTCGAAGGCGTTTACCCACATGGCGCAAATCCCCGAGCGCACGATGTCCGCGCGGGTGAACTCGATCACCGGCACCGGCAGGTTCTGCGCCTCGATCATGCCGATGACCGTGCGCAAGCCGCTGTCTCTGTCGAGGTCGCATTGGCTGACGTCGCCGTTGATGACCACCGTGCAGTCCTCGCCGATGCGGGTCAAAAACGTCTTGATCTCGGCGGGCGTTGCGTTCTGGGCTTCGTCGAGCAGCACGAAGGCGTTCTTCCAGGAGCGCCCACGCATCACCTCGAACGGCACCAGCTCAATGCCGCCGTTCTTGAGCGCGATGGCATAGGCCGCCTTGCCGATGCGCTCTTTGATGGCCTCGGCGACCGGCGCCGCCCAAGGCGCAAACTTGTCTTCCAGCGAACCGGGAAAATAACCCAGCGATCGCCCGCACGGCACGTTCGGACGGGTGAGGATGATCTTGTCGATGCGGCGGTTGCGGTAGAGGTCGGCGGCGTGGGTGGCCGCGATCCAGGTTTTGCCGGTGCCCGCGGGCCCGAGAACGATCACCTGAGGAAACTTGCGCAGGGCATCGAGATAGTCGGCTTGGGTCGGGTTTAAGGCCTTGATCGGGGGCAGCGTACGTTCGACTTCGAATTTGGGGTCCAGGAAATTTATGATCTCGGCGGATTGGAACTGGCGTTCCTGGCGGCGCTTTTTCCGATTGAGATTCTTACCCAAGGGCCGACTCCTTCTGGTGGACTGCAGGGTGAACGCGCACGCCAGCGGGCCGCGCGCGGGCGCGGAACCGTCGGCCATGAGAGTGGAAGGATTTGTGCGCGAGGCGGCGGCGAATCGAGCGTCCGGGAACGTTGAGGCCCCGAAGACCCGGCTTGCCGATCGATCCGTAACTGACGAACCGCCATAGGGAGACAGGCTAAGTGATTCGCGTGACAGAATTCTAAAAATTCTTGCGGCGCGAAAAACCCTTAAGCTTCCCCCGTCTTCGGGGGGAACCGTGGGCTTTTGCCGCGCCCGCCAGATCGCCACCGTCATCCAGCCGGTCGAGGTGCCGACGAAGGCGCCGCCGATGACGTCGCCGAGGAAGTGATAATTGGCGCCGATCAGCCCGACCGCGACCGCCAGTACGATCGCGCCGTAGAACGGGCGCCAGTACGGGTATATGATCCACAGCACCGATATCACCGCGCAGGTCGCCGCCGTGTGCCCGGAGGGGAACGAGGCGTAGCCGGCCCCGCCGTGGAAGAAATTAAAGCCGTATGCGCCGTCGTGAACCAGCGACGGATTGTTCTGCACCCAGGTGTCCGGCCAACAGCGCCCGAATACGAATTTGAGCTGGCTCTTGGTCGCTTCCGCCACGATCAGGCTGATGCTGGAGAGCGCGCCAGCCGCCACAACTTTGGTCACCAGCCGCCCGGCCAGCACCCACAGCCCGAAGATCACGAAGGCGATGGCGGCGAACGGAATGAGTAGGTCGGGAAGGTGGGTAAGGCTCGCGAAGGTTTCGCGATGCGCATTGTGGGCATGCGCGAACAACGCCAGCGGCCGGTCGATCCACAGATAACACACGACCACGGCCACAGCGGTGAGCAGCAGTGCGATCAGCCAGCGGTTAAGGGCGGTCATCGATGGAAAAACCTATCTGCGGTCAGCCGCCGGTCGCCTGCGCCGCGAACGCTTTGAGTGCCCCACTCAATGCGGCGACCGCGGGTTGCGCTCCGCCGCCGAGGGCGTGGCGCACGGCGATCCAAGCCGGATCGTTATAGCTCAGATTGACCGCGCCGCCAGCGTCTTGCCACACCAGCACCTTCAACGGCAGATCGATGCCGGCCGTTTGTGCTGCCTGCATCAGCGGCGTTCCGGCGGCCGGATTGCCGAAGATCACCAGTGTCGTCGGCCGCAAGGGGAGGCCGACGCTCGCAGCACCTGCCGCATGATCGATGCGCGCGAACACGGTGACGCCTTTCGCTTCGAGCGCATTGAGCAGCCGGTCGAGCGTCGTCTGGAAATCGTGCGCGCTGCGCAGAGTGACGAGTTCGTCCACCATGGCCGTGGATCTCCGAGCCCTGGTTCAGCCTAGTTTGCCAGGGCCGGGCGCTCCAGCCCTTAGTAGCCTCGGCGGCGGACCTTTTTGGCGGCTTTGCGGGCTGCATAGCGGGCGTCGCGTTCGGCCTTCTGTTCCGCGGCAAGTGCCAGCGCGCGTTCGGCCGCTTCGGCCTTGGCGTGCGCCTCGGCTTCTTCGGCCTCGCGCTGTGCCTGCGCGGCGAGTTCGGCCTCACGCGCGGCTTGCGCGGCGAGTTCGGCCTCCCGCACGCGCCTGGCGGCTTCGCGCTCGGCCATGCGGGCGTCGCGCGCCTCATTGATGGCGATCCGCTTGAGGCGCTGCTGCTCGGCTAAGACGGGGTCCTGCGTGACGGCGCGAAACTTTTCTAGCATCGCCTTTTTGACGGCGGCGGCATTATTGCGACGTTCCAAAACGTCGGGCGCTCGAAAGCTCATTCATTCTCCTGGGGGAAGGGTGACTCCACGGATATATGGCGTACCGCGGCAGTTTTCACAACATTGGTCGCGCGGAATCTACTCAGTCGCGAAATGGGCCGGAAGTGCGGGACTGCGGCCAAAATCGGCCCGTCCCACGGGCATGCGGGCGGCCGTTTACAACCGCTTAACACTAACCCCTGCATAATTTTTCCGCCGCCTGACTTGGGGTGAGGTGGTGCATGGGGATACCGGGGTCAAGTTCCGTTTCTTCCACGCGTTTCGAGACCGGCTGACGCGCCTTAACCGGCGCGCGCCGCCGCACCGTCAGTGTCAGTGATTTAGTTTGAGTGCGTAAATTATGACGGATGCGACCGCCGCATTCTACGATGTCCGTTCCTTCGACGGTCGTACTTTCCCTTTCGGGGCCTGCAGCCGGGCTATTCGGCCTATCGCAAACTTTGTCACCGTCGGCATCGCAGCCGTTGGCGCCGTTGGTCTGCTCATCGCGACCATTACGTTTGCCGCGGCCTGGATCGTCAACAACGTCGTTGCGACCAATCCTGCTATCCATGCGGGACCGCCGACAGGCCCGGGGACACTTGCGCTTACCAAAATTGATACTGCGTCGGCCGGCGCGCCGGCGATGACCTTTGCCGACAGATGGGCTCGCGTTACGGCCTCCATGCAGGTCGCAGCGGTGCCGGTGGTGACGCCGCAAACTCAGGTCGCCGAACTCACGCCCGCGGCCGCTCCAGTCACGGTCTTGCCGCTGCCGCCGGTGCGACCCACCGAAATGGCGAATAGCGTGCCGCTGGCGCTGGCGCGGCCCCATGTTGCGGCGCCGGTCGTCGCGGCCGCCACCGTCCACCAGATCGGCGCGCAAATAGGTGGACACGTCGCGACGCAGGTCGCCACGGCCATTGAGCCGCCGCCCGTCGAAAAGCATGCGGCGCCGGTTCAGGAGACCCATAACAAGCCGGCGGCGCCGCCCGCGCTCGACAGCCGCACGGCCGTGTACGACATCGCCGCGCACACCGTCTATTTGCCCAATGGGCAGAGGCTCGAGGCGCATTCCGGGTTGGGCGATAAGTTGGACGACCCGCGCTACGTCAGCGTCCGGATGCGCGGCCCGACGCCGCCGAACGTCTACGATCTCACCTTGCGCGAGGATCTCTTCCACGGCGTGCGGGCCATTCGCCTCAATCCGGTCGACGACGACAAGATGTACGGCCGCGCCGGCATGCTGGCGCACACGTATATGCTCGGTCCCAACGGCCAGTCGAACGGCTGCGTATCGTTCCGGGATTACGACAAATTCCTACATGCCTTCCTGCGCGGCGAGGTCGACCGCATGGTGGTTGTTTCCTCGCTACCGCGGCCGCCGCGCTTTGCCAGCACGCGGCGCGACCACGACGATCGGTACGCGTCGAACGATTGAGCGACGTTTCTTATCCCCTCACCCGAGTTCGGCAATCTAAATTGGCGGGGAGGGTGGACGACCCGATGGACGCGGTATCTACATTGCCGACGGCTTTATCGCCGTATGCCGGATTTCGCGCATATCGCCATGGTGCACCCGAGCAACCTTCCCATTGTCCCAAGCGATGGTGACGGCATCCCAGCTCGTTTCGGTGATACAGCCGCGGTCGGCGGCATCGCCTTGCCAATAAACCCGGCTGCCCTTCTTGAGGGCCTTGGATTCGGCGTTAGTCATCGATCGTTCCTTATTCTGCCTTCGCATCGTCGGTCGGGCTCTTGGTCTCGCTTAAGCGTTCGGCTTTACGTTGCGCCGATTTTTCCTCCCGCTTGCGCAGTTTTTCCTCGTTGCGGGCCCGCGCCGCGCGGTTGCGGTCATTGCGCTGCATCCCGTAGTTCGGCCTGAAAGCCATGCGGTCTTCCTTTCGGATTTGACTGGTTTGCAAATGAACGAGTGGCCGGTTGGGCGCTTTCGGCGCGAACGGCTTGCGGGACTATACGCGCTAATCGGGGCACTATGTGTTTTCTTATCCCTCCCCTGATGGGGGAGGGTGGCGCGCACAGTGGCGCCGCCCATGACACCTGGTTTCCGCGAGGCGCGTCGGCAACCGCGCCTTTTGTCTCTCCCTTTGTGGGGCAGGGCTGGGGAATGGGGCGAACCGTCAACGTCTCAGACCTTGAGACTTGCTCCAGATTGATTTGGCCAAACTATTGGAGTGAGTGGTTGCCACTGCAAATCGACGACAACATTCAATTTAAGCAAAGGAAAATCATGAGCGAAAACTCGATAATTTAATTCGTACTTTCCATTCGCAGTAACAGTTGGTTCACGCGGATGCACGTCGAGTGTGCTAAGCAAGAATAGGCCAGTCTCATCACGGCGAATGGCAAGCCTTGACGACCAACCCGTTTCAGGTATCCGTGATCTGGCCTGCACCCGGTTCCGAAGACACCAAGTTAGGTGTCTTAATGGAACGGAAGGTGCGTCATGGAGCTAACAAAGACTTTGTCCGTCAAGACCGCCTTCCCGATGTGGGCCCGCGTCGGCCGTCTCGTGATCCTACGGCAAGAAAAAGTCCTTATTCAAACCCCGATCTGACACCTTCCGCTTGCTTGCCCCGGCGGCAAGGGGTTGATACCTACTGGCTAGCTTATCATGGCCGGGCTATTCCCGGCTTTCCGCGTCTTTAATAAAGTCGAATGCCACCAATGGCTAAGAACGCAACGAAAAAGGCCAAGAAGAGCAAGAAAGATGGCCCTGCCAAGAAGCGCAAGAAATCCGTATCGGCTAAGAAGCGGAAAGAAGGGAAGAAAAGTACCGTAAAGAAGGGCACCACGCGCAAACCCGTCGCCAAGAAAAGAAAGCGTAGGACCAAAAAGACCCGGTCCGCCAGTTCTCAGTCTTCCAAGTCTCAGGCCCCGAGCACCAAGCCGAAGGCCGCGCCAACCAAGGATAAGAAAGAAACCGCGAAGAAAAGCGCAGCGCACAAGCTTGCGAATAAAAACAGAGCCAAAACTACACCGCCTGCGAAGGACGCTAAAGGCAAAAAGACCTCAGGGAAGGACAAAGCAGAGCAAGAGAACGTCCCAAAGCCTAAAATTGCAGATTCAAAGCCGGCAATACGCGGCCCCAAAACGCCCTTTTACATCACCACCGCGATCTCCTACCCGAACGGCGCGCCGCATATCGGCCATGCCTACGAGGCGATCGCCACCGACGCCATCGCGCGCTTCATGCGGCTCGACGGCTACGACGTCTATTTCCTCACCGGCACCGACGAACACGGCCAGAAGATGCAGCAGACCGCGGCCAAGCTCGGCCTGACCGCCCGCGCGCTGCGCGACCGCAACGTGCCGCTGTTCGAGAAGATGGTCGAGCGGCTGGAATGCTCGAACGACGATTTCATCCACACCACCGAGGAGCGCCACCACCGCTCGTCGGAGGAAATCTGGCGCCGCATGGAAAAGAACGGCGACATCTACCTCGACAAATACGCCGGCTGGTATTCGGTGCGCGACGAGGCCTATTACGCCGAGAGCGAGACGCATCTCAACGAACAGAAAGTGCGCGTCGCGTCCAAGACCGGCACGCCGGTGGAATGGGTGGAGGAGGAGAGCTATTTCTTCCGCCTGTCGGCCTATCAGGGCAAGCTGCTCAAGCTCTATGAGCGGCCGAATTACGTGCTGCCGAAAGAGCGGCTCAACGAAGTCGCGAGTTTCGTGCGCGGCGGCCTGCAGGACCTGTCGATCTCGCGCACCACCTTCGACTGGGGCATCCGCGTGCCCGGCAATGACAAGCACATCATGTATGTGTGGGTCGACGCGCTGACCAATTACATCACCGGCGTAGGCTTTCCCGACGACAGAAGCGAGAAATTCAAGCGCTATTGGCCGGCCGCGCTGCACGTCATCGGCAAGGACATCGTGCGCTTCCACGCCGTCTATTGGCCGGCCTTTCTGATGTCGGCCGGCATCGCGGTGCCGCAGCACATCTTCTCGCACGGCTTCCTGTTCAATCGCGGGGAGAAAATGTCGAAGTCGGTCGGCAACGTGGTCGACCCGTTTACGATGGCGGACGCCTATGGCGTCGATCAGCTGCGGTACTTTTTCCTGCGCGAGATCCCGTTCGGGCAGGACGGCAATTACAGCCACGAGGCGATCGTCAACCGCATCAATGCAGACCTCGCCAACGACCACCGCGATCTCCTATCCGAACGGGGAGCCGCACGTCGGGCACGCCTACGAGTCGATTGCAACCGACGCGATCGCGCGCTTCAAGCGGCTCGACGGCTATGATGTGTATTTCCTGACCGGCACCGACGAGCACGGCCTGAAGATGCAGCAGACGGCGGCCAAGCAGGGCATCACCGCCGCCGAGCTGCCCGACAGCAACTCCGCGTTCGAGGCAGATGCTGGAGCGGCTGAATGCTCGCACGACGATTTCATCCGGACCACCGAGCCGCGCCACTTCGCTCCTCGGAGGAAATCTGGCGGCGCATGGACGAGCCCGGCGACATCTATCTCGACTACTACTAGGGCTGGTACTCGGTGCGCGACGAGGCCTATTACGCCGAGAGCGAGACGGCTCAGCGACGACGGCATACGCCTCGCGCCCAGACGGCACGCCGGTCGAGTGGGCGGAGGAGCAGACCTACTTCTTCCGGCTCTCGGCCTATCAGGAGAGGCTGCTGGCGCTCTACGAGGGAGCCCGACTTCATCCTGCCGAGGAGCGCCGCAACGAGATCGTGAGCTTCGTCCAGGCGGCCTGCAGGATCTGTCCATCTCGCGCACCACGTTCGACTGGGGCATCCCGGTGCCCGGCGACCCGGGCACGTGATCTATGTCTGGGTCGACGCGCTGACCAATTACATCACCGCCGTCGGCTTCCCGGACACCGACGGCGAAAGTCAGCGC
Source organism: uncultured Alphaproteobacteria bacterium (assembly GCA_963753455.1). Lineage (GTDB taxonomy): Bacteria > Pseudomonadota > Alphaproteobacteria > Rhizobiales > Xanthobacteraceae > Pseudolabrys. The sequence goes on along the minus strand of CAVWDA010000070.1, from coordinate 399 downwards.
TTCTGGCCCGCGCCTGCACGTCATCGGCAAGGACATCATCCGCTTCCACGCGGTGTATTGGCCGGCCTTCCTGATGTCCGCGGGAATCCGCTGCCGGGGCGCGTCTTCGGCCACGGCTTTCTGTACAACCGCGGCGAGAAGATGTCGAAGTCGGTGGGCAACGTCGTCGACCCGTTCCGCTGGCCGAGACTTACGGCGTCGATCAGATCCGCTATTTCTTCCTGCGGGAGGTGCCGTTCGGGCAGGACGGCAGCTACACGCACGAGGCCATCGTCAACCGCATCAACGCGGATCTGGCCAACGATTTCGGCAACCTGGCGCAGCGCTCGCTGTCGATGGTCGACAAGAACCTTCGACGCTGTGGTGCCCAAGCCCGGGGAGTTCAGCGCCGACGACAAG
>CAVWDA010000069.1:0-20819 GCA_963753455.1 uncultured Alphaproteobacteria bacterium | reverse complement strand
CAAACTTCCTGACCCGCTTCGCCACGTTGTCGTCCTTTTCGATGATGGCACTCACCTGTCCCTGCTCAATGAAATACAGATCATCGGTCGAATCGCCGCGGCGGCAGAGATAGCTGCCGTGGCCATAGCTGGCCTTGACGAGATGCTGCTGCAGAGCTGCCGCGAATTCGGCGCTGCCGAGAGTCGCCGCAAGCCAATCTGAGAAGGCGGGACTTGCTGGCACCTCCGACACATGGCCGGCGAGCACGGCATTCTCTCCTAATTCTAGGGCTTCATCGAGATCGGGCAGAGCGACGACGTCCTTGTTGAGAGCACCCGAGTCGCGAAGCGCCTGCGCGGATGCAGGGGAGAGTCCCACCATGACTTGCCGCACGCCCTTGTCGTGAAGCCATCGGGAGATTCCGAGCATGGTCGCCGCCGTCGAGGAATCCATTCCGGCGACCCGACTGAAGTCGAAGATCAACATGACGAGGTGGCTTTCTCCGACGAGTGCCTTCACCCTTTCGCGCAAATGGTGGGCCGAACCGAAGAAGACATAGCCGCGCAGGTCGAGCACTTGGACTTCGCTGCCATGCGCTGCGAGCGTCCGCAACTCCGGTTCCGGCCGCACCAAGGTCGATGCGCGCGCGTTGAGGCCGGTGATGCTGCGGATGATGTCGACGCGGCTGACGCTGAGCACGAACAGCACGCAGGCGGCCAGAAGGCCGGCGAGCTCGGCCGGAACGAATCCGAACCAGGCCGTCATCAAGATGATGGCGATGATCAAAAGCCATTCGAGACGCGGCACCGTCTTGAAGCTTGCGACCGCCCATTCCTGAAGCAGGCGCAGACCCTGCATCAAAAGTGCGCCGCCCAGCACGAAGCGCGGAATGAAATCGAGCACGCTGGCGGCGCCGAATATGGAAACGAGCGCGACCAGCGCAACGATTATGCCGGTGATGCGCGAGGTGCCGCCCGCGGCGCGGTTCACCGCTGTCGCGCTCATGGAGACCTGCCCGACATAGCCGCCGAGCGCGGCCGAAACCACATTGCCCCATCCCATGGCGCGCAATTCATGATCGAGATCGGCATCTGTTCTGGTGCTCATTTCGAGCCCGGTCGCGATGAACAGCGTCTGCAGGACGGCGATTATCACGACGGCTCCGATCGTGCCGGCTTCGGGCAGCAGCAGCAGCCAATCTGCGTGCAAATAGGACCCCTTGAGGGCCGGTATGCCCGGCCATCCGGTATTGCTGACAGCAAAGAGGAAACCCTGCGCATGCGCCTCTTGATGCGACAAGCCGAGAAGTTTGAGCACGAGGTCAGTCACCAGCGAGGCGATGATCAAGGCTGCCGGCAGGGTGAGCGGATGCTTGATCCGCTTGGTCACGACCCAGAGAATCGCAGTCCATGCGAGCAGGATCGCGAGCAGGATCGCATCGCGCGGATGGGCGAAATTGGGCAGGGCATGGAGCTTGAGCGGAACATCAGTCGACATTCTGACCGCGCCAGCCACGATCAGCCAGGATGTTGCGCCCATGAAACCGGCAATGACCGGATAAGGAATGAAGCGCACGAACTTGCCGGCCCGCAGGAAGCCGAGCAGCAAGAGCGCGACAGCGGTTGCCGCCGTCGCGGCGAAAAGTGCCGTATAGCCCAGCGCCAATGCGCGCTCAGGCGGCAGGCTCATCATGGCCGGCGTGAGTGCAATGACGAGGACTGCCAGCAGCGCCGATGTATTGGTGACCGGGGCAGATATGGCGATCTTGAATCGGCTCGTCAGCGTATAGACGAGCCCTGTCGCGAAGCAGGTGAGCAGCGACGCGGCAATGCCGAGCGCCAGAAAGGGATGCAGCGGACCGGAAAAGATCAGCGCGCCATAAGCGAAGCAATTGGTCAGGGCCGAGAGCGCCGTGACCAATCCCGCGCTGAACTCGCGGCCCAATCCGGCTATGCCGCCGATCTCACGGAAAGCCGAATCGGCCGCCTTGATCATCACGCTCCCTCCGGTGAACAGTTTTTGCCCGGCGGAGCGATAGCGCATCAGCCATCGGCGGACCCGTTCAGTAAATCATTCCGTGCGGCGAGCGTCATCGTCACGCGTCCAACACATCTGCGTGACGCGAAAATATCACAAGCTTACGCGGGCGCTATCCGTCAAAGCTCGTAGCGAACCAAAGAGATGCAAGTGATATCGTCGGATTGGGCCGCACCATTCGAAAATTCGGCGACGCATTCGACGACATGCTCCACGGCCTTGCGCGCAGATTGGGCGCGCGCGGCGAGAAGCGCCCGCTCGAGGCGGTCCGTGCCGAATTGCGCAGACTGCGGGTCTTCGGCTTCGGTCACCCCGTCGGTGTAGAGGAACAGCCGGTCGCCGGGCGCAAGCACGAGCGATCGAACTGTATAGGGGATGTCCTTGTCGATGCCCAAGGGCAGCCCGCTGGCTGGCAACGCTTCGAATGAACCTTCGCCCTTACGGAGGAGGAGAGGCGCATTATGGCCGCAGTTGCAATAGGTCATCATGCCGGATGATATGTCGAGCACGCAGCAAAATAGCGTGGCGAACATCATTTCCCGGTTGCTGGCGACCAGCAGCTCGTTTGCCGTGCCAATCTCGGTCTGGAGGTTCTGAGCCGAGTGCACGACCAGCCGCATCACCGTTTGCGTGACCGCCATGAACAGCGAGGCCGGCACGCCCTTGCCGCAAACGTCGCCGATCGTGATCACGACGCGGTCCGCATCGACTGAGAAAACATCGTAAAGGTCGCCGCCGACTTCGCGCGCAGGCTTCATATGTGCGTGAATGTCGAACTGGCCTTCGACAAGGTCTGTCGGCAATGTGCCTGGCAGCATGGCGCGCTGAATTGCGGCGGCACTCGTCATCTCCGCATGTTGCGCGCGCCGCAGCACGATCTGCTCGGCCATTTGGCAAAAACTCTGGGCAAAATCCATGAGCTCTGGAATGGGCTGTCTGAGCGCATCGAGAATGGTCAAATCGAAGTCGTCCCGTTCCAGCGCGGAAACAGCGTCGGTGTACAAGCCGATGGCGCGATTGAAGCTGCCGATCTGCCCGCCGAGCCTGGCAATGATCGAACGCAGAAGCGCCGGCTCGTTGTCCCCAGCCTGTTGCAAGTGAGCGCGCTCGAAACGCAGCGCACGCGCGCCGTCCCGAGCGCGGACGGTCGCGGTTCGTGGCAGCTCAGCAAAGACGCCGATCTCTCCGATCAAGACGCCGCGGGAAACGAAGGCGAGGGGCACTTCTCCATAGGCGGTCGCGACGCATACCTCCAGCTCGCCGTCGAGAATAAGAAAGGCGCAGTCGCTATGGTCGCCCTGCCGGACGAGGACCTCGCCGGGGCCGATATCGACCGGCTGCCCGAGCTTAAGAAGCTGCTCGATCGCCGAGGGAGATAAGTGTCCGAGAATCGGGTTCGATAGGGCGAGCGATAAAGGCGAAGCATCGGCACTCTTGTCGCTATTGGCGTGATTGTTCATCTCGGTGGAATCGCTCTTTGCATGGAGACGGTCGCGCGCAACCTGCGTGATTGGAGCATCGGTTGCGCCAACCTCCCGGCGCGGGCGCGGAAAACCTCGCTCTTTTGCTTATAAACCATTGCCCGCAACTAGAAGGCGCATCGCGATTGATCCTCCTTACAATACTGGAAGCGAGGGGTGAGTTTATAATGACAATGTAAATTCACCGGAAATCCGAGCATGGCTCGGCTCAGTTGTGGGCAAAGGGGCAAAGGACCTTTCCCGTCACGACAGTGGCTTTGCATGATCTACCCAAGAGGGCAGCTTTTGAGGGAATTTCTGTCGGAAGATAGGGCGATTTTCATCTGTTGTGACAACAATGAGATGGATCGCCCGAGCGCGGGAGCTGCAGTGCGGCGTTGCGTATCAGCGATACGCTTTATCAATGAAACGTCTTGAGTTTCTCGTCGGTTAATCCGGCAAGAACTTGCTTTGCATGATTGTAACCGGCGGCAACGATGTCGTCATATCGCTTCCAGTCGAGCATGCCGCCACGTGAAATACGGGGCTGGAACAGAAGGTCCGCGAATTGGCGCATCGCCCTCTGCTTCGCGATCGAGGCGATAAACGACGAGGTGATCAACGTCTCGGGCACGACCGGCAGGCGATAACGCTGTTTGGAGCGCGGACGCAGCTTATCGCGCAGCAAAGCGAAAGTCCCTGGCACGCGATCGATTTCAAACGTCCGGCCGTGATCCGTCGATAGATCGACGCCGATGATCCTGCCCGCGCCAATCTGCGCCATCACGTCGACTGGGAAGTTGTTGAAGGTGCCCCCATCGAACATCATGTTGCCGTCGATAAACACCGGCGGCAATGCGCCGGGGATGGCGTAACTTGCCATCACATTGCGAACCAGACTTCCTTTGGAGAGAACGGCCTCGTTCCCCGTTGAAAAATTCGAGGCGATGACGAAGAAAGTCTTCCAGGTATCTTCCATGTCGACATCGGTGTCGGTCGCGTCGCGAACGGCCTGCGCCATCGCGCCACGTGTGCGGTGTCCCTTGATAAGGGACACCAATGGAATGAAATTATAATCACCGGTGATGTTGCCCTTGGGGTGACGCAGGAAAGCCTTGTGTATGGTGGTCGCGACTTTTTCTGCGTCGAGGTCGAGCGCCAAACATGCGCCCATGACTGCGCCGATCGATGTGCCGCCGACAAAATCCATATCGATGCCGGATTCCGCGAGCGCCTTGATGACGCCGATATGCGCGAAGCCTTTTGCGCCGCCGCCCGCCAGTACGATTCCGATGGCGCGTCCCGAAACGATGCGCGCCAGTCTGCGCATATCGCGCAGCAGCTCGGGCCGGATATGAAAGTGGCGCGCGACCTGCCGGGCATTCAGCCATCGCGCTGTGCCCGTTGGGCTACGCAAGTCTGCCTTGTGCAGCAGTACGAGCGTTTGTCGGGCCATCGAGATCGGCATTTCGCCCGCGAGATAGCTTGCTTCAACATCCGAAATGTCAGGGGCGCGGTCTGCATCCGCAAGCAGAAGAATTTCGTCGGAATGCTGGATGCAAAACCGGGTCCATGCGGATCTGCTCTTGTCCGCGACGAGATAAATTGCACTGCTTTGCGCCTCGATCTCGTCAATGAAGCTCGCGACCGCACCAAACCGCTGCCAGGCCGGACCTGTCGCGTCGGTGCCGAAGCGGCCGGCAATATCGCCCGGCGTGATAACGGCAATGGACGCATCATTTTCATCTTGTGCTGACCGCAGGCTATTTGCGAAGCTGACGGCATCGAGGCCTGATGTGATCGGCAACACGCAGACGTTGACCGGCGCGATGGGGGTCTGACGTTCGCGCTCCGAACGGCGAAAACGCTCGATCACAATTCGCGTCATCGACAACGCGATCTGCGGACTCTTGGTTAGTATGTGTTCGATAATGGCGCGCGTGACCTTAACCACCGAGCAGTCGCGCAGGGCGACGATCGAAGCGGAGCGAGGCTCCCCCGTAAACAGTGGGAGCTCTCCGATCGTCTCGCCACGGCCGATTTCGCCGAGTATTTTGTTGCCGCCCAATTCGTTCTCCGCCAATGCGCGAAGCCGGCCGGAGAGAACAAAATAAACGTCGTCGCTGAGTTCGCCTTGCCGGAATAGCGTCCCGCCAGACGGCAGGTCGATATATTCGGCCGCCGATTGAATCATTTCGAGGATCTCGGCGTTATCTGTAGCGAAGTGGTTTCGCAGGATGGTCCGAAGCAGATTCTGTTTCCTTTGATTGTTGGTAATCAACTCGGACATTGAACTGCAGGCCCCTGAGTGCCGCGCTGCATCGCAGTTGTTGTTTGGAGTTTTGCCCACGGCATCTCTTGCTCTACGCCAGATCGCGGCGAAAAGCGCAATTTTCCGACATTCCTCAGATGGCCAAGGATCAGCGCGACGGCTAAAGCGGCTTGTCAAAAAATTGAATCATAGTCGTGCCTTCATGACAATCGGCGAACCTCGGGATAACATCATTGTGTATCAGCGTGGGCGGCGACCAAGCGGCACTGCAGCACCGAACGTGCCATGCTATCTCAACAACGAAATGACACGAGATCACGATGATTGCTGCGAAGGCCATCCCGGGAACTATGGGGAATGGATGGAACTCCTTCCAAGCCGAATACGAGGGTTCGATTGCCCTCACAGGTTCCAAGCCTTAGGCGATTTTGGGGAAATGCCCAGACAGTCAACAGGCACCGAGTCCGCGTCGTGGACATGCGACTGGGCTCGCCAGTGTCGCGAGCGGAAAGCCTCTCGCTCTCGTCCAGACGAGCGTCTGCATGTCCAACTCGAAGCCGCTCTCATTCCTGAGACATCGGACATATCCGATGTTTAAAATAAGGGGTTAGAGCGTTTTCGGACGTAAAACCGGTGTCCACTTTTGCTGAAAATGCTCGAGTGTTATATCAGTCTTTCAATAGGCCTCGTGCTTCAGGACTTCTAAACAGGTTCGCAGGAGAATTCTTAAATCGAGGCTAGACGACCAATTGTTGATGTACCAAAGATCGAATTCAACGCGCCGCTGCATATGCTCCAGCCGGCTTGTCTCGCCGCGCAGACCATTGATTTGAGCCCAGCCAGTGATTCCGGGTTTGACATGATGCCGACAGCAATAGGTTTCGATCAAGCGCTTATATTGATCATCATGGGCCACTGCATGCGGGCGCGGACCGACAAGTGACATGTCGCCCTTTAAGACGTTGAACAATTGCGGCAGTTCGTCAATGCTCGTGCGACGCAACCAGCGTCCGACACGCGTGAGCCTCGGATCCTCACGCTTGGCCTGCACGATTTTATTGCCGTCCTCGATGACCTGCATCGTCCGGAATTTGTAGATGACGAATTGACGTTCGTTGAATCCCATGCGGCGCTGCCGGAAAATGGCCGGGCCCGCACTGTCGAGCTTGATCGCCAAGGCGGCGATCGCAAGAATAGGGAAAACTGCGGCTATGGCGATTGACGCGAAGACGATATCGAAGAGGCGCTTGGCGGCGCGCTCCACAATCGACATCGGCGCCCGCTGAATCTCGACGCTCAGCATCTGGCCGAGCGAAGAGGCGGTGCGGCGATCTAACACCGCGCGCACGACTTGGTCGGGCAAAAGCCGGACCGGCAGTGGAGAATTGCGCAGCGTCTCGCTGACTTCGGCGAGCAGATCGGATTGGCTCCATGAAGCGGCGATGACGAATTCGTCGGCTAGGGATTGCCGCGCGAGTACTATTGCGTCCTCGATTGCGATGCGACGCTTAGCGGGGTCAGTGCCGCTCGCTTCGGTCGAACTCGAGAATGATGCGGCCAACTTCTTTCAAGCCGAACTGATGCAGTAAATCTTCCACACTCAGCCGCTCGAGTTCAGGCATGCCGCCGATGACGACAGCGGCACGGCCAGCAATCGCGCCGCGGGCAATCATCGAATTTATGACGACTGCCGCTGTTAATCGTGTTCCGAGGAGCAGAGGCAGTTCGAACAGTGAAAATGTGAGGAACGAACCTCTCGAAAAATCGGAGCCGACCTTGAGCAGGAAGAGCACGGCTGCGAGCATCAGAAGGCCGAAAGCCCAGGCCCCGACGATCTGGCCAAAATGCTGCGTGGGATCGAGAATGGCAGGCAATCGATAAAGCCCAGCCGACCGCGCCAGCGAAATATATATAAAGGCGGCGATCAGACCGATGCCCGCGGCGAAATCGATAGTGCCGCTCTGATGCAGCCAAAGCCACTGATAGACGGTTTCGCCGAGGATGGCCGCGATGATGATCGCGAACGTCTCGGCAAGGCCGACGACGCCACCCATGGTTTGATAGGAAAGGCGGAAGCGTAGGAGATTTCGCGATGCCCGCTTCGGCGTCTCGAGTCGACTGAAAACAGATTCTGAATTCATATGCGACTACTCGAAAACTGATCAAACCTAAAGCAACGCCTTAGCATCTTTGCCATATTGCGACAAGGACAAGGTGGGGCGGAGATCGAGGCGAGATGAAAATCGCCGTGCGCCTAATTTCTCGGCGAAGGATGAAAATATTAGTCTAGCGTTTCATACGCGGCAAATAGCCTAGCTTAAGAAAGATGTCAACGCCGGCGTGAAAGTCGGCCGCTGCGGCGGAGGAAAATCAGGCCAGTGGGCGGCGTCGGCGTAGAGGGAGGAATCATGCGCCGAGTTGAAAATTATTTTGCCTATCGTGACATCTGTTTCGGCACTTAATTATGAAGCTTTGTTATGAAGCTTTCACTTCCGAATATGCACATGCCGATGTTGTGAAGGCCCAGCCGAAAAAAATAACTGTCGCCGCGACGCAGAGCATTTTGCATTTGGTGCATATTCCGCAACCATTGACCGGGACCCTACGCGGCTCCTCCGACCTTCTGCATGTCTTGCTAGGTTTTCATCAAGCTATCGCACTTGGCGTTGATCATTGGCGTTGATCATTGGCGTTGATCAAGAGCTTGATGTCGGGCTTCTCCTGGAAGAGCGGCGGCCCGGAATATTGTTGCAGCATTTCGGCGATGAGTTGCGCATCCTTGGCCGGGTAACGGCGGGGGCGCTATCCTCAAACAGAGCGAGTTGCAGCTGCTGGGCAGCGCAGAGCAGCCGGTCACACAGTTTTGACTTGGTTGATGAATTGGCCGTCTCGCTGGGCCGTGCCTTGGCTCGGGCATTTGTTACCTCGAGCCGAGCTTGCCAAGCAGTCGAAAGGAATGCGATGGAGAGTTGAGGCCGATCAGGGGGCCGTCACGGCATTCGACTTTCGGCGTGGCGTATAAGAGTCTGGACCGTTGGATTTACGTTTGTTGTTCCACCCGTTGCATGATGCTAGCGCGCCTGTTCTGCCAGCTCTCTCTCTGCTTGCAGGAATATCGCTGACGGCATGCTCCGTCGGCCCCAACTATGTCCGTCCTGCAGCCCCGATGTCCGCTCAGTTCAAGGAGGCCAAGGGTTGGAAGTTCGCGACCCCGCGCGACACCCTCGACCGCGGCGCATGGTGGTCCGTCTACAAGGATCCCAAGCTCGGCGTGCTCTTGAGCCAGGTCGAAATTTCCAATCAGACAGTTGCGGCGGCTGTCGCGGCCTATCAACAAGCGCGCGAAATCATCCGGGAAGGGCAGGCCGGCTTTTTCCCGACGGTCACCAATGGCTACAGTGTCACCGGCGCCCACCAGGGCACCAGTTCCACCGGCCCCGGCGTCTCGACGACGAGCCTGACGTTCAATCCGGTCGCCAATGCGACATGGGATCTCGATGTCTGGGGTCGGATCCGGCGGACGGTCGAAAGCTCCGCCGCATTGGCACAAGTGAGTGCCGCCGATCTGGATAATGCCAAACTTTCCGCGCAAGCGACGCTGGCGACGGCTTATTTCAATTTGAGAGCCACCGATTCGCTCAAGACGCTGCTCGATCGAACCGTCGTCGAATATCGCAAGACGCTAGAAATCACCCGCAACCAATATAAGGGCGGCGTCGTCTCGCAGGCGGATGTGATCACTGCTGAGACCCAGCTGCTGGCGACGGAGGCGCAGGCGATCAATACTGGCGTCCTGCGCGCGCAATATGAGCATGCGATCGCCGTGCTGATCGGCAAGCCGCCGGCCGAGCTGACATTGGCGCCGGGCGCTTTGGCGAGCGACGTCCCGCATATTCCGGTGACGGTCCCCTCGACATTGCTCGAACGGCGGCCGGACATCGCCGCCGCCGAACGCACGCTGCAATCGCAGAACGCTCTGATCGGTGTCGCTGTCGCCAATTTCTATCCGACCATCAGCCTTGCCGGAATGTTCGGCTTTGCCGGTGGAACACCATTGCCAATCTCCGCCGCCACGGAAGCTTGGACGCTGATGGGCAGCGCCACGCAGCCGATTTTCGACGGCGGTTTGCTCAGCGCCGAACTGGCCGCTGCGCGAGCCAGTTATAAGCAAAACGTCGCGGTCTACCGGCAGACCGTTCTGACCGCCTTTCAGCAGGTCGAGGACGAGCTGGCTGCGCTCCGCATTCTGGCGCAGGAGCTCAAAAAACAGGATATGGCGGCCAAGGAGGCGCACCAGGCGGTGCAAGTCTATTTGAACCAATATCAGGCTGGCACCGTTGCCTTTACGACCGTCGTCACGGCCGAAGCGACCGAACTCACGGACGAAGAAGCCGCCCTCACAACAAGGCAGAGCCTTTTTGTCGCAAGCGTCGCTTTGATCGAGGCTTTGGGAGGGGGATGGGAAACTACGCTTCTCCCCAAGCTTGAAGATCTGTCCGCTGTGCCGACGATCACACCGCCGCTATGATGGTGTTTTGCTCCCGGCCGACCAAGTTCACTAAGAAGTAATTTGCTTTTTTTTACCGGCAGACGAGAGGGTGAAAGCTGGTGAAAGAAGAGGAATTGGTGGCTCGGTTTTAGCCGAGTGCATGTCGCTGCTCTGGCAGCTCGGACGAAAGCGCAGCCCCGCCACGCTGTACTCCGAGCGCGCCCGTCGGCGAAAAAATTGCAGCATTCGGGCGCTAGAACATGTCCCGGAAAAGTTGACAGACTTTTCCGATAAAGGAGATGCTCCAGATCTTCGAAATAGAGCATTTTCAGCAAAAGTGGACACCGATTTTGCGTCCGAAAATGCTCTAGCTCTTTAGTTTAGACATCGGATATATCCGATGTCTCATGGTCTTAGATGTCGGATATATCCGACATCTCGTAATGAGAGCGGTTTCAGGTTTGGTGTGGACACCAAACCTGAAACCGCTCTAAGGACCGGCACCGAGCCCTGAACCTGAGGCTGGGAGCAAATATCTCGATGTGCGGCGGCGATGCGGCACCACCGTGACGCTTCTCTCGGCCGCCGGGACGGTCTTACGGCTCCAGCCGAGTCAGCTGAAGCCATTTTCGAGAAGACGCGCATGGCGAGCCCGCTCGGACAGCGCGAACGGATGCGAACTATATGGATGAACCCGTTGGCAAGAATTACCAGCCGAACGTCCCCGGCGGCCAGCAGTTGCTGAAGACCAAGCCGGACGAACTGCCGGCGCCTGAAGCGCTTCCGTATGCGCCGCCTGTGCAGAAGCCGAAGCGACGTTCTGTTGTCGGCTTGCTGCTCGGTCTGATCATTGTTGTCGGGCTGGGCTATGCAGTCTATCGCACCGTGGGCGCTCCCAGCCCCGCGCCAGCCCGACATCACGGCGCGCCGCCACAGTCGGTTGGCGTGGCAACGATCGGACAAGGCGACATTCGGATTGTGCTCAACGGGCTCGGCACTGTCACGCCGCTCGCAACCGTGACCGTCATGACGCAGATCAACGGTCAGCTGCAAACTGTGGGCTTCGTCGAAGGTCAGCTCGTCAAGAAGGGAGACTTTCTCGCCCAGATCGATCCGCGTCCCTATCAATGGGCCGAACAGCAATATGAAGGGCAGCTCGTCCATGACCAGGGGCTGCTCGACCAGGCGCGCATGGATCTCATCCGTTATCAGACCCTCGCCAAACAGAATTCGATTGCGCTGCAGCAGGCCGAGGACCAAGTCTATATCGTCAAGCAATATGAGGGCTCGGTAAAAACCGATCAGGCCGAGGTCAACACGCAGAAGCTCAACATCGAATATTGCCATATCGTTTCGCCGGTCACCGGCCGGATCGGTCTTCGCCTCGTCGATCCCGGCAATTATGTTCAAACGACCAATACTACCGGGATCGCCGTCGTCACCCAGCTTCAGCCGATTTCGGTCATTTTTTCACTGCCCGAGGACAATATTCCTGAAATCGTCGCGCAGACGAAGGCGGGCGTCTCTCTGACCACGACCGCCTTCGACAGGGCGAATGTCACCGAGCTCGCGACCGGACAAGTCGCAACGATCGACAATGAGATCGACACGACGACGGGAATGGTCAAATTCCGCGCCAATTTTCCGAATACAGACGGGGCCCTGTTTCCCAACCAGTTCGTCAACGTGCGTCTGCTGGTCCGCCTGCTGCACAATGTCGTCACGGCGCCGAACGCGGCCATCCAACGCGGGGCGCCGGGCACTTACGTCTATGTGGTCAACGCCGATAATACGGTTTCGGTGCGCACAGTCACACTCGGGCCGACCGACGGCAACATGGTCCAGATCGTCTCTGGTCTCAGTCTCGGCGATCGCGTCGTGATCGACGGCACGGATCGCCTGCATGACGGCGCAGAAGTGACGATCCCCGGAGCGGCTCCGAACCCGGCCCGAGGCGGCGCGCATAAAGGCCATGGCGGGGGCCACAAGCATCAATGGAACCCCGAGTGAGCACTAGAGCCGATCCCAGTCATGTGAAAACGCGTGCGATTCCACATGACTGGGACAAATCGGCTCTAATTCAAAAAAATGGGGCATGTCCTCAATCGGAAAAGTCTAGCAACTTTTCCGGGACATGCTCCGGGCATAGATCGGAGCGTGCGCGATGAATCCGTCGCGGATCTTCATCCTGCGGCCGGTCGCAACTTCGCTCCTCATGGTGGCGATCCTGCTTGCTGGCGGCTTCGCCTATAGGTTTCTGGCGCTTTCCGCTTTGCCGGAAGTCGACTATCCGACGATCCAGGTCCAGACCTTCTATCCGGGTGCCAGTCCGGAGGTGATGACCTCATCTGTGACAGCACCGCTCGAGCGGCAGCTCGGCGAGATGCCCGGCCTCAATCAGATGACGTCGGCGAGTTCGGCCGGCGCGTCGGTGATCACGCTGCAGTTCAGCCTCGATCTCAGCCTCGACATCGCCGAGCAGGAAGTGCAGGCGGCGATCAATGCCGCGAACAATCTGCTGCCCTCGGATCTGCCGACGCCGCCGGTCTATGCCAAGGTCAATCCGGCCGATGCGCCGATCCTGACGCTTGCCATTACGTCCTCAACTCTGCCGCTGACGACGATTGAAGATCTGAGCGAGACCCGCCTTGCCCAGAAGATCTCGCAACAGCCGGGCGTCGGCCTGGTCACCATCAGCGGCGGCAACAGGCCGGCGATCCGCATCGAGTTCAATCCGCGCGCGCTCGCCGCCTATGGCCTGAATATCGACGATGTGCGTACGACCATCACCAATATGAATGTGAATATACCGAAGGGCAATTTCGACGGCCCGGCGCAGGATTCGACGATTAATGCCAATGACCAGATCACCTCTGCCAACCAGTTCGCCGATGTGATCGTAGCTTACCGCAACGGCAATCCGGTGCGGCTCTCAGATGTCGCGACCACGGTGCGCGGACCGGAGAACACCAAGATCGCTGCTTGGGCCAATGCCACGCCGGCGATCATCCTCAATATTCAGCGCCAGCCCGGTGCCAATGTCATTCAAGTGGTGGACGGCATCAAGCGTCTGCTTCCACAGATCGAGACTGGGCTGCCCTCCGCGCTCGACATCAAGGTGCTGAGCGATCGGACGACGACGATCCGCGCTTCTGTGGCCGATGTCGAATTCGAACTCGCCCTTGCGATCGGCCTCGTCGTGCTCGTCATTTTTCTATTTCTGCGCAATCTGCCCGCGACGATCATACCGAGCCTTTCTGTCCCCTTGTCATTGGTCGGAACGCTGATCGTGATGTTCCTTCTGGGCTTCAGCCTCGACAATCTGTCGCTGATGGCCTTGACGATCTCCACCGGCTTCGTCGTCGACGATGCAATCGTGATGATCGAGAACATCGCCCGTTATGTCGAGCAAGGAGAGCCGCCGCTCGAAGCGGCTTTGCGCGGCTCCGGCCAGATCGGCTTTACGATCATTTCGCTCACCGTTTCCCTTATTGCCGTGCTGATTCCGCTGCTGTTCATGGGCGATGTCGTCGGCCGCCTGTTTCATGAGTTCGCGATTACGCTTGCAGCCACCATTGTCATCTCTGCTGTGGTCTCATTGACTTTGGTGCCGATGCTCTGCGCCAAGCTGGTTCGGCATCGGACCGAGTTGGAGCGCAGCCGATTCGATCTTGTCGCCGAGCGCGCCTTTAATTGGGTCATTCGGCAATATGGGCGAGCTCTGTCGGTCGTCTTGGAGCATCAGCCCTTGACGCTATTGACAGCCATCGCCACCCTTGTCGTGACGGTCCTGCTCTACATCGCAATTCCGAAAGGCTTTTTTCCGGTGCAGGATACCGGCATGATCCAGGCAATTACGGAAGCTGCCGAGAGCATTTCCTTTGATGCCATGGCGGAAAAGCAGCGTGCCATCGCCGATGTGCTTCTCAATGATCCCGACGTTCAGAGCTTGAGCTCGTTCATCGGGGTCGATGGCTCCAATATGACGCTGAATAGCGGCAGACTGCTCATCAATTTGAGGTCGCGCGACGAGCGCCAGCAGACGGTGAGCCAAGTTATTCGGCGCTTGCAGCAGGAAGTCGCCGGCGTCAAGGGCATCACGCTCTACATGCAACCGGTGCAGGACCTGACGATCGATTCGACCATCAGCCGTGCGCAATACCATTTCGTCCTCGAGAGCGCCAACGGCAGCCAGCTGCAGACCTGGGTGCCGCGGCTCATCAACAAGCTTTCCACCCTTCCCGAGCTCGCCAATGTGGCGAGCGACATGCAGAGCCAGGGCCGCGCCATCGACATCGTGATCGACCGGGTAACCGCGGCCCGTTTCGGGATCACGCCGGCGACCATCGACAACGTACTCTATGATGCCTTTGGGCAGCGGATAATTTCGACGATCTATACACAATCCAATCAGTATCGCGTGATCATGGAGGTCACGCCAAATCTGCAGCGGGCGCTGAACTCGCTCGACACTTTCTATCTGCCGTCATCCACTTCGACGACGAACGGGCAGGTGCCACTTTCGGCGATCATGCATGTCAACCAACGGTCGGGGCCTCTGCTGGTCACCCACTACGGTCAGTTCCCTGCGACCAATATTTCCTTCGACGTCGCGCCAGGCGCCTCGCTGGGTGCTGCTGTCGAGGCCATTCAAAAGGCGGAAAAGGATATTGGTCTGCCGACAAGCTTCATCTCGTCGATGCAGGGCAGCGCCGCGGCCTTCAGCGCTTCGCTGAGCAACGAACTCCTGCTGATCATCGCCGCCGTCGTGACGATGTATATCGTCTTGGGCGTATTGTATGAAAGCTTCATCCATCCGATCACGATACTTTCCACTTTGCCGTCGGCCGGCGTCGGCGCGCTGCTGTCATTGATGCTCGTCGGCGATGAGCTCGATGTCATCGCCATCATCGGCATCATTTTGCTGATCGGCATCGTGAAGAAGAACGCGATCATGATGATCGATTTCGCGCTGGACGCCGAGCGCAATGAGGGCCTGGCGCCGCGCGATGCCATCTATCAAGCCTGCCTGCTGCGGTTCCGGCCGATATTGATGACGACGATGGCTGCGATTCTCGGCGCGCTCCCTTTGATGCTCGGGACCGGCACTGGCTCGGAATTACGGCGACCCTTGGGTGTCGCTATTGTCGGCGGGCTGGTCTTCAGCCAAATTCTGACCTTGTTCTCGACCCCGGTCATCTATCTTTATTTCGACCGTTTGGCGCAACGTCTGTCGCCCTCGCACCGGGGCGGGCGTCTGACTGAGCGAGAGGCGGGAGAATGAATTTCTCGGCGCCTTTCGTCACCCGCCCGGTCGCCACGACTCTCATCACGATAGGCATTTCGATTGCCGGCATATTGGGCTTCACGAAGCTGCCCGTCTCGCCCTTGCCTCAGGTCGATTTTCCGACCATTTCGGTGCAAGCGCAGCTTCCGGGCGCCAGTCCGGAGACTGTCGCGACCAGTGTCGCGAGCCCGCTCGAGCGAAGGCTCGGCCAGATCGCCGATGTAACGCAGATGACGTCGTCGAGCGGTCTTGGTCAAACCCGCATCACATTGCAATTCAACCTCGATCGCGACATCGACGGGGCTGCGCGCGACGTGCAGGCCGCGATCAATGCGGCGATGGCCGATTTGCCGACGAATTTGCCGAGCAACCCCACCTATCGCAAGATCAACCCTGCCGAAGCGCCGATCCTGATCCTTGCTCTGACTTCGGACACGCTGTCACGCGGCGAGCTCTACGATGCGGCGAGCAATGTCTTGCAGCAGCGGCTTTCGCAGCTCGACGGCATAGGGCAAGTGATGATCGGCGGCGCGGCGCTGCCGGCCGTCCGCGTCGAGCTCAATCCGACGGCCCTGTTCAAATATGGCGTGGGTCTGGAGGATGTCCGCGCAGCGCTGGCGTCGGCGAATGCGAACAGTCCCAAGGGGGCGATCGAAGACGGCGGCTCGCATTACCAGATCTACACCAACGATCAGGCATCGCATGCCGCCGACTATCAACCCCTCGTCGTCGGCTATCGAAACGGCAACGCCATCCACCTTTCCGACCTCGGCGAAATTCTCGACTCAGTGCAGGATCTCCGCAATGAGGGGCTTGCGAACGGCAAGCCGGCGGTCCTGGTGATCCTGTTTCGGCAGCCGGGCGCGAACATCATCGACACGGTAGACCGTGTCAAAGACGAACTGCCGCGTCTGCGCGCTGCGATGCCGCGTGATATTCAGCTCACTTTGGCATCCGACCGCAGCTTGACCATTCGCGCCTCGCTCAAAGACACTGAGCGCACGCTGTTGATCGCAGTCGCATTGGTGACGCTGATCGTTTTTCTGTTTTTGGGCGACATTCGCGCGGCGATCGTCCCGAGCATCGCTGTGCCGGTATCGATCATCGGTACATTTGGCACAATGTATCTCTTCAAATACAGTCTCGACAATCTCTCCTTGATGGCTCTCACCATTGCGACGGGCTTCGTCGTTGATGATGCGATCGTCGTATTGGAGAATATTAGCCGCTACGTCGAAGCCGGCGTACCGCGCTTCCAGGCTGCATTGCGTGGTGCGCGGGAGGTGGGATTCACTGTCATCTCGATCAGTATTTCGCTGATCGCTGTCTTTACGCCGATTCTGTTGATGGGTGGTCTGCTGGGTCGTCTGTTCCGCGAGTTCGCCGTGACATTATCAATGGCGATCCTCGTTTCGCTGTTTATCTCGTTGACCGCGACGCCCATGCTGTGTTCGCTTTTATTGAAGGTGCGGTCGCCACGCCGGGATCAACCCTGGTGGAATCGTCCGTTCGCAGCGATTTTGCATGGCTATGAGCACAGCCTCGCTTGGGCTCTGCGGCATGGCGCGCTGATCATGCTGATGCTGGTCGGTACCATGGCTTTGACCGTGATCTTGTTCGTCATCGTGCCGAAGGGATTTTTCCCGCAGCAGGACACCGGTCGGCTCATGGGGTCGATCCAGGCCGACCAGAGCATATCGTTCCAATCCATGCAGAAGAAAATGGCGCAGCTGATGTCGATCGTCCAAGCCGATCCGGCGGTGCAGAGCGTGGTCGGCTTCACGGGCGCCGGCAGCGGCGGTGGCCGCGCGGGCGTGAACACGGGGTCTGTCTTCGTGGCGCTGAAACCGCTTTCGGAACGCGACCGAAGCGCCGATGAAGTCGTCGCCGGGCTGCGCCGCAAATTGGCTGCAATACCCGGCGCACGGCTTTTTCTGCAAGCCGTGCAAGATATCCATGTCGGCGGCCGGCAGAGCAATGCGCAATATGAATATACGCTGCAGGCCGACAGTACGGCGGAGCTCTACGCCTGGTCGCCAAAGCTTCTCAACGCGCTGCAACGGAGCACGATTCTTACCGACGTCAATACGGATCAGCAGCAGAAGGGGTTGGAGACGGACGTGGTCATCGACCGCGACACGGCCGCGCGGCTCGGCGTCACTCCGTTCCAGATCGACAATACGCTCTATGATGCTTTTGGCCAGCGCCAAGTGTCAACGATCTATAGTGCGTTGAACCAATATCACGTGGTCATGGAAGTCGCGCCGCGCTACTGGCAGGATCCGCAAACGCTCAACGACATATTCGTCAGCACGTCGGGTGGCAATCCGAGCGGCAGCCAGACCACGGACGCACCGGTCGGAACGGTGGTGGCCCGCACATCGACAGCGAGTTCGACAGTGATCACCCCGAGTTCCGCTACGACGAGTACCATCAATACGGCGCGCAATGCAGCGACGAACGCCCTTGCCAATACCGGGCACGGCAGCACTTCGGCTGGCGCAGCGGTGAGCACCAGCGTAGAGACGATGATTCCACTGGCGGCTTTTACCCATTTTGGGCTCGGCAATACGCCGCTCGCGGTCAATCACCAGGGTCTCTTCGTCTCGACGACGATATCGTTCAATATCGCGCCCGGCAAATCGCTGAGCGATGCCGCGGCGGAGATCGATAAAGCTGTCCGAGAGATCCGCATGCCGGCAACTATTCACGGCAGCCTGCAAGGAACGGCGCAAATGTTCCAACAATCGCTGTCGAACGAACCGCTCCTGATCGCAGCGGCGCTCGCGGCGGTCTATATCGTTCTCGGTATCCTCTATGAGAGCTATATTCACCCGATCACGATTTTGTCGACCTTGCCTTCGGCCGGCGTCGGGGCGCTCCTCGCCCTTTTGGCGTTCCACACTGAATTCAGCATCATCGCGCTGATCGGGGTGATCCTGTTGATCGGCATCGTGAAGAAGAATGCGATCATGATGATCGATTTCGCCATCGAGGCGCGGCGGGTCCAGAACATGAGTGCGCGTGACGCAATCTTTCAGGCCTGTCTTCTGCGCTTCCGTCCGATCATGATGACGACCTTCGCCGCGATCCTCGGCGCCATACCGCTGGCGCTCAGCTTCGGCGAAGGCGGCGAAATCCGCAGGCCGCTCGGCATATCGATTGTCGGCGGCCTGGTGGTCAGCCAAATGCTGACCCTCTACACGACGCCGGTGCTTTATCTCATTCTCGACAGCCTGCAGGAATGGATGAGACGTGTCGGTCGCTCCTTCCGCATTTCGCGCTATTCCGCGCCGGGTGCAGGCTGAGCGACGATCCGCGCAATAGAAGCATTCTCAGGATGTGTCGGCCTCTCCATGCCGCCGCAGCCGGACCTCGGCACCTCATTCGAATTGATCGTGCCGCATTGCGATCCGACGGTGAATCTCTACGCGTATTTCTATGTTGTTGAAGGCGATAGGCTTGTCGACATATGGCCGATCGAGGCGCGCGGCACGTTCTGACAGAAGGGTCGGGCCACGCCATGGAGACCGCCGGCTTACTGCCGGATGCCGGCAACCACCGGCTTGGCCCACTAGCTTGGCCCACTAGCTTGGCCCACTAGCTTGGGCATTGTCGGCAACCCGCGTTTCGTCTTACAATTATAATGTCATTGAACGGTCATGCGGCGCGGGTGTCGTGCTGCGAGGGAGGGATCGCTCGGCACGGCGGATCCCAGCTAAGGCGGGCATGAATAAGATGAGCGACAACATTGACGAGCAGGTTCGTTATTTCGTCTCCTATACTGGCGTCAAACCGCCGGTCAAATTGGTCAATCCGCTGGAATTGGCGGATCTGAGCAATCGCAACACCTTCATTATTGCGACATTCGACGCGCAGGAGCGGCTTCTCGGCTTCGAGAAGATGGTCTATGGCGAGATCGAGATCTCGCACAAATATGAATATGACGGCGACGGCGTGCTGCGCCGGGCCGAAATCTATATGGATGAGGAAACGACTGAAATGCGCTTTGACGCCCAAGGCGCCTTGCTGACGGCTTGAGCCTGCTTGACTTTGTTGGCGCGACACGAACATAAGGCGGCGCTTTGCCGGCGCGCTAGAGCGGGCGCTGCGGCACCTAAGCGTGATATGAGCGTGAAACGACGGGATGCGTGTCGATGGCCAAGGAAAAATTTGCACGGACGAAGCCGCACTGCAACATCGGGACGATTGGTCATGTTGATCATGGCAAGACGTCATTGACGGCGGCGATCACGAAAGTCTTGGCGGAGACGGGCGGGGCGACGTTTACGGCCTATGATCAGATCGACAAGGCGCCGGAGGAGAAGGCGCGCGGGATCACGATTTCGACGGCGCATGTGGAATATGAGACGAAGGCGCGGCATTACGCGCATGTCGATTGTCCCGGCCATGCGGACTATGTGAAGAACATGATCACCGGTGCGGCGCAGATGGACGGGGCGATCCTCGTTGTGTCGGCTGCGGATGGCCCGATGCCGCAGACGCGCGAGCATATTCTTCTGGCGCGCCAGGTCGGGGTTCCGGCGCTGGTCGTGTTCATGAACAAGGTGGACATGGTCGACGATCCGGAGCTTTTGGAGCTTGTCGAGCTCGAAGTGCGCGAGCTTTTGTCGAAATATGATTTTCCCGGCGATGACATACCGATCACCAAGGGCTCGGCGCTGTGCGCTTTGGAGAACCGCAATCCGGAGATCGGGCATGATGCGATTCTGAAGCTGATGCAGACGGTGGACGATTATATTCCGCAGCCTGAGCGGCCGATCGATCAGCCGTTCCTGATGCCGGTTGAAGACGTGTTCTCGATTTCTGGCCGCGGCACTGTGGTGACGGGGCGTGTCGAGCGCGGCATCGTCAAGGTCGGCGACGAAGTCGAGATCGTGGGTCTGCGTCCGACGATCAAGACGGTGGTGACGGGCGTCGAAATGTTCCGCAAGCTTCTGGATCAGGGCCAGGCGGGCGACAATATCGGCGCGCTGCTGCGCGGCACCAAGCGCGAGGAAGTCGAGCGCGGGCAAGTCTTGTGCAAGCCCGGCTCGGTGAAGCCGCATACGAAGTTCAGGGCGGAAGCCTATATTCTGACGAAGGAAGAGGGTGGTCGGCACACGCCGTTCTTCACCAATTACCGGCCGCAGTTTTACTTTCGGACGACGGATGTGACCGGCGTGGTGACGCTTCCGGAAGGCACCGAGATGGTGATGCCTGGCGACAATGTGACGATGAACGTCGAGCTGATCGTGCCGATCGCGATGGAACAGCACCTGCGCTTCGCCATC
>CAVWDA010000068.1:0-100140 GCA_963753455.1 uncultured Alphaproteobacteria bacterium | reverse complement strand
TCCCGACGGTGATCGCGCACATCAAGTCGGGAATCTGCGCGCGCTGGCGGCGACCTGGGCCACGCGCTCGCCGGCGCTGCCACGCGCCGCCGGTTGCCGACACTGTTCCCGGCTATGACGCTAGCGGCTATTTCGGCTTCGGTGCGCCCGCGCACACGCCGGCGGCGATCGTCGACAAGATCAACCGCGCGATCAATGCCAGCATCGTCGCCGATCCGTCCAAAGCAAAGCTCGTCAGCCTCGGCATCGAGCCAAAGCCGATGTCGCCGGCCGACTACGGCAAGCTTATCGCCAGCGAGACCGAGAAATGGGCCAAGGTGGTCAAGGCCGCCGATATGAAGGTAGACTGAGCGCGCGGCGTAGCGGCTTTTGCCTTGAGGAGCATCCTTGAAAAACGCAATCAGCTTGCGTGAGCGTTTCGCCCGCGGCGACAGCCTGACCGGCATGATTGATTTTATCGGCGCGCCGATGGTGATTGAGATCCTGGCCCGCGCCGGCATCGATTTCGTCATCATCGATATGGAACACTGCCCGATGGACATGGACCGCCTGGCTTATCTTATTCGGGAGCCGATGCGGCGGGCATCGCTCGCTGGTGCGCGTGCTGGAGGTGGATGCCGGCCTCATCAAGCGAGTGCTCAATCTGGATGCCGCCGGCATTGTGGTCCCGCATGGCACGCGCGAGTCGTGCGAAGCCTTGGTGCGCGCCGCGCGCTACGCGCCGGACGGCGAGCGCGGCGCCTGTCCGATCGTGCGCGCGACCGGCTATTGGCCGGACGACTGGTCGGCCTATGCGCAAAAGGCCAATCGCGAGGTGCTGCTGCTGCCCTTGATTGAGGACGCGGCGGCGATCGATGAACTCGAAGCGATTGCCGCGATCTCCGGTATTGATGGGCTTTTCCTCGGGCCCTATGACTTGTCGGTTTCGGTCGGCGCACCCGGCGCGGACTTCGACCATCCCAAAATGAGTGAGGCGCTCGACCGCTCGGCCGCGGCGTGCCGGCAGCATTCCAAATTCCTCGTTACTACAGTTGGCGACCGCCAGGAGCGCGACTACAGCCAGCGTCTCGTGAAGCGCGGCGTTCAGGGCCTGGTATTTGCGACCGACGCGCTCGTGCTGTTGCAGGCCTGCAAGCGTATGGTCGCATTTACGCATTGAGTTGCTGGGTGGCAACAAGATCGGGTAGCACTTGGCCCCAGAAACGGCCGCCGGCGCCGCAGACATTCGCCCTGTTAATATCGAAAAAACGTCGTTCAGTGATTATTTCGGATTTGACGGGAAAAACTCCCCATTCCTGAAATAGAATTCCCTATTCCGCCGAAATAATTCCATGCTCAATGAGTAGGGAATTTGGCTCAAAAGCCCCGGAATCATTGGGCGCGTGGAATGCTCTAACCCACCTGAAAGTTCCCGGCATTGTGGCCCTTGCGCCATAATACCGGATATTTGCGGTGTAATCACAATGCCATGTCCGGCGAAACTGCACTGGACGCATGTGTCCATTGCCGGATAATCGCTTGTGCTTTGCTCCCTGAAGAGAGCATTCTTATTAAACGTCAGCGATTGCGACATGTTCCGCCGTCCTCGTAAGGGTCGTGTGCGCGTGAATTGGCGAGGTCGCTCATGAATTACATGGTCCGTATCAACGGTCAGGCACACTCGGTCAGTGTCGACAGCGACACGCCGCTCCTCTGGGTATTGCGCGACGTCATCGATCTCAAAGGCACGAAGTTCGGCTGTGGCGCTGGATTGTGCGGCGCCTGCACTGTGCACCTCGATGGGGCGCCGGTGCGCTCTTGCGTGACGGCGATTTCCGATGTCGGCAACGCGGCCGTCATGACGATCGAAGGCATCGGCGACACGCCGATCGGAGCGCGCGTGCAGAAAGCCTGGCTCGACGTCGACGTGGTGCAATGCGGCTATTGTCAGCCGGGGCAGATCATGTCGGCCGTAGCGCTGCTCGCGCAGACCAAGACGCCGACCGACCAGGACATCGACGCGGCGATGAACGGCAATATCTGCCGCTGCGCGACTTATCCGCGAATTCGTGAAGCCATCAAACAGGCGGCGAAGACAGACCTTGGCTCGGCCGTTCCTAAGAAGGGGGCGTGAGCCATGGTGCATCATCGCCTCCCATCGAACCGATCGACAAGCATCAGGGTGTCTACGGCTGGCCGTACGTCACGTCGCGATTTTCTGAAAGTCAGCGCTGCGACGGGAGGCGGGCTACTACTGAGCTTCGCCCTGCCGGATATTGTCGCTGTTGCGGCGCCCGGTGACGAGAACGCGACGCTTAATGCCTACGTCCGCATCGCGCCTGACAATGTCGTGACCATCATGTCGAAAAACCCCGAGATCGGGCAGGGCATCAAGACCATGCTGCCGATGCTGATCGCGGAAGAGCTGGATGCCGACTGGAAACAGGTGCGCATCGAGCAGGCGCTGGCGGATGCCGCCGTTTACGGGCGCCAGGTCGCTGGTGGCAGCATGGCGACGCCGCTGGAATGGGCCCCGATGCGCAGGGTCGGCGCTGCCGCGCGGCAAATGTTGATCACAGCGGCGGCGCGCCGGTGGAAGGTCCCGGCCGGTGAATGTACCGCGGACGCCGGTCAGGTGATGCACAAGGCCTCCGGCCGCACGCTTAGCTACGGCGCTCTGGCCTCGGACGCGGCCAAGGTGACGGTCCCCAATCTCGACAGCGTCAAACTCAAGGACCCGAAGGACTACACTATCATCGGCCATTCGATCCCCGGCGTGGACAGCCCGAAACTGGTCAAAGGCGAGCCAATATTCGGCATCGATACTGTCGTCCCCGGGATGCTCTATGCCGTGTTCCAGAAATGCCCGGTGTTCGGCGGCAAAGTTGTCGACGCCAATGTGGACGCCATCGGCAAGATGCCGGGCGTGCGTCGCGCCTTTGTGGTGCAGGGTGGCAAGGATTTGGCCGGGCTGATGCCCGGTATCGCCATCGTGGCGGATAGCTGGTGGCAGGCCGAAAAGGCGCGGCAGAAGCTGCAGGTGAAATGGGACGAGGGCCCGACGCGACAGCAGAGCAGTGAAAGCTTCGCCCGCCAGGCTGAGGCGCTCGGCGCCAAAGCGCCGACGCACAGTCTGCGCAATGATGGCGACGCTGCCGGCGCGCTGCAACGTGCGGTGCATGTGGTGGATGCGACCTACTTTTATCCATTCATCGCCCACGCTCCGCTCGAGCCGATGAACTGCACCGCGCATGTGCAAGGCGCCCACGCGGAAATCTGGGCGCCGACCCAGAATCCGGAGCCAGGACGCCAATTGGTCGCAAGGACGCTCGGGCTCGATCAGAAGAACATCACAATCCACATGACGCGCGTCGGTGGCGGCTTCGGCCGGCGGCTGATGAACGATTACATGGTCGAAGCGGCGCGGATTGCGAAGGCCGCTGGCGCGCCGGTCAAGCTACTCTGGAACCGCACCGACGACATGCAGCACGATTTTTATCGGCCGGCGGGGTGGCACTTCCTCAAGGGCGGTCTGGACGAGGACGGTCGGGTTATCGCTTGGCAGCAGCATTTCGTCAGCTTCGGCAGTAACGGTGCGTTCGCGCGCTCGGCTAACCTCGATGCGGACACCTATCCGGCCGGCCGCGTGACGAATCTGTCTTTTGGCTATTCGCTAATTCCGTTTGGCATCCCCACCGGGCCGTTGCGGGCGCCCGGAGACAATGCGCTTGCCTTTGTCTTTCAATCCTTCATCGACGAAATGGCGCACGTCGCCGGCAAGGACCCGTTGCAATTCCAGGTTGACCTGCTCGGCAAAGACGAACGACTGCCCGGCAAGGGCGATGGCTTTAACGCAGGCCGTGCTCGCGGCGTTCTACAAAAGGTGCGCGAGGTGTCGGGCTGGGGCAGCGGCAGCCTGCCGCCGCGCACGGGCCGCGGCGTTGCCGTCTATTACAGTCACCTCGGCTATTTCGCGGAAGTGGTGGAGGCTGCGGTCGCCAACGACGGCCAAGTAAAAATCAACAAGGCTTGGGCCGTCGGCGACATCGGCAGTCAGGTCATCAACCCGACAGCGGCGGAGAACATGGCGCAAGGCGCCATCCTCGACGGTTTCGGTGAAGCCTTGAATCAGAAGATCACCATCGACAATGGTCGCGTGACGCAAGCTAATTTCGACACATTCGCGCCATTGCGCTTGATCCAGGCGCCGCCGATCGAGGTGCATTTCCTCAAGAGCGATCATTCGCCGACCGGCCTGGGTGAGCCGCCATTGCCGCCGGCCATTCCGGCGCTGTGCAACGCGATCTTTGCGGCGACCGGCAAGCGCATCCGCAAGCTGCCGATCGATCAGGCCCTGCTCAAGGCGTGAACCCGAGCTCCTTTCTAAGAGTATTTCAGCAGTGGAAAAGTATTGCGCCGCGGTTGCGTGTGTTTATCGACTTTTTGGTGGATGTGTTTTCGCCTGCGCCGTGGCGCGTGTCGTTTCGGTCAAGCCGGTAGGCGGCCCGTCAATCGCCGTCCAGCCACCATCCACCATCAATGCGCCGCCGGTGATGTAGCTTGCCGCGTCCGAGGCGAGGAAGGCGACTGCCGTCGCCACCTCACTTGGTTCGCTCCAGCGGTTAAACACAGTATGGGCGGCGAGCTTGTTGAAGATATCGGCACGCGCCTTCAATGGCGCCACCAATGCTGTATCGACGATGCTTGGAACAATGGCGTTGACGCGGACGCCAGACGGCCCTAATTCGGAGGCCAAGCCGCGCACTAGCTGGATGATGCCGGCCTTGGTGGCGCCGTAGATTGCCAGGCCCGGTTCCAAGGTCATCGCGCGCATCGATGAAGTGGCAATCAGACTGCCGCCGCCTTGGTCGCGCATGATACGCCCGAAAGCGCGTAGAAACAGGAACACTCCGCGTAGATTGAGATCGGCAATGCGATCGTATTCCTCGTCCGTGTAGTCAAGGAACGGCTTTCGCACATGTATCGCCGGTGTCGTGACGGCGATATCGATGCGCCCGTTGAATTTCATCGCCGCGGCGGCAAGCGCGGAAACATCTTCGGCTTTGCCGGCATCGACCACCTGCGCAATGGATTCTACATGGGTTCCGATCTCAGCCGCGGTGCGCTCTACACCCTCACGGTTATTGTCGGCGCAGATCACGGCGGCGCCTAACGCGGCGAGCGCCTCGGCTGAGGCTTTGCCGATGCCTGAAGCGGCGCCTAACACCAGCGCGGTCTTGCCGGTCAAGTCGAACAAAGTGCGGTAGTGCTCAAGCCGCGCGGTAATGCCCATTTCGTTTTCGCCCATTAAGCCTCCGTCGGCATCTCGAAGTATTTCGGATTAAGGTCGCGCACATCGCGAATACTTGCGCTAAGGCCGTCGAGATGGGCGGCCATGGCGGCGCTGGCCGCCGCAGCATCCTGCGCGGCAACCGCCACCACCACCGCGGCATGCTCGTCGACCACGCGGGTCATGCGGCCTGGGACCGGTAACGTCAGGCGGCGGTAGCGGTCGAGCTGCAGTTTGACCTGCAGGATCAACCGCCAAATACCGGGATGGCCGGCGGCGTCAGCAATCGCGGCATGGAAGGCGTCATCGGCGTCGTGAAAGCGATTGCGGTCACCCTGGTGGGCGAGACGCTGCTGGAGATCGATCGATTGCCGCAGCGCAGTGACCTGGTCGGCGGCGGCATTGTGCGCGGCATCGCGCGCGGTCAACTCCTCGAGTGCCTTGCGCACCAGAATCGCCTCCGGCAAGGCGGCGATGGGGATACGAGTGACGAAGGTGCCCGACTGCGGGAAGATCTCGACCAAGTGTTCGCCCGACAGACGCAGCAGCGCCTCGCGCACCGGTGTGCGGCTCACACCATGCTTGAGCGCCACCGCCTTTTCGTTGATCGGCTCGCCGGGCGGCATGCGCATCGCGACGATATCGTCGCGCAAAGCGCGGTAGATCAGCTTGGCCGCGGTGTGGCTGCGCGCCGACGCGGTCGGGCGCGGTAACGGCTGCGGAGCCTGCTTGCGGCGGATGAGCGGCACGCGGGATGGTCCTTGTCCAAAACGTAATGCACTTTCGGCCGCTAATATATTAGTATATAAGCCTACGCAAGCGGCATCGCGTAGCGATACGTTCGCTGTCAAAGCCGGCCGCCAGACGCCGAGAAACAAACGGGGAGTAACGCCATGCAACGAAGGACCTTCATTACAGGCCTCGCCGGTGTCGCCGGCGCGGTCGCGCTGCCGTGTGTGCGCCGGGCTGGCGCGCAGACGCCGATTACCATGCGCTTCGGGCACTACGCCGATGTCAACCACCCTGGGCACATCGCCGCCTTGCAGTTCGCCGATCGCGTCAAGGCGCGCACTAACGGCGCAGTGCAGATCAATATTTTTCCTAACAACGCGCTTGGCTCGCCACCGCAATTGCTCGAACAGACGAAGCTCGGAGCCATCGACATGGCGGTGCCGACACAAGGCCAACTCGACAAATACATCAAAGCTTTCGGCGCCTGCGAGTTGCCCTTCATGTTCCGCGATTACGATCACGCGCACAGAGTGCTCGACAGCGATGCCGTCATGGGCTGGCTATCGCCGCTCGCCGAGCAGCAGGGCTTCGTCATTTTGGCAAATTGGGAATACGGCTTTCGCAATCTCACCACGTCCAAAACGGCGATCAACAGCCCGGACGACGTCAAAGGATTGAAGATCCGAACGCCGCCGGAAATCCAGATCAGCGCCACGATCGAGGCGCTCGGCGGCATCGTGACGCAGATCGCATTTCCCGAGCTTTATCTCGCCATGTCGCAGGGTGTGATTGAAGGCGAGGAAAATCCAATCGCCGTCATCTTTTTCGGAAAATACTACGAAGTTCAAAAGAACCTCGCACTCACCAAGCACATCTACAACAACATGATCCACACCATGAGTTCGCGCTCGTGGGCAAAGCTGTCTAAGGCCCAGCAGGCCATCGTGCGCGAGGAAAGCAAATCGGCCGGCGATAAAATGCGCCAACTGATCGTCAGTCAGGAAGCCGATCAGCTCAAGAAGCTTGCCGAGCTTGGGATGAAGATCACCAGGCCTGATTTGACGCCATTCAAGACTAAGATGGAGCCAGCTTATGCCAAGATCGGGAATTTTCTCGGCGCCGATAACGTCAAGAAGTTCCGCGATATCGTCGCCAAGGCCGGCTGACCGGCATAAGGTGGTGAGCCGGCATCGCTCTCAATAGGCGGCGCCGGTCTCCATATCTATATCCTTAGCCGGTTGAAATCGATATGCGCGTTGAAATCGACATTGACGCCGTCATCGATGAGGCGCCACCACATCCCGCGCTTCGCGTGCTCGACGGTATTGCAGAAACGATTCTCGTCATTGCCGTGCTTGGTGAACTGTTCGCCGTCGCCGTGAATGTGGTGGCGCGCGTCGTTCTCGGCGTATCGTTTTTGTGGACCGAAGAGATCGCGCAGATCGCGCTATCTACGCTAACTTTCGTAGGCGGCACCGTCGCCTATCGGCGTGGCGACCACACCTTCGTCCGTGCAGTGATTGATACGTTGCCGCTTTATATCCACCGCCGATGTGTTGCATTGGCCGATGCACTCGTTTTTGCCATCGCGATTGTTGCGCTTCTGTCCTCGTTCAAGCTGCTGGCGATGAACTGGCAACAGACCACGCCAATTCTGAGCTGGCCGGTGTCCAATTTTGCCGTACCATTGACCGTAAGCATGGTGCTCCTGGCGTTCTACGCAGTTGAACGGCTGTGGCGCGAGCATCGCGCATCCGCGCTTGGCGTCTTGACCGGCGTCCTTGCCACGGCCGTGGTCGTGGCCATGGCGCAGCCCATTTGGCGGCCATGGATCGCCGGTGATGCCGCCATCATGCTGGCGCTGACCTTCTTCTTTCTCGCAGTGATCGTCGGCGTTCCGGTCGGCTTCGCTTTGTTGTTATCGACCGCAAGCTATTTATGGATCGGCGATATCGCCCCAATCGAGGCTTTGCCGCAGCAAATGGTCAATGGTACCAGCAATTTCATTCTGCTGGCCATTCCGTTTTTCATCCTCGCTGGCCTGATCATGGAGCGGGGCGGAATCAGTCTGCGCCTCGTTCGATTTGTCTACGCCTTCGTCGGCCATCTGCGCGGCGGTCTGCTCCAGGTGATGGTTCTGAGCATGTACCTAGTATCCGGCCTATCCGGCTCAAAGGCTGCCGATGTTGCCGCGGTCGGTACGGTCATGCGCGGCATGCTCAAGCAGCGAGGCTACAGTAGCGCCGAGGGCGCCGCGGTGCTGGCGGCGTCCGCGGTTATGGGCGAAACGGTACCACCATCGATCGCGATGTTGATCCTCGGTTCGATCACTAGCATTTCGATGGCCGCACTTTTTATCGGTGGCATTATTCCGGCTGCGGTCATTGCCGTTTGCCTAATGGTCCTGATCTACATACGGGCGCGAAGGAGTGGTGCGATAACAGATACGCGGGCAACGTGGGCGGTGCGGCTCGATGCCAGTGTCGGCGCGATTCTCCCGTTCATGATGCCGCTTATCCTATTTGTAGGCATTCTGGCTGGCATTGCAACGCCGACTGAGGTTTCCGCCTTCGCGGTCCTCTACGGAATGCTCCTGTCGTTGATTATCTATCGAGAAATTAATTTACGTAGCTTTGTGCGTACCGTTGTCGATAGCGTCGCGCTGACTGGCATGATTCTGTTCATTCTGTCGGCGGCATCGGCATTCTCCTGGGCATTGACGATTGCCTATGTCCCGCAACGGGTCGTCGAGTTGTTGCACGGGTTCAACGACTCCAAAGATATTTTCCTGATTGGTTCATTGATGCTCTTGATAATCGGCGGCTCATTGCTCGAAGGGCTACCGGCGTTGAATATCCTCGCCCCGCTGCTAATTCCGATCGCCGGGAAGATTGGCATCAGCGAGTTGCATTACGGCATGATGTTAATCATCGCCATGGGCGTCGGCGCCTTCATGCCGCCCGCCGGGGTCGGCTTCTATGTCTGTTGCGCAGTTGCGCGGGCGCCGCTCGAAGCCGCATCACGCGCGATGATACCTTATCTGGCCGTGCTGCTCGTTGGCCTTTTGGTTGTCACATTCGTCCCTTGGTTCACGTTAGTTCTGCCGCATTATTTCGGATTTTGACGATTACGCTGAAGCTTGCTCGATTGTTCAGTGGCACTCGGCTTTACGCGAAGCGGGAGAAGAATGACGCAACTGATGCGGAGCCCGTTTGTGAGGAGATCGTTAGGGTCAATATGCGATTCGTACCAACCAAGACGCCCGAGCAATAGAGTTGCATGATGCTTCATCGCACGCGCCACCTGGTCATCCGCCAGCAGGCCGCGGCGATCAATGCGATTCGCGCTCAGCTTGCCGAGCTCGGCGTCGTTGCGCTGGTCAGACGCAAAAGGGGGCGAGGAACCGCTCGATGTCGTTGCCGATCCAAGTGACTAGCGAGTTCCTGAGATAACCCGTGTTGGAGGCGCAAGCAGTCTGTCAATGGAGTTCGAGTTCCTGCATGACCTCCATCGCGATTCTATGCGCCTCGATCGAGGCTGGAATGCCGGCATACAAGGTAAGCAAGATGAAGACCTCGCGAATCTCATCGACGGTGACCCCGTTTTGGATCGCTCCTTTGATGTGGACGCGTAATTCGGCGTGCCGGCCCATAGCCGCGAGCATGGCGACGACACTGAGACTTTTCATTGTCATCGGAAGCGCCGGTCTACTCCAAATATCTCCATAGGCATGAGAATTGATAATGTCTTGCAGGGGTTCGCCGAATTTTCCGAATGCATTCATTCGTTTTTCGACCATATCTTTCCCGTACATTGCTTGGCGTAGCTTTAATCCCCGGTCGTATAGGTCCCGCAATTTCATTATTTCACTCCTATAAGGTTGATCGAGTTGCACGAATGGCTCGACGACAGATTTGGATCATATAGTCTACATCCTGTTTGCTCATTCTGCCCACGTTCCTTTCGAGTGTGGTTTGCTGCGTGACGTTCGGTCGCCTTTGTTTTATTGGCTCTCGTGGCGACGGAACGCAAATGGCTCGCGGGCAGAATGCATTTAGTGTAATGCAAATTGTGAGTTTAAGGTGAATGATGCTGCGCGCCGCTAAGCAAACCGATTGTATCCCAGTGCAATGAACGATCCTGCTGATAATTTGCGTCGCCTCATTGACCATTACTCGCACAATGGCGCGTATTCGCGCGTTCGAAGAGACTGCGCTTGCCGCCCATAAGGCGGGCGAAATCCCTGGGCCGCTTCACGTATCGATCGGCCAAGAAGCAGTAGCGAGCGGCGTCTGCGTTAATTTGCGGCGAGCTGATCGCCTTACCTCCAACCATCGAGGGCACGGCCACGCTATCGCAAAGGGGGCGGAGCCGTCGCGCATGATGGCTGAATTGTTCGGCCGGACGACCGGTTATTGTGGTGGCAAAGGCGGGTCGATGCACATCGCCGACTTCTCGATCGGCATGCTCGGCGCGAACGGGGTTGTCGCCGGCGGAATTCCGATTGCGTGCGGTGCAGCACAGGGTCTCAAGCTGCAGAAATCCGACGCCATTGTCACCTGCATATTTGGCGATGGCGCGGTCAACCGCGGCCCCTTTCTCGAAGGGCTCAATTGGGCCGCACTTTACCACTTACCCGTATTGTTCGTCTGCGAGGACAATGGAGTTGCCGCTTTCACTTCTGCCGACAGCGTGACGGCCGGTCCCGGCCCCCTGGCGCGCGCGGAAGCGTGTGGGGTGCCGGCCGAGTTTGTCGATGGTAATGATGTAATCGCCGTCGATGCGATTATCGGCTCCGCAGTCGCAGAGGTACGACGTGGCGGCGGACCGCGTTTCGTCCATGCCAAGACCTATCGCTTGATGGGCCATACCTCGACTGACGCTGCAGCGTGGCGTGATGCCGATGAAGTCTCCACAGCACGGAAGCGAGATCCCTTGATCCGGTTTGCCTCGGTCCTGCGGGAACGTGGTGTCGCTGCAGAGGCGCTTGCCGAAATCGTCGCCGAGGCTCAAGCAGAAATGGTACGTGCGCGCGCTGATGCGTTGGTCGCGCCATGGCCAGAACCCGCCGAAGCATTCAATGATATCCAGGACGTCGGAGCGGTAGCGTGGCCGAAGTGACATTGATCGAGGCTGGGCGTCTCGCTGCGCAACAGGAGATGCGGCGCGACCCGACTGTGTGGGTGCTCGGCGAGGACGTTGCTCGTGGCGGACTGTGGGGACAGTATAAGGGCTTCCTCGAGGAATTCGGCGCTGACCGCGCTGTTTCTACTCCGATCTCGGAATCAACCATCATGGGCGCCGGACTCGGTGCGGCACTAGTCGGTACGCGGCCGATCATTGAAATGCGCATCTTCGATTTCGTGATGTGCGCGATGGATGAACTGGTCAATCAAATTGCCAAGATCCGCTATATGTTCGGCGGACAGGCTAAGCCCGCCGTGGTTGTGCGGATGCCGCACGGTATGTGGCGCAATTCAGCTGCGCAGCATTCCCAGATGCTGGAAGCTTGGTTTGCGCATTTGCCAGGTGTCATCGTGGTGACGCCGTCGACTGCGGAAGACACCGCAGGCCTCCTCGTTCAGGCCATCCGCTCAAACGATCCGGTGTTATTCTTCGATCCCAAAGATCTTTTTGGCGTGCGGGGCGACGTCGCGGAGCATATCGAGCCCATCCCATTCGGGGTCGCCCGCCAAGTGACAGAGGGCGATGCCGCGACGCTGGTATCTTGGTCCGCAGCGATGCCGGTCGCCACAAAAGGTGTGGCGATGCTGGCCGCGGAAGGTGTCAAGGTCGATCTGCTCGATCTGCGCACGATCTGGCCTTGGGATCAGGACGCAGTGATTGCGTCCGTGAAGAAGACCAGCCGGCTGCTGGTCGTGCACGAAGCGGTGGAGGTGTCGGGGTTTGGTGCCGAAATCATTGCGCGTGTGCTTGACGAGGTCGGGGTGGGCATTCTCAAGGCCGCCAAGCGCCTAGCCGCACCGCGCATTCCAGTTCCGTTCTCTCCGCCGCTGGAAGCCGAAGTGCGCCTGACACCGGAAAAGGTCATAAAGGCGGTAAAAGAGCTAATTGCCGCATAGTGTCATACAGCGCAGCCCATTCCAGGATGCCGCGCCCACCTCAATCTTCTTGGGGTCTTCCCACTTCGAGCTCCATCAATCCGGCACCGGTGAAGCCTCCATCCACCGGCAAGATCACCCCGGTAACGAAACTTGACTGTGTACCATCGAGCAAAAATACGATCGCTGTCGCGACTTCATCGGGTACAGCGTAGCGCCCCATCGGCGTGTGATGTAGAACAGCGCGTCGCACCGAGGCGGGATGCATCGCCTTCACCAGCGGAGTATCGATCGGACCAGGGGCGACCGCATTTACCCGGATACCATAGCGCGCCAAATCGACCGCCATCACTTGGCTCAGGATCGCGACTGCGCCCTTGGAGGCACCATAGGCGGCGCGCCCCTTGAAGCCGCGTAGTCCGGCGATCGATGCGATGTTGACGATCGCGCCTTCGCCTTGTTCCTTCATGATGCGCGCGGCAGTGCGGCCGACGATGAAGGTTCCGGTGACGTTGATGTCGATTACGTTGCGAAATTGAGATACCGTCGTGTCAAGCACATGGATGTCGACGCCAATGCCAGCCGAATTGACGACCCCATCAAGACGCCCAAACGCTGCGACGACGTCTTTGACCCCGGCTTCTACGGCCGACTCGTCAGTAATATCGAGCAGGCTGGTGCGGACTTTATTGCCGTAAACTTCTTGCATCATCGCGATTGCCATCTGATCGAGGTCAAAGGCCGCGACGCGCCATCCCAATGTGAGCAGCCGCGCAACGGTGGCGAGCCCAATACCCGACGCGCCGCCGGTCACGATCGCGGCGCGCGGGCCGCTTGCTGCATTCAACATGGACCGTCCCCCCGTTGTTTGATAGCTTTACCTTCATCGTGCCGCTTGCCGATCAAACCTGCGATTTCCATGATGGAGGCGAGCGGTCGTATCGTAAAGGCCTGACAAGAGCCGCGACCATTCGAATCGGTAAAATCAACGGAGGAAATGACTATGAAATTCAGGACAACGCGTCGCACTTTGTTGCTGGCAGGCACCGCTGCCGGTGCGGCAATTGCGATGCCGTGGATCGCCAAAGGCGCAGCGGAATTTCAATTCAAATACGCCAACAATTCCCCGGTCGCGCATCCGCTCAATGTCCGGGCGACCGAGGCGATGAAGCGTATCAAGGAGGAGACCAACGGCCGGGTAGATATCCAGATATTTCCAAACAATCAGCTTGGTTCCGACACAGACATGCTGAGTCAGCTGCGTTCTGGCGCAATAGAATTTTTCACGCTGTCGGGGCTGATTCTTTCAACCCTGGTGCCGGTCGCTTCGATCAACGGCCTTGGCTTTATCTGGGATGGTTACGACAAAGTCTGGCCCGCGATGGACGGAGGACTCGGAGCTTATGTGCGCGCACAGATCACAAAGGCCGGCCTGCACGCCATGGAGCGGCAGTGGGATAACGGCTACCGGCAGATGACTTCCTCGACGCGACCCATCAAAACTCCGGAAGATCTCAAGGGCTTCAAGATCCGCGTCCCGCCAAGCCCGCTGTGGACGTCCATGTTCAAGGCGTTCGATGCGTCGCCGATGTCGATCAACTTTTCCGAGGTTTATTCGGCGTTACAGACCAAGGTTGCCGAAGGCCAGGAGAATCCACTGTCGATTATTTACTTCGCTAAATTGTACGAGGTGCAGAAGTATCTTTCGGAAACGAATCACATGTGGGATGGTTTCTGGTTCCTGGCCAACGGCAAGCTATGGAATGGGCTCCCGGCCGATGTGCGCGATGTCATCGCGAAAAATCTCAACAATTCCGCGATAGATCAACGCGCCGACATCTTGAAGCAAAACGAGACATTTAAGACAAATCTGACCGGCAAGGGCATGGAGTTTATCAAGGTCGATCAGAAGCCATTCCGAGAAAAGCTGCAGGCCGCAGGCTTCTATAAGGAGTGGAAAGGCAAGTTCGGCGACGAAGCGTGGGCGGTGCTGGAAAAGTATACTGGTAAGATTTCGTAACGCAAAGCACCTGCACTCATCATGGATCTGGCTCAGAAAGAGGAGACCAGCGGCCCGGTCTCCTCTTTAGCTTTAGTCGCCGTCCGCCTCGAAAGCTGGCTCGGCCGTTTGGTCGAAGTGTCGGTTGCGGGCCTGACTGCGCTGGAAGTGCTAATTCTTCTGGCCGGCGTCATCTCTCGCTACATTTTCCACAATCCGCTTGTCTGGTCGGACGAACTTGCCTCGATCCTCTTTCTCTGGCTCGCAATGCTTGGTGCAGTGGTTGCATTTCGCCGCGGCGAGCATATGCGCATGTCAACGCTCGTCGCGCGCGCGCGGCCGCGCGGACGTATCTTCTTCGAAGCCTTTGCTGTGGCGGTGGCGATTGCATTCCTCGTTCTGATTCTGCATTCGAGCATTGAGTATGCCATCGACGAAGCGGCCGTCGTTACGCCCGCGCTGGAAATCCCAGATGTTTGGCGTGCATCAGCTGTTCCTATCGGCTGCGCCTTGATGCTTATCCTTGCGCTGTTACGGCTCGCGCGCATGGGTGGTCTTGTTCAGCTCCTGCTCGCATTGCTGGTCATTGTGATGATCGGAGCCGGGTTGTGGATGCTCAAACCCCTGTTCGCCGCGATGGGAAACTACAAGCTTTTGGTATTCTTTGTATTTCTTGTGGCTGCCGGCGTACTCGCGGGCGCCCCGATCGCGTTCGTTTTTGCGATGGCAACTTTTGCATTCCTTGCCATCACGACGCATACGCCGCTGACCGTGGTAGTAAACCGCATGGATGAAGGCATGAGCCACATCGTACTGCTTTCGGTTCCTTTATTCGTCTTCCTTGGTCTACTCATCGAAGCAACGGGTATGGCGCGCGCAATGGTGGATTTTCTCGCGAAAATGCTTGGTCATGTACGCGGTGGGTTATCCTACGTTTTGCTTGGTGCAATGTATCTCGTATCTGGCATTTCGGGCTCCAAGGCGGCCGATATGGCGGCAGTTGCCCCGGTGCTATTTCCCGAGATGATGCGGCGGGGCGCAAAACCTGGCGAACTGGTCGCTCTGCTCTCAGCATCCGGCGCGATGTCGGAAACGATTCCCCCGAGTTTTGTTCTCATTACAATCGGATCGGTTACCGGCGTGTCGATTGCAGCGCTGTTTAATGGAGGTCTATTGCCAGCGTTAGTATTGGCGCTCGCGTTAGGCGTCATTGTTTGGCGGCGTTATCGCAATGACGCCCTCAGCACTGCGGCGCGCGCCTCTTGGGGTGACGCCGGACGCGCGTTTGTGATTGCATTGCCAGGTCTCGCGCTGCCGTTCCTCATTCGCGCCGCGGTGGTTGAGGGTATCGCGACCGCGACGGAAGTCTCCACCATCGGCATCGCCTATACGATCATCGTCTGCCTTATTACGACCCGTAGTTTTCCGATATCACGGCTGGTGCCGATGCTGGTTGATACTGCATCGTTGTGCGGTGCGATTCTGCTCATCATCGGAGCTGCGACTGCGATGGCATGGGCGCTGACACAATCCGGCTTTTCGCGCGACCTCGCGGCTGCCATGACGGGACTGCCCGGCGGTGCAGTCACTTTCATGATCGTTTCAATCATCGCGTTTGTGGTTCTTGGGTCGGTACTCGAGGGGATTCCTGCGATTGTTCTTTTCGGTCCGTTGCTATTTCCGATTGCGCGCCAGATCGGTATCAATGAGGTGCATTATTCGATCGTGGTTATCTTGGCGATGGGCATCGGCCTTTTTGCGCCACCCTTTGGCATCGGCTATTACGCGGCCTGCGCGATCGGCCGGGTGAGCCCTGACCAAGGCATGCGCCCGATTTGGCCGTATCTTCTTGCATTGCTGATCGGGCTTCTTGTCGTTGCCGCGGTGCCATGGATTTCGATTGGATTCTTGCATTGAACGGTATGTGTACCGAAAAGTCATCCGGTGCCGATTTCGAATTTGACGGGAAAAATTCCCTGTTTCTGAAATAGAATTCCCTGTTCCGCCGAAATAATTCCCTGCTCCAGTGCGTCGGGAATTTGGCTCAAAAGCCCTGAAATCATTGGGCGTATGGGATGCTCTAAGGCGCGATCGGGCCCAAGATTGAAAAATTCCCTGTTAATTCCCCCGTTAGCTGGGAATTTGCGGGTCAAGACAGGTTCGACTGCGATTGCGTCCGCCACCAGCGTTCTCAGAAAGAAGGAGCTGGCGCCTAACGGCTCAATGCTCACCTTGTTCAGTCCTCTTTCGACGCTGGCGCCGCCCAGGGTCGACGAACCGGGTCTTCGGCCGCAAAGGCCAAAATCTTGTCGCGGTAGCTTTCCGTCAGATCGACGTCGTCCCAGCCGTTGAGGAGTTGATTGCGACTGACGGGATCGATGCAGAATGGATAGCTGCGATTGCCGCAAGCGATGACTTGCCGTTCGAGGTCGATCTCGATCAATTGCGCCGGATTGGACTTCACCGCTGAGGCAAGATTGGCAGCGTCCGCCTCGGGCACAATCGCGAGCAGCAGCCCATTCTTCACCGCGTTCTGCGCGAAGATGTCGCCGAAGGATGGGGCAACCACGCAGCGTAAGCCGGAATCATAGATTGCATAGACGGCGGCCTCGCGCGATGAGCCGCCACCGAAATTTCGCCCGCCGATGAGAATCTTGGCGTCGCGCCAGACCGGCTGGTTAAGCGGAAAATCAGAACGCTCTTTGCCATTCGCATCGAAACGCAAGTCTTGAAAGAGAACCGTGCCTAGGCCCCTTGATCGCGGCCATTTGAGATAGCGCGCGGGGAGGATCTGATCGGTATTGAGATTCGGGAGGTTCAGCGGGCAGGCCTTGGCGTTGAGGCGGACAAATTTTTCCATCGCATGTCGCTCTAATTCGGCTTCGCGCCCGACGCCTTCACCAGCGGCGCCCAGCGTTTGATGTCCTCGCGCACGAAGGCGGCGAATTCGGCCGGGGAATCGCCGACCGGCGTAGCGCCCTCGGCCTTCAATCGTTTTTGCATCTCCGCATCGGTGAGCCCGGCCACAATCACCGAGTTCAGTTTCTCTGTGATCCCAGGCGGCAATTTCGCGGGTCCGAACACGCCGAACCACGCACTCGATTCAAATCCAGGAACAGCCTCGGCAATCGCCGGCACGTCGGGAAACGATGGCTGCCGCTGCGCGCTGGTGACGCCGTAGGCGCGCAATTTGCCGGCGCGAACCTGCTCCGCGCCGGTGACAAGGCTGATGAACATCAGATCGATCTGTCCGCCGAGCACATCGGTGAGCGCCGGCGCGGTTCCTTTATAGGGTACGTTGAGCAGGCGGGCTCCGGTCATGAGCTTGAACTTCGCGCCGGCAAGATGCAGCGACGAGCCGATACCGCCGATGCCGATGGTGAGCTTGTCGGGTTGAGCCTTGGCTAGTTCGATCAGCGACTTGAGATCGCGGGCGGCCAGTTTCGGATTGCCGACAAGCAGGCTCGGAACGGTCGCGACCTTGGTGATTGCCGTGAAGTCGGTTGCCGGGTCGTAGGGAAGGTTTGGATATAGCGATGCATTGATCGTGTGGCTGGTGAAGCTTACCAGCAATGTGTAACCGTCGGGCGCCGACTTGGCGACTGCCTGGGCGGCGATGTTGCCGCCGGCGCCCGGCTTGTTCTCGACGATCACGTTCTGCTTGAGCGCCGCCGCCATCGGCCGCGCAATCGAACGGGCGATGGTATCGGTGGTGCCGCCGGGAGGCGCGCCGACCAGAAGCTTGATCGGACGTGAGGGGTAATCGTCGGCGCGTGTCTGAGCGATCGTCACGCAAACCAGCATCAGTCCGAGGGCGGCGGGAATGATGGTGGATTTTTTCATGGTGCATCTCCTGCCCGTTTCTATTCGTGCTTCTTATGGCGTTCGGCCGGCGAGCAGCGGTCTAGCGTCGGCAAGATGCCCGCTGACCGCTGCGGCGGCGACCATCGCCGGCGACATCAGATGCGTGCGCGCGCCGCGTCCCTGGCGGCCACGAAAATTCCGGTTGGTGGTGGATGCACAGCGTTCGCCGGCGGGCACAAGGTCGCCATTGATGCCGACACACATCGAGCAGCCGGACTCGGCCCATTCCAATCCGGCATCGCGGAAAATGCGGTCGAGTCCTTCCTCTTCGGCTTGTTGCTTTACCGACGACGAACCTGGGGAAACCAGGCCCGGCACTTTGCTGGTACGGCCTGCGAGCACAGCTGCTGCCGCACGCAGATCCTCGATCCGTGCGTTAGTACAGGAGCCGATGAACACGCGGTCGATGGCGATGTCGGTTAATTTGGTTCCCGCAGCGAGGCCCATGTAGTTGATCGCCTCTAGCAGATATTTTGCACGCGGGGCATCCGTCTCGCGCGCCGGGTCGGGCACAGTTGCATCGATCGGCAAGGCGTCGTCTGGCGTCGTGCCCCAGGTGACGATCGGCGCAATCGCACCCGCGTCGATCGTGACCTCGCGTTCGAATTGCGCATCCCGATCGGAGACAAACTTCGACCAATCATCCACGGCTTGCTCGAACGCAGCGCCCTTCGGCGCATAGGGCCGGTCTTTGATGTAAGCGAACGTCGTTGCGTCGGGTGCGACCATGCCGCAGCGCGCGCCAGCTTCGATCGACATGTTGCAGAGGGTCAGGCGTCCTTCCATCGACAAGGCGGCGATTGCGCTGCCGGTAAATTCGATCGCATGGCCTTGCGCACCATCGGCGCGGATTTTCGCGATGATGGCGAGCGCGATGTCCTTGGCGGCAATGCCCGGGGCAGCCTTGCCGTCGACAGTGATACGCATGCGCTTCGGCTTCTTCTGCCAAAGCGTCTGCGTCATCAGGACATGTGCGACTTCGGATGCGCCGATGCCAAAGGCATAAGCGCCGAAAGCGCCGTGGGTCGACGTGTGGCTGTCGCCGCAGACGATCAGCAGGCCGGGCAGCGTCAATCCTTGTTCTGGGCCGACAACATGCACGATGCCTTGGCGCGGATCGTGTAAGCCGAACAAGGTAATGCCGCTCTCGGCCGTGTTGACCTCGAGATTGCGCACCATCTGGGCGATCTCGGGGTCTGCAATATCGCGGTCGCGTCCACGCGTCGGTACATAATGATCGGCGACACCAAAGGTGAGTCCCGGCTCGGCGACGGTGCGGTCGCGCGCCTTCATCTGGCTGAAGGCATGAAAGGAGCCTTCATGCACGAAGTGCCGGTCCACCCAAAGCAGCGCGGCGCCATCCTCGCGGCGCGCAATTTCATGCGCCGACCATAGCTTGTCGATCAAGGTCTCGGGCTCACTCATGGTTGCGACCGGTCTGCCTCGGCTCCAGCGGGCTTGTCGAGGGTTGCCAATAATGTATGCTAAAGAATACCAAGTAAAGGAGCCGCCGGCGGGCTTCGGGGGACTGTGTATTGCGCGATTGGCTCGGCGAGGCGAAGGCAAAGCAGGTCTATCTGGTCCTGCGCGACCGCATTCTGAGCGGCGCCATCGGCTTCGGCGTGAAGCTGCCCACCGAAAACGAACTGGCCGACTATCACGGCGTGTCCCGGGTCACCGTGCGGCGCGCGCTCGGTGAACTCGCCCGCGAGCGGCTGATCGATCGCCGGCGCAGCGCCGGCACGCGGGTGATTTATCGTCCAGCACCGGCGCCGATGACCGCCGATATTTTCGGTGTGCTGGCCAATCTCGCCGACATGGGACGGCGTACGGCCGTCAAGCTGCTGTCGTTCGATTACGTGCAGGCGGAAGGTGTGGTCGCGCAGGCGCTTGGCGTAGCGGCGCATCAGATGCTGCAACGTTCGGTGCGCGTGCGATCGGTCGATGGTTTGCCATTCTCCTACCTGACGACGCACGTCCCCGAGAGCGTTTCAGTGACGTTCAGCCGGCAGGAACTTTCGACCCGCCCACTGCTCGAACTGCTCGAGCGGGCTGGCGTCAAAATCGACCATGCGCGGCAGCGCATCAGCGCGGGTCTCGCGACGCCCGACGTCGCCGAGGCGCTCGGCCTGCACATCGGATCTCCGCTGATCGAGCTTATCCGCGTGGTCTACGATCAGGCCGGCCGCGGAGTTGAGCATTTGCACGCGCTCTACCGTCCCGACCGCTATGCCTTCGAAATCGATCTCGTGCGCTCGGGCACCGCAGATACCAAGGCTTGGGCGCCGGTCGTGCGCCGCCCCGACAGCGTCCGTCCCATCAAGCCACGCTCGCGAACCTTGAATGCCAAAGCCAAGCGGGCGGATCTCACGCCGCATCGTTAAACGAGGGAGAACCGCAATGTCCGACCATAAAACCAGTTTCAGCCGCCGCCGCTTCCTGTGCACCACCGCGCTCGGAGCCGCGGCCGCAGCCGGCAGCGTCGTCATGCCGTCGGTGCTGCGCGCGCAAGGCGCGGGCGTGAAACTCGGTATCCTGCATCCCGTCACTGGCGCCCTGGCTTATTCGGGGCAGCAGGGTCGTCTCGGCGCCACGATGGCGATCGAGGAGATCAATGCGGCCGGCGGCATCAAGGGGCTCGGCAAGATCGATGTGGTACTCGGCGATGCGCAGTCGACGCCGGATGGCGGCGTTGCTGAGGTCGAGAAGATGAATTCCGCCGGCGTTGCCGGCATCGTCGGCGGCTATGCCAGCAACATCTGCCTTGCGACGACTCAAGCCGCGGCGCGCTACAATCTGCCGTACGTGGTCGACGTTGGCGTTGCCGACACCATCGTCACACGCGGCCTGAAAAATACGTTCCGCTTCGGACCAGGGTTTGGCGTGATCGCCAAGACGGCGCTGGCTAATCTCGCGGCGATCAACGACGCCGCCGGAAAGCCGGCGAAAACGGTGATGATCGTGCACGAAGATTCGCTATTCGGTTCAGGGCTTGCCAAGCTGCTCAATGCGCAGCTTCCGCAGCATAGCTTCCAGGTGCTCGAGACCATCGCGCATCCGACGCCCACGCGCGATTTCAACAACGTTGTGCTCAAGATCAAGGCGCAGAATCCCGATCTTGTCATCCCGGCCAACTATTACAACGAATACGTCCTGCTCGCCCGCACCATGTTGCAGCAGCACGTGAAGCCGAAGGGA
This sequence comes from uncultured Alphaproteobacteria bacterium, assembly GCA_963753455.1. GTDB lineage: Bacteria > Pseudomonadota > Alphaproteobacteria > Rhizobiales > Xanthobacteraceae > Pseudolabrys. Next base: position 79,016 of record CAVWDA010000068.1, on the reverse strand, counting down.
ATTTATTCGATCCTCGGCGGCGCCGCTTCATCCTACAAATTTGTTAAAGAATTCCCCGAGGCGGCCAAATACATCATGGACTGCAATCACTGGTTCGATCCACGCAGCGAAAAAGCGCTGGCGCTAAAGAAGGCAGTCGAAGGGAAGGGTCAATTCTTCACCTACGAGGTCTATCTCAACTACAGCTGCGTCCATCTTGTCGCCGACGCGCTCCAGCGCGCGGCCTCTGCCGATCGCGCCAAGCTCGTTGACGCGCTGGCGAGTTCGACGTTCTCCGGACACATCATGCCCTACGGGCCGACCAAGTTCGTCAACGGCCAGAACCAGGGAGCCGCACCTGCGAACACGCAGGTGCTCAACAACGACATCAAGGTGATCTTGCCGGCGACGTTCGCCAACGCGAAACCAGTCTTCCCGATCCCGGCGTAAGTGTCATGAGGCCTCGGGCGGCGCCACCGGCGCCGTCCGTGGCCATGTCGCGTCGATGCTGTCACCCGCCATTCTCATCCCCGCGATCATAAACGGCTTGTTGACCGGTGCGCTCTACGCGCTTGTCAGCCTCGGCCTGACGCTGATTTACGGCGTGCTGCATATCATCAATTTCGCTCATGGTGCGCTGTTGAGCGCAGCATTGTTCGCCGCCTTTTTCGCCTTCCGGCTGCTGGGACTCGATCCCTATGTTGCGGTGTTCCTGCTGGCGCCGATCTTTTTCGGCCTCGGCTACATGCTGCAGCGCCTCGTCATCGGTCCCGCCTCGCATGGCGATGACCGCAACATGCTGCTGATCACGCTGGGCATCGCGGTCGTCATCGAAAACGTTTTGCTCTACGCATTCCGCGCCGATACGCGCACGATCGAAGTCCCCTATGCCTATCAGACGGTCGATTTAGGCTTTACCTTCCTTGCGGTGCCACGTGTCGTCGGCTTCGTCGCGGTTTTCGGCGTTGCGCTCGCTCTGTGGCTGCTGATAAGTTTCACCGATAGCGGCCGCGCGATCCGCGCGGTCGCCAAGGAGAAGCTTGGTGCTGAGCTCGTGGGCATCGACGTTGCCCACGTCTATGCCATGACGTTCGGCCTCGGCACTGCTTGCGTTGCGATTGCCGCCTGTCTGCTGATCCCGACCTATTACGTGAATCCGACTGTCGGCAACGCCTTTGTTCTGGTAGCCTTCACTATCGTCGTGCTAGGCGGCATGGGATCGGTGCCGGGCGCGCTGATCGGCGGCCTGATGATCGGCGTGGTGGAAAGCCTGTCAGGCCTTTTTCTCGGCGAGTTGCTCGGACAGATCGGCATCTTCCTGATCTTTATCGCGGTACTGCTGGTGCGGCCAAGCGGCCTGTTCGGAGCGCGCGCATGAAAGCGCTGGCGCCGATCGTAGTGGTTGCTATCGCGCTTGCCGCGGTGCCCTTGCTGGTGAACTCCAACGTAGTACTCAATTTCCTTGTCGTCACGCTGATGATCGCGCTGGCCGGGCAAGGCTGGAACATCCTCGGCGGTTATGGTGGGCAATACTCCTTTGGCCACGCCGCGTTCTTCGGTACGGGCGCCTACGTCACCGCGATTCTGCAGGCGCGCTATGGAGCCAATGCCTGGCCGAGCTTTGCCGTCGGTATCGCGGCCGGTGCTGCGCTCGGCGGCATTATCGGCGCGCTGACGTTCCGCTCCGGCCTGCGCGGCTCTTATTTCGCGCTTGTGACGCTCGCCTTCGCCGAAGTGTTACGCATCGTTGCCAGCGTTGCCCCGATCACCGGTGCCGGCGTCGGCACGCTGATCAAGCTCGATTTGCGCGCGCAGGCGATGCAGTTTCAAAGCCGCGCAGCGTTCTATTGGCTCATCCTGGCGCTGGTCGCGGCCTCATTGATGATCGCGCGGCTCATCGAGCGCTCGCGTTTCGGCACATGGTTGATCGCGGTGCGCGAGAATGAAGACGCGGCGAGGGCGCTCGGAGTTAATGCCACCAATGTCAAATGCGGCGCCATGATCATTTCCGGCGCCATCACGGCGGCCGCCGGCTGTTTCTATGTGCAATATTTCCTCTTTATCGATTCCCAGATCGCCTATGGCACCTGGATCTCGATCGAGGCGCTATTGACGCCGATCATTGGCGGCGCCGGCACCGTGTTTGGACCGTTGCTTGGCGCGCTGGTGGTGAAGGCCTTGGGTGAGGGCGCCAAGTTGTTAACCGGCGACGCTCCCGGTCTTGATCTCATTGTGTATGGCATTGTGCTCGTGCTGGTTATCGGCTTCACGCCGCACGGTCTAATTGGCTGGTTCACGCTACTGCGCAAGCGCTTGCTACGGAGCGACACGGCGTCGGCTTCGGCCCTCGATGGAGCCGGTCATGGCTGACCCTCTCCTGGTCGTTGAGCGCGTCTCGCACCGGTTCGGCGGCTTGCTGGCGGTCAATGCCGCCTCATTCATCGCGCCCGAAGGCCGTATCACCGCACTGATCGGTCCGAACGGCGCCGGCAAGACCACGCTGTTTTCCATCATCTCCGGCTTCCTCAAGCCGCGCGAAGGCGTGGTTCGCTACGCGAACGAGGATATCACCGGCGAGCCACCGCATCGGTTGGCGCGGCGCGGCATTGCCCGAACATTTCAAATCGTGCAACCTTTTGCCGGCCTGACAGTGCGCGAAAACATTCTGGTTGGAGCGCATTTGCATCATCGCGCGCACGACGCGGCGCTCGCCATCGCCGAACGGGTCGGCCGCGCGGTCGGTCTCGCTGCGGTGCTCGATCATCCAGCGGATACATTGACGGTCGCCGGGCGCAAACGGCTCGAGCTCGCGAAAGCACTTGCGACCGAGCCAAAATTGCTGTTGCTCGACGAAGTTCTAGCCGGACTCAATCCGTCCGAGATCCGAGACTTTGTACCGGTCATTCGCGCCCTGTGCACGAGCGGCATCACGATCTTGATGATTGAACACGTTATGCAAGCGGTGATGAGCCTTGCCGAGCGTGTTTTCGTGCTGGCCGAAGGCCGTGTGATCGCAGAAGGAACGGCGGCACAAGTGGCTGCCGATCCGGCCGTTATCGAGGCCTATCTCGGCCATGGTGCGGCGGCAAAACTGGGAGCGGCGCATGGGCATTAGCCCGCTGCTCACAGTGCTCGATCTGCACGCCGGCTATGGCGAAACCGTAGTGCTGCGCGGACTCGACCTTGTGGTCGGCACGGGCGAAATTGTCGCGGTGCTCGGCTCCAATGGCGTCGGCAAGTCGACCTTCAACCGCACGATTTCCGGGATCGTGCCGGCGCGCAGCGGTGCGATCCGCTTCGATGGCGCGGACGTAAGCCGCGAAAAGCCGCCGGCGATTGTCGCCCGCGGGCTCATCCATGTGCCGGAAGGGCGGCGCATTTTCCCCAATCTGTCGGTGCGCGAGAATCTCGATCTCGGCAGCTACCGGCGAGCGCACGAACGGCGGACGGAGAATCGTGAGCGCGTATTCGCGACCTTTCCGCGGCTGTTTGAACGCCAATCGCAACGCGCCGGCACGCTGTCGGGCGGTGAGCAACAGATGCTCGCCATCGGTCGTGGCCTGATGGCCGAGCCAAAGTTGCTTATTCTCGACGAACCGTCGCTCGGCCTCTCGCCGCTACTGGTCGAGGAAATGTTCGCCCTGGTCGCTCGCATCAACGCCGATGGCGTCTCGATCCTGCTTGTCGAGCAGAACGTGGTGCAGAGCCTCGAAGTTGCCAATCGCGCCTATATCCTGGCCGAGGGAAAATTCGTCATGTCGGGCAAGCGCTGCGGATATCGGCGCCGATCCCGAGCTCAAACGTACTTACTTAGGAATGTAACGCATGACCGAAAACACGCTGCGCGCCCGCCTGTCGCGTCCGCCGATCCTGATCGCGCCAGGCGTCTATGACCCGCTGACCGCCCTGATCGCAGAACAGGCCGGCTTCGAGGCGCTCTATGTATCCGGCGCGGCGATCGCCTATACCCGCCTGGGGCGACCCGATATCGGCCTCGTGAGCATGAACGAGGTGGTCGAGACGGTGGCGCTGATCCGCGATCGCGTCCGCGCCTCATCTCGTCGTCGACGCGGACACCGGTTACGGCAACGCCATCAATGTGGGGCGCACCGTGCGGCTCCTGGAACGCGCAGGCGCCAATGCCATCCAGATCGAGGATCAGGATTTTCCCAAACGTTGCGGTCATCTCGACGACAAGACGCTGGTCCCGGCGCAGGAAATGGTGGGGAAGATCAAGGCAGCAACCGATGCGCGCGGTTCGAGCGACACCCTCATCATTGCGCGCACCGACGCGGTCGCGGTCGAGGGTTTCGATCGCGCCATAACACGCTCCGAGCTTTATCGCGAGGCGGGCGCCGACATGTTGTTTATCGAGGCGCCGCGCGAGCGCTCCGAACTCGGTCGTATCGGTGCGCAAATGGGTAAATCGCTGCCGCTGATGGCAAACATGGTGGAGGGCGGCAAGACGCCGATATTGGCGGCAAGTGAGTTGGAGGCACTCGGCTTTGCCTTTGTCATCTTTCCGGGCGGCATCGTGCGCGCGCTCGCCAAGACGGCGGAGGAATTCTACGGCTCGCTGAAGGCGAATGGCAGTACCGACCCGTTCAGGCCGCGCATGTTCGACTTCGACGCGCTCAATCGTCTCATCGGGACGCCGGAAATGCTGGAGCGCGGCAAGCGCTACGAAGCAGCGGCCGCGCCGAATAGCAAAAACCGCCAGTAAGCAAAGGAATGTCTCGCATGGACAAGCAATTCGACACTGTCATCAAGAACGCTCGTGTGGTCCGTCCGAATAAGACGTCGGTCGATTGTCTCGATATCGCGATCAAGGACGGAAAGATCGCGCATGCTCGCGACCGGATATTCCGGCCGACCTCGCCGGCCAAGTCTTCGATGCCAAGAACCGGCTCGCATTCCCAGGCTGCGTCGATGCGCATATGCATATAGGCATCTATGCACCACTCGCCCAGGACGCCCTCACCGAGAGCAAGGCCGCGGCAATGGGAGGGGTCACCTCAAGCCTGAATTACTTACGAACGGGACACTACTACCTCAACCGAGGCGGTTCTTACCTTGATTTTATGCCCGAAGTGCACAAGCAGTCGGCGGGAAATTTTTGGGTTGATTACGGTTTTCATCTTGCGCCGATCGAAGCGAAACATATCGATGAAATGGAAGCTCTCGTCACGGGACATGGCATCACATCGTTCAAGATATTCATGTTTTACGGAGGCTATGGCCTGCACGGTCGCTCATCGCAGCAAAACGATTTTTTGATGATCGGCCCGGACGAGCAATACGACATCGCGCATTTCGAATTCATCATGCGCTCCGCCCAGCGCTTGATGGAAAAATTCCCCGATAAAGCGGCCAATATCAGCGTCAGTCTGCATTGTGAGCTCGCGGAAATCCTCAATGCCTATACCAAGATCGTGGAGCGCGAAGGCAAGTTGACCGGGCTGAAAGCTTACAGCGCCGCGCGCCCGCCGCATTCCGAGGGTCTCGCCATCTGGATTGCGTCCTATCTCGCCAATGAAACCAATTGCCTGAATATAAATCTTTTGCACTTGAGCTCACGTAAAGCCGTCGATGCCGCGTGGACCATGCAGCAGGTGTTTCCGCACATTGCGTTCCGCCGCGAGGTGACGGTCGGTCATCTTCTGCTCGACACCGATTGCGAATGCGCCGTGCATGCCAAGGTCAATCCGCCGATCCGCCCGCGCGAGGATGTCGAAGCGCTATGGCAGGCCGTGCTTGATCGCAAGATCGATTGGATCGTCAGCGATCATGCCTGCTGTTCGGCCGAGCAGAAGTGGTCGAAAGACGACCCGACCAATATCTGGCTGGCCAAATCTGGATTTGGCGGCACTGAATATCTGCTCTCGGGCGTTCTGAACGAGGGCAGCAAGCGCGGCATGTCGTACAATCACATGGCCGAGCTTTTGAGTTGGAAGCCGGCGCAACGTTTCGGGCTGCCGAGCAAAGGGGACATCTCGCCCGGTTATGACGCGGACATCGTGATTGTCGATCCGCACGAAAGTTTCGTGGTGCGCGCTGCCGAATCGCAATCAGGGCAGGGCTACACGCCGTTCGAAGGCGTCGAACTCAGCGGCCGGGTGAAGAGCACGTTTTTGCGCGGCGCGCTTGTCTATGACGGCGGAAACATCGTCGGACCGGCGCGCGGCCAATATCTGCGCCGGCCTGGCGCCGCCCGCACGCGATGAATGCTTGCTGACGCGCGGCGTCGAGGCACGATGGGTACGGTAGCCGTTGTAGCGGACGAAAAATTCGACGCCGAAGTGCCGCTATTGATTATCGGTGCTGGCGCCGCCGGGCTTTGCGCGGCGCTCGCCGCCAAGGAAGCCGGCGTCGACCCCGTGCTAATCGAGCGCGATGCCTTGCCGGCGGGCTCGACCGCACTATCGGCCGGGCTCATTCCCGCTGCAGGCACGCGGTTTCAGCGCGCCAAGGGCATCGCCGACGATCCGCAATTGTTTGCCGCCGACATCCAGCGCAAGGCGCATGGCGAGGCCGACGCCGCGGTCGTCGCGGCCGTAGCGAAAGGGTCGGGACCGCTCGTCGAATGGCTGGCTGACCGCTACGGCTTTCCGTTCAACGTGGTCGACAATTTCAACTATCCGGGACATTCGGCGCTGCGCATGCACGGCCTGCCGTCACGCACGGGTCAGGAATTGATCGACCGTCTGCGCAATGCTGCGGAGGCAAATGATATCGTTTTCCTGACTAAGTGCGTCGCCGAGCGGCTGTTGGCGGAGCCCGACGACCGTATCCGCGGCGTAGAGATCCTGCGCGGCGACGGCACACGAGAGCGGATCGGTTGCAAAGCATTGATTCTCGCCTGCAATGGCTATGGCGGGAATCCAAATCTGGTCCGACAATTTATTCCGGAGATGGCCAACGCCCTCTATTTCGGCCATCCGGGCAATCGCGGCGACGCCGTGCTGTGGGGCGAAGCGCTCGGAGCGCACTTGGTACATCTCGGCGGTTATCAAGGCCACGGGTCGGTCGCGACGCCGCACAACATCTTGGTCAGTTGGGCGGTGATCATGCAGGGCGGCTTCCAGGTCAATGCGCAAGGCCGGCGCTTCTCCGACGAGTCTCGCGGCTATTCCGAGCAGGCCGCGGAAGTCTTGCGCCAGCCAGATGGCACCGCCTGGGATGTATTCGACGCGCGGATTGCGGATGTGGCGCGTCAATTCGAAGACTTCCGCAATGCCGAGCGCGCTGGTGCGCTGCTTACGGCAGATAGTATCGCGAGTCTGGCTGAGGTTATGCATGTGCCTGCGGTTGCTCTCGAGTCCGAGTTGAATAAGATTGAAAGCCTGAAGGCGTGCGGCGGGCGGGACCACTATGGCCGTCAATTCCAACCCGAGCAGCGCTGCGCGCCGCCGTTCTACGCGGTCAAAGTCACCGGCGCGCTATTTCATACGCAGGGCGGCTTGGCCATCGATGGCGCAGGCCGCGTCAAATGCCGGGACGGGACTTTATTTCCCAATTTATTCGCCGCTGGCGGTGCGGCGGCGGGGGTGTCGGGCTCGACCGCGGCAGGCTATCTGTCCGGCAACGGGCTTTTGACGGCGACCACGCTTGGCCGAGTTGCTGGTCAAGTGGCTGCGGCACAAGTACTGAATTGATCTCGCAGTGACCTTTTCAGGTGCGAAATCATGCCGAAAAGTTTGCGTCGCCGGTTTGCTTGGTCGTGAATTGACGCTTACCGGACATCCCAAAGTTACTGTTGAATGCCCGCTCACCAATCTGAGGCTCTAAGCGGTTACATCGGCAGAAAATCTGGTGACGTCACGTTTGATGGGCATATCTTACCAAGCATCTGTCCGATATCTTTGGCAGTCGCGGTGCATGGGGTGGCCAGACCACCGCCGGCCGGCTGCCATGTAATCTTAGGGTAAAACGCGCACGCGATCGTCCTCGGGTCTGAGGTGTGCTCCGAGCTTGCCGCTTCGCGTACTGAGATCATGCAGTGCCGCGGTTTCGTCGGCCAGACGGCTGAAATAGGATTCGTTGTTCTCATTGCTGCGCACGAAGCGAAAGTAACAGCCCGCGACGGTGCCGTGCTCCAATGTCAACTCGACCAGTATACCGAGCCAGCCGGCATGCTTGCGGCCAAGGTGGCCGGTGTTAAATGCTAAATTTCCTAGTCCATAAAAGATCGGCCGGCTCTTGTAGGTCTCGACCGGCAATGCGTAGTGCGGCCCGTGGCCCATGACGACATCGGCGCCGGCGTCGATCGCGGCGTGTGCGATTTCCTTCATGTATTGCAGCGGCTCGCGCCCGAGGCCCCAATGGCACGACGCGACGACGACGTCGACCTGCGGCCGCAATGCCTCAATGTCTTTGCGAAACTCATCAAGATATGCGGAGTCCGCCCAGGTCAAAATAACTGGCGGGATGCCGGGTCGGTTTGCCGGCGGGATATCAGGCGAAATCCGTCCCATCGGCACATGATAAGCCGTGTGACCTTTGATCACGGCGATCCCCGGCGAGTCCGCTTGGGCCTCGTGATCGGTCGGCCAATAGACAGAACTGCGCTGTAATATGCCGACGCGCAGGCCATTGCGATCGACGATAGCCGGCGCGCGCGCGGTAGCAAAATTCGTGCCCGCTCCGGTGTGCCGCATGCCAATTTCATCCAGCCGCATAATCGACGACGCAATGTTGACCCAGCCGTAATTGACATTATTGGCAATTCCCACGGCATGGATGCCGGAACGTTGCAATGCCTCGCCTCCAATCTTGGGATCGGCGAAAAAACCCTCATTGGCGTGAGTTTGCTGCTGGCGATGTAAGCAGCATTCAAGATTGCAAAAAACGGCATCCGCGGAATGTAACTCGGCAGCAACATTTCGGAACGGCACCGTGGAATCGGTGACGCGCATGAGATTGACGTCGCCGGCGAGAATCACTCGGCCAATCATTTCTATCGATCTCCGCTATGCCGAGCCGCCAAAGCGCACACGGGTTTAGTCCGCCGTCATGTGGGCCGCTGGGACCACCTTGGCCCATTTGTCGGTTTCGTCCACGATCAGCTTTTCGAAATCTGCCGGCGAACCTCCTATCGTCGTGCCGCCAAGGGTGGCGATCCGCTCCTTGATTTGAGGATCGGCGAGGGCAACGTTGATTTCCTTATTGATCTTGTCGACCACGTCGTCAGGCGTGCCTTTCGGACCCACGAAGCCATACCACGCGACCATCGCGTAGCCGGGAACAACCTCGCCAATGGCCGGCATATCTGGAAGCGTGTCGGCCCGCTTGGCGCTGGTGACTCCGAGCCCACGCAGCTTGCCCGCCTTGATGTATTTGATCGACGCCGCGACGGGCGGAAACAAAACGTCGACTTGTCCGCCGAGCAGCGCCGCGAGCGCAGGTCCGTTGCCTCGAAATGGCACATGGGTGAGATCGACGGCGGCCAAATACTTGAACAGTTCGCCGCTGAGGTGTCCGCCGCTGCCGATGCCGGGCGAGGCCATGTTGACCTTGCCCGGGTTCGCCTTTGCGTAGGCGATAAACTCCGCCAGCGTCTTGGCCGGAAACGACGGGTTGGTCAGCATGACGTTGGGCACGCTGGCAATGCCAACAATCGGAGTGGTGTCGCGAATGAAATTGAAGGTAAGCTTGTGATAGAGCGTCGCATTGACTGCGTTTGGAATGCCGGCAAGCAGCAGCGTGTAGCCATCCGGGGCCGTGGTGATGACGAGTTCGGCGGCGATGTTGGTGCCCGCGCCCGGCCTATTCTCGACGATAAATTGTTGTCCCAGGTGATCCGACAGCCATTGACCCATCAGACGCGCGACGATGTCGTTGCCGCCTCCGGGGGCAAAGCCGACAATCAGGCGCACAGGCCGCGACGGATAGCTTTCCGCCCTGGCAAACGGCGAGAGGGCCGGGAGCACTGCAGCGCCCGCAGCAAAATGCAGGAAGGTTCGGCGGGGAAGGGTCATAAGCATTCCTCCTGACCTCATTGCGCGGCTCTGTCGGTCATTGCACGCACGATGTTGGTCTATGTCGCGAGCCCCACGGTAACCTAAGAGATGCCGCCGTGTCGGTACAATGCCAATTTTGCATCGGGGCATTACCGCGCAGTGATGGGTGAAGCCATGCGGCCGAGAGTTATATTTCGATCGTGGATTGGGATATTCGCCGTAACGAACGAAACTGAAAATCCTGCCGTTAAGGTATCCGTTCGGTTCGGTGCCGGTCGGCATTGTAACTCTGAAAAGCCGCACGATCAGTCCTGTCGCACAACTGTTGATCGACCGTTGTCGCAAACTCGCGTTGCAACACGAAAAAGACGGCAGGCGCACACCGCGATGACGGCTCGACTTGCGTGAAAGCTTGAAAACGAACAAACTGGCTCTGGTTTGGTGTGATGCGAATGGCTACCGAAGAAAAATCTTCCAACGTGACCGTCCGCTCGCTCGCCGCACAACTCGCCATTTATGCATACGATCTTAGTTTTGAAGATATAGATACCGCGACTGTCGAGCGGGCGAAGACGCATGTCATCGACACGATTGGTTGCGGCATTGGCGCGTTCGACGAAAGGCCAGTCCGCATTTGCCGCGACGTCGCGCTTGCCGTCGCTGGTAACGCAACCGTCATCGGCACCAACCGGGGCACTACGGCCGATCTTGCTGCCTTCGCCAATTGCGCAGCGTTCCGCTACCTCGATTTCAACGACACCTATGTTGGCCGCTTTTCCGTTCATCCAAGCGATCTGATTGCGGCGTGTCTTGCTGTCGCCGAGACGGAGCATTCCAGCGCGCAGGAGCTGATCGCCTCGATCGTACTTGCCTACGAGGTGAACTGCCGGCTGGTCGACGCATGCGACATCTCGACGCGCGGCTGGGATCCGACGGTGATGAGCCTGCCGGCGGTGGCGCTCGCCGCCGGCAAGCTGATGAAGTTAACCCCCGATCAATTGACCCACGCAATCGGCATCGCCGTCAACGACCATATTCCGATGGCGCAGACGCGGGTGCAGACGCTATCCGACTGGAAGGGCCTTTCTGACGCTGAAGCGAGCCGCAATGCGGTGTTCGCCGCGCTGCTGGCGCGCAACGGTTTGACCGGCCCGGCGCCTATCTTCGAAGGACGCTCCGGTTTCTTCCAGCAGGTGAGCGGCCCGGCAAGTATCGGTGCCGGTAGCTTTGGCGGGCGCGGCACGGAATTCCGCATCCAGCAATGCAGTCTGAAGCGCTATCCCGCGGTGATCTACGCCCAAACGGCGATCGTTGCTGGAATCGATATCGCCAGGGAAGTAGGATCGCCCGATCGTATCGCGGCGATCGAGATCGCGACCACGCGCCGCGGCTATCAGCGGACCGGCAGCGAACCGGAGAAATGGTCGCCGCAAACCCGGGACACCGCCGACCACAGTCTGCCCTATATTACCGCGCGTGCAATGTTCGATGGCGATGTCACCAGCGAGACCTTCGAACCGCACATGTTTCGCGATCCGCTCATCCTCGCCTTCATGAAAAAGATTACGGTAAGCGAAGACCCGAACCTCACGGCGCGCCAGGGCGCCTCGGCGCCGACGCGGGTGACGGCGGTTCTCGCCGACGGGAAACGCGTCTCGCGCGAAGTAGACTTCGCCCCGGGTTTTGCCCAAAGTCCTATGAGCCGGGCCGACGTCGAAATGAAGTTCCGCGGCAACGTCGACAAGCGGTGGTCGACCGCGCAGACGGATGCAATCTTGCAGGCACTGTGGCAGCTCGATCGGATTGATGATTTCTCCGCGTTTCTCGGCAATCTGTGGATACTACCGAAGTCTTGACGCGGTGGGAAACGCCGCACAGTTCAGAGTTCGATCTCGTTGATCGCCTGGCGCAATTCCGCCGCCAGTGCGAGAAGCGGCAGCTCCAGAACGCGGGTGACGGCTGCCGGCGGCTCCTCTGTCGTCACGCTGACATTCAATACGTGGATCGAATGCCGCGCCGACACTAACGGCGTCGCCAGCGCGACGACCTGCGGCTGCCATGAGGCCACGCAGTAGCCGCGCTGTTCGATGCAAGCCGCCGCCTCCGCGATCTCCTTGTCCAGGATGCGCCAGCGCTTGCTCCGTTTGTCCTTCAACTGCGCCACGAGCGCTCTCCGTTCGGTGTCCGGAGCAGCCGCGAGCCAGGCGCGGCCGAGCGCGGTCAATTCGATCGGGACGCGCTGACCCGACACGACCGAGCGTTGCGAGCCTTTGGCGTTGAAGCGCACGGATTCGAGATAGACCATTTCGTCGCCGTCGCGCACGGCGAGCCCGACATTGATGCGCAGGCGGCGCGCCAGCGCTGTCATCAGTGGCGTTGCGGCACGCAACACCGGCGAGCCCGACCGCATCGCATGTGCGAGCGTGAGTACAGGTGCGCCAAGCCGATAGGCGCGCTGCGGCGCGCAATATTCGAGGTAGCCGACATCGGTGAGCGTCTGCGTCAGCCGGCTGATGCTGGAGCGCGGCAGTCTGGTCCGCTCGGCGATCTCGCCGTTGCCGAGCAATTCCGTTCCTGGACGAAACGCCCGCAGGATGACAATTCCACGCTTGAGCGAACGGTTCAGTGGTGATCGGCTCATCTTTCTCATGCCGCGACAATAGCGCGCCGCGGCCAATTCCAATAGATGGAATAACAGTCGGCGCGGCTCGCCGGCGCATGTTAGGGACGTCGCGCAAGATAAAGAAAGCCAAGAGCAATTGGTAACTGGAGGTCGCACATGACTACCGTCGGCCGGCGTTTCGCAAATGCCCTTTTGACCTTCGCGGTTCTGGCCTTGCCCGGCCGGGCCTTCACCGCCGAATTCGCCAGCCAGATCACGAAGATCGTCGTGCCTTTCGCGGCCGGCGGCGGCACCGACATTATCTCGCGCACGCTCGCACAGGAAATGGCGAAGGAGCTCGGCGGAACGGTGATCGTCGAGAACAAGCCGGGCGCTGGCACTATCGTCGGCACCGAATACGTCGCCAAGGCCGAGCCCGATGGCCACACGCTGGTCATGGCCACGTTTGCGCATGCCGTGAATCCCAGCTTGCGCACCAAATTGCCCTTCGATGCCGACAAGGACTTTGCGCCGGTCGCGCTGGTCGCGCGCTCGTTCAATATCGTGGTGGTCAACCCGAATTCGGGAATCAACTCGATTGCCGACTTGGTCGCCGCGGCGAAGGCGAAGCCCAATGGCCTTAACTACGGAACCTTTGGCCCAGGCACTTCGGCGCATCTCGCCGGCGAATTGTTCAAGAGTCTGGCGCATGTGAAGTTGACGGCGGTTCATTACAAAGGTGCCGCACCGGCGATCACCGATCTACTCGGCGGCACGATCCAGGTGATGTTCACGACGGTCGCTAGCGCCACCTCGCTAATCAAGGCCGGCAAGCTGAAGGCGCTCGCCGTCACTTCGGCGAAGCGCACTTCGGCCTTCCCAGATCTGCCGACGGTGGCCGAGGCCGGTGTGCCTGGTTATGCCGCCGAGAGTTGGTACGGCCTGTTTGCACCGGCCAAAACGCCTCCGGCGACGATCGCGTTGCTCAACAAGGCGGTCGACAAGTCACTGCATGCGCCGTCCTTCGACAAGCTGGTAGCAAACGAAGGTCTCATCATGGTCGGCGGTGAGCCCGAGCAACTCGGAAAATACGTGCAGGAACAGGAAGCGCTTTGGCGCAAGGTCGTGCACGAGGCGGGTATCAAGATCGAATAAGCGGGAGACGTATTATGACAGCGCTCGTCGAACTGGCGGTCGATGACAAAGTCGCGATCGTAGCGCTTAACCGGCCCGAGGTGCGCAACGCGATCAACGACGCGTCGCGCATAGAGCTTGTCGCCGTGCTTGAGAAAGTCGCGGCCGATCAGGACGTGCGCGCGGTGGTACTTACCGGCAAAGGTAAAGCCTTTTGCGCGGGCGGCGATATCTCCGGGATGAAGGAACGGCTGAAGGCGCCGACCGGGCAGGTCGCCTTCAACGGTTGGCGACGCCAAGGACAGGTGCACAAAAGCGTAGCGCTGCTGCACGGCATGCCGAAGCCTGTCATCGCTGCCGTCAACGGTGCTGCGGCGGGGCTTGGCTGCGACATGGCACTCGCCTGCGATTTCATTGTTGCCTCGGAGCAGGCCGTCTTCACGATGAGCTTCGTCAAGCGCGGCCTCGTGTCAGACGGCGGCGGTATGTACTTCCTGCCACGCCGCGTTGGACTGCCGCGCTCCAAAGAGTTGATTTTCACCGGCCGCGTTGTCGATGCGAAAGAGGCGCTTGCTATTGGGCTCGCCGACCGCGTCACCGCGCCCGACAAGCTGATCGCCGATGCCGTCGCCTGGGCGCGCGACCTGTGCCAGGGCTCCGGCGTCTCGATCGCCTTCTCGAAAGCGATCCTCGATCGCACCTTCGAGTCGACGGAGGAGCAGATCTTCGCGCTCGGCCGCGAAGCCCAGGCCGTCTGCTACACGACCGACGAACATCGCGACTCGGTCACCGCTTTCCTTGCTAAGACCGCGCGTTGATGCAGTCTCTCGAAAGATTGTTGCGGCCGCGCAACGTCGCAATTGTCGGCGCTTCCGTGGATGTGGCCAAGCTGACCGGCCGGCCGCTGCTCTATCTGGAAAAGTATGGCTTCACAGGCGACATTTATCCGGTCAACCCGCGTTATGACACGATCGGCGGCCATCGCTGCTATCCGGACATCGCCGCGCTGCCGCAGCCGCCTGACGTCGCCATCGTGCTCATCGGTGGGGCGAAGGTCGTGGACGCGGTCCGGCAGCTCGCGGCCATCGGTACGCTTGCAGCCATCGTTCTGGCGAGCGGGTTCGGCGAAAGCAGTCCGGAAGGCTGTGCTCGGCAGGAAGAGCTGAAGCGCGCCGCCGGCTCAATGCGGCTGCTCGGTCCGAATACCATCGGACTCGTCAATATCAGCGAGCGGATCGTCCTTTCGGCAAGCAATGCGCTGGTCACCGACGAGATCGTTGCCGGCAACATCGCACTGGTGTCGCAAAGCGGCGGCATCCTCGGGTCGCTCTTGTCGCGCGCGCAGGCGGCCGGCATCGGTTTCTCCAAGCTGGTCGCTACCGGCAACGAGTGCGATCTTGAGGTAGCCGATTTCATCGACTATCTCGTTGGCGATCCTGCGACGAAAGTCATCGCGCTTTACCTCGAGGGCCTGCGCAAGCCGAAGGCGTTCCAGGCCGCGGTCATGCGCGCGCACGCCGCCAGCAAGCCGGTTATTGCTTACAAAGTGGGCCGCTCCGAGTCCGGCGCTCGCTCAGCGATGTCGCACACCGGCGCGTTGGCCGGTGCGGATACGGCCTATGACGCGCTATTTCGGCAGTTTGGCGTCATACGCGCCGAGCGATACTCGGATCTGCTCGACATTCCGCTGATGCTGAGCCGCGGACGCGCGCTGAAAGGGCAACGCCTTGCCATCATTACCTCGACCGGAGGATCGGCGAGCCTATTGGCCGACGCTGCCGGCACTGCCGGATTAGAGACGCCGCCGCCGGACGAGGCGACCGCGGCGAAACTCAAGGCGCTCAAGATCGAGGGGGCGACGCTCGACCGGAATCCGATCGACGTCACGCTTGCCGGCGTGAAGTCGGATACGTTCCGCACGATCCTTGGGCTGATCACTGCGAGCCAGACCTATGACGCCGTCGCGGTGGTTCTCGGCTCATCGGCTTTGCGAGAGCCGGAGACCGTCGGCGCCCCCCTGCGCGAGTGCGCGGCCACGAACGACAAGCCGGTCGTCGGATTCGTCAGCCCCGATGCGCCGCAATTGGTGCGTACTCTCAATCTTGCCGGGGTCCCGACGTTCGCCGCGCCGGAGAGTTGCGCGGCGGCGCTTGCCGCGCTGCGCCGCGCCAGCGAAGCGGCAAGGTTCGGTGGTCCAGGCGAGGTTCCTGGCGTCGTCCTCTGTGACAATATGAGCGAATTGTTGCGGCCCGGCGCGCTCAATGAGGCCGACAGCAAACGGCTGTTCGCCCGCTTCGGCATTCCAGTCACGCGCGAGATCGTCGTTAAAACGCCGGTGGAAGCCGGAGCCGCTGCGAACACATTCGCCGGAAATGTCGTCGTCAAAGTCTTGTCGCGTGACGTGCTGCATAAGTCGGAAGCCGGCGGCGTCGCGGTCGATGTTGCGCCCGAAGACGTCGAACGCGTCTGTGCTCAGATTGCTGAGCGCTTTTTCGCCGCAACGCGGCACAAGCCGGAAGGTTTCCTGGTGCAGGAGCTTGTTAGCGGCGGCGTCGAACTCATCCTTGGCTTTCATCACGACGCCCAACTCGGTCCCGTCATTCTGTTGGGCATGGGCGGCATCGGCGCCGAACTTTACAACGACACGACGTTGCGGCTTGCTCCGGTGTCGCGACGCGATGCCAACGCGATGATCGAGGAACTGAAAACGTCGGCGCTGCTGAAAGGCTTCCGTGGCCGCCCGATCGCCGATATCGAAGCGCTCGTTGACGCTATCGTCGCCTTTTCGAACATGCTCGGAGCGATCGGCGGCGAGTTGCAAGAAGCCGAGATCAATCCGCTGTTCGTGCTGCCGCGAGGTTGCGGCGTCATCGCAGCGGATGGCGTGGCGTTTGTTAAAGACGTGAACAACGGGGCCTTAAGCTAGAAATGGTGCGGCCAAAGTAATTGAGCACGAACATTGAACACCGGTCGGTGCGGATGTCCAAACCGAGCAGCGTGCGCAGATCGGTGATGCCATTGATGCCGCCGGTATAGCCCTGCCGACCGAGATGAGGATGGTCAGCACGGCGGCGAAAGCCTGAGTGATGATGGCGAAGTAAACCCCGCCGTCATCCAGACCGGACGCGTGGTGACCGGAAAGAGCGACATCCCAGACGAAATCTACAGCCTGTTTCCGATCCTCTGGGAGTTCGACAAACGGCGGGGCGGCAATTTGTCCGGCGGCCAGCAGCAACAGTGGGAAGACGCGGTCGGTAGCCTTCGCGCCAGTTAACCGAGGCATTCCCCTGGAACGATGCGCCGCACCGCCTCATCCGCGAACTGAATCGCATTTATGGCGCCGTCGTTAAGAATCGATTGCATGCAGTGGGCACCCGAAACAAGCCCGCCGCGCCAACCTTGTTTTGGCAGAATGGCTTTGCTGAATGACCCGCCAGATCAATCTGGCGAAAATGCGTGCATCATTTCATTGGCTTGGGCTACGCACTCTGCTCCGAGTTCCGTGAGCCTGCACTCTCTACTACAATAATATTAGACCGCATTAGCTATTAGACAAAAATGCGAGTCTCTCGCCCTCTTCAACGAACTTGAATCGTAAGTTCACGGCCAATCCTTGGCTAGTTTCATAGCCACTGCACACGAATTCAAGTTTTAGACGTACACGCAGCTAATGTAGGCGTCTATCCGCAATTGCCAAATTACAAAACCGTTCGAGTTCTTCTTTGAGATGTAGCATGCGGCGCTTTAGATCAGCGACCATCGGATCATCATTTGAGCAATGCGACAGAGCTCGAGCGATCTCTTCTTCGAGTGCTAGCTGCCTTCGCTCAAGATCGAAAATGTAATCTGGCTTTGGCACGTGTCCTACGGAATCCGAGCATGCGGTCAAAAAGGAACAACCTCTTTATTCGTATAGGGAGGATTTAACCCTCAAGCTGCCGAAAGCGTCCGCTCATCTTATGCATCGAAAAAAAGCCAATGCTCTCCCCGCGCGCTAAACTTCTTCGACGCTAAAAAATAATGTCGCGATGCACAAAAAAGTCATTGACGTGGATCAAACAGTATTGCTGACCAATTTCTTAAATTCTTTTGAGCAACGGAGGTCGGGTCATGTAGTCGCTTGAAACGCGACAGATTTAACCTACGTAAAAGATCGAAAGTTCCTTCAACCCCGTGGTTCCCCAATGGGGGTCATTCGTCCTCATCAAGAGTTCCCAATGGCGATGGGACTATGGTCCTTATATCTATTGACCTTCTGGGCGGGGGAAAAGCGTAACAGCCAAGGTCATTATTTAAGAGACTTACCGACTTGAGACATTAATCGTTTTTCAAGCGAGTAGATGGCAAGGAGGCTACCATGGCGGAAGAAAAATCGTTTCAAAACATGAGTGAAATGGTGATGCAGGGCACGGAGCAAATGCGAAAGGCGATGGAGAACTATCTTAATTTCGTGCAAAAAACAACGTCGGGCCTGCCCTGGCTTAAATCCGATCTAAACAAAAAAATGAAAAGTTATGCTGAGCAAAATGTTGCTGCTGCTTCGGAGTTTGGACGAAAGCTAACCCAAGCCAAAGATTTCCAAGACTTCTGGCGGGTTCAAACCGAGTTCATGCAGGCGCAACTTAAAACGCTCGGTGAGCAGGCGAAGGACCTTGGGGATATGGCAACTAAAGCAGCAACGGGTGCATTTAAGGATATCTCGTCTTGAGGAGGGAAATGGAAAGTGCTCAGCTTGAGAGCACGAGAGCGTTGGTCGCCTGTCCTCGGTATGAAACGTCTGTCCCTTTCGAAATCACGTCCGGTCTGAATTCGCGTAATAGAGCGGAATTGTCGTCTCGTTGAGAGCGGTGCCCTGAACGCGGTTGCAGCACTTGTCGTCAGCCTGTTCAAGCCCCGGACGGCTAGAATAAATTTCTCCGCATCAGTTGAATGTTGCATTGCGCTAATTATCTGCCTTCCCGATGCCCGGGCAAGGCTGGCGACGTCTACTGTGGTTTGAGGTCGCGCGGCATCCAACCGACGAGTGGCTAGCCCGACAGATCACCGAAGTGATCCCGTGGCCATCAGCGTCTACATACCTGGTACGCAACCATGATCGGGCCTATGGCGCATTTTCACGGCTCGGCTCCGGGCGTTGGGTACGCGTTCAATGACCGCTGTATATCTTACAGGCGTGTTGCGGTTGTGTGCCGCAGCATCAACTGATTGAATTGGGGATGAAATGGTCAAAACCGCTTACCCGCGATGATCAATCGCCCTTCTGGTTATAGGCCGTCTCCCAAAAGAGCTCCTTCCAATCGCCGACCTTCGTCTTCATGCTTCCGATGCGATTGAGAAACGCGGCGAAGTAAGCGATGCGGTGCGGCTGCGACGTGAATTCGAAGCCAGGATCATTAAGCAAAGCCACGAGATCGTCGACGCTCTCCGACGCATTCTGAGCTTTCTTCCAGAGGATCGCGGCGGCGCGCTTGTCTGCGTTGGCGACCTTGATGGCCTCATCGAGGGCGGCGGCGACGGCCTTGAACAGCGCCGGATTTTTCTCCTTGGTCTGCTTGGTCGCAAGTAGGGTGATCTGCGTCAGCGGGCCGCCAAATACCTCGCGGCTATCGGCGACGACATGCGCGCCCGGCAGTTTGAGGCCGCGGCTGGTGAATGGCTGCACGGCAATGTGCGCAGTTACTGTTGCCTTTTCGTACCCGGCTGAAAGTGCCGCGACCGCATCCGGATGCCCGAGGCCGACGGTCAGATGGTCGAGGCGATGCGGGTCGTTCCAAATTTTCTCCGATGCCATTTCCAACATCATCGCGTTGAACGATATCCGCACAGACGGCACCGCGATGCGGTCCTTCTCGGTGAAATCGGCGATCGTCTTGACGTTTGGGTTGATCGTGTAAAGTACCATGGCGCCGTTCGATACGGTGCCGACGGCTTTGACTTCGTTCGGCGTGCCGTGGGTCTTGTCCCACAGCGTCAACAGCGACGGCAGTGCCGCGGTGCCGTAATCGGCCGATCCCGACAGCAATGCGTCGATAACCGGGGCGGGACCGCTCAACGTCTTCACGGTCGCGTCGACCTTGCCGAGTCCGAGTTTTGTTGCCGTCTTTTGCAGAATGCCGCCGCTGACCATTTCATCGACGGGCAGATACAGCAGGCCGCGCTGCTGCACAAAACTCACTTTGAGCGGGGCCTGCGCGCGTAGAACCGTCGGCGCCGCAAGCAGGCCTACGCCCCCCGCAACCGCCGCGAAGGCCTGGCGCCTGGTTACCGGACCGAGTGTTGTTTTCTCCGACATTGCGCGTCTCCCCATGTGCGATTGTGTTTTTCATTTTGAGCGGCGGCCATGGAGCCAGCCTTGACCCATGTTAGGCTTAATCGAGCGCGCCAACAATTGGACCGCGTGGGGCCGGGTTCTGCACTGCGATGAAAATCACGCGCATATCCAGTGTTGTTTACCGCCAGGAACTCAAACTCAGCGGTCCCAAGCCGAAATTCGCCAGCGAGGGCCGCAACAGCGTTCGAGACGCTTCTGGTCAAGGTCGAGACGGACGCCGGCATTGTCGGCTGGGGCGAAGCTTTTCCGCACCGGATCTGGCCTGCCGTCAAATGGCTGTTCGAAAACCTGATCGCGCCGGCCTGCGTCGGCGTCGATCCGCTCGGCATTGCCGCATTGATGAAAACACTGATCTACCGCGTCCATGGCGTTGGGCGCGCCGGTCCGGCCATGTACGCGCTTTCGGGGCTTGATATCGCCTTGTGGGATATTCTCGGCAAGGCAAACAACCAGCCGATCTACAAGCTGCTCGGCAGCGCGCACTGCGCGAAGGTCCCGGCTTATGCCAGCCTTCTTAAATATGCTGAGACGGACGTTGTCATGCGTACGTGCGAGGAAGCGTTTGCCCGCGGTTATCGCGACCTCAAAGTGCACGAGACTGGCCGCAACGAAATCACCGTCGCCGCGAATCTCCTACGGAAGCATAACGGCGGCGCGCTGATCGTGGACGTCAACGCGCCGTGGACGTTGCCGGAAGCCTTGGCGGCAACCGCACCGCTGCGTGAGCTCCGCCTCAAATGGATCGAGGAGCCGGTTTGGCCGCCGGAGGACTTCGACGGTGTACGGCAGATCAGCGCCAGCGGCGTGCCGGTCGCGATCGGCGAAAACGTCCTGACGCCGGCCGACTTCACGCGGCTGATCGACAGCCGGGCCGTCGATTACGTGCAGCCGAGCGTCGCCAAGATCGGTGGCATTTCCATCGCGCGCGACATTTTCGCCGCCGCCAATGCGGGGAACATCGCGGTCGCTCCCCATTCCGCTTATTTCGGTCCGGGCCTGATTGCGACCGCGCATCTCAGCGCGGCGTTGTCACGCGCGCCAATGATCGAGCGTCTTTATTGCGAACTGATGGAAAGTCCGTTTGGCGACTGGTACGATCCGGTGGACGGCTATCTGATGGTGCCGCAGGGGTCCGGCCTTGGCGTCGAGCCCGACCAAACCATTCTCGACAGATTGCGCGCGATTGACGAGCGGGGTCACGATGAAAATTCAACAGGTCAAAATCAATCTCGTGCGGCTTCCGCTGGAAGAACCTTTGGTCGGCGCACCACCGATGCCCGGCATGCTGCGCGAATTCCTCACGGTGCAGATCCTGACCGACGACGGCACCGAGGGCATTGGTGTCACTAGCTTCGGCGGCAAGATCGTGCGCACGCTGAAGACGACGCTCGAGGAATTCGGCGAGCTCATCAAAGGTGACGATCCGTTGCGCACCGAGCAAGTGACGGCGAAACTCCGCGCAGCGTCGGTGCCTTGCGGCCCCGGCGGAGTGGCGGCCTTGGCGATATCGGCGATCGACATCGCGTTGTGGGATATCCGCGGCAAGGCGTTTGGCGTGCCGTTGGCGCGCCTGTTGGGCGGCCTGCGCGATCGTGTGCCGGCTTATGCCAGCGGCGCGCTCACGCGCACCACGCCGACCGACAAGCTCGAACGCGCCGCGGCGGCGCTGGTCGAGAAGGGCTACAGCCAGATCAAGACGCAAATGGCGGTGGAGGGCCTTAACGCCGCCCAGGAAATCGAACGTATCCGCCTCATTCGCAATGCGGTCGGTCCCAACACCAATTTAATGGTGGACATCAACCAGCGCTGGAGCGTGGCCGAGGCGATTTCCATCGGCAGTCGGATTGAGGATTTGGGCCTCGGCTGGCTGGAAGATCCCGCGCGCTGCGACGACTACCAGGGGCTCGCGAAGATCGCCGATGCTTTGGCAACGCCGATCTGCGCCGGCGAATATCTCTATGGCATCGAGCCGCACCGGCAAACGATGACGCATCACTCGGTCGACATCGTCATGATCGATCTCCTTCGCGTCGGCGGGGTCACGCAATGGATGAAGGTTGCCGGCATGGCCGAAGCCTTCAATAAGCCGGTGGCAAGCCATCTCCTGCCGGAGATCCACGTGCATCTCGTCGCCGCCGTGTCGAACGGGCTGGTCATCGAATACATGCCGTGGACCTGGCGTCTGTTCGACGACCCACCGATGCCGGAAAAAGGCGTGATGATGGTGCCGACAGCGCCGGGGCTCGGTCTCAAATTTGCACCCAATCTGTTCGAGCAATACGGCGTGCACTAGCACGCCGTTTGTTGTGCTGGACGAAGAAACCCCGGCGCTAGGCCGGGGCTCCCCCGTGTGGCAACGGCTGGAAAGGGGCAAACCAAACCAACCGTTCCCGGCACTCAAAGTCAGCGATTAATGCGTGGCGACCCGCGCCGGCTAGAACGCCTCTTCATTCATTACATAAGCCGTATAGAGCTGCTCCTCGGTCTCACTTTCCATGCTGTCCTGCAGGAGCGGAATAAGCACACCTTCTTCTTTTTGGGCATGCGTCGCCAACTGCTCGGCGAGTTGGCGGGCCGGCGGGCGGAACTCGTTCCAGGCCGATGGCGTAAATCCGGACGCTGCCGCAGCGCGCGCCATCGTTATGATGCGCGCGCCAAGACATTTGATTTGCACGTGTTCGGCCGTCAGAAGCGGCCCCATTTCCGAGTCACCGGATTGGGCAAAATAGTCGAACAGATGCTTCTCCTCGAAGCCGAAGTGGCGCCAGATTTCATTCTCGAACGCCACGGTGAGATCGATCAGCAGCGTTCGCGCCGCGCTATCCGTTGCTTCCGGCGGCTTGTTGTTGACAACGAAGCGCTCCAATTTTTCCAGCAACGCGAGCGTCGCCATGTGCTCGTCATGCAGCTTCTGGCAAACGCGATTTGAATACATCATTGCGTTTCGAGCCCCAGGGTTTCGCCGCGCACGGCTTTCATCAACCGCAATGCCTGCACGTGCTGGCGAAGAATCTGGTTGCGCATCGCCGCCACATGCAGTGTCATGAACAGAAGGACAAACGCCAGTGGCATCAGCAACAGCGGCGCGAGAATCGACGCGTGAAACATAGGGACGGCGATGCCGCCCAGCGCGGCCGGCTGATGCAGGGTGTTCCACCATAAAACCGTATATTTGATCACCGGCAGCATGGCCGCGCCGGCAAGGATCAAGACCGCCGCGAGCCGTGCCACGCGCGCGAGATGCTCATCGGTCCAGTACAGTGTGATCAGACCGAGATACATCAGAAACAGCACCAACACCGACGTCTGTCGCGCATCCCATACCCAATAGGTTCCCAGCATCGGCCGTTTCCACAGCGAGCTGGTGACCAGGCACAGAAATGTGAACGCGGCTCCGATCGGGGCTGCGGCTTTTGCCGCGGCGCCGGCCAGCCATGGCAGAAGGCGGGTGCTGAGCGAGAGAAATCGCGCTGGGTTGGCGAAATCAGACATGGATACTTTATTGCCGTTACACTTACCGCTTACATGCTGGCTTTAGTGAATCGCTTGACGATTATCAATAATACTTCGAATTCCCATGCGGCAATTTTGCTTTACTTAAATTATCTGACGGCCTGACTTAGAGATAAACGCAGCTTGATCTTTATCAAGTTTGATATAGTGGCCCCATCCTAGAGTACCAGCATTCGTAGCCATATTCGCAGTTCGGAGATCACCGTGCGTCAATCCGATTGGAAGCTCATCCGCGCATTGCCGCTATTTTGCGACATGAGCGAAGCGAATTTCGAAAAGCTGGTTGGCGCCGCGTTTCTGCAGCGTTTTCCCTTGCACACCACGCTGATCAACGAAGGCGATTTGCCGGATTTTCTGCATATCGTTGTCGAAGGTTCGGTCGAAATGTTCAGCGCCCATAACGGGCACGAAACCACGATCGACATCATGCGGCCGGTGACCACGTTCATCCTGGCGGCGGTAATCCGCGACGAGCCTTATCTCAAATCGGCGCGCACTCTGTCGCCGGCGCAGATCCTGATGATCCCGGTGCAGACCGTGCGCGACGTGTTCGGGCGCGATGCCGCTTTCGCGCGCGCCATCGTCAATGAACTGGCCGAACGCTACCGCGCGGTGGTGCGTTCGCTGAAGAACGAGAAGTTGCGCACCAGCGCAGAACGGTTGGCTAACTGGATTTTGCAGGCCGATGCGCAGCAGGGCCACCGGCACAGCATCGAATTGGCATTCGACAAGCGCACGTTGGCGTCGCGCCTGGGAATGACTCCGGAAAATCTGTCGCGCAACCTGGCGATGCTGGCAAAATATGGCGTGAAAACCGCCGGACGCGATATCCTCATCGAGGATTTATCGGCGTTGGAACGTTTCGCCAAGCCCAACGCGCTCATTGACGGCTAGCGTATAAGGCGCCGCGAGGCTTCCATGCGGAGCGTTGCTATTGCGTCCAGGCGCGGTCTTTACATCTTCTGGATGCCGGCCTGATCAATCACGGCTTTGAACGTCTTGATCTCCTGCATCAAGCGCGCCCAGGCATGCGCGCCGCCCAAGGGTCGCGCCTGGAAGCCGGCCTTGTACAGTTTGTCCTTGATATCCGGCATGGAGAGCACCTTCACCGTCTCGGTCTCCAGCCATTTGACGATCTCGGGCGGCGTCTTGGCCGGCGCGAGCAGCGCGGTATCGGTGCCGAAAACGAAATTGTCATAGCCTGATTCCACCATCGTCGGAACGTTCGGCAGATCGGGCCAGCGGGTTTCGCCGGTGACGGCAAGCGCGCGCAGGGTGCCGGCCTTGATATGCGGCGCGGCCGGCGGCAGGGCGGTCGAGCACATCTGCACCGTGCCGGCGAGGATCGCCTGCACCGCGTCGCCGCCGCCCTTGAACACCACGCATTCCATCTTCGGCAACTTTTCGCGCAGCTTGAGCACCTGTACCTGCACATAGAGTGAGGTGTTGAGCGCGGGCGTCGAGACGTTGAATTTTTCCGGATTGGCGCGCGCCAGCGCGACGAATTCCTTGATTGTCTTCGCCGGCAGGTCGGACTTCACGACAAACGCGTTGGGCGAGGTCGCCAGCTCGCTGACGCCGACGAAGTCCTTTTCCGCGTCGAACGGCAATTGTTTGAAGAAGCCGACATTGACGGTGTATTGCGTCGTCGCCAGCAGAATGGTGTAGCCATCGGGCTCCGCATGTGCGGCGGAGCTCATGCCGACATTGCCGCCGCCGCCAGGGCGGTTCTCGACGATGAATGTCTTGCCGGTCGATTGCTGCAGCGCCGCCGCCATCATGCGCGCGATCAGGTCGGCCGGGCCGCCCGGTGTGACGGCGGCGATAATTCTGACTGGGCGGTCTGGAAAGGCGGCGAGTGCCGAGTTCGACCCGCAGCGCTGCGGGGGCTGCGATGCCGGCCGCGAACGCGCCGGTTGCTTTAATGATCTGACGTCGCGACGGCGTGAGCCCATTAATTCTGCGCATCTTCGGTGCTCCCGTTTTATGCCGCATCACCGCGACGGCGCGAACTACATAGCGCTTAGTCCACTGGCGGTGGCGGATTGCCGATTTCGGCGAGGCGCCCGTCGTCGGCCATGATCTTCACGAAAATCGCCAGCGAGCGCATCAGAGTCGGCATACCGAAATGGGCCGAGCTCTGAAACAGCACTTCGAGGATTTCGCGCGGCGTGGCGCCGGCGCGCAGCGCGCCGCGCATGTGTGAGCGGATCTGGATGCCTTCAGCGACGGCGAAACAATTGCCGATGATGCAGAGAATGCGTGTGCGGTCGTCGAGGACGCCGCGACCATAGATGCCACGGTAGGTGAAGTTCACCCACAGGTCGGCAAACTCCTCGTCGAGACCGTGCAGGTAGGACAACATGTTCAAATGATGCTTAGGGCGCAGGCGGATTCCGGTGCTCACCCCGCGCCAATCGTGCGCCGTCATCATCTTGTCGCGGCGCGGATCGGCGGCGTCATCCGGGTGCCAGCCTTTGCGCTCTTCTTCCATCGAACGCTTGGCATCGTTTTGTTCGAGCGGCGGGCGCTCGGTGCGCAGCGCCTCAAGCACGCCAAATTCACGCGCGATCGGTACAAAAATCTTCAGCGCGAAATCGACGACCGAATTGCCGCCATAGACCACCGACTGGAGGATCACCTCCAGCGTCTCGCGCGGCGGTACTTTGGCGCGCAGGGCGGCACGCAGCACTTCCGCCAGCGCATCGGCGTTACGCGTCATGGTGAACTGGCCAATCAGGATCAGAAAGCGCGTGCGTTCATCCAGGATTTTCCGCCGGCCCAGGCCAGTGATGGCATAGTCGAGCCAAAGCTGCGTGAAGTGCGGATCGATGCTGTCGCGCAAGGCGAGGCGACCGTCGAAGGCCTCGGCTTGCAGCTGTCGGCCGGTCTCCAACGTCGCAGCGTCGCACTTGGTTTCCATTCCTGGCTCCACTTTTTGTTTGCTTCGGCGGGTGCCGCCGTGCGCCGCTTGCGAGGCGGAAAGTCCGTCCTCATCCGTAACATCCTAAAATGAAGTTGGCCAACTTGACCACAAACTAGAACTGGTGAATGTTAATCAAACAAACTGTCCACAATGAGGACAACCAAAGTGGCCCAATCAATCCTTGTCAGATCCGCCATTTCCGACGATCCCGAGCGTTCAGCCGTCAAAAGTCTGCGCAAAGCGCTGACCGTGTTAAACGCGGTGGCCGGCGCTGACCGGCCGCTGACGGTGGCGGAGGTAGCGATCAATGCCGGAATTGCGCGCCCGACCGCTTACCGTTTTGTGCAGACCCTGGTTGCGGCCGGCTATCTCATGCAAGATCCCGCTGACGGACGACTGTCGGTGGGCTTTGCCGTGCTGCCGCTGGCATCTAGCCTGCTCGACCGCAACCGAATGCGGGTCGCGGCGCTCCCGCACCTTCAGACCCTCGCGCAGCAAACGGGCGAGCGTGCCAATCTCGGCGTGCTCTATCGCGACCGCGTGATGTATGTTGCCGGTGTCGAGAAGCCGGCGCTGCCCACGATTTATTCCCGGTTCGGCAAGAGCGCGCCGGCGCATTGTTCCTCGCTCGGCAAGGCGATCCTCGCTTTCCTGTCCGAGACCGAGGTGCGCGCGCTGCTGACGCGCAAGCCGCTCGTTGCCATCACGCCAACCACCATCACCAATCCCGCCGCCTTCGCAATAGAGCTCGAGGAGACGCGCGCGCGCGGCTATGCGATCGATCGGGCCGAACATGCGCTCGGCTCTTGTTGCGTCGCAGCGCCGATCTTCGGTGCCAACAACCGGCCGATTGGCGCCATCGGCGTCAGCGGCCGCGATCTCGAGCCGTTGATCAAACAACAAGAGCTGGTGCGGCACACCGCCGAAGTCATCTCCCACCACTTGCTGTAACCGACTGACCAATAACGAAAGCGAAAGCCGGACGCGCCATGGACAAGCTGATCATTACTGTTGCCTGCGATTCGAGGACGTCTTATCCGATCAATCATTATTGCCCACCGCAGGAGGACATCGAAGGCGTCGCCCAGCAATATCTCGACGGCATCAAGGCCGGGGCGGCGATCGCTCACATCCACGGCATCCGCACGCTCGAAGAAACCATGCAGCCCGACGGCCGGCAGGTCTCGCGGATGAATCAGGAGGGCTGGAAACGGCTCAACGACGCCATCATGTCGCGGAGCGACCCGGTGATGCAGTTCGGCGTCGCCAGCGCGCGCATCGAGGAGAAGGTCAAACTGATGGGGCTCGGTCCCGACATGATGGCGGTCGCCTTCAACGCGCACGATGAATATTTCAATCCCGATCCGCAGTTTCCGCCCAAGCGCATGATGGCGATTCATCCGGTCGAGGAATTGCTCGCCTATGCCAAGGCCGCCGAGGAGCACAAGGTGAAGCTCGAGGTCGAGTGCTTCACCACCGGCGCCTTCTGGAATCTCGAATTTGTCCGCAAGCACGGCGGCTATCTGAAGGAAAAGGCCTACACCACGCTGTTCCTCGGTTGGCCGGGCGGCACCTGGACGCCGCCGACCGAGAAAGCGCTCATCTATATGGTCGATCACTTGCCGCAGAACTGCATCTGGAACGTCAGCGTGATGAACCCGCAGAAGCAATGGGACCTGCTGGCGCTCGCGGTCTCGCTCGGCGGCCACGTGCGCGTCGGCTATGAGGATAATCCGTACATCGCGCCCGGCGAACTGGCGAAGAACAACGCTGTGCTGGTCGAGCGCATGGTGAAGATCGCGGAGGGGCTCGGCCGCGACATCGCGACGCCGAAGGAGGCGCGGAAAATTCTCGGCCTCACCAAGCAGTGAACGACGAACACGGAGTTGCTCGTTCGCGCGACCCCGGAAAGTGCTTTGCGTGACTGGGTATGACAAGATCATCATCGGCGCCGGCTCTGCCGGTTGCGTGCTGGCCAACCGGTTGTCGGCGCAATCCGGCTGTTCGGTGCTGCTGATCGAGGCGGGCCGCGATACCGCGCCGGGGCAAGAGCCCCCAGATGTGCTCGATACTTTTGCCTCGTCTTATTACAACAAGTCTTACATGTGGCGGGGCCTAAAGGCCCATTGGCGCACACGCGACAACTCGCCGGAGACGGTCTTCGACCAGGGCCGCATCATGGGCGGCGGCTCAAGCGTGATGGGCATGGTGGCGCTGCGGGGTACCCCGGCCGACTACGACGGCTGGGCCGAGCAGGGCGCCAAAGGCTGGGGCTGGAACGAGGTCTTGCCCTTCTTCCGCAAGCTCGAGACCGACACCGATTTCCACGGCGAATTGCATGGCGACAGCGGCCCCATTCCGATCCGCCGCACGCCAACGGAGCAATGGCCGCCGCTGACGCGCGCTATCGATCGCTATACGCGCGAACGGCAGATGCCGCACATCGCCGACATGAATACGGATTTCCGCGATGGCCACGGTTCGCTGCCGATGAGCAATACGCCGTCAAGGCGTGCATCGACGGCGATGAGCTATCTCGATGTCGGCGTGCGCGCGCGCAAGAACCTCACGATCATGACCGGCGCGACGGTCGCCAAACTCTTGTTTGACGGTAAGCGGGTGACGGGCGTCTCAGTCGTCGTCGACGGCGCGCAGCGCGATATCCAGGCCGGTGAGGTCGTCATTTGCGCCGGCGCCATTCACTCGCCGGCTTTCTTGTTGCGCGCCGGCATCGGCCCTGCGGCAGAGTTGCGCGCGCTCGGCATCGACGTGATAGCCGATCTGCCCGGCGTCGGCCGCAACTTGCAGAACCATCCGATCGTTTTCGTCGGCGCACATTTGCGCCGCGGCGCGCGGCAGCCGGCGGCGTTACGCCCGCATCCGATCACCTGCCTCCGCTATTCTTCCGGCCTCGCGCCCGAGGTGCCGAACGACATGTTCATCGCCGGCCATAGCAAGTCGTCGTGGAGCGCGCTCGGCGCGCAGATCGCTAATTTTTATGCGGCAATCTTCAAGCCGGCTTCGCGCGGCCGCGTCACGCTGAAATCGGCCACGGCAGGCGAACCGCGCATCGAGTTCAATTTCGCCGGCGAAGACATCGATCTGCGCCGCCTGATGGACGGCTTCCGTCGCATGATCGCGCTGGTGTCGAGCGAGCCGGTGCGCGCGCTATGCACCACAGTCTTTCCGGTGCGCTTTACCGATAAAATCCGAAAGCTCAATCAGCTCAGCCGCGCCAACGCGATCAAGGCCGCGATTGTCGCCGGCGCCCTCGACGTTGTGCCGGCGCTCGCCGACGTCGTATTCAGCCAATTGACCGACCGCCGCATCGACCTCTCCGCGCTCGTCAATAACGACGCTGCACTCGCCGAACACGTCCGCAATAACGTGGCGGGCACGTTCCACGTCTGCGGTACCTGCCGCATGGGTAGGGCGGACGATGCCGACGCGGTCGTCGACAATCAGGGCCGCGTGCGCGGCATCGCCGGTCTGAGCGTGGTCGATGCGTCGATCATGCCGGCGATCACGCGCGGCAACACCAATATTCCCACCATTATGCTGGCCGAGAAGATCGCTGCCGACATCTGCGCCGAGCGCGCGCGCGGCGCCGCGGCCGTGGCGATGTAACCCGGCGCGCCGATGCCGAAAGTCCGCACCGTCGATTCACACACGCACATCCTCACGGAGGAGGCGATGCGCCTGCTCGCCGAGGAATCGCCCAAGGTCGCGCCGGTGCTCAAAGGCATGGGCACGGCAAAGGTGACCCTCGAGATCGATGGCAAGTTGATGCAAGACCCGATGCCGAGCGAAATCTGGGACCTCGACCTGCGCCTGCGCGACATGGACGCCAACGACGTCGACGTGCAGGTGCTGTCGCCGACGGTGTTCACCTTCTTCTATCAGCAGGACCCGAAGTTGGCGCTCGCCTGCGCCGCGATCCAGAACGAGGAGATCGCCGCGGTGGTCAAACGCCAGCCCGACCGCTTTATCGGCCTCGGCTGCGTGCCGTTGCAAGCGCCGGAGCAGGCGGCCGCCGAGCTGCGCCGTGCCATGACCAAACTCGGCCTGCGCGGCGCCATGATCGGCACCAATGTGAACGGGCGCAATCTCGACGACCCTGGACTTGAGCTGTTTTGGGCAGCGGCGGAGAAGCTCGGCGCCTTCCTTTTCATTCATCCGCAGGGTGGCGCCTTTGGCGAGCGGCTCGCCTCCTACTACATGAAAAATTTTGTCGGACTACCCTTCGATACGACAATCGCCGCGGCCAGCCTCGTATTCGGCGGCGTGCTGGAGCGCTACCCGCAATTGAAAATCTGCCTGTCGCACGGCGGCGGCTTCGTGCCATACCAGGCCGGCCGGTTTCAGCATGCTTATGATGTCCGGCCCGAAGCCAAGGTGAATCTGTTGAACGGTCCTGCGGCATCAATTGGCCGGCTCTATTACGACACGATCCTGCATGCGAAACCGGCGCTAGAATTCCTGGTCAGCGAGGTTGGCGCCGATCGCGTTCTGCTCGGCAGTGACTATCCGTTCGACATGGGCAATCTCGATTGCGTCGCCCGCGTGCGAGCTCTGTCTATCAAACCGGCAGCGCGTGACCTGATCCTTGGCGGATTCGCGCGCAGTGTTCTCGGCGAGCCCGCGGGGCGCGCGCATGCTTGAGCGCTCGCTCGGCGCGACGGATGTCCGCGTGCCAGCGCTCGGGCTCGGCTGCAACAATTTTGGCGTGCGCACCGATCTGTCGGCCGCACGCAATATCGTCGCGGCGGCGCTCGATGCCGGCGTCACCTTTTTCGACACCGCCGACGTCTATGGCCTGCGCGGCGGCTCGGAGACCATCCTCGGCGAAGTGCTGGGCCCGCGCCGCAAGGACATCTTCCTCGTCAGCAAATTTGGCGTTGCCATGGACGACGAAGGCAAGCTCAAGGGCGGCTCGGCGCGCTACGTGGCGAACGCGATCGAGGCGAGCCTCAAGCGGCTGAAAACCGATTGGATCGATCTTTATTATTACCACCGGCCCGATCCGGCGACGCCGATCGAGGAAACGCTGCGCGCGCTTGATGCGCTGATCGCGCAGGGCAAGGTGCGCTATATCGGATGTTCGAACATGTCAGCGGCGCAAATTGCGGAGGCAGAACGGATCGCAAAGGTCAACGGTTTGGACCGCTTTATCGTCTGCCAGGAGCAATACAGCCTGCTATCACGTCAAATCGAGGCCGACATCATTCCGGCGATCGAAGCACATCGTCTGGCGCTCATCCCTTATTTCCCTCTCGCCAGCGGCATGCTGACGGGAAAATACGAGCCCGGTGCGGCGATCCCGCCGGGCTCGCGCATGTCTCACAAGCGCTACTCCGACCGTTTTCTTAACGATGACAATTTTCACATCGTCGACAAGCTGCGTGCGTTCTGTGCCGAGCGAAATCGTTCGCTGGTCGAGTTGGCCTTCGGTTGGCTGTTGTCAAAGCCTTTCGTCGGCTGTGTGATTGCGGGGGCAAGTACGCCGGAGCAGGTGCATCAGAACGCGGCGGCAATTGGCTGGCGGCTCTCCGACGCGGAGATGGCGGAGGTCGGCCGTCTGACAACCAAGCAGAAGGCAGCCTAGGGAAAACTCGAGCGGCAAAGCCGATCAAGATCGTCACTAGACGGCACAACAATCAGACAACACCTTGCAGGAGGAAAACCATGTCCATCGTCTTTTCGGCGTTCAGCGTCTTCCGAACTAGTCGAACTCGTAACGGCACTCTTTGCCATCGTTGCGCTCACCGCGATCCCACTTGGCAACGCGCACGCCGAATATCCCGATCATCCGGTCACGATCGTTGCTTGCTTCCCGGCCGGCGGCGGCACCGATCTTGCCGCGCGCTTGATCCATGTCGAGCTAGGCAAGGCGCTCGGTCAACCGGTGGTTATCGAAAACCGCGGCGGCGCGGGCGGCTCAATCGGCACCGGCGTCGTCGCCCGCGCAACGCCGGACGGCTATACGCTGCTCGCCTGCTCAAGCGCCTTCGTGGTCAATCCGAGCCTCTACGAAAAGGTGCCCTACGATCCGTTCAAGGATTTTACACCGATCATGGTGATCGGTGCCTCGCCAAACGTGTTCGTTGTGCCGGCGCAATCCAAGATTCAGTCGATGAAGGAACTTATCGCGAAAGCCAAGGCCAATCCAGGCAAGATGAATTGGACCAGCCCCGGCGTCGGCACCACGCCGCAGCTTGCTGGCGAGTTGTTGAAGATTAAGGCTGGGCTCGACATCCAGCATATTCCTTATGCCGGCGCCGGCCCCGCCAACACTGCGGTGCTCGCCGGCCTCGTCGACTTTTACGCGGCCAATTACGGTTCGCTCACCGGCCTGTTGAACAGCGGCAAGGTGCGGCCGATCGCGGTGACGTCGAAGACGCGTTGGGCTGATTTGCCGAATGTTCCGACGCTCGACGAGCTCGGCATCAAGGACGCTGAATCCGACACCTTCCAGGGACTGTTTGCGCCGGCGGGAACGCCGAAGCCAATCGTCGACCGGCTGGCCAAGGAGATCGGCAAGATCCTTGCGAAGCCCGAGATGAAGGCGAAATACGCCAAGCTCGGTCTGCCGGTGCTGGCCGAAGGACCCGAAAAGTTCGCCGCCCGCATTAAGCGCGAGGTGCCGATGTACAAGGAAGTTATCGACAAGGCCGGCTTGCAGATCAAGAACAAGTAATGCGGCTTACTTTATTTCGACAATACGTCCGGTCTTGGCCGATTGCACGCAAGCATCGAACACGGCCATGCCGTGCAGCACGTCATCGTTGCCGACGGGATAGGGGCGCTTGTCGCGAATGCAATGGGCGAACTCGACGAGCTCGGCGCGCAGCATATTGAAACCGCTATGATCGACGATCTGATCCGGCGGCGCCAGCACGGGGCCGGTCGGCGCCTGCTGCGACACCGGCACGAAGCGGAAATGCTGCAGCGCGGCACCGCGCACTTCGGCCAAGCCCAGCGAGCCATAGGTGCTGAAACTGAAATTGGTGGCGGTCGAGACCGAGCAGAAGATCGTGCCGGTGGCGCCGCCGGCAAACCGCATCAAGACTGTCGTGGTGTCGTCGGACGGGCCGTTGCCATACCGGCCGGTCACGCATTGTACGGAACGCACACGTCCGGCGAACTCGATCATCAGGTCGAGCGCATGCAGGCCGACGGCGGTCATTGCGCCTGCCGGCGCCTCGTCGGGATCGGCGCGCCAGTTTTCCGGCGCGATGAAGGTCGAGGTGCTGGTCGTATGCTGCGCCACCATGCCGACGATCTTGCCCAGCCTGCCGTCGCGTAGCCGCTCGCGCATCTCGTCGAAGGAGGGGTGGAAGCGGCGGCAGTAACCGACCGCGAGCGTCACGTGGGCTTTACGCGCGGCCTCGACCGCAGCCTGCGCGCTCGCATGGTCGAGCGTAAGCGGTTTTTCCACCAGGATGTGCTTGCCCGCCGCCGCCGCTTGCGCGATTTGCTCGGCGTGTTGGCTGTGCGGCGTTGCAAGCACCACGGCATCTATATTGGGATCGGCCAGGATCGCGGCGAACTCGTCGACCAACCGCACGCTCTTGTCGCGTGCAAAAATCTTCCACCTTGGCGCGCGTACGCGTGTGGCCGGCGACGAAACGAATATCATCGGTGGTGCCGTGCACCGAATTCACCAGCGAGCGTCCCCAACGCCCCAATCCGATGATGGCCGCGCGAATCATCTCGTCACATTTTCCATGTTGAGTGCAGGGCTGGCATCACGATCAGGAAATGCTAACGTGATGTCGATCGCGCCACAACGTCTTAAATCGCAACGCACAAATCCGGAATGACGATGTTCAATAACGCGGCGATCATCGGCGTTGGCCAATCGGCCTATGTACGCCGTCCGCAATCCGGACAATCGACGCACACCTTCATCCGCGACGCGGTCGTTGCCGCGCTGACGGACGCGCAGATCGATGCGCGCGATATCCAGGGCATGGCGGTGACGTCATTTTCGCTTGCGCCAGATACCGCCGTCGATCTCGCCTGGCGGCTCGGCCTGTCGCTGCGCTGGCTGCTGCAGGACACCAATGGCGGTTCCTCGGCGATGAACATGCTCGGCCACGCTTTGCGCGGCGTCGAG
Source organism: uncultured Alphaproteobacteria bacterium (assembly GCA_963753455.1). Taxonomy (GTDB): domain Bacteria; phylum Pseudomonadota; class Alphaproteobacteria; order Rhizobiales; family Xanthobacteraceae; genus Pseudolabrys. The sequence goes on along the minus strand of CAVWDA010000068.1, from coordinate 44,453 downwards.
ACCGGAGTTGCGTCACCAATTCTGGTAGTGGCCGGCGACGCGACCGGGCTCGGCGGCTACGCCAAGATCGCGGCCAATTACAACATCGCGACGCGCGAGCATCTGGCGCCGCTCGGCCACGGCGGCCCGAACGGCGTCTATTCGCTGGTGACCACACGGCAGATGAACAAATACGGGCTCAAGAAATCCGACTATGGCCACATGGCCATCGCGCAACGCGCCTGGGCGGCAAAGAATCCGTTAGCGGTCTATCGCGAGCCGCTGACCATGGAGGAGTATCTCGCGGCCCCGATGGTCGCCGATCCGCTCACCCGCTACGACTGCGTTCCGGTCGTTGCCGGCGCGCAAGCAATCATCATCGCGCATCCCGACCGCTGCCCGAAGGACCGAGCGCCGGTGCGCGTGCGCGCCATCCGCAACAGCTTCAACTACGACAACCAGGAAGGCGACGGCCTCGAGACCGGCATTAGCACTTTTGCTGATGAGCTATGGCAAGCAGGTAGCGCGCGTCCTGACGACATCGATGTTGCCAGTATCTATGACGACTACCCGGCGATGGTGCTGGCGCAGCTGAACGATCTCGGCATGATCCCCGATCATGATCTCGCGGCGTTCGTCCGGCGCGACATCGGCGAGAAACGAAAGCCGATCAACACCTGGGGCGGCATGATGTCGGCCGGCCAGCCGGGCGGGCCGGCGGGCGGGCTCAACGGCATCTCTGAAGCGGTGCTGCAGTTGCAGCATCGCGCCGGTAAACGCCAGGTGAAGGGTGCGCGCCGCGCGGTGACCACAGGCTACGGCATGACGCTTTATCGTTACGGCGGCACGGCCGCAGCAGCCATTTTGGAGCGCATGGAATGAGTGAAGGCGTCGGCATCTGGCGCTGCAAGGCCTGCGGTGCTGCGTATTTCCCAGAGCGGCTGTTGTGCTCGCGCTGCCACGGCCACGACTTCGTGGCCGACCGCGTCACCGAAGGCGTGGTCGAGGAGATCACCGTCATTCGCCATGTGCTCGGTCAGACCGATTGGAAGCCCCGCCGCCTTGCCAACGTGCGCACCATCAACGGCCCGCGCATGACTGTCGGCTTGCGCGACGAGTTGGGGCCAGGCACCGTCATTACGTTATTTGAAGAGGGGACGGCGCCGTTCGGCGCCGCCAAGCAGGCGTAACTATTCCGCCGCTTGTGCCGCCTTCGGCTGCGCGTTACGCGTGACGCCGCTTGCGAGATACTGCGCGATTGTGTCCTCTGAATAGCCTAGCTGACGCAGGATTTCCTCGGAATGCTCGCCCAGCATCGGCGCAGTGCGCTCCATGGTCGGGCCGTCGTGATCGAACAGGATCGGATTGCGCACCGCGCGCATAGAACCAAGGCGCGGATGCTCGACGTCTTTCACCACGCCGCGCGCAATAATATGCGGGTCGTCGAATACCTGTTTGAAATTGTTGACGCAGGCGCAGGGCACGCCCGCCTCCATCAAGGCCGCTTCGATTTCGTTTGAATTCCGTGCGCACACGGCCGGCTCGACCACCGCCATCAACGCGTCCTCGTTGGCTTTGCGGCTGGCATAGGAGGCGTAGCGCGGATCGTCGACGTGCGCTTGCAGGCCGAGCACCGTCATCAGGTTCTTGAACAGCTGGTCGTTGGGCGTGCCGATGGCGAGATAGCGGCCGTCATTGCATTCGAACAACTGATACGGCGCGTTTAGTCGATGTTTGTTGCCGAGCGGCTGCGGAATCTTGCCGGATTCGAGATAATCGGCTGCTTCCCACGCCGACGCGGCAATCGCCGTCTCGACCAGCGACACGTCGGCGACAAACCCTTCGCCGGTGCGGCCGGCGCCGACCAGTCCGGCGAGGGTGGCGTAAGTGGCGAACAGCGCGCCGAATACGTCGGCGGTCTGCACGCCCGGCCGCATCGGCATTTTTCCCGGCTCGCCGGTGACCGACAGCGTGCCCGAGAACGCCTCGATGATGAGGTTAACGCCGGCGCGCCTGCGGTAAGGCCCGCTCTGCCCGAAGCCGGAAACGGACGTGTAGATAATGCGCGGATTGACCGCCTTCACCTGCGCGCCGCCGAGCCCGAGCTTGTCCAGCGCGCCCGGACGATAGGCTTCGATAAAGGCGTCCGATTGCGCCGCGAGCTTGAGCATGATTTCCACCGCTTCCGGCCGCTTGAGATCGAGCACCAGGCTGCGCTTGTTACGGTTGAGCGCGACGAAGCTGACGCTTTCGCCGTTGCGGATCGGCGGCGTCGCCCGCGCCATGTCGCCTTTCGGCGGCTCGACCTTGATGACGTCGGCGCCCATGTCGGCAAGCAGCGTTCCGCACAGCGGTCCGGCGATGAAATTGGCCATCTCGATGACTTTGATGCCGGCGAGTGGCTTTGCCATTGGCGTTCCCTTGCCCGCGCGAATTTGAAATTGATGACTTCACTATATCGACAACGCGGTGATGCACGCAACGTGTCCGCAATGCGAACATGCATCGTAACGCGCGCCTTGCTCCGCGCATGCCGAAGTGTTTCACTTCACCCGCTGTCGAATTTCCGCAAAAGAAGAACTTAAAGCGGGTAGGGAGGCGAGTCATGATGAAGCAAATGCGTGAATGGTTGACAGTCGCCGGCCTCGCCGCGATTGCGATTCTGTCGGTCGGCAACGCGCCGGTGCGCGCGGAATGGCCCGATCGCACGATCACCATCATTGCGCACTTCGCGCCCGGTGGATCTAACGATTTGCTCGCGCGTCTGATTGCCAGCGAACTCGGGCCGGCGCTCAAGCAGAACGTGATCGTCGAAAATCGCCCCGGCGCCAACGGCAATATCGGGCTCACTTACGCGGCGCATGCTGCAGCCGACGGTTACACGCTGGTCGTCGCCTCCGGCGTCGTCGAGATCAACCCGAGCATCCGTAAATCCGGCTATGAGATGAAGGATTTCGCGCCGGTCGCTTATCTCGGCGCCTCGCCCAACGTTATCCTCACGCGTCCGGCTTCCGGCATCGCGACGGTGAAGGACCTGATTGCGAAAGCGAAAGCCGAGCCGGGCAAGATCACCTATTCCAGCCCCGGCGTCGGCAGCGTGTCGCAGCTGGCCGTCGAACTGCTGGAACTGCGCACGAAGACCAAACTTATCCACATCCCGTTCCAGGGCGCCGCGCCGGCTGCCCAGGCGGCGATGGCCGGCACCACCGATATCGGCTCGGTCAACATTGCCGGCCTGATCGGCTTCATCCAATCGGGCAAGCTCAAGGCGCTAGTGCAGACCGGCGAGACGCGGTGGCCCGATCTGCCGGACGTTCCGACCATGCAGGAAGCTGGCATCCCCAACGCGGTGGTGGAAACCTCGCAGATGCTGCTCGCCCCCGCCGGTACACCGCGGCTGATCATCGAGCGCCTCGCTAAGGTAGTGAAAGCGATCATGGCCAAGCCTGACGTGCGCGCTCGCATGCTGAAGGCGAGCTTCGCCGTGCAATATGAAGGCCCCGAGCAGTTGCGCGCTCGCATCGCCCGCGAGGTACCGATGTGGAAGGATCTGGTCGAGCGCGCCGGCATCAAGATCAATTGAGCGCAGGCCGAGGCAATCGCACCCCGATCGCTTTGCGCTAGATCAACACAGTTTCCTCGCCGTTCGGTTAGGGTGCCACCAAACGCCCGTGTGCATGCAAACTTACGTAGGGGATGTCATGTCCAACACGTATGACGCCGACCACCGCTGGCAGAATATGTGCGCGATGCTGGACCGGCTCGGCTTGGATGCATCGATTCTCGCGCATGGCCGTTTGGCCAGCGATCTGCGCAGCGCGGTAACCAGTTGCCAGAATTGCAGCGCGGACCATAATTGCCAGGAATTTTTGGTGCGCGCACCGGAAAATCTCGACCGGGCGCCGGCGTTTTGCCCCAATGCGGAACTTTTCGCTTCCGTGCGCGAGATGATCGAACGCGGCGTCGACGACGGAGAGAAGCCGTAAAACGGCCTATGCCGGGCTGCATTGCAACAGACGCCGGGCTCTGAAAACACGCGTTTTTAGCGAGTTGTTTTCGCGCTCGGGCAAAGCCAAACGCGCGCCCGAAATAATATTGCGGCAAATCAAATTCATGTGCCGGGCGCGGAGGTAGTTTCTGGCTGCTTCCAGTGGGAAACAAAGCGATGTTCCAAATCCGTTTTCATGGCCGTGGCGGCCAAGGGGTCGTGACCGCGGCCGAAATGCTGTCGGTTGCCGCTTTCATGGAGGGCCGGCACGCGCAGGCCTTTCCGAGTTTCGGCTCCGAGCGCATGGGCGCGCCGGTGGTTTCGTTCTGCCGCATCGACGACAAGGAAATCCGATTGCGCGAGCCGATCCTCGAGCCTGACGCGCTGATCGTGCAAGACCCGACATTGTTCAAGGTCATGGACGTGTTCCAGGGCTTGAAGCCAAACGGCTATGTCCTGGTCAACAGCAACCGTACCTTAAGCGAACTGCATCTCGACAAGGTCGCGGCGCAATTGCCGAAGGGACACGTGCTGACCGTTCCGGCTTCCGAGCTCGCGCTCAAGCACGTCGGGCGGCCGTTGCCGAATGCGGCGCTGCTCGGCGCCTTTGCCGGTTTCACCGGCCTTGTCCACTTGAAATCGGTGGCCGCAGCGATCGAAGAAGCTTTCGCCAAGAAAATCGCGCAAGGGAATATTGCCGCCGCCACCGCGGCTTACGAAGCCGTCGCTGGCGCTAACGCGGCCGCTTGAGGGATCGTCGTTATGCTCAAACAAATCGAAGGTTCACGGGCCATGGCGGAGGCGATCGGCCTTTGCCGGCCCGAAGTGATTTGCGCCTATCCGATCACGCCGCAAACCCACATTGTCGAAGGCCTCGGCGAGATGGTGCGCACCGGCGACATCAAGAATTGCGAATTCATCAACGTCGAATCCGAGTTCGCCGCGCTGTCGGTCGCCATCGGCGCGTCCGCGGCCGGTGCGCGCGCCTATACGGCGACCGCGAGCCAAGGTCTCCTGTACATGGCAGAGGCGGTCTACAATGCCTCCGGTCTCGGCCTGCCGATCGTGATGACCCTCGGGAACCGCGCCATCGGCGCGCCGATCAACATCTGGAACGATCACTCCGACGCCATGGCGGTGTGCGATTCCGGCTGGATGCAGTTGTTCGCCGAGACCAACCAGGAGGCCGTCGACCTGCATATCCAGGCTTTCCGCTTGGCCGAGGAATTGTCAATGCCAGTGATGGTCTGCGTCGACGGCTTTATTCTCACCCATGCCGTCGAGCGTGTGGACATTCCCGATCAGGCCGACGTCGATGCTTACCTTCCATCCTATGAGCCGGTGCAAGTACTCGATCCAAAGGCGCCGATCTCGATTGGCGCCATGGTGGGCCCGGACGCCTTCACCGAGGTCCGGTATCTACAGCACTACAAGCAGACGCTGGCATTGCGCCTCATTCCGCAATACGCCGCCGACTTCAAGGCGAAGTTCGGCCGCGACAGTGGCGGTCTGCTACGTACCTATCGCGCCGATGATGCCGAACTGATCGTGGTCGCCATGGGGTCGGTCAATGGTACCATCAAGGATACCATCGACGAGATGCGTGACGATGGCGTGCCAATCGGCCTGGTGACCCTCGTCTCCTTCCGTCCGTTCCCGACTACGGCTTTGCGCGAGAAGCTGGTGCGCGCACGCAACGTCGTGGTGATCGAAAAAAGTCTCGCCGTCGGCATGGGCGGCCCGCTCGCCAACAATGTCGACCTCGCACTGCGCAACGTAGCCGGCGCGCCGCAAGTCCATTCCGTAATCGCCGGTCTCGGCGGCCGGCCGATCACGCGCGGTTCACTGCATAAGGCGCTGCGCCAGGCGCTGGTGCAGCCATGGGAAGGCTCGCTTTTCCTCGATCTGAACGAAAAGATTGTGGCCAAGGAACTGCATCACGTGCGCAAGGTGCGCCGCTCGGGGCCGACCGCCGAAAATCTGCTGCGCCGGCTCGGCCAAGAAACCGAAAAATCTGTGGTGTGAAGGAGAGCGCCTGTGACCGAACGCACGACGACATTGGACGCCACCCAGAAGCTTCACTTCTACCAGAAAGGCACGTTTACCGTTGGTAACCGGCTGATCTCCGAAGCGCAACGCTCGGTGCAGGCCTCGATCAACCGGTCCAACGCGCTGACCTGCGGCCACCGCGCCTGCCAAGGCTGCGGCGAGGCGCTTGGCGCGCGCTACGCCATTGATGCGGCGATGCGCGCCACCAACGGCAATCTCATCGCCGCCAATGCCACCGGTTGCCTGGAGGTGTTCACCACCCCATATCCCGAAACTTCGTGGCAGACGCCCTGGGTTCATTCGCTATTCGGCAATGCTGCGGCGGTTGCGACCGGCGTTGCCGCGGCGATGCGGGTGAAGGGTCGGCCCGAGGTGCGCGCGATCGCTCAGGGCGGTGATGGCGGCACCACCGATATCGGTTTTGGCTGCCTGTCCGGCATGTTCGAGCGCAATGACGACGTGCTCTACATCTGCTACGATAACGAAGCTTACATGAACACCGGTGTGCAACGCTCGTCGGCGACTCCGCCGGCGGCACGCACCGCGACGACGCCCGCAATGGGTGCCGAGCCCGGCAACGTGTTCGGTACTGGCAAGAGCGTGCCGAAGATCGCCGTCGCCCACGGCATTCCTTATGTCGCCACCGCGACCGTCGCCGACCTGCACGATCTCGAGCGCAAGGTGATGAAGGCGATGGGCATTCACGGCGCCCGCTACATCCACATCCATGTGCCATGCCCGCTCGGCTGGGGTTCGGCCTCGCATGATACGATCCGCCTGGCGCGGCTTGCGGTAGAATGCGGTCTGTTTCCGGTGTTCGAAGCCGAGCATGGCGTCGTTACCGGCAGCCGCAAGATCCGCCGGCCGGTGCCGGTCGACGACTATCTCAAACCGCAAAAACGCTTCGCCCATCTGTTCGCATCGGACGAAGGCAAGAAACGCCTTGGCCTGGTCCAGGTGATCGCCAACCGCAATATCGCTGAATATCGCTTGCTTGAGCCCGAAGAGGACGCCTGATGGACCACCCCTTCGCAATCACGCTCGACGTCGGTTCGAGCCTCGCCAACCAGACCGGTTCTTGGCGTACTGAGCGGCCGGTCTATGTCGACCGCCTGCCGCCCTGCAACAACGCGTGCCCCGCCGGCGAGAACATCCAGGCCTGGCTCTATCACGCGGAATCCGGTGACTACGAAAAAGCCTGGCGCGTGCTCACACAAGACAATCCGTTGCCGGCGGTGATGGGGCGCGTCTGCTATCATCCCTGCGAAACCGCCTGCAATCGCGCGCAAGTCGACGAGGCGGTCGGCATCAATTCGGTCGAGCGCTTCCTCGGCGACGAGGCGATCAAGCGCGGCTGGAAGTTCTCGCCGCCGGAAACGGAAAGCGGCAAGCGCGTACTCGTCGTCGGCGCCGGGCCCTCCGGCCTGTCTGCGGCTTATCACCTGCGCCGTATGGGCCACGCGGTGACGCTCCAGGATGCGGGGCCGGCGGCCGGCGGCATGATGCGCTTCGGCATTCCGAAGTACCGGCTGCCGCGCGAGGTGCTCGACGCGGAAGTGAAGCGGATCCTGGACATCGGCGTCGAGCTCAAGCTCAACACCAAGGTCGACAATATTCTTGACACCATGAAGGCCGGCAAATTCGACGCCGCGTTCCTCGCCGTCGGCGCCCATATCGGCAAGCGCGCCTTTATTCCAGCGGGCTCCGCCTCGAAAGTGCTCGACGCCGTTACGATGCTGCGCTCGATGGAAGGTGAGGATAAGCCGCTGCTCGGCCGCCGCGTCGTCGTCTACGGCGGCGGCAACACCGCGATCGACGCCGCCCGCACAGCCAAGCGCATGGGTGCCACAGAGGCAATTATAGTCTATCGGCGCACGCGCGAGCGCATGCCGGCGCACGAATTCGAGGTCGAGGAGGCGCTCGAAGAAGGCATCATGATGAAATGGCTTTCGACCATCAAACGCGTGGACGAGGGTGTGCTCACGGTCGAGAAAATGAAGCTCGACGAAAAGGGCTTCCCGCAGCCGACCGGCGAATTCGAGACGCTTGCAGCCGACTCGCTGGTGCTGGCGCTCGGCCAGGACGTCGACCTGTCGCTGCTCGACGGCGTCCCCGGCCTGGAGATCAATGATGGGGTGGTGCAGGTCGCCCAAAACATGATGACCGGTTATGAAGGCATCTTCGCCGGCGGCGACATGGTGCCCTCCGAACGTACCGTCACGGTCGCGGTCGGCCACGGCAAGAAGGCCGCCCGCCATATCGACGCCTGGCTGCGCCGTACGGTCTACACACCGGCGGAAAAGCACGAGCTGGCGAGCTTCGACAAGCTCAACGCGTGGTACTATGCCGACGCGCCGAAGACCGTGCGGCCGATGATCGAGACTGCGCGCCGGCAAAGCACGTTCGAGGAAGTGCAGGGCGGACTCGACGAGACCAACGCCCTTTATGAAGCGCGGCGCTGTCTCTCCTGCGGCAATTGCTTCGAGTGCGACAATTGCTATGGCGTCTGCCCGGACAATGCCGTCATCAAGCTCGGTCCCGGCAACCGCTTCAAGTTTAACTACGACTATTGCAAGGGCTGTTCGCTTTGCGCGACCGAATGCCCTTGCGGCGCCATTAAGATGGTGCCGGAAGCGATCTGACCTTACAACGCCAAAAATGAAGACGGGCCGGCCTCATCGGCCGGCCCGCGTCGGTCGATTCGACTTACTTTGCCGTGAGCGATTGCAAGGTCGGGCAGGCACGCTGCTCGACGGGGGTCTGGTAGGGCCCGAAGTTGGTCTTGTCGATCACGATCGGCTTCAAGATCACTTCCTTCGGCGTCGATTCATGGCGCAGGTTACGCACGGCGATCTCGGTGCCGATGCAGCCCTGGATGAAGCCGTTGAAGTCGCCGCTCGCCAGCAGCTTGCCGGACTTGATCAGTTCGACCGCTTCCTTGCTGCCGTTGATGCCGACCACCAGCGCCTTGCGGTTGGCCCCTTCCAGCGCTTCGATGGCGCCGACCGCCATCGGATCATTTGCCGCCAGCACGCCGTCGATCTTGGGGAACGACTGCATCAGGTTTTCCATCACCTGCAGCGCATTCAGGCGCTGATAGTTGGCCGGCTGCGAGGCCAGCAGCTTGACGCCCGGGTTTTCCTTGATCGCATCGTTGAAGCCGCGAACACGATCGGTATTGGTGAGCGAGCCTTTCACGCCCTCGAGGATGAGGACGTTGCCCTTGCCGCCGATGGCCTTCATCAGCGTGCGCGCGGTTTCCAGGCCGATGCTGTAGTCATTGGCGCCGACATAGGCGACGAATTTTCCGCCCGCTGCGCGGTCGGTGATGTTGGTGACCGGGATACCGGCGGCATTGATCTTCTCGACGGCCGGCACCATCGCCTTGTAGTCGACCGGGATGAAGATGATCGCGCTCGGCTTTTTGACGATGACGTCTTCGACCTTACTCAGCTGCTCGGGGATGCTGTCCGGCTTGGTCGGGATATATTGAATGACCTTGACGCCGAGCGCCTTGGCCGCCGTTTCGGTGCCGACGCGAACGGCTTGGAAGTAAGGGTTCGTCTGGTTCTTGGTGAACACTGCGATGGTCTCGCCCGCGGCGAACGCCGGTCCGGCGATGAGCGCCGTCAGCGCGGCAGTTATGCTCAGGGATAGATACTTCATCTTGCTACTCCTCCTTGATCTTCGTTGTGGTCAGCTTGGGTCTTCGATTTCTATTCGCCGATGCGCCGTGTGCGGGTGTCGATCCACACCGCGAGCAGAACGATCACGCCGGTGACTAGCGGTTGCCATGACGAATTGATTTGCAGGAGGTTCATGCCGTTGAGCACAAGCGTGAGGATGAGTGCGCCGATCAGCGTGCCTGCCACGGTGCCCGAACCGCCGAACAGCGACGTTCCGCCGACCAGAACCGCGGCGACGGCGGGCAGCGTCAGGTCCTCGCCGATGTCGCCTTGCGCCGAATTGATGCGGGCGAGAATGATCAGCGAGGCCAGCCCCGCCATCGCGCCGCTCATGGCGTAGACCAGCACCAAGCGCCGTTCGACTGGCACGCCGGAGAGGCGCGCGGCGACCGGATTGGCGCCGATGGCGTAGATCTGCTGGCCCCAGACGGTACGCTGCGCGAAGAGTCCACCGATCAGAAGGAACAGCACCATAACGTAAACCGGCATCGGCACGCCGAACAGATAGCCGCTGCCGAGGTGGCGGAACCCTGCCGGGAAGCCGTGAATGGTTTCCCCGGCCATATAATAATAAGTGACGCCGGTGAGGATCCACATCATGCCGTAGGTGGCGATGAACGACGGAATGCGCAGCGCCGTCACCAGGATGCCGTTGGCAAGCCCGATCATGGCGCCGCAGCCGATGCCGGTCGCCGCCCCGAACAAGGGCGAGCCGGTGAGCTTGATTACGCTCGCCGCCAGGCATGCGGACAGCGCGACATTCGCCCCGATCGAGAGGTCGAGGCCGGCGGTGAGGATGACCAAGGTGAGGCCGGAGGCCATCAGGAACAGCAGCGCCGTCTGCCGCAGCACATTGAGGATGTTGTTCATCGTCAGGAAGACGTCGCTCAACGCTGCCAAGCCAACGCAGATCAGTGCCACCGCAATCAGACGGTAAAACGCCTGCATCACGTCCTGCGATAACGCGAGCTGTGGGCGGACGGCCATGGGCCTGGCGGCATTCATCGCTCGCTCCTCAGTCCGTCGATGAACAGCGCGACGATGACCAGCGCGCCGACGCAGGCAACCTGCGTGGACGACGGCACCGCGAGCAGGTTGAGGCCGTCGCGCAGCACGCCGAGCGCGATGACACCGAGCAGTGTGCCGAGCAGCCAGCCATTGCCGCGCTCGAACGAGGTGCCGCCCACCGCGACTGCGGCGATGGCGTCGAACTCCATGCCGATCCCAGCGGTCGGATGCGCCGAGTTGAGCCGAGCCGTCATCAACAACGCCGCAAAGCCGGCCATCAGGCCGCCGAAAGCGTAGACGCGGATCAGCATGCCGCGCACCGAAATGCCTGCGACCCGCAAAGCCTCCCGATTGCCGCCGAGCGCGAAGACATAAGTGCCGAAGCGTGTGTGGTAAAGCAGCGCATGAGTGAGGAGATAGGCAAGCGCCGCGATGATGATCGGCAACGGGATGCCGGCCACGGTGCCAGAATAGATGTGCTCGATGGAGGCTGGAATGCCGACGACGCTCTGTCCATCGGTCACCAGCAGCGACAGGCCTTGCGCAATGCCGAGCGTGCCGAGCGTGGTGATGAACGGCGGAATATCGAAGGCCGCAACCAGCACGCCATTGCCCAAACCGAAGCACAAGCCGACTGCCAGCGCGGCAAGAAAGGCGAGCATCACCGATCCGGTCGCGAGCACGGTCTCCGCCAGCACGATGGACGAGAAGGTGAGAACCGCGCCGATCGACAGGTCAAGGCCCTCGGTCATGATGATGACCGTCATCGGCAAAGCCAGCAGCAGTAGGATGGTTGATTGCGTGAGGATGTTGGCGATATTCGCCGCCGTGGTAAATCCCGGGCTCAGTACACCAAAAATCGAGCACAGCACGATCAGCACGATGGCGACGCCCGGCACACGCGAGAGCGGCGATGCGGTCAGGCTCAGTCCCTGCGTGCTCATTGGTGGATCCCGAGGCGAACGATATTGGCTTCGGTGAGCTCATCGTGGGCGAGTTCGCCGGCGATGCGTCCGCTGCGCATAACGTAGGCGCGGTCACAGATGTGCACGATCTCGATCTGCTCGGAGCTAATCATCAAAACGGCGGCGCCGTTGTGCACCAGGCCGTCGAGCAGCCGGAAGATCTCGGATTTGGCGCCGACGTCAATGCCGCGCGTCGGCTCGTCGAAAATGAAGAAGCGCGCGTCGGCGTTCAGCCATTTGCCGATGACGACTTTCTGCTGATTGCCGCCGGACAGCGTGGCAACCGGCCGCCGCGGCGTCGGCGTGGCAATGCGCAGCTTGTCGATCATCGCGCGCGCCGCCTTCACGGCGTGCCGCGGCACGAAAATCCCTGACGGGAACATCTTGTGCAACCCGGCCAGAACGATGTTGTCGCCGACCGAGCGGGCCAGCGCGAGTCCTTGCGTCTTGCGGTTCTCCGGGATCAGCGCCATACCGCCGCGCGTGGACGCCTCGATGGATTCAGCAATGGGTTTGCCAAACAGCCTAATCTCACCGGCGGTCACGCGGTCGGCACCGAAGATCGCCCGCGCCACCTCGGTGCGGCCGGAGCCGACCAGGCCGCTCAAGCCGACGATTTCCCCGGCGCGTACGGTCAAATTGACGTCGGAGAAGCCGCTCGGGCCGGACAGTTTCTTGACTTCCAGCACTACCTCGCCGGGGGTCGGGCGCGAGGGCCGGGTGTAGGTCGTATCCACCGGCCGGCCGACCATCAGCGTCACCAGTTGGTCCGGCGTCGTCTCCTTCGGCAAAAGGTTGGCGATCTTGCGGCCGTCGCGCAGCACTGTAATGCGGTCACCGAGCGCGAAGACCTCGGACAGGCGGTGCGAAATGTAGATGATCGCCACGCCCTTCGCCTTCAGCCGCGCGATCATGGCGAACAGCTTTTCGGTCTCATGGTCGGACAAGGCCGCCGTCGGTTCGTCCATCACCAGAATGCGCGCGTCCTGCGACAGCGCCTTGGCGATTTCGACCATCTGCTGCTGGGCGACGCCAAGACTGTGCACCAACTCGCGCGGGTCGATGTCGAAGCCGATGCCGTCGAGAACGCGCTTTGCTTCGGCGTAGATGTGGCGCCGGTCGATGAAGCCCGGCACGCGGCTCGCAAATTCACGGCCGAGAAAAATGTTCTGCGCGATGTCGAGATGGGGAACGAGGGTGAAGTCCTGGAAGATGACAGCGATGCCGAATTTGCGCGCGGCGCCCGCATCGTGGATCGTCACCGGCTCTCCGTTGCTGAAGAATGAGCCGCTGTCGGCGCGATAAGCTCCGCACAGAATTTTCATTAATGTCGATTTGCCGGCGCCGTTCTCGCCGACCAGCATGTGCACTTCACCGGCGCGGATCTCGAACGACACATCGTTGAGCGCTTTGACGCCGGGAAATTCCTTGGAGATTCCGCGCAACTCAAAAAAAGGAACGTCTGCCACACGCCACCTATTCGCTCAGGATCAAATCCAACGCGATGCCCTTGCCGACTTTCATGTGCCACCGGCGAGGCTCAAAGGTACGAGGCGTAAACGATAGTCTGCTTGATATAAGTCAATAAATCCGAGCCTTAGCGCACGCGACCGTTCAGTATCGGTCGAAATACCGCTTTGCGGCGCTTCCGCGCACCAGGGCAATGCAATTCACACTTGTGGAATTTCCATTTGCCCGTTGCCGCTCCACCGGCAACGAGCGATCGCTTTCACGTCCCGCCGTCCGCATCGATGACGGCAAGGTTGGCATTGTCGCCCGGCCACCAAAGTCGATAAGCTTACTCCCGGTGCGACAAAGAATGGCTCGAACGGGAGTAGATAAACCGATGGCCGCCGAAGAACTGTCGTTCACGTACTTTCCGGACAACTATCGCTGGTCGCACGGTCTGCTGATGGGGCTGAACATGGCGCCGTGGGGCGGCGCGGAAATCGGCGAGGTCAATCGAGTCGGGCTGCGGCTCAAGAAGGTCGTCGGCGACGACGACGCATGGTTCCGCGAATGGACGCGCGAGGCACGGATTGTCGAGGATCGCGGCCGTGGCCGCATGGCCGAAGGCCACATGACGAGCGGCGCCCAATATCTGCAGCGCGCGAGCGCCTATTATCACATCGGCGAACGCTTCCTGCAGCCGAAGAGCAAAGAAGGCAACGACGCCTATATGTGCGGCGTACAAGCTTTGCGCGACGCGGCGCAGCACATCAAGCGTCCGCGCATGGAGCATGTCGAAGTGCCTTATGGTAACACAAGCCTGCCGGCGATGTTCGTGCATGCCGAGCCGGCGAACAAATGCGGCAAAATGCCGGCTATGGTGTTTTTCGATGGGCTCGATGTCACCAAGGAGATTCAGTATTTCAAGGGCGTTGCCGATCTTGCCGCGCGCGGCATCGCCTGCCTGATCGTAGATGGGCCCGGCAACGGCGAAAGCATTCGTTTCCGCAATCTTTATTTGCGCCCCGACACCGAGCACTACGCCACGCCGGTGTTCGACTACCTGGCCGCGCGGCCGGAAGTCGATCCCAAGCGCATCGGCGTCATGGCGATCAGCCTCGGCGGCTATTACGCGCCGCGCGCGGCCGCCTTCGAGCAGCGCTTCGCCTGCTGCATCGCTTGGGGCGCACAATGGGACTATCGGAAAATTTGGGCGGACCGTTTCGAGCGGCTGGCGCGGGCGGACACGCCATCGCTCTCCGTGGCGCACGAGCACATCGCCTGGGTGCTGAAGGTGAAAACGCAGGACGAAGTGCTCGAGGCGCTCGAGCCGTTCAAGCTCGACGGCGTGGTGCAGAAGATCACCTGCCCGTTCCTGATGCTGCACGGCGAGGGCGACGAGCAGATCCCCTTGCCCGAGGCGCAAAAATGCTTCGCCGCCGTCGGCTCAAAGCAGAAGACCTTCAAGCTGTTCACGCGCGAGGAAGGCGGCTACCACCACTGCCAGATCGACAACCAATCGATCTGTTCGGCTTATATGTGGGACTGGCTCGAGCAGGTGCTGCAGCCGGCGAAATAGTGCATGATCCCGAAAAGTGGGTACCGGTTTTCGGATAAGATCATGCACCAACGAAAATAACGCCGGCTGCAGGAGTTCACGTCACTGGTTGACGTGGATATTGTTGTCCTTGATCACTTTGCCCCAGCGGGCGATTTCGGCCTTGAGAAACTTTTCGCCAGCGGCCGGCGTGCGCATATCCTTCGGGAATGCCTCCACGCCGGTGTCATGCCACTGTTTAAAAATTTCCGGATCGTTGGCGACGCCGTTGACCGCCCCGTTCAATGTCTTGATAACCGCGTCTGGCGTTCCCGCCGGCGCAAATAGTCCCTGCCAATAATAAATCGCGAATTTCGGTCCAAGCAGGTCAGCCATGCTGTCGGCATGGGGGAATTCTGGCATCTTGCCCTTCTGCGTCACGCCATAGGCCTTGAGCTTGCCGGCTTTGACCAGCGGCATCAGTTGCTGGGGCGTGCCGATCATGAAATCGACGTGGTCGCCGAGTAGATCCGTCACCGCCGGCGCGCCGCCGCGATAGGGGATCTCGTCGAACTTGAGCCCGGTCTCCTGCGCGAATAGCCGCGACGTCAGATGCCCGGTGGTGCCGAAGCCCGGCAGTGCCTCCTTCAAGTGCTCCTTTTTCATCAGCGCCATGAGCTCCTTGAGCGAATTCGGCGCAAGGCCCGGGCGTCCGACCAGGACCAGTGGATTGCGGTTGATCATCATCACTGTCTTGAGGTCTTTGATCATGTCGAACGGCAAGGACTTGAATAGCGTCGGATTGGCGGAAATCTGCAGGTTATGCAGAAGCAGTGTATAGCCGTCGGGCTTCGCTTTCGCGACCTTGTTGGAGGCGATGATCGTGCTGCCGCCGGTGACATTTTCGACGATGAAATTCTGCCCGAACTTCTTCGACAGTTTGTCGGCGATCACTCGCGCGAGTTGGTCGGTCGGCCCGCCGGCCGGATAGGGCACGACGATAGTAACGGTGCGATCCGGATAGGCCGCGACGGCAGGGCCGGCGAAAGCCAACACGCCAAGCACGCTTAAAACAAGGCTAGCAATGCGCTTCATGATGTTCCTCCCTGATTTATCGTTTTGGGAGGAAGCTTAGCTCTCGGGAATGACCGGCAACAAGAGGCTACTGGCTGACGTGGATATTATTGTCGCGGATCGTTTCGCCCCAGCGTGCGATCTCGCTCTTCATCATCGCGCGGGCAGCGGCAACCGAACGCCGGTCCTTGGGAAAAGTCGACATACCTTCGTCGTGCCAGCGCTTGATGATCGCCGGATCTGACACCGTTGCTTGCAGTGCTTTGTTAAGCGTGTCGATGACCGATTGTGGGGTGCCGGTTGGAGCGAACAGTGCCTGCCAGTAGACGATGTCGAACTTCGGCCCGAGGGCCATCACCATGCTTTCGGCGGCAGGCATCTCGGCAGATTTTTCCTTGGCGGTGATGCCGTAGGCCTTCACCTTGCCAGCCTTTACCTGCGGCTCGATTTGCTGCGGCGTGGCAAAGAAAAGATCGACATGGCCGCCCAGCAGATCGGTCAATGCCGGCGCCGCGCCACGATACGGAATTTGGTTGATGGGCACTTTGGCAACTTGAGCGAGCAGCGTAGTCGTTAGGTAACCGGTTGCACCGTATCCCGGAATTGCCGCCTTCAGAGTCTGCTCTTTTCATCAGCGCGATCAACTCTGTTAAGTTGTTTGGCGCAAGCGTGTTGCTGCCGACCAGGAACAACGGGTTTTCGTTGATCAACATCACTGGGGTGAGGTCTTTCTCGGTATCGAATGGAAGGTTCTGGTAAAGTGTGACGTTGGCCGAGATTTGCAGATTGTGTAGCAGCAGCGTGTAGCCGTCGGGCGCCGCCTTGGCGACCTTGTTGGTGGCTATGACGGTCCCGCCACCGGTGACGTTTTCGACAATCACGTTTTGCTTGAGCTTTTCCGATAGCGAATGCGCGACCACGCGCGCAGTCTCATCGGTCGGCCCGCCGGCCGGGTAGGGAACGACGATGGTGACGGTACGGCTTGGATAGGTCTTCCGCGCTGGCCGGCCCTGCCAAAGCCAAAGCCAAAGCGCCCGCTGCAACCGCGGCGACAAGGATCGGTTTCATTGTCGTCTCCTTGTTGTTGCCTCCGCCGAAAGCCTACTCCTCGGGAATGATCGGCAACAAGAGATGAGGCTCCTTGCCAGGCGCGAAATGCAATGTGTTGCGTGTGGCGAATATCGCCGCCGGCCGGTCGTCCGGATCGATGTGCAGGAACGGTCCGACCCCCTTCATCGGATAGGGCGCGTTGGGAAGCGCGGCGTCCTTGCCGTCGACTTCGTAATCCTTGCCGCGCACGGTCAGCGCGAGCCGGTAGCCGGGCGGAACCACGATCGAGGTTGGCCAGATCTCGATGTTGAGCTCGACCGGCTCGCCGGGTTCCAGCGGCCATTCCTCATCGTGCGGATGCCAGGGCCGATAGGGTAGCGATCGTTTCGGATCGAGCTTGCGCTGCGAAGCGCGTAACCAGCCGAGACCGACCGGTGTACGCGGGTCGTTCGAGCCGATGAAGGTAACTTCCTTGCCGGCCGGATCGAACAGTCGCAGCACCAGGAAAATGTCGGCGTCTGTGGTCTCCGACGACACCCAGAGCTTAGCCGCGACTGGCCCGGTAACTTCGAGGCTCTTGTCCGACGGAGCGGTGCGGAAGGTGAGGCCGTCGCCGGTCGTCTCGTAGCGCAGCGTCGCTACGCCCTTAGGCGCTGCAGGGCTAATGCCAAGGCCGTCCGGCTGCAGGTAATATTTCGTCCATTGCGTGCGGGCGAGCGGCCATTCGTTTTCCGCGCGTAAGATAAATTTCTCGCCCGGATGGCGGATGTTAAGCGCGACGCGCGGCTGCTTGCTCCAGCCGCTGTCCTCGCCCTTGAGGAAATGGGCGAAGAAGCGTTTCTGCAACGCTTCGCCGTATGCGCTGTAAAAATGCGTGAAGTGGGTGTCGCCGTGTACCTCCAGCCACTTCTCCTTGGAGCCGGCGGCGAGCCAGCCCTCGAAATTGCCGCGCGTGTGCAGGCCGACGCCTCCCCAGTTGGCGGCAGAGAGCGTCGGCGCCTGGATGTTCTCGTACACGGCGGTGCGTGCGGCGTAATAGTCGTCACGAAGGCGATGCCGCTTGGCTTCGCCCGGCGTGTCGGCGCAAAGCTTCGCCAATTCTTCCTTAGGCAGCGTTTCGGGGCCCGCGACCGGCTCGCCGGTAACCTTGCTCTTGGCGCCGCGCTCGCCGACGCCGTGCTGCACACTCGCGACTTGGCGCGGATGCCAACTGCTGAGGAAGTCGCACAGAATTCCGCCATGCCGACATAATTCGCGGTAATAGTCGGACGAACCTTCCCAAATACAGAGCGCAGCCAAGTGCGGCGGCTTTAACGCGCCCGCGTTCCACTGGTTCATCGCATAGTACGAGATGCCGTTGATGCCGACCTTGCCGTTGCTCCAAGTCTGCGTCCCGGCCCATTCGACGCACTGATAAAGATCCTGCGCCTCACGCGCCGACCAGACGTCGAGCGTACCCGGTGAGCGCCCCGCCCCGCGCGAGTCGACGCGCACGCAAGCGTAACCGTCTGGCACCCATTTCTCCGGATCGACCAGTTCCCAGTTCTGATATTTGTTGCTCAACTCTTCCAGGACATTGGGCGCCGATTTGATCACGCGGCCCCATTGGCTCGGATAGCCCTCCTGAAACGACAGGCCCTTGGCGTAAGGCCCGTAGCTCAGAATGACCGGATATTGTCCGCCGCCGACCGGCCGATAGACGTCGGCGCGCAGCACGACGCCGTCGTCCATGCGGATGGGCGCGTCCCAATCGACCTGCATGTTGTCGCGAATTTCGCTCTTGGCGTGGCCCATCATGACTTCCCTTTACGGCGGCAGCGGCCCGCCCTGCGGACGGTGCCGTTTGACGGCATCAGGATTCGTCGAATCCACGCCCATGTAGATTCCACGCTCCCATTTTCTCTTCAGCGGATCGGAGACCTTCAGAGACATCTTGCCGATATTCTGGATTTCGATGTCGACGGTTTCGCCGTCCTGCAGGGCGCCCAAACCCTCGTGGTTGGTTCCGCAGGCGATGAGGTCGCCAGAATTCATGGTCATCACTGTGGTGGCGAACTCAATCAGTTCGGGGACGCGGTGCTCCATGTCATCGGTATTGTAGTTGTGGCGGAGTTGCCCGTCGTTCCAGAAGCGCACGATCAGATCGTTGGGATCCTCGATCTCGTCCGCCGTAGCGATGCAGGGGCCGATCGGCGCGAAGGTGTCGAACGACTTGCCGAGCCAGCTGGTGAGTGGCGACGCCGGCCAGGTCTTGCGGCCCTGCTCGCGCGCCGAGACGTCGATCATCGCGGTGTAGCCGAACACGGCGTTCCGCCAATCCTTTGCTTTCACCATCTTCGCCGGGCCTTTGATGACCAGCGCGAGCTCGGCCTCGTGCATGAAGATCCAGGGCACGGTGAACTCCGGCAGCATGATGGTGTCGCCCGGCCCGACGACGGCATCGGGATTCTTCATGAACATGTTGAGCGGGCGCGGTTCGCGCTGGGCATGCTCCCAATAATTGGCGATGCAGGCAAGGATTTTGCCCGGCCGTGGCAAGGGCGGACACAGGAGCACGCGATCGAGCGGCACGGCAGCGCTCTCGCCGGCAATCCTTTTCAATCCCGGGCGCAACTGTTCGAACTCGTCGATGATGCGCCGCATGGTCAACTGCGGCGTGTACCCTTTTTTCACGGCCGGCGAAATGTCGACAATTCCGCGCTCGGTCAGCACGCCCGGCAACATTTCGGCGCCCGGCGCGCTCTGGAACAGCACAAGCTTCAAGCAACGATCCTCCCGGAGTGATTTTTTGTTAACGATCTCTTTACCATCAATTAACTGCAAAAAAAGGCGGCAGAGGAATAATCGCCCTGGCCGATCGGGGCAAAGGATTGATTCCAAAAATGTTCTTCTCCCTGAATTTTAAGCGCGTCTCGTCTATAGTCACGCTGGCCGGGGTCGCGTCTTTTGCGCTGACTTTCGCTGTGCTGATTACTATTTTGCCAGGCTGGGCCTCTACGGCTATCCCGTCTCTGTCCGCAACGGCGCTCACTGCCATCGCCGCCGCCGTCATTTCGCAGTTCGCGATGAGTCTGACCGGCGCCATGCTTACCCGGCATCAGAGCCGGGAAGTCGAGCAGATCCGCACCGCCATCGACAGCATGGCGCAGGGCCTCTGCATGTTCGACGCCGCGGAACGTCTGGTTGTCTGCAACGCGCAATATTACAAAATGTACGAGCTGACGCAGGACGACGTGAAACCGGGAGCCACGCTGACCGAGGTGCTGAAGAAGCGGGTTGCCAAGGGCACCTTCTCGCGCAATCCCGAGGAATATCGGAAAGAATTTTTGACCGCGGTCGGACACGGGCGGACCATCGTACACGAGGTCAAGTCCAAGGGCGGCCGCCTTTTGCTCGTCACCAACCATCCGATGAAAGGTGGCGGCTGGATCGGCACGCATGAGGACATCACTGAGCGGCGGCAGGCCGAGCAGCAGCGTACGACCTTCCTGCACCAGGAAGAACGCCGCGCCGTCATTGAAAACGCGATTTCGGCGTTCCGCGAACGCGTCGAAAATCTTTTGCGGTCTGTAGCCGTCAGTGCGGACGAAATGCGCACCACGGCGGCCAGCCTGTTCAACGCCTCCGGCCATACGTCGAAACGCGCCGAAAGCGCGGTACAGTCGTCGAACGAGGCGTCGGCCAATGTAGAGACCGCAGCGATCGCCGCTGACGAATTGTCGAGTTCGATCGCCGAGATCGGGCGCCGGCTCAACCAGACCAGCGACGTGGTACGGGTCGCTGTCGAGGAAGCGCAAACCACCAATCAGGATATTGGCGCGCTGGCGCAGGGCGCGCGCAAGATCGGCGACGTCACCAAGCTCATCCGCAATATCGCCGGGCAAACCAATCTGCTGGCGCTCAACGCAACCATCGAAGCGGCGCGCGCAGGCGAAGCCGGCCGCGGCTTCGCGGTGGTCGCGTCCGAGGTGAAATCGCTCGCGGTGCAGACCGCCAAGGCGACCGAGGATATCTCCAGCCAGATTCTGGAAGTCCAGAACTCGACCGACAAAGCCGTGGAAGCGATCGGGCGGATCGCGCACCGTATGCGGGAAATCAACGAGTACACCTCGGCGGTCGCAATATCGGTGGAGCAGCAGAACGCAGCGACTGCGGAGATCTCGCAAAACGTGACCAGCGCTGCAGACGGCGCCAAGCTGATCGTTACGGTTTTGGGTGAAGTGGCCGGCGCCACCACCGAAAGCCAGCAGTCGGCGCAGACCGTGCTCGCTGCATCCGAATCTGTGGAACAAGCGGCCGCCAATCTGCGCAGCGAAGTCGAAGGGTTCCTCACCAAGGTGGCCGTCTGACGGCCGCCGTGCGGCTAGGCGGCGGTTTGCAGCAGCGCCAACAGCCCGCTCAGCAGCGCTTTGGGGTTCGGCGGACAGCCCGGGATATGCAGATCGACGGGCACCACGTCCTTGACGCCGCCGGCGACTGCATAGCTGCCGGCGAACAGGCCGCCATCGGCGGCGCAGGTGCCGACAGCGATTACCCATTTCGGATCGGGCGTGGCGTTGTAGGTGCGCAGCAAGGCCTCGCGCATATTCTTGGTCACCGGCCCAGTCACCATTAGCACGTCGGCGTGACGCGGCGAGGCCACGAAATGCAGGCCGAAGCGTTCGAGATCGTAGAACGCGTTATTCAGCGCGTGGATTTCCAACTCGCAGCCGTTGCACGAACCGGCATCGACCTGCCGGATCGACAGCGAGCGCCCGAGCTTCGCGCGCGCGGCACGGTTCACCGCTTTCGCCAGTTCGGCAAGGCCCGCGTCGTCGGGCTTCGGCGCGGCTTCGGTGAGCGGACCGTGGGTGAAACTTTCGAACAGTGTCCTGCGCATCAGAGATCGTGCCCCGAATACGAGCAGTTGAACGATTTGTTGCAGATCGGGAAGTCGGCGACGATGTTATCTTCGATCGCGGTCTCCAACAGCGGCCATTGGAACCATGATGCATCGCGCATGTGGCAGCGTTCGACCTGTCCCTTGCCGTTGAGCCGCACCCAGACCAGCACATCGCCGCGGAACGCTTCGACGAAGCCGAGGCCTTCGCAGGTCTTGCCGTTCAGTTTGACGGAAGCGTGAATTTCTCCGTCCGGCAGCGCGCCGAGAATCTGGTCGATCAACGACAGGCTCTGCTCGACCTCGCGAATGCGGATCCACACCCGCGCATTGACGTCGCCGGCGGCGAGCACCGGCACCTCGAAGGTGAGCTTGTCGTAAGGCGCATAGCTTGGTATGCGCCGTGCGTCGAAGCCGCGGCCTGACGCGCGCCCGACATAGCCGCCGGCGCCCCATTGGCGCACGTAGTCGGGCTTGATGATGCCCGTGGTGACGGTGCGGTCCTGCAGCGAGGCGGTGTTGTCGTAGAGTTCGGTCAGGCGCGGAAATACCCGCCGAAGTTCCGCGAGCAAGGCTTGCACCTGCGCTGCGCCGTCCGCCGCGATATCGCGCGCCAGCCCACCGGGCACGATCGCATCCATCATCAGCCGGTGGCCGAAACAGGCATCCGCTGTGCGCAAGACGTGTTCACGCAGGATACCAGTTTGCGCGTGCATCAGCGCGAACGAAGCGTCGTTGCAGATCGCGCCGATGTCGCCAAAATGATTGGCCAGGCGCTCGAGCTCGGCCATCAACGCGCGCAGATAAACCGCGCGCGGCGGCACTTTTATGTGCAATGCGGCTTCGGCCGCCTGCGCAAAAGCAAAGGAATAAGCGACGGTGCTATCGCCGGAGGCGCGGCCGGCGAGTTTCGCCGCATTGTCGAGCGTCGCGCCCGTCATCAACGACTCGGTACCCTTGTGCACATAACCGAGCCGCTGCTCCAGCCGCACTACGTGCTCGCCATTGGCGGTGAAGCGGAAATGGCCTGGCTCGATAATGCCCGCATGCACCGGTCCGACCGGAATCTGGTGCAGGCTTTCGCCTTCGACCGGTAGAAATTCGTATGGTGTGGCCTTTTGCGCGGGTTGTTTTTTCCCCAGGGGATGGCGCACGTCCCAGAACCCGAGATCGAGCCAGGGCCGCGTATCGGGTGAACCAGTTGCATCCAAGCCGAACAGGCTGCGGATGGCGCGTTCGAGCCGTAACGCTGGCGGATGCTGTGCGCCGACGCTCGGGTAGCGTCCGTCGGCGCAGGCATAAGTGACGATGGCGATATTGCCGGTCGCCTCGTCGATCGTCGCCATGTGCACGTTCGGCGGATCGCCCCACAGCCCGAGCAACGTGCATTCGCCTGCCGCCAATTGGGCGATCGCCTCATTCCAGCCTTGTTCGGTCACAGTGGCGCGTTGCATGGCGCTATCCCAACAGCCTGGCGACGTTCTGGAAGCCGCTGACCAGCGCAGGCGGCATATAAATGCCCGCCATGAACACGATGGCGAGATGGGCGAACATCGGCACGTAGGAGGCCTGCGCCGGCGCGGTTGGCCCGCGCGGCTCGCCGAAGGCGATCGTATTGAGCCGCAGGAACAGGCCGCCCAACGCGACCAATATGGCGAACACCAGAATGGTCGCCAGCCACGGCTCGCGCGCGAAGGTCGACGACACCACCAGGAACTCGCTCATGAATATGCCGAGCGGCGGTAGTCCGGCAATGGCGACGACGCCGAGCACAAGGCCCCAGCCGAGTACCGGATTGCTCACCGTCAGCCCGCCCATGTCGGCGATTTTCTGCGTGCCCTTGACCTGGGAGATGTGGCCGACCGCGTAGAAGATCGCCGACTTGGTCAGCGAATGCATGGTCATGTGCAGGAGCGCGGCGAAATTGGCGAGCG
The DNA here is from genome assembly GCA_963753455.1 of uncultured Alphaproteobacteria bacterium. Taxonomy (GTDB): domain Bacteria; phylum Pseudomonadota; class Alphaproteobacteria; order Rhizobiales; family Xanthobacteraceae; genus Pseudolabrys. The sequence continues at coordinate 20,855 of CAVWDA010000068.1, read as the reverse complement.
GACCGCCCATGCCGAAGGCGAACACGATGATGCCCATGTGCTCGATGGAGGAATAGGCGAACATGCGTTTGATGTCGCGCCGCCGGTACAGCATGAAGGCGGCGAACACGGCTGAGATCAGCCCCATGGTCACCATCAGCGGGCCGGGCGCGATCGCTGCCGGATTAAGCGCTAGGATCATTTTGAAACGCAGCAGCGCATAGAGCGCCACGTTGAGGAGCAAGCCCGACAGCACCGCCGAGATCGGCGTTGGGCCTTCTGCGTGCGCGTCCGGCAGCCATGCGTGCAGCGGGGCAAGACCCACTTTGGTGCCGTAGCCGAGCAGCAAGAAGACGAAGGCGACGTTGAGCAGCGCCGGATCGAATTTCGCCGCCTTGGTCACCAGCACGGTCCACACCATGGCGTTGATGCCTTCGCCGATCACCGGCTTTGCCGCCATATAGACCAGGATGGTGCCGAACAGCGCCAGCGCGATGCCGACGCTGCCGAGAATGAAATATTTCCACGCCGCTTCCAGCGCCTCGTGCGTGCGGTAGATGCCGACCATCAGTACGGTGGTGAGCGTCGCCATCTCGATCGCCACCCACATCAGGCCGATATTGTTGGCCACCAGCGCGAGGTTCATGGCGAACATCAGCACCTGGTACATGGCGTGATAGAAGCGCACGGAGATCGGCGTCAGCCGACCGATCTCGATCTCGTGTCCGATGTAGCTCGCGCTGAACACGCTGGTGGTGAAGCCGACGAAGGTCGTCAGCACGATAAAGACCTTGTTGAGGTCGTCCACCAGCAAATAAGGCCCGGACTTCGGCTCGACCACGAACAGCGATGCCGCGGTGAGGAAGCTCGCCAGCGCCGCCAGCACGTTGAGGATCGCGGTCAGCCGATAGCCGGGCAGCACGGCGAGCAGGCACGCCGCCACGGCCGGAATCAGCAGAACGCCGGTGAGCGCGTCGATCATCGCCGCTCTCCGCGGAATTTGTCGAGCGCCTGCACGTCGACGGTGTCGAAACGCTCGCGGATGCGGAATAGGAAGATGCCGATGACGATGAAGGCGATCAGCACCGAGAAAGCAACGGATATTTCGACCACCAGCGGCATGCCCTTGGCCCCGGTCGCCGCCAGCACCAGTCCGTTTTCCAGCGACATGAAACCGATCACCTGGCTCACCGCGTTGCGCCGCGTCACCATCATCAAGAGGCCGAGCAGCACCACCGACAATGCGAACGCCAAGTCCTCGCGCGCCAGCGGATCGGCTTCCGCCGTCACCCGCAGCATCACCACCATGGACAGCGCCACCAGTCCCATGCCGAGCAGCATGGCGGGGCCGACGCCGACCACGGTCTCGATCTCGCGGTGGATGCCGAGCTTGACGATGATCCGGTGCAGCGCCACCGGGATGACGATGGCCTTGAACACCAGCGCGATCATCGCCGTCAGATAAAGATGCGGGGCATCCTGGACGAAGGCCTGCCAAGCGACTGAGGCCGCCAGGATGAAGGCATGTAACGCGAAGGTATTGAGCAACGCGTAGAGCCGATCCTGGTAAAGTTGCATGAAGCTCACCAGCACCAGCGAACCGGCCAGCATATGGGCGATATCGAATGTGAGGGTGCCCATCGCTACAAGCTCCTCGAAACGAACAGCAGCAAAGTGCCGAGCAGACCGAGCATCAGCGCCGCGCCGAGGAAGGCCGGCACGCGGAACACGCGCATCTTGGCGATGGCCGTCTCGAACACCGCCAGCAGAAGGCCGCCAGCCGCGAGCTTGACGGAGTAAGCGGCAAGGCCGATGGCGATGGCGCGCGGGCTCGCATCGGGGCCGGCGATGCCCCAGGGCGTGAATAGGCAGCCGATTACCGAGACGTAGAGCAGCAGCTTGAGCTCGGACGTCAAATCGATCAGCGCCAGATGCCGGCCGGAATATTCCAGCACCATCGCCTCATGCACCATGGTGAGTTCAAGATGCGTCGCCGGATTGTCGATCGGGATGCGCGCGTTCTCGGCGATCGCCACCATGATCAGCGCCAACAGCGCCAGGCCCAGCGACACGCGCAAACCCACCGCGCCCGACACCATGTAGGCGGCCATGGTCGAGAGTTGCGTCGAGCCGGCGACCAGCGCCAGCGTGAACACGATCATCAACATCGCCGGTTCCGCCAGCGAGGCGATCATCACCTCGCGGCTCGAGCCGATGCCGCCGAACGCGGTGCCGACGTCGAGTCCGGCCAGCGCCAGGAAGAAGCGTGCACTGCCGAGCAGCGCGATGATGGCGATGAGGTCCGCCGACCAGGAAAACAGCAGCCCGCTGCGGAAGGTCGGCACTAGCGACGCGGCCACCCAGGTGCCGGCAAAGATAATGTAGGGGATGACGCGGAACAGCCAGGACGCGCTCTCCGCCAGCACCACGTCTTTGCGCATTAGCCGGATCAGATCGCGATAGGGCTGCAGCAGCGGCGGGCCCTGCCGGCGCAGCAGTCGCGCCTTTATCTTGCGCACAAAGCCGGTGAGCAGCGGTGAGAGCAGCAGCACCAGCAGCATCTCCGCGCCTTGCGAGATGAAATCGCGGATCAAGGCCATATAGCGAGCACCAGTAAGAGGAGAACCAGCGCCGTGAACACCAGCGTCAGATAGCGGCGGATAGTGAGGAATTGCAGGATGTTGAGCCGGTCGGCCGCGTAACCAATGAATCTTGCTATCGGCGCATAGGCGGCGTCCCAGATCAGGTCGTGCAGATCGACCGTCAAACGCGCCGGCGCCAGCGAGCCTGGCGGCGGCATTTCGCCGATCTCGCGCGCGCGGAACACGGTCGTGCCATAAACGCGGCGGATCGGCTGGGCAAAGCTTGACGCGGTGTACTGCGTTGCCGGGCTTGGGTCCGGATAGCCGCAGTCCCAGGCCGGCGCGCGCCGCAGTTTGTCCGACGCCAGACGATGAATGGCAAAGGCCGCGAGCGAGCCGGACATGACGACAAAGAGGAACACCAAGAGCCCGTTATAGGAACTGCGGCTTTCGGCGATCGGCACGATCGACAGCCATTCGACACCGGCCTGATGCGGCATGCCGACACCGATTAGGCTATTGGTCACCGGGTTGAGCGCGTCGATGAAGAAACCGGGGAGAATTCCGGTGACGAGACATAATGCGGCCAGAAAATACATGGCGGCGAGCGAATTGCTGTCGGTCTCCTGCGCTTGCGCGGCGGCCGGCGTGCGGGCGCGGCCGAGGAAGGTCACGCCGAAGGCCTTGACGAAACAGGCGGCGGCTAACGCCGCCGACAGCGCCAGCAATGCGCCGACGGCGGGCACCATGAATTTCAGACCCCAGGCCGGCAATTGCGGGCTGAGCAGAATGGCCTGGAAGGTCAGCCATTCGGACACGAAACCATTGAGTGGCGGAAGCGCCGAAATCGCCACGCAGCCGACCAGGAACACGAAGGCAGTCTGCGGCATGCGGTGGATCAGCCCGCCGAGATGCTCCATGTCGCGCTCACCGGTGGCATTGAGCACGGCGCCGGCGCCGAAGAACAGCAGGCTCTTGAAGACGGAGTGGTTGAAGACGTGGAATAGCCCGGCGGTGAGTGCGAGCGCGGCGGCAAGCGGCATGTCGGCGCCCTTGAAGGCGAGCGCCAGGCCGAGGCCGATATAGATGATGCCGATATTCTCCACCGTGTGATAGGCGAGCAGGCGTTTGAGATCGTGCTGCATCAGCGCGTAGAGCACACCCATCACCGCGGTGATGCCGCCGACGCCGAGCACCGCCATGCTCCACCACCAGGCCGGCGGCCCCAGCAGATCGAACACGATGCGGATGAGGCCGTAGACTGCGACCTTGGTCATCACACCGCTCATCAGCGCCGAGACATGGCTGGGCGCGGCCGGATGCGCCAGCGGCAGCCAGGCGTGCAGCGGCACCACGCCGGCTTTCGACCCGGCACCGACGATGGTTAGCACCAGCACCAGCGCGGCGAGCTGTGCGGACGGATGCGACAGGCGAATGGCGTCGAAGGTATAGTTGCCGTCGGCGCCGGCGAGCAGACCGAAAGCGAGCAGCAACGCCAGCGTGCCGAAGCTCGCCATCAGCAGGTAGACGTAGCCGGCGCGCACGTTTTCGGCCACGCGGTGATGCGAAATCACCAGCGCCCAGGACGTGAGCGACATGAACTCCCACGACACCAGAAAGGAGAAGGCGTCGTCCGCCAGCACCACGAGGTTCATGGCGACGAGGTAGACGGGATAGAATGGCAGCACGCGTTGCGGCGCGTCCTCGTGGCGGCCGTAACCGAGCGCGAACAGGCTCGCCGAGGCGCCGCCGAGATTGACGACCACCAGGAAGAAGGCGGCGAGCGCGTCAATGCGGAAATGCGCGCCCAGCCAGGGCAGGCCGAACGGTAAAGTCACCGTGGATCGGTTCGGCAATATCCGGAAAGGCAGAGCAGGGCGATGATGCCGAGCGTCAAGGTGACGATCAGGCTCGCGCCGTAGACTACTGCCGTCCCGCGCGGCGAGCCGCCTAGCGCGATCGCGACCGGCGCCAAAATGATCAGCGCGGCCACGCCGTAAAGTGCGTAGACGACCATCATTTGAGCCGCACCCCGCGGCCACCGCCGCTGCTCGCCGCGCCTTCGCCGATCAGTTCGATGCCATTGGCGGCAAGCGCGTCGACCAGTTTCATCAGCGAATCGACATTGCCGCGCACCACGCCGTCGCAGGCTTCCATGCGTTGGATGGTCGGCAACGAGAGGCCCGCGGCTTGCGCCAATTGGCGCTGGTCGAGTCCGAGCAGCGCCCGCGCTGCCCGCATCTGGTTGCCGGTTATCATGTTTAAAGCATCAGTATAGATATATTTGATGTGCCTCCTGACGCATACTGCGGAAAAAAGCCGGATTCAAGGGCCTTGTAGAGGCCTGTGACTAAGGCCTCTTTTTGGCCTGCAAGCGCGTGCTCAGCCGGCCCATATCGACCACCATGCGCTCGTGGGTGCCGTTGCCGATCTCCTCGATCTCGTCGCGCGCACGCACCGTGAATTCGATGCGGCGGCCGTCGACCTTGGTCACCACGGCGTCGGCGGTTACCAGATGGCCGGCCGGCGTCGCGGCCAAATGACGGATATTGACGACCGTGCCGACCGCGCTCTCGCCCGGGTCGAGGTATTCGCGCACCGCGTTGAGCGCGGCATTCTCCATGGCGGTCACCATCATCGGTGTGGCGAACACCTGCGGCAGGCTGACGTCTTTGAATTGATTGGCGAGGTGCGCCGGCGTCACCCGCAGCGTAAAGGTGCCCTTGGCTCCGACCGGAATGGGCCGCATCAGACACCCTCCTCGGCCAGCCGCACGTGATTGATCGCCGGCGCCAGCGCGATCAGTACGATGCCGCAAACCGCGATCGGCGCAAAGGCCGTACTGGCGATGCCGGTCGTGTCCCAGACGAAGCCGCTGAGGACCGGCACAATCACCGCGCAGCTATAACTGATCGTGAACATGGCAGCGGTGACTCGATGCACGTCGTCCGGATCGCTCAACAGCGGCGGCAGCGCCAGGATGAGAATGAGGATCGCCGCATTAGCAAAGCCCTGTACCGTCGCGGCGACGACGACCCAGACGCCGGCGCTGAATACGATGCCGCCGGTCGACATCACGCAGAGCAGTCCGCAGGCGACATAGGGCCAGGCCTTGCGCTCGAGCCGATGTGCGAAAGCAAGCAACAGCGCCGACGCCGGCACCTGGCCGATATTGAGTCCGGTCAGTGCGGCGCTGATCCAGGCGCCTTGCCCATGGCCGCGGAGATAGTCGGGCAAGAACGCATTCGTCGCGAAATAGGTGGCATTGACGGTACCGAGCATGATGCCGAGCCGCCAGATTAGGAGACTGTTCCAGTCCGGCCACCAGCGTCGGCGCGTCGCGGATGCGCGCCCGTTGGCTGGCGCCGGCGCCAGCGTCAGGATCAGCACGGCGATGACGGCGACAGGGACGCTCCATGCAACGAAGCCCCATTGCCAGCTGCCGCCGACCAGCGGCAGCACCAACGGCAGCATCAACGCGACGGGGAGGATTTCGCCGATCAGCAGGCCGTTGGTGTAGACGGCGGTGGCGAAGCCGATGCGCTGCGGAATCCAGGCACGCACCGCCGGCGGCATGGTCACCTGCATGACGGCAACGCCGGCGCCCATGGCGACGGTCATCGCATAAAGCCACATCACGTCGGGGATGGCGCCGCGTAGCGCGCCACCGATCGCGGTGATGGCGAGCCCGACCACCAGCGCCGCGCGTACGCCGAGCCGCGCGATCAGCAGCGAACCGGGCACGGCGGCGATCGCGAACAGCATCGAGGGCAGGCCGGTGAGAATGCCGACCTGGGTAGCGTTAAGCTTGAGCCCATCGTGAATCAGCGGAATGACCGGCGGCACCGCGAGGATGGTGAGCCGCAGGCCGACACCTGCAAGCCACAGCTGAAGCAGCGTTCCGATAAAGCGGGCCTGCGATCGCGGTTCGCCGGGGTTTGGCATCGATGATATCGGCATTGCGGGGGTGGTGTTAAAATGTTGATCTTGGCACGGGCGGGATACCATAGCGCGCTTTTGCGGCTGCCGGAAAATAGCGTAAAGCAGCGTATTGGTTGGAACACCGCGAGATGATACGGCTGTCGAAACTGACCTCACGTCAAGTTCTGATCGTGCTGCACGATCTCGTCGCCACCGCGGCGGCGATCGTGCTGACGTTTTATGTGCGCTTCGAGGGCCAAGCGCTCGACGCCCGCCTCGCCGAGCTCAAATATCTGCCGGTCTTTCTGGCCTATGCGGCGGCGGTCTATTTGATTTTCGGCCTGCACCGTAACAAGTGGCGGTTTACGTCTGTCCCCGATCTCTACGACATCTTCCGCGCCGCCACCGCTCTGGCGGTGTCGCTGCTTGCGCTCGATTATGTGCTGGTCGCGCCCAACGTTTACGGCGGCTTTTTCTTCGGCAAGATCACCATCCTGCTGTACTGGCTGCTGCAGATGTTTTTCCTGGGCGGCTCGCGCGTCGCCTATCGGTACTTCCATTATGCGCGCACGCTGCAACGTGCAAAAACCGCCGACGCAACGCCGGCTTTGGTGCTCGGACGCGCGGCCGACGCCGAAGTCTTGCTGCGCGCGATCGAAAGCGGCGCGGTGAAGAAAATCTGGCCGGCCGGAGTATTGTCGCCGTCCGCGGCCGACCGCGGCCAATCGATCCGCGGCGTTCCGGTGCTGGGTGATATCGACGATCTCGAACGCGTGGTCGCCGATTTTGCTGGGCGCGGCACTGTCGTGACGCGCGTCATCCTGACGCCGTCGGCGTTGTCGCCGGAAGCGCGGCCGGAAGCTTTGTTGGTCCGCGCGCGCAAGCTCGGCCTGACCATGAGTCAGTTGCCGTCGCTCGACTCGGGCGGCCAGGCGATGCAACTCGCACCGGTCGCGGTCGAGGATCTGTTGCTGCGGCCGAGCGTCAGTATCGATTACCGCCGACTCGAGACTTTTGTGAGCGGTAAAGCGATCGTCGTCACCGGCGGCGGCGGTTCGATCGGTTCGGAAATCTGCGAACGCATGGTTGCCTTCGGCGCCGCCCGTCTGTTGGTGATCGAGAATTCAGAGCCGGCGCTGCATGCGGTGGTGGAACTGCTCAAATCAAAACAATCCAACACCGCGATTTCCGGCCGCATCGCCGACATCCGCGACCGCGCGCGCATCATGGGCCTGGTCGCGCAGTTCAAACCCGACATGGTGTTCCACGCCGCCGCGCTCAAGCACGTGCCGCTGCTCGAGACGGATTGGGACGAGGGCATCAAGACCAATGTGCTTGGCTCGATCAATGTCGCGGATGCCGCGGCGGCGGCTGGCGCCGCGGCCATGGTGATGATCTCCACCGACAAGGCGATCGAGCCGGTCTCCGTGTTGGGCGCGACCAAACGTCTGGCGGAAATGTATTGCGAGGCGCTCGACAACGATTTGGCGCACCATGCGGCGGGCAAAAGTGCCACGCGCATGATTTCGGTGCGCTTCGGCAATGTGTTGGCGTCCAACGGCTCAGTAGTGCCGAAGTTCAAGGCGCAGATCGAGGCCGGCGGCCCGGTCACCGTCACACACCCAGACATGGTGCGCTATTTTATGACCATCCGCGAAGCGTGCGATCTGGTCATCACCGCCGCGACCCACGCGCTCGGACCCGACAGCAGCGACGTGTCGGTCTACTTGCTCAACATGGGCCAGCCGGTCAAAATCGTCGATCTCGCCGAACGCATCATCCGGCTGAGCGGCTTGGAGCCGGGGCGCGACATCCAGATCGCGTTCACCGGCATACGCCCGGGCGAGCGGCTACACGAGATTCTGTTTGCACGCGACGAAGAGACCAACGAAATTGGCATTCCCGGCATCGTTGCCACCAAACCGGTGCAGCCGTCGCTGGCGGCGATCCGAGGCTGGGTGGCGACACTGGAGCAAGGCCTGTCGCGCAACGAGCGCGCGGTCATCTACGATGTGCTGCGCGACGCGGTGCCGGAATTCCGCGGTGAGGCCGCATGAAGAGGCAAAATTGGACCTGACAGAATTTTTCAAGAGTGAATTCGCCGAGCATCACGACGTGGCGCTGCGCACCGAGGCAGGATTATCCGCCGCATTCGCCGGCCTGGTCGGCGCTTGCGTCAAATCGGTGCGCGGCGGCGGCAAGCTGATGTTCTTCGGCAATGGTGGCAGCGCCGGCGACGCCCAGCATCTCGCGACCGAACTGACCATCCGCTACAAGACCAACCGCGCCGCCATTGCGGCGATTGCCTTGACCACCGACACCTCGGCGCTCACCGCCGCCGGCAACGATCTCGGCTTCGACAAGATTTTCGCGCGGCAGATCGAGGCGCTCGGGCGGCCGGGCGACGTTGCCATCGCCATCTCGACCTCGGGCAAGAGTCCGAACGTCATCGCCGCGTTGCGTCAGGCCAAGGCGATGAAGCTGGCGACCGCGGCGCTTGGCGGCAACGGCGGCGGCGACATGACTGGGCTCGCCGATCATTTGCTGGTTGTGCCGTCCGCTACCACAGCGCGAATCCAGGAGATGCACATCACCCTGGGTCAAATGCTCTGCGGGGCGTTGGAAATCGAGTTGGGACTGGCCAAACCGGACCGCTGAATGTCGTTGCATGCGGCTAAACCGCCGCATTCGTGCGAGTGAATATTTCATATTACGAAAATCGCGTTGCCCATTCTGAAAACGCACTTGACTCAAAGTCGGCCTCCTATTTCCTTAGCGGCCAGGGAGAACAAAACCATGGACGCCACCGTTCTAGACGGGCCGCGGAGCAAGGCCCGTCCGCCGCGACTGCGCGCTGCCGGCGATCGCCACAACATCCAATCGGTCGATCGCGCGCTATATCTGCTGGAAACCATCGCGGAAGCGGGCGGTGAGACATCGCTTACCGATCTCTCCAACCGCACCGGCCTCAACATTTCGACCTGCCACCATTTGCTGGCGACGCTGATCCAGCGCGGTTTTGCCGCGAAGGTACCGGGTCGCCGGCTCTATGCGCTGGGCGCGCGCATCCTTTATCTCGGCCACACCTGCCTGCAAGTCGATCTGCCGCGCCGCGCGCAGCCCTATTTGGAAGAGATCAACCAGGCCACCGGCGAAACGGTGCATCTCGCGGCGCTGCAAGGCGACGCGGTGGTGACGCTTGCCGTACGAGAGGCGCGCCACGCCGTTCGTGTCGACACCGGCCGGCTTGGCCGCGTGGAAGCACCGCACGCGACCTCGGTCGGCAAGGCCATCATGGCCTGGCTGCCGGAGGACGAGATCCGGCGCATTCTCACCGGCGGCATGAAGCGCTTCACCGACAACACCATTACCAATTTCCCGGCGCTAGTGGAATCGCTGCGCTCCGTGCGCCGCAACGGCTACGCTATTGACCGTGAGGAATTCCTGCCCGGCGTGATTTGCGTCGGTGCCGCGATTCGTGACCAGGCGGGCGCCGTGATCGGCGCGATCAGTGCGTCGACGCCGACCATGCGAGCGAGCGAGGATCACGTCGCGCTTATCCGCGACGAGGTTAATGCCGCGACGCGCGCCCTGTCCGCCGAGTTCGGCGCGCCGGCGGGGCAAGCCAACGGCGTTCACGCGGCCGCCAACTGACCTCGATTTTTTTGGCTTGTCAGCAAGACCTTGCGGCTGGCAGCCGATGGCCAGTGGATGTTTGCTTTGACTCCAAAAGCGGATGCTGCTCGCCGCGGTATGCGATGTCCGCTCAGTGCCGATAAGCGATATTTCCAGCCGCTCGCAATCGCTCCGCCCGTCAGCTTCTACGCGACCTGGTTGATGACGCTCGCCATATATTGAACATCCGGCAGGAGAAGCTTGCGGATCTCGCCGGCAGGCCGCGGAACGCCGATCAAATAACCCTGGATGTCTGTGCAACCGAGCATTTGAGCACATTCTCTTTGTTCCGCTGTCTCGACCCCCTCGGCAACGATCCGCATGTTGAGGTTGCGTGCCAAATCGGAGATGGCGCGAACAACGGCCCGAGATTCGGCTTTTTCCACTAAGCCGGCAATAAAGCTTCGATCGATTTTGATCTTGCTGAATGGAAAGCTCACCAAGTAACCGAGTGATGAGTAGCCGGTGCCGAAATCGTCCATCGCGAACCGCACGCCTAGTTTGTACAAATTTTTCAAAGTCGCGAGATTGGCGGATGTGTTTTCCAAGAACACCGACTCGGTAATCTCCAGGATCAACCTATTGGGCGACAAGCCGGTCGACGCAATGGCACCGAGGACTGTATTGATCAGATTTTTGCTGGTCAGCTGAATAGCCGATACGTTGACCGCGATTGCGACATCGTCGGGCCAGTTCGCTGCCTCGGCGCACGCTGTCCGCAAGACCCATTCACCAAGGGAGACAATCAAGCCGGTCTCTTCGGCGATCGGTATAAACTCGGCCGGGGAAACTATACCCCGCTCTGGATGATGCCAACGGAGAAGCGCCTCGCACATTTTGATCTTGTTGTCTTCGAGGTCGACAACTGGCTGGAAGAACAACTCGAACTCGCCACCGGTGATCGCGCTCTGCAGGTCCCGCTCTAATTTACTGCGGGTTTGCCCGCGTTCATTCATTTCTGTCTGATAGAAACAATAGGTTCCACGTCCGGTATTCTTGGCCTCATAGAGAGCGATGTCCGCCGTTTTCAACAGGTCGTTGAGTTCTGTGGCGTCATTGGGTGCGATCGAGATGCCCACACTTATGTCGACGATAACTTGATGGCCATCGAGAACGAATGGCTCGTGGATCGCTTCACGGGCTCGCGTCGCGAGATCCGCGGCGTCGGATGGACGGTCAAGCGATGACTGAATGATCGCGAATTCGTCACCGCTCAGACGGGCAACTAGGTCGATCTCTCTGACGCAACCGCACAATCGGTCGGCCACACCCTTGAGGAGCTTGTCGCCGATAGAATGGCCGAGGCTGTCATTGACACGCTTCAAATGATCGAGATCGAGGTACAAAACCGCCAGCCGTTCGCCACGGCGGACGCGCTTGAGCGTCTGTTCAAGCTGTTCGCTAAAAAGCTTGCGATTCGGCAAGCCGGTCAGTGCATCGTGATGGGCGGCATACGAGATGCGCTCCTCGGCACGCTTCTGTTCGGTGATGTCCTCATGAGTGGCGACCCATCCGCCGTCCGCGGTCGGATGGTTCACAATCGAAATAATACGTCCGTCGCGGAGATTGGTCGTCTTGCTGAAGACGATGCCTTGATCGACGGCGGCTTGGATATCGGTAACGTACTGCTCGATTTCTTCGGTGCAGAAACTGCCGGTTGTGGCCCTATGTTCAGCGAGTTCCCGAAGTGTGGCGCCCGGCTTCACAATGCCCGACGACAAGCCGTACATTTCGAGGTAGCGCCGGTTGCACACGACAAGCCTGTTCGACGCGTCGAACATCGCTAGTCCTTGCGACATATTGTTCAAGGCGGCATCGACCGTCGCCTCCGATGTTGCAAGACGACGAAATTGCTTGCTCTGGGCCATAAGGAGAAACGCCACACAGAGCGTGACCAGCAATGCGCCGGTACCGAGAGTTACTGCCTGAATACGCCAATTCGCGAGCGCTGCGGTTTCCGATACGGCGATATTGACCACGAGCGGATAGTCGCGCAGCGGGTGCACGGCCACCAATCGAGCCATGCCGTCGAAATAGCCCGGCGATCGATATTGCCCGCCGCCTTGTAGGGCGAGTTGATACCACGGCGATGCTGCCGGCATCTTCTCGTAAGCCCGATTCTTCGGGTCGGGAAAACGCACGATAACGGTGCCGTTGCGATGCAACAGCAGAAACGATTCATCGGGAAGGGACGCAATGGATTCATAGATGTGCTGGAAATAAGCGAGCCTGACGCCGACTACGACTGCGCCGAGGAATGAGTTATTCGGACCGGTAATTCGCTTGCTCAAGATGATGACTGGCAGGCCTCTTACGCGGTCGAAGAGCGTGGCGCTGATGTAAACGCCCTTTTCATTTGTTTGCTTGAGGTGCTGAAAATACGGGCGATCGGAAACTTTGATCTTCGGCGTCGGCCATTGTCGCGTCGTGCTGACAAGGTTCCCATCCTTGTCCACCACCGCGATAAATTCAGCCTGATGCAAACGCGACTGCCGTTCAATGAGAGTCCGATAGGTATCCTCGCGAAAATTTTGATCAAGATTATTGATTTCCTGCTTGGCGCTGAGTTCCTCCTTGTCTCTGACCTCGGTCAAAACGAGATCGATGGATTGCACGGAATTCTCGAGCTGGCGGGCGAGCACGGTTGCGAGATTGCCGGAATCCTTGGCCGCATCGGCGATGGCGTCCGAGCGCAACCACAAAATAGTCAAGCCAATGGCGACGGCCGCCGCGCACGTGAGGCCGCCGGCCACCACGAGGAGGAGATGAAAGTGCGACTGGCGGGCACGATTTGGCATGCGCCAAACCCACTTGTGTGAAATTGAAAGCTCAATCGATATGTGACGCCTTCCAAAATGACGTTTAAATGGGCGTTGAATTGCTCGGTTGCGTGAATCCAAGCTTAATTGGCCGCCTGCAGTGGCGGTTTTCCGTCGCGTGCAAGGTCTCTCCCCCGCAATCTGGGTTGGTTAAGGGTTGGCTAACAAGCCTCCTAAGGCGGCCATCTACGGCGTGCAGACGTAATCAATTAGGCGGGTTGCTCGCGCCAAAGCGCGCGAATGCTGCGTCGCAGAATGAAGCTTTAGTCGACATTTTCAAGAACGCGGGAACTGTAAGGGGCGAAATTCGGACAATGTTGGGCGCGATGGGTCATGATTGGCAGCGGATCCTATTGCAAATCCGGCGGTGCCGCCGATGATGGAGGTTGCCGATTGACGCAACGGCTTTGGTCAAAGGGGGGGACTGATGAAGAAGCTTGTTCTGCTGCTCGTCGCTGCGGCATTTGCCGCATCGCCGGCGGTGGCTGCCACCAAGCACAAGAAATCCAAAGAGGCCATTGAGGCCGAGGACATCGCCAAGCAGCACGACAATACCAAACGCCTTCTGGTTGACCTGCTCCCGCTGGCGTTGCCGTCCTGGTCGCTGCCAATCTATTTCAACATGCACCAGGACGAAAAGAAGCCTGATAAGAAAAAGAAGTGAAACGCCGCCGGGGCCGACGCTCTGTCTTTTGCTCTGGGTCATAAGCGGACTTGCGGTCAAGTCCGCGGGATTTGTTTTTGCCCCTGAATACATCGCGCAGGCAATGGGCGGTCAATGTCCGCTTTGGCCAACACCTGACATCAACCAAAAAGTTTCACCCCGCGTACACGATCGCACGAGAAGCTCACGCAACATCCAACTTTGATGTCGGTTTGCGAGTGTATGCCGCTTGACGGCACTGAATCAAGCCCGGCGCCGCGCCGAATGTGCAGCCAAAGCACTGCAAAACCTAGCCAAAATTGATTTTTCTCAAGAGGTCGCCTGCGCCAATGCGCAATCTTACGCCCCATCGCCTTGGAGGGTTCTATGGACGCAGCAACTGGCGTAAAAACGAACGCGGACTTTCCCATTCCGGACACCATGAAGGCCTGGGTGCTGGGCGATCCGGGCGAGCTCAAGCTCACCGACAAGCCGGTCCCGGTGCCTAAGCGCGCGGAGGTGCTGGTGCGCATCGATGCGGCGGCGATCTGCGCCACCGATCTCGAAGTCATCTATCAGGGCCCGCCGGGCCTAATCCAAGGCGGCCTGCCGTTCAACAAGAACTTCACGCCGGGCCACGAATACATGGGCACCGTGGTCGCGCTCGGGCCCGGTGTCGACGAATACAAAATCGGCCAGCGCGTCGCGGTCGAGATCCACGCCGGCTGCGGCCAGTGCAAACGCTGCCGCGCGGGCATGTACACCTCCTGCCACAACTACGGCCTCAATTACGGCGGACACGACAAGGGCCACCGTGCCAACGGCTTCACCACCGATGGCGCGTTCTGCGAATACCAGGTCAACAACATCAACACGCTGGTCGCCATCGCCGACGACATGTCGGACGAGGAGGGCACCCTCATCGTCACCGCCGGCACGGCGATGTACGCGCTCACCGAACTCGGCGGGCTGGTCGCCGGCGAAAGCGTCGTCGTCAGCGGCGCCGGGCCGATCGGGCTCATGGTGGTCGCGGTGGCGAAAGCGCTCGGCGCCCAGCCGGTCATCCTCACCGAGATGCGCGACGACCGCATGAAGATCGCACGCGCGCTCGGCGCCGACTTTACGGTCAATGTCGGCCAGGTGCCGGACGCGGTCGCCGCGGTGAAAGCGCTCAACGGCGGCAAGGGCGTCGACTACGTGGTGGAGTGCTCGGCCGCGAGCAAAGCCGTCGACGACGCTGTGCACATGGTCAATCGTGGCGGCAAGGTCTGTCTCGCCGCTTTCACGCACGAGCCGGCGCTGGTCGACATCGCGCACATCGTCAGCAACAACATCTATGTCTATGGCATCCGCGGCGAAGGCAAGAGCGGGGTGCACCGCGCCGAGGCCTTCATGCGGCAGAAGCGCTTCGACGCCACCAAGATCCACACCCACACGTTCCCGCTCGCCGATCTGCCGACCGCGATCCGCTACGCCAAGGACCGCGTCGACGATGCCATCAAAGTGGTGGTGAAGCCGCGACTAGAGGCCGCGCGCAAAGTGGCCGCGGAGTAGGCCGAACGAGATCTAGTCAAATTTCATCTTGAGCAGCTTCTCGGCGTTGCTGCAGAACAGCTTGCGCTCGTCGGCGGGCGCAAGTCCGAGTCCCTGCACGGTTTTTATGGTCGGCGCGATTGGCCCCAAAGGCGTATCGGTCGCGAACACGATCTTGTCCGCGCCGAAAAACTCATACCCACAACGCGTTGCCGGCACGCCGCCGCCGAACATGGCGGTGTCGGCGTAGAAGTCGTGCAGGTAGTCCATATGCGGCCGCTTCAGCGATGACAGTACCTTCGAATAATCCTCATCCGACGTGCGCTGCCCCAGGACATTGAGGCCGTTGCCGGCGCGCCCTTCGAAATATGGGATCATGCCGCCCAAATGGTGCGTGATGATTTTCAATTTCGGATAGCGGTCGAACAGCCCGTCGAACACCATCCGCACCATGGCCACTGACGTCTCGTAAGGCCAATGAAAGCACCACCACATTTCGTAGCGCGATTTTTTCTCCGCTGGATAATCTGGCATCGCCGCGGTGCCGACCGGATGCAGCCAGATCGGCAGATCGAGCTCGGTCATCAGCTTGAACAGCGGCTCGAATTTCGGCTGATCGAGCGGTTCGCCGCCGACATTGGTGTAGACCAGCACGCCGCGCGCGCCGAGCTTCTTGATGGCGCGACGCGCTTCCGCGACCGAGCCCTCGACGTCGGTCAGGCACAGCGCGGCGGCGAAGGCCGGAAAGCGCTCCGGATGCTTCCGGCACAACTCGGCCATCGAATCGTTGGCGATGCGCGCGAGCTGCAGACCGACATCGGGCTTGGCGATGTCCTCGATTGCCGGATTGGGCAGCGAGATGATCTGCCGGTAATCGCCGAATTCGTCCATTTCCTTGAAGCGCGCATCGAGATCGAACAGTTTTTTGATGCCGCGCAGCCGCTGGCCGATATTGCTGAGGTTGGGCGCGACCTTGCTCATTTCCTGGAAAAAGCGGTCCGGATAAATGTGGCAATAAATGTCGATGATCGTGCTCATGATTGTCCTCCCGTTTCTTTTTCAAGCACCAGACGTCGTTGCAGCGGCAGCGCCTGCCAGCCGAAGCGTTCGGCGATCAGGCCCCAGAGACCTTTCGGCGCCCACAGCATAACCACGATGGCGACCGCACCCATCATCAGCAAATAGAAACTGCCGAGATCGGCTAGTGTCTGCCTCAGAGCGAAGAACACCACGGTGCCGATGATCGGGCCCTCGATGCGGCCGATACCGCCGATCACCGTGATAAAGATGACGAAGGCGGTCCAATCATTCACGCTGAACGCGGTGTCCGGCGAGATGCGCAGCTTCATGAGGAAAATCAGCGCGCCGATCATGGCCGTGCCGAAGCCGGCCAGCACATAGACGGTGAATTTGATGCGGCTGACGTCGATGCCGTTGCTCTGCGCCGCCAATTCGTTGTCGCGGATGGCGGTGAGGGCGAGCCCGTGGCGGGAGCGCAGCAGCGCAACGATCGTACCTAGAACGGTGGCGGTGAGCGCCAGCGCCAGCCAATAGATTTCGAATTCGCGCATCTGCCGGCTCGGCGCCATGGCGATCACTGCCGCGGCCGGCAGGCTGATGCCGGAGCCGCCGCCAAGCACGGAAACCTGCGAGGCGAGCAGGCGGAACACTTCGGCCACCACCCAGGTGCCGATGGCGAAATAGGCGCCGCGCAAGCGGAAGATCAGCGCCGCCACCGGGACGGCGACCACCGCGCCGATGGGGCCGGCAACCAAAATCGCCGTGATCGGGTGCACGCCGGCAAGGATCACCAGTGCGAACAGGAGATAGCCGCCGAGCCCGACAAAGGCCTGCTGGCCGACCGACACCAGGCCGGCATAACCCGCGAGCAGGTTCCACAGGCTCGCCAGCGCGACGAAGGTGAAGATCTCGGCAAGCAGCCGCAGCATCTGCCGGTCGCTCCACAACGGCGCCAGCGCCAACACAATCAACATGATGGCAATCAGCACGACGCCGATGCGGCTCGAACGCGTCGCGTGCTCGACTTGGTATTTTCTTTGGCTCATCCCGACACCTTGGCAAACAGGCCTTGCGGCCGCACGGCCAGGATGACGAGGAACACAATATGGCCGGCGAGCACCTGCCAGCCCGGATCGATTTGCGCGCCGACCGCTTGAGATACGCCGAGGATGATGCCGCCGATCAGCGTGCCCCACATATTGCCGAGCCCGCCGATGATCACCGCCTCGAAGCCGAAGATCAGCCGCGCCGGGCCGATCGACGGATCGAAATTAGCGCGCACCGCCAGAAACACGCCGGCGATGGCGACGACGGCGAGCGACAGCGCCATCGCCATGGCGAAGACGTGGCGGGTGTCGAGACCCATCAATTGCGCCACCGCCTGGTCGTCCGAGGTGGCGCGGAAGGCGCGGCCAAGCGGCGTGTAATAGAACAGCGCTTGCAGCCCCGCGACCACCGCTACCGCAACAGCGAATTGGATGAGCGGCAGCAGGCCTACCCAGAACTCCATGCACCACTTCGAATGTTTGAATCTCGATAGCGCCGGCCTGCAGCTTGCGGCTATCGGCGGTGAACCATTCCAGGAGGCCGTTCTGGATGATGATCGACAGGCCGAAGGTCACCAGCAGCGGCGGCAGCAGGTCGTCGCCCAGCGTGAAATTCAGCAGCCCGCGCTGCAATGCGTAGCCGATGGCGGCCATGATCGGCACGACCAGCAGCAACGAGGTGAGCGGATCGACGCCAAGCGCCTGCGTCACCATCAGCGCGACGTAGGCGGCAAGCACGATCAGGTCGCCGTGCGCGATGTTGACCAGCCGCATCACGCCGAAGATCAGCGACAGGCCGGCGGCGAACATGGCGTAGAGCCCGCCGATCAGCACGCCTTGCAGGATGACGTTGAGCCATTGCATCGCCGTCACACCCCGAAATACGCCGCCGAGATTGACTCTCGGGTCAGCTCGCGCGCGGCGCCTTGCAGCGCGATGCGGCCTTCCTGCAGGCAGTAGACCTGACGCGCCGCTTTGAGCGCCTGTGCGATGTCCTGTTCGACCACGATCAATGACAGGCCTTCCGCTACGATCGCCGGCAGTTGCGCGTAGATGTCGCGCACCACGATCGGCGCGAGGCCGAGGCTGCTCTCGTCGCACAGTAGCAGGCGCGGGTTCGACATCAGCGCACGGGCGATGGCGCACATCTGCTGCTGCCCGCCGGATAGCGCGGGCGCGGGCAGGCGGCGCCGTTCGGCCAGCACGGGGAAAAGCTTGTAAACGCGATCGAGCGTCCACGGGCCGGGGCGCTTGGACTGGCCGCCGATCAAGAGATTTTCCTCGACGGTCAGTGAGGGAAAGAGCCTCCGGCCTTCGGGAACCAGAGCGATGCCACGCTTGAGCACGTTGAAGGCCGGCGCGCGGCCGATCTGTTGACCGTCGAAAATAATGTCGCCGCGCTTTGGTGCCATCATGCCAGCGATGGTTTTGAGCAGCGTGCTCTTGCCGGCGCCATTGGCGCCGATCACCGCCACCACCTCGCCGGCATTGACCGAAAGCGAGACGCCGAACAGCGCCTGGAAGTCGCCGTAAAAGGCGTCGATGGCGCGCACCTCGAGCAAGGGGTCAGGCATCGGCGGCGATCCCCATGTAGATCTCGGCGACCTGCGGCATCTTGATCACCGCGTGCGGATCGCCCTCGGCAATGAACTCGCCGCCATGCAGCACCAGCAGCCGGTCCACCGCGGCGAGCAGCGCATGCACCACGTGCTCGATCCACACGATCGACACGCCGTTCGCGCGCACGTCTTTGATCAGCGTCACCAGCGCGGCGCATTCATGCTCGGTCAAACCGCCGGCAACCTCGTCAAGCAGCAGAACGCGTGGGCGCGTCGCCAGCGCGCGCGCGAGCTCGAGGCGTTTGCGGTCGAGCAGCGTGAGGCTGCCGGCGCGCCGGTTGGCCTTATCGGCGAGCCCGCAGCGGTCGAGCAGCTCCGCGCAAGGCTCGTAAACCGAAACTTCGCTGGCGCCGCTCGCGAAAGCCGCCGCCACCACGACGTTTTCGAACAAGGTCATGCCGGAAAACGGCTGAGGAATTTGGAACGAGCGCGCGATACCCTTGCGGCAGCGCCGCTCGGGTGGCAGGCGGGTGATATTCTCGCCGGCGAACAAGACGCGGCCGGCGTCAGGTGCGACCGTGCCGGTGGCGATGCCGAACAGCGTGGTCTTGCCGGCGCCGTTCGGGCCGATGATGCCGAGCGCCTCGCCCTCGTTGAGTGCGAGGTCGATGCCGTCGGCCACCACCACGGCCCCGAACCGCTTCGAGATATTGTCCAGCGCGAGGATCGGGGCCATGATGTAGATTGAGTCAGGAGATCGGCTGCAGCTTGCCTCCGACCGGGATTTCCGGCGCGGTCTTGTTCTCGGCGATCACCAGGTCGAACTTGCCGTTCTTGCGCTGCCATTGCCCGGCCACCAGCGGCGTCTTGGTGACGTTCTTGACCGGCTGCCCGGTCCAATGCACCGGCCCGACGATCGAATGATAATTGGTGGCAACAATCGAATCCAAAACCGCCTTCGGATCGTGCGGGTTCTTGGCGCGCTTGAGCACGTCGATCGCCACTTCGAAGAGCGCGTGCTGGAAGCCGATCGGCTGGGTCCATGGCCGGTTGGTCGCCTTGGTGTAGCCGTCAGTGAGCTGCTGGGCACTCTGGCCGGTGAGGCCGGACTTGAACGGATGATGCGGCGTCCACCAGATTTCGCTGGTCAGCCCGTTACTGCGTTCGCCGAGCGAGTCGATGACGGACGGGAACAGCAGCGCCTTGCCGATGGTGATGATTTTCGGCTTGAAGCCCTGCTGCGCGGCCTGCGACCAGAAGGTCGCGAAGTCGGGCGGGATCATATTGCCAGTGACGATCTGCGCGCCGGCCGCCTTGAATGCCGAAATCTGCGAGGTGAAATCGTTATTCATCAGTTGGTAGCGGCCCGGATCGACCAGCTTGAACCCGGCTTTGGCCAACGCCGGCGGGAACCCGAATTTGGCATCGCCCCAGGCATTGCCGTCGGCGTCGTTGGGAAACAGTCCGCCGATCACCTTGTTGGTCGGCAATTCGTCCCACAGCGCCAGGAAGGCGCCGATTACGTCTTCGAGACCCCAGAAGAAATGATAGGTCCAGGTGAAGCCCTTCTTCGGGTCGCCCTTGCGGCCGAAGAAATAAGGCTGCCACGGACAGTTGGTGGTGATGCAGGGCACCTCGTTGACCTCGGCCTGGTCGGCGACCGGATTGGTGGTGTCGGGCGTGGCCGAAGCGACGATCAGATTGACCTTGTCGCCGAGGATCAATTCAGACGCGACTTCCGAGGCGCGGCTGGCGTTCGACTGGCTGTCCTTGGAGATGATCTCGACCTTATAGGTCTTGCCGCCGATTTGCAGGCCTTTGCCCAGGATGCTGCGTACCTGCTCGAGAATATAACCGTCGGCCTCGCCGAAGCCGGCGAGCGGACCGGTCTTGGGGCTGACATGCCCGATCTTGATCACCTGCGATTGCGCATTGGCCGGCACGACGCGCAGAACCGCGGGCGCGGCGAGCGCGCCGAGGCCGGTCTTGACCAGAGTGCGACGTGAGATCGTCTTGTTGTCGGTCATTGTCTCCTCCTATGCGCGGCCCCTAAAGGTCTTGGGCGCGTGCTTTTTTGA
>CAVWDA010000067.1:0-6539 GCA_963753455.1 uncultured Alphaproteobacteria bacterium | reverse complement strand
CCAAGGAAGAGGTCAGCAGAATCAGAAAAACGGGAAATCCGAGAATGAGCAGAACGACCGGAACGACGACGAAAAGAGCTTGCTGCAACACGGTCCACAGCCTTCCTAATTACTTCGGCGAGGCGGGTTCATGCGGCCCCGAGACGACATCGCGATGGCCGACATGTTGCAATGGCGCAATCATGTCTTCGCCCGGTTTGATTCAACCATGCGCACGAGAACAGCGATCACCATGAGAGACAACCCGATCGGAATGACGCTTTGCGGAATGGCGACCGGGATCGCGGCCGCGTCGGTGACTTGGCCAAAATTGATGAATTGAATGATCACCGGAATGCCGAGCCAAATAACTGTGCAGCAGACAGCAACGAGAGCGAGTTGGCCCACGACATCCAGGAGTGCGCGAAATCGAGCGGGAAAGATCATCAGGATCATATCCATGCTGATATGCGCGCGCTTGAGCGTGACCATTGGCGCCCCCAGGAACACGCCGGCAATCATGAGAAACTGCATTATCTCTTCTGCCCACACGAGCGGGGCGTGAAAGAAATAGCGGCCAATGATATTCGTGAAATTGATCGTGCAGGCGGCCAGCAGACAGCCGGCCGACACAAACTCGGCTGCGCGAATAATGCGCCTGCCTGCAACCAGCAAATGGTCCAACATCAGTACCTGCGTCACGTCGATTGCCCGCGCGTGAACCGCTCCGCCTCCACCGGTTCTTTACCGAAGCGGAATGCGAGACGCCCTGTTTATTGGGTCCGCTTGGCGGCGCCCTCTAGAATGTCGTACATCGCCTTCACTTCTGGCTTTGCGTTCGCCACGCGATTCGCTACGGGAACAAGTGAAGCCAACGCGCTCGCGCGTTCCGCACTCGGTATTGTCAGAACCTGGCCGCCAGCATCGGTCCAGACTTTCTTCTGGGCGTTGTAGAAGTCAACGACCCACGGGTGCATTTCGTCGCCGATCCGGGCGGCGTCGTCGGCCACGATCTTTTGCAGATCGGGCGGAAGCCGATCGAACCACGTCTTGCTAAGCACGAGCGTGCTCACCGCGAAGGAAAGGTCCGTCTCCGTGACGTATTTTGCCGTATCATAGAAATGCATTGCAGACAGCACCGGCATAACGGCGAGAACGCCATCGATTGCCCCTTGCTGCAGCGCGGGCAGCACATCGCCAAGCGGGAGCGGAACCGGAGTGGCGCCCAATGTTTTGAGCGGCTCCATCTGCATCGGCGACGCCAAGACACGCAACTTCATGCCTTTCAAATCTTCAATATGATTGACCGGCCTGCGGCTGTTAACCGCCGTCGGTCCGCTCAGGAAAACGGCAGAAACGCGCAGCCCGCGGGTCGCGCCGAGTTTGAAGTATTCGCGGCGAAATTCAGGGTCTTTGACCGTGCGGCCGACGTGGTCCATATCCTTGAACAACCCAGGAGCGCTGAGCACCTGAAATCGCGGATCGACGCCTTCAAGAAATTCGGCCGGACTAAGGAAGCCCTGGATCGCTCCCAGTTGCACCGCTTCGATCTCGCGCGGAATCGGGCCTAACTGGCTTGCCGGATAGACTTCCGCTTTGATGCGGCCGCCGGAATCCTTGCCCTACCGCCGCCGCCAATCGTTTCAAGAATTCATGCTGACCATCATTGAGCGTCGGCGTTCCGAGCTTCATGACAATGGGGTCTGCCGAAGCGGGCGCGAGCGATGACGGCGCACAACGTTGTTGCAAGAAAAAGACTGGTTGCAAACAGCGCGGCTTGGCTGCGGCGGCAATTCATCGAATTCCTCCCCGTCGTTGTTCTTCTTGCCTGGCGGGCGCCTGGAATTACGCAAACCAAGCACTGACGCAGACAATATTTTCGGACCAGTCCCTAAAGTGCTAGACGTTTTGTATTATAGCATTATCGTACAATATAGCAACAATTCGTATCGACCAACGTTGGTGCGCTGAGGGGCCCGCTACTTTCGCGCTAAGATTTCATGGCTGCGCCTTAGCGCTGCGGCAACCATGCCGTGAAGCTCGCATTCAACATCGGCCATAGCTCAAGAAAGCCAGGAGAACGGAATGACCGGGGAGAGAAAGCCGGTTGCCTTTGGGGATCTTCGCGGCTGGATCGCCGCGCTGAAGGCCGCCGGCGAATTTCAAGAGATCAACGCCGAGGTTGATTGGAATATCGAGCTTGGCACCATCTCGCGACTGGCGCAGGGCGCGGGCACCGGCCCGGCGTTGCTGTTCAACAACATCAAGGATTATCACAAAGCGGACAGCCGCTGCCGCCGGGTCTTCACCAACGGCCTGTCGAGCTATCGGCGCGTTGCCATGATGTTGGGGCTCTCGCCCGACACGCACCCGCGCGAACTCGTGAAGGTCGGCCGCACCGGTCTCAATGGCAGCATTGCGCCGAGGATCGTCAAAACCGGACCGGTGAAGGAAAACGTCCTCACCGGCAAAAACATCGACCTGAACGACTTTCCGGTGCCGCATTGGAACCGGCTCGACGGCGGCCGCTACATTCTCACCTATGGAGGCGTGGTCACCAAGGATCCGACGACCGATGTGATGAACGTCGGCATCTATCGTGGCATGCTGGCAAGTCGCGATCGAATTCCGATCCTGATGTGGCGCGCACAGCATATCGGCCACCATGTGACCGCCTGGCAGAACGGCGGCAGTGCCGAAATGCCGATCGCCGTGGCGATCGGATGGGAGCCGACGCTCGGCTTCGTCGGCGGCACACCCGTAGCAAAGGGCGTCTGCGAATACGACGTCATGGGCGCCATCCGTGGCGAACCGGTCGATCTGGTCAAATGCGAGACCGTCGATCTCTACGTGCCGGCTTCCGCCGAAATCGTCATCGAGGGGTATCTCGGACTCGATCCCGCGACCTACACCATGGAGGGACCGTTCGCCGAATTTACCGGCTACCTCGCCGGCGACCGTTCGCCCAAGCCGACGATCCGCGTCACCGCCATCACCCATCGCAACGATCCGATCCTGCGCGGCAGCATTGAGGGCTCGTTGCCCGGCAGCTACTCGGAAAACGCCATCTGTTCGTCGATCATGCGCGCGGGCACGGCCTGGAACGTGCTCGATCGCGCCGGCGTCCCCGGAATCACCGATGTGTGGTGTCCGCCGGTGCATGCCGGCATCAACCTGCTCATCGGCATGAAGCAGAGCTATCGCGGGCAAGCCAAGCAGGCGGCAAACGCGATCTGGGGCTCGTCGGCGGCGCATGTGCGCTACAAGCACGTTACCGTCGTCGACGACGACATCGACATTCATGACTATGCGGCGGTCGACTGGGCCATCGCCTACCGGGTCAACGCCGGCGAGAACGATATTGTAATCATGCCGGCGACGTTCGGCGCCGGACTCGATCCGTCGACGCGCCGGCGCGACCGCAATCCGGCGCTGTTCGGCACCGGCAAGTGGAACCGCATGCTGATCGACGCCACCATGAACCTCGACTACGACCCGGATCCCGATCTCGGCGGGGCCCGCTTTCCGCCGATGGTATGGCCGGAGCCGAGCGACACCGAAGCGGCCTACGCGCGTTTTGCCGAACTCGGTCTCCGCAAGCCGCCCAAAGCGGGGAAATGAATCGGCGGATTTACGATTCTTCAGATGTGATTAACTCAAAAAAACAACGGGCCAATTCTAAATCTCTTGCGTCTGATCCCACTGCAGCTGAAAAACTTTTATTCTGCTGTAATTCGGAAGGCAACGCTCCCGCAAGTTCATTGCTCAGGACAGCAAGAATTTCAGTAGTCTACTAAATGCCAATTTCCGCCTCACCGCTAACAGTCAAAATCTACGCCTTTAGTGCTGACAGCAAACCCGCGTTACCGTATAAATATAACTAATCTAAGCTTGCTCCTCCTTGCAAAATGCCTATTTCGTTTCCAAGTTGGAAAACCATGGTATGTGAATCGCGTCCAATCACAAAAGTCGTTTTAAATCGTTCAGCTGGAGTCTTTTCACTGAGCGCAATTGCTATAAATGAAATTTTATCCCGAAAGGGAGGTGTTGTCGATTTGCGAGTGCTGCGGATGAATTCAACAAACACTTACCGTCAAATGCGGCGGCCAGTGCTAATTTCTGATATGCTAATGATTGACCGTGATGATCCCGTTCTTGTTTCGATTGTAGAAGAATTTGGATCCCTCGCTAGCGGCGCTGAAGCCGAGCTTGCGGTGGTTGGAATTCCTGGCAACTTGGACTGGGCGATTAGAGACGTTTGTGGGATAGAGTTTATCTCTGCCGGAGAAAGGGTCTGGCCACTGAAAGAAACTGATAACTGCGCGTTATCAAAACCCTTTGGATAGCGATCGTTATGACTTACGAGAGGAACCAGCTCGTTCGGTTTGAAATTTAGGCAGCCGGTTAGCGATGGCACAGCTGCCATTTCTTGATAATTTTTGTTTGATGTTTTCCCTCCGTTTCAGAATAGTCTCACATTGCACGAAGCAGACGTCAGTCGGTGTCAGGCTGTCTAAGTTTTCATGATAACGATGGTTGTTATAGTAATCGACGAACTCGCCGATCCGTTGCTCCATCTAACTTGGCAGGTAGTAGCTCTTCAGCAAAACCCGGTTCTTAATCAAGCTCTTGCACCGCAAGCTGGTTGCGGACGAATTTGAGACCGAGGACAATGCACGCTAATAAGGAATGGCCGCATGATCCCGATGACTTTCAACGACCCGCGCCTGGCGGCGCTCGACGGCTTCAAAGTCGAGTTGAACGCCGAAAAGCAGCGGGCGGATATCGTTCTTCATCGTCCGCCGCTCAATGTCATTGAGATGGCGCAGCGCGACCAGTTACGGCTCGTATTCGAGGCACTCGATGAGGACGAGCATGTGCGCGTAATCGTGCTGCGCGCCACAGGCGAGCATTTTTCCAGCGGCGGCAACATTAAAGGCTTCATGGAAGCCTCCCCGGAACATGTCTCCAAGCTCGCCTGGAACATCGCGGCCCCGGCGCGCTGCTCGAAGCCGGTGATCGTCGCTAATCGCGGCTACTGCTTCGGGGTCGGATTTGAGATCTCACTGGCCTGCGATTTCCGCATTGTTTCGGAGACCTGCTTCTACGCGTTGCCGGAGCAAAAACTTGGGCAAATTCCAGGCTCGGGCGGCTCCGCGCGCTTACAAAAAATCGTCGGGATCACGCGCACTAAGGATATCGTCATGCGCTCGAGGCGCATTCCCGGCAAGCAAGCGCTCGATTGGGGGATCGCAACCGAATGCGTGCCCGATGCGAAACTTGAAGCGACGACCGACGCCTTGGTCGACGAACTCTTGACCTTCTCGCCGCTCGCGCAGCGCACGGCGAAGAAACTGCTCAACTACACGGAGGATTCGACACTGTCGATCGCGATCGAGCTGGAAGGGCATTGCTACAGCCGGCTGCGGCAATCTGACGATTTCCGCGAAGGCGTGGAAGCCTTCCACGGCAAGCGAGCGGCGAAATTCAAAGGAAGCTGACACGCGGGCGGCAGCCAATGATAAACTCTGAAAGACAACGGCAGGATACAATCGGAGTTTCCCTTCGCAGAACGATTGAGCCTGCAATTGACGCTGAATTCAGCTCGTGATGTGAATTTCAACATGCAGATTTCGATTGATGCGATGACGATAGAAGGCAAGTGGTTTGGACCAGAGCCTTCAGTGGCGCCCACAATCGTGATGCTGCACGAAGGATTAGGATCTGTCACCACATGGCGCGATTTCCCGCAGCAACTGACGGAAGCAACAGGCGCCGGCGTATTCGCCTACTCGAGACCAGCGCACGGCCGCTCCTCTTCGATCAAATTGCCGCGGCCTCCCGATGCCATGCACCGTGAAGCCCAAGAGGTGCTACCACGGATTCTCGAAGAGATCGGGTTCAAACGAGGTCTCCTCCTCGGCCACAGCGACGGTGCATCGATAGCCGCCATATATGCCGGCAAGGTACAGGACCCCCGCATCAACGGGCTGGTTCTCATAGAACCTCATTTCAATGTGGAAGAAAAAATCTCGATGCGATAAGGCAGATGATCATAAACTATGAAACGACCGATTTGCGCGCGCGACTGGCCCGCCATCATGCCAATGTCGACACTATGTTCGCGGCCTGGAGCGGCATGTGGCTCGATCCACGCTTCAAATCTTTCGATCTGACAAGTGAACTTTCACAAATTGCCGCTCCCTTGCTGATCGTCAAAAGCGAAGACGATCCGTACAGCACAATGGCTCAAGTCCACATGGCTGAAGCCGAATGTCGTTGCCGGCTCGAAATTGCCGTTATTCCTGGCGTCGGCCACGCGCCGCATAAAGACAACGCGAAGCCAACGCTCAAAGCCATCGCCGATTTTGTCGCCAGTGTTCTCTGAGCGCACAATTAAGCAGAACCAACTCGCGAACGAGGAACCACAACATGCCAATGGATGATCTCAGCGACCAACAGCGCATGCTTCGCAACTCGGTCCGGAAGTTCGCGAGCCCGGAGTTGGCTCCCAATGCCGCAAAATGGGACCGCGACTGCAGCCTGCCGGATGCGGTCGT
>CAVWDA010000066.1:0-7239 GCA_963753455.1 uncultured Alphaproteobacteria bacterium | reverse complement strand
GGTGCGATTAGCAATCGGAAAGACGATTATTTGTTGAGCCAGCGTCGCGCGAACCCGAGCAGGCCCTGCGGCAGGAAGATGATCATGGCAATAAAGACGACGCCAAGCGGGATCAGGTAGGGGAACTGGTCGCCGAACAGCCGCGACAGCAGCTCGCGCAGCAGTTGGAAGAAGCCGGCGCCGACGATGGGACCGACCAGCGTGCCGATGCCGCCCATGACGTTGAAGATCACGGTGTCGCCCGAGGTGATGAAATAGACGAAATCGGGCGCGGCAAATTCGTTCTGCACCGCATAGAGCACGCCGGCGAGGCCGGCGAACACGCCCGACAACATCACCGCCACGATCTTGTACAGTTCAACCGGATAGCCGATGGCGCGGGTGCGCGCCTCGTTCTCGCGGATCGATTGCAGCACCATGCCGAACGGCGATTGCGTCACCCGGCGCAAAATCAGGTAGGACGCGGTCACCACCGCCAGCACGAACCAGTGCATGGTGGTGGTGGAAAAGCGCGCATTATAGAGGAACGGGATCGTGAGATGCGGCCGGGTGAAGATCAGCCCGTTCTCGCCGCCGGTCACCGGCGTCCAGGTGAAGATGATGACGTAGAAGATCTGGGAAAAGATCAGCGTGGTGATGGCGAAATAGATGTCGCGTAGCCGCGTGGAGAAATAGGCGACGAACAGCGCCGCGCCGGCGGCGCCCGCAAGGCCGAACGCAATCGCCAGCCACAGATTGGGCGGGCTCACGAGCAGCAACGCCGCCGCGGCGCCATACATGCCGAGGCCGAAAAACGCCGAATGGCCGAACGAAACCATGCCGGTGTAGCCGATCAGCAGATCGGACGACATGGCCAGCAAGCCCCAGATCAGGATTTCGGTCAGGAACTTTGCCCAGAACACCGGCAGCACCAGCGGCGCGATGATCAGCAACGCCATCACGGCGGAAAAGCCGATCCAGTAAATGGCGGTGTGGCTCAAGGCCGTCTTGTTGAGCGGCACCGGTTTATCGAGCGGCGTGGTTGTCATTTGGGCGTCGCAAACAGGCCGGTTGGTTTGAACAGAAGCGTCAGGATCAGCACAACGAAGGAGACGATCACCGCCTGCGATGGGTTCACCCAGATCGAGGCATAGGCTTCCAGCAAGCTGATGAAGATGGCGGCAACCACGGAGCCGCCGAGGCTGCCCATGCCGCCGACCACGACGACGATGAAGGCTTTGAGCACCCAATCGAGCCCCATACTGTGATCGACGCCGACCAGCGGCGCAAACAGCACGCCGCTCGCCGCCGCCATGGCGGCGCCGAGCGCGAAGACGCCGGTCAACACCCACGGCACCGGGATGCCCATCGCCTGCGCCATGACGCGGTCCTGCGTGGTGGCGCGGATCCAGATGCCGTATTTGCCGTATTTGAGGAAAAGCCAGAAGCCACCGATGATCGCCGCCGACAGCGCTGCGATCAGCACCCGGTACCAGGGATAATCGAGATAGAAGAGATCGAAGTGGCTGGTGATCGGCTCGGGCATGCGGCGCGCCACCGGGCCGAACTGCCACAGCGCGTAATTCTGCAGGATCAGCGAAATGCCGAAGGTGGCGAGGATGGTGTTGAGCGGTTCGCGCCCGATCAGCGGGCGCAGCGTGACGATCTGCAGCGCCGCTCCGAGGATGGCGATGACCAGCGCCGAGACGACGAGCGCCAGCCAGAAATTGCCCGTCGCCGCTACGACGATGGCGCCGACATAGGCGCCGAGCATGAACAGCTCGCCGTGCGCGAAATTCACCACGTCCATAATGCCGAAGATCAGCGTCAGCCCGGAGGCGACCAAGGCGAGAATCATGCCGGTGACGATGCCGTTCACCGTCTGGATTAGGATGAGATCGACGGGAATATCGTTGAAGCTGGCGACCAGCGTGTGCATCGCCAGACCCCGAGATACTGCTTGATGACGGCGTGGTGCACGTCGAGCTCGGCGGCGGCGGCATGATGGCGCACCACCCCCTTCTCCATGATATAGACGCGCTGGCTGGCGGCGAGCGTCAGCGGCACATTCTGCTCGACCAAAAGAATGGCGACGCCCTCCTTGTGCAGCACGTCGATGATCTCGCGGATCTGCGACACCATGCGCGGCATCAGCCCTTCGGTCGGCTCGTCGAGCAGGATGATCTTGGGCTCCAGCATCATGGCGCGCGAGATGGCGAGCATTTGCTGCTCGCCGCCCGACAGCGTGCCGCCGGCCTGATTGCGCCGCTCGGCAAGCCGCGGGAAATAGGTGAACGCCTTGTCGAGCAATTCGCGCTTGCGTTCTTCGCTCACGCCGTTGCGGTCGAGGCCGGTGCGCAGGTTTTCCATCACCGTAAGAAGCCGGAAGATGCGGCGGTCCTCCGGCACGTAGCCGATGCCGAGCCGCGCCAGCTTGTGCGGCGGGATGCCGGTGATGCTTTGCCCTTCGAACAGGATCTTGCCCTCGGCCGCATTCACCAGGCCCATGATGGTCTTCAACGTCGTGCTCTTGCCGACGCCATTGCGGCCGAGCAGGCCGACCACCTCGCCACGGCCGACATACAGCGACACGCCATCGAGAATATGGCTCTTGCCGTAATAGGTGTGCAGGTCCTCAACCGAGACCAGCGGCTGCGATTGGTGCCCGCCTCGCTCATGTCTTGAGATAAACCTCCAGCACCTTGGGGTTCTGCTGGATTTCCTCCGGCGTCCCCTCGGCGAGAATTTCGCCGTAATGCAGCACGGTGATGCGGTCGCAAAGCTCCATCACCACCTCCATGTCGTGCTCGACGATGAGGATGGTGAGGTTCTCGCCGATCTGCTTGACCAAATGCATGGTCTCGCGCGTCTCCGCCGCGCTCATGCCAGCGGTCGGCTCGTCAAGACAGAGCAGTTTCGGCTCGGTGGCCAGCGCGATGCCGATCTCCAGGTTGCGCTGCGCGCCATGCGAGAGATTGGAGGCGAGTTCTTCGGCCTTGTCGAGCAAGCCGACCGCATCGAGGGCGGCTTCCGCCTTGGCGTTGATGTCGGCGAAGGCCGAATGGTGCGCGATCATGTTCCAGCCGTGGCGGCGCGATTGCGCGGCGATGCGCACGTTCTCCAGCACCGATGCGTTGGGCAGGATGTTGGTGATCTGGTAGGAGCGGGCGATGCCCTTTTGCGAGATCTCGTCCGAGGACAGGCCGGTAATGTCCTCGCCGTTGAAGGTGATGCAGCCGTCGGTCGGGGTCAGCACTCCGGTCAGACAATTGAAGAAGGTGCTCTTGCCGGCGCCGTTCGGGCCGATGATGGCGTGGGTATTGCCGCGCTCGACCGTGAAATTGATGCGCGACAGCGCCGCCAATCCGCCGAACTGGACGGACAGCATGTCTGTCTGAAGAATCTGCAGACGACGCCGCTCCCCGGCTTGGCGCCGGGGAGCGTATGTCGACAGCCGGTTCCACGCGCGCTTACGCCGCAGGGAAATGGCAGGCCGGCGGGACCATTTGCTTCTCCCTGGCACCGTCTCGTGGAGCTTGATAGGTTCCGCCCCTCACCTCGAAGATGAACTCCTGCAGGAAGGCTTGGTGGTCTTCCTTGCGGATCATCTTGTCGCCTTGCGGGAAATCCGGGCCGCCTTTCACTCGAAAGGCCTTCCAGTGCCTCGATCAGCTTCATGGTGTCTTTGCGCCCTTCGAACTTCGATTTCTCCATGGCGATCTTCATCGCATTGAGGGCCTCGTAGTCCGACTGCACATATTTGTCGGGCAGCGGGCCTGACGGATCGATCTTCGCCAGCCGCTGCTTGGCTTCCTCGAACCAGACCTTGTGGTAGGGCGTGTCGAGCGGGCCCTGGAACACCGGGATGTAGCGGTTGATGCCGGTGAAACCGTCGATCTTGTTGCCTTGCGCGGGCAAGTTGGTCGGCTCGCTGATCGAGCCGTCGCCGGCAAATTTGTACTTCTTGGTCAGGCCGAGGTCGTAGGCCTGGTTGACGACGGTGACACCGTCCTTGCCGAAAAAGATGCCGAACAGGCCGTCGAAATTGCCGGAAATCTTCGACAGGAACGGCGTCATATCCGCGGTGCCGAGCGGAATGCCGGTGGTGCCGACCACTTCGCCTCCGTTCTTCTTGATTTCGGCAATGTAGGCGTCGCGCGTCGATTGGCCCCACGAATAGTCGGCGAAGGCGATGTGCCACTTCTTGCCCATCTTGGTGAGCGTTGGGGCGAACGCCACCGCTTGTGCCGGTGCATAGTCGTGCAGACGGAAGGTATAGCGGTTGCAGGCGCTCGTCGTGAGCGTGGTGTCGAGGCAGACGGTGATCATGTTGACGATTTTCGCCTCTTGCCACACCGGCATACAGGCAAGGCAGATGTTGGAGAGAAAGCCGCCGACGTGAACGTCGATGTTGTCCTCGTCCACCATTTTCTGCGACTTGCGGCGTCCGACGTCCGGCTTGGATTCGTCGTCGACGATGACGAGTTCAACCGGCCGGCCGTTGATGCCGCCGTTCTTGTTGATGCGGTCGGCCGCCATCTGCAGGCCAACCACCGCGGTCTTGCCGCCGGCGGCGCCGGGCCCGGAGAGCGGCTGTTCGGAGCCGATCTTGAACGGCTCGGCCGCGCCGAACGCCGCGCGCCACGGCGCCGGCACCAGCATCATCGCGCCGATGGCGCCGCCGCCCCAGCCGACGACACTGCGGCGCGTCACCTTGCCGCGGTACCAGAAGTCCTGCGCCCAAGGCTCGTCTTTCCACTTTTCAGTCATCGCAAGTCCTCCCTGTCGAGTTAGAGCCGATGTTGTTCCCACGTGAATCGGAAAGCCCGCGCGAAAGGCGCGGGCGTCGACGCAAAGCACCAGTGCAGTGATCGGAAGCGCGGACGCGCCCGCGCGGTCGCCGGCGGCGACTCGCGCCGACTATAGCCGAGGCACCGCACGTCCCACCGCGACGGTACAAGGCGGCATCGCCGCTTCCTCCCTGCCGGCCCTTGACGGGCTCTTGCCGGATGATCCTAAGCAAACGCGATCCCGGCGCAACTTTCAACCGCTATTTTGCATATTGATGCAGGCCTTACTCACATGGTCGTACTGCCCGGCGATTGGGCCAGGCTCGAGCAGGACGCGGCGGATGCTAAGTTCGCGGACTGCACTTTTTAGCTGCAAGGGTTAGCTTGCGATGTCCGTTACTCGCCTGACGCCGCGACGAATTCGGCCGCCGCCCGACGCGGCCTGACGGCTCGGCCATCCGCGCCGGCCGCATCGCGGACCGACCGCCGGCCTGGCGCCCGGATTTGTGCAGGGCAATCTCGCCATTCTGCCGCAGGATCTCGCCGCCGATTTCCTCAGTTTTGCGAGCGCAATCCAAAATCGTGCCCGCTGATCGGCATGTCTGCGCCGGGCTATTGGCGCGTGCCGCGCTCGGTGACCGACCTCGACATACGCACCGACCTGCCGCGCTACCGGGTCTGGCGCGACGGCGCGCTGGTCGGCGAGCCGGAGGACATTCGCGACTTCTGGCGCGGCGATCTGGTGAGCTTTGTCATCGGCTGTTCGTTTTCCTTTGAGGAAGCGTTGATGGGCGACGGCATCGAGATGCGCCACATTGCGCGGGGCACCAACGTGCCGATGTACCGCACGCTCGTCGCGACCGCCGCCGCCGGGCCGTTCCACGGGCCGTGGTGGTGTCGATGCGGCCGATGACCGAGGCGACGCCGTCGCGCGCCGTCGCCATCACCGCGCGATATCCGGCCGTGCATGGCGCGCCGGTGCACATCGGCGGCCGGAACGCTCGGCATTGTGGACCTCTGCCAAGCCCGATTACGGCGACGCGGTGGAGTGCGGGACGACGAAATTCCGGTGTTCTGGGCCTGCGGCGTGACGCCGCAAGCGGTGATCGCGACGGTGAAGCCGGATTCGCATCACGCATTATCCCGGCAGCATGCTGGTGACGGATCGGAAGAATAGCGAGTTTGCAGATTATGTAAGGTCGCCGGCCTTCACCGTCATGCCCGGCCTTGTGCCGGGCACCCACGTCTTTCTTCAATTCAGCAGTAAGGCGTGGATGGCCGGGACAAGCCCGGCCATGACGGGGAGTGCTACGCCGCGTCCCTTGCGGCATCTTTATCCAGCAACCCCGCCTCGATCAAAGCCTGCCGGATGCGCGCGATCTCGGCGCGCTCGAGTTTGACCAGCGGCGGGCGCACCACGGCGCGCGGCAATTTGCCGAGCAACACCAGCGCCTCCTTCATGCGGTTGTGCATGTCGACGAAAGGATCGGCGTAGAACACGCGCGCGGTCGGCTCGATGCGGTCGTCCAGGCTTTTCGCTTCGGCCATGTTGTTTTTCTGCACGGCGCGGAACAGCTTCGCCTGCAGCTCGGCGATGACGCTACCGGAGCCGGACAGGAGCCCGTTGCAGCCGAGCACTAGCGAGGCAGAACAGCCACGATGAATGCGTGGTGAGCACGTTCACCGGGCGCGACAGGTTTTGCAAGGTGCGGATGTGCCATTCGTGATGCGGTACGTTACCGATCCAATCCTTGATGGCGCGGATAGTCGGGATTTCCTCGCACAGCCCGCAGCAAGGTTTCCTTGGGGTAGCCCTGCCCGGTCGCCAGCGGATACTGGAACACGATCAGCGGCAGATCGGTGGCGTCCGCAATATGCCTGACATGCGCCAGCGCCATCGCCGCATTCTGGCCGAGCGTGAACGGGGCCGGCGGAAACACCAGGAGCGCCGAGGCGCCGCCTGCTCCGCCATGCGCGCGAGCCGCGCGGCTTCGAGACTGCCGTCGGCCCAGATGCCGTTGACGAGCGGCAGCTTGCCGCCGATCTCGTCCTGGGCGATGTCGAGCACGCGGCGCTGCTCGTCGAAAGTGCAGGAGGCCACTTCCGTCGAATGGGCGTTGATGGTGATGGCGGTGAGGCCGCCGACCGCGGCGACGTCACGCAAATGCTTGCGGAAACTCGCTTCGTCGATCGACAGATCGTTCTCGAACGGCAGCAGCACCGCCGGGATCACGCCTTTGGGGACATAATTTGCGTGCCGCGACATGGTGTGTTTCCTTATCCCGCCAGCTAAACCGCCGATAATGCGATACGCACTCTAATCATATCTTCGACACGCAACAATCGCCCGCGAAGGCGAGCGGATGAAAATCGGTCGCGCGGGACAGCGAACGGTTTACTATGGCGCCGCCGCCGCATTAGTGTTTGGTCCCGCCCCATCCGCCGGAGTCCCCGATGCAATCCCCTAAAA
>CAVWDA010000065.1:0-56789 GCA_963753455.1 uncultured Alphaproteobacteria bacterium | reverse complement strand
GGTCAATTGAACTTCAGTCCGGCCGCTTTGGCGAGCTTGATATTGGAAACGATTTCCTTGG
The DNA here is from genome assembly GCA_963753455.1 of uncultured Alphaproteobacteria bacterium. Lineage (GTDB taxonomy): Bacteria > Pseudomonadota > Alphaproteobacteria > Rhizobiales > Xanthobacteraceae > Pseudolabrys. Next base: position 56,728 of record CAVWDA010000065.1, on the reverse strand, counting down.
CAATCATGGCGTCGAATTCGGCGGGCGACAGCGGCAGCGGCTCGACGCCTTGCGGCGCGAGCTTGGCCTGCACGTCGGGCAGCGCCAGCGCCTTTTGCACCTCGGCGTGCAGCCGTTCGACGATCGGCCGCGGCGTATTCGCCGGCGCCAGCATGCCGTTCCAGAAGGTGTAATCCGAATCCGGGAAGCCTGCCTCGATCGTGGTCGGCACGTTGGGCAGCGCCGGCGAGCGCTTGGTCGTGCTCACTGCGAGCGGCAGCAGGCGGCCATCCTTGATAAGGGACATCGCGGAGGAGATGCCGATGCAGCAAAAGTCGACGCGGCCGGTCATCACTTCGGTCAGTGCCTCCGGTCCGCCACGGAATGGAATGTGCGTCGCCTTGAAGCCGGCGGCGAGAATGAAGCGTTCGGCCGCCCAGTGGGTGGCGCTGCCGACTCCGGCGGACGAAAAGGTCATGTGGCCGTCCTTGGCGCGTTCGGCCAGTTCCTTGGCGGTCTTGATGCCGCTCGACGGCGCCACCATCAGCACGTTCGGCACCACGCCGAACATGGCGACGGCGGCGAAGTCCTTGGATGGATCGTAGGCGATGTGCGGATAGGCGGCCGGTGCTGCGGAATGAGCGGCAGCATTGATCAAGAGCGTGTAGCCGTCCGGATCGGCCTTGGCGACGACGGCCGAGCCGATGGTGCCGCCGGCGCCGCCGCGGTTGTCCACGATCACGGTCTGCCCAAGCTGCCGTGACAGCGGATCGAGCACGATGCGGCCGATGATGTCGACCGTGCTGCCGGCGGAAAACGGCACCACCGCGCGGATGATCTTATCCTTCGGCCAAACATCGGCGAAGGCGCGGCGCGATAGCGCGGGTGCGGCCAGCGCGGCGGAGGCGAGCGTCAGGAAGCGGCGGCGATTGGTCGTGTGCATGGCGTGTCCTCGCAACGTACCGCGATCCAGGACAGTCGTATCGCGATCGCACGATGCTATCGGCCGGGATTCAAAATGTGTCAATCACGCCGCGGGATTTTCCGAGCTCGGCCCATACCGGATCGCCGACGCGGCCAATCTGTCGCCGCGTCGGCGTCCAATCCCAAATCGGCAGTGAGAAAAACCGGCGGCCGCGTCAGCGCGTGTCTTCGGCAATATGCTCCACCAGATCGGCGATTCGGCGGCGCAACTTGGCGTTCTTGATGCGCATGAACGCCTTGGTCAGTGTCAGGCCGTCGGAAGTGGCGAGGAAGTCCGACACGTAGCCCGGCGAGGGTGCTTCACCCATGCCGTTGGAATGGCCGGTGCGCGGTCCGCCTTCGAAGAAAAACGAGACCGGTACCTGCAAGATGCTGGAGATATGTTGCAGCCGGCTGGCACCAATGCGGTTGGTGCCCTTCTCGTATTTCTGCACTTGCTGGAACGTCAGGCCGAGCGCGTCACCGAGCTTTTCCTGGCTCATGCTCAGCATTATCCGCCGCATGCGGACGCGCGCGCCAACATGCTTATCGGTGGGATCGGGAACTTTTTTTGCGATCATTCGCTTTTCTCTGGGAGGGTTCATGTTGTTCAAGCGAGGGGACGGCGCTAGCCGTTCGGATTGCCTTGTCCAAGCTTGTCGCACGGTGAAGTTGTCGTAACGGTAGCGCGATACGGCAGAGTGCCGGTTGCGACAGCCGCGTCAGCGCTCTGTCTGGTTGTCCTTAGCCGCCGTGTCGGCGGTCTGTCATTAACGTGCAACCACGGTTTTATTAGGCGGTATCGAACAGTGAAACGCGGTCACCCCTTGCCGAGTCCGCCGTAGAACGTGGCCAAAACGTAACTTCGCCTGTTTCGGTATTTTCTGACGTTATGCGAGGAGGAAAATTATTTGCGCGCCGCCGAACGGCTGGCGACCAACCTGCCGGTGCACGTGCACCAGATCCAAAAGCTCGAAAACGAACTCAATGTCCGGTTGCTGAACCGCAAACCAAAATGAAAATTCAGCTCACGGAGACTGAAATCCGATTCGCGTGCAAAAACACGATCGGCGATCAGCCGCCGGCCTCGCGATGGGCCAGCCGCCATCCCTCGATCGTGACGTATGTTACGCGCCGAACATTCTAGTGCGGTTTGTATTCCTCGCGCTTGCTGTTCGCGATCTTGATCAGCGTCTCGGCCGCTTTGCGGTCCTCTTTCAGGAACGCGGCGAAGCCGGCTGACGAAGTCGGCGCCGGCACCACCGCTTGCTGGTAGAGGAAGGCGGTGAATTTCGGATCGCTGAACACCTTGACGAACGCGGCATTGATCGTGTCGACGATCGCCGGCGGCGTGCCCTTGGGTGCGGCCAACCCCCACCAGCCTTGGCCGGGATAGCCGCCGAGCCCGGCCTCGGCCAGCGTCGGCACATCCGGCAGCAGCGGCGAGCGCTTGTCCGCCGATACCGCGAGCGCCTTGACCTTGCCGGCTTTGACCAGTCCGAGGAAGTTGCCGATGCCGAAGCGGGTCAGCTGGACCTGATTGCCGGCGAGCGCCTGCGCCGCCGGTCCACCGCCTTTGTAGGGCACACCGACGATCTTGGTGCCCCATTGGTTGTTCAGCCAGCGCAGGAACAGGTCCGGAAACGAGCCTTCGCCGAGGGTGGCGTAATTGAGTTTGTCGGATTTCGCCTGCGCCATCGCCTTGAGCTCGGCGACCGAATTCACGCCGAGTTCGGTCGACACGAACAGGCCTTCGTTGAGAAAGAATAGCCGGGCGACCGGCACCAGGTCGCGGTCGGGATCGTAAGGCAGGTGATCGAACAGCAGCGGATTGTAGGACATCGTGCTGTGGTAGATCACGCAGAGTGTATAGCCGTCGGGCACCGCCTGCGCGCAGGCTTGCGCCGCGACGATGCCGCTGGCGCCGCCGCGGTTCTCGATCACCAGCGGCTGGCCGCCGAGCAATGGCGTGAGTTCGACCGCGGCCGTTCGCATGATGATGTCGGTCACGCTGCCGGCGGCGATCGAGACGATCAGCCGTATCGGCCGGTCCGGATAGGTTTCCGCCCGCGCCGACGCCGCGGTTAGGGTGATGAGCAAGCCGAAGACGATGCGTATGACCTTCCCCATGATGTTTTCCTTCCCTTATCTTTGCTTCTTATAGTTTCCCCTCGAACGCAGCGGTCGCGAAATCGTCGATCATCTTGAAGCACTGCCGCGCGGCGCCGGCTTCGTAGCGGGCGATCCCCGGCACGTTGGATTCGCGCTCGCAGAACGAGTGCAGGAGACCGCCGAAGACGAGCATCTGCCATTTTGCGCCGGCGGCTTCCATTTCCGCCTCGAAGGCGTCGCGGTCCTTCTTCGGCACCACCGGATCTTTCGACCCGTGCAGCACGCAGATGGCGGCCTTGATGTCGCCGGGCTTGGCCGGCAGCGATGTCAGCAGATCGCCGTGGAGACAAATCACCGCTTGGATGTTGGCGCCGGTGCGCGCGAGTTCGAGCACGTTGCCGCCGCCGAAACAGAAGCCGACCGCCGCCTGGCGCGTGAGGTCGCCGATCTTGCGCTTGTCGCTTTCGGCGCACAGCGCCTCAAGCGCGGCCGTGATGCGGCGGCGACGCTCGGGCGCATCGGCGCGCAGCCCATTGGCCAAGTCCGCGGCTTCCGGCGGGCCGGCCGAGATCTTGCCGCCGCCGTACATGTCGGCGACGAAGGCCACGTACTTGCCGCCGGCGATTGTCGCCGCGCGCTTGATGGCATCGTCGGTGACGCCGAGCCAGTTCGGCGCGATCAGCAAAAGCGGCCGGCGTCCGCTGACCTTTTCGTCAAAGACCAGCGCGCCATTGCACGTTGTGTTGCCGGCCCGATATTCGATTCGTTCGACCGCCACGGTTCCCCCTTTTCGTTCGATCAGCCGAGGATCACTTCCCCGATCAGCCCGGCATCGTATTGCGTGAAATAGAGACGGCCATTCGACAGCGCCGCGATGCAACGCGCGCCGCTTGTCGGCGTCGGGATGTCGTATTCGCCGATCAGCGTGCCGTCCGGCGCCATGTGGCCGATCTTGTTGGCGAAGTTCTCGGTGCACCAGAGATGGCCGTCGGGGCCGACTGTGACGCCGCGCAAGGACGCGTTCGGTGTGGGGAATTTGAACTCGCTGAAGGCGCCGTCGCGGGTCATGCGACCGAGTGCATTGGCGCCGGTTTCGACGAACCAGATGTTGCCGTCTGGATGCGTGACCATGGCGCGTGGCTGCGGGTCGTCGCCGGGAATGGGAAATTCGCTCACCGCGCCGTCGGTCGTGATGCGGCCGACGCGGTTGCCGGCCGCCTCGCTGAACCAGAGCGCGCCGTCGCGGACCACGATCGACAGCGGCTTGCTGCCAGGCGAAATGCCGGTTTTGAATTCCGTGATCTGCCCTTCGCGCGTGATGCGGCCGATCTGGCCGGCCTCGGTTTCCGAAAACCAGACATTGCCGTCCGGTCCGAGCGCGATGCCGTCGGGTCCGGCGTTTTCGGTCGGCACGGCGAATTCGCTGAGCGCACCGGCGGGCGTCAGGCGGCCGATCTTGTTGGCCTTCTTCTGCGCGAACCACAGATGGCCGTCGGCCCCTAGCGTAATGCCGATCGGGGTTGCGCCCGGCGTTGGTAAGGAAAATTCTTTGAACGCCGCGCTGCGCGGATCGAAGCAGCCGATCTTGGCCGCGCCGCTCTCGCAGAACCACAAATTGCGGTCCGGCCCCTCGACGCAGATATAGGGCGCGCTATTGGCGCTCGGAATCCGGTGTTCACGGATGAGCACCGAGCGCGCCGAGCTTCGGTACGAGAGCGATGTTCCGACCTTCGCTGACATTGTTGCCCGTACCGCGATCCAGTACATGCGTACCGCGTGGGGAATGCTATCGCCGCGTTGCAGCTATAGGCAAGGCGGTCAACGCTTGTGCGGCATCCGGACGCTGTGCCCGGCGCCGTCCGGCACCGGCAACACCGCGTGCGTCGTCTTCATGCGGTCGAGCAGGCGCAGAACGCTGTCATGAAATGGTGCAACCTTCTTGGCCGTCATGTCGACGCTCAAGGTCATGTTTTCCGAGGTCGCCGACACCCAGTTTTCGGTCGCGTGTCTTAGTTCTTCGAACAGATGAATGCGCTTGGCGTCGTAGTCGAGCAGCTGCACGACGACGCGCACCGGGTCTTCCAGCTTCAACTCGCGCAGATAGCGCACATGCGCTTCGACCACCATGGTCGAGTGCTTGGTGCGCTTGAGATAAGAAGGCCCAAGACCGATCAGCTCGTAGAGCTCGTCCACCGCGCGGTCGAACAGCACGTTGTAATAGGCCACGTTGAGATGGCCGTTATAGTCGATCCATTGCGGCTCGATCCGCATCACCGATGACACGAACGGTGCGGCGAAGACCGGTTCGGCCATCATGCGCTGATCGGATAGACCGCTTTTTCGCCGCTGAGCACGCGCGCGACGTCGGTCGCGCACTTGGTTTGCAGTTCCTCGAGTGCTTCGATCGAATAGAATCCGGTGTGCGGCGTGAGAATGACGTTATCGCGGCCGAGCAGCGGAGAGTCCTTGGCCAGCGGTTCGGCTGTCACCACATCGAGCGCGGCGCCGCCGACCTGGCCGGCATCGAGTGCAACGACCAGCGCCGGCTCGTCGATCAGCGGCCCGCGCGCCGTGTTCACGATGTAGACGCCCTTCTTCACCTTGGCGAAGGCATCGGCATTCAACATGCCGCGCGTTGCCGGCAGCAGCGGCGCATGGACGGAGATGTAGTCGGACGTCTTGAGCAGCGTGTCGAGGTCGACGCCCTCGACCTTCACGGCCTTGAACTGTTCCGGTTTCACGAACGGGTCGTAGGCGATGACCTTCATGCCGAACGCTTGCGCTTTCGGTACCACCAGACGCGGAATATGCCCGAAGCCGATGAGACCGAGCACCGTGCCTTCCAGGCGGCGGATCGGTACCACCGCCGGCATTTCCCAGCGGCCGCTCTGAACCAGTCTGTTGGACAGCGGAATCTTGCGGATCAGCGCCAGCAGGAGCGCCATGGCGTGGTCGGAGACCTCGCGGATGCAATAGTCCGGCACGTAATTGACGGCGATGCCTTTCTCCTTGGCAGTGGGCAGGTCGATATTGTCGACGCCCAGACCGAAGCGGCCGATCGCCTTGCACTTGGTCAGCTGCAAGAGGATGTCGCGCGTGAGCTTGGCATAGGTCACCAGGATAGCGTCGGCATCCTTGGCGACCGCCAGGATGTCATCGGCATTGGAGCTTTTCGACATCCGAATTGTTGGATTGAGCCGTGCGAGCGCCGCCTTGGCGGGATCGAGCGAGGGAAAAACGCTGTCGGCGACAGCAATAACAGGGCCGGCCATGGGGAAGCTCCAATAGGGTGGGGCAGGACGCGGCGGAAACTACGCCAGCCGAGTTATCGCAGTCTATCGCCCACCAATGCGAGCAAATTGATAGGCATCAATGACTTGGGTCCATTAACCAAAAATTAACGATAGTTGCCTGCCCCAGCCGTCCTTGGCTATTCTCGCAAAAAAGCCAAAGGAGGCGGGGTCATGATCGGACGGTTGGCGCGCGGGGCCTATATGCTCATCGTCGCGGGGATGGTCGTGGCGTGGGCCATGTTGCCGAGCAAGAGCAATTCGGTCGAGCAGACGACCGAGCAACCGGTCGTATACTGGTGGTGCTAAAGCAGGCTTGCCGCGCCTCGTCTAGACGAGTCCGGCCCTGCGAAATCCCTCAATATAATGGGCGCGGTCGTCGTCATGCCGGATCGGCATATTGGCGGCGATCCAGGTGAGCGAGACGTTCGGTTGCGCCCGGCGCAATCCCAGCAATGCCTGCTGCGCGAGATCCGCTCGTCCGGCCATGCCGGCGGCGGCCGTGAGCACGCGATGGGCGCCGACGAAATCGTTGCGCTGGCGGATCGCATCGCGCGAAAGCTGTATCGCCTCGTCATAGTGCCCGCCAAGAAATCGGGCATAGGCGGCGATGCCGAAATAGACGGCCGAGAATGGATCGCGCGGACTTAACCGGATGGCGCGGCGCGCGGCCTCGTCAGCCTCCTGCCAGCGGCCGTTGTAGGACAGCGACAGGCCGTAATAGCCTTGGGCCAGCGAGAAGTTTGGGTTGAGCTGCAGCGCCAGTTCAAATTCAGCCAGCGAATCATCGAAGCGGCGCGAGAACAGATAAACGCAACCGAGAGCATTGTGCGCCCAGGGGTCTTTATCATCGGTACGTATCGCCGCCAGCGCGGCGCGTTCGGCGATCGGTGCGGATCTGGCCATGTCTTCCCAGCCCATGTGGGCGCTGAAGGTATGGCTGGTGGCGAGTACGCCGAGCGCCTGGCCGTAATTCGGATCGATGCTGACCGCCTTTTCCAGCAAGGCCTGCGCGACGACATTATCCTGCCGGGTCACGCGCCAGTAATGTGACAGCGCGCGCATGACCAGATCCCAGGCATCCATGCTGTCCGGGGCCTTACGTTGCGCATGAAAATTTTCGGCGGCATAAAGCTGCGGTTCGATGGCGGCGACAATGGCCTCGGTGATCTCGTCTTGCACGGCGAAGACATCGGACAAGCCGCGGTCGTATCGCTCCGCCCACAGATGACCGCCGGTGACGACGTCGATGAGCTGGGCTGTGATACGAACGCGCTCGCCGCTCTTGCGCACGCTGCCTTCAAGCACATAGCGGACGCCGAGCTCGTCGGCGATTTGTTTGAGATGCGCCGATTTGCCCTTGTAGATGAATGAAGAGTTGCGGGCGATCACGAAAAACCAGCGCAGCTTTGACAGCGCGGTGATGATGTCCTCGCTGATGCCGTCAGAGAAATACTCCTGCTCCGGATCGCCGCTCATATTGATGAAGGGCAGCACCGCGATCGCGGGCCGGTCAGGCAGCGGCAGGGCCGGGCGGTCTGCTTGCGCCTGAACAGCATCTTGTGCTGCAGCGATGGATGCACTTGCCGGCTCGTCGCGCAGGCCGCCGACGAAACGGAAACCCTTTCGGGCTACGGTGCGGATCAGACTCTGCTGCTCCCCGTTGTCGCCAATCGCTTTGCGTGCAGCATTAATCCGGCTGGCCAACGTCGATTCCGAGATGACACGGCCCTGCCACACCGAGGCATAGAGGTCATCCTTGCTCACGACCCGGTCGCGATTCTCGATCAGGAAGACCAAAAGATCAAAAACCTGCGGTTCAAGCGGGACCAGCCCGTCGCCAAACCGCAGCTCGCGTATCTCCGTGTCGAGCGCATAATTGCTGAAACAATAAAGCAAGTTTTTCTCCCGCTCGCGCCGCGAGCGTTGGCGGCCTCTTGCCATCTGGAGCAATAATCAAGGGCATCTCACGGGTAAATCAAGCGCCAGTCAAAGCCTTTTCGAATGGTGGCAGCCATTCTGACCTTCTGCCTGGTGGTTCGTCCGTCCGGGCACTACAGAGGGAGATGGTCTATGGGACGTCTTTTGGGATTTTTGTACGGCATAGCAGCCTATTTCGTGTTCTTCGCAACATTCCTTTACGCCATCGGCTTTATCGCCGGCGTCGGCGTGCCGAAGACTATCGACATGGGGTCGGCGACGTCGTTGACCACGGCGTTGATCATCGACGTCGTGCTTATGTCGGGGTTTGCCCTCCAGCACAGCATCATGGCGCGCCCGCAGTTCAAGCGGGTGTGGACGAAGATCATTCCGCGTGCAATCGAGCGCAGCACCTACGTGCTAGCCGCAAGCTTGGCGCTGATCCTGCTGCTCTGGCAGTGGCGGCCGGTTCCCGCTGTGGTCTGGCAAGTGAACGATCCAGCGGCCGCCATGACGCTCATGGTGCTGGAAGCGGTCGGCTGGCTGATCGTGCTGTCGAGCACATTCCTGATCAACCACTTCGAACTGTTCGGTCTGCACCAGGTCGCCAACAATCTCACTGGCAAGCCGATGCCGGCGCCGCGCTTCCGTACGCCGCTGTTCTACAAACTGGTGCGTCATCCAATCTACCTCGGCTTCATCATCGCCTTCTGGGCGACGCCGATGATGACCGGCGGGCATCTGTTGTTCGCCGCGGTGACCACGGCCTACATCTTCGTCGGCATCGCGCTCGAGGAACGTGATTTGATCACTGTGTTCGGCGACCAATACCGCAATTACCGCCGGCAGGTGAGCATGATCGTGCCGCTCCCGGCCAAGCCGCCGCAAGATGCGGCCGACGTGCGGCAATCGACCTGAGCGGTATCCCGCGTTTCACCTCCGCGGCATCCTCTGCTAACGTCCGTGCCAAGGACCTAGCAGAGGACTTTTTATGGCCGTTGCCAAATTTGCCGAGCAGGAGCAACGCCGCAATCCGGCGGCGATCGCAGACGCCGTGCGCGATTTGACCGCGACTTTCGGCAACCGCGTCGTCACATCGCAGGCGGTGCGCGAACAGCACGGCAACACGCTGACCTGGGTGCCCAACCAGCCACCCGACGCGGTGGTCTTTCCGCAGACGACCGACGACGTGCAGACCATCGTGCGCATCTGCGCCGACAGCCGCGTACCGGTGATCCCCTTCGGCGTCGGCACCTCGCTCGAGGGCCACGTCAATGCGCCGGTCGGCGGCGTATCGATCGATTTCCGCGACATGAACAAGGTGCTGGCCGTCCACGCGGAGGATCTCGATTGCGTGGTCGAGCCCGGCATCACCCGTAAGGCGCTTAACGAGCAACTGCGCGACCAGGGCCTGTTCTTTCCCATCGACCCCGGCGCCGACGCCACGCTCGGCGGCATGGCGGCAACGCGGTGCTCCGGCACCAATGCAGTGCGCTACGGCACCATGAAAGACAACACGCTGGCGATGAAGGTGGTGATGCCCGACGGCGAACTGATGACCACCGCGCGCCGCGCCAAGAAATCGTCGGCCGGCTACGATCTCACCCGGCTGATGGTCGGTTCGGAAGGCACGCTCGGCGTGATTACCGAGTTGACGCTCAAGCTGTCTGGCATCCCGGAAGCGATCGCCTCCGGCGTCTGCTCGTTTCCCTCGGTCGACGCCGCCTGCAAGGCGACCATTCTGACGATCCAGCACGGCATCCCGGTTGCGCGCATCGAACTGCTCGATGCCCTGCAGATCAAGGCGGTCAACGCCTACTCGAAATTGTCGCTGCCGGAAGTGCCGACGCTGTTCGTCGAATTCCACGGCAGCGACGCCGGCGTTGCCGAGCAGTCGCAGCGCTTCGGCGATATCGTCGCGGAGCTCGGCGGCGGGCCGTTCGACTGGGCGACCAAGCCGGAAGACCGCACCCGGCTCTGGCAGGCGCGCCATGACGGCTATTGGGCGGCGCGCCATTTGCGGCCTGGCGCGCAAGCCTTCGCCACCGATGTCTGCGTGCCGATCTCGCGGCTGGCCGAATGCGTCACCGCCAGCCAGCGCGCGATCGCCGAGCTCAATCTGGTCGCGCCGATCCTCGGGCATGTCGGTGACGGCAATTTCCACCTGTCGCTGCTGGTCGACATGGCCAATGCCGACGAGGTCAAGCGCGCCGGCATCCTGATGGAGCGCGTGGTCGAACTGGCGTTGTCGATGGACGGCACCTGCACCGGTGAACACGGCGTGGGACAGGGCAAGATGAAATACCTCCTGGCCGAGCACGGCGCGCCGGCGCTGGCCGCCATGGCGGCGATCAAGCGCGCCCTCGACCCGCTGAACATCATGAATCCGGGCAAGATCGTCGCGCTCGACTAAGCACGACATAGATTTGCCGCCAAAAACCGGCAAAAATAGCGTACATTTCACATCGTTGAGCGCGAGCGCGCAGCGGAGCGTGGATCGGCATTAGCGTTGGAGTTGGAGTTGCAGAACACTCTGCTCGGATTGGCAGTCGCGATCATCCTGGCGCTGATAGCGGCGTTGGTCGGTCCGTTGCTGATCGATTGGGGCACCCACCGCTCCTTGTTCGAGGCAGAAGCAAGCCGGCTGCTCGGCGTCAATGTGCGCGTCACCGGTCCGATCGAGGCGCGGCTGCTGCCGACGCCCTCGCTCTCGCTGCACGACATCGAGATCGGCGACAACAGCAAGGACACGATCCGCGCGCGCCTGCTCGGCTTCGAATTTGCGCTCGGGCCGCTGATGCGCGGCGAATGGCAGGCCTCCGAAATGCATCTGGTCGGGCCGCAAATGAGCCTTGGTCTCGATCCGACCGGCCAAGTGCAGACGCCGAACCTGGCAATCAAATTCAGCCCGGACAATCTGTCGATCGATCGCTTGAGCATCGAGAATGGAACGGTGACTCTCAGCGATGCGGCGAACGGCGCGCGCGTCACGCTGCAAGGGCTTTGGTTCAACGGCGAGGCACGCTCGCTGCTCGGCCCGTTCAAGGGCGAGGGCGCTGTCACTGTCGGCGGCGAGCTTTATCCGTTCCGCATAGCGACCGGCCGCTATTCCGACGAGGACGCGCTCAAGCTCCACGTCAATGTCGACCCAGTCAACCATCCGCTCAGCATTGTCGCCGACGGCATGCTGACGCTCGGCGGGGCCAAGCCAAAATTCGACGGTACCCTGAATCTGACACGGCCGGTCGAAATCGTGCGCGGCGCCGCGCAACCGGCCGAGACCTTGAGCCTGCCTTGGAGTCTGGGCGGCAAGATCAAAATCAGCGCAGCGTCGGCGCTGATGCAGCAATTCGAATTCCGGTACGGGTCGGAAGAGCAGGGGCTCAAGCTGACCGGTGTCGCCGATTTCCAATTCGGCAAGCACCCGCGCTTCGACGGCGTGCTATCGGGCCGCCAGATCGATCTCGACCGCGCGCTCGCCGCGGCCGATGGCACGCGGCCGCCGCCGGCTGCAGCCATCCGCAGGATCGCGCAACTGGCGGGCGGCGCCTTTCGCCCTGCCGTGCCGATCCAGATCGGCATTGGCATCGATCAAGTTATGCTTGGCGGCAGCAGCGTCGCCAATGTGCGTGGCGACATTAGCACTGACGGCGACGGATGGAATCTGGACCGCTTCGAGTTTCGCGCGCCCGGCTTCACTCAGGTGAAGTTGAGCGGGCACCTCGCGGTCAAAGGCGATGGCGTCAGCTTCAACGGGCCGGCCGAGATCGAAGCCGGCGATCCCAGGCTGCTGGCAGCTTGGCTGGAGGGCCGCGCGGACGCAACGCAAGGCGACGTGCGGCCCTTGAGCATGCGCGGCGACGTCACGTTCGGCAGCGACAAGTTCGCAGTGGAGCGGCTGCAGGCCGCATTCGACGGCAAATCCGTGACCGGTCGCCTCGCTTATGTGTTTGCGTCCGGCAAGCAGGGCGCCAAGCTCGACGCCGCGCTCAATGCGCCCGAACTCGATATCGACACGGCGCTTAACTTCGGCCATGCGCTGCTCGCCGGCTCGCATATCGAGCGGCCGCAGGACATGACGATCGCCGCCGAAATCGGCCGCGCCACTGTCGGCGATTTCGTGGCACGTAATGCAAGCGCGCGGGTGAAAGTCGACGGCAACGGCGTGCAGATCGATCGGTTAGCGGTCGCCGACCTCGGTGGTGGCAGCTTCTCCGCCAGCGGACGCATCGATACCAGCGGACATGCGCCCCGCGGTTCGCTCGCGCTCGATTTCGAATCCGGGCAGACGGCGGCGATCGCCGCGCTGGTGGAAGAATTCGCGCCGAAGACGGCAAAGCCCGTGACCGGTCTGCTTGATCGGATCAATCACGCCAAGTTGCATGCCGCCCTCGATGTGGGCGACGGCAAGCAGGCCTCGACGACGGTGGCGCAAGTGGCGATCACCGGCATCATCGATGCGATGACAGTCGATGTGCGGGCGCGCATGAGCGGCGATTGGGAGAAACCGGCCACGACGGACATCCGCCTCGACGGCGCCATCGATGCTCCGGATGGGACGGCTCTGCTCAAGCTCATCGGCCTCGATCGTTATCTAACGGCGGGCAAAGGTGTCGGCCAGCTCAAGCTGCAGGTGGCCGGGCCGGCCGATCGCGATCAGAGCGTCGACCTGCGCCTGAGTGCCGACGGACTGTCCGCGCAAAGCATCGGGCGCGGACATCTATCGCTCGATGAGGGCTTGCAACTGACATCGACCTTGCACGTGGCCACAGCTGATCTGCGCCCGCTGCGCTCCGCCGGTGTGGCCGATAGCGGCGAGTCCTTGCCATTCACCTTGGATTCGCGTGTCACCGTCGCCGATCGCGCCATAAGCTTCGCCGACATCAACGCGCGGATCGGCGGCACGACCGTTCGCGGCAGTCTTGTCTTCGATGGGCAAACGCCGCGCAAGGTTTCCGGAGCGCTCGACGCCGACACAATCGAGGCACCGCCGCTGATCGCATCGGCGATCGGTATGCCGGCAGCTGCCGGCACCAGCGGCGGTGCAGCGTGGGTCTGGTCGAGCGAGCCATTCGCCGGCGGCTTGTTCGGTGCGTTCAAGGGCGACATCGCCCTCAAGGTGCGCCAAGTCGCGCTGCTACCGCGGCTGACGGCTCGAGAGTTCCGCGCCAACTTGCGCTTCGATAAAGGCGGGTTGGCCGTCGACGATGCAACCGGCGATGTTTCCGGCGGACGCATGGCGGGCGAATTGTCGTTCCGCGCCGCCGATGATGGCGTGAAAGTACATGCCAAGATTTCGCTGACCGGCGTCGATGCGGCTAGTCTGCTGCCATCCGGCGCGCGGCCGCCGGTGACCGGCTCGCTCGATTTGTCCGCCGACGTTGAAGGAAGCGGTTTGAGTCCGGTTGCGCTGATCGGCTCGCTGCAGGGCAACGGCAAGATCGCTCTGAGCGAGGGGCAATTGGCCGGCCTCGATCCGCGCGCTTTCGATGCGGTCACCCGCGCGGTGGATCAAGGACTGCCGATCGATACCGCCCGCATTTCCGATGCGGTGGGCAAAGCCTTGGACAGCGGCCAGCTTGCGGTCAAACACGCCGATGGAACGCTCGCGGTGAGCGCCGGGCAGGTGCGGCTGAGCAATGGCACCGTCGACGGTAAGGATGCCGCTCTGGCGCTCGCTGGCATTCTCGATCTCACCGACGGATCGCTCGACGCGCGGCTCGTACTCTCGGGGTCGGGACAGGCCGGCGGCGCGCGGCCCGACATTTTCATGGCGTTGAAGGGACCGCTGTCGGCGCCGGCGCGCAGCATCGACGTCTCCGCGCTGACCGGATGGCTGACGCTGCGGGCGGTTGAAAATCAGGCGCGGCAATTGCGCGAAATCGAGAACGGGCAGCGCCAGGCAAAACCACCGGCGCTGCGGCCGAAAAGCGAATTGGCGCCCGCTCTACCGGCGCCAGTCGAGGTCGCGCGGTCACCAGGGCCGGGGCGCCAGCCAGAGGCTTCAGCAGTCGGCTCGGAGAACTGATGCCGCGCGCTTGTCATCCGCCTCGCGCGAGGTGCTGCCGCTAAGCTGCGAGCGATAGTGATCGAGCACGAACAGGCGGATAGCCGACGACAGGTTGCCGGCGTGGCGACCGGTGTCAATCGAAGCCACCATGTCCGACAGCGTTATGTCGCGTTGGCCGGCGATTTCTTTCAAGCTCGTCCAGAATGCGTCTTCGAGACTGACGCTTGTCTTGTGACCCGCGATCACGATCGAGCGTTTGACGACTGGAGATTTCATCGGTCGTCTCCTTTGTCGATCCGATGTAGGTCGAGGTCGCGTCTGGCTTTCGCCTTTTGTGCGACTTGGAGCTTGCGCGAGCCCTTGGGCTGACCGTGGGCGAGACGATTGGCTTCGGAGCGCAGTTTGTCTTTCCGCTGCATGGCCCGCTTACGGGCGAGACGAAGGTTAATCAGTTCAGCCATCCCGCACTCCACGGTGACTGGTCACATCAGCTACGAGGTCCCAGATACCTGTCCCCGAGCATTGGCAAACTGCCCCATAGGATTAAGCTATCATTTGGTCGCAATGGCAACGGTAATTCTACGCACAGCGAGTTGATTACAAGGGAGCAAGAGCGTTCAATAATCAAAAAGACCAGTATTATAGAGTATTAATTTCCATTTTTTCGCATCATCGTAATTGTACATTTTGAAATATGTAATAATTACTATAGAGATTTACAGCAGCATAATGGAAATGGCTGGAAGACTTGATGCATAGGGCGGTAAAATAGTAACGCGATACATCGCCCACTTGCTCACAATACATTTGGCGTTCGGAATATGACTTAGCGTGGGTGGGTCATTTGCTCGGGGCGAATCCAGCGGTCGAATTCGGCGCCGCTGACAAAGCCGAGCCGTATCGCTTCTTCGCGGAGGGTGGATCCTTTGGCGTATGCCGCTTTGGCGATTTGTGCGGCCTTGTCGTAGCCGATGCGCGGTGCGAGCGCCGTCACCAGCATCAACGAGCGTTGCAACAATTCGCGGATGCGCGGCTCGTCAGCGCGGATGCCGGCCACGCAATTGTCGCTGAACGACGTTACCGCGTCGCCGAGCAAGCGGATCGATTGCAGCATGCAAAATGCGAGCAACGGCTTGTAGACATTGAGTTCGAAATGGCCTTGGCTGCCGGCGACCGTGACGGTGGTCTGGTTGCCGAATACCTGGCAGCAGACCATGGTCAGCGCCTCAGTCTGCGTCGGATTGGTCTTGCCCGGCATGATCGACGAGCCGAGTTCGTTGCTGGGAAGAATGAGCTCGCCCAGGCCCGAGCGGGGCCCGGAGCCGAGCAGGCGGATGTCGTTGGCGATCTTGAACAGCGCCGTGGCGGCGGCGGAAAGCGCGCCATGCACAAATACATAGGCGTCGTGGCCGGCCATGTGCTCGAATTTATTCGGCGCGCTGACGAAAGGCAGCTTGGTGAGTTGCGCGATGCGCTTGGCAATCGCTTTGGCGAATTTCGGCTTGGCGTTCAAGCCGGTGCCGACCGCGGTGCCGCCTTGCGCCAAAGGATAAAGCTCGCGCACTGCGAGCTTGAGCCGTGCGATCGAGGACTTCACCTGAGCGGCGTAGCCGGAAAATTCCTGGCCCAAAGTCAGCGGCGTCGCATCCATGGTGTGGGTGCGGCCGATTTTGACGATCTTGGCGAATTCCTTGGCCTTCTTGTCGAGCGCGGCGTGCAGGTGCGTCAGCGCCGGCAATAGATGGCGATGGATTTCGATCGCCGCGGCGATGTGCATTGCGGTCGGGATCGAGTCGTTGGACGACTGGCTCATATTGACGTGATCGTTCGGATGCACCGGCTTTTTTGCGCCGAGCTCGCCGCCGAGCGCGATATTGGCGGCATTGGCGATCACCTCGTTGACGTTCATGTTGGTTTGCGTGCCGGAGCCGGTCTGCCAGACGAGCAGTGGAAAGTGCTCGTCCAGCCGGCCACCGGCGATATCCTGTGCCACCGCGGCGATCGCTTTGGCGCGCTTAGCGTCAAGCGAGCCGAGATCGCAGTTGACTTCCGCCGCCGCGCGCTTGATCAGGCCGAGCGCGCGCACGATTTCGATCGGCATGCATTCGGTGCTGATGCGGAAGTTATGCAGCGAGCGCTCGGTCTGTGCACCCCACAATTTGTCGGCGGGAATATCCAGCGGCCCGAAGGCGTCGCTTTCAATACGAGTCTTTTGGCGTGTTTTTTGGCGGCTCTTGCCGGACTTTTTGGCCATGCCCGACTGTAAGCCCGCGGGCGCGCCGGCGAAAAGGTGCGCCGTGCGCTTATTTCTTCTTGCGGAAGCGGTCGAGGCGGACCACTTCGCCGCCGCTAATGGGCTTGTCGGGGTCGGGCTCGGCTGGCGCCGCGGGGCTCGCCGCCGCCACCGGAGCTGGCGTCGGCGCGGCGACGGCGGGCACTGGCGGCGTGACGCGTTTCTTCTTGACCGGCTTATCCTGCACGTTGGCCGGGGATTGGCGTTCCTCGCCCTCTGTGACTTCCTCGAATTGCAGGCCGAACTGCACCGACGGATCGAAGAATCCGGTGACCGCCTCGAACGGAATCCCGAGCTTTTCCGGAATGCCGCCGAACGACAAGCCGACCTCGAAGGCGCGCTCGGTCACGGCCAAATCCCAGTACTGATGTTGCAGGATAATGGTCATCTGCTCGGGATACTGCACGCGCAGCCGCTCCGACATCCGCACGCCCTCGGCGTTGGTGTCGAACGAGATGTAGAAATGATGGTCGCCGGGCAGGCCTTTCTTCTTGGCGGCATCCGCGAGCACGGTGCGGACCACGCCGCGCAGCGCCTGCTGGGTCAGAAGATCGTAGCGGAAATGGTCGGTCATGGTTCGGTCTGGACTGAGAATCGCGCGATGCTAGCGCGGCACAGGCGCTCGGCGCTATCCCCGCTTTTGGCCGCTATGATGAATGGAACTGGCTGCCCCTGAAGAAAGTGGAGGCTTCTGTTGCCAGGTGCCTCCGAACCCCGCCTAACCGCTGCTAAGACGGCTAGGACTTGTAGGCTTGGTTAGTCGGACCGCTTACGCGGCCAGAGCAACCGGAGCATAGTTGTCGTTTGCAACTATGAGACGGCCCGATAACGGCGGTACCATGCCGAGCAAAAGTCCGTCCTTTACGCCCTCGTCGATCCTATTTCGCCCCCGCCCAAACGCGTCTTTTGGGCGGGCTTGGGTGGAGGCGCCGGGTACTGCCCCCGGGTCCGAAAGGTTTATTACGACGGCTGTTTATCGCCATAGCCGGGTTGCCCCGGCACCTACGAATATAGGCGCTAAAGGTTGACGAATGAAGAGGGCGCCGCGGGTTTGGTAGTGTCTGAGACACTGCCGCGGGTTTTGTGGGAAACAATTCCTCTCCGTGCCATGCGCCTGCTGCATGGCGGGGTTAAAAACAATTAGAGGGCGAATTGGCGGCCCAAAAGCCGGTCGCCACGTCTAATTGACGGGAACGATGTCCTTGCCGATCGGCCAAAGCGCCAAGCCGGCGAGCTTTAGGTGGGCCCAGGCAAAAGGCAGGCCGATGATGGTGATCCCCAGCAGGATCGCCGTCAGCAGATGGCCGAGCGCGAGCCACCAGCCGGCGAGCAGCAGCCAAATGAGATTGCCGAGAAAGCCGAGCGGGCCGCTGCCAATCCCGGTCGGCCGGTCGACGACCGTCTGCCCGAAGGGCAGCAGCGTGTAAAAGGCGATGGTGAATGCCGCGCGCGCCCAGGGAATGCCGATGATGGTGATCACCATGATCAGTGCGGCGATCAGCCAACCGGCCGCCATATAGAAGCCGCCGAATACGATCCAAAGTACGTTCAGAAGCAGGCTCATGAACGACATGCATTGCCTTTCTCAAAACCGAAATGGCGCGGTTTGCACATGCGAGTAGATAGTGATCGCGGCGCACAAGCGCGAGTGGCGGCCTGAACATGTAGAACGCGATCGCGCGCGGCGACAAACGTGCGGCGCAAAGTCGCGCCGATATTCTTTTGGGGGTAAAGGTGGTACGCGATTGCTGGTCGCGGCCGCGTGGCCGGCGAGCCGCTGGCGACCGAACTCTTGGACAAGTACGTCTACAGTCAGCCCGGCCACCGCTGGCTCAAGGAAGGCATGAGCAAGGAAGAACTGCAGAAGATCCAGGAGTTCTATCGCGAACGCTACGGTGCGGAGGGCGACAAAAAATAAGATAACTCTTTACGGTCGCAGATCTGAGAGGCTCGCCTTAACCGAGCCGATCCAGATGGGCGACCGTGCTAAATTCGCGAATCAAATCCCGATCGAGCTTGGGGCCCATATCGAGCAAAATCCGATACGCCGCGCTCCCCGACAGTGGCGGTTTATAGGACCGTCGTTCGAGCAGGGCGCCGAAGATGTCGGAAATCGTCATCAAGCGTACGAGGTCGTTGATTTCCGCGCCTTTGAGTCCGTGTGGATATCCCGAACCGTCGAGATATTCGTGATGGTGGAGCACTATGTCGATCGTATCCGCCGGGATATCTGGCATGCCCGCTAGTGAATCCTTACCCAGCTGCGGATGTTGCCGCATCACAGCCAATTCATCCTGATCCAGAGGGCCTGGCTTTTCCAGAATGGCCACCGGGATTTTTGCCTTGCCGATATCGTGCACCATTCCGGCAAGTGACAGGCGTACCCGGTCCTTCTGAGCAAAGCCCAGATGTTGCGCGAATGCGACCGCCACGCCAGTCACCAATAGGCAGTGTTGGTAGGTTTGGCTATGGTGTTTGCGAACTGTTTCAACCCAGTCCGCCAAGCCTTTAGTGCCGATTTGATCAATGATCTGTTCGCCAGCGGTCTCGATCGATTTTGAGTCGAGCCGTTCTCCCGTGCACGCCGAGAGAAATGCATTTTGCAGACAAGCGAGGCCTGCATTAACGCCCGGTCCCGATTTTTCAAGAAATTCGGGTGGAGCCTGGCTAATCGCGCCTAGCTCATCGAGCAAACAGCCAAGCAACTTTTGCTTTTCGAGCGGCCGATGGGTGACATGCGCGGCGCCGACCGCATTGGCGCGAATGATTTCGATATGAGAAGTCTCGTCGACGATGAAAATCGCTTTGCCGTCTTTCGGCTTGTTCGCCAGCCATTGCTTCAAGGCGAGCACACGCGAAACGTCTTTCAAATCCACGTCAAATATCGTGTAGCGCTGGGGTTCGCGTTCTTTAATTCTGTCGAACTCGAATACCTGAATCTGAAAGGCGTGCGCCAGAAGCTGACGCAAGTCCTCCGGGCCCGACCTCGAATCCGAATATATTTCGAGTTGATTCATGGCTTCAGTGATTCAATGCACGGGTCCAAGTGGGATGCCGTGATGCAGTGCAACCTTGATCCAGTATCCATTCGGCGCCGCGGCGTTTCTGACGACATTGCCAAACAGGACAGAAGTGCAATTAGCCGAAACAGACACCGAGTCGATCGGCTTGTCGCCATACGACACGGCAAGTGCGGGTGGACCGAAAATTGTCGAAACTCAACGCAAACGATTCAGAGGCAGGCATCGTGGTCGTGAAATTAAGACAGGCACCATCGCTCGTTATGTTGCGCACCGTGCAATTAATCAGCGATGATTGGTCACCGAACGCAATCCTGGCGCCCTTGAGCACGGCGTGTCTCGCAAGCTGGCGTCGTTCTTCCATAGGCGGCGTCTTTCTGACGCTTTAGCCTTAAGCGAAGCCCGTTGCATGTCACTTAAAATGATCGGCAATTCTCGGGGGTGAGAACACACGCAACCTTAACCGTGCCTTGCCGCCACAGAGAGCTCAAAAGGAGCTGCCGGCTTCTACATCTTTCGCGTGGTTCCGGAAGGTCCTCGCGCCCGGCGAAAGCCAAGTATCTGCTTGGCTGTTGGCTGCTTCAAAAGCTGGAAAGCGGTCAAGCATTGATCGATTTCAGACGCCGATCGCGGGTGCTTCCTGCCGCTCCGCGTGAGAATGCTTCTGGCCGTCTCCCAGGAAAGTCCTGCCGCCTTGCACAAGACCAATACAGGTTCCGCATCTACATCATCTATCGTGTGTTCGACGAAATCGGTCGGCATGTCCGACATAAGAGAGAGCGCGCATACTATCTCCTCGAACCGGCCGGCCTTGGCAAATGCTTCCAGCTTGGTAGCGTTTAATTGCCCCCCCAGGTTCAGCGAGTTAACGAGCACACGGGCTGCGGCGTATTCTGGTGTTTGCGTGGTTGCTTCGGTACGAATCCGGCTGGTCACGTCGCTGACGATACGATGAATGTCTTGTTTAGCGGCGGGGTGCTCGGTTTCGAGCTTGGTGCGAACCGCTTCTGATGCGGATTCGAGCAGGCGCTGGAACAACTGTTGGGGAATATCCGGCCGAGCCCCCACACATAGGGCAAGCCGGTCGTCGCCGTCCGAGCGCTGGACGAGAATAGCGAAACCCTTGTCGGAAAATTTTGCTCCAGGATTTTTGGCTGTGCTGAGCACAACCTGCGGATCGCCGCGCTCGACGAGGACGTCCGTTACTTCTTCGGCAAGCGTTTTCCGGAGTGAGATCGCGAGAAGATGTTCCTGGCTCTTTGTCTTGGCACAATCGATCAGGCTCGGCTCGTCGAGCCGCTCGGACTGCATCAAGACGGGAGAAGAGACCTCGATTGCGTTATCGGATGCCAAGATATGGAGAATCTTAGGAGGGGCCTTCGACAGCGGTGCGAGACGGATCGCCAATAACGCTCGCGAGGATTCCTCTATCGTCTCGATGAGGCGCACAAAAACGTCGTCGATAAGGGCAATCTCATCGTCGGAATATCGGTCCGAGTTGACTAGAAAAAAATCCGTGAGACGACGTAGCATCGTAGAGCGCCGATCGCTTGAACTCTGCGCAATCGTGCTATTGATCTCCTGGATGAAAGCGAGAGGGGCATCCATGTTCCTTGGAACACCGTTCTGGTCGGCCAGGGATTGGCATGTTGGTCGATCGGTTAATGACAATTAAGAGGATAAGGTAGTTTCGTTTAGTATTTGTTAAAGTATCATTGATGTGGCGGCCGGGGCTCGCCGCGCACGCCCGGCCGCTATTTCAGCCGCGCATCGTCGCTAAATAGGGATCTAATTTACGGCCTCCGGCTCAGGGGTCGGGTCGGCAACCTTCAGTCCCGAGGCGAAACGGAACTCGCGCACCAGATCCTTGTCGAGCTTGGATCCCATATCGAGCAGGATCTGGTATGCGTCCTTGCCTGACATCGGCTTTTTGTACGAGCGCCGCTCGATCAGTGCGCCGAAAATATCCGAAATGGTCATGATGCGGACGAGATCGGAAATCTTGTTCGCTTTCAGGCCCTGCGGATAGCCCGTTCCGTCGAGTTGTTCGTGATGGTGAAGCACCATGTCGACCATATCCTGGTCGATTCCCGGCACCGTCTTCAGCGCATCGAGTCCGTATTCGGGATGCTTGCGCATGACGATCAATTCGTCCTTATCGAGCGGGCCGGGTTTTTCCAGGATCGAGATCGGGATACGCGCCTTGCCAATGTCATGCAGCATTCCGGCAAACGACAATCGCTGGCAGTCCTTTTTGGAAAAGCCGAGATGGTGGCCGAAGGCGACGGCGACACCGGTTACCACAAGCGAATGCTGATAGGTGAGGCTGTGATGCCTGCGCACCGTGCTGATCCACGAGCCGAGGCCCTGCGATTCGATGCAGTCGACCAGCACCTTGCCGGCTGAATGGACCTTTTGAATATCGAGCGGCGCGCCGAGACATGCCGAGGAGAAGACGTTTTCCAGGGCATCGAACGCGGGCGCCACGGCCGGATCGCTTTTGAGCGGGGGATCCGCCAAATCAACAGCAAGCGAGTCGAAGTCGCCCCATAAAAGCGTCAGCAGAGCCTTGCCGTCGATCGGCCGATGGATGACGTCCGTCGCGCCGAGTGCGCGAGCCTGTATTTTCTCGCTGTGCGAGGTTTTGTCGACGACGAAGATGACCTTGCTGTCCTTGGGCTTTCGCTTCAGCCACTCTTTGGCCTCCAGAAGATGGCGGCCATCGTGCATATCAATGTCGAAGACAAGATATGGCTCCGGCGCCATCTCGCGAATTTGGTCGAGCGAACGGAAGCGAAGATCGAAGACGCCGGCCAGTTGGCGTTGGATCGCTTCGGTTCCGGTTTTGCCGTCGACAAAGACTGAAAGCTGATTCACGTCTAGTCCCTCAAGGCCGAGCTAGCTGACCTAGCTCTGAGCGAACTTTGCCGAAGAGATCTTTGGTTGTGGATGGTTCAACGCCTGCCGCGGTAAGCCCGCATTCGAATGCGGCGCCGCAAACTCGGCCGAAAAAAATTCGAAAAAAATGTCCACGAGATTTCCCTCCTGGATTTAATTCCCACCGAGATTCTTTCGGCGTAACGGATGGAAGTTTGCATCCCACAACTTAACACTGTGAAAAATAAGACAGTTCACGAATTGTGAATATGAAGAAGACCGCCGAATCCTGAGCCGGCGGCCGTAAGCTTAGCCGGCGCTTTTAGCCTGGCCGTTTTCAATCGCCTGCCACACGCGATAGGGCGTCGCCGGCATGTCGATATGGAGCACGCCGTAAGGCCTGAGCGCGTCGACGATGGCGCTGACGATGACCGCCAGCGCGCCGGTGGTGCCGCCTTCGCCGCCGGCCTTGATGCCGAGCGGATTGGTCGGCGACAGCACCTCGACGATCTCGCTCTTGAACGACGGCAAGAGGTGCGCGCGCGGCATGCCGTAGTCCATGAACGAACCGGTGAGTGGTTGGCCGGACGAGTCGACGACGAATTGCTCCCACAGCGCCTGGCCGACGCCCTGCGCGATGGCACCGTGGGTCTGGCCGTGCACGATCAGCGGGTTGATGCAGCGGCCGACGTCGTCGACGCAGGCGTAGCGCGTGAGCGCCAGGCCGCCGGTATCGGGGTCGATCTCGATTTCGCACACCGCGCAGCCGTTGGGGAACACCGGATCGTGCATCTCGCTATCCGTGACCACGGCGAGGCCCTTGGCGAGATCGCCGGGCGCGGGGTGCTTCTCCATCTCCTGCGCCAGTTCGAGGAAATCGAAGCTGCGGTTGGTGCCGCGCGCGGTGAAGCGGCCGTCGTTGAAGTCGGCCTCGCTTGTGTCGAGCAGATGTGCGGCGATGCGCTTGCCGTTGGCGATCAGCGTGGTTGCGGCTATGGAGAACACGGTCGCGGCGTGGCGCATGGAGCGGCCCGAGTGTGTGCCGCCGCCGGCGCGCACCACGTCGGTATCGCCCATGATGATGCGCACGCTCTCGACCGGCACCTGCAGCAGATCCGACACCACCTGCGCGAAGCTGGTCTCGTGGCCTTGCCCGGCCGGCTGGGTGCCGATAATGACGTCGACGCCGTCGGGCTTAATGGTGATGCGCGCCTGTTCCTTGGGCGCGCCGATCGAAGACTTCGACGTAATTGGCGAGGCCGAGGCCCAACAGCTTGCCGCGTTTCTTCGCCTCGCGCCGGCGCGCGGCAAAGCCGTCCCAGTCGGCGACGCGCATGGCGAGGTCCATGTTGTCCTCGTAAGTGCCGCTGTCATAGGTCATGCCGACCGCGTTGCGGTAGGGCATGGATTTCGGCCGCACCAGATTGCGGCGGCGCAGGCTGACGCGGTCGATGCCGAGCTTGGCCGCCGCGATATCGATGAGCCGCTCGATGGCGAAGGTCACCTCAGGGCGGCCGGAGCTGCGGTAGGCCTGCGTCGGAATGGTGTTGGTGAACACCGACACCGCGCGCAGTGACGGCGGCCGGGATGACGTAGTTGCCGGTGATCAGGCCGGCGCCTTTGCTGAGCGGCGACAGCGAGACGCAACGCGCGCCGGCGTTGCTGATATTGGTAGCGCGCAAGGCGAGGAAGCGGCCTTTGGCGTCCAGCGCGAGCTCTAGCTTGGTGACGAGATCGCGGCCCTGGTAATCGCTGATGAAACATTCCGAGCGGGTGGCGAGATATTTCACGGGGCGGGCGAGCTTGCGCGAGGCCCACAGGATCAGGCCGTATTCCGGATAGACGCGGTTACGGGTGCCGAAATTGCCGCCGACGTCGAACGACAGCACGCGCAAGGTATCGGGCTCGATGCCGAGCACGCTGGCGAGTTCGCGCTTCTGCCGCACCGCGCCGCCGCTGCCGGCATGCAACGTATAGCGGCCGCTCGCGGCGTCGTAATTGGCGACGCAGGCGCGCGGCTCCATCGGCACGCCGGTGACGCGGCCGATATTGAAATCGTGGGCGACGATGTGCGCGGCCTGCGCGAAGGCGCGGTCGGTCGCCGCGGCATTGCCGAAATGCGTGTCGACCAGAATGTTGTTCGGCACCTCGTCCCAGACCGCCGGGGCGCCGGGCGTCATGCCGTCCTCGGAATGCAGCACGAACGGCAGTTCCTCGTAGACGACGGCCAGCGCTTCGGCCGCATCGAGCGCCTGCGCTTTGGTCTCCGCGACCACCATGGCGACCGCTTCGCCGACGTGGCGCACCTTGTCGGCGGGCAGCAGCACATGCGGGCCGATGAACACCTCGCCGCCGCCGGGCGCGGTGAGCTTCATGTCGTAGCGCGTCTTCGGCAGCGGGTCGTGGCCGATGGGGCCGAGGCCGGCGGCGGCGCAATCGGCGCCGGTGAACACGCCGAGCACGCCGGGCAGCGCCAGCGCCGCGGTCTTGTCGATCGAAACGATGCGCGCGTGCGCGTGCGGCGAGCGCACCAACGCGGCGTAAGTTTGCCCGGGAAAACTGAAGTCGTCGGTGAAGCGGCCTTGGCCGGTGATCAGCCGCGCGTCTTCGTGACGCGGCATGGGCTGGCCGATGAAGCGAAAGCCGGATTCCGGTTTATTCATTGCAAAGCGCCGGCCACGTCACCGACCCACGGCGGGTCGGGCCCGATATAGCGCGATTTCGCGCCAGCGCGGAAGCCACCTAGGCGGGCAGCTTGATAGAGGCGCGCAAGCCGCCGCCCGGCCGGTTGGCGAGCGTCAGTTCGCCGCCTTGCGCCTGTGCGATGGTGAGCGCGATTGCCAGGCCTAAGCCCGTGCCGCCGTTGTCGCGGTTGCGCGATTCCTCGACCCGGTAGAAAGGCTGGAACACCTTGGCGAGCTCCGCTTCGGGAATGCCCGGCCCGTCGTCATCGATGGTGATCTCGACGCTGCCGCCCGCGCTGGCGATCGCGGCGCGGGCGCTTTTGCCATACTTCACCGCGTTGTCGAGCAGATTGGTGAGCGCGCGCTTCAAGGCGCCCGGTTGGCAATCATGGATCGTCGGTGCGGCCGGCATCATGGTCACCGGCATGCCGGCGTCGGCCATGTCGTCGACGATGCTTTCGAGCAGCGCGGCGACGTCGACTTTGCGGCGTGGCTCGGCGTGCACCTCGTCGCGCGCGAACGCCAAGGTCGTGCCAATCATCTCGTCCATCTCGCCGATGGTGGCCAGCATCTTGTCGCGCTCGCCGGCGTCGGCGACCTCCTCGGTGCGCAGCCGCAGCAGCGTCAACGGCGTGCGCAGATCGTGCGACAGCGCCGCCAGCATCTGCGTGCGGCTCTCGATCAGCCGGCGCAGCCGTTCCTGCATGCGGTTGAAGGCGCGCGCGGCGCGCTGCATTTCGACGGTGCCGGTCTCGGCCAGCGGTTCGACGGCGACGTCGCGGCCGAGGCGGTCGGCGGCGCCAGCCAGCAAGCCGAGCGGCGCGGTGACGCGGCGCACCGCCCAGACCGAAACGGCGAGCACGATCACGCCCATCAGCGCCATTGAAATAATGAATTGCCACGATACCGAAGGCGCGCCCTGCGGCAGCGCGGTGGCGAAGGACAGCCATTGGCCGTCCTTGAGTTGCACCGCCACCTGCAGGCCGCGGCCGGCGCCGAAGGCGCCGAAGCCGCCATAGCCCGGTCCCATCATCTGATGCATCATCCCGCCCATGCCGCCGCCCATCGGCCCGGCATAAGGCCGGCGATCGAACGGCGGTCCGAACGGCGCGCCGGGCGGTCCGTCGGGCGGCGCCAACACCGCCACGCGCACTTGCCGGTTCGCCAAGTCGGGAAGCTGTTGGCGCAGATATTCCTCGACCGCCTGGGCGGCGCCTTCGACGTCGCTCGGCGGCAATTGCGGCGGTTCGGCCGACAGCGCGACGCGGAAGGTCGGATCGCTCAGCGCAGCGACGAGGCGCGGCCGCCAGTTGGCGGGCGCGTCTTCGACGAGATGCGACAGGTTGGCGACACGCTGCGCCGCGGCGAAGCCGCCGATCGCGCGTACCGCCTGCTCACGCGCGCCGGCATAAATCCAGGCGCCGATCGAATGCGAGATGACGAGCCCGATCAGCAAGATTAGCAGCGTTTGCCCGAACAGGCTTTTTGGGAAAAAGCGGCTCATTCCCGGCTCACGTTGGGCGTGAAGATGTAGCCGCCGCCCCACACGGTCTTGATGATCGCCGGGTCGGCCGGATCGCGCTCGACTTTCTTGCGCAGGCGGCTCACTTGCGTGTCCATGCTGCGGTCGAAGGTGTTGGCGGCGCGGTGGCGCGCCAGATCGAGCAACTGGTCGCGGCTCAGCGTGCGCTGCGGATGTTCGACCAGCGCCAGCAAGAGATCGAATTCGCCGGTGCTCAGCGGCACCGCGACGCCGTCCTGCCCCAGCAATTCGCGCTTGTCGACGTCGAAGGTCCAGCGCTCGAAGCGGTAGCGCTTGGGCTTGTTCTGATTGGCAGCGGGTTCGCGCACGCGATTGCGGCGCAGCACGGCGCGGATGCGCGCGACGAGTTCGCGTCCGCCGAAGGGCTTGGGCAGGTAATCGTCGGCGCCCATTTCAAGGCCGATGACGCGGTCGATCTCGTCGCCTTTGGCGGTGAGCATGATAATCGGGATATCGCTCTCGGCGCGCAGCGCGCGGCAGAGCGAGAGGCCGTCCTCGCTCGGCAGCATCAGGTCGAGCAGAACGAGATCTATGTTGGCGTCGGCCAGCACCTTGCGCATCGCCTTGCCGTCGGCGGCGGTCGAAATGCGAAAGCCTTCCTTGGCGAGCGCGCGCGACACCAGGTCGCGCATCTCGCGATGGTCATCGACGATCAGGATGTGCGGCCCGTCGTTCATGCGCGCAATCTAATTCGGAGGAGGCCGATTAGGGCAAAAAACTTGTAACGAACTCTTGCCGATCTGCGCGCTGACACATTTGGTCACACATTCGCGCTCCGCCGACAAACTTGAGTGACAGCTTAGGCTCTTAATTGCGCTCGGCGACGACGAATCCGTTGCAAGCCAAAGGAGCACTCCAATGAAATCGCGAAACGCTTTGATTGCCCTCGGCGTCGCGGCCGCGCTGGCGGCCGGGGCAGGGGTTTACAGTTATGCCGCCTCTGCCCAAGGCGGCTCCGGCTGGGGTCCTGGCTGGATGATGGGCGGTGGCGGTCCCGGCGGTGGACCGTGCGGAGCTTTCGGGCAAGATGGCGGACCCGGTCCCGGCTATGGTCCGGGCTACCACATGCGCGATTGGGGCAGCGGTTATGGCCCCGGCATGATGCGCGGATGGGGCCGCGGTTATGGGCCCGGTTACGGCCCCGGCGCTCAGACCAACCAGGCGCTCAACCTTACCACCGACGACGTAAAGGCCCGCATCGAGCGCTGGCTCTCCTTCCGCGGCAATCCGCGGCTCAAAGTCGGTGAGGTGAAGGAGAAGGATGCCGACACAATCACGGCCGATATCGTCACCAAGGACAATTCCTTGGTGCAGCGCTTCGTCGTCGATCGCCACACCGGAGCGTTCCGGCAAGACAACAGCTGACAAAGCGAAAGGCTGATCGAGAACAGTGCCCGCGCGCTCCCCGCCACGCGGGCACTGGTTTTTTGCGTTCAGCGCACGGACACGCCGCAGGAGAAGGCGGCGCCGGGCTTGAGGCCGAGCTTGTTGAAAATCATGGCGGCCGGGCAGAAGCCGGTGAAAGCGGCTTGCAGCATGTTGGCCCCGACAAAGGCCGCGAGCAGTAGCCAATAGGGGCTAACCAGCCAGCCCAAGACGAGGCTCGCCAGCACCATGGTGCCGGCCATTGCGAAGACGGCGCGATCGACGTTCACGGCAAAATCTCCTTCTCAGCGGGGCCAGACCGAACTCTGCGCCGCCGGCCCGAAAACGGCGCTTGACTATATATTCGATTATTCGTATATACGCAAGTATGAAAATACAAGTCAACGAGATGTTGTCGGCGGCCGACGAGGCGAGCGGCCTGCTCAAGGCGCTGTCCAACCGCCACCGGCTGATCATCGTCTGCCAGTTGACCGAGCAGGAGCGCTCGGTCGGCGAACTGGCGGAGCTGTTGAAAATCCGCGATTCGACCGTGTCGCAGCATCTCGCGCTGCTGCGCCGGGACGGGCTGGTGACGGCGCGGCGCGACGGGCAGACGATTTGGTACTCGATCGGCAGCCCGCAAGCGCGCGAACTGGTGCGCACGCTTTATCGCGTCTATTGCGCGCCGGCTTGCGCGCCCTCCCGGCGCGGCAAGACGCCGCGCCGCCGGGAACTTGCGTCACATCAATGACCGCGTCCGGTGCCGGCAACACGATCGGTTTGCGCGTGGAATGCTGAGGTAAAGAACAATGCGTGGCGGTATCCTTATTGCAGTTGGGCTTGCGTTCACGGCGCAAGCGGCCTTCGCCCAGCAGACCTTCACGGTTGCGCCGAAATCGGTGGCCGACGAAAAGGCGGTGTTCGCCACGGTTGAAAGCGCCAACGTAGTGCCGGCGCGCGCGCGCATCGGCGGCACCGTGGTAGCGCTATCCGTCAAGGAGGGCGATGCAGTCAAGCAGGGGCAGGTGGTCGCCACTGTCGGCGACGAGAAGCTGGCGCTGCAGATGAAGTCGCTCGACGCGCAGATTTCCGCGCTGGAAGCCCAGGTCGCGCAGGCGCAGACCGATTTCACCCGCGCCGAAGACCTGTTCTCGCGCGGCACCGTCCCTAAGACAACCCTCGACCAGGCGCGTACCGCATTCAACGTCGCGTCCAATACGCTGAAGGCCCGCACCGCCGAGCGCTCGGTGATCCAGCAGCAAGTCACCGAAGGCAACGTGCTGGCGCCAACCTCCGGGCGCGTGTTGAAAGTGCCGCTGACCACCGGCACTGTCATCCTGCCCGGTGAAACTGTGGCCACCGTGGCGGAACAGAATTTCATTTTGCGATTGCGCGTGCCGGAGCGGCACGCCCGCTTTCTCAAAAGCGGCGATCCGGTGCGCATCGACGGCGAAGAGCTCGGCAAAAGCGGCGCGCAATTCGGCACCGTCAAGCTGGTCTATCCGCAGATCGAGGATGGTCGCGTGATTGCCGATGCGGCGGTCGCCAATCTCGGCGATTATTTCGTCGGCGAGCGCATCCGAGTCTGGGTCTCGGCCGGCGAGCGCGAAAGCGTCATCGTGCCGGGCGCCTTCATCGTCACACGGTTCGGCATTGATTATGCGCGTGTGCGTAAAGGCAGCGAGATGATCGACATCCCGGTGCAGCGCGGGCGTGAATTGCCGCGCCCCGACATGCCGGATGCGCTGGAAATCCTCTCTGGACTTCGCCGCGGCGATGTGTTGGTGCGCCCGTGAAATTAGGACTGTCGGGACGTCTCACCCGGGCGACCATCCGTTCGCCGCTGACGCCGCTATTTTTGATGGCGGCGCTCGCAGTCGGGTTGATTGCTCTGCTGACGATTGCGCGCGAGGAAGAGCCGCAGATCAGCGTGCCGATGGTCGACATCCGGGTGAACGCCGACGGCCTCAAGGCGCCCGACGCAGTCGAACTGGTGACCAAGCCGCTGGAAGCCATCATCAAAGGCATCGATGGCGTCGAACACGTCTACAGCCAGACCGTCGACGACCGTGTCATGGTCACGGCCCGCTTCCTGGTCGGCACCAGGTCCGACGATGGAATCCTAAGGGTACACGAGAAGATCCGCGCCAATCTCGACCGCATTCCGGTCGGCATTCCCGAGCCGTTGATTGTCGGCCGCGGCATCAACGACGTCGCCGTGGTGGTGCTGACGCTGTCGCCGAAGCCGGACGCGGCAGCGCGCTGGACCGACAAGGATCTCTATGAACTGGCAGATCAGCTGCGCTCCGAACTTGTCAAAACCGACAATGTCGGCCTGACCTATATTTCCGGCGGCAATGCCGAGCAGATCCGCGTCGAGCCCGATCCGGAAAAGCTTGCACTGTTCGGCGTGACGCTGCAGCAACTGGTCGCCAAGGTGCGCGACGCCAACCGCTCGTTCCAGGCTGGGAGCGTGCGCGACAACGGTCTGATGCGCGACGTCGCCGCAGGGCAGACGCTTGCCGGTATTCCCGATATCGGGCTGCTGCTGGTCACGACGCGCGACAACCGTCCGGTCTATGTGCGCGACGTGGCGTCGGTCGTCATCGGCCCGAGCCCGCTCGAACATCGCGTCTGGATGGGCACGCCGGGCAAAGGCGGTCACTGGGACCGCATGCCGGCGGTGAGCGTCGCTTTTGCCAAACGCGCCGGCGCCAACGCCGTGGTGGTGGCCGAGCAGTTACTAGCGCGCCTGCAGAGCGTCGAGGGCCGGCTGGTTCCCGCCGACGTCAAGGTGACCGTGACGCGCGACTACGGCGAGACTGCCAACGACAAGGCCAATGAACTGCTGTTCCATCTCGGGCTGGCAACGGTATCAATCGTAATTTTGATCGCGTTTGCCATCGGCTGGCGCGAGGCGCTCGTCACGTTGGTGGTCATCCCAACGACCATTTTGCTCACGCTGTTTGCCTCGAAAATAATGGGCTACACCATCAACCGCGTCAGCTTGTTCGCGCTCATTTTTTCCATCGGCATCTTGGTCGACGACGCGATCGTGGTGATCGAAAATATCGCCCGCCATTGGGCGATGAAGGACGGCCGCACGCGGATGCAAGCGGCGATCGAGGCGGTGGCGGAAGTCGGCAATCCGACCGTTGTTGCGACGCTGACCGTGGTGGCGGCGTTGCTGCCGATGCTGTTCGTCTCCGGGCTGATGGGCCCCTATATGGCGCCGATCCCGGCCAATGCGTCGGCGGCCATGGTGTTCTCCTTCATCGTCGCCATGGTGATCGCGCCCTGGCTGATGCTGCGCCTGCATCCGGAAGGAAAGCCGGTGCATGAGCATGAGGCCGCGCACGGCGAGGGCTTTCTCGGCCGGCTTTATCGCCGCTTCGCTACGCCGGTGGTGCGCTCGCGCCGCTCGGCCTGGATATTCCTGAGCGCGGTCGGGGTGGCGACCGTGCTGGTCTGCTTCTTGTTCGTGACTCGCAGCGTCACGGTCAAGCTGCTGCCGTTCGACAACAAGTCGGAACTGGCGGTGGTGGTCGATCTGCCCGAAGGCGCGACGCTGGAGGACACGGAGCGCACATTGTTCTCGATCGGCGCGATAGCGCGGCAATTACCGGAAATCCGCTCGATCGAAACCTATGCCGGCACGCCGGCGCCGTTCAATTTCAACGGTTTGGTACGGCACTATTACATCCGCGAATTGCCCGAACTCGGCGAACTGCATCTCAATCTGGCGGCCAAAGACGAGCGAAGCCGCTCGAGCCACGAGATCGCGCTCGACCTGCGCGCGCGTATGAAGAATGTGGTATTGCCGGCCGGCACGGTCGCGCGCGTGGTCGAAGTGCCGCCAGGCCCGCCAGTCCTGGCGACGCTGCTCGCCGAAGTCTATGGGCCGTCTTCGACCGAGCGGCGCGCGGTGGCGCATGAACTGAAGAAAATCTTCGCTTCGGTGCCCTACATCGTCGACATCGACGATTCGATCGGCCAACCGCGCCCGCGTCTGCGCATCTCCATCGATCAGGACCGTCTAGAATTCTTCGGCGTCGAACAGCGCGACGTCTACGACACCATCGCCGCGTTGTTCGGCGGTACGACCGTCGGCTATTCGCACCGCGGCGAGGGCCGCAACCCGATCGAGATCACGGTGCGGCTGCCCAAGCGTGACCTGTCGTGGAGCGAATTGCTGGCCTCGACGCCGGTGCCGGCGAACAGTGTGCCCGGCAACAAGACGGTGGTCGAACTCGGCGATGTGGTGCGGGTCACCAGAGAGGTCGGCTCACCGACCATCTTCCGCCGTGACGGGCGCTTCGCCGACATGGTGATGGCGGAACTGGCGGGCGCCTACGAAGCGCCGATCTACGGCATTCTCGACGTTGACAAGAAAGTCGAGGCCCATGATTGGGGTGCACTCGGCAAACCGACGATTCGCTTCCACGGCCAGCCTGATGATGAAAGCAAGCCGGCGATCCTGTGGGATGGCGAATGGGAGATTACCTATGTCACGTTCCGCGACATGGGCGCCGCCTTCATGGTGGCGATCGTCGGTATCTACATCCTGGTGGTAGCGCAATTCGGCAGCTTCAAACTTCCGCTGGTCGTGCTCACGCCGATCCCCCTCACGTTGATCGGTATTGTGATCGGGCACTGGCTGTTCGGGGCGCCGTTTACTGCCACCTCGATGATCGGATTCATCGCGCTTGCCGGTATCATTGTGCGCAATTCGATTCTGCTGGTCGACTTCATCCGCCATGGTGCGGGGCAGGGGAAGACCTTGCGCGAGGTATTGCTGGAAGCAGGCTCCGTCCGGTTCAAACCGATCCTGCTGACGGCGCTTGCCGCCATGATCGGCGCGGCGACAATTCTAGTCGATCCGATTTTCCAGGGGCTGGCGATTTCGCTGCTGTTCGGCCTCGCGTCATCGACCTTGCTCACCGTGCTGGTGATCCCTGCGATCTATGTCGTGTTGCGCGACGCTGATCAAGTCCTTCTTCAATCAGAGAAGTAGTAGGCCGATATATCCATGCATGGGAACTTAGAAGTGCCACGCAACCCCCTTATGCCTTCTCGGTAACCCGTCGCTCTGCTATCGTCTGCGTGTTCCGAATTTCATCCGTGCCGGATGAATCGATGGGATGCTCAGGAGATCGACAATGCGAAATCCGAAAATGGCGCAAAGCGTTTCGACCAAGACTGCAGCGACGCTGTCGGCGTTACTGCTCGCGGGTGCGATGATCGTTATCGGGGCGGGGCAATCGATGGCGACGCCGGCCATTGCGTCCAAGGAAAAGAAACCCTGCGCGGCGTGCCATACGACGCCGCCGACGCTCAACGATGCCGGCAAGAAGTATAAGGCCAGCCACTAACCGATCGCCGTTCGCCGGGAGTGGGCGACGTTGGTCCGAACGAATGGGGCGCCGGAATTGGCCGGCGCCTGGGCGGCGGCGGCATGTAGCGCATAGATTAGGCCTAGGAAATCGCTAGTTTGCGCAGAGGCCGGTCCAGGCTTTGCGGACCTTGAACCGTTCCGCCGCGCCGAAAAATCCCCGTTTGATACGTATCAATGGCCATTTCCGTGCCTCAGGGTAAGGTATTTTCTGGGATTCCAGGCGCACGGGTCCCATTTTAAAGACCGCTTTGACACGCGTCCCGTTCCGGCGCCGAAGGGGACGCGACGGTAGCCATGCAGCCGAAGACCCTGAAATTCAAAGTGGTGCTTTACCTGACGGTCGCGCTGTCGGCGGCCATGCTTTTCTTTACAGGCATGGTGGCTTGGTACCTCTATAGCGAAATCCTCGGCAAGGTGTCGGACCAGCTTATCCAGGTCTCCGAAGTGATCTCTCGCAGCACGCGCTTTGCGATGCTGCAGAACCAACCGGCCTACGTCGACCGTATCATTCACGACGTGGCCAACCAGGGCAAAATTGCCAGAGTCAAAATCATCAGCAACGACGGAAGGATTATCTTTTCGACCTATACGCCTGAACTTGGCCAAACGGTGGACAGCAAGAACGCCACCTGCCTGCAGTGCGACAAGAATCAGCCGGCGATCGAGCAACTGTCCAACGGCGGCCGGACTTGGACGTTCAAGAGCCCGGACGGCCAATCCTTCCTTGGCAGCATGGAAGTTATCCGCAACGAGCCGTCCTGCTACAACGCGGCCTGTCACCACCACTCGAAGGAAACGCCCGTCCTCGGCGTCCTTGCCATCGATTATTCGCTCGACGATATCGACCGTAAACTGAGGACGAGCATGCTCGGGATCGCCGGTTTTTCCGTCGGCTTCATCGGGCTTGCGGCGCTTTTGGTTGGCTTCTTCGTGCACCGGCTGGTCTATCTGCCGCTGCGCGATCTTGAAATGGGCGCGCAACGATTGTCCGCCGGCGATTTGGATAAGGCGATTCCGGTGCGCAGCGGAGATGAATTCGGCAAGCTTGCCTCCTCATTCAATACTATGACCGATGCCTTGCGCAATTCACGGGCGGAGTTGCAGGATTGGGGGCATACGCTCGAGCAGAAGGTCGAAGAGCGCACGCAGGAACTACGCCGCGCACAAGCGGAGACCATGCGTGGCGAGAAGCTTGCCTCGGTCGGGCTGCTGGCCTCCGGCGTTGCTCATGAATTAAACAATCCGCTGACCGGGATTCTGACTTTTTCGCATTTGTTGCGGCAGAAAATGCCGGACAAGAGCGCGGACGCTGAGGACATGGACCTTGTGATCCGCGAGACCAAGCGCTGCGCGGCAATCATCAAGCGGCTCCTCGATTTTGCCCGCGAGAAGCAGCCGGAGAAGAAATTTACTGATCTCAATCAGGTGATCGACGATACGGTGCGGATCGTCGAACGGCCCGCGCATCTGCGCGACATCGAGATCACCGTGGATCTCGATCGCACGCTACCGCCGATTTGGATCGACGCCGATCAGATCAAACAGGTGATCATGAATATGCTGGTCAACGCCCAGCACGCAGTGGAAGAGAAGGGTACCATCACCGTTACGACTCGCCGCGCCAATGATCCGCGGGCGGCCGCTTCCGAGGATAAACCGATGGTGGCAATATCGATTGTCGATACCGGTTGCGGCATCCCGGAAAAGAACCTTAAGCGGATATTCGATCCGTTTTTCACTTCCAAAGACGTCGGAAAGGGGACTGGATTGGGGCTTTCGGTCAGTCACGGCATCGTAGAGGCTCATGGCGGCCTGATAGATGTACAGAGCAAGGTGAGCGAAGGTTCGACATTCCGCGTCTTCCTGCCGCTGGCCGCGCCCGCGGTCGCGCCCGTGAAAGTCAGCGAGGGCGTCCAATGAGCGCGCGAATTCTCATCGTTGATGACGAAGAGATCGTCATCCGCAGCTGCAAACGCATTCTCGACGGCGACGAATTCCAGGTCGAATCGGTGCAGGATGGCCGCGAAGCGCTGCGCAAAGTCGAGGAGAACCCCTACGACGTCATCATCCTTGACATCATGATGCCCAATATCGACGGTCTCGAAGTGCTGCGCCGCGTCAAGGAGACGCATCCTAACGTCGATGTCATCATGATCACCGGCCTGTCGCAGATCGATACCGCAGTGCAGGCCATGAAACTCGGCGCCTTCGATTACATTTCGAAGCCGTTCGAACCGGATGAATTGAAGCTCGTCGTGTATCGCGCGCTGGAGCGGCGGCGGCTGTTGCAGGAAAACCTCAACCTCAAGAGCGAGGTTTCCTCGAAATACAAATTCGAGAATATTATCGGCCTGAGCCCGCAGATGCAGGCGGTTTACCGGTTGATCGCGCAGTGTGCGCCCACCAGTTCGACCGTACTGATCACTGGCGAAAGCGGCACCGGTAAAGAGTTGATCGCGCGGGCGATCCACTATAACAGCCTGCGCAAGGACAAACCGTTCGTCGCGGTGGACTGCAATGCCTTGAGCGAAAACCTGCTCGAGAGCGAGTTGTTCGGTCACGTCAAAGGCGCCTTCACCAGCGCTGTCGTCAACAAGAAAGGTATGTTCGAGGTGGCTGGCAGCGGCACGCTGTTCCTCGATGAGATCGGCAATATTTCGATGTCGATCCAGGCCAAGTTATTGCGCGTGCTGCAGGAGCGCGAGTTCCGCGCGGTCGGCGATACCCGCGTGCAAGTCGCAAATTTCCGCCTCGTCACCGCCACCAACAAGGATCTCAAGGCCATGGTGGCCGCCGGCAGCTTCCGCGACGACCTCTATTACCGGATCAATATCTTTCCGATCCACGCGCCGGCGTTGCGCGAGCGCAAGAGCGACATTCCGGCGCTCGCCTATCATTTCCTCAAAGTGTTCAACAAGGAGCTCGGCAAGAACATCACCGACATTTCCGAGGGCGCGCTCTCAACGCTCACCAATTACAACTGGCCTGGCAATGTGCGCGAACTGGAAAACGTCATGCACCGGGCAGCGATCCTGGCGACCGACAACGTCATCCGTCAGGCGCACCTCGTGACGCTCATCGATGCCGCGCAGCAGGCCGCCGACATCGCGGTGCCGCGCACGGGAGACGAGCTCAAGCGGGTCAAGAAGGCCGCGCGCGAAAAGTCGGTGGAGGAGATCGAGAAGCAGTTCGTGCTCGAGGCGCTCAAGCGCAATGAGTGGAACGTAACCAAAAGCGCCGAGGAAACCGGCATGCAGCGTCCGAACTTCCAGGCGCTGATGAAGAAATACGCCATCCGCGTGCGTGACACCGAGCTGAGCACGATGCGGTGATGTCGATCCACCGAACCCCGCGAAATAAGCGATTGCGCCCGAAGCCGCGGCGCTCACTCCGCCGGAGCCTCGTCTTCCACATCTTCGTAACCGGTCATCATGGCCTTGAAGTGAGCCGTGCGGGTATGTCCGAGCGTGCCGAGATAGACGTGGACCAGGATGTAGAAGACGAAAGCGATATAGACAAGCACATGCACGGTATCGATGACACGCACGCCGCCGAAGAATTCGACCTGCGCGGCAAAGCGGTGCACGTTCCACAACAGGATGCCGGTATAGATCTGCACCGGAAACAGCAGCATCATGATGATCTGATAGATCATGCTCTGCAGCGGATTGAACTTGCGATAGATAGTGGGCGTGAACGGATTTGGATCGCCGCGGAAGATGCCAAAGGCGTAGAAATACGCTTGCCTAAAGCTGCCGATGAAATGCTTCTTCAGGTTCAGTTCCGAATGATAGGCGCGAATACGGTCCGAGGTGATGTAAAACGCCAGCCACAGGCAGAAATTGGCGATCAGCACGAAGCCGACGAAGTTGTGCACGGCAACGGCGGTGCGGAACGACACCACGTCGATTAGTCCGACATAGCGGATTTGCGTACCGGTCAGAATCATCAGCACGAAACCGAGCGCATTAGTCCAGTGCCAGATGCGAACCGGCAGCGGGTGGATATAGAGTCGCATGGTGCTGTTCCTTTTCCCTCGCTCGCGCGCTCAGGCGGCCGGTTTGGGCGCGTCGTCGCCGCCGGCCGGCGGATGGCCATGCCCGTTGTGTGGGTGATAGAGGCCAAAGCGCTTGAACATCCAGCCGAGGATAACGTGCCCGACGGCGATGCTCAGGCCGCCGAAGACGGCGAGCGCAAGCAGGATGTCGAGTAGCTTAATCCGGGTGCCGCCAATGGCGTAGAAGCCACTCACGGCATTGACCGAGAATGCCGAGTTCAAAACGTCGGCGTTGGCGCCATAGCCGACGCGCCGGCCGTCCGGTCCGACCAGGGAAATGGTGACGCTCTGGAAGGCCTTCGAGCTGGCGTTGTGGCAAGTGCGGCAGTCGCTGATCGCTTTGCTCTTGTCGGCGATCTCATGCATTTGCGGGCCGCTGGCCACCTCGAGGCGGCCGCGCAAGACCGTCTTGCCGGCAAGGCCGCTGCGATCAAGCGTCTGCAGCAGATTATACAAGGTCTGCGCATCGATCCCCTTGCCGTCCGATTCGGCGCTCGCCTCGAACAACGGCACACCCATCTGCTCGGTGCCGCGCGCCTTTTCGTTCTTGCTGTCGATCAGCATGAGGTCGACGGTGCGCTGCGCGTTCGGCACGTGGCAGGCCGGGCAGGACACGATCTGGAAATGCAGTGCGGCATTGGGCAGCCATTTCTCATGCGCTTGCAGTACGTCGGCATGGCAGCCGACGCAGGCGCCTTCCGGCCCCTGGGCGAGCGTACCGACGGAAATCGGCCGCACGGAATGGGCGGTGTGGCAACCGGAGCAAAGCGGCGCGTAGCTGTCTTTCTGGTGCAGCCGGTTTTGTCCATGCACGCTGCCGAGCCAAGCAGTGTAGATGTCGCCATGGCATTTCTTGCAAGGAATCTGATCGACGGTCGCCGCCGCGCCTTTGATGACGGCATGCGGATTATGACAGTCGGTGCAAACCGGAGCCGCCGGATTACCGCTGTGCACCAGCGCGGCGTGAATGCTGTTTTGCCACTGTTCGAATTTGTCGGCATGGCAGGTGCGGCAGACCTGCGTCATGCGCAGCGAAAAGTTGCGCTTGCTCGCGATTTCGTTCTTCTCGGGCGGATGCTTGGCGATGTCGACATCGGCGTGGCAACTGGTGCAGCCGTTGGCGCTGTGGACGGACTGAACGTAGGGGCCGGCCGGCACATGCAGCTGCAACGTGTCCCCGTCCGTCAGCTTCTTCTCCATACCGGCGGCGCCATGACAGCCGAGGCAAACCTGATCGGCTTTGGTGGGCGCCGGGTCGACCGCGAAGGCCTGACGCGAAGTAGCCGGTAGCAGAGTAAGCGCCGATGCGACGGCCGCGATGGCGAAGCTGTGTTTCAGGAACGCAGGCAGGATCTTGGCATTGCCGCTGTCGGTATTCGGTCCCATGGGACTCTCGCCTTCAACGTCATTCGGGGGGTCTTAAACCCCCCGCATGACCGTAATATTTACGTTCGTAATTTGCGGCAATTTCGCCACGCGTTCATTGATCTATCTCATCACCTCGGGCTACCGGCTAAGGACCGCCCGGCTACCGATCCAGGCTAATGCGCCAAGTCCGATGACGGGGAAAAAGACGATGTAGGCGAGGCCGAGCGCCGGGGCCGCAACTGCCAGCCCGACATTCTTCAGGACGGTGGCGATGACGCGGACCGCTTCGTATTTGGCTGCGACGCGGCCGGCCAACACCGCCAGCGCTACCAGGCCGGCGAGAGGGAAAAGAACGATATAGGCCAAGCCGATGAAGGGCGCGGCGAAGAACAAGACGATGTTCTTGAGTGCGCCGCCCTTTTCAGTAACTGGCGTCGCGTTGTTGGCGACGACATAGAGCTTGGGAGCCCGGGTAACCGGGGCAGTGAAAACGGTCTCGTCTTCGATGAGGATTTTGCGAAGGGCGGTCATGGCGAACTCCTGTTTTTTTGCTTTGATCTCTTCTTGCCTCATCCATCGCATAGGCCATGCCAACTGCCCGGTTTTTGGCGAATAGCTATTGTATTCCAATGAGTTATATCGTGTTGCCACGACCGCTGCCGGGCTTGGATGGAAACGCAAAGTACAAAATTTTTGTCCAAGTCGGCGGGGCGTCAACTTATTATATAATAAAATCAATAGCTTACTGTTTTATTCTTATGCATGTTTTCGCTATACAGCCGCGGTATGGCTGAAATCCCGGGCGAAAGCCGCAATTTCGGACGAAAAGAGGCCGGAGGAAAACCCCCGGCCTATCGACCTCGCCCGGAACGGGCGAGGCGTCAGTCGGCCATTCGCCAGTTCAATTCTTGGCACACAGCGCCCGGCCACCGATCCAGGCCAGCGTCGCCGAGGCCGATGACTGGGAACAGGACGATGTAGGCAAGGCCGAGCACCGGGGCCGCAACCGCCAGCCCGACATTCTTTGCAACGGTGGCGGTAACGCGGACCGCTTCGTATTTGGCGGCGAAGCGGCCGGCCAGCACGGCCAGCGCAACCAAGCCGGCGAGGGGGAAGAGGACGATGTAGGCCAAGCCGATGAAGGGCGCGGCGAAGAACAGCACGATGTTCTTGACGGCGCTGCCTTCTTCCACAGCCGGCGTCGCGTTGTTGGCGACGACATAAAGCTTGACGGGGCCCCGGGTAACCGGGGCGGTGAAAACGGTCTCTTCCTCGATGAGGATTTTGCGAAGGGCGGTCATGGCGAACTCCTGTTTTTTTGCTTTGATCTCTTTCTCGACCACTTACAGCGCATAGGCCGTGCCAACTGCCCGAAGTGTGACTAATAACCGTTATACTTCAATGAGTTAATTCTGGTCGCTGCAGCCGCCGCGGGGCCTGGATGGAGACGCAAAGTACAAAATTTTTGTCCTAGCCGGCCGTGTGCTCGATAATTATATAATGAAATCAATGTCTTGCTGTTTTATCTTGGCGCATGTTTTCGCTATACAGTCCTGGCGGGGCCGAAATCCCAGGGAAAAGCCCCGATTTCGAGTAAAAAAGGCCGGGGCAGAACCCCGGCCTGTCAGCCTCGCCCAGGAGGGGCGAGGCGTCAGTTGGCCATTCTCGCATTCAACTCCTAGTCCGCGCGGCAAACGCCCGCCCCGCCAGCCACAGGAGGCTCGCCAACCCGATGAACGGGAAGAGCAGGATGTAGGCGAGGCCGAACACTGGCGCGGCAAGGACCATCGCGATGTTCTTCATGGTCACGCCGATCGCATGCAGCCTCGGGATCTTGTTGGCCTCGCGGCCCGCCAGCACCGCCATCATGCCGAGCCCGACGAACGGGAAGACAACGATGTAGGCCAGGCCGATGAAGGGCGCCGCGAAGAACAGAACGATGTTGCGTAGCATGCTACCGCTCGCGGCCGGTTCCGCCTTGGGCGCTACGGCGGCGGCCACCGGCAGGGCCAAAACTTGCGCCGTAGGCGCCGCCAAGGCGTCGCGGGCGCTGTCTTCGATAGTCGCCGGCGATAGCGGCTTGTGCACGAAGCTCGACACGCCGGCAGCCTTGGCGCGCGCCTCGGCAGCGTCGGTGCCGTAGCCGGTTATGATGACGACCGGGGTCCACGGCTTGCGCGCCTTGACCTGTTCGGCCACCTCAAGCCCGCTAATTCCGGGCATGCGGATGTCGGTAAAGACGAGGTCGTATTTCTCCTCGTTCAGCTTGCGCAGCGCCTCTTCACCGTTTTCGGCGGTAATGACGGCGTAACCCTTGCTGGTGAGAACCCGGTCGATGCTCTTGCGGACGGCCGGATCGTCGTCGACGACGAGGACTTTGCGTGATGCGGTCATGGCTTTCTCCTTTTGGATTGTTCGTTGCTGTCGTGTTTGCTGTTGGAATTGATGTGTCTTGGCTTTTCAGGCCGCGTTTGCCGATCCCTCCGGCACCTGCCGCATGGCCCATTGTTTTCGCGTCATGGCGCGGTCGGCGATATTGATCACGTCCTGCGGGCCGACTGGCTTGGCGACGTAGTCATAGGCTCCGAGCCGCACGGCTTCCTTGGCGCTGTCCATGGTCGGATAGCCGGTGATGATCACCACCTCGCTCTCCGGCCATTTCTGTTTGATGGTGCGCAATACCGACAGGCCGTCCTGGCCGGGCATGCGCATGTCGAGCAGTATGACGTCGAAGGGGTCCTGCTCCATGGTCCGCAGCGCCTCTTCGCCATCGCTGGCGGTCGCAATATTGCAGGACATGCCGTCCAGCGAGCGCAGGTAACTCTGGCGCACCGTTTCGTCGTCATCGACGATGAGAATTCTGTTTGTGTCGGTCATCTTCGCCACCTTGCTTCTCGTCATGGTCTTGGCGAGTATTCAGCAAGCGGC
The DNA here is from genome assembly GCA_963753455.1 of uncultured Alphaproteobacteria bacterium. Classification (GTDB taxonomy): domain Bacteria; phylum Pseudomonadota; class Alphaproteobacteria; order Rhizobiales; family Xanthobacteraceae; genus Pseudolabrys. Next base: position 14,924 of record CAVWDA010000065.1, on the reverse strand, counting down.
GTGCCAGGGAGTTTTACGCAGTATATTTCGCTATGATCGCAATAAGTTAGACGAAGATAGAGGACCTGGAGCCGAAATGGCCGCTGCGGCTCAAGTATGTTTTTTCTGTACAGTTGCCGCGGCCGCACGAAGGAAAAAGCTGATATTTCGGGCTATTTCGTCGCCGAAGCCTGCATAATTTTTTTATTGGCCGTTTTTGCATATTCCCCATCATGATTTCGGCCGTCGATTGGCTGGTTTTTTTTCGCGGCGTTTGGCAAGGTCAAAAAATGCATACGCGTGCAGGTGATTGATGCAACTACTCACGACGGCCGAAGCAGCCCGCTACCTCCGTCTCAAGGAACGCAAGATCTACGAAATGGTGGCCGAGGGTACGGTGCCCTGCACCAAGGTCACTGGCCGTTGGCTCTTCCCCAAGGCAGAGCTCGATCATTGGCTCGTGTCTAGCATGACGCGGCCGGCCGGCATGAGCCGTCCGCAGCCAGCGCCGATCGTCGCGGGCAGTCACGACCCACTCTTGGAATGGGCGATGCGCGAGAGCAACTGCGGGTTCGCCACGCTGGCGGTGGGCAGCGAGGTCGGCTTCACTCGCTTCATCGAAGGCGAGGCCATCGCCGCCACCATGCACCTGCATGCCTTGGAGGACCCTGAGGCCGACGCCAATGTCGTCGCCGTCGCCGGCCGCAACGATTTGCAGGATGCGGTGCTGATCGGCTTCTGCCGGCGCGAGCAGGGCTTCCTGCTGGCGCCCGGCAATCCGCTCAAGATCGGCACCATCGACGACGTGATCGCCAAGCGTGCGCGGATCGCCGTGCGTCCGAACGGCGCTGGTGCGCAATTGCTGCTGCTCTCGCTGCTGCACCGGGCGAAAGCCATGCTCGATGCGCTCGTCCCCGTCAGTCCGGTCTGCCCGACCGGTCCGGATATCGCGCAGGCGATCCGCGCCGGTCGCGCCGATGCCGGCGTCGCCACGCGATCGGTCGCCAATTCGGCCGGACTCGATTTCGTGCCGATCATCTGGGAGCCGTTCGATTTGCTGATGCGCCAGCGCGATTATTTTCATCCGCCGATGCAGGCGCTGATCCGCTTTATGCAATCCGAAGAACTCAGGACGCGCGCGCGGGAAATGGGCGGTTTCGATCTTGCCGCGGCTGGCACGGTACGGTTTGTGGTTTAGCAGGCCGCACTGTATGACGACACCATGACCGCCAACGACGCGCAAGCTTGGCCGAGCGAACTGCGTCTGCACAAGGATCGCAAGACGCTCACCGTCACCTTCACCGAGGGGCAGCGCTTCGATCTGCCGGCCGAATATCTGCGGGTGAAAAGCCCGAGTGCGGAAGTGCAGGGCCACTCCGCCGAGGAGCGCAAGACGGTACCGGGCAAGCGCAATGTCGAGATCATCGAGGTCCTGCCGGTCGGCAATTACGCGGTGCGGCTAGTGTTTGATGACATGCATTCGACCGGCATTTTCGGCTGGGAATATCTGCTCGATCTTGGACGGAACTACGCCGCCTATTGGCAGGATTATCTTGATGAACTGGCCGCCATGAATCTCACGCGCGATCCGCCGGCGCGGCGCTGATCGGCCGGCTGTTGCGGCGTCTTGTTCCGATCACGGCAATCCGTTTACTTAGGCGAAAGCCAGGAGGCAGCTCATGTCCGACCCGCGCGCCATTCGTCTATCCCCCGATGACAATGTGATCGTAGCCGTGGACCAAATCCCGCAAGGCAGCGGCGTCAATGGCGTGAACGCGCGCGAGCGAATTCTGCGTGGGCACAAAATGGCAGTTGCGCCCATTGCGCTCAACGAGCCGGTGCGAAAATATGGACAGATCATTGGCTTTGCCGTCAAACCGATCATGCCCGGCGATTGGGTGCATGTGCACAATGTCGGCATGTATGATTTCGCGCGGGATTATCGTTTCGCCGAAGCGGCCAAGAACGACGAGGTGCTGCCGCCCGAACTGTGCGCCACCTTCCAAGGCTACCGGCGGCTGAACGGCAAGACCGGCACGCGCAATTATATCGGCGTGCTCACCTCGGTGAACTGTTCAGCGAGCGTCGCGAAGTTCATCGCCGAAGCCGTCAATCGTTCCGGCATCCTCAACAACTTTCCGGGCATCGATGGTGTAGTTCCTTTCGTGCACGGCACCGGCTGTGGCATGGCAGCCCGGGGCGAAGGCTGGGATGTCTTGCGCCGCACGCAATGGGGTTACGCCACCCATCCCAATCTCGGGGCCGCGCTAATGGTCGGTCTCGGCTGCGAAGTCTTCCAGATCGACCGCATGAAGGATGAGTATGGTCTCGCCGAAGGCGATCACTTCCAGACCATGACCATCCAGGCGACCGGCGGTACCAAGAAGACAATCGCCGAGGGCGTTGAACGAATCGAGGCCATGCTGCCAATCGCGGCGCGGGTACACCGCGAGACGCGGCCGGCGAGCGAGATCGTGCTGGCGCTGCAATGCGGCGGCTCAGACGGATACTCAGGGATCACCGCCAATCCGGCACTGGGCGCTGCGGTCGATCTCCTGGTTAAGCATGGCGGCACTGGCGTATTGGCCGAGACGCCGGAAATCTATGGCGCCGAGCATCTGCTTACGCGCCGGGCTGTGAACGCAAAGGTCGGCGAAAAGCTGGTCGAGCGCATCCGCTGGTGGGAGGATTACACCGCGCGCAATCGCGGCGAAATGAACAACAATCCCTCACCCGGCAACAAGGCCGGCGGGCTTACCACCATTCTCGAGAAGTCGCTCGGCGCGGCAGCCAAAGGCGGCACCACCACGATGCGCGCGGTCTACGAATATGCCGAGCCAGTCAAAGAGAAGGGCTTCGTCTTCATGGACACGCCCGGCTACGATCCGGTTGGCGCCACCGGACAGGTCGCCGGCGGCTGCAATGTCATGTGCTTCACCACCGGCCGAGGTTCGGCTTTCGGCTGTAAGCCAACGCCCTCGATCAAGCTCGCGACCAACAATCAGGTCTTCGCCAGCATGATAGACGACATGGATATCAATTGCGGCGATATCCTCGATGGCGTTTCTGTCGCGCAAAAGGGTGAGGAGATTTTCAACCGCGTGCTTGCCACCGCATCGGGAGAGCGCACGAAATCGGAGCACCTCGGCTACGGCGAGCTCGAATTCGTGCCTTGGCAAATCGGCGCGGTGATGTAGCGTGTCCGGACGATGGTGGGCGCTGTAGGGATCGAACCTACGACCTCTCCCGTGTGAAGGGAACGCTCTCCCGCTGAGCTAAGCGCCCGTCCGTGACGGCGGGGCGATATAAGGAGCGGCTCGAAGTGGTGTCAAGCGAGACCGCCGCACCTAGTTGCGGCTCGTCGGCTTGTCGCCGCGCGGTACACGCGAGGCGTGGCCCTGCAGTGCGCGGATGCGGTCGGCCAGGTCGCCGTTTGTCGATGCGGCTTCGCTGAATTCGGCGCCAGTATTGCCGGTTGCCGCATCAGCGCGGTCGCGCGCCGTTTCTGCCGCCAGGATGGCGTCAATCGGCGAATTCGGTCCTTCCAGCGTCGAGGCGAGCTTCGCCACTTCGGCCGCGACGTCGTTGATGCGTTCGCGCAGCAAGGCGTTCTCCACCCGCTCGGTCGCCCAGTTTTCCTCGGCCTCGCGCTTCATGGTGCCAAGATCTCGGGCCAGCCGGTCGCGCTCGTCGGTTGCGCGACTGAGGTCGGATTGCAGCTGCGCTTTTTCGGCCTTGAACCGCTCGAGCGCGGCGTCGGCGCGGTCGTGCAACTCGGCGAGAGCGCTGCGCAGGTCGTTTTCGGATTTGCGAGCGGCCAGTAATTCACCGCGCGTCTGGTTAAGTTCGAAGCCGCTTTGATTGAGCAGCCGCATTTGTTCGCCGAGGCGGTTTCCCAGGTCCTTGGCGCGCTCGCCGAGCAGTTCGGCTTCCTTAGTTTGCGCCGCCAGTTGCTGTTCTAGCTCGGCGACGCGCCGGGTGAGATTTTCGGCGCGGCCGCGCTCGTCGGCCAATTCCTGAGTGGCGGCTTTGAGTGCGACCTGCTCGGCATCGCGGCGTGTTTCCACGGCCTTGAGCTCGCCGCTGGCGTCGGCGAGCTCTTCTTTGAACGCCTCCACCTGGGTTTTGAGCGTATCGATTTCGGCTTTTTGTGTATCGGCCAGTATTGAACGCTCGTCGAGCGCGCCGACGAGCTTGGCGAGTTCGGCTTCCTTGTCGGACAGCGTGCGCTCGGCCTCGTGCATGATGCTGGTCTTGGCGGAAACTTCGTCCTCGGTGGCGCGCAGCTGATCGCGCAGCGCTTTGTCGCGCGCTTCCAGCGCGAAAATAGCGGCAGTTTTTTCGCCCAACTCCATCTTGAGCCGGTTGATGGCGTCGCTCTTCTTGCCGAGTTCGGCGAACTGGCTGGTCGTCCTGGCCTTGAGCTGCTCGACGCTCATCTCAAGGCGGCGCGTCGACATGGCGAATTCGGCACGCAGCTGATCCTTGTCGGCCTGGATTTCCGCCATCGATAGCGGCGTCGCGGCTTCGAGCCTGCGGATGGTCAGCCGCACCGCGCGGCCATGAACGAGGGGAATGACGACGAGCCCGAGCAAGGCCGCGAACAGAAACCCGATCCCGAAATACATGATCGGTTCGATCATGGACAACGCCTCCAACTCACCCTCCCCCGCACTACCCAACACTAGCCCGAACCCGGGCCTCTCGTCCCAAGTCTAATATTCTCTGCGTTAATAAAAGGCGGCGGCGCCTCAGAACGGGTTCCAGGTCGCCCGTGGCGTAAATTTAAGATAACCGATATTGGCGCCGAGCCGCAGACCCACGCCTGAGCGGATCGGCACGACGATGACGCGGCCATTAGCGAGCGCCGTCATACCAAAGCCGCCGATGAAATAGGCCGAGCCATCAATGCCGGCGAAGCGCTGATAGATCGCATCGGTGGCAGGCAGGTTGTAGACCAGCATCATAGTGCGGGCGCCTTCGCCACCGTAGTCGAAGCCGACAGAGGGCCCTTCCCAGAATACACGCCGGTCGCCGGCGTTCTTGGTGTAGAGCTTGCCGTCGCCGTAGCGCAGCCCGACAACGATGGCGCCGCTGCCTTCTTGCCCGAGCACATAGCCGTTGGGCTCGCCCCAGCGGCTGACCGCTTCCTGCACCACCTGCGCCAAACCGCGCGATACGGTGCCGAAAAACTTATGGCCTTCGTGGATGATTTCGTCCGGCTTGAAGGTATCTCGCCTTTGCGGCGGCGGAACCGGCTGACTTTGGGCATCCGCAAGATCGGAGCCAAAGGCGATAAGACAAAGAGTGATGGCAGCAAGGCGCAAGGTCGCGCGCATCGAATGCTCCATTGGACAGAAAGTTTCCAGCCCCACTTAACCCGTTGCTTACACCGGTGACTTTAATGTGGCGGTGACAGCGGGTGGCCCGAATCGTTCAAAGATCGCCAAGAACTATGACTGCAGCACCGCAACAACGGAAGTCGCTACTCGCCCGGTGGCTCGCGCTCGGAATCGGCATTTTTGGGGCCATTTTCTTGTTCCCGGCAATTGGAGCCGTCCCTAGCGATCCGATCGTCGTCAACGCCCTGACGGGGCTCGCTATCAGCGGGTTCGACCCGGTCGCCTATTTTTCGGAAGCCAAGCCGAAACTCGGCCGTCCGGATATGGAATTGCGTCTCGACGGGGTCATTTGGCGCTTTGAGAACGAGGGCAACCGGGCGGCCCTTGCCGCCCATCCAGAGGTCTATATGCCGCGCTTTGGCGGTTACGATCCCGTGGCGATCGCCCGCGGCACTTCGGTGGCTGGTCACCCCCTGATCTGGGTGGTGATCGCCGAGCGGCTTTATCTCTTTTATGACGCCGAGGCGCGCGCGGCCTTCCTGGCCGAACCACGCGCCATCCTCGATCGCGCGACGCGCAAGTGGCCGGCGGTCTTGCGCACCATTGACCGCTGAACCGCTCGATCGGGCCTCATGGGTTGGGCACCGCCACAGCCTGAGCCGGATCGCCCCAGGCGATAAATCCAGGGACAAGAAATTTTTCCGCCCTATGTCCGAATTGAAGCGGGCCACCGTCCGGTGCGGTCACCGCGCCGCCGGCGGCCGTCAGGATCGCGCATCCGGCTGCGATATCCCATTCGTGCGTGGGCGATAGCCGTGGATAAACGTCGGCCTCACCCTGCGCGACGTAACAGAACTTGACTGCCGAGCCGCAAAGGAAGCGCTTGCCGACCGGCAACCGCGCCAGAAACTCTTCGGTCGCCTCGTCGAGGTGGCTGCGCGAGGTCGCGACAACGAGGCGGTCGGGCGCCGGCCGTGTGCGGATGACGCTGCGATCGTAGGCCTCGGCGGGACCAGCGCCGAACCGCAGCCGTAACCGCTCGGCCTTACCGCCCGCGACGGCTCGCCAAAGCGATCCTTGAGCCGGAGCGGCAACGATGCCGGCAATTGGAATGCCGTTCGTCACGATGGCGACGTTAACGGTGAATTCGTCTCGCCCGGCCAGAAATTCCTTGGTGCCGTCGAGCGGATCGACGATGACAAAGCTCGGCTCCAAGCTCGCCGCCGCCCCGCGGCTGACGCTTTCCTCGGCGATCACCGTTATGCCAGGCAACAGACGGGAGACGCCGTCCACAATGATGGCTTCCGAAGCTACATCGGCGGCGGTGACCGGCGAAAGGTCGTTCTTGATGTGCCGTTCGATCGATGAAAACGGCGTAGCCAGTGTCGCCGCCGCTGCGCGCGAAACAATCTCGGTCAGTGCGTCCAGATGCTGGTCCGCCAGCTGCGGGGTGATTCCACCGGTCACGGTTTGCAGGATCCTTCTTGCCAGTCCTTGGCGGTCGCGGCGGTGCGGTGTATCACGCCCGCAAGCCGGTGCGTCCAGCGATTCGCCGGTTTTTGGTACCCTGCACGCCCCGCGGAGACTCGTCCATGTCTGGAACGCCCATCGAAGCGCTCGATCTTGCGGCCCTGCTGTGCTCCCGCGTCTGCCACGATCTGATTAGCCCGGTCGGCGCCATCGTCAACGGGCTGGAAGTGCTGGCCGAGGAAAAGGATGAGGAGACCAAGACCTTCGCGCTCGATCTGATTAAGAGGAGCGCCGGCACCGCCTCCGCCAAGCTACAGTTTTGCCGCCTTGCCTTCGGCGCGGCCGGCTCCGCCGGCGCCCAAATTGATCTCGGAGACGCGGAGACCATCTCCCGCGGCTTCTTAGAGGACGACAAGACTAAACTTGCCTGGAACCTGCCGCGCATCCTGCTGCCTAAGAACCGAGTTAAGTTACTGCTCAATTTGCTATTGATCGCTGGTCAGACCATCCCGCGCGGCGGCCAGCTTACGGTCGAACCGATCGGGGCGGGCGAAAGCATGGGTTTTAAGGTGAGGGCGGCGGGGATTAATGCCAAGGTGCCGTCTGCGGTCGCGGCACTGGTCGCGGGCGAAATCGGTGACACGCCGCTCGATGCCCATCGCATCCAGCCGTTCTATGCGAGCCTGCTGGCGCAGGCCTCAGGCGTCAAAGTCGCCATGGTCATGGAAGGCGAAGCAGTCGCAGTGAGTGCGCAGTAGCGCATTCGCGCTGCGGTTAATGAAGCGTTAAGTCGCGCTACCGTTCCACAATACCGCAACCAAAATTAAACGCTTCACCGACACACTGGCCGCGCTCCTGACGGAGAGCGAAGGACGGGCCAGGGCCTGTCGACGAAGGCGTTTTCATGGACGATCTGCTGCGGGAATTCGTGACCGAGACGAACGAGAGTCTCGACGTCGTTGACGTCGAGCTCGTGCGTTTCGAGCAGGATCCCAACAATGCCAAAATCCTGGGCAACGTCTTCCGCCTTGTGCACACGATCAAGGGCACCTGCGGCTTTATCGGCTTGCCGCGGCTGGAAGCGCTCGCGCATGCCGCCGAGACGCTGATGGGTAAGTTTCGCGACGGCCAGCAAGCAACCAGCGAAGCCGTCACGCTTATTCTCGCCACTATCGACCGCATCAAACAAATTCTGGAATCGCTCGAACGTGAGCAGCGCGAGCCCGCCGGTACCGACGATGACCTAATTTCCGATCTGGAACGAATGGTCGAGCGGCTCGTGCCGTCGGCTGCGTCCGCGCCGCCGGAAAACGCGGTAGGAACGTTGACGCCGCAGGTGCTCGAGCGGCCGTTGCGGCCGGGCGAGGATTCGCTCGACGATCTCGAGCGCGCGTTCCGCGCCACCGCAGTCGAAGCGCCCGCCGCGAAAGGCGCCAAGGCTGCGCCAAGCGAGCCGGCCAAGGACGACGATGGCGGCAAGACGCCCAACCAATCGATCCGCGTTGCCGTCGACACGCTGGAACACTTGATGACGATGGTGTCGGAGCTGGTGCTTACGCGCAATCAGCTGCTTGAGATCGTGCGCCGCCACGAAGATTCGGAATTCAAGGCGCCGTTACAACGGCTATCCAGTGTCACAGCCGAGCTGCAGGAAGGCGTCATGAAGACGCGCATGCAGCCGATCGGCAATGCCTGGCAGAAGCTGCCGCGCATCGTGCGCGACCTCTCCAACGAGCTCGGCAAGCAGATCGATCTGGAAATGCAAGGTGCCGAGACCGAACTCGACCGCCAGGTACTCGATCTGATCAAGGATCCGCTCACCCATATGGTGCGCAATTCGGCCGACCACGGCCTGGAAACGCCGGCGCAGCGGCGCGCGGCCGGCAAGCCCCTGCAGGGGCACATTCGGCTGTCGGCATATCACGAAGGCGGCCAAATCATTATTCAGGTCGCCGACGACGGCCGCGGGCTCGATACCGACCGCATCAAGGCCAAGGCGGTGGCACTGGGTCTGGTCTCCGAAGCCGACATTGAGAAACTGACCGAGGCGCAAATCCACAAATTCATATTCGCGCCCGGCTTCTCCACCGCGACAAAAGTGACCAGCGTTTCCGGCCGCGGCGTAGGCATGGACGTGGTACGCAACAATATCGATCAGATCGGCGGCACCATCGATGTAAAGTCGGTCGCCGGCGTCGGACTAAGCTTCACCATCAAGATCCCGCTCACGCTCGCGATCATCGCGGCCTTGATCGTCGCGGCCGGCGGCGACCGTTTCGCGATCCCGCAAATTTCCGTGGTCGAGCTGGTTCGGGTGCGCGCCGGCAGCGAACACCGGGTTGAGCGCATCAAGGACACCGCGGTGCTGCGTTTGCGCGACAAACTGCTTCCGCTGGCGCGCTTGAGCAGATTGCTAGATATCGAAGCCGAGGGCGATGTCGAGACTGGCTATATCGTGGTCACGCAGGTCGGTAGCCAGAGTTTTGGCCTCGTCGTGGACAGCGTGTTCCACACTGAGGAAATCGTGGTGAAGCCGCTGTCCAGCAAACTGCGCCATATTCCCATGTTGTCCGGCAATACCATTCTCGGCGACGGCTCGGTGATAATGATCGTCGATCCGAACGGCGTCGCGCAATCGCTCGGGAGCGTCGTCGTCTCGCAGGCGGACGCTGGTAAAACCACCGAGACTCGCCACGCCACCGACGACGAAAACACGACCTCGCTGCTGGTATTCCGCGCCGGCTCGACCCAGCCCAAGGCTGTGCCGCTCTCGCTGATCACTCGGCTCGAGGAGATCGACGCCCGCAAGATCGAGCTTTCGAACGGCCGCCATATGGTGCAGTACCGCGGCCAATTGATGCCGCTGGTGAGCATGAATGACAGCGTGCACGTTAAAGGCGAAGGCGCCCAGCCACTGCTGGTGTTTTCGGACGGCTTCCGCTCGATGGCGCTGGTGGTCGACGAGATCGTCGACATCGTCGAGGACCGCCTCGATATTCAGGTTGGCGGCGACAATTCCGGCGTGCTTGGCTCTGCCGTCATCAAGGGACAGGCCACTGAAATCATCGACGTCGGCCACTTCCTGCCGCTCGCTTTCGAGGATTGGTTCCGCAACAAGGATCAGGCCAAGCGCACCGCGCCACGCTCGCTGCTGCTGGTCGACGATTCCCCATTTTTTCGCAACATGCTGGCACCAGTACTGCAGGCGGTAGGCTATGAGGTGACCGCCGCAGCGTCCGCGCTAGAGGCCCTGGCGATGCTCACGGACGGCCGCACCTTCGATGTCATCGTCACCGATATCGAAATGCCCGAGATGAACGGCTTCGAATTTGCCGAACGTCTGCGCGGCGATCCGCGCACCGCCGATCTGCCGGTGATTGCGCTGTCCTCGGTCGTTTCGGCCGAAGCGGTAGAACGCGGCCGGCAGGTCGGGTTTCACGATTACGTCGCCAAGTTCGACCGGCAGGGCTTGATTGCTGCGCTTAAGGAGCAGGCCGACGTCGGCCGCGCGGCGTGACGGGCAAATCATGAATCCAGAAAACACCCAGCAAAATTTTACCGAATACGTGACCGCTATGATCGGCGGCCAGTTGTTCGGGCTGCCGATTGTGCGCGTACAGGACGTCTTTATCCCGGAACGGCTGACGCGTGTTCCGCTGGCGCCGCCGGAAATCGCCGGCGTGCTCAATCTGCGCGGGCGCATCGTGACGCTGATCGACCTGCGCCGGCGCTTCGGGCTCGGCCAGCGCGAGCGCGGTCAAGTCGCCATGGCGATCGGCGTCGAGTCGCGGGCCGAATCTTACGGCTTGCTGATCGACAGCGTAGGCGAGGTGCTCAAGCTCGAAGATGCCGCGCGCGAACCCAATCCGATCAACCTGGATGAGCGGCTGGCGCGCGTGTCGGCCGGCATTTATCGCTTGGACGGACAGTTGCTCATCGTCGTCGACATCGATCGAGTCCTCGACATCGATACAAACTCGATTGCGGCATGACGCCGATAGCGAATCAGGAACGTGTTTTGAATTATTGGAACGGGCATAACGAGGGTATGTGATGAAAACGTGTTTGATCGTTGACGACTCGAGCGTCATTCGCAAGGTGGCGCGGCGAATTCTAGAAGGGCTCGAATTCGATATTCTTGAGGCCGAAGACGGCGAGCAGGCGCTTGACGCCTGCCGGCACAAGCTGCCCGATGCGATCCTGCTCGACTGGAATATGCCGAAGATGGACGGCTACGAGTTCCTGCGTTCGCTGCGCAAGCTGCCGGGGGGCGACGCGCCTAAGGTGGTGTTCTGCACCACCGAGAACGACGTCGCGCATATCGCGCGCGCGCTGCACGCCGGCGCCAACGAATACATCATGAAGCCGTTCGACAAGGAGATCGTTGAAGCGAAATTCCAGGAAGTCGGGCTGATCTGACTGCCGCCGTGACGGTCGTAACAGGCAAGTTAAGGCGTCAAGAATAATGAACGTAGTCGTGGCCCCAGCATCGACCAGCAGCATAACTGAGCGGCGTATCCGTGTGATGATCGTGGACGACGCGGTCGTCGTGCGCGGCCTGTTTGCGCGCTGGGTGGAAGCGGAACCGGATCTCGAAGTGGTCGCCTCGCTGCGCACCGGTCGCGACGCCGTGAATCAGGTCGAGCGCGTCAACCCCGACGTGGTGGTGCTCGATGTCGACATGCCGGAGCTTGACGGTATCGCCGCCTTGCCGTTGCTCCTGGAAAAGCGGCGCGACCTGGTCATAATCATGGCCTCGACGCTGACGCGGCGGAATGCCGAGATCAGCTTGCTCGCGCTGTCGCTCGGCGCGGCCGATTATATTCCAAAGCCGGTCAGTAATCGCGAAGTCACCGGCTCGCCGACGTTCCGACGCGAGCTGATCGAAAAAATCCGCAATTTAGGTCTACGCGCCAGACGATTTCGGCCCGGCCTCCTGCCGTTGCATTGCGTCGAAACAACCCTCGCACCGCGGTTCAAACCGCATCCGGGCACCGAGCGATCGATCACGCTACGCGCGATGCCGGCGACGGCGCCGCGCGTGCTGGTGATCGGCTCCTCGACCGGCGGCCCGCAGGCGCTCAACGCCATGGTCGCCCAGATTGGCGGCGTGCTCGACCGCGCCCCGGTGCTGATCACCCAGCATATGCCGCCGACTTTCACTGCAATCATGGCCGAGCATCTCGCCCGCACCGCCAAGCGTCCGGTGCGCGAGGGGCAAGACGGTGAAGAGGTTAATGCCGGCACGATCTATCTCGCTCCTGGCGGCCGGCATATGTCGGTTGCGCGCCGCAACGGTTCGGTTGTCATCGCGCTCGACGACGGTCCACTAGTGAATTTCTGCAAGCCGGCCGTGGACCCGCTGTTTTCATCGGCCGCAGAAGTCTGGGGCCCGAAGGTGCTCGCCTTGGTACTCACCGGCATGGGTTCGGACGGCTTGCGCGGCGCCCAGACGATCGCCGCCGCCGGCGGCAGCATTCTGGCGCAGGACGAAGCCTCAAGCGTGGTGTGGGGTATGCCCGGCCAAGTGGCGCATGCCGGCATTTGTTCGGCCGTGTTGCCGCTCAATGAGATTGCACCCCGGCTCGTGCGCCTGTTCGCGGGAGAGTGCGCGTGACCCCGCAGGATTTCGACTATCTGCGCCAGCTTTTGCGCCAGCGTTCCGGCTTGGTGCTCTCGGCCGAGAAGCAATATCTCGCCGAAAGCCGCTTGCTGCCGGTCGCGCGTAAGCATGGCCTCAACAATCTCACCGAACTGGTCGGGAAGCTGAAAACGGCCGCCGCCGCACCGCTCAGCGTCGAGGTGGTCGAGGCGATGACCACCAACGAGTCCTTCTTTTTCCGCGACAAGATTCCGTTCCAGCATTTCCGAGACACCATCATGCCGGCGCTATTGGCCGCGCGCGCGAGAGAGAAGCGCATCCGCATCTGGTGCACCGCCTGCGCCACCGGCCAGGAGCCCTATTCGTTGGCGATGACTCTCAAAGGCTTCGGCGCCGCGCTTGCCGGCTGGAAGGTGGAGATACTCGCCACCGATATTTCCAACGAGGTGCTGGCGAAGGCCAAGGCCGGCGTCTACAACCAGTTCGAGGTGCAGCGCGGGCTGCCGATCCAAAGCCTGGTAAAATTCTTCAGCCAGGTCGGCGAGACTTGGCAGATCGCGCCTGAAATCCGAGGCATGGTGCTGTTCCGTCCGCTTAATCTGCTCAATGATTTTTCCAGCCTCGGCAGTTTCGACTTGGTGTTCTGCCGTAATGTTCTGATCTATTTCGATCAAGATACCAAGATCAGCGTGCTCAACCGGATCGCGCGCCAGATGCCGTCGGACACTTATCTGGTTTTGGGCGCGGCCGAAACGGTGGTCGGCTTGACCGACGCGTTCAAGCCGATGCCCGACAAACGCGGGCTCTATGTGCCGAACATCCCGGTGGTGAAACCCGCGCCAGCGAGCAACGTGCTCAAGTTTGCGATGAAGGCTTAAGATGGCCCGTATGCCCTGACGGTGCGCAGCAGGTCGCTGTCATGAAAAACCCCGGGCCAAACGCCCGGGGTTTTGTGCTTATTGAGATTATCGAAAAGAGGACAGTATTTTTAAGCTGGAATGCGCTCGTCCATATCGCTCGGCTCGCGCAGCACGTAGCCGCGACCCCACACCGTCTCGATGTAATTCTTGCCGCTCGAGGCGTTAGCAAGCTTCTTGCGCAGCTTGCAGATGAAGACGTCGATGATTTTGAGTTCCGGCTCGTCCATGCCGCCATAGAGGTGGTTGAGGAACATCTCCTTGGTGAGCGTCGTCCCTTTGCGCAAGGAGAGCAGCTCGAGCATCTGATATTCTTTGCCGGTGAGGTGCACTCGTTGGCCGCCAACTTCGACCGTCTTGGTGTCGAGGTTAACAACGAGATCGCCGGTGTTGATGACCGACTGGGCGTGGCCCTTTGAGCGGCGGACGATGGCGTGGATTCGCGCGATCAACTCATCCTTGTGGAACGGCTTGGTCATGTAGTCGTCGGCGCCGAAGCCGAGACCCTTCACCTTGTCCTCAATGCCGGCCAGGCCGGAGAGAATCAGGATCGGCGTCTTGACCTTGGAGACCCGCAGCGAGCGCAGAACCTCGAAACCCGACATGTCGGGGAGGTTCAGGTCGAGCAGGATGATGTCATAGTCGTAGAGCTTGCCGAGATCGACCCCTTCTTCGCCGAGGTCCGTCGTGTAGACGTTGAAGCTCTCGGATTTCAGCATCAGCTCGATCGACTGAGCGGTCGCGCTGTCGTCTTCAATGAGCAAAACGCGCATTTAAAGTCCCCTTGTCGCCGCAACCGGGCCTTTGATCAGCGCCGCAAAGGCGGCGAGGGCAGAAAAACGCTGTGGGACAAACTGATTCGACACTATGCGGACATGGTTAACAAAACCTGATTCTCCCATGCAAGCACGCCGTAGGCAGAATGCCCCGAAATCGGCGTAAGATATTGCTGGAGAGTGGTTTTTTGGCCACGTGCGGTCTCATGTTCCGGGTTAAGAGTTGGGCCTAACCGACTCTAACAACTCGCCCCTTTCGTCCTGGCCGGGCGAAATGCAGCCTTAAGTCCCATGGACGATGACCCAATGATTAACGACGCGGGTAAACACCCGGTTAAAATCCCCGAAAGGCCGGTAAGCCTAAGGCCTCGTGAATTGGGGGGCCGGGGCGTTAACAGCCGCATCGTCTTCTGGGCTCGCTCGCACCCCCGAACGGCAAGGGCATAAGATGAAAGCCCTCGCCGAACAGATCGCCGATCTCGATAGTGCGGAGATCTACGGCCGCGTGGTCGGGGTGCGCGGGCTTATGGTGGAAGTGGCTGGGCCGATCCACGCCATGTCGGTCGGCGCGCGACTGTCGCTCGAAACCGGCAGCGGGCCGGCTATCCCCTGCGAGGTGGTGGGATTTTCCGGCGGCCGGGCGCTGGCCATGCCCTTCGCCGCGCTCGATGGAGTGCGGCGCGGCTGCCGCGCCGTGGTGGCCACCGCCGCAGGCGCCATCCGCCCGTCGGAGCGCTGGCTCGGTCGCGTTGTCAACGCCATGGGCGAGCCGATCGACGGGCTCGGGCCGCTACCGCCGGGGCCTGCACCATACCCGTTCCGCTCGTCGCCGCCGCCG
>CAVWDA010000064.1:0-143699 GCA_963753455.1 uncultured Alphaproteobacteria bacterium | reverse complement strand
AGCTTCAGGAGGCCTCAGGTCTAAGGGTTGATAGTTCAATCCCTCACACCCATCAGTCAAAACATTTCGGCGTGCATCCACTACAGTATTTCCTGAAATGAAGATGGCAAAGGTGCCATTGATTTCTCCCTGCACCTGGATGCAGGTCATCCACGTCCATCCATAGGTATTATGAAATACTCGCCGCTGAGAAACGGCAATTTTAATTGAACCAATCTTTTTCGGATCCAAAAAAATATTCCCTCTTTCATCGAAGAACTTATATTCATCGGCTGCTCGTAACGGTCGTTGTAAGCGTTGCCCGAGGTGACCTTAAATTCTTGGCAATGATAGCCTGATAATTTGGTTCTGGTTCAATCGGGGGAGCGACGGGGGACAGACTCCCTGCACAATTGGCCAAAAGTCCAACCAAACAAACCAAAACAATTTGTGCTCTCATTGACGCAATATGGGCCATCGGCACCCAAAACTCCACGAGTTGGAGCTTCCTTAATTACAAATGCAGCTCTGCAAACGCTAGCGTGCGAAACCCGCTAATCCCTGGGTTGCTAGCGCGCAACGTTAGACAGCTTCTTCTGACCTCATGATCATTACGCCGCGATCACCGCTGCTGATAAAATTGCGTTGGAAAGAAATGGTGCCGTCGTTGCCGTACGGCTCCAAATCGGCAGCGTGGGCGACGGCGTGAGTCCTCGGCCCGCGATTTGTATAAATTGAGCAGAACGATCGTTTGTGCGGCCTGCCTCCACAGGAAGACCTCATAACGGCCTAGCCTATCAAAGGCACCGTCGTCAGAATTTGCCATCCGCAAAAACGATTGCGCCAGGTCCGACGTTACAACTTCCATGCTTTCCGGAGTTCCGCCGGTAGCACAGTTTATAACCTGGTGGTTGCGAACACAGCCGTGTACGGTTGTGCATTGCTCGGACGGAGACGACTTCAAACTATGAATGACTTTCAATCGCTCGCATCCTCTGTCCGCAATTGGGTTATCGTGCATATTCTGCTGTCGGTCAGTTCCAGCATTAATTTCAAATAACCCGCGCTCGATCGACGATGCGCGTCGCATCCGCCACAGCAACGATGCCAATCGGCTTGCGAGCGAACGCTCGATGCTGGAAGCTGGATGGCAATCAGCAATGATTTCCTCTTCAAAGGCTCTATATTCATCGGCATCTTCGAGAATGCCTATGACCGTCTCTGCGGTCAGTCCATGACGGACCGCATTTGCCTTCAAACGTCGAGATCCTTTTTTCCTGGGCAACGAGCCGGGCCGTGGGATCGCGGTACTGCTCGTGGCGCCGAAATCATAACGACGACACGAGGATCGGGGGCCTACTTGCTGCCGATCGGATTGGGCGCCAATGGCGTCTTTTTTTCGGGATTTTTGGACGCCAATGGCGTATATAATATCCAAACGATCGCAAGGCTCATCACTGTCGCGGAAACCCCGTTATTTGTGCGGCAGACTGACAAGGTTTGGACCGATGCCGAGCGTGAGGAGTTTGTAGATTTCATTGCCGGCAATCCCGAAGTCGGCGACGTGATCCCCGAAACAGGCGGCGTACCAAAGGTCCGCTTGGGCAGCGGAGGTTCCGGCAAACGTGGCGGCGCTCGGGTGATCTACTTCCACCACGACGTTGATCGGCCGCTGTAATTGTTGATGGTCTACGCCAAAGCTAGGCGGGAAGATTTGTCGGCTGATGATAAACGTGCCGTGCGTAAGCTTGCGGCGATGTTGAAGAAGAGGAAACCATGAGCAAGTTTGGCAAAGAGCTGATCGAGAGCATGCAGCAGGCAGCGGCGCATACTAGCGGCCGTAAGGTCGCGGGCGGGCGTGCGACCACGGTGGAGATTCCAGACGTGAAGGCGATCCGGAAAGCATTACAGATGTCGCAGCACCAATTCGCAGTGTTGTACCGGATTCCACTCCCAACGTTAAAAAATTGGGAACAGAGGAGGCGTGCGCCCGATGCACCCGCAGCGGCTTACTTGCGCGCGATTCAACGCCGGCCGAAGGAAATCATGAAAGCCGTCGCCGGTTGAGCACAGGAGGCTCTAACAGCATGCCGCAGTACCCAATCAGTCATTGATCAAAGTCTGGCTCGCCGGAAAAAAAGACCGCCCGACAATTGCGAAGGCCTCACAAGATGGCTTGACCGGTAAATAACCGTCCTATATTCTAGCTATAATTTATAGCTAGAATAGGTAGCCATGGCTCGTCGCAGCTGGTCGGTCCAGGACGCAAAAAACCGCTTTAGCGAGGTCGTCGAAGCGGCCCAAAGGAAGCCGCAGACCGTCACCAAGCACGGCAAACCAGCCGTGGTCGTAGTTGCAGCCGATGATTACGAACGTCTGATACACCTCGAACGGGCGCAGGCACCATCGTTCGCGGAACTGCTGCTTGCTATACCGCAGGACGGTGGCGAATTCCCACGGCTTCAAGTTCGTCCGCGGGACGTTAAACTCTGATGTACCTCATCGATACGGTCGTCTTGTCGGAGCTGCGCAAGCCGCGGCGCGATGTTCGCCTCATAACATGGATGGAACGGCAGCGAACGACTGAACTTTTCGTCAGTGTCATTACTATTGGCGAGATCGAACGCGGCATTGTGCAGCAGCGCGCAAGAGCTCCAGATTTTGCTTCTGCACTTGCAGCTTGGCTCGACCGCGTGCTGGTTCTCTACGGCGAACGGATTCTGCCCTTCGATCTGCAGGTAGCCAGACGTTGGGGGCGGCTGAGCGCCGCTCTTGGCAATGACGGCGCTGATCTTATGATTTCGGCAACAGCGCTTGAACATGGCCTCACTGTAGTGACCCGCAACGTGTCGGATTTTGTGCCGACGGGTGTTGCTATTCTTAATCCCTTCAATGCCAGACCGCATAGGTAGAAGGGCGCGCGACCGGCTCGAGAAGGACCGTTATCAACAAGCCCATAGCGCACACACCGAATAACGACCTCGACGAGCTGCTCACCTGCTTCCGCTATAAATCTCTCGCCGAACGCCGCGCCGTGCGCACTACCAATGTGATCGAGCGCCGCTTCAGAGACGTCCGAAGACGAACCAGGCCTATGGGCACATTTCAGGACAAAACTAGATCGCATCTTGTTCGCCGTCTTCACTCACGAGAACAAATCACAGGGCGTCAGTACCCCTTTCCTGCTGACACAGAACAATTGACGTTACCTCGGCGGTCAACTCCTTGACATCAACGCATCAAATGGGTTATGCATTGATGCATGAGAACCACGCTAACGCTTGATGATGATGTAGCCGCAGCGCTCGAACGACTGCGCCGGTCTCGCGATGCTAGCTTAAAAGACGTCGTCAATGACGCGCTCCGCCGTGGACTGAGTGATTTGACCACCCGACCCAAACGGGACAAACCTTTCGAAACACAAGTCGTTGAACTGGGGCGGCTGCGATTAGCCAGCATTGACAACATCAGCGAAAGCCTCGCTGTCGCTGAGAGTGAGTCATTCAAGTGATTTTGATTGATGCGAATATTCTTATCTATTCGCATGTTTATTCATTCGCACAACATAAAGCTGCGCGTGACTGGCTAGATCATCAACTCAATGGTTCTACGCGTGTTGGGCTACCTTGGGCCAGCTTGCTGGCATTTCTGCGGCTGGTCACCAATTCCCGTGTGTTCGAGCGGCCGGAGCCGATGATCGATGCATGGCGGCAAGTAAGGTCTTGGCTCGCATGCGAAACAGTATGGGTACCACAACCAACGGAACGCCATGCCGATCTATTGGATAAACTTCTTGCGCTCTCCGGCGTGAATGCCAATCTCGTGCCTGATGCACATTTAGCAGCGCTCGCATTAGAGCATGGGCTTACACTGTGTTCTTCAGATGGGGATTTTGCTCGGTTCCAGGCGTTACGTTGGTTAAACCCCCTCGCCCAATGAGGCTGCCTCCTAGTTCTACTGTGTCACGAATTTCTGCATCGCGAGCGCCCTGCGATTGAAGTGTTGCAGCACGGGGATCGTGGCAAGCTCCTGACGAGCGCGCCGATCAGTCGTCGACGCATGGTCGCGATCGAATCGGGGATGTGACGTTCGGGCCGAGGCGGTGGCGCCCCTGGGTCGATAACCATCGGGTACGGCAAGTTCCGGGAACAGCGTGGCGGAACGAGGTTCTGAGGGGGGATCAGCTGAGGCCTTGAACATGTTTCCCAGACGGTATATATTCTACCATTATAAGGAACAATGGTATAAAACTATGGGCATGAACATTAAGAACAAAGAGGCTTATCAACTCACAAAGCAGCTCGCCAAACTTACAGGTGAGAGTCTCACGACGGCCATTACCGAAGCCGTTCGCCAGCGGCTTGATCGCGTCCGTCGCGAGCGCGGCGTTGATGTTGCGGAACGGTTGTTAGCGATCGGACGGAACTGCGCGGCGCACCTCAAGGAGCAGTATCGCACCATCGATCACGGAGAAATGCTTTATGATGAACGCGGACTGCCAAAATGATTATCGATACGTCCGCGATCATTGCCATCCTTCGTGATGAACCAGAAGCGGCGTCCTATGCTCGCGCGATTGCAGATGCGACGGACAGGCGCGTAAGCGCTGTCAGTTTTGTTGAATCCGCTGTTGTCATCGATGCAAGCCGTGATCCAATTGCGACCCGGCAGTTCGATGAGTTCGTAAGAGAAGCAAAGATCTCAATCGAGTCGGTCAATGAAACTCAGGCGCAAATTGCGAGGAACGCCTATCGGGATTTTGGCAGAGGCAGCGGGCATCCGGCAAAGCTGAACTTCGGCGACTGTTTTGCCTATGCACTCGCGAAAGAATTTGGCGAGCCGTTGTTATTCAAAGGGGCCGATTTTATTCACACGGACATCGTCTCTGCATTGCCAGCCGGACATTGACGCAATCAGCGCCGCAAGATCGCAATCCGAGCATTCGAGGCGCAGCGATGACAAGATCACCCGACGGAGAGAAAGAGCATCTCTAAAATGGGGGAGGTATAAAAATAAATGCGAATATATTCCTGGACGAGTCTGTTTTGGCAAAACGAACCCAAAAAAATCATTTGAAAGCAAAGGCTAAATTATATGACCGTGCGGCATTCTTCACCGCCGACTGACTTCTTCTAGGTGTAACTGTTGGCTGCGCGCGAGCTTTTGCCACGAGAAATTTTGTACCAGACAGTGTCCACCAAGATTTATTGGATGGTTGAACTTATCATACGCGCGCTCTTTTGTAGCGTTTTCTCAAAATGAGCTGGAAATTCATTCGTTGAAACAAGTGCTTGAATTATCGTAGCGCCTGATCCACCGCAGCGATGACCTGCTGTGGCGACAGTTCATCGAGGCATTGGCTGTAACTATCGAGCCGCCGCTCGCACCCCTCGAGCTGGCATGGCATGCACGGCAGCGGATTTTGCACCAGCCAGACATTGCCGCGGCGCTGAATCGTGCCGCTTGCCTGCCAGGTCTCGTTCATGCCGCCCACCGGCCAAGGCCCCCATAACCTCGGATCGGTCGGCCCATAGAGTGCAACCGTCGGACAGCCGGCGGCAGCGGCGAGATGAGTGACCGACGTATCGGGGCCGACATAGACGCGCGCTTGCGACAGCAAGCCGGCGAGTTGCGGCCAGGCGAGTTGGCCGTCGCGCCGCATGACCGCGGCCTCGCTCCATACTTCGTCGAGATAGCGCCGCTCGGCCTCGGCCGGACCGCCGGTCGCGATCACCGTCAGCCCGCGCGCGGCCAGCGCATCGGCAAGCTCACGCCATCCGCGCGCGGTCCATTGTTTGTAACGAAACATCGGCGCCGCATGGATCACCGCATAGGGGCCGGTTGGCCGTTCGCCCGGCTCGGTGGCGCGCGGACTGACGACCTCCGGCACACGCGCGATGCCGAGCACGTCGGCGAGCCGTAGCATTTCCTCGACCCGATGCAGGCCGGGCGTGGCGACGACGCTCCGATGCAGCAACGCGCGCTTGACGCGGCCATTGCGGGTCGCCGCCACCGGCGCCACGCGTGCGCGCCCGGCTATAATCGCAAAGCCGGTCGGGCGGTCGCCGCTTTGCGTGGAAATCGCGAGGTCGTAACGGCGGAACAGCGATGCGCCGAGGCGAAGCGTCTGCGCCATCGACGGCTGCTGCGGAATGGTTATGACCGCGTCGAGATCGGGATTACCCTCAAGAATTCCGGCGGTGTCGGCGAAAACCAAGGCGTCGATCCGCGCTTGCGGCCAGGCGCGCCGCAGGCTGCGGAGGAGCGGCGTGGCGAGCAGCACATCGCCAAGCCGGCGCAAGGCGATCACCAGAATGCGCGGCCGCGGTGGAAGATCGAGCCGGTTCATCGCCATGGCGCTGCGCTGGCGGCGGCAGTGCCGCGACCCGGTGCCGCATCAAGCGCCCGCTGCAGCATGCCCGCCGCCACACCGACGCCGACCACATAGAGCCAGCCCTCGGTGAAATCGAAAATGAAGGAATTGAACAGCGAGCCGACGATATTCGCCGTCACGATGACCAGGCCGGTCCACGCCAACGATCCATTTCTCCAGAAAAACGCCACCTGGGATATCCACATCGCCCACAATACGGCAATCCCGACAAGGCCAAGCTGAATGCCGACGGCGAAGGTTTGATTATGGGGATTTGTTGAAATTATCGGAGCAGTACCATGCGCGCCGGATTGCCCTTCCGGGGCACGCCGGAATTGCTCGGCGATCGAACCCGTCCCGTGTCCAAGGAGCGGCGCGTTCTCGATGGAGCGAACCGACCTCGTCCAGAATTGTATGCGTTCGCCCGACGAGGTGTCCTTATTTTGCAGTTCGTAGAGTTTGGTTTCCGTGTAAACCCCCCTCACGCGCTCACGCAAATACGGCGAAACCGACCAGACAATGGCGGCAACGGCTAACAGCGCCGCCACGGCGCCGAAAATACCCTTCCAGCCGGAATGCCGAATTCCGTAAAGCACGGCAAGCACCGGAATGATGACCAGCGCCGTGCGACCTGTCACGATGAAAAAAATGTCGCCGAGAAACGCCAGAGCTAAAACGGCCAGAGCCGCCGAAGCAGTCCACTCGCGCATGCGCATTTTCGCGACGGCGAGATCGAGCAGCACCGCCGCGCAAATGGTGAACTCGACACTCTGCACAATATAGCCTTTGACCAGGGCTCCACTATCGCGCGAGGCTTTAGGGATGTTCGGCCAAATCGTCACGATCCAAGATGCGATCAGCAGTGCCACGCAGGCGATCAGAAAGCCGATAAACACCCGATGCCCGCCATCGGAACGGCGGAACTGCGCCATCAGCAGCGGAATCACCAGCAGCTTCGCAAAGCCATCCAGCCCGCCCCAGCGCGCATGCCACGCCACGTCCGCCCACAGCACGCCAACGGCGCCAAGCAGAAACAGCAGAACCGGCAAGCCGCCGATGGCGGTCGTGAGTTCGCGCCGCATATCGCTCCACGTAAGCGTCGGTATCAGCGCGATCAGCCACAGCACCAGCAGGATGCCGGTCGCCGACGTCGACCAAGGCACCGACACCGCAACAGCGACGGCGAGACCGTCGGCGATTTTGCTCAGCCGCGAGAGGTGAACTCCTGATGCAATGGGAAGGGTGGCCATCGTTCACCCTGCCAAAGCGGGCGACGGACGCGGACCGCAGCGCCGACAGTCCACGCCGTGCGCGCACGCGGTCGCTGGCGAGGCTGTCCGACAGCTTCCGTTCGTTGTCGGCCAACCGTCCGCGTTCGGCTTCGGCATGCCACAAATGCAGCACGCCGGTCGCAAACGCGCCATCCTTGCGCCGCACGCCGGCATGCAGCAGGCGCACGATGATGTCGGAATCTTCCTTGCCCCACCCGCTGTAGTCGCCGTCGAAGCCGTCGACACGATCGAGATCGGCGCGCCAGATCGCCAAATTGCAAGATCGCGCACCCCGCCACTGTCGCTGCCGCAGTCGCCGCAGCGGCCCGAGCGGCAGGCGCAGCAGCGCCGACAGGCGGTTGATGCCGCCGCGCCGGCGCTCCGCCAGCCAGCGGCTGAGGGGCCATATCTCCGGCGTGAGCTTGCCGCGCAATACATTTTCCGTCAGGCCGCGCGACAGCAAAATCCGATTGCCGGTGACGAAACAGCCCGGTTCGGATAAGCGGCGATGGATCGCGACAAAATCCGGCCGCGCGATGCAGTCGCCGTCGAGGAAGATGCAGTAGGCGCCGCGCGCAGCGAGAATTGCGCGGTTGCGGATTTCCGCGGCGCGGAAGCCGCGATCTTCATGCCAGACGCGGTCGAGCCGGCGGCCGACTTTCCCATTCCAGGCATCGATCACGGCAGCGGTCGCCTCGGCCGAACCGTCGTCGGCCACCACGACCTCGAAATTCCGCTCGCTCTGGCAGGCCAGCGAACGCAACACCGCATCGAGCGCATCTTCGCGGTTATACGTGGTTACGATGACGGAAATCAGGTCGGACACGGGCACCCTCTTGGTGGACGCTTTAGCTGAACTTGCCTTTGCCGACAAACCCCTAGGGCGCGCCCATCGGACAATGTTATGAAGGTCGCGCCAAGCCATGAACGGCCAAGCACCGGACCATGCAGAAGATATCAGTTTATATCCTGACTTATAACGAGGCCGAGAAAATCGAGGCCGCGCTGTCGACGGTGCTTTGGGCCGACGAAGTCGTGGTGATCGACTCTTTCAGCACCGACCGCACGGTCGAGATCGCCAACGCGCTCGGCGCCCGCGTGGTGCAGGTGCCGTTCAACGGCTTCGGCGATCTGCGCAACCGCGCCATCGAGGCTTGCACGCACGACTGGATTTTCAGCCTGGACGCCGATGAGCGCTGCACCGAGGAAGTGCGCGACGAAATCCTCGACTTGCTGGCCGGCTCGCCGCCGCATGATACTTACCTGGTGCCGCGCCGAAGCTACATGATGGGACGCTGGATCCGAGGTTCAGGCTGGTATCCGAACTTTCGCCAGCCGCAGTTCTTCCGTAAAGGCGCGATGCGCTACACGCTCGAGCCGGTGCACGAAGGCTACGAAATCCTGAACGGCAAACCGCTCGGCACCCTGAACAATGCGATCTGGCAAATCCCCTTCCGCAATCTGGAGGAAGTCATCCGGAAGATGAACCGCTATTCTTCGCTGGGGGTGCCGAAGCTCGCCCACAAACGCGTGTCGATGGCGGGGGCGCTCGGCCACGGCGCGTGGTCGTTCCTCAAGCACTACATCTTCAAGCTCGGTTTCATCGACGGCTGGGCCGGCTTCGTCATCGCGATGGGGAATTTCGAGGGAACGTTCTATCGCTACGCCAAGCGCTACGAAGAGACGCAAGGCTGGCGACCGCCGGAGAGCAAACCGATCAAGCGAGAGAGCGCGCCTTAGCGCCGCTGCGGCGCGCGGCTGCGCTCGACCATCGACGTCGTCGAATGGCCCGGCACCAGATCGACCAGCACGATCTCGCCGCCCGCGGCCTCGACGATCTCGTGGCCGACCACCTCCTCGCGCGTATAGTCGCCGCCCTTGACCAGCACCGTCGGCTTCACCCGCGCGATCAGCTTTTCCGGCGTGTCCTCGTCGAACACCACGACGAGATCGACAGCTTCGAGCGCAGCCAGCACCTCGGCGCGCGCCTGAACCGGCTGCACGGGGCGCCCCTCGCCTTTCAAGCGCGTGACCGAAGCATCGCCGTTCAAGCCCAACACCAGCCGGTCGCAGGCCGCCCGCGCGGCGGCCAGCAATTTGACGTGGCCGGGATGCAAGAGATCGAAGCAGCCGTTGGTGAAGCCGACGCGCAAGCCCTGCCGCCGCCAGTCGGCGACATGGTCGTCGAGCAACGCCCAGTCGAATACGATCTTTTCCTCGGCCGCGCGCGTCGCCGCCGGCAAGATACGCGAGCGCAATTCGGCGACCGAGAGCGTCGCGGTGCCGCGCTTGCCGACGACGACCGCCGCGGCGGCATTGGCGGCGCGCATAGCGGATTCGAAATCGGATTTCATCGCGAGCATGGCGGCGAGCACCGCCACCACCGTGTCGCCGGCGCCCGAGACGTCACGCACCCGCACCGGGTAGGCCGGCACGTGAATGGCGGAGCCGTCGATCACCAAAGTCATGCCGGCTTGGCTGCGCGTCACCAGCACCGCCTGCATGCCGAGCTCTCGGCAGAGATCCGCTGCCGCCGCCGCGACCTGCTCGTCGGTCTGCGCCGGCGAGCCGGTCGCGTCGGCGAGCTCCTGCCGGTTTGGCGTGATCATGGTGGCGTCGCGATAGATGCCGTAGTCGCGGCCCTTCGGATCGACAATCACCGGCTTGCCGAGTTTGTTGGCGGCATCGATAACGGCCCGGATGAGGCGCGGCGTGAGCGCGCCCTTGGCGTAATCGGACAGCACCACCGCGCCCACGCGAGGCATCGCTTTGATGGCGTGGCCGATCAGCGCATCTTCGCTCGCCACATCGACGGCCGAGGCCATTTCCCAGTCGGCGCGCAGCATGTGGGTAGAGTAATGCTCCGACACAAAGCGCACCTTGCGCGTGGTCTGCCGTGCACCGTCGACCACCAGATGGAATTCGATCAGCGGATGGGTGGCCAGCGCATCGCTCAACGCGCGCCCGGCGTCGTCGTCCCCGACCACGCCGATGAAAACGCAGCGCGTGCCGAGCCCAACCAGATTGCGCGCCACGTTGCCGGCGCCGCCGACCATCACTTCGGTGCGCTTGACCGCGATCACCGGCGTCGGCGCTTCCGGGGAAATGCGCGAGACCTCGCCGTAGACGAATTCGTCCAGCATCAGATCGCCGATGCACAGCACGGTCTGCTCGGAGAGATCGGCGAGATGTTTGTCGAAATCGAACATAATGTCAGCGGTACCTGTCTTCGCGGTCGAGATAGCCGGTGACGTATTGGCTGACCGCCGTCTCGAGCGGGGTGAAGCCGGCGTTATAGCCGGCGCGACGCAGGTTCTCGACCGAGCCTTGCGTGAAATACTGGTACTGGCCGCGAATCGCGTCGGGCATCTCGATATAGTCGATATTGGCGGGTCGCCCGAGCGCCTTGAACATGGCGGCGATCATATCGCGAAAGCTTTCGGCCTTGCCGGTGCCGACATTGAAGATGCCGCTGACCGCGGGCGCATCAAGCAGCCAGCGCAGCACGGCGATGGCGTCGTCCACATAGATGAAATCGCGCCGCTGGTCGCCGTCCTCGATGCCCGCGCGATGCGACTTGAAAAGCCGCACCGGCTTGCCCGCCTTGGCCTCGTCGAACACCTTGGCCAGCACGCTCGCCATGTGGCCTTTGTGATATTCGTTTGGCCCGTAGACGTTGAAGAATTTCAGGCCGACCCAGTGCGGCGGCAGCTTTTGCTTTTTGACGTAGCGATCGACCACGGCAAGATCGAACAAATGCTTGCTCCAGCCGTAGAGGTTCATCGGGCGAAGCTTGCGCAGCGCCTCGCGCGACCAGTCGTCGTCGAATCCCTCCCCGCCGTCGCCATAAGTCGCCGCCGACGAAGCGTAGATGAATGGCGTGCGGGTCGCCGTGCACCAATCGAGCAGGCGCAATGACAGGCGAAAATTGTTCTCCATCACCAGGTCGCCGTCGGTCGCGGTGGTATCGGATATGGCGCCCATGTGGATGACGGCGTCGAGTTTGCGCCCATCGAGCCAGCTCATCAATTCGGCCGGCGGCACCAGGTCGGCCACCTGGCGCTTGGCCAGATTGCGCCATTTGGCGTCGTCATGGCCGAGCAGGTCGTTGACCACGACGTCGCTGGCGCCCGCCTCGTTGAGACTCGCCACCACGTTCGATCCGATGAAGCCGGCCCCGCCGGTGACCAAAAACATGCCTAATCCTTCGTCCCGGCAAAGCTTTGCCCCAGTCCGTGGACCGGCGCAACGTTACGGCGTATTTCCCGGTAAATGGCTCAGGATACGGTAAAAATTGCGGCTGGACAGGCTTGGGCCCCGCAGGCTAACGCCCCTGCGGGCCGAGCCAATGGACGTGTGCAAGGGGCTGGCGCCGGACAGCATGAGCGAAGACACAAACCGACCGCCAAGCCCGATCCTGATCGTGCCCTATGTCTGGATCGGCGACTTTGTGCGCTGCCATTCGGTGGTGAAGCTCCTGCGCGCCCAGGCACCCGAGCGGCCGGTCGACATTGTCAGCAGTTCGCTGTGCGCGCCGCTCGCCGACTACATGCCGGGCGTGCGCAAGACGATCGTCGTCGACCTGCCGCGGCGGCGGCTGGGCTTGGCGCTGCAGCGGGAGCTCGCCGCCAAGCTGCGCGCAAACCGTTACGCGCAGGCGCTGGTGATGTCGCGCAAGTGGAAAGCGTCGCTGGCGCCGTGGCTCGCGGGCATTCCGCTGCGCACCGGCTTTGCCGGCGAGGCGCGCTTCGGCCTCATCAACGACATGCGCTGGGGCGAGCGTAAGCTGCCGCGCATGATCGATCAGATGGGCGCACTGGCTTTGCCGAAGAACGCAAACCTGCCGGCCGAATGGCCGCTGCCCGAATTGAAAGTGCCGCCCGACGAAGTGACGCGCTGGCGCGCGCAGCGCGGGCTCGCAGCCGATGGCCGCCCGATCGTCACGCTGTCGCCCGGCGCAGTGGGCGAAGGCAAGGCCTGGCCGCCCGGCCATTACGCCGCGCTGGCGCGCGCGCTCACCGATGACGACGCGACGGTCTGGGTTCTGGGAGGACCGAACGAGGCACCGCTCGCCAAAGAGATCGCCGCAGCCGCAGCCGCCAACGTGCGCGATCTCACCGGTAACGATCTGCGCGACGCGATTCTGGCGTTGGCCGCGGCCGACATGGCGGTGACCAACGACTCCGGGCTGATGCATGTATCTGCGGCGATCGGCACGCCAACCGTTGCGATCTTCGGCCCGACCAGCCCGTGGCACTGGAAGCCGCTCAATCCGGTCGCCGCCATCCTCGAGCCGCCGGGCGATGACGCCGCGCGCGAGCGCGCACGCAGCGAAGGCAACGACGCCGTCGCGCATCGTCGCACCGCCGACGTTGCGGTCGAGGCCGTGCTGGCGGCCGTGCGCGAGGTGCTACGGAAAAAGCGTTAATTCGCGCATAGCCGCGGCATTAACGGCAAGCTCGCCGGCAACCTGACGCGCGGCCTTTTCCGTGCTATCAGAACCGCAAGAAAAAGGGTGTGCGTATGGCTAGACCGAAGCCAGCCGATATCAGCAGCGACCGCGCCCAGGCTGCGATCGAATCCGCGCTGCGCACGCTGGACGCGGAAGGCGGCGGCATCGACGCGCTCGCCACCGCGCTGCGCGATGGGCTGGGCGCGGCCTTTGCCGCTGCCGTCGACCTCATCCGCGCTGCGCAAGGCCGCGTCATCGTCACCGGCATGGGCAAGTCCGGCCATGTCGGACGCAAGATCGCCTCCACTTTCGCCTCGACCGGAACGCCGGCGCTGTTCGTGCATCCGGGCGAAGCGAGCCATGGCGATCTCGGCATGATCGCCAACAACGACGTGATCATCGCGCTGTCGTGGTCGGGCGAGACGGCGGAGCTGAAAAACCTCACCGACTATTCGCGCCGCTTCCGCATCGGCTTGATCGCGATGACGGCCAGCGAAAACTCGACGCTGGCCAACGCCGCCGACGTTGTGCTCGCTCTGCCGCAGGCGCGCGAGGCCTGCCCGCACAATCTGGCGCCGACAACTTCATCGCTGATGCAGCTCGCGCTCGGCGACGCGCTGGCGATCGCGCTATTGGAAAGCCGCGGCTTTACGGCAGTCGATTTCGGCCTGCTGCATCCGGGCGGCAAACTCGGCGCGCTGCTCAAGACGGTGCGCGAGTTCATGCATACGGGCGACGCCGTGCCGCTGGCGCCGCTCGGCACGCGCATGTCCGACGCGATCATCGTAATGTCGGCCAAGGGCTTCGGCTGCGTCGGCATCACCGATCCGGGCGGAAAGCTTCTCGGCATTATCACCGACGGCGACCTGCGCCGCCATATGCGCAATAATTTGCTCGATGCGCGCGTCGACGACGTGATGACCCGCTCGCCCAAGACGGTGCGGCCAGATCAGCTGATCAGCGAGACGCTCGAGTTGCTCAACACAACCAAGGTGACCGCGCTGTTCGCGGTCGAGGCCGGCAAGCCGGTCGGTGTCATCCACATCCACGACCTGCTGCGCGCCGGCGCGGCGTGAGCCGCGGCAGCTGGACGCTAGCGCGGCAGCATTCTCTCGATGCGTCTGTCGGGCACCAGCCACACCAGCGCCACCAGAACGTAGATCGCCTGCGCGGCCCACTGATTGAAGGCAAAGCACAGCACGATCGCCACGGCGTAGGCGACGGCCGATAGTTTCCCCTTAAGGTCGCGACCGACCGCTTTCGCCAAAAGCGAGTCTGCGCCTTCTTCCCCGATAATCGTGACGACGAGAATCCAGTAGGCGATTGCCGCCATCAGCAGCACGCCGCCGTAGAGCGCCGTCGGCAGCCGCGCAAAATGGTTCTCGCCCATCCAGCCGGTGACGAATGGAAACAACGACAGCCAGAACAGCAAATGCAGATTGGCCCAGAGCACGCCGCCCGAAATGCGCTTCACGGCATGCAGCATGTGGTGATGGTTGTTCCAGTAGATGCCGATATAGACGAAGCTCAAGACGTAGCTGAAGAACACCGGCAGCAGCGGCGCAAGGACGCTCAAGTTCTCGCCGTGCGGCACCTTCAGCTCCAGCACCATGATGGTGATGATGATGGCCAGCACGCCGTCGCTGAAGGCTTCGAGTCTCGTCTTCGGCATCGTTCATCCCCCTCCGTGTGTGCCGCGAAAGCTCAGGGCCTTTCCGCCGCAATCGTCTTTATCGTCCGGGCGCCGGCGTCGACCGGCCCGCTGCGCGTGGTAAGAACGTGGACCGAATTGTGCGCGATGCTCACCTCGCCGTCCCAGCGGTCGCCGAGGATGACGCTGCGCAGCACGGTAAGATTGATGCGGCGATAACGCTTGCCGTCGAGGTCGAAGGCGCGCGCCGCGGCAACGTCCAAGATGTGCAGCGTATAGAACGTGCCGGAACCCCCGCCGTTATAGGTCGCGAGCACGACCAGCAGTCCATTGTCGGTCGCGCCGATGAACCTGTAGCCCGTCTCCTCGCTGCCGTTGAGGCTCCGGTTGGTTCGCTTCTGGCTCAACCAATCGCCTTCTTTCCTGATGTCGTCGGCGTAAAGATTGCTGCCGATCGCCGCCTCGAGATCGACGGTCACCCAGATCGAGCCCGAAATCGGCGAGATCGCCGTCGCCGAAATCGCGGAAGATCTCTGGCGGGATCGTCTTGCCATGCAGCGTGAACACGCGGCGCACCTCGTTCAACAACGAGGCGTCATCGCCGGCGGTCTGCGCAATCGCAGGTGCGCTGCCGCAAATCAGGAGCAAGACGAACGCTGCGGACAGCCGCATCAGCGATATCGTCCGCATCACACTCCCCGCGAAAAAATCAGCTCAACAAGACCTGCGTCGCCGCGACAACTTCTTCCACCGACGGCGCTGCGCCTTCGGCGCCGAGCACGGTCATCGGCCCCGAGCCGACCGGGCCGGTCAGGCCGGGCTTACTGCCGGCAAAAATCGCCACCAGCGGCACATTGAGCGCAGCGGCGAGATGCATCAGCCCCGTGTCGACGCCGACCACGAATTGCGCGCCGGCGATCAGGCGCGCGACCGCGTCGAGCGGCACGCGTTCCGGCACCCGCGCCCGCGGCAATGCGGCGGCCAACCGCTCGCTGCGCGCCCGCTCGGCTTCCGTACCCCAGGGCAGAACCAACATGGAATCGCCGAGCGCTTTGCCGAGCGCGATCCAGTTTTCGTCCGGCCAGAGCTTGCGCGGCTCGGCAGTGGCATGCAGCAGCACGCCGTAGCGTTCGCCGGGCGCGGGGAAGCGGGCGCGGCCGATGCCGAAATCGGGCGCGCCCTGAGGCGTGTAGCCAAGCGCCAGGCCGCTGAGGATGCGGTTGCGCTCCACCGCATGCAGCGCGCGGCTGACGCTGTGGCGCACATCGTAGAACATCGACGCCAGCGGCTCGCGGATGCTCGTCGCGTCGTAGCCATGGCGGCGCCCTCGCGCGAAGCGGGCGATGACGGCGCTGCGCAGCAGGCCCTGACTGTCGACGATCTCGTCGTAGCGCCGGGCCCGGATGGCGCGAAGGCTGCCGGCAATCTCGCCCAGCGTTGCCGGCGCGAGCAGCGATCTTCGCCAGCGCCGCCAGGCAACCGGGACAACCTCGCCGACCGCCGGATGCAAGGCGACGAGCGGGGCGAAGGCTTCCTCGACGAGCCACGCGAAGGAAGCATCCGGGCGCGCCTTGCGCGCCTCGCTCAGCGCCGGCATATGGTGAATGACATCGCCGAGCGACGATGTCTTGATGAACAGAATATCGGCCATTCAAGCCCCTGCGTAGCGCTCATATACCGAGCATTAAGCATGACCGCCATAACCCTGCCGCGCGCTGCACAGACTAAGCGCGCTTTCACCGTCAGTCGTTAAAATGCCGGGCAAATTCGAGGGACGAGATTCATGACGATCCTGGTCACCGGCGGGGCCGGCTATATCGGCAGCCACATGGTGCACGAGCTCAACGACACCGGCGAACCGGTGGTCGTGCTCGACAACCTATCGACCGGATTCCGCTTCCTGGTCCCCGGCAAGGTCCCCTTTGTCGTCGGCTCGACAGGCGACCGCGACCTCGTGGCCCGGACCATCTCGCACCATCGCGTGACCGCCATTATCCATTTCGCCGCGTCGATCGTGGTGCCGGACTCGGTCCGCGATCCGCTCGGTTATTACAGCAACAACACCATGAACACCTGCGTGCTGCTCGACACCGCCATCAAGGCGGGCGTGCGGCAATTCATCTTTTCATCGACCGCCGCCGTTTACGGCAATGCCGAGACGGTGCCGGTGCGCGAGGATGCGCCGACGGCGCCGATATCGCCTTACGGCACCTCGAAGCTGATGTCGGAGATCATGCTGCACGATGCCGGCGCCGCGCATGGGCTGCGCTTCGTGGTGCTGCGCTATTTCAACGTCGCCGGCGCCGATCCGAAACTACGAACCGGGCAATCGACGCCGGCAGCGACCCACCTGATCAAGGTCGCGTGTGAAGTGGCGCTCGGCAAGCGGGCCAAGCTCGACGTGTTCGGCACCGACTATCCGACGCCGGACGGCACCTGCATCCGCGATTACATTCACGTCAGCGATCTCGCACGCGCGCACTCGGCAGCGCTCGCCTACCTGCGGCGCGGCGGCGCCAGCGCCACATTCAATTGCGGCTATGGACACGGCGCCTCGGTGCTGCAAGTGATCGAGGCGGTGCGGCGCGCCAGCCGACGCGATTTTCCGGTGGAGATCGCCGGACGGCGCGCGGGCGATCCGGCCGCGCTGGTGGCCGATGTGTCGCGTATCCGTGCGACGCTCGATTGGCGCCCGCAGTTCGAGAACCTCGATACCATCGTCGCCCATGCGCTCGCTTGGGAACGACGGCTGCCGGGCCGGCAAGAAAGCGCTTCGGCCTGACAGTCGGGCCGATTCCCGACGCAAACTTCGTATTTCACAATTTTTGACTTGAAAATTCCGCTGTCAGCGGGCAAGGAAACGCCTGCTCCAGCCAGCATTCAACTGTGCCATAATCAGACCTCGATAGAGGGCGGATGAACGACCAGACTTTGCCATCGGCCGATCATGAGGACTACGGCACCTTCGTTTTGATCAAGCGACTGGTGACCGAGCAAGGCTTTGCGCATTGGCGCAAATACGCCTTCGGCTTCACGCTGATGGCGATCTCGGCCGGCTGCACGGCATTCAGCGCCTATCTGATCGGCAACGTCATCAACGAGGCCTACGTCAACAAGAGCCTCGCCGGCATCTTCATCCTCGGCGGCGTCACCGTGGCCTTGTTCGCCACCAAAGGCGTCGCGACCTACGGTCACAGCGTATTGCTGTCGCAGATCGGCAACCGCATCGTCGCCGACAATCAGCGGGCCGTCTTCGCCAAGCTGCTCAACGAGGGCATCGGCTTCTTCTCAAACCGGCACTCGACCGAATTCATCGCGCGCCTGACTGCGGGCGCGGCGGCGGCGACGCAAGTCATCAACCTCTTGATCACCTCGCTCGGCCGCGACCTGCTGTCGCTCATCGGGCTCGTCACCGTGATGGTGGTGCAAGACCCGTATATGTCGTTCTTCGCCTTCGTGGTGGCGCCGCCGGCATTCTTCGTGCTGCGCAAGCTGATCCGCCGCGTCCACGGCATTGCGCGCAGCCAGTTCATGGGCGGCACGCGCATCATCGAGACGCTGCAGGAAACGCTGCAGGGAATCCGCATCGTCAAGGCGTTCACGCTCGAAGATACCATGCGCGCACGCTTCGACCGCAACGTCGCGGCGGTCGAGCACGAGGCCAACAAGATGGCGCGCGTCTCCGGCCGCTCCTCGCCGCTGATGGAAACGCTCGGCGGCATCGCCATCGCCATGGCCATCACCTATGGCGGCTATCGCGTGATCGCGACCGGCGCGACGCCCGGCCAGTTCTTCTCGTTTATCGCCGCCTTCCTGCTGGCCTACGAGCCGGCCAAGCGCCTGGCTCGGCTCAATATCGAGCTCAACAGCGGGCTGGTCGGCGTGCGTATCCTGTTCGAGGTGCTCGATTCGCCGCCGACCGAGCCGGCCGACGACAACAAGCCGGCGCTCGCGGTCAAGACCGCGCGGCTCGAATTCGACGACGTCCATTTCGCCTATCGCCGCGACGAGGCGGTGCTGCGCGGCGTCTCGTTCGTGGCGGAGCCGGGCAAGTTGACCGCGCTGGTCGGCCCGTCAGGCAGCGGCAAGACGACGATCATCAATTTGATCCTGCGTTTCTACGACGCCGAGCGCGGCAAAATCGCCGTCGACGGGCAGGACATCCGCCAAGTCTCGCGCCACTCGCTGCGCCGGCACCTCGCCTATGTCGGGCAGGACGTGTTCCTGTTCCGCGGCACCATCCGCGACAACATCGCCTTCGGCAAACCGGGCGCCAGCGAGGATGAGATCGTGGCGGCCGCCAAGGGCGCCTACGCGCACGATTTCATCATGACGTTCCCGCGCGGCTACGACACGCCGGTCGGCGAGCATGGCCTGCAACTGTCGGGCGGCCAGCGCCAGCGGGTCGCCATCGCGCGCGCGCTGATCAAGGACGCCCCCATCATCCTGCTCGATGAAGCCACCGCCGCGCTCGATTCTGAATCCGAGCTGCAGGTACGCGAAGCGATGGAGCATCTCTGCCAAGGACGCACCACGGTCGCGATCGCGCATCGGCTGCATACGGTCTCGCACGCCGACCGCATTTATGTGATCGAAGAGGGCCGCGTGGTCGAATCCGGCCGCCACGAGGACCTGCTGCAAAAAAATGGCCGCTATGCCTCGTTCTATCGGCTCCAGCTCAAGCAGCAGGAGAGCCCCGCGCCGGTCGCAGCGTTAGCGAAATAAGCTAAGGCCGGACAGGGTCTTTCCGTCTTGTTCAAGGCCGCATAATGCGATACCGCATGGGCCAGCCGGTTCACGGATTCATTCCCACCACAGTCGAAGAGGTCACATCCTCATGAGCGCGGATTACGTCATTTCGCCGCCGCCGCAGGCGACCATCGCGGTCGCGGGCACCAGCAAGGTCTTTCCGGTTCGCCGCATCTGGTGCGTCGGGCGCAATTACGTCGAGCACATCCGCGAAATGGGGCAGGACGAGCGGCTGCCGCCGTTCTATTTCGCCAAGCCGGCCGACGCCATCGTGCCGGACGGCGGAACTGTGCCCTACCCGTCGCTGACCAAGGACATGCATCACGAGGTCGAACTGGTCGTCGCGCTCAAGAGCGGCGGCCGCGACATCCCGGTCGCCAAGGCCAATGACTGCATCTACGGCTACGCGGTGGGCATCGACCTCACCCGCCGCGACCTGCAGATCGCCTCGCGCGATCTCAAGCGGCCGTGGGAAATCGGCAAGGCCTTCGACCACTCGGCGCCGTGTGGCGCGATTATGCCGGCCGAAAAGATCGGCCACCCGGCCAAGGGCAAGATCACGCTCAAGTGCAACGGCAAGC
Source organism: uncultured Alphaproteobacteria bacterium (assembly GCA_963753455.1). GTDB lineage: Bacteria > Pseudomonadota > Alphaproteobacteria > Rhizobiales > Xanthobacteraceae > Pseudolabrys. The sequence goes on along the minus strand of CAVWDA010000064.1, from coordinate 123,643 downwards.
TGCGCCAGGACGGTGACCTCAATCAGCTCATCTGGAACGTGCCGGAAATCATTTCCAATCTGTCGGAAATGGTGGAGCTGGTGGCCGGCGACATCATCATGACCGGCACGCCGTCGGGCGTCGCCGCGACCGTCGCCGGCGACAAGCTCGAATGCGAGGTCGAGGGCGTCGGCAAGCTCACGGTGACCATCGGCCCGCCGCTGAAATAGCTACCTGATTGCCCGTGTGAAAAAGCGGCCGGCGGATGGAACCACCGGCCGCTTTGCTTTGTTTGGATTGTGCGGCCGATTGAGGCAATCAACGAATTGTTAACGGCCGCGCCGCAGATTGTGAGTTGCCGGGGCCCCGAACTGCGATTCTGCGTCGCAGGAGACCTCAAGCCATGGGCCAAGTCCTTGGAATCGATCCTTTTTCCGTCGTCGCCGATCCGGAAAGCATGGCCGCGAGGGTGATCCAATTCGCCCCGGCCAGCGAGGCCGAGGCGCTCAAGCTGTTGCGCGCAAGCTTTCCGGATTGCCCCTTAAGCGCGCGGGTCGCGGCCCTCGGTTTTCTGATGCGGCGCCTAAACGCCCGCACCGGCGGCTATAGCCCGAGATAAGCCTGCCGAACGCGGTCGTCACCCAGCAATTGCTGACCGCTGCCCGATAGCGTGACGCGGCCGTTTTCGAGCACATAGGCGCGGCTGGCAAGCTTGAGCGACACTGCCACGTTCTGCTCCACCAAAACGCAAGTAAGACCCTCGCGATTGAGGTCGCGCACACAGCGCAGCACCGTTTGCACGATGGCGGGCGCGAGACCCAGCGACGGCTCATCGAACATCACCAGATCCGGCGCGCCCATTAAGCATCGGCCAATGGCGAGCATCTGCTGCTCGCCGCCGGACAGTGTGCCGGCAAGCTGGTGGCTGCGCTCGGCCAGAGCCGGGAACAGCGCGTAGATGCGTTCGAGATTGCGCTCGCGTGCGCGCTGCGCGCGCGGCAGCATGGCGCCCATGGCGAGGTTTTCGGCAATCGACAGCGAGGGGAAAACCTGGCGGCCCTCGGCGACCTGGCCGATGCCGAGATCGCAGACTTTATGGCTCGGCCAGCCGGCGATATCGGTACCGCGATAAAGAATGCGTCCGTGTGCCGGCTTGTGCATGCCGGCGATGGTGCGGATCAGCGAGGTCTTGCCGGCACCGTTGGCGCCGACAATGGCGACGATCGCGCCCTCTTCGATCTCGAGCGAAACACCGTCGAGCGCCTGGGCGTCGCCGTAGAACACGTCGAGGTTTTCGACCTTAAGCATCATGCTTTTTTCTTTCGCACGATCTTATCCGAAAACCGGTTCCCACTTTTCGGGATCATGCGATCGCCTCCACGCCCAGATAGGAGTTGATGACCGCGCGGTTGCGCATGACCTCTTCCGGCTGGCCTTCGGCGATCGCCGCGCCATGGTGCAGCACGAGAATGCGCGAGGCCAGCGCCATGACCGCGCGCATCACGTGTTCGATCAGCAAAATCGTAAGCCCGGTTTCGCGATTGAGGCCGTGCAGAATTGCCACCATCCGGTCCGTCTCGGTCGGCCGCAAGCCCGCCATCACCTCGTCGAGCAGCAGCAGTTTCGGATCGGTGGCGAGCGAACGCGCCACTTCCAGCCGCTTGCGATCGGGCAATGTCAACGATGACGCACGCTGGTCGCGCTTGTCGTAGAGATCGAGGCGGCGCAGCACCTCGTGCGCGCGTACGCGCGCGTCGACGACGTAGCGGCGATGCATGAGCGCGCCGACGATGACGTTGTCCTCGACGCTGAGCGCCGGGAACGGCCGCACGATCTGGAAGGTGCGGCCGATGCCGCGCCGGCAGACGCGATCGGGCGGCAGCCCGTCGATGCGCTCGCCATCGAAGGCGATGGACCCGGCGTCGGGCTGTAAAACGCCGGCGATGGTGTTGAACAGCGTGGTCTTGCCGGCGCCGTTCGGGCCGATCACCGCGAAGATACCGCCTTCGGGCACATCGAAGCTGACGCGGTCCACCGCGACCAGGCCGCGGAAGCGCTTGCTCACGCCGTTGACCGAGAGCAGCAGGCTCATGATTGCCGCTCCTTGAGCCCGATGCGCGCGCGCAGCCACGGCCAGACACCATTCGGCAGCGTGGTGATCACCAAGAGCAGGCAGATGCCGTAGAACACTTGCTTGACGCCCGGAATATCGATGCCGAGCGCGGCGAGCGCGGCGGTCAACGTCTCCGCCAAGCCGGTCAGGATGAACGCGCCGAGGATGGGTCCGAACAGCGTGCCGATGCCGCCAACGATCGGACCGAGGATGATCTCGATCGAGCGCAGGATGTGAAACACCTGCTCGGGAAACAGATTGTTGTAATAGAAGGCGTAGATGACACCGGCGAAAGACGTCATGGCGGCGGAGATCACCACCGCGATCATCTTGTAGTGGAAAACGTCGATGCCGGCCGAGCGTGCGGCCTCCTCGTCTTCGCGGATCGCCAGCCAGAAATAGCCGACCCGGCTTTGCAGCAGCGCGCGGCAGAAGATCAGAGCAAGGACGGTGGCGGCGAGGAGGATGTAATAGAACATCGCCGGATGACCGCGCAGGCGCCAGAGATCGTTGTGAGTGTACTGCGAGACGGGCAGGAACAGACCGGCGGCGCCGCCGGTCCAGCCCAAGTGGTCGAAGCCGACGCGGGCGAATTCCGCTAACGCTATGGTAAGAATGGCGAAATAGACGCCGGCGACGCGGAAGCGGAAGGCCAGAAAGCCGACGAAAGCGCCCGCCAAAGCCGCCACCGGCACGGCGACCAAGAGACCCAGCCACGGGCCGATGCCGTAATGCACGTAAAGCGCTGCAGCCGTATAGGCGCCGAGCCCGACATAGAGCGCGTGGCCGAGCGACAATTGCCCGGCAAAGCCCATCATGATGTTCCAGCTCTGACCGATATAGGCGAAGTACAGGATCAGAATGAGCACGGTGAGCAGATAGTCGCTGGCATATAGCGGCGCGGCGATCAGAACGATCAGCAGCGCACCGAGCAGGAGCAAGGCGCGGCGCGGAACACCCTCGATCAGGCGAGCGATCATGCCGCCCTCTTCATGTGGTTCTCTTGCCCATGATGCCCTGCGGACGGAACAGCAGCACCAGCACCAACACGGCGAAGGAAAACATGCTCTTCGCCGACGGCGTGAACAGCAGACCCGCCATCGCCTCGGTCAGCCCGATCAGGACGCCGCCGACCAGCGCGCCCGGCATCGAGCCCAGCCCGCCGGTGATGACGATGACGAAGGCGAGCAAGGTGTAGGCCGGCCCCAGCGCCGGCGTCACGTCCACGATCAGCACCATCATCACGCCGGCGGCGCCGACGCAGGCCGTGCCAATGCCGAAGGTCAAGGCATAGAGATGCTTGACGTCGAGCCCGACCACCAGTGCGCCGGTGTGGTTATCGGCGCAGGCGCGGATCGCGGTGCCGATCCGCGTGTATTGGAAGAACGCGAACAGTGTAATCGCGACCACGATCGCGGCGAGACCGGCATAGAGCTTGGTGGCGTCGACGATCAACGGACCAAGCTGGAAGCTGTCGTACGCATAAGAGGTCTGTACGGTCCGCGCGTCGGGACCGAACGCGATCAGCAACAGATTGACGATGATGATCGCCACCGCGACCAACAGCAGGAACTGGCTGGTATCGGGTCGGGTGATGAACGGATTGATCAAGCGCACCTGCAGCACGTAGCCGAACGCGAACAGCACCGCGGCAATCGGCACCAGCATGATCAGCGGATCGAGGTGGAAGGCGGTGAACAGCGTCACAGTGATATACATGGCGATGGTCATCATCTCGCCATGGGCGAAATTGACCACACGCATCACACCGAAGATCACCGACAGGCCGAGCGCCATCAGCCCATAGACCAAGCCGGTCAGGATGCCGCCGACTGCCACATTCAGAAAGACATCTGCGGACACAAGTTGATCCTAACAACGCAACGCTCCCGTCGCGATTGCGGCGGGAGCAAAAGCGAATGAAACGTGCCTCAGCCGCGCATGTTGTAGGGCTTCAACGGCCATTCCGGCTTGCCGTTGGCCGCTTCCTTCGGTGCGACCGTCAGCAATTTGCCGCCAAGGTTCTGGATACCGCCACCGACGATCTTGTCGTTCTGGCCCTTGGCGTCGAATTGGATGCCGGGGCCGATGGCGGCGTTGTCCTTGATGTTGGTCTTGCGGATGGCGTCGGCGAGCGCCTTCGGATCGGCCAAGCCGGCGCGCTTGTAGGCGTCGGAAGCAATCAGCAGCGCCTCGAACGTATAGACGTGGTTGGTATTCAAGTTGACGCCGGGATGCGCCTTGGCGAGCACAGTTTCGAGCTGCTTCGACAGCTTCTTGTTCGGATCGTACCAGGGCGCGAAGCTGAGCGGCCCGTCGGACAGCTTGTTGAGCGTCTTGAGATACTGGTCCTCGTACCAGCCCGGGCCCATGCTCATGATCGCCATCGGCGTCCAGCGCTGCTTGACCAATTCGCGGGTGAGCAGGATGGCGTCGTTGAGCCGGCTGACCATCAACAGCGCATCGGCGCCGGTCGCCTTGGCCTTCGAGATTTCGACCGACAGGTCGCGCGCCAGCGGATCGTACGAAATTTCCTCAACCAACTTATAGGGCATGTCGAATTTCGGCATCACCGCGCCGATGCCCTTGGCCATGGCGGTGCCGAAGGTATCGTTGACATGCATGAACACCGCGGTCTTCGGCGCGGCGCCGACTTCGGCGAAGATCTGCTTCTGGTCGATGAAGGCGTCGCGCAGAATCATGCCGGCGGTCGGGAAATTGCGGAACACGAACTTGTAGCCTTGCTCGGTGATCGGCGGGGCGGCGGCAATATTGATGACGAAGGGGATGCCCTTCTGCTCGGCGACCTGCGCGATAGCGGAGCTCTGCCCGCTGTCGAACGCGCCCATCAGCAATTGCGCGCCCTCGCCTATCAGCTTTTCGGCGCGCGAACGGGCGACGTCGACATTCGATTCGGTGTCGGCGTTGATGATCTGCAACTGCGGCAGGCCGAGGTCCTTGAGGATGCCGTCGGCGATGTCGACGCCGCGCTGGCAGTCCTGGCCAATGCCGGCCTGGTAGCCGGAGCGCGGCAGCAACACGCCGACCTTGAGCGGCGCGTTGGCCGCGCGCACGATATTGAATGGCGCGCTGCCGGCCAAAAGCCCGGCAGCGCTTAAGCCCGCGGTGAAGGTGCGACGGCTCACGCGCGCCGTTTGCGATTGCGAATTGCGTTTCATTGGCGATCCCCTCCTGGCCCAGCACACGGCCGATACTTCAATGATGCCGGATTATTAGCAGCTTTAACAGACTCGACCAGCGGCGCAATGGACTACCGCCTTTCACGCTGCAAACAGGCGCTCCACCGCTGCCGCAATGCGGAACAGGCGGCGATCATTACCGTTCCGCGCGACCAGCATCAGCCCGGTGGGCAGCCCGCCTTCGCGCGGCAGCGGCAGCGAGATGGCGCAGCAATCGAAGAAATTCCAGATCGAGGTATTGCGCAACAGCATGGCGTTCTTGCGCGCGAAAACATCTGGCGGCGTCATCTCCTCGATGGTGGGCGCGACCAGCGGCGTGGTGGGCATCGCCAGCACGTCGGCATCGGCGAGCCGCGCGTCCATTTCGGCGACCAGCGCCACGCGCTCGTTCACCATCGCAATGTAGTCAGCCGCGACGATGCTGCGCGCGCGTTCCAGCCGCGTGCGCACGTTTTGATCGATATCCGGTCCGCGCCGGTCGAGGCGGTCGCGATGCACGGTGAACGCCTCCGCCGGCTGGATGCCGCCGCGGCTGTTGACCCGCGCCATTCCGTCGATGAGTGGCAGCTTCTCGTTGGACAGCCTGCAACCGGCCTTTTCCAGCGCATCGACCGCCTGCGAGAAACGCTTGGCGACCGTGTCGTCGAGATTTTCGATGGGCATGCCTTGCGCGATGCCGACGCGTAAGTTGGCAAGCGGCACCGGCTCAAGTGACGCGTCGTCATCGCGGGCCATAACCACATCGGCCCTGAAGCAATCGGCAACGCTGCGCGCGATGGGCCCGATCGAGTCCATGCTCTGCGACAGCGGAAAGGCGCCGGCGGTGGAAATGCGCTGGCGGCTCGGCTTGAATCCGACGACACCGCAGAGCGCGCCGGGAATGCGGGTCGAGCCGCCAGTGTCGCTACCGATGGCGATCTCACACATGCCGTCGGCCGCGGCCACTGCGCCGCCCGACGTGGAGCCGCCGGGAATGCACTTTCGGTCGGCGGGATTACCCGGTGTGCCGTAATGCGGGTTCATGCCGACGCCGGAGAAGGCGAACTCAGTCATGTTGGTCTTGGCGACGATGACCGCGCCACCGGCACGCAGCCGCCTCACCACCGGTGCGTCGGCTAAAGCCGGCTTGCCCTCCTCGGCCAGCACCTTGGAGCCGGCGCGCGTCACTTCGCCGGCGACATCGAACAGGTCCTTGATGCTGACGATGGCGCCGTCGAGCGGACCGAGCGAAATACCGGCCTTGGCGCGCGCATCGGCGGCGTCGGCGGCATCGCGCGCGGCCTGCGCATAGACGGTAAGGCAGGCGCGCGCGCCCTCGCCGCTCGGATCGGCGATACGCGTAAGCGCGGCTTCGAGACGGTCGCGGGCGCAAAGTTTGCTCATGCGATTTCCTTTTTGCGCATGATCTTATCCGAAAACCGGTCTCCACTTTTTGGGATCATGCGCCCAGCCCACCCCTCTCGACGATGAACTTGGCGATGTCGTCGACGCCCTTGCCCTCGCGCAAGTTGGTCATCACGAAGGGGCGTATCCCGCGCATCTTCTTAGCGTCGCGCTCCATCACCTCGAGCGAGGCGCCGACGTAGGGCGCGAGATCGGTCTTGTTGATGACCAGAAGATCGGAGCGCGTGATGCCTGGTCCGCCCTTGGATGGAATCTTGTCGCCGGCGGCGACGTCGATGACGTAGATGGTGAGATCGGCGAGCTCGGGTGAAAAGGTGGCGGCGAGATTGTCGCCGCCCGATTCGATCAGCACCAGATCGAGATCGGGAAACTTGGCGCGCATGTCGGCGACGGCGGCGAGATTGATCGAGGCGTCCTCGCGGATCGCCGTGTGCGGGCAGCCGCCGGTCTCGACGCCGGCGATGCGGTCGGCGGATAGCGCGCCCGAGCGCACCAGATATTCGGCGTCCCACTTGGTGTAGATGTCGTTGGTGATGGCGGCGATCTCAAAGCGGTCGCGCAACTTCTTGCACAACGCGTCCATCAGCGCGGTTTTGCCGGAGCCGACCGGGCCGCCGACGCCGACGCGCAATGGACCATGAGAATTGGGGCCGCGGGGGTTCGCCATCCTTAACTCCTGAACAGCCTCGTGTACTGCGTCTCGTGCCGCGCGCTGGCGAGGTCGGCGCGGAAGGCCGACGAGCCGATATCGTCGAGCGGTGTCTTTAGCGCATGTTGGGCGGTCGTGGCGACGACGGACTCCAGCGCCGCCAAGACGCGCTGGCCCTCGCTCTGCCCGAGCGGGATCAGCCGCACCCCGGCGGAGACCCAATTGGCGGCGACGGCCTGCAGATAGGCCGAAAGCGCGGGCTCCAGCGCGATGCCGTGGCCTGCAGCAGCGACCGCCACCGCCAGGGGGTAGGCCACTGGCCCAGTCCAGACCGCCTTGAGGCGGTCAATGGCCGAACAGGGCCAAGCCGCCCGGATGGCTTCGATAAAAGCATTGCCCTGCGCGGTCGTTTCCAAATGGCGCTCCTTCGATGGCGCGAAGACGGCGGCGAGATCGGCCACCGCGTGCAGCGCCTTCTCGTCGGCAATGGCGCGATGGGCGTGGGCGAAGAAAACGGCATCGCAGAAGCCGCCGCCATCGGCGAGCATCACGGCGAGCCAGCCCTTGAGCGTTTCGGCATCCTTGATGTCGCCGGCCTCCACGGCCCATTCGATGCCGCTGGAATAGGAGAACGCGCCGACCGGAAAGGCCGGCGACAGCCAGGCCATCAGGCGATAGAGGGACTCCGCGGCAAATCCCCTTTCGTTCCCGCACACCAGGCGCGAAGCGCCGTCTTGGCGCACCAAGCGGAAACCCAGTTCTTCTTTTCGCTTCGTACGTGCCGCCTTGGGTCCCCGCTTGCGCGGGGACGAACGGAGCAAGGGTGCGGGCTTTTTCTTACGCCCCATGATCGTGCCCATACTCATGCGGCGCGCTTTGCTCCGGGTCGAACGGCGCTTCGAGCGACGTGATGTGGGCGCCGAGCCCGCGCAACATATCCTCCAGCACGTGATCGCGGCGGATGCGCAATTTGCCGCCGGCGATCTGCACGTCGGTGTGGCGGTTGCCGAGATGCCATGCCAGCCGCACGGTTTCGAGCGCGCTGCGCGCTGAGATTTCGATCAGCGCCTCCGGCGCCCCGCAAACCAGGACGATAGCGCCGTTATCGAGCAGCAAGCCGTCGCCGTCATGCAACGTTGCCGGCCTTTCGAAATCGAGCATGAATTGCGTGCCCTGCTCGCCGGTCAGCACAATGCGCCGCCGGTTGCGGTCGCCGGCATCGAGCATGACGCGGTCGCGCGCACTGCCTGCCTCCCACTGACCTGCCAGCCTAATCGCAATCACGCGGCGCACGATGGATCCCTCGCTTGTCGTCCTGGCCGAGCGGAGCGAGAGCCGGGACCCATACTCCGTATGTTCTCGATGGACTGCGGCGTATAAGTCCCCGCCTTCCTTCGCGGGGATGACAATTCGAACAATTACGTCCGGTCGATCTTTTCAGGCGTGACGACTTCTGCTTTGCGCTCGGCGACGAATTCCGGGCCGGCGGCGCGCCAGGCCTTGAAATGCGGTGTTTCGAAGTGGCGCTTGAGCGCCTCGTGCGATTCCCAGCGTTCGACCAGCACCAGGCGGTCCGGATCGGTGACGCTCCGGTGCATGTCGTAGCTGATGCAGCCTTCTTCCTTGACCGTAGGGGCAATACAGGCGCGCGCCGCGGCGATGGCGTTGTCGGCGGTGCCCGGCTTCACGCGTACTTCGGCGATGACGTAGATCACGGACGTTTCCTTTCCCGGTTGGCCCGGGAAACCTAGAACAGGAAGTACCTTTGCGCCATCGGTAGCCTCTCGGCGGGCGCACAGGTCAGGAGCTCACCGTCGGCGCGCACCTCGTAGGTCTCCGGATCGACCTCGATATCTGGCGTCGCGTCGTTGTGGATCATGCTTTTCTTGGTGATCGAGCGGGTCTTCTCGACCGCGACGAACTGCTTGTCGACACCGAGCCTGTTGCGCAGATTGCTCTTGGCCGCGGCTTTCGACACGAACACCAGCGACGATGCCGTCAACGCCTTGCCGAACGCGCCGAACATCGGCCGGTAATGCACCGGCTGCGGCGTCGGGATCGAGGCGTTGGGATCGCCCATCTGCGCGGCGACGATCGAGCCGCCCTTCATGACGATCTCGGGCTTGACGCCGAAGAAGGCCGGCGCCCACAGCACCAGATCGGCAAGCTTGCCCTTCTCGACCGAGCCGATGTGTTTCGACACGCCATGCGCGATCGCCGGATTGATGGTGTATTTGGCAACGTAGCGCTTGACCCGCATGTTGTCGTTGCCCGCCTTCTCGCCGGGCAGACTGCCGCGCTGTTTCTTCATCTTGTCCGCGGTTTGCCAGGTGCGGATGATGACTTCGCCCAGCCGGCCCATGGCCTGGCTGTCCGACGACATCATGGAGAGCGCGCCGAGGTCGTGAAGAATATCCTCGGCCGCAATTGTTTCCTTGCGGATGCGGCTTTCGGCAAAGGCCAAGTCCTCGGCGATCGACGGATCGAGATGGTGGCACACCATCAGCATATCGAGATGCTCGTCGATGGTGTTGCGGGTGAACGGCCGCGTCGGATTGGTCGAGGACGGCAGCACGTTCTTCAGGCCCGCCACCTTGATGATGTCGGGGGCGTGGCCGCCGCCGGCGCCTTCGGTGTGGAAGGCGTGAATGGTGCGGCCCTTGAAGGCCTCGATGGTATCCTCGACGAAGCCGCTCTCGTTGAGCGTGTCGGTGTGGATCATCACCTGCACGTCGTATTTGTCCGCCACCGACAGACAGCAGTCGATTGCTGCCGGCGTCGTGCCCCAGTCCTCGTGCAGCTTGAGCGCACAGGCGCCGGCCTTGACCATTTCTTCCAGCGCGGCGGGGCGCGAGGCATTGCCCTTGCCGGCAAAGCCGAGATTGACGGGGAAGGCGTCCGCGGCCTGGATCATGCGGCCGAGATGCCACGGGCCCGGTGTGCAGGTGGTGGCATTGGTGCCCGCCGCCGGCCCGGTGCCGCCGCCAAGCATCGACGTGACGCCGGACATCAGCGCCTCGTCGACCTGCTGTGGGCAGATGAAATGGATGTGAGTGTCGAAGCCGCCGGCAGTAAGGATCTTGCCTTCGCCGGCGATGATTTCGGTGCCGGGCCCGATGACGATGCTGACGCCGGGCTGGATGTCGGGATTGCCGGCCTTGCCGATGGCAAAAATTTTTCCGTCCTTGATGCCGACGTCGGCTTTGACGATGCCCCAGTGATCGAGGATCAGCGCATTGGTGATGACGGTGTCGACCGCGCCCTGCTTGTTGGTAATTTGCGATTGGCCCATGCCGTCGCGGATCACCTTGCCGCCGCCGAATTTCACCTCCTCGCCGTAGACGGTGAAATCTTTCTCGACCTCGATGATGAGGTTCGTGTCGGCGAGCCGCACCTTGTCACCGGTCGTGGGCCCGAACATGTCGGCATAGGCCGCGCGCTTCATTGTGACCGCCATATTTCATCCCCAACGTTATCAACCGACGATTTTAGGCCCTTGTCAGCGCCACTGACCAAGATAGGCTTCCCTGCAGGTCACCCGCCTTCGGCTCACGCCGGACACGGATGGTCGCCATGACCGGAGCGGGCATGGGACGTGGGTGCTGCTTGCAGTATTCGTGGTCCATGGCTGCCGGTCCGGGTTCTCAGTAACTGGGTACCGGATGGTGCGCTCACGCGCGCGGCCCGGAAATGGATCCGAGAGCTTGTGACGGGCGGACGACGGTCCGCCCGTTATGGCTTTTTGGGGTCGGTTTTTGTTTGTGGCGCATTTTTGTTTGCGCATGATGTTGTCCAAAAACCGGTGCCCACTCTTCGGGATCATGCGCTACAGCTTCCCCATCACACCCTGACGGAACCCATAGATCGTGCGCTTGCCGGCGAGCGCGACCAGCGTGACCTCGCGCGTCTGCCCGGGCTCGAAGCGCACCGCGGTGCCGGCGGCGATGTCGAGCCGCATGCCGCGCGCTTTCTTGCGCTCGAACCTCAGCGCCGGGTTGGTCTCGAAGAAATGATAGTGCGAGCCGACCTGGATCGGCCGGTCGCCGGCGTTGGCGACGGTGAGCGTCACCGTCTTGCGGCCGGCGTTAAATTCAATCTCGCCGTCCTGGATGAACATCTCGCCGGGGATCATGGCGTCGCCCCGATCCCGTCATAGCCCTTCGCTTTGTAGATAACGAAGGACACCAACCAGCTCAGCACGAAGAACGCGACCATGGCATAACCGAGCGCGCCGAAATTGTCGTTGAGCGCGCCGACAAAGGTCCAGAACGAACCCTCGAAGCCGAATTTGTCGCCGATCATCCCGAGCGCCTCGATGCCGCCGATCACCAGCGCGGCAACCACCGATACAAAGGTGATGGTCAGGTTGTAATAGAGCTTGCGGATCGGCTTGAGGAAGGCCCAGCCATAGGCGCCGACCATCAGCGTCGAGTCGGTCGTATCCATCAGCGACATGCCGGCGGTGAACAAGGCCGGAAACACCAGGATCGACCAGACCGACAGGCCCTGCGAGGCCTGGGTGGCGGAAATGCCGAGGAGCCCGACCTCCGTCGCTGTGTCGAAGCCGAGCCCGAACAATACGCCCAGCGGATACATCTGCCAGCTCCGCTCGATCAGCGTGAACAGGGAGCGAAAAATACGGCCGAGGAAGCCGCGCTTCGACAGCAGCAGATCGACATCGTCCTCGACCAGACGGCCGCCCCCATTCACCGTCCGGAACGCCTTGTACACCTGCACCAGCACGACGATGTTGGCGGCGGCGATGGCGAACAGGAACAGCGCCGAAACCGAGGTGCCGATCATGCCGCCGACGGACTTGAAGGCATCGAAATGACCTTGCAATGCGGTCGTCATCAGCGCGATGGCGACCGCAAGGGCCACGACGATGGTGGAGTGACCGAGCGAGAAGAAGAACCCGGTGGCGATGGGACGCCGGCCTTCCTGCATCAGCTTGCGGGTGACGTTGTCGATCGCCGCAATGTGGTCGGCGTCGAAGGCATGGCGCAGGCCGAAGCTGTACGCGAGAAAGGCCGTGCCGAGCAGAAGAGGTTTGTCGTGAAATTGGATCAGCGCCCACAGCCAAGCTGCGACGTTACCGCCGATCAGGAGCGCGTAGATGCCGATCATTTTGGTCTGCGCGTGGTCCGCGGCGTCGTCGAACAAATGGCGAAACATGGGCACCTCCTTGAAGTCGGTCGTCTTAGACCGGATGTTGAAGCGAAAATGTGCAGGAGCATCATCGGATCGGATTGTGCACGGTGACGAGCTTGGTGCCGTCGGGGAATGTCGCCTCCACTTGGATGTCGTGGACCATCTCGGGGATGCCCTCCATCACCTGGGCGCGGGTCAGTACGTGCGCGCCATCGCGCATCAGGTCGGCGACGCTTCTGCCGTCGCGGGCGCCCTCCAGGATGAAGTCGCTGATCAGCGCCACCGCCTCGGGGTGATTGAGCTTGACGCCGCGCTCGAGCCGACGGCGCGCCACCGTGGCAGCCATGGCGATCAACAGCTTGTCCTTTTCGCGCGGCGTCAAGTTCATGTTTGCCTCAGTTCAACCAAAGCCGCGGCACGCGAGCGCCCAGCGCGGCGAGCACGGCGATCAGATCGTGGCGCAGCGCCGCGCCGTCCTTGGCGCAGAGCCGCGCCACCGCGATGCCGTTCCAGGCCGAGATGCCGACCTCGCCGGAGAACTGCTCGGTGAGCGCGCGCACGACGGAAAGTTTCGCGTCGTCGCCCGGCGCAATCAGCACGGTGGCGATGGCGATGCCGCCGGCGGTCGAAGCAGCCGACGCAAGCTTCTTGGCGACGGTGCCGTCGAGCCGCATGCTGTCGGCGAAGACAAGCGTACCGCCGCGCCGCACGCGCCAACGGTCGGCGAAAAAGCCGTGATCCATGGCCTCGCCCATGGCGGCGCGGCCGAACACCACGGCTTCCGCCATCAGCAACGAGGCGCTTTCGGCTAGGTCGATCTCGATGCGCCGCGACAGGCGGGCGCGGTCGAACAAAATGGTTTCCTGCGGCAGCCAAGCGAGCCGGGCACCCTGCCCTACGTCGAGGGTGACGTCCATCTCTGCATCCGCGCCGGCGGAGCGATAGATCTTCTCCGCCGCCGCCGTGCCGGCGATGAGGTTCGCACCCGCGTCCAGAGCGATGTCGATGGCGAAGCGGTCGCCGCCGGTCATGCCGCCGCCGGTGTTGACGACCACCGCTTCCAGCGCATCGGCCTCGGCATTGGGAAAGCGCACGCGCAGTGAGCCGTCCTCGTGGACGTGTGTGCGCCGCGTGCGGCCGCCGGTCGCCGCCACGCCGAGCACGATGCGCCCACGCGCGCGATTGGCGGCGAAGATGTCCTGCTGCTTTGCGACGCGCGCCGCCCTGGTCCCTCCCCCCTTGTGGGGGAGGGCTAGGCAGGGGGGTGACTGCGACTGGCGACCCGCATTATCCGGCAAAGCGACCCCCACCCGCCCGCCTTCGGCGGGCGACCTCCCCACAAGGGGGAGGCGAAGAAAGAAAGCATGGTGCAAAAACCATCATATCGCCATCGCCCGCTTGAGCGCACCCTCATCCATCGTCGCCTTGTCGCAGGAGTAGACGATCGAGCCGCGGTCCATGACCACCAGATGGTCGCCAAGTTCCTGGGCAAAGTCGAGATACTGCTCAACCAACACGATGGCCATTTCCTTCAGGCCGCGCAGGTAGGAGATGGCGCGCCCGATGTCCTTGATGATCGACGGCTGAATGCCTTCCGTCGGCTCGTCGAGCAGCAGCAAGCGCGGTCGCATCACCAATGCGCGGCCGATCGCCAATTGCTGCTGCTGGCCGCCCGAGAGGTCGCCGCCGCGCCGCCCGAGCATGCTGTTGAGCACCGGAAACAGCGAGAACACGTCGTCCGGCACCGAGCGCTGGTCGCGCTTAAGCGGCGCAAAACCGGTCTCCAAGTTTTCCTCCACCGTGAGCAGCGGGAAAATTTCTCGCCCCTGCGGTACGATGGCGATGCCGTGGCGTGCGCGCTCGACGGTGGACAGTTTCGTGATGTCCTTGCCCTCGAAGGTGATGGCGCCGGCGCTCACCGGACGCTGACCGACGATCGCGCGCAACAGGCTGGTCTTGCCGACGCCATTGCGGCCGAGCACGCAGGTCACCTCGCCCACTTCGGCTTTGAGCGATATGCCGCGCAGCGCCTGCGCCGCGCCGTAGTGGAGGTCGATATTGCTGACTTCGAGCATCGGTCAACGCCCTAAATAGACTTCAACGACGCGCTCGTTCTGCGAAACCTGGTCGATCGAGCCTTCCGCCAGCACCGAGCCCTCGTGCAGGCAGGTGACCTTGACGCCGAGTTCGCGCACGAAAGCCATATCGTGCTCGACCACGACCACAGTCTTGGTCTTGTTGATCTGCTTGAGCAACTCGGCGGTCTGCATGGTTTCGATATCGGTCATGCCGGCGACCGGCTCGTCCACCAAAAGCAATTTCGGTTCCTGCGCCAGCAGCATGCCGATCTCCAGCCACTGCTTCTGCCCGTGCGACAGGCTGCCGGCGACGCGTGAACGCAACGGCTTGAGCCGAATGGTATCGAGAATAGCATCGATACGCTGCTCCTGCGGCGGCGACGACTGCCACAGCAGCGTGGCCCGCACGCGGCGGTCATTCTTCAGCGCCAGGTTAAGATTGTCTTCGACGGTATGCATCTCGAACACGGTCGGCTTCTGAAACTTGCGGCCGATGCCGAGTTCGGCGATCTGCGTTTCGTCGAGTTTGGAGAGATCGTAGGTACCCTCTTCGAAAAAGACATCGCCGGAATCGGGCCGGGTCTTGCCGGTGACCACGTCCATCATGGTGGTCTTGCCCGCGCCGTTGGGACCGATGATCGCTCGCATTTCGCCCGGCTCGATCACGAACGACAATTCGTTGAGCGCCTTGAAGCCGTCAAACGACACGCTGATGCCGTCGAGATAAAGCAGCGCAGAAGTTGTATGTTTTTCCAGCGGAATATCGGTCATGCGCCCTACTCCGCCGCGTGTGGCGCCGCCGCCGGCACAGCGCTGCCGGTTTTCTCGGCCCGGCCGGCGCGCCAATATTCGATGGTGCCGATAATCCCGCGCGGCATCAGCAAGGTGACGCCGATGAACAGACCACCCAGCATGAACAGCCAATAAGACGCCAGAACACCGGAAGTGAAATAGGTCTTGGCGTAGTTGACCACGAAGGCGCCGAGCACGGCGCCAGTGAGCGTGCCTCGGCCGCCGACCGCGACCCAGATCACCGCTTCGATCGAATTGCCGGGCGCGAATTCGCTCGGATTGATGATGCCGACCTGCGGCACGTAAAGCGCGCCGGCGACGCCCGCCATGCAGGCCGACAGCGTGAACACAAACAGCTTGTACGCCTCCACCCGGTAGCCGAGGAACCGCGTGCGCGCTTCCGCGTCGCGGATCGCCACCAGCACCTTGCCGAATTTCGAGGTGACGAGCGCGCGGCAGATCAGGAACGCCAGCGCCAGCGCCAGACAAGAGACGACCAAGAGCGCGTTGCGCGTCGTCTCCGACTGCACGTTGAAGCCGAGGATGTCCTTGAAGTCGGTCAAGCCGTTGTTGCCGCCGAAGCCGAAATCGTTGCGGAAAAAGCCGAGCAGCAGCGCGTAGGTCATCGCCTGCGTGATGATCGACAGATAAACGCCGGTGACACGGCTGCGGAAGGCGAACCAGCCGAACACGAAGGCGAGCAGCCCGGGCACCGCCAAGATCATCAACGCGGCATAGGCGAAATGCTGGAAGCCGTACCAGTAGACCGGCAGCGTCTTCCAATTCAGGAACACCATGAAGTCGGGCAGGATCGGATCGCCATAGACGCCGCGGGTGCCGATCTGCCGCATCAGATACATGCCCATGGCATAGCCGCCGAGGGCGAAGAAGGCGCCATGGCCGAGCGACAGGATGCCCCCATAGCCCCAGATCAAGTCGATGGAGAGCGCCAGCAGCGCATAACAGAGGTACTTGCCGAACAACGCGACCAGATATGTCGAGACGTGCAACGCCGATCCCGACGGCACCAGCAGATTGAGCACTGGAATAGCGATCGCGAAGGCGCCGAGCAGCACCAGGAAGATCATGGCGCCTCGGTCGAGCAGGCGGGTGAGCGGAAACGCGCCCATCATGCCTCCACCGCCCTGCCCTTGAGCGCGAACATGCCGCGCGGCCGCTTCTGGATGAACAGGATAATGAAGACCAGGATGGCGATCTTGCCGAGCACGGCCCCGGCAAAAGGCTCGAGGAATTTGTTGGCGATGCCGAGCGTGAAGGCGCCGACCAGCGTGCCCCACAGGTTTCCGACACCGCCGAACACCACCACCATGAACGAGTCGATGATGTAGCCCTGGCCGAGGTTGGGCGACACGTTGTCGATCTGCGACAGCGCGACGCCGGCCATGCCGGCGATGCCGGAGCCGAGCCCGAAAGTCAGCGCATCGATGCGCGCGGTGCGGATACCCATCGCCGCCGCCATGGCGCGGTTCTGCGTCACCGCGCGCATCTCGAGCCCGAGCCGGGTGAAGCGCAGCATGGCGAGCAAGGCGACGAACACGACCATGGTGAAGACAATGATCCACAGCCGGTTGTATGTGACGGTGATGCCGCCGAGATCAAAGGCGCCGCTCATCCAGGATGGATTGCCGACGTCCTTGTTGGTCGGGCCGAAAATGGTGCGCACCACCTGCTGCAGAATCAGCGACAGGCCCCAGGTGGCGAGCAGCGTCTCCAGCGGCCGGCCGTATAGGAAACGGATGATGGTGCGCTCAATGATGACGCCGGCGCCGCCCGCGACCATGAACGCCAATGGCACCGCGATCACCAGCGAATAGTCGAACAGCGCAGGATTATAGGCGCGGATGAGCTGCTGTACCACGAACGTCGTGTAGGCGCCCAGCATCACCATCTCGCCGTGCGCCATATTGATGACGCCCATTACGCCGAAAGTGATGGCAAGACCGATGGCCGCCAGCAGTAGCACCGAGCCGAGCGAGAGCCCGTACCAAGCGTTCTGCACGGTATTCCAGATCGCCAACGTCGACTGGATCGTGCCGCGGGCGGCTGCAATAGCGGCATGCACTTGCGCCGATTGGTTGGCGGTGACGCTGTCGAGCAGTCCGAGCGCGTCCTGATCGCCGCGGTCGCGGATTGCGGCGATGGCGGCGAGCTTGTCGGCGTCGCTTGATTTCCCGTCGGTGAGCACGATGGCGGCATGCGCCTCGCTCATCGCCTTCTTGACGCGCGGGTCTTTCTCCGCGGCCAACGCCCTGTCCAAGACAGCGAGCGCGCTGGCGTCACGCGATTTGAACACCGCCTGCGCTGCGTCGTAGCGCTGATTGGAATTTGGTGACATCAGCGTTAGGCCGCCGAGCGCCGCAGCGATGACACCGCGCAGCCGATTATTGACGATAACGGTGTCGATGTCGTCCGGTAGGGCGCCGGTGATCGGCTTGCCGGTGGCGGCGTCGAGAAGCTTGTCGTCTTTGGTCTTGATATAGACCTTCTTTTGCGCGGCGCTGAACATCAGCCGCGCATCCTCCAAGGCGCCGAGCACCTGCGCGGCCATCGGATTGCCGCTGGCGACCACCTTGTCGATGGCGTCGCCGGTATCGCTCAAAGCGCCTTCGGTAAACCCGGCAAGCGCGTCCTCGTAGGGACCGGCATGGGCCATCGCCGCGGCGGCGAGGACAAAACCAAGGGCGCATACGAGCGCCACCATGCGATCATGGAAGCTAC
The DNA here is from genome assembly GCA_963753455.1 of uncultured Alphaproteobacteria bacterium. GTDB lineage: Bacteria > Pseudomonadota > Alphaproteobacteria > Rhizobiales > Xanthobacteraceae > Pseudolabrys. Next base: position 105,538 of record CAVWDA010000064.1, on the reverse strand, counting down.
GCATTGCGATTATTCCCGGCGTCGGTTGTGTTCGTTGGGAGGCGGCGGCACGCCCGCCGCCTCCATGGAATCCATCACGGGTTCCGGTCGATAGGCGGTCGCCGCGCGATCACGATGAGCCGCTGCACTTCTTGTTGACGGTGTCGTAGTGGCCGCATTTGAGTTTCACCCAATCCGAAATGAAGTCCTTCGAGCCGGGCAGATAATGCGACCACGCTTCGCCGGGCACCAGTTCCTTGGTCTTCCAGACCACGTCGAACTGACCGTCGGCGCGGATTTCACCGATGTAGACGGGCTTGGTGATGTGGTGGTTGGGCAGCATGGTCGAGATGCCGCCGGTCAAGTTCGCTTGTTTGATGCCCGGCAGCGCGGCGATCACTTTGTCAGGATCGGTTGACTTCACTTTTTCCACGGCCTTCACCCACATGTTGAAGCCGATGTAATGGGCTTCCATCGGGTCGTTGGTCGTGCGCTTCGGGTTCTTGGTGAAGGCATGCCATTCCTTGATGAAGGTAGCATTCGCCGGGGTCTTGATCGATTTCGAAGTAGTTCCAGGCGGCGAGATGGCCGACCAGCGGCTTGGTGTCGAGGCCGGCAAGTTCTTCTTCACCGACCGAGAACGCCACCACGGGAATATCGGTCGCCTTGATGCCCTGGTTGCCGAGTTCCTTGTAGAAGGGAACGTTGGCGTCACCGTTGATGGTGGAGACCACTGCGGTCTTCTTGCCGGCCGAGCCGAACTGCTTGATCTTGGAGACCTCGGTCTGCCAGTCGGAGAAGCCGAACGGCGTGTAGTTGATCATGATGTCCTCGTCCTTCACGCCCTTGGCTTTGAGGAAGGCTTCGAGGATCTTGTTGGTGGTGCGCGGATAGACGTAGTCGGTGCCTTCGAGCACCCAGCGCTTCACGTTGCCGCCGTCCTTGCTCATCAGATACTCGACGGCCGGGATCGCCTGCTGGTTCGGCGCAGCGCCGGTATAGAACACGTTGCGCTCGCTCTCTTCGCCTTCGTACTGCACCGGGTAGAACAGGATCGAGTTCAATTCCTTGAACACCGGCAGCACCGACTTGCGCGACACCGAGGTCCAGCAGCCGAACACGACGGCGACTTTGTCCTTGGAGATCAATTCGCGCGCCTTCTCGGCGAACAGCGGCCAGTTCGAGGCCGGATCGACCACGACCGGCTCGAGCTTCTTGCCGAGCAGGCCGCCCTTCTTGTTCTGCTCGTCGATCAGCATCAGCATGACGTCTTTCAGCGTGGTCTCGCTGATCGCCATGGTGCCGGACAGCGAATGCAGAATGCCGACCTTGATGGTGTCCTCGGCCTTGGCCGGCTGTAGAGCGGCCGCCGCCGCAAACGCCAATCCCGCGGCAGCGGAAAGCCACCGGCGGGCATTCGGTCGCACTGCGACCGCTTGAATTAAGTTGAGCATGAGCGAAGTCCCCTGCGTTTGACGCGCGCGAATTGCCCGGCGACATTTCCGCGCGACATCAAATTCGCAAGGCCTGTGCCAAGGCCGCCGTCATCGAACAACCATTTGGCAAAAAAGGATTTTTTTCGTTTGCCCTGTGCATTGCCTAATTTGCAGGCGTCTGCTTGTGATTAATAAATAGGCAGAATGGCGTAGATTCTCTCAATCGTACACAATTCGCTGATCAAGCAAACTTCATCAACTTCAGGCCGATGCGGAATGAGCCGCTGTTGCACCGCATATAATTACCAGCAATTCCAAACACGGCCGATTGGCCGGCTTGCCAAAGGGAACGGTATCGATCTTGCCGGCGGCAGACCGCCCCGCGGCGGCGTGTCGGACAGTCGTCGATGGCGATGCGAAGCGCAGTCATCTCAGCCACGACAATTCGCCTCTTCGAAACGCGGCGGCGGCGCTTGCCCGCTCATCTTGCGACGCCGTTCGGCAGCGTCACAGTGATCACTGCGCAATCGTCTGCGCCATCAGATGATCACGCGTTGAACTACACCTTCGCTCGATTGAAACAGCACTTGATTGCCGTGGAAGAGCGGCGGCGCAATCACCCAAATACCTATCCAGCCCGCCGGCGACCAGTTTGATTGAAGCAGTAAAATTTTTGTTGACCAGACCTTATTTTTTGTACAGTTGTACAAATCGCATGATCCGGAAAACCACTAAAAAGCCCTCGCCGGCCCGCAAGTCGAACTTGCGTGAGGCAATTCTTTGCGCGGCTGAGGTCCTGTTTTCAATGAACGGCTTCGATGCGGTGTCGATCCGCGACATCGCCCAGCAAGCCGGCGCCAATCCTGGCAGTATAACCTATCATTTTAAGAGCAAGGACGGCCTGCTGCTGGAGATCTTCCGGCGCCACTGCGTGCCAATGAACCAACGCCGTGCCGAATTGCTTGCCGCAGCGAAGCGGGTGCGGGACTTGCAGGACCGCCTTGAGGCGGTCGTGCGAGCTTATGTGTTTCCTGCGTTTTCATCGGGGAGCGATCTTAGCGGCGGTGGCGCTCGCTTCACGCGACTGCGCGCTGTCATGCAGGCGGAAGGTAACGGCGTCGTTAGCCGCATCATCGCCCAGACTTTTGACGATATCAGTCATGCTTTTATCGATGCCATCCACGAAAGTTTGCCGCATATCCCGCGCACCGTGATCGTGTGGCGCGGTCATTTCCTGCTCGGAGCACTCTATTACTCCCTGATTTCCCCCGAGCGAGTGACGCGTTTGTCGCGCGGCCACGCCGATGGAAATGATCCCGGCGACGCGATCGAGCAGCTGGTGCGCGCGACCGTCGCCGCGCTTCAGGCGCCGGCCGGAGACGAGCCAACGCGGAAGCGACGCCGCACAGCTGCGGCGGCCAAGACGTGAGGCAAGTCAAAGCCAAGACTTAAGTCACGCTTACATCAGGTCGAATGAAATGTTCACGCCAACTATCCCCGGGCCGGATCCACACACAAAGACGCCGAAATTCAAGCTGCCGCCGCTCGCCTGCGACGCCCATACGCACATATTCGGACCTGGCTCCAAATATCCCTACGCGCCGAACAGGCCCTATACGCCTCCCGATGCGCCGCTCGAAGCCTTCAGAGCGCTGCACGATATTCTCGGAATTGGCCGCGCGGTCATCGTCAACGCCAGCGTCCATGGCACCGACAACCGCGTCGCGCTCGACGCGATTGCCGTCAGCGGCGGTCGCTATCGCGCCGTCGCCAACATTGACGACACGATCACCGAGCGCGAGTTAAAGGCGTTGCATGATGGCGGCTTCCGCGGCTGCCGTTTTAATTTCGTTCGCCATCTCGGTGGCGTACCGGACATGCGCGTCTTCGACCGGGTGATCGCGATGATCGCGCCGCTCGGCTGGCACGTCGACCTGCATTTCGACGCCATCGACCTCCCGCAATATGCCGACATGCTCAACCGCCTGCCGGTGCGCTACACCATCGATCATATGGGACGGGTCAAAGCCTCGGACGGGCCGGATCAATTGCCATTCCGCACTTTGATCGAATTGATGACGCGCGATGAGAAATGCTGGGTCAAAGTGTGCGGCTGCGAGCGAGTCTCGTCGGCGGGGCCGCCGTTTCACGATGCCATCCCGTTCGCGCGCAAAATCATCGAGACCGCGCCCGACCGTGTGATCTGGGGCACCGACTGGCCGCACCCGAACGTCAAGGTCATGCCGAATGACGGCGATCTCGTCGACCTCATTCCGCTTTTTGCCCCGGAGCCGGAAGTGCAACGCAAGATCTTGGTCGATAATCCGGCACGGCTGTTCGAGTTCGACTGACAGCGTCCGACGCGTCGCATCACACTGCGGCGCGCCGGACGCAAATCGGCGGCAAGTCGTTTGATGAATATGCGCGAGAGAGTCATCTGAAGGAGTTGGGCGATATGACGACCATGAATTTGGCGACTACAGCACCTGCTGCCAGACACCCCCCTTGGTATGCCCAACTTTGGATTCAAGTGCTGATCGCGATGGCGGTGGGAATTGGGCTGGGCTGGTTCTACCCGCAAACCGGAGCGGCGATGCAGCCGCTGGGCGACGCCTTCATCAAGGCGATCCGCATGCTGATCGCGCCACTCATCTTCTGCACCATGGTGCACGGCATTGCCCACATGGCCGACGTCGCGCGCGTCGGCCGCGTCGCCATTAAGGCGATCGTCTATTTCGAAGTGCTGACCACGATCGCCCTCATCATCGGCCTCGTTGTGATCAACCTTTGGCATCCCGGATCGGGAATGAATGTCGACCTCAGCAAGGTCAACGCGAGCGTGCTCGCTCCCTACATCAAGCAAACCGAAGCAGTGGGCTTCGTGCACTTCATGATGGGTGTCATCCCGAGCACGTTCGTCGGGGCTTTTTCCGAGGGCAACATTCTTCAAGTGCTGTTCGTTTCCGTGCTCTGCGGGTTTGCCCTGGTGTTGCTGGGCCCGACGGGAAAACCGCTGCTCGACATGATCGACGTCGCCTCGCAGATGATCTTCAAGGTCGTCGGATTAGTCATGTACGCGGCCCCGCTGGGCGCCTTCGGCGCCATCGCCTTTACCGTTGGCAAGTTCGGTGTCGGCTCACTGGCGTCGCTCGGCATGCTGCTCGTCTGCTTTTATACGACCTGCCTAATTTTCGTCTTCGCCGTGCTGGGCGGGGTCGCCGCATGGTGCGGTTTCAGCATCCTCAAACTGATCCGCTATCTTTGGGAAGAGATCCTCATCTGCATCGCCACGACATCGTCGGAAACGGTGTTGCCGCGGCTGATCGACAAGATGGGCAAGGTCGGCTGCGAGGAAAGCGTCGTCGGCCTCGTCGTACCGACGGGCTATTCCTTCAACCTCGACGGCACCTGTCTTTATCTTGCATCCGCGGCTGTATTCCTCGCCCAAGCAACCAACACGCCGCTGTCGATCGAAGAACAGATTAGTCTGCTACTGATTTTGCTGATTACGTCAAAGGGAGCCGCAGGGGTCGCAGGAGCCGCTTTCGTCGTGCTGGCGGCCACGCTGTCAGCGCATCAGGTGATCCCGGTGGCTAGCATTGCCCTGATCCTCGGCATTCACCGGCTTATGTCCCAGGGCCTGACGCCGACGAATTTCATCGGCAATGCCGTGGCGACAATCTTTGTGGCGAACTGGGAGAAGGCGCTGGACAAGGCTAAGCTTCATGCCGTGCTCGATCGCGGAACAATGGAGCCGGCGCCCTACGCGACGGCTTGACAAACAACCACGCGGTCAAAACGATCTAAAGGCAAGGGAGAGTGTCTATGGCGGACCAAATGACCGGGCTTGTCATCACCGCCCATCCGGGCGATTTCGTCTGGCGCGCGGGCGGCGCCATCGCGCTGCACGCAAAGAAGGGATATCGCGTCAAGATCGTGTGTCTATCGTACGGCGAGCGCGGCGAAAGCCAGTTTGCCTGGAAGGAGCCGGGCGCCACGTTGGAAAAGGTCAAGGCCGGTCGCAGGGACGAAGCCGAGCGTGCTGCCGCTTTGCTCGGCGCCGAAATCGAGTTCTTCGATTGCGGCGATTACCCACTCAAGCTCAACGAGCAGCATTTCGACCGCACGGTCGACATCTACCGCGAACTCAATCCCTCCTTTGTGCTCAGCCACGCGCTGGAAGACCCGTATAATTTCGATCATCCCAACGCCGCGCATTTCGCACAGGAGACCCGCGTGGTGGCGCAGGCCATGGGTCACAAGCCGGGCGCCAAATACAAATATTCGGCGCCGCCAGTGTTCCTGTTCGAGCCACACCAGCCGGAAATGTGCAACTACAAGCCCAACTTGATCCTGAAGATCGACGAGGTTTGGGAGCAGAAATACAAGGCGTTCCAGATTCTGGCCGCGCAGAAGCACCTCTGGGCCTACTACGAACGCGTCGCGCTCAACCGCGGCATCCAGGGCTCGCGCAACACCGGCGTGCCGATGACCTACGGCGAGGCGTATCAACGGTTGTTCCCGACGGTGGAAGAGACGCTGGGCTAGTTTTGGGTTCCGGGCGCAGCGGCTGCAGAACCGGGACCGTTACGAATTCCGAGTTTGCTATGTTCCCGGCTCTGCGGTGCACCACGTCCGGGACAAATAGGGAGAAATACAAAATGAAACCCGTCGTCGTCCGCAACATCAAACGCGCCGATCCCAACGCCATCGGTACGCTCGGCGCCGTCGGCGTCGCCACCTCACATGAAGCGCTTGGCCGCTCCGGGTTGATGAAACCGTACATGCGGCCGATTTGGGCCGGCGCATCGATCGGCGGCCCGGCGGTGACCGTGCTGGCGCAGCCGGGCGACAACTGGATGATCCATGTCGCGGTCGAGCAATGTCGAAAGGGCGACGTGCTGGTGGTCGGCTGCACCGCCGACAACACCGACGGCATGTTCGGCGAATTGCTGGCGACGGCGCTGGTCGCGCGCGGCGTCATCGGCCTTATCATCGACGCCGGCTGCCGCGATATAAAGCCGCTCAAGGAGATGGGCTTCCCGGTGTGGTCGAAGGCGGTCTCGGCCAAGGGCACGGTGAAGGCCACGCTCGGCGCCGTCAACATTCCGGTGGTCTGTGGCGGCGTGAATGTCGAGCCGGGCGACGTGGTGGTGGCCGATGATGACGGCGTAGTGGTAATCCCGAAGATGCTCGCGGTCGAGACCGCGCAGAAGGCGCAGAAGCGTAAGGACGACGAAGACGGCAAGCGCAAGCAGCTCGAGGCCGGCGTACTTAGCCTCGACATGTACAAGATGCGCGAGGGTCTGGAGAAAGCCGGCTTGCGCTACGTCGACAATCCAGAGGACGCGTGAGTGGCAGCCGTCATGTCAAGCGCGAACAACTCGCGCAAGCGCCCGCCGGCCGCGTTGCCGTCGAGCAAGCCGAAGGTCAGCGGTTGCCGTGGCTCCACGGCGCCACGCGGCGCTCGACCCATTTCAGGCTCGACGTCGACGACACGCCGAGCACCATCAGCACCAAGCACGGCCAGGATCGGAAACGCTTTCCTCATGTGATCCTCCCAGATTTTATTTTTTTCCGATCCGAGGTGCCCCCACGGCAACCGGATCGATCGCGGGTTTACCCGCAAGAGGCGCAATATTGCTCGATCAACCCGATGAAGACAACGAAGGGGGCCTGCGCAATCCCGCCGTGGCGGCGCCGTTTCGACGTTTTGACCGCGACGTTTCGCCGTGGCTTATGGTGCTTTGCTGTATACGCCGCCTGGATCAACCCTTCGCGACCATGCCCAAATTCGTCGTCGATTTCGAAACCGCCGGCAAGCCGCCCGAACCCGATGGCCGGCTCTTCGGCCCGGCCTTCGAACGCAACCACAATGCCATTTGGTCGGCGATTGCCGCTTTCCTGAGTGCGCAGACCGGCGCCGTGCTGGAGCTCGGCAGCGGCACCGGCCAGCACATCGCCGAGTTTGCGCGCCGTATGCCAGGCCTCACCTGGTGGCCGAGCGATATCTACCCGTCGCATCTGGCCAGCATCGAGGGCTGGCGGCGCCACGCCGGTCTTGCGAACTTGCGCGCGCCGCAGCGCATCGACCTCGCGGATCCGGCGTGGTCTTGGACGGCGGACGGGCAACCCAGGACTGCGCTCGCGGCCATGCTCTGCATCAACGTGTTGCACATTTCACCCTGGTCCGTGTCGCAAAACCTGATTGCAGGTGCCGGACGTTATTTGCGCGATGGCGGCCGGCTGTTCGTCTATGGCCCTTTCATGCGGGACGGGCAGCACACGGCGACGAGCAATGCCGCCTTCGATCAAAGCCTGCGGGCGGAAAATCCCGCCTGGGGCGTGCGCGACGTCGCCGATCTCAATACGCTCGCACTTGACGCCGGCCTGGCGGCAGCCGAAATCACGGCAATGCCGGCCAACAATCTGGTTCTGGCCTTCGCCCGCGCCGTCCGGCAGAATTGATCCATCCACCCACACACAAGTAGAACATGACGCCGGAACCCAATCTCGACATCGCCCATCTCGGTCATCTCGAATTGTTGACGCCGAGCTTCGACAAGAGCGCGCGCTTTTTCATCGACGTGATGGGCATGACCCAAAGCGGCGAGAAAGGCGACAGCATCTATCTGCGCGGCTACGACGACTACGAACGCTATACGCTCAAGCTCACGGCCTCAAAGATCAATGGCATGGCGCATGTCGCTTACCGCACGCGTTCGCTGCAGGCGCTCGAGCGCCGCGCCGCCGCGCTGAAGGGCTCCGGCTACGATGTCGGCTGGACCGACGGCGATCTTGGCCACGGTAAGACCTTCGTCTGCAAGGATCCCGACGGCCATGTGATCGAGCTTTATTACGACACCGAATGGTACGATCCGCCGCCCGATCAGAGGCCGTCGCTCAAAAACCAGGCGCAGCGTTTTCCCGCGCGTGGCTGCAATGTGCGCCGGCTCGATCACTGGAACGGTCTCGCCGCCGATATCAGCGGCTGCCGCAAATTCTTCGAGGACTATCTCGGCTTTCGCTTGACCGAGCGCATCGTGCTCAACGACGGCACCGAAGCCGGCATCTGGTTCACCGCCACCAACAAGTCCTATGACTTCGCCTACACCCGCGACCACACCGGCGCGCGTGGGCGCTTCCACCACGTAACCTACGCGCTCAATTCGCGCGAGGAGGTGCTACTGGCCGCAGACATTTTCTTGGAGAACGCCGTGTTCATCGAGACCGGCCCGCACAAGCACGCCGTCCAACAGACCTTCTTTCTCTATGTCTATGAGCCCGGCGGCAACCGCGTCGAGGTCGCCAATGCCGGCGCCAAACTCATCTTGGCGCCAGACTGGAAACCGATTACCTGGACCGAGGCAGAGCGAATGAAAGGGCAGGCCTGGGGGCTGAAAACAATCGAATCGTTCCACACCCACGGCACGCCGGAGATTCCGGCGCACGCGAAGGCGTGAGGCGATGCTCGCCGGCGACGACGACGTCATGCGTGCCGACCGCGCGCTGGTCGCTGCGCTCGCCGCCGGCAATGCAGCGGCTGCAACAACATTCGACGACGAACTGACTTGGGTCGATTTCAACGGCTGCATACGCGACAAGACGCAAGCGGCTAGCGCACTACCCAAGCCGTTGTTTGGCGATGAAGCGAACTTAACGCCCTCAGTGCGTAGCTACGGCGCGGTCGCGACCATCGCGGCCGAGCGCGGTAACGAGTTCGTGCTGCGCATCTGGGTCAAACGCGCTGCCGGCTGGAGGCTCATCGCCTACCACGAGGTGTCGCAGAATTTGCCAGCCGCGCCGCATGGACCTGGCCGCAAGGAATGGGACAATCCCTGCTATGTGCTTCCTTATAATCCACGGAATGCCGACGAGCGCGATTGTCTTGCCTCCTGGCAGCGACTTGAAACCGCCGTCATGCGTCATGAGCCCGAGGTCTGGGCCGAACACGTGGCCGACGAATTCCTAGTGGTTGGCGCCGCGCGGCGGCACAGCAAAGCCGACCGCCAGGCGGTGCTCGCAGAGCAAAAGCGCAGCAATGCCAATTCCGCCCCTGCCCCGTTGGTGTCGGCGCGGCTATTCGGCTTTGACAGCGCGATGGTGATGCTCTGCGAGCACCAGCCGTTCCGTGGCAAGGCTGCACGCGTCTCTCGCGTCTTCGTCAAGCGCGACGGCCGCTGGTTGATGGCGATCAGCTTCCAGACCACACGGCAAGACGCGGAAGTGAAAACGATCTAGAAGGAAAAAACATGACCCGCCGCAACACCCCCCGCATCTCCTTCATCGGCTTCGGCGAGGCCGGCCAGGCGATCGCCGCGGGCCTGCGCGAGGGCGGCATTGAGCGAATCGCCGCTTGGGACATTCTGTTTCCGGTGGCCGAAGGCGGCCGTCTCAGGAAAGCCGCCGAACAAATGGGCGTGCGGCTGGCGAGTTCGGCCGCCGACGCGGTCGCTGGAACCGACATGATCATTTCCGCGGTGACGGCTGCCTCCAGTCTGGAGGCAGCTCGCTCGGTCGAACCGCATCTGTCCGGCACGCCTTATTATCTCGACATCAATTCGGTCTCGCCTGGCCGCAAGCAGGCGAGCGCGACGCTCTTGGGTAAGCGCGCCCGCTATGTCGACGTGGCGGTGATCGCGCCGATTCATCCGGCGCGCCACAGAACGCCCCTGTTGATCTCCGGGCCGCATGCCGAAGCGATTTCACCGCTGCTGAGCGAGCTGGAAATGAGGCTGCGCATCGTCGGCGGCGAGACCGGCCAGGCCGCCGCCATCAAGATGATCCGCAGCGTGATGATCAAAGGCATCGAGGCGCTCACCGCCGAATGCTTCCTCGCCGCCAGCCGCGCCGGTGTGGTCGACGAAGTGACCAACTCGATGAAGAATAATTATCCGTCGCTCGATTGGAGCAAGATCGCAGAATACAACCTGGAGCGTATGGCAAGTCACGGCGAACGCCGCGCCGCCGAAATGGAAGAGTCGGCCGCCACCTTGCGCGAACTCGGGCTCGACCCGCTGATGGTCGACGCTACCGTCAAGCGTCAGCGCCAAATGGGCGCGCTGGGCAAAGACGACAAAGTGCGCGCCTCCCTGACATCGGGCCGCGCCGCCATGCTCGACGCCATCAACATGGCCGCCAAAGACCGACACTGAGCGATCGGCGAAGATGAACGCGCGTTCAGGTTTAGGTGCGCCGCGGCAGCGTAAATTTCTTGTAATCGCCGCAAGTTCCCTCCTACTATGGCGCGTCAATCATGTCGGGAGGAAATGATGAAACTGAAAAATATCGCTTACGCGGCCTTTATCGCCGCCGCGGCTGCCGCTTTCGTGGTCGGCTCGGGCGGACCGAGCGAAGCCAAGGGCAAAAAGATGGCACCGCCGCCGCCGCACCCGGGCCCGTGCTTTGATATCGCCGCGCCGGTCTGTGGCTTGAAGGGCGGCATGAAGTTCAACTACGCGAACGCGTGCTACGCGGCAAAGGACGACGCCTCGGTGGTTTCGCAAGGTGCTTGCCCGAAAGCCAAGCCGCACAAGATGAAGATGGCCAAGCCGGCGATGAAGATGGAAAAAAAGTCAGACATGAAGAAGCCGGCCGCGCCAGCCAAGAAAATGGACGAAAAGAAGAAGATGTAACCGCCGCAGCGTTTTGACCACAAAAAAACGGGCCGCTGCGGATACAGCGGCCCGTTTTCGTTTTGGCAGCGCCCGTCTATTTCTTGACCGGCGGAATCTGCAACAGCTCGGCGATCTGCTCTTTGGTCAGCGGCTTCTCCAGGAATTTGAGTTTGACTGCGTCACGGATCGCGCCGTCGAGATCGGCGAAGTGATCGGTCTGCAGCGCCGCCTTGGGATGGAATTTCGCCATCAATTCCTTGAGCAGTTCGACCGGCCGGTGGATTTTCTTGGAATACATCTCGACCGCCTTGGGATCGGAATACATCCAGTCCACCGCCTCGCGGTAGGCGTCCATGAAGCGCATGATCGCATCATGTTTGGATTTCAGCGCATTGGCGTTGACGATCAGCACGCGCACCGTCTGCCCGTGCAACGAGGGCACGTCGCTGCCGCGCGCAATGATGCGGATCTTGCCATCCTTGATTTCCTGCAGGCCGAACGGCGGCGCCGCCCAGCCGATGTCGACCTGACCGGACATGGTCGCGGTGAGCGTGGCGGCAGGGCCGCCCGTTGCGGTCGGTCTGGCCTTGGCGCCGAGTTCGCTGATGAAGGCGACGACAATGTTGTTCGAACTCGAGCCGTTGGTCGAATAGGCGATAGTGGTCTCGGGCGTGGCGTCCTTTAAGCTTTTGATCTTGGAATCTGACTTCACATACCAATATAGATCGCCGGTGCCGGTGAAGGCCGGCGCCAGAATGCGGACCGGCGCGCCTTTGGCGAAGGCGCGCATGGCGCCCGCCGAACCGACGCCCATACCGATATCGGCCGAGCCTGAGATCACGGCCTGGATCGTTTCGCCGGCGCCTTGCGAGCCGGTATTCTCCAACACCAGCCCGTGCTTCTTGAAGATGCCGGCGTCCTGGCCGAGCGTCGGGGCCTGGTTTTCCCAGTTGTTGATCTGGCCGATCACCAGCTTGAGCGTGTCCTCGGCGGAAGCCGGGGTGCCCGCGAGCGCCAGCAGCACGACGAGCCCGAGCGCGGCGGCAATCGTCTTGAAGGTGTGCATTCGATTTCCTCCCTTTTGCTATTTTCTATGGTTGTTGGCCGTGGGCGCCATTCAACACCCGCGCCGCCCACGGGCAAAGCCCCGGTTTGTCAGCGGCGGCGCGTCTTACGGACGCGGCGCGGCGTTGCCGCGCGGGCCGCCTTTTTGGGCGTGAACGGCCGCCCGCCAGCTTTGGCCACCCGCAATTCCCAGTATTCCCACGAACGCATGAGCCCGGTCGTCTTGGTGCTGATCGAACCGGCGAGTTGCGCCTCGCCCGGCGTCAGCGAGGCGACGGTACTGCCGATGGTCAAGGCGCGCACCTGATACTCGGCATTGCGCGCCGAATAGATGGTGCGGAATACGCAATCCTTCACGCTGGTGCCGGCGACGGTGACGCCGTGGCGGTTCATCAGCACCAACCAATGGCTGCCGAGCGCGCGGGCGAGCGAGGCACCCTCCTCCGGCTTGATTACCAGCATGTTGGTGTCGCCGAACTCATCATGCTGGTCCCAGAACGGCGGTCTGATGCCGCCGACCGCGCCGAGATGGAAGATCGGCACGTAATCGGTGCTGGTGGCCAGCAGCGGCATGAAAGCCGGACAATGGTGGTGGCACACCGACATCACTTCCGGCCGCGCCTTGTAGATTTCGCCGTGGATCACCCGTTCGGAATATTGGCTGACGCCGGGCTCGCGCACGGGCCGGGAATCGAGGTCGTATTCGATGAAATCGTCCGCCGTCACCAGTTCGGGCGCGCGCGAGCGCGACAGCAAATAGCGGCCCGGATCGTCCGGGTGGCGCATGCTGACGTGGCCGAAGGCGTCGATGACCCCTTCGTTGGCGACCATGCGGTTGGCGAGCGCGAGTTCGGTACGGGCTTCAGCGAGTTTCTTATTAGGCACAGACATTTCCTCTCATGCAGGAATGGTTTCGTGTCCCACATTATAGGACAACAAAGCTACTGTAACAGAGCGGACAGTGCTTGACAGATGGCGGCCATTGGGGACGCTTCATTCCACCATGACCGCTCAAGCGCAAATCGTCGTCGACGGCGTCTGTCACCTCTATCAGCCCGCGCGCGGCCGCGCGGTGCTGGCGCTCGACCAGGTCTCGCTCGCGGTGAAAAATCGCGAATTCGTCGCTTTGCTGGGGCCGTCCGGCTGCGGCAAATCGACTTTGCTGTACTTGATCGGCGGCTTCATGCCGGTCGAGACCGGCACCATCGCGGTCGACGGCAATGTCGTCACCGGCCCCGGCCCCGACCGCGGCATCGTCTTCCAGCACTTCGCGCTGTTTCCGTGGAAAACCGTGCGCGGCAATATCCTGTACGGCCTGGAGCGGCAGGGCATGCCGAAGGCGGAGCGCGAACAGCGTGCGCACGATTTCATCGAACTGGTCGGGCTTTCCGGCTTCGAGGACAGCTACCCCTCGCAGCTGTCCGGCGGCATGAAGCAGCGCTGCGCGATCGCGCGCACGCTCGCTTTCGATCCCAAGATCCTGCTGATGGACGAACCGTTCGGCGCGCTCGATGCGCAGACGCGCGAATTGATGCAGGCCGAGCTTCTGCGCATCTGGCAGCGCACGCCGAAGACGGTGATCTTCGTCACCCACGACGTGGGTGAGGCGGTCTATCTGGCCGACCGGGTGGCCGTGATGTCGGCGCGGCCAGGCCGCATCAAGACCATCGTCGACACCAAATTCGACAAGAGCGACCCACACGTCCACAAATCGAAGGCCTTCGTCGAGAAGGTGGACGAGCTGTGGAATCTGGTGAAGGTCGAGGCCATCAAGGCGCAGGGAGTGCGCGCGCCATGAAGCAGGTCACTCGTTATCTGCCGCTGCTGCTGCTGGCCGTCGCCTGGGAGGTTGCCGCTCGACTCGAGTTGGTGTCGACCACCGCGCTGCCGCCGTTGTCCGACGTGATCCGGGCGTGGATCGAATTGCTGAAAGATGGCGATCTCGTGACCAACGGCCTGTCATCGCTCTACCGCGCTTTCGCCGGCCTGGCGCTGGCGATCCTGGTCGGGGCGACGCTCGGCATTGTCATGGCGTGGTGGCGGCCAGCCAATGTGTTGCTCAGCCCGATCGTGGAAATGTTCTATCCACTGCCAAAATCAGCGCTGATCCCGGTCACCGTCATCTGGCTCGGCTATGGCGACGCCTCTAAGATTCTGCTGATCTTCCTCGGCTGTATGCTGCCGGTGACGCTCGGCGCCTTCAATGGCGCACGATCCAGCGAACAAGTGCTGGTCTGGTCGGCGCGCAGCATGGGCGCCAATCGGATGCGCATGCTGTGGGATGTGGTGGTGCCGAGCGCTATGCCGGAAATGCTCAATGGCGTGCGCACGGCTCTGGCTCTTTCCTTTATCCTGCTGGTGGCATCCGAATTGATCGTGGCGCAGAAGGGCTTCGGCTATCTTATCGGTTCGCTCGGCGCCAATGGCTCCTACGATGCGATGTACGCGGTGGTGCTGACCGTGGCGTTCCTCGGCTTCGCCGCCGACCGGATTTATCTCGTCATCACCAAACGGACACTGGCATGGCGCGAATGACTCAAACCATGCCGGGCGAGGCGCCGAACGGCGTGCCAGAGAAAACCGCCCGCTTCGTCTACACGCTGTTCCGGGCGTTTACCCGCGTGTTTTCCATTCTGCTGCTGCTGGCGACGTGGGAAATCCTGGCGCGCAGCGGTAGCTTCACGCACTTCCAGCTGCCGGCGTTCAGCGAAGTCGTCGTTCGTATCTGGAATGACGCTTGGTCGGGCGATCTTTGGATCAACACCGCGCTGACGCTCTACCGCGCGCTGGCCGCCTTCGCGATCTGCGCGGTGTTCGGCGTCATCATCGGCATGGCGATGTCGCGCAGTGCCATCGCCAACTGGTTCTTCGATCCGATCATTTCGGTCGGCTTCCCGATGCCGAAGATCGCCTTCCTGCCGGTGGTGATCCTGTGGCTCGGGGTCTACGACATCTCCAAGATCACCATCATCGTTATCGACGCGATCTTCCCGGTGATCGCCGCCACCGTCATTGCCATTCAGGGGGTTGAGCGCCATTTGATCTGGTCGGCCCGCAATATGGGCGCGAGCAACCGCGAACTGCTCACCCAGATCGTACTGCCGGCGGCAAGCCCGCAAATCATGACCGGACTTCAGGTGGCGCTGCCGCTGTCGCTGATCGTGGCGGTGGTGGCCGAGATGCTGATGGGCGGCTATGGCCTCGGCGGCGCCATGATGACGGCCTCGCGTTTCGCCAACTCCACCGGAGTATTCGCCGGCATCGTCGAGATCGCCGTGGTCGGTTATGTGCTGGTTAAGGCTATGGCGCTAATCCGCCGGCGGCTATTGATTTGGCACCAAGAAAGCAACACGCCGCCCATGGCTTAGCGCGGCACCGCTTTGTCACGCCCCGCCTGTCATATCGCGTTGCGATGCGCCTGAAGTCCTTCAACCTGTTGAAGGCGCTCTCGATGCGCCAGCGAAGCTTGTAGAGACGCCTGCTGAAGCTGAATGGTTGTTTCCGATTGCTGCGATTTGGAATGACCGGCTTGGTTCCGCGCTCATCCAGTTCCTCGCGCAATTCGGCGCTGTCGTAGGCCTTGTCGCCGAGCATGTGCTTCGATGGCTTCATTCTGCGGATCAGTCGCTCCGCAACCGGACAATCGTGGGCTTCGCCTCCAGTCAACAGGAGAGCGATGAGGCGCCCTTTAGCATCTGCGAGTGCGTAAATCTTCGTGTTGCGCCCTCCACGCGAACGGCCAACAGCCTGTTTCTGCTCCCCCCCTTTTCCGCCCGCCGCCGAGCGCTGCGCTTTGACATGCGTCGTGTCGATCATCTGCATATCCGCGGACCGACCGTTGCCGTCAAGTTCCCGGAATAGATTTTCCCATATGCCGCGCCGCGCCCAGCGCACCAAGCGGTTATAGATTGTCGTCGGCGGGCCATACTCGGGCGGGCAATCAGACCAGCGGCAGCCGCTTTTCACAACGTGAACAATGCCGCTGATGACGCGCCGATCGTCTACCCGCTCGTGCTTTGCTTGCAACTCCGCCTCCAAACGTTAACGTATGTTCCGCATCGCGGACCAAGCGGCAGCGGCACGGCCTTGCCAAAATCGGTTGGACCTCCGACAATCTCTCCGTTCGCCAAGCAAAGCTTGCCACATAGAAGCGCAAGCTCGGCGAAACGAGGAGGAAACAATGCGCCTTTCAAAACTCGCGCTGGCCGGCGTATGCGCGTTCGGTCTCATGGGCGCCGGTACCGCCAACAGCGCGGAGCCGGTCAAAATTCGCATGTCGTGGGTGGCCCCGATCGCCAACTGGGGCTCGATCATTCTGGAGAAGAAGGACCTCGCCCAGCACATGGGCAAGTCCTATACGCTCGAGACGATGCGCTTTCAGGGTACGCCGCAAACGATCACGGCGATCGCCAACAACGAGCTGGAGGTCGCCAGCCTCGCCTATTCTTCGCTCGCCATCGCAATCGAGAACGCCGGCCTCGACGATATTCGCGTCATTGCCGATGAATTCCAGGACGGCGTGCCCGGCTATTACAGCGGGCAGTTCTATGTACGCAAGGACTCAGGCATCAACAAGGTCGAGGACCTCAAGGGCAAGGTGGTCGGCACCAATGGCGGCGGCAGCGCCATCGACGTCGCCATCCGCGCCATGCTGAAAAAGCACGGGCTCGAGGACAAGCGCGACTACACCATGCTGGAAGGCCCGCTGCCGGCGATGCCGGCCATGCTGATCGAGAAGAAGGCGGATCTCATTCCGGCGGTGCTGCCGTTCTCATTCAATCCCAAACTCAGGGAAGACGGCAAGGTTCTGTTCGAGCAGCGCGACATCCTGGGCGTTACCCAGATGATCATGTTGGTCGCACGCAAGTCATTCATCGACAAGCACCGCGCCGCCATGGTCGATTACATGGAGGACATGCTGCGCATCGTGCACTGGTACCTCGACCCGAAGAACCACGAGGAGGTCGCCAAGATCGCCTCCAAGATCACCAAGGCGCCACCCGAGCGGTTCGGCTGGCTGTTTACCAAGGCCGACACCTATAGGGATCCGAATCTGATTCCAAACCTCGAGGCACTGCAGCGCAACGTCGACACCACGCGCGACCTCGGCTTCGTCAAGAACCACATCGACATCGCCAAATACGCCGACCTGAGCCTGGTGCGCGACGCGGCCAAGCGTCTCAAATAGAGCCAAGACACAATCAAGCCGCCGCGCCGGGAAACCGGCGGGCGGCTTTTTCGTTGCCTGCGACGTAGCCGGCTCATATCCGCTTGATCGGAATAGCGCCCAGGAAGTCACGCTTGCCGACCTCGACGCCGCAATGACGCACGATGGCGTAGGCAGCGGCGAGGTGAAAATAGAAATTCGGCAGCACGAAGTGATTGAGATAGTCGCCGCCCATCATCTGGCCCTTGCTCGGCCCGAGCGGGAAAGTGATCTCGCGGTCAGCCGACGAATCGATCGCCTTGGCATCGAGCGTCTTGAGATAGGCGACGGTCTTGGCGATTCGCTCCTTGAGCTGGTCGAGGCTCGTCTCGGTATCCTCGAACTTCGGCGGCTCGACGCCGGCAAGCCGCGCGGCACCGTTCTTGGCCTGGTCGCAGGCGACCTGTACCTGGCGGGCAAGCGCAAACATATCGGGCGCGAGCCGGTAGCCGAGCAGCACCGCGGTATCGACTTTCTTCGCCGCAGCGTACGCCGCGGCCTTGTCGAGCACGCCTGACAGCGCGTTAAGGCCGATCTCGAACGTCGGCAGGGCGGTCTGAGACATTGAATAAGGCATGGGAACCTGGTCCTTGCAGGATAAACGCGCCGGCACCTGCCGGCGCGGTGGACGATGCATTCAAAGGGCCTGCGGTTCAATCGGAGTTTGACTTCGGCCCCAAATTAGAATGTTATAACATTACAGTCATGGTTTTGGAGGTTCCATGCGGGTTCGCGTTTCTCGCCCCCTGCTTCGGGTGGCGTTGTCGTTTGTCATGGTGGGCGCGCTCGCAGGCGCCGCAGGGGCGCAGGAGGTGCTTCCGGAAATCGTCGTCGAGGCACAACGGCCGGCGCCGCCACGTCCAAACCCGGCCGCGGCGGCGCAGCCAAAAAGCGACCTCGCTTCCACGAACACGAAATTCGACGTGGCGCGCGACAACCTGTCGCCGCGCTTCGGCGCCAGTTCATTCGACATGAACCGCGCCTTCATCGACACCCTGCCGCAGGGCACCAACGCTCCGATCAACTCCGTCTTGCTGCAAGCGCCCGGCGTTGCGGCAGACAGCGCCGTCAATGGCGACATTCACGTGCGCAATGAGCACGCCAACGTCCAGTACCGGATCAACGGCATCATTCTGCCGGACGGGATTTCCGGTTTCGGGCACGTGCTCGACACCAGCTTCGTCGGTTCGGTCGCGCTCATTACCGGCGCGCTGCCGGCGCAGTTCGGCCTGCGCACCGCCGGCATCGTCGACATCCAGACGAAGAGCGGCAACGCGCTGCAGCCAGGCGGCGATGTCGGCATCTATGGCGGCAGTTTCGGGACCCTGACGCCAAGCTTCGACTACGGCGGGCGCAGCGGCAACACGGAATATTTCGTCACGGGCCGCGGTTTCACCAGCAATCTCGGCATCGAAAATCCGACCGACAGCTCCAATGCAATCCACGACCGTACCTATCAAGGTAACTTTTTCAGCTACACCTCGACGGTCCTCGATCCGCAGACGCGCGTGAGCACGATCTTCGGCAACACCACGAACCAGTTCCAGATCCCAAACAATCCCGGCCAAATGCCTGGATTCACCGCTTTCGGCGTCAGCAATTTCGACTCATCGATGCTCAATGAGCACCAGGCCGAACAGAATACCTTCGGCGTATTGGCGCTGCAGAAATCCGTCAATGGCTTCGATTATCAATTAGCCGCCTTCTCCCGTTACAGCACGCTGCATTTTGTTCCCGACACGATCGGCGATCTTGTGTTCAACGGCATTGCATCGGACGTTTACCGCAGCGGCTTCGCCAACGGCCTGCAGGGCGACGGTGCTTACAAGCTCAGCGACAAACATACGCTGCGGGCGGGCTTTACGGTCGACGGCGAAAGCACGCAGAACAGCAATATCTCGACAGTGCTGCCGCTTGTTGGCGGCGTTCCAGTCGATGCTCCGTTCACGGTCACCGACGACAGTTCGAAACTTGGGTGGATCGCCGGCGTCTACGTCCAGGACGAATGGAAGATCACTAGCCAACTAACGGTGAATGCCGGGCTGCGCTTCGATCAGATGTGGCAATATGTCGATGCCAATCAGCTCAGCCCGCGCTTCAATGTCGTGTACAAGCCGCTCGACGGCACGACGTTGCACGCCGGTTATGCCCGCTACTTCACGCCGCCGCCGCAGGCCATTGCCGCGCCTGCCGCTATCGCGCCATTTGCAAATACGACGGCGCAGCCGGAAACATTCCAGCAAAACCCGGTGCTGCCGGAACGCGCGCATTATTTCGACGCCGGTATCGTGCAGAAGATCACGCCGCAGCTCGAGGTGGGCCTCGACGCGTACTACAAGATTTCCCAAGACCTGCTGGACGACGGGCAATTCGGCACGGCGCTGATCCTAAACGGCTTCAACTACGAAAAAGCCTATAACGACGGCGTCGAATTGACCGCCAACTACAAGGACGGCAACTTCTCCGCCTACGGCAATCTCGCCTGGGGCCGCCAGGTGGCCACCGACATCGTGTCGAACCAATATCTGTTCAGCGCCGCGGATCTCGCCTACATCTCCAGCCATTACATCAACACCGATCATGCGCAACAGTGGACCGGCTCGGCCGGAGCATCCTACCTCTGGAACGGCACCCGGTTCAGTGCCAGCTTGGTGTACGGCAGCGGGCTGCGCGCCGATCTTATATTGCCGGACGGATCAGATATCCCCAACGGCGACCATGTCGCCCCCTACGCCACGGCCAATATCGGCATCTCGCACGAAATCAAGCAGCCCGACGGCAAGCCGGTCACGATCCGCTTCGACGTCGTAAATCTGTTCGACACCATCTATGAGCTACGCAACGGAACGGGTGTCGGCGTGTTCGCGCCGCAATTTGGCGAGCGCCGCGGCTATTTCGTCGGAATATCGAAGAAGCTGTAAGAGCAATGGCGATGGGTCAGGCAGATCGCCGGTGCAGCGGCGCAACTCGGCAAATTCGGCCGCGGCCGTCCGCGCGGCTGCCGTTCGCCCTCGTCGCCCGCCAGCACGCAAGCGCAAGCGATGGAAACTTCGATTTGCGAACGCGTTCGCCTGGTGAGGTTGGGTCATAGCCTGCCGTCGCGGCAATGGCCCTGATGCGACCATCGGCACCTGTTATAGAAGTGCGGGAGCGATATTTGGCCGGAGGCCGGAAGGACCGAAATACGATGAAATTGCCTGATATGCCGCTGCGCCTGAGTACGGTTATGGCCGCACTGCTGGCCATTGCGCTGCTATTTCCCGCGCCCGCCGTCGGGCAAAACCCGCGGGGCCCGGCGGCTCCTGCAATTGCCCAGCCCGCTGCGCCTCCCGCACCGGCTCAGCCCGCCACGGCGCCAGCGCCGAGCGCGGACGCCTTGCTCAAGCTGCCGCGCGATCTGTCGCCCTGGGGCATGTTCATGGCCGCCGATGTCGTGGTCAAAGCGGTGATGATCGGGCTTGCCTTCGCCTCGGTGCTGACTTGGACTATCTGGCTCGCCAAGGTCATCGAGTTGATTGCAGCCCGCCGCAGCATGCATGGCGCAATCGCAGCACTCTATGAGGCACGCAATTGGGGCGAGGCGACCACTGGGCTGCCGGGACGCCGCGACGGCGTGGCGACGCTGATCGCCGCCGCCGACGCCGAACTGCGGCTGTCGGCCGACGCGTTGTCGCCTGCCGGCGTCAAGGAGCGCATCGCCTTGCGGCTAGAGCGCGCCGAGGCCGCTGCCGGGCGGGCGATGATCCGCGGCACCGGCATTCTCGCCACCGTCGGCGCCACCGCCCCGTTCGTCGGTCTGTTCGGCACCGTCTGGGGCATCATGAACAGCTTCATCGGCATCTCAAAGGTGCAGACCACCAATTTGGCGGTGGTGGCGCCCGGCATCGCCGAAGCGCTGCTGGCAACCGCGCTCGGCCTGGTGGCGGCAATTCCTGCGGTGGTGATGTACAATATGTTCTCGCGCTGGATCGCCGGTTACCGGGCATTGCATGCAGATGCCGCCGCCGACATTCTGCGCCTGATCAGCCGCGACCTCGATCGCGGCGTCTTCAGCCGCCCGGTGGAGCGTCGCCGGCCGGTATCAGCAGCCGAGTAATCTACAATGAGCGTGCGCCTCGACCACGGCGACGAAACGTTGAGCGAGATCCACGAGATCAACGTCACGCCATTCATCGACGTGATCTTGGTGCTGCTGATCATTTTCATGATCGCCGCACCGCTGGCGACCGTCGATATTTCCGTGAATTTGCCGGCCGCCAATGCCGAGCCTAGTCCGCGTCCCGACAAGCCGCTGTTCCTGACGCTCAAGTCCGACTTGAGCGTGACGCTCGGCAACGATGCGGTCACCCGCGCCGGGCTTGCCGCCGCGCTCGATCAGACGACTGGCGGCGACAAACAGCAGCGCGTGTTCCTGCGCGCCGACAAGACCGTATCCTATGGCGACCTGATGACGCTGATGAACGAATTGCGCAGCGCCGGCTATCTGCGCGTGGCGCTGGTCGGCCTCGAAGCGGACAAGCTGCAGCAATGAACGCCGCGCGCGAAGCCGCCGTCCCGCGCCGTTGGCCCGATGCTTTGCGCTGGGGCGCGTGTTTTGCGCTGGCATTGGGTTTCCACGTTGCTGCCGCAGCGGCGTTACTGGCGCGCTGGAACGAGGACTCCAATGCGGTGGCAAATGCGCCGGTGATCATGATCGAGCTCGCACCGGTACCAGTCGCCCCGGAGACCAAGCAAATCGAATTGCCGCCCGGCCCGCAGCAGTCGCAAGCCCAGCCAGAGCCTGAATCCGAGCCGCCGAAACCGGTCGAAAAGACGGTCGAACTGCCGCCCGAGCCGCAGGCCGAGCCCTTGCAGGCGGTTATGTCGCCGCCGAAACCGATCGAAAAGCCAGTCGAGAAGAAGCACGAACAAAGGCATGCCAGCCTGCCCAGCGCGCCCAGCGCCGCCGAGAAGAAGGACGAGCGAGCGGCGGCGCCCGCGCCGGGCGCCGCATCACATAATCCTAATGCCGTGCCGAATTGGAAATCCGCATTGGTCTCGCGGCTCGAACGCTTTAAACGCTATCCGCCGCAGGCGCAGACACGCGGCGAGCGCGGCGTGGCGAAACTCGCCTTCAGCATCGACCGCAGCGGCAGCGTGCACGACGCGCGCATCGTGCGCAGCTCGGGCTCGCACTTGCTCGACGAGGCAACGCTAGATCTACTGAAGCGCGCGGCGCCGCTGCCGCCGCCGCCACCGGAGATCTCGGGCACGCAGATCGCGATCCAGGTACCAATCCGTTATGACATCCGTTAGGCGTGCCGGCGCGCCGGCGCGCTGTGCGCATTCGCCGCCGCGCAGACGCCGCCGATCATCACCAGAAGCGGGCCGGGCAGTGCCGCCGCTTGGAGGTGGGCCGGCAAAGCCGCGATGGTTGCCGTGACCGCCTGCTGATCGGGCCGCGTCGCGCGCGAGATGGCGACGGCAGGTGTCGCCGGATCGAGCCCCTCGGCCAGCGCGCGCGCGACTAACGTTTCCAGCGTCTTCGTTGGCATGTAGACCGCGGTGGTGGCGGACGGGTCGACCAGGCTCTTCCAGTCGATGTCATCGGGCAACTGGCCGTTGCGAACATGGCCGGTGATGTATTGCAGGCGGCGGGTATAACCGCGGCCGGTAAGCGGGATGCCGAGCCGGCTCGCCGCGCCTTGCGCAGCGGTAATGCCGGGCACGACCTCGACCGCAATGCCGGCGGCTTGGCAAGCTTCGATTTCCTCCCCGGCCCGGCCGAAGATCAGCGGATCGCCGCCCTTGAGCCGCACCACGCGCTTGCCCTGCTTGGCGAACGAGAGCATTAGCGCGTTGATGTCGTCCTGCTTGCACGACGGGCCGAAGCCGGTCTTGCCGACCAGCATCTTGCGCGCCTCGCGCCGCGCGAAGTCGAGCACGTCGCGCGAGACCAGATCGTCGAACAGGATGACGTCGGCCGATTGCAGCGCACGCACCGCCCGCAGCGTCAGCAATTCGGGATCGCCGGGACCTGCGCCGACCAGCGTGACCGAGCCGTTCTCGACCGCGGCACCCAGGCCCTGCACCTCGGCGATGAAGCGGTCGAAGTCATTCTGCGTCGGCTCGGTGCCGGGATTTTTGACAGCGTGCGCGGTGAACAATTGCCAGAACATGCGCCGGCCGGAGAACGCCAGGCCGGACGCCTTCACCGCTGAGCGCCAACGCGCGGCGGCAGCGGCCCAATCGGCGAATCCCCTCGGCAGCAGTGCTTCGAGCTTGGCGCGGATCGCCTGCGCGAACACCGGCGCCGCGCCGTCGGTGGAGATGCCGATGACCAGCGGCGAGCGGTTGACGATAGCGCCGAAGGCAAAATCGCAGAACGCCGGCTTGTCGATCACATTGACCGGCACGCCCGCGGCGCGGGCAGCGGCGGCGAAAGCCGCGGCGCCGCCATCGTTATCGAACGCGCCGATGGCGACAGCCGCGCCGTCCAAATCGGCCGCCGTCCATCTCCGCCGGTTGATCGCAATGCCGCCGCGCGGCGGATCACTGGCGATCTGCAGCAATTCGTCGGACGGCGCATCGTCGTAAACATCGACCCGCGCGCCCGCGGCCGATAGCAATTCCGCCTTCCAGGCCGCGGCAGCGCTACCGCCGGCAAGCACCGCGCGCTTGCCATCGAGCGATAGAAACACTGGCAACCGCGCCAGCGCCTCCATTTTTCCTGAACGCATTTCGGAAGGAGTGCGAATGATATCCACGGACTTGATCCTCTAATACACATCCGCCTGATAGCGGTCAGTCTTCTTCAGCTCAGCGACATAGCGCGCGGCGTCTTCCGGTGAGCGCTTGCCGTGCTCGGCGACGATA
Source organism: uncultured Alphaproteobacteria bacterium (assembly GCA_963753455.1). Taxonomy (GTDB): domain Bacteria; phylum Pseudomonadota; class Alphaproteobacteria; order Rhizobiales; family Xanthobacteraceae; genus Pseudolabrys. The sequence goes on along the minus strand of CAVWDA010000064.1, from coordinate 81,380 downwards.
TCGATCAGTGCGCGTTCGACGTCCTTGGCCATGCGCAGGGCATCGCCGCAGACATAGATGTGCGCGCCCTTGCTCAGCCAGTCCCACAGATCGCGGCCGTCGTCGCGCATGCGGTGCTGCACGTAGATCTTCTCGTCGCCGTCGCGCGACCAGGCCAGCGTCAGCCGGGTGAGCAGGCCGGCTCTGCGCATCTCCTTGAGTTCATCCTCATAGAAGAAATCGTAGTCGCTGCGCTGGTGGCCGAAATAAAGCCAGTTCGGGCCCGGCGCGTCGGTCGCCTGCCGCTCCTGCAGGAAGGCGCGGAAGGGTGCGAGGCCCGTGCCCGGGCCGATCATGATGATCGGCTTGCCCGGATCGGCCGGCAGCGCGAAGTGCTGCGCCTTCTGTACATAGACCCTGATCTTGTCGCCCGGCTTGACGCGGCCGGCGAGGAAGGTCGAAGCAACGCCAAGCCGGGTGCGCTTCTCGACTTCGTAGCGAACGGCATCGACGGTGAGCGAGACTCGGCCGGGATTGAGCTTGAGCGACGAGGAGATCGAATAGACACGCGGCTGCAGCGGATCGAGCGCCTCGATGAAGGCCTCCGGGTCGGGCCGGATGCCGGGGAACTTGAGGAGCGCCGCCAAGACGTCGAGCGTCGCCGCATCGCCGTCCGGGTCCTGCCCATCGGCCAGCGCCTTGGCCTTCTTTTTGCGGTCGCCGCCGGTGATGTAGGAAATGAGCTGGAACAGCATGTCGGGCGCGGGCGACAGCGACACGCCGTCGGTGAGCACCTCGCGCAGCGTGCGTCCGCCGATCGGGAAATCCGCCGGCGCCTCCAGCGCGGCGAGCACCGCATCGACCAACGCACCGTCATTGGCCGGATAGACGCCGAATAAATCGCCAACCACATAGTCGAGCCCGCTGTCGGCGAGATCGAACTCGACATGCCAGGTCTCCTTGGCCGAGCCCTCTTTGTTGAGGCGGCGGCGCGACAGGAACGTCGCGTAAACCGGGTTGTCGCGCGAGCGGCCGGGCGCAGCGGCAGGCACCGGTGCCGGCGCGGCTTCTGCCGGCGCTGCCGCGGGCACGCCAAGCTCGGCATAGAGATTCTTGAGCGTGCGGGCCGTCTCCTTGCCGCCCGGCACGCACAGGTTCAGCCGCAGTTCCTTCTTGGCTGAACAGCGCCTCGGCGTAGTCCTTGCAGTTATAGCCGCACTGGCTGCAATCCTGCTGCGCCATCGCCGCCATCATGCGGCGCGCCAGCGGCTTGCCGTCGGCGAGCTTCATACGATCCGGCAGCGGCATCGCCGGATCGTGCCAGGCCGCGCCGTCGTCGGCCTCAACCGGCGCCCCGCCATCGAGCAGGCCAGGCATCAGCTTCGCCGCCTGCTCGGTCGACAGCGGCGTCACGCTTTCTTCCAGCGAAATCATGCCGGCGAACAGACCGTTGAGCCACGTCCGCTGCGCCGCCGTGAACGGCGCAGATTCGGGGATCAGCGAGGGGATGCGCGGTGTGATGCTCATTCCACCGCCTCCAGTTCCATCATCGCCTTGAGCGCACCGACCTCGTGCCGGCGCGCAAAGGCGATGAAGTTTTCCTCGCGCAATTCACGGTGCGCCAGATAAGTCTTGAGCACACGCTCGATCGTTCGCGGCGCGTCCTCCGCCTTGACGTCGCGATAGAGTTCGTGGCCGAGCGCGGCATGGGGCCCAAAGCCGCCGCCGATCAGGATGTGATAGCCCTCGACCGGGTCGGCGTCCTCGCCGACGCCGACCTTGCAGGCGAGCAGGCCGATCTCGGAAACGAGATGCTGCGCGCAGGAATGATGGCAGCCGGTAAGATGGATGTTGACCGGCGTGTCGAGCTGTACGCGCGTCTCGCACCACGCGGCGATCTCTTCAGCATGCCGCTTGGTGTCGGAGGCGGCGAATTTGCACCCCGTGTTGCCGGTGCAGGCGATCAGCCCGGCGCGCAGCGCATTGGTTTCGATGGCCAGGCCGAGCGCTTCGATTTTTGCCTTCGCTTCATCCAGCTTGGCCGTGGCCACGCCAGAAATCAGCAGGTTCTGCCACACCGTCAGCCGGATATCGCTGTCACCTCGTTCGCTCGCGATATCGGCAAGGCCCTTCATCTGCGCAACCGTCAGACGGCCGACCGGCACGACAATGCCGATCCAGTTCAGCCCCTCCTGCTTCTGTGGATGAATGCCGAGGTGTGCCGTGCGCGAGAACGCCGGCCGCGGCGCGGTTGCGCCCGGCACGGCGCGGTCGAGCTTGCGGCCGAGTTTCTCCTCCATCAGGCCGAGGAACTTCTCGACGCCCATCTTGTCGAGCACGTATTTGAGCCGCGCCTTGGTACGGTCGGAGCGGTCGCCGGTGTCGATGAACACGCGCACCACCGCGTCGGCCACTTTGGTAGCGTCGGCCGGCTTGACCAGCACGCCGGTGTCGCCGGCGAAACTGTGGTGCCCGGTCAAGCCGCCGAGGCAAAGCCTAAACCAGACGCCCGGTTCAAGCCCGAAGCCGTCGTTCACCTGCACTGCCTGGAAGCCAATGTCGTTGGTATCCTCCAGCACCGGGATGATGCCGGCGCCGTCGAAGCCGACATTGAACTTGCGCGGCAGACCGTAAAGCGAACGGTCGTTGAGAATGTGGAAGTGCCACTCGCGCGTATAGGGGCGCGTGTCGATCAGTTCCTGGCGGTCGATGCCGGCAGTCGGCGTGCCGGTGACGTTGCGGATGTTGTCGGCGCCGGAGCCGCGCGAGCACAGCCCCAGGTCCTGCACGCCCTCGATCATGGCGACCGCATTCTTGGCTTCGATCTCGCGCACCTGCAGATTGGCGCGGGTGGTGATGTGGGCGTAGCCGCCGCCGTAGCGCTCGGCGAGGTCGGCGACACCAGCAAATTGCGTCGCCTTGAGGATACCGTTCGGCATGCGCAGCCGGCACATGTAGGAGTTCTGGTTCGGCGCGACGTAGAACAGGCCGAAGAAGCGCCAGCGGAAATTGTCCGGCGGTTTCGGGTATTCGTTCTTGGCGGCGTATTCCTTCAGCCGCTCGTAGGTGTCGAACGGGTGCTCCTCGCGCTTGAACTTCTCAGGGTCGGAGAGCTTGCCGCCGGCCTTGAGCACGCGGTCCTGTGCCTTGCGCGCCGCGGCATCAGGGCCGACCGGCTCGGGCGCGGGCATCGCTCCGGCCAGCTCGCCGGCCGAGCCTGCGAGTCCCTTTGCGGTTCGTGCGATCTGCAAGCCGGCGGCGAAACCCTCCAGATAGCGTTTCTGTTCGGGCTCGAAGTCGCCGGTCGCCGCCTCGCCCGCCGGCTCGAGATCGACGCCGGCTCCCTCGGTCATTCCGCCGGCACCTGCGACGGCATCGTCAGCGGGGCCGCGGCCTTGCTCGGCTTGTGCGTGATGTAGATCGCCAGGCCGGTAAAGACGAAGCCGCCGACCAAATTGCCGAGCGTCACTGGAATCTGGTTCCACAGCCACCACTGCGCGACCGTGATCTTGGCGCCCATCATCATGCCGGTGGGGATCAGAAACATGTTGACGACGGAGTGCTCGAAGCCCTGAGCAAAAAAGATGAAGATCGGCATATAGGCGCAGGCGATCTTGCCGATGGTCGAATTGGTGGTCATCGCCGCGACGATGGCGAGGCAGACCATCCAGTTGCACAGCATCGCCTTGACGAAGACCGTGATCATGCCGGCGAGCCCGATGGCCTCGTAGCCGGTGGTCTTGGCCTGCGCAATGGCGATGATCTTGGCAGCGACACCGGCCGGTGCCAATGTGCCGAAATTGGTGAGCGCGATCGCCAGCAGCGCGCCGTAGACGACGCTGCCGATCATGTTGCCGAGGAATATCCAAGCGAAATTGGCGAGCATATTCGGCGCGGTGGCATCGCGTTCCAGCCAGGGCAGCGGCACCAGGCCGAAGGCGCCGGTGACCAGATCGAGCCCGAGCAGCACGATCAGGATCAAGCCGACGGGAAAGATCAGTGCGCCGACCAGCGGCTGCCCGGTCTGCACTGCTCCGGTTATGGCAAGGCTGGTAGCAGCAGCCAGAATGCTTCCCGCGAGCGCCCCGCGAATGACGAGATCGACCGGCGATAAATCGAGTTTGCGGCGCCCAGTTTCGATCATGGCGCTCGCGACGTCGACGGGTTTCACATAATCCATGTCTCGTCTCCCTGATATTGCGGTCGCCGAGGTCGTTGCGCATGGCAGCCCGGCCGGCCGCAGCTAAACCCATGTTGCAAAGCAGCAAGGAGCATGCCAGCCCGGAAGCCGTTGATATATTTACACGACTTTTACACGCCGGAACTGCATCGGGGCGATTGCCTTGCAAAGCAGCAATGCACGTCGAAAAACTATGCATTGCGCCGACAGCCCTTGGCATGGGACTCAACGGTCGCTTCGCCCGGCTTGCTTACCCACATTGGCATGGAAGTCGCGGCCGTTGCCGGTCGCCGCGACAAGGCCGGCGCGGATGGCGAAATCGCCGAAGCGCTCGCCCTTCTTCCGATCGCGCGCGTAGGCCGCGAATACCGGATCGAGCGCGGCGACGATAGCGTTGTGCTCGAGATCCTCGCCGTAGAGCTTGTTGAGCCGCGAGCCGTCGAAGGCGGCGCCGAGGTAGAGGTTGTAGCGGCCGGGGCCTTTGCCGACCAAACCGATCTCGGCGAGATACGGCCGCGCGCAGCCATTCGGGCAGCCGGTCATGCGGATGACGATGTCGTCAGCGGAAAGGCCGTGCGCGGCAAGCCGCTCGTCGAGCGCGATCATCAGATCGGGCAGATAGCGTTCGCTTTCGGCGAGCGCCAGGCCGCAGGTCGGCAGCGCGACGCAAGCCATGGAACTACGCCGCAGCCCGGACCACGGCGCCAGAAGCCCGGCCGCTTTTGCAGCCCAGTGAATTTCGGTCCGACGCTCGGGCGCGATATTGGCGACGATCAGATTCTGATTGGGCGTGATGCGGAATTCGCCGTCGTGATTTTCGGCGATCCGTCGTAACGTCGACATCTGTCTAGCCGCATCACTGTCGGTTAGCCGGCCATTCTGCACGAACAGCGTGAGATGACTGCGACCGTCAGCACCATCGCTCCAGCCATAGCGGTCGCCGGTCGAGGTGAACGTGAACGGTTTGACCGGCGCCAACGTGACGCCGGCGCGCTTCTCGACTTCGGCGCGAAAGGCATCGAGCCCGCGATCCTCGATGGTATATTTTAGCCGCGCGTGCTTGCGGTTGGCCCGGTCGCCCCAGTCGCGCTGCACAGTGACCACGGCCTCGGCAATCGCCACCGCGTCCTTGGTAGCGCAGAAGCCCAACACATCGGCGGTGCGTGGATAGGTGTCCTCCTCGCCATGGGTCATGCCCATGCCGCCGCCGGCCGTCACATTCCAGCCGGCTACGCTGCCGTTGTCGTCGCGGATGGCGATGTAGCCGAGATCGTGCGCGAAAATGTCGACATCGTTCGACGGCGGCACCGCCACCACGATCTTGAATTTGCGCGGCAGGTAAGTCTTGCCGTAGATCGGCTCGACGACATCGTCCTCGTCGCCGGCGATCTTTTCGCCGTCGAGCCAGATTTCGCGATAGGCCGGCGTCTGCGGCGTCAGATGATCGGAAATCGCCCGCGCCAGGTCGAGCGCGGCCGCATGGGCCGGACCCTGCTCGGGATTGGCGCCGCACATGACGTTGCGGTTGACGTCGCCGCAGGCGGCAATCGAATTGAGCAGCGCGGCGTCGACCTCTTTCAGCGTCGTCTTCAGGTTCGACTTGATAATGCCGTGCAGTTGGACTGTCTGCCGCGTGGTCAGCCGCATGGTATGGTTGCCGTAGTCGCGCGCCACCTGATCGAGCGCCAACCACTGCTGCGGCGACAGCACGCCGCCCGGAATGCGCACGCGGATCATGAAGGCGAAGGCCTTCTCCATCTTCTTGCGTGTGCGCTCGGGCCGCAGGTCGCGGTCGTCCTGCAGGTACATGCCGTGGAATTTGACCAACTGCTGGTCATCCTCGACGATGGCGCCGGTGATCTCCTCGCGCAGGCCCTCGGCGAGCGTGCCGCGCAGGTAGTCGCTCGCCTCCTTGATGCGCTCGTTGCGCGAGACTTCGTCAGTCATTGGCCTTCCAATTTAAGCAGGCTCAATAGATGTCCTGCAGGTAACGCCTGTCGCGCTCCAGGGCCGCCACCGCCTGCTCGGCGGCTTCCGGCGACAGCGCCTTCACGTCGGCATAGACGCGCACCAGCGTCGCGCGCACATCTTTCACCATAGCCTTGGCGTCGCCGCAAACGTAGAACAACGCCCCGCCGTCGAGCCATTCGATCAGATCGCGACGCCTGTCCCATATTTTGTTCTGCACATAGATCTTCTCGGGCGTATCACGCGAAAAGGCGACGTCCATGCGGGTGAGCGCGCCGACTTTCAGAGCCTCCTGCCAGTCGAGCTGGTAGAGGAAATCGTGGGTGAACTGGCGGTCACCGAAGAACAGCCAGCTTCGTCCCTTCGCCGCGGTGGCGCGGCGTTCCTGCACGAAGGCGCGGAACGGCGCGACGCCAGTGCCGGGACCAACCATGATGATGTCGCAGTCGGCGGCGGGCAGCGCGAAATGCTTGTTGGGCTTGAGCTTGACGCGCACGCGGGCGCCCTTCTTGAGCCGCTCGGCGACATAATTCGACGCGACGCCCTTCCGGGCGCGGCCGTGGCTCTCGTAACGCACGGCGGAAATCAGCAGATGCGCCTCGTCGCCGACTTCGCGGCGCGACGACGCAATCGAATAGGCGCGCGGCGCCAGCGGCCGCGTCATCGCGCGCATGTGATCGGCGGTCAGTGCGATCGGGAAACTGGCGATCAGATCGATGAGCTGGCGGCCGGCGATCCATTCTTTCGCCTGCCCGTCCGCGATGAGCGCCTTGACATATTGTTGGCCTGTCTTATCCGCGTAGGTTTCGACCGTCTTGAGCGAGAGCGTCGTCACATCGCGCGATTTGATAAGCTCGGTGCGCAAGGCATCGTCGTCCGATAGGCCCGCCAGCGTCAACAACTCATCGACATAGGCCGGATCGTTCTCGGCATAGAAATCGAGCGAGTCGCCCGGCTCATAGGCTGGCACCGCGCCGTCGAAGGCGAGCGCGAGATGGATGGTTTCCTTGTCCGAGCGCGAGGAATTGAGGTTGATGTGCTCGCTGACTTCGGCCTCGACAATATCAGCGTTCGATGCAGCATGCGGCCTGCCGAAATCGACTTCGATGACCCGACCGCGGTCAGCGTCGGGCGGGGTGAGAACCATCAGAGCATCGCCGATCCACGTCGAGGCGGGCGCGGCGTAATCGAGATCGCAATCGACACGCTCGACCACGCGCTTGCCGCCCAAGGCGACCAACCGCTCGTCGATCTTTTTTCCGATGGCGCAGAATTCCGCATAAGCCGTATCGCCGAGCGCCAGTACGCCGAATTCGACGCCGTCAAGGCGCGGGGCGCCCTCGCCCATCAACTCACCATAGGCACGCACAGCGCGCGCTGGCGGCTCGCCTTCGCCCCAGGTGGCGGCTATGAACACCAGCCGTTTCACCTTGGCGAGGTCGCTGAGTTCGAGATCGGCCATGTCGACGAGAGTCGGCTTCAGGCCGTTCTTGCGCGCCGCCTTGGCGAAATCGCCGGCGAGCTTTTCGCAATTACCGGACTCGCTGGCGTAAACGACGGTGATCGGCTCGGCAGGTTTAGCCGGCGCGGCCGGCTGCGCCTGCCCAGTGACCGATTCGACGCCGGCCAAGAAGCCGGCGAGCCAGGCGCGCTGCAGCGCATTGGCCGGTCCGACCACGCGGTTGAGGAGATCGATCTCCTCCTCGGCGAAAGGCGCGGTCTTTGGGATGGTGGCGAGGCCTGACATGCGCGCGGTGCCTTACCAGAATAGACGCGGCAGGACGCCAAGGAGGACGAGAGCCAGGAGCGCGGTGGCGATGGCGACAAGCCAGTCCCCCACCGCCGTTGGCGCCACGACGCGTCGGTCGTCTTGGGGAAAATCGGTCACCGCGGCAGGCTCCCTCGATAGGAGCGCTTAAATAGAAGCCTATTCTGTGCAACCGCAATAAGCGCCCGAAAATAAGAAGATATCTCCTGCTTTGCGGCCCTGAGAACGCAATAACTTCCTTTCGCGGCAGCTTTGGGGAGAACGTCGGTGCCGCTGGTGTCGGCGGCAAAAACCCCCATAACTTACCTGTGGAGTCATTGACGCCAACACCCCCGCCGCTTGCATCGCCCGGATAGAGTGCCGCGCGCATGCTCTCGACCGCCTACCGAAACCGCCTCCGCGCGCTGCTCACGCCGGCCGAACACCGGACTTTCGCGCGCCTGAAGTCCGCTCAGATCATCCAGACATTCATCGACAAACTGCCGCCGAATTATGAGCTCGATGGTGACACCACGATGTCGCCGCGCCGCGTGCTGAAGACGCGCACGGCGCATTGTTCGGAAGCGGCCATCCTCGCGGTCGCCGCCTTCATCTACCACGGCAAGCCGGCCTGGCTGATGGACATCCAGGCGCTGCCCAGCGACCAGGATCACGTGGTGACGCTGTTCCAAGAGCGTGGGCTGTGGGGCGCCATCAGCAAGACCAACCACGCCGTGCTGCGCTGGCGCGATCCGATCTACAAGAGCGCGCGCGAATTGGCGATGAGCTACGCGCATGAATACTGCCTGCCGGGTGGCAAGAAATCGATGCTAGCGTTTTCCCGGCCGTTCTCGCTCACGCGCTACGCGCCGCAGCGCTGGTTGACGGCGAGCGAGGATCTCGATTGGTTGCTCGAGGACCTCGACGATTCGCCGCATCTGCCGGTGGCGCCGCGGCACGCGCTGCGCAAGCGGCGGCGCATGAGCCGCGTCGAATTAAAGTCGCAGGACGTCACCGAATGGCCGGTGCCGCCGAAATACCGGATCAAGCCCACGAAGTAGCGCTATAATCCGCGACAAAGGCCGGAGATATCTCGCGTGGCGTCTTTCATATTCCGCAGGCAATTAACCGTCGAATGGGGCCAGTGCGACCCGGCCGGCATCGTGTTCAATAGCCGGTTTTTCGAGATGTTCGACATCAGCACCTGGATGTTGTTCGAGGCCGCCCTCGGCGTCACCGCGCATGAGCTGGCGGACACCTTCGACATCATCGGCATTCCGCTGGTCGACGCCCGCGCGAATTTCCTTAAGCCCGCGAAATTCGGCGACGTGATCGAAATCGCCTCGCGCGTGACCGAGTTCCGCCGCTCCAGCTTTGACGTCGAGCATCGACTGACCATCGGCGGCGAATTGGCGGTGGACGGCGGTGAGACCCGGGTCTGGGCAACGCGCGACAAGAACGACCCGGACAAGATTCACGCCGCCGCGATTCCCGCCGACGTCATTGCGCGGTTCGGCTAGTCTCGGGAAATCGTCCCAGCCATTCCCGATAAAGGGTCTGGAGGGCTCAAGCGCACTGGTGTGTCGTAATGACATAAGGAAATAAGGCGCGAATCTCTGAACACGCGCCGACCAGGGAAGAAACGTTTTGAACCGACTACTGGAGTTCACGCTCAACGGGCGTGACCGCGCCGACGCGGTCGCCGATAACATCCTGTTGCTCGATTTTCTGCGCGAGCAGATCGGGCTGACCGGCACGAAGACCGGCTGCGACGGAGGCGAATGCGGCGCCTGCACCGTGCTGATCGACGACAGTCCGGCGCTCTCCTGCCTCACACTGGCGGCGACGGTACAAGGCAAGCGCATCGACACCATCGAGTCGCTGGGCCACAACGGCCAACTGTCGGCGGTGCAGCGCGGTTTTCACGAAAAGCTCGGCTCGCAATGCGGTTATTGCACGCCAGGCTTTATCATGGCCGCGGCGGGCCTGCTGCGGAAAAATCCCAATCCTAGTGAAGCGGAAATCCTCGACGCGCTCGGCAGCAATATCTGCCGTTGCACTGGTTACGTGAAAATCATTGAGGCGGTGAAATACGCGGCGGCGCTCAACGCGCAAGGCGTTAGCCCATGAACAAGGTCGTGCGGGCGCACAATATCGGCGGCTACGTACCGATGATCGACGGGCCCGAGAAAGTCTCCGGCCGTGCCAAATACACCGCCGATATTCTCGCGCCCGGTCGCCTCGCCGGTCGAATCTACCGGAGCCCCTATTCGCACGGCGAGATCGTCGAGGTCGATGTGTCGGACGCGCTCAAGATCCCTGGCGTGCGCGCCATCGTCACCGGCGCCGACTGCGACAAGGGTTTCGGCGTATTGCCGATCGCGCGGACGGAATATCCGCTGGCGCGTGATAAAGTGCGCTACCGCGGCGAGCCGGTCGCAGCGGTCGCGGCGATCGACGACGCCACCGCACGCGAGGCGCTGCGCCGCATCAAGCTAATCGTGCGAGAATTGCCGGGCTATTACACATCGAAGGATGCGCTGGCGCCAGGCGCTGTGCAACTGCACGAAAATAAACCGGGCAATATCGAACGCGACGTGCTGTTCGAGTTGGGCTCGACCGAGCAAGGTTTCGCACAAGCCGATCTGGTGCTCGAAGGCACCTACAATTGCGCCGAGGTCTGCCAGAACCAGATGGAAATGCACGCGGCCGTCGCCGAATACGACGCGCTACGCAACCGCATGACCGTGCACGCCTCTACGCAAGTTCCCTACTACGTACACCTGATGCTGGCTCAGACCCTCGGCATGGAGATGTCGCGTATCCGCGTGATCAAGCCACATGTCGGCGGTGGCTTCGGCTGCCGCACCGAGACGCTGAACGTCGAATTGATCGCGGCGCTGCTAGCGCGCAAGGCCAGCGGCACAGTGCGCATCGTCACCAACCGCGAGGAGACGTTCATCACCCATCGCGGCCGGCCGGAAACGGACATAAAGCTCAAAGATTGGCATGCGCAAGGATGGCCGCATCACCGCGGTCGAGTGCGACTGCGACCAGCGCGGCGGCGCGCATTCGGGCTATGGCGTGGTCACCATCCTCTATGCAGGCTCGATGCTCTACGCCATTTACGACCTGCACAACGTAAAATATGTCGGCAGGCGTGTGCTCACCAACACACCGCCTTGCGGCGCCTTCCGCGGCCACGGTACGGTCGATATCCGCTTTGCCTTCGAGAGCCTGCTCGACGAGATGGCAAGCGAACTGGGGCTCGATCCGTTCGCGGTACGGCGCGCCAATTTATTGCAGGCGCCGACCTTCACCGACAACGACATGATGGTGAACAGCTACGGCCTGCCGGAGTGTCTGGACTGGGTCGAAAAGGAAAGTGGCTGGACGAAGCGCAAGGGCAAGCTCGGAAAGGGCAAAGGCCTTGGCATGGCCTGCTCACATTACATTTCGGGTGCCTCCAAGCCGGTGAACTGGACCGGCGAGCCGCACGCCACCGTGAAGATCAAGCTCGACTTCGACGGTTCGATCGTGGTGCTGTCGGGCGCCGCCGATATTGGGCAAGGCTCGACGACCATTCTAGCGCAGACCGTGGCCGAAGTGCTCGGCCTCGATCTGTCGCGCGTGCGCGTCGTCACCGGCGACTCAGAGGTGGTGCCGAAAGACAACGGCTCCTATTCGTCGCGCGTCACCTTCATGGTCGGCAATGCCGCGCTTGACGCCGCGCGCAATCTCAAAGCACTGCTGGTCAACGCGGCGTCGCGCAAGCTGGACGCGCGGCCGGAAGACATCGAATGCCTCGGCGAGGTCTATCGCGCCGGCGCGCAGGACAAGGGTGCGACGTTCGACGAAGTGGTGACCGAGGCGCTGAAGGACTCAGGCACCATCACCGTTACCGGCAATTATTCGACGATCCCCGAGTCGCACGGCGGCAAGAAATATCGCGGCGCGGCCATCGGCGGCACCATGGGCTATTCCTATTCGGCGCAGGTGGTCGAGGTGACGGTTGACGAAGACACCGGCGTCGTCACCGTCGACAAGGTCTGGGTGGCGCACGACTGCGGCAAGGCGCTCAACCGGTTGACTGTCGAAGGCCAGGTGCAGGGCTCGGTTTGGATGGGCATGGGCCAGGCCATGAGCGAAGAAGCCGCCTATTACGACGGCCTGATGCTCACCGCTAACATGCTCGATTACCGCGTGCCGACCATCCAAAACTCGCCGCCAATTGAGGTCGGCATCGTCGAGAGCAACGATCCGCACGGGCCGTTCGGTGCCAAAGAGGCGGGCGAAGGCTCGCTCGCCGCGTTCCTGCCGGCGCTCGCCAACGCCATCGCCGACGCTATCGGCATCCGCTTCAACGACCTGCCGGTCACGCCCGATCGCGTATTCGAGGCGATCGAGAAACGTAAGCGAACGCTGGAGAAGAAGAGTGGATAGTCTCCGCTCGTCCCCGCGCAAGCGGGGACCAAGGGCCAAAGAACTGGATGCCCGCTTGCGCGGGCATGAGCGAATTTGGGCGGGAGCAGTTTGATGGACGCCCTACCCGACTTCCGCGTGCTCAATCCGGTATCGCTCGATGAAGCGCTAGCGGCGCGTAGCGCTCATCCCAGCAGCCAACTGCTCGGCGGCGGCACAGATCTGGTGGTCAACATCCGCCGTGGCATCGTCGCGCCGCCGGTGCTGATCAACATGAATGGCGTGGCGGAATTGTCCGCGATCAAGGTGGACGCGGCATCGCTCGAAATCGGCGCTTCGGTTCGCCTAAACGACGTCGCGACACACCCCGCCATCGTCCCGCATTATCCGGTATTGGCTCAGGCCGCCGCTTACATCGCCGGACCGACCCACCGCAACATGGGCACGGTCGGCGGCAACCTCTGCCTCGACACCCGCTGCATCTTTTACAATCAGAGCGAATGGTGGCGTGGCGCCAACAATCATTGCCTCAAAACCACTGGCACAATGTGCCATGTGGCGCCGAAAAGCCGCAGCGTATGCTTTGCCACGTTCGCAGGCGATCTGGCGCCGGCACTGCTGACGCTCAACGCCGAAGTCGACATCGCCGGGCCAATTGGCAAGCGCACCATTCCGCTCAACAAGCTCTACATCGGCTTCGCGCGCCAGGATGTGCCGATCAGCGAAACGCAGGGCGATGGCAAATATTATCTGTCGCTGCGGCCCGGCGAAATCGTCACCGCGGTACGGGCGAAGAACATGCCGGGCCTGCGCTCGGCCTACGACAAGATCCGTATTCGTAAGTCGATCGAATATCCGGTTGCCGGCGTAGCGGTCGCACTCAAGCGCGAAGGCGACACGCTCGCCGAGTTGCGCGTCGCCTTTACCGGTACCAATCCGCGCCCGGTGCTGCTCGACGGCACCGACAAGCTCTGCGGCGGCCCGCTCGACGCGCGCGTGTTCAAAGGCCTCGATGCGCTGGTCCGCGACCAAATCATGCCGATGAAGACCACGTTTACGCCCGGCCACTACCGGCGGCGCGTGGCCGGCGTACTGGCGCGGCGGCTGCTAACATACCTGTTTGAAAATTGATGATGGGGGCCGGCGTGGACGGATTCATCGAGCGCGGTCCCTACAACGCCGTCTCTGATTTCGTCGACGCCAATGTGGCGCGAGGGCTTGAATCGAAGATCGCATTTATCGACCCAGACCGCTCGCTAACCTATGGCGACTTGCAAGCGCTCAGTTGTCAATTCGCGCGCGCTCTTCAACGGCTGGGGCTGCGCCAAGAAAGCCGTATTGCTCTCCTGTTGCCCGACACCGTCGATTATCCGGTGGCGTTCTGGGGCGCGATCCGCGCAGGCATCGTCGTCATTCCGCTCAACACTTGGCTCAAGCCGGAACAGTACGCCTACATACTCGGCGACAGCCGTGTTTCGCTGATTGTCGCTGTGGCTGAGCTTGCCAAGCCGCTGGCGCCGATTATCGCCGCTGCCCCGTATCTGCAGGACGTTATTCTTGTCGGCGGCGCGATAGCCGATAAGGCGGCGTTCCCGCGACACGCTGTCCATCTGTTCGAGCAGTTGCTTGTACCCGAGAAGGCCGATGTGTTCGCTGCGCCGACAATCTCCGACGAAGTCGCCTTTTGGCTCTACACTTCCGGCTCGACTGGCGATCCCAAGGGCGTCAAGCACGTGCACATCAGCCCGATGGCAACCGCCAAGCTGATGGGTCAGGGCGTCATTGGAATTCGTGCCGAAGACGTTATGTTCTCCGCGGCTAAACTGTTCTTTGCCTACGGCATGGGTAACGCCATGTCGTTCCCGCTTTCCGTCGGCGCCACGACCGTACTGTGGCCTCGGCGTCCGACGGCGGAAGCGATTTTCGACATCATGCGTACGCATCGCCCGACGATTTTCTACGGTGTGCCATCGCTCTATTCGGCATTGCTCGCGCACAAGAAAATCGGACTGGGCGCGGGGTCAGACCGGCTGCGGCTTTGCGTCTCGGCGGGCGAGGCCTTGCCGTCGCATATCGGCGAGCGCTGGCGCGCCGTGGTCGGCGTGGATGTACTCGACGGCATCGGCTCGACCGAGATGCTGCAGACTTTCGTCAGCAACCGGCCGGGTGACGTCCGCTATGGTTCCACCGGAAAACCTGTTCCGGGCTATGACGTCAAGCTGGTGGATGAGCTTGGACACGAGTTGGGCGCGGATGAGATCGGCGAAATGGTCGTGCGCGGCCCTTCCGCCGGCGAAGGCTACTGGAACCAGCGCACCAAGAGCCGCCGCACCTTCCAAGGCGAATGGACCTATACCGGCGACAAATATAGGCGTGACGCCGGCGGCTATTATTATTACTGCGGCCGCACCGACGACATGTTCAAGGTCAGCGGGCAATGGGTGTCGCCGTTCGATGTGGAAGCGGCGCTGGTCTCACACGAATCGGTGCTGGAAGCCGCCGTGATCGGCAAGCAAGACGCGGATGGCCTGATCAAGCCGAAAGCCTTCATTGTACTCAAGACTGGCTATGTCGCCGACGAGACCCTTCTGGAAAAGCTGAAGCTACACGTCAAAGAGACGGCGGGAGCGTGGAAATATCCGCGCTGGATCGAATGGCGCAGCGACCTGCCGCACACCGCCACCGGCAAGATCCAGCGCTTCAAACTGCGCGACGAGGATCTGCAGGCGCCGCGCGCCGATTAAGCGTCAGCGATCTTCACATATTCGAAGTCGCCCGGCTTGTTGTCGATGCCGACGCGCGGCGGCGCGATCCAGCTGGCGAATTTGCCAGTCTCGAACTGCGGCTGCATCAGCCCCTCGATGAATTCTCGATCGCTCTCGGACGGCAGAAATTCATTGCGGCGCTTCTCCCAATCTGCGTCGCTTAACAGATTGCCGTTTACGTCCGCCTTGATCGAGGAGAACTCGCCAATATGGCGGTGGAAGGCGACGTGCGGCAGCTTGATCTCGAACGGAATACCGATCTCCGAAATCACCTTGTTCCAGCGCCCGACGCCGATATTGGCGTCGACGACGTAGTCGTCGCGCAGCCGCATGTTGAGCGCGGATAGCGCCGGCACATCCTCGTTCTGGATCTTGTTGTCGATCAGGCGCAGCACCGGATAGGTGCCGCTTTCGAGCTGATGGTCATCCTTGAGTCGGTCCTCACGGTAGCGGCCCTTCAGGCCGGCGTGGAAGGCGTTGGCGGCATTGGTCGATATCTCGTTGCCGAACAGATCGAGCGTCAGCGAGAAATGCATGTTCGCCTTTTTCTGGATGGTCGGCAGATCGATGACGCCGAGCTCGCGCACCGCCTCTACATCGTTCGGATCGCTGATACCCGCCGCCTTCATCGCCTCGCAGGTGCGCTGCACGACGCGCGTGACGCCGGTCTCGCCCACGAACATGTGGTGCGCTTCCTCGGTCAGCATGAAGCGGCAAGTACGCGACAGTGGATCGAAGCCTGATTGCGCCAAAGCCTCGAGTTGCATCTTGCCGTCGCGGTCGGTGAAATAGGTGAACATGAAGAACGACAGCCAGTCCGGCGTCTTCTCGTTGAAAGCACCCAGCATGCGCGGCGTGTCGGCATGGCCGGAGCGGCGCTGCAACAGGGCTTCCGCCTCCTCGCGGCCGTCGGTGCCGAAATATTTCTGCAGTAGATAAACCATGGCCCAGAGATGGCGGCCCTCCTCGACGTTAACCTGAAACAGGTTGCGCATGTCGTAGAGCGACGGTGCGGTCTTGCCGAGATGGCGCTGCTGTTCGACCGAGGCTGGCTCGGTGTCGCCCTGGATCACGATGAGGCGGCGCAGCATGGCGCGGTATTCGCCCGGCACCTCCTGCCAGGCGTCCTCGCCTTTATGCATGCCGAACGGAATCTTGCGGCCCTCGTGCTGTGGTGCCAGCAACACGCCCCAGCGGTATTCCGGCATGCGCACGTAGTCGAATTTCGCCCAGCCTTTAGGATCGACGCTGACCGCAGTGCGCAGATAGACGAGCGATTCCTGGAAGCCTTCCGGCCCCATGTCGTTCCACCAGTTGATATAGCCGGGGTGCCACTTCTCCAGCGCGCGCTTGACGCGCGGGTCCTGTCCGAGCCCGACATTGTTCGGAATCAAGCCGTCGTAGTCGACCTGAGCGATGTTCATGACTATACCCTTTCCTTATTGAAGGTCGGCGACACGCCGCTGCCGTAGAGTTTGAGCGCGCCCTGCTCGCCGATGGCGTTCGGCCGCTGGAAGATCCAGTTCTGCCAGGCGGTCAGCCGTCCAAAAATCTTGGTTTCCATTGTTTCCGGGCCGGCAAAGCGCAGATTGGCTTCCATGCCGGTCATGGCGTCAGGCGAGAAGCTGGTGCGCTCCTCCAGCATGACGCGGAGTTCGTCGTCCCAGTCGAAATCCTCATAGGCCATCGTGACGAGCCCGAATTGGGCGGCTTCTTCGCCTTCCACAGCAACGCCGATCTTTTCCTTGGCGAGATCGAGCGTCTGCGGTTCACCGAGGAACCGCGTCTGCAAACGGGTGAGCCCGTTGCCCATGGGATAGAAGCCAAAATTGGCTTGGCCGAGCGTGATCGCTGCCGGTTTGCGATTATCGCCTTCGCGAGTGCCGATCAACATCAGCGAGCGGTCGGCGGCGAAGGCCAGTTCGGCCAGCGTCCCGGCAAAACAGGAGCCCGGCTCGATTAGCGCGATCATGCTGCGTGGCGTCACGTCGAGGCGCTTGAGCACGCGCTTGAGGTAATGGCGGATCTCGCGCATCAGCCAGTCGCCGTTGGCCTTGCCGAGGAAGTCGTCGTGCTCCAGCACGCCTTGCGCATTGCCATCGGTGCGCAACAGCCAAACGCCGATCGCCTGTTCGTTGGCGCGCAGATGCAGGATCGCGTCCTCCAACTCGCGCGCCACGGTAAGCGGCCAGAACTTGGTGCCGAGCGCACGGGCGGCGTCAACCGAGGCCGGGACGCCTTCCGACGGCCCGCGCACGGTGAGGGTCGCCAGGCCGCGCGTGCGGTCGATCTCGACGTCGACGTGCGAATAGGCCACACGGTCGGCCTCGATCTTGCGATCGAGCGGAGTGAGCGCGATGCCCTTGGCGTCTTTCGGCCGGTCCGAGCGCGCCGCAATCTCATGCGCGCGCGCGGCCACAACGTCCTTCCATTTCGAATTCGGCACCACCTCGTCCACGAGCCGCCACTCGACCGCCTTGGTGCCGCGGATGCCCTCCTCGATGGAGCAGAATACGTCGGCGCGGTCGCGCCGCACCTTGCGCTTGTCGGTGACGCGGGTGAGCCCGCCGGTGCCGGGCAGCACCGCGAGCAGTGGGGTCTCCGGCAGCGCCACCGCCGAGCGGCGGTCGTCCACCAGCATGATGTGGTCGGCAGCAAGCGCGAGCTCGTAACCGCCGCCGGCCGCATTGCCGTTGATCGCGCAGATATAAATTTGCTTGGAGTTATCGCTGGCGTCCTCGATGGCGAGGCGTGTCTCGTTGGTGAACTTGCAGAAGTTCACTTTCTGGCCATGCGTCGACTTGCCGAGCATGCGGATATTGGCGCCGGCACAGAACACATTGTCCTTGCCGGACTTGATGACGACGCAACGCACTTCCGGATGCTCAAAGCGCAGCCGCTGCACCGCATCGTTGAGCTCGATGTCGACGCCGAGGTCGTAAGAATTGAGTTTGAGTTCATAGCCGCCGAAGAGGCCGCCCGCCTGATCGACATCCATGATCAGATGGGCGACATCGCCATCGCACTCGATGCGCCAGTGGCGGTAGCGCGCGGGCTCGGTCTGAAAATCGATCGGTTGCATGATCAAACTGGCGCCGGATCGAAACTGGCCGGCGACCTTCTCCCTGTATGCATTATTTTGCATATTAATAACACTTTGGTGAGCATGATACAATGGGACCTATAAAGTCGATAAAACAAACGCTATTGCCTTGCATTATAATGCATGTTAATCGATGCGGATGAAACCCGTGCGTGCCAAAGCGGCCCCCGGCCGCGACAATGACCCCTATCTGCACCGTCTCGGCGAGCGCGTGCGCACGCTGCGCCATCAGCGCGGCATTACACGCAAGGCATTGGCGGCGCATGCGAAAGTGTCGGAGCGCTATCTCGCCCAACTCGAGGCCGGGCTGGGCAATTGCTCGATCGTGCTGCTGCGGCGGATCGCGCGCGCTATCGGCCTGCCGCTCACGCAGCTTGTGCATGAAGGCCCCGAACCTTCGCTCGATCTGGTGCTTTTGACGCAATTTCTCGAACGGCTGCCACCGGACATGCTCGTAGACGCCCGCAAGCTCGTGACCGAGCATTTTTCCTCGCCGGCCGAGGATCGCCGGCGCGTCGCGCTGATCGGCCTGCGCGGCGGCGGCAAGTCCACCCTCGGGCGCATGCTGGCGGAACGTCTTGACGTGCCGTTCATCGAGCTCGACCGCGAGATCGAGCGGCGCAGCGGCGCCAATTTGAGCGAGATCTTCGACATGTTCGGCCAGGAAACCTTCCGCCGCGCCGAGCGCGAGGCACTCGACGACATATTGCGCCGCCACCCGCGCTTCGTCATCGCCACCAGCGGCAGCATCGTCACCGAACCGGGCACGCTTGAATTGCTGCTGGCCTCGTGCTTCACGGTCTGGGTGCGCGCCGAGCCGGAAGAGCATATGCAGCGGGTGATGGCGCAAGGCGACATGCGGCCAATGGCCAACAACGCCCGCGCCATGGAGGACCTGGTATCCATTCTCAAGAGTCGCGAGCCGCTTTATGCCAAGGCGGAAGCCGTGCTCGCCACCACCGGCAAGACGCCTGAGCAGAACCTGGCGGAGCTATTGCGCGTCGTCGCGGCTCCCGCGATACGCGTCACGCACCGATCGGCGTGACCATCGGAAACTCGAAGTGAGGAGCCGGCCGACGCCGGAGCGAAAAGAATGAGCGAAACGATCAAGACCGACGTTGTGATCATCGGCGCGGGGCCGGTCGGCCTGTTCGCGGTATTCGAACTCGGCCTGCTCGATATCAAGGCGCACCTGGTCGACATTCTCGACAAGGTCGGCGGGCAATGCGCCGAGCTTTATCCGGAAAAGCCGATCTACGACATCCCCGGCATCCCCTACATCACCGGCCACGGTCTGACCGACGCGCTGATGGAGCAGATCAAGCCGTTCAATCCCACCTTCCACCTCAACGAGATGGTGACGACGGTTGAGAAGACCGGCGAGGCCGCGTTCCGCGTCGCCACCGATCGCGGCAAGGTGTTCGAAGCGAAGGTGGTGGTGATCGGCGCCGGCGGCGGCTCGTTCCAGCCCAAACGCCCGCCGATCCCCGGCATTGAACCCTACGAGAACAAATCGGTGCACTACGCCGTGCGCAAGATGGACGTGTTTCGCGACAAGAAGCTGCTCATCGTTGGCGGTGGCGATTTTGCGCTCGACTGGACGCTCAATCTACAGCCGATTGCCAAGCGAGTGACGCTGGTGCACCGGCGCGACGAATTCCGCGGCGCGCCCGACAGCGTCAATAAGATGCGCGCGCTGGTCGCCGCAGGCAGCATGGACCTCAAGATCGGCCAGGTTTCGGGGCTGGAAGGCGCGGACGGCCAGCTCGCGGCCGCGTCGATCAAAGGCAAGGACGCGGTCGAACGCGTCGAATGCGACGCCATGCTGCCGTTCTTTGGACTGACCATGAAGCTCGGCCCGGTGGCCGACTGGGGCATCAAAATGGACGGCGAGTTGATTCCGGTCGACACCGCCGCGTTCGAGACCAATATCCCCGGCCTGTTCGCCATCGGCGACATCAACACCTATCCGGGCAAACTCAAACTTATCTTGTCTGGCTTCCACGAGGCCGCGCTGATGGCGCAGAAAGCCTATCATTACGTCTATCCCGGCAAACGGCTGGTGTTCCAATACACGACATCGTCGACTAGCCTGCAGAAGAAGCTCGGTGTTGCATGAGCGAGGTGCAGGACGCCTCCCCATCCAGCGCAGCGAAAAGCGGCACGATGCCCAAGATCACTTTCATCGAGCACGATGGCACCGTACACACGGTCAAGGCCGAAATAGGCTCGACGGTGATGGAGACGGCGCAACGCAACAATGTAACCAGCATCGTCGCCGAATGTGGCGGCTCGTGCACATGCGCGACTTGCCTGGTGCATGTGGATGAAAAGTGGTTTCCGATCGTCGGGCCGCCTTCGGCCGAAGAAGAGGACATGCTCGACTTCGCCTTCGAGGTAACACCGACGTCGCGCCTGTCCTGCCAGATCAAGATAACCGAAGCGCTCGACGGCCTGATCGTGCGCACGCCTGCCTATCAGGGCCGCTGACGACCGAATTCGCCGCAGATGTCCTGCGCGGCCCTATCGAGGCATCGCTCATACTCGCGGGCGGTCTGACGGAACTTGTCGCCATTTCGCCGCAGTATTGTCACGGTTCTTATTTCGACCACGCTTCATTCCAAAATTAACTGTGCTAGATGGGCAATCCAGATTTTGTTTCACGGTACAGTCCAGAACAAAGTATGGCGGTTTTCGCTGTCTGGCGTTTGCGCCATAATACTGAACAGATCCGTGGAACATTTTAGCCAAATGGTGCTGACCCTTATAGCCGCAACCGCACTCGTGGTCTGGGTCTATCTGATTGCGGGACGCGGCGGCTTCTGGCTCGCGTCCGAACGCGATGACGGCGGCCCGGCGCCGGCGACATGGCCTTCGGTCATGACCGTCATCCCGGCGCGCGATGAGGCCGAGAGCGTCGGGCAAACGATCGCGTCGCTGCTGCAACAAGATTATCCCGGAACGTTCTCCATCGTCTTGGTGGACGATCAAAGCAGCGACGGCACGGCTGAGGTGGCGCAGCAGGCCGCGGCGGCATCCGCCGGCAGACTGACCATCGTTCCCGGCGCCGCACTGCCAGCCGGCTGGACCGGCAAGCTGTGGGCGATGAAACAAGGGGTCGAGTGCGCGCTGATCGGCGAGCCCACCTATCTGCTGTTTACCGACGCCGATATCGTCTACGACCGCGATGTGCTGACGCGCCTTGTCTCGCAGGCGCAAGCGAACGGGCTGGTGCTCAATTCGCTGATGGTTGCCCTGCGCTGCGAGAGCTTCGCCGAGCGCGCGTTTGTGCCGGCCTTCATCTTTTTTTTCCAGATGCTCTACCCTTTCGCCTGGGTCAACAACCCGGACCACGCCATCGCGGCGGCAGCAGGCGGCTGCATGCTGGTGCGCCGCGATGCGCTCGTTGCGGCCGGCGGCATCGAGGCCATTCGCGGCGCCCTCATCGACGACTGCGCGCTGGCGCGCCGCCTCAAGCCGCAGGGACCGATCCGGCTCGGCCTGACGCAGCGCGTGCACAGTATCCGCGGTTACGCGACGGTGCAGGACATCCGCCGCATGGTCGCGCGTTCGGCCTACGCGCAGCTTCGCTATTCGTCATTGTTGCTTTGCGCAACGGTGGCCGGCATGGCGCTCGTCTATCTGATGCCGGTTGTTCTGGCGTTGTTCGGACATGGTCTTGCACAGGCGCTCGGCTTACTTGCTTGGGCGATCATGACCATTGCATTCCTACCAATCCTGCGGTTCTACCGGCTTTCGTCACTATGGAGCCCCTTTTTGCCGCTGATCGCGCTCGCCTACATGGCATTTACCGTTGACTCCGCTTATCAATATGCCCGCAAGCGCGGCGGCCTCTGGAAAGGCCGCGTTCAGTCGAACGTGAATGGCGTGCGATGATGGATGCCAGCGAATTCCGGTCGGGCAAGGGCCATCGCGATGAGAATTTTCCCGTCGCATCGTGGCTCATCCATGCGCGCCACCGCGCGCTGATCCTCGCCTTCTACGAATTCGTTCGCTGCGCCGATGATATTGCCGACCATGCCTCGCTTACGGCGCAGGAGAAGGTCGGCCTGTTGGACCGCCTGGAACGGGATCTGCTGGGCTCCAGCGACGGCAATGTGCAGGCAACCGCGCTGCGTCGTGCCCTGGCCGAGCGCAGCATGTCGCCGCAACATGCGCAGGACTTGCTCAAGGCGTTCCGGCTCGACGCCACCAAGCTGCGCTACCGTGACTGGGACGACCTCATGGCGTACTGCAGCTACTCGGCGATGCCGGTCGGACGTTTCGTGCTCGACGTGCACGGCGAGAACCGCAGCATTTGGCACGCTTCCGACGCCATCTGCGCGGCGCTGCAGATCATCAACCACATTCAGGACTGCGCCGCGGATTACCGCAACCTGGACCGCGTCTATATCCCGCTCGACGCTCTCGCCGCTTGCGGCGTTACCATCGAAGCGCTCGGCGCGGCTAAGGCGTCGCCAGAATTAAGGCGTTGTCTCGCCGGGCTCGCCGAGCGCACCGAAGCACTTCTGCAAAAGGGTGAGGCGCTGCCGAGCATTGTCGAGGATTCGCGTCTCGCACTCGAGCTCTCGGTCATCCAGACGCTGGCGCAGCGCCTCACCCGCATGCTCATGCGACGCGATCCCTTGAGCGAGCGCGTACATCTCGGCAAGCTCGGCGTCGCCGGCATCAGCCTCGTGGCCGTGTTCAAGGCAATTTCGCACCGCGCCGGTCATCGCCGGCCAACCACGGCGGCGCAGCCGTGAGCGCCGTGACCGACGAACCCGTGGCGGAACCTCAGCAGCGCGCCAGCGGCAGCTCGTTCTATCTGGCCATGCGCATCATGCCGAAGGCACAGCGCGAAGCCATGTTCGAGATCTACTCGTTCTGCCGCCGGGTCGACGATATCGCCGACGAAGCTGGTCCGCGCGACCGACGCCTAGCGCAATTGCAGCAATGGCGCACCGACATCGGCGCGCTCTATGCCGGCACGCCGCCGCCGCACCTGAGTGGGCTGGCGCGTGCCGTGCGCGGCTTCGACCTGCAGCGCGAGGACTTCCTCGCCGTCATCGACGGCATGGAGATGGACGTCGTTGCCGACATACGCGCGCCCGACTTCACCTCCTTCGATCTTTATTGCGACCGCGTTGCTAGCGCGGTCGGCCGGTTAAGCGTTCGCGTGTTCGGCATGGAGCCGGAGGCAGGATTAGCGTTGGCTCATCATCTCGGCCGCGCTCTGCAGATGACCAACATTCTGCGCGATCTCGACGAGGACGCTACCATCGGCCGACTTTATCTGCCGCGCGAGGCATTGGCCGAAGCGGGCATCGCCAGCGACGATCCGGCGACGGTGCTGGCAAATCCGGCCATCGGCAGAGCTTGCGCGGCTGTCGCGGCGCGCGCGCAACGTCATTTTGCCGAAGCCGATACAATCATGGCGAACAGTCCGCGCCGTGCCGTGCGTGCGCCACGCATCATGGCGACGGCCTACCGCATCATGTTTGACCGGATGATAGCTCGCGGATGGCAACCGCCGCGCACGCCGGTGCGGCTGCGCCGCTGGCAGTTCCTCTGGATATTCCTGCGCTACGCGATCTTGTGATGAGTTGGTCGGTCCATATCATTGGTGCCGGGCTCGCCGGCCTCGCCACCGCCGTGCGGCTCTGTGCGCAAGGCGCGCGCGCGATCGTCTACGAGGCGACAAACCAAGCCGGCGGACGCTGCCGATCGTATCATGATCCGGTTCTTGGCATCACGATCGACAACGGCAACCATCTGCTCCTGTCCGGGAACCAGGCTGCGCTCGGCTATCTCGACACGATCGGCGCAAGCAACCGCCTTTTTGGCCCGTCGACGGCGAGCTTCCCCTTTATCGACCTCGCCAACAAAGAGCGCTGGACCCTGCGTGCCAATGACGGCCGCATCCCGTGGTGGATATTCGACCGCAATCGCCGCGTACCGGGAACGCGCGCGCGCGATTATTTTCCCATGCTGCGCCTGCTGGTCGCTCGGGCGGGCACGACCATCGGCGACGTCATCGATTGCAAAGGGCCGCTCTATGATCGGCTGATCGGCCCGCTGCTGCTGGCCGCGCTCAACACCGAGCCGTCGGAGAGTTCCGCAACGCTTGCCGCAGCGGTGATCCGCGAAACTTTAGCGGCGGGCGGGCGCAGCTATCGTCCGCTGTTCGCGCGCGAGGGTCTGTCGGCGGCCTTCGTCGAGCCGGCGCTGCGGTTCATCGAAGCGAACGGAGGCGCCGTCATCTTCGGCCAGCGCTTGCGCGCATTGACGTTCGCGGCAGGCCGCGTGGCGGCGCTCGATTTCGGCCACGATCCAGTGGCGCTTTTCCCCGACGATTCGGTCGTCCTGGCGGTGCCGCCGGTGGTGGCGGCCTCGCTCGTTCCGGACTTGATGGCGCCGAGCGAGTTTCGCGCCATCGTCAACGCCCACTTCCGCATCGTACCGCCGGCGGGCTTGCCGCCGATGACCGGCATCATCAACGGCACGGCGGAGTGGCTGTTTGCCTTTCCCGACCGTCTTTCCGTCACGATCAGTAGCGCTGATCGGCTGCTGGATACGCCGCGCGTACAACTCGCGGCTCAGATCTGGCTGGAGGTCGCTGCGATCGCGGGCATTGCAGCCCCTTTGCCGCCGTGGCAAATCGTGCGCGAACGGCGGGCAACCTTCGCCGCCTTGCCGGGCGAAGATGCCAAGCGTCCGGGCCCGCAGACGCGTTGGAGCAATCTCCTTCTCGCCGGCGATTGGACGGCAACCGGCCTGCCGGCAACGATCGAGGGCTCGATACGGTCCGGCAACCGAGCGGCTGAATTGATCGGAATAGTGACTGAACAATAGGCGCAATGTCGGAAACTCTAAACGAAGTCAGCCAAGGCAAATCGGACGCGGCGTCCTCCGCGCTCGAGCGCGCGATCGCGTCGGCGGCTGATGCCCTGCTCGCGCGCCAGCGGAGCGACGGACATTGGGTGTTCGAGCTCGAAGCTGACGCCACCATCCCGGCCGAATACGTTCTGCTGCGGCATTATCTTGGCGAGCCGGTCGATGCCACGCTCGAAGCCAAGATTGCCGTCTATCTGCGCCGCATCCAGGGCGCGCACGGTGGCTGGCCGCTGTTTCGCGACGGCGACCTCGACGTCAGCGCGACGGTGAAGGCCTATTTCGCGCTAAAGATGATTGGCGACGATCCGCAGGCCGCGCACATGACACGGGCGCGCGAGGCTTTGCGCGCCCGCGGCGGCGGCGAACGCGCGAACGTATTCACGCGCATCATGCTCGCTCTGTTCGGCTTCATTCCGTGGCGAGCCGTGCCGATGATGCCGATCGAGATTATGCTGCTGCCGAGATGGTTTGCGATCCATCTCGACAAGATGTCGTACTGGAGCCGCACAGTCATCG
Organism: uncultured Alphaproteobacteria bacterium; assembly: GCA_963753455.1. Classification (GTDB taxonomy): domain Bacteria; phylum Pseudomonadota; class Alphaproteobacteria; order Rhizobiales; family Xanthobacteraceae; genus Pseudolabrys. Next base: position 55,803 of record CAVWDA010000064.1, on the reverse strand, counting down.
TGCCGCTGCTTGTGCTGATGGCCAAGCGCCCGGTTGCGCGTAACGCCAAGGGCGTGCGCATCGACGAGCTTTTCCTTGGATCGCCGACTGACCTTGGGCCGGCGCCGAAGGCGCCGCAGCAAAAGGCGTCGTGGTTCTGGTTCTTCCGCGGCGTCGACAACGTGCTGCGCGTGATCGAGCCGTTGCTGTTGCAGCGGTTGGCCTCGCATCAACGTGCGACCGACCGCGCCGTCGCCTGGGTCGGTGAGCGGCTCAACGGCGAGGACGGTCTCGGCGCGATCTTTCCGGCGATGGCGAACAGCGTCATGATGTATGACGTGCTTGGGTTTCCGGAAAGCCACCCGCAGCGCGCCATTGCGCGCAAGTCCGTGGAGAAACTCCTCGTCGTGCACGAGCACGAAGCCTATTGCCAGCCTTGCGTCTCGCCAATCTGGGACACGGGCCTTGCCTGCCACGCTTTGCTGGAGGCCGGCGGCGAGCGCGCCGCCGTACAAGTCAAGAAGGCCCTCGACTGGCTGGTGCCGATGCAGGTCCTCGACATACGCGGCGACTGGATCGCGCGGCGGCCCGATTTGCGACCCGGCGGCTGGGCGTTCCAATATGCCAATCCGCATTATCCCGACGTCGACGACACCGCGGTCGTCGCCATGGCCATGGACCGCGTGCAGAAAGAGTCCGGCCGCCAGGATTTTCGCGCCCCGCTCGAACGCGCGCGCGAGTGGATCGTCGGCATGCAGAGCGAGAACGGCGCCTGGGGCGCATTCGACGCCGACAATGAGTTCTACTACCTGAACAACATCCCATTCGCCGACCATGGCGCGCTGCTCGACCCGCCGACAGAGGACGTCACCGCGCGTTGCCTGTCGATGCTGGCGCAGTTCGGCGAAACGGCAGCAAACAGCCAAACGGTCGCACGCGGGGTCGACTACCTGCGGCGCGTACAGCTTGCCGACGGCAGTTGGTACGGCCGCTGGGGCATGAACTACATCTACGGCACATGGTCGGTACTTTGTGCCCTTAATGTCGTCGGGCTCGAAGCCGGCGATCCGATGATGCGCAAGGCGGCCGACTGGCTCGTCTCCATCCAGAACCCGGACGGCGGCTGGGGCGAGGACGGCACCAGCTACAAGCTCGACTATCGCGGCTACGAGAGCGCGCCGAGCACCGCCTCGCAGACCGCCTGGGCGTTGATCGGTCTTATGGCGGCGGGCGCCATCGATTCGCCGGCCATCCAGCGCGGCATCGACTATCTCCTGCGCACGCAAGGAGCGGACGGCTTCTGGGCGGAAGAACGCTACACCGCGACAGGCTTCCCGCGCGTGTTTTATCTGCGCTACCACGGCTATGCCAAATTCTTCCCGCTCTGGGCGCTGGCGCGTTACCGCAACATCACTCAGCAGCGCCACATCAAGTTCGGAATGTAATCCGCAGAATTGGTCAGTGACGGAGCTGCCACGACTTGATGCTGCCGGTTTGCCGCGGCCCGCCATCGTTGGTTATCATCGTATCCGACGTCTTCGACAGCGCGAGCCAATACGGCACCAGGTTTGCCGGCAGTTGATCCTGCGGCAGCACATCGTTGGGCAGTCGTTTCCAAGTCTGATTTTGGCCAAACAATTCGATACCTAGAAAGCCGCGCAAAGTGAGCTGCTGACCATCCGGACTCAGCGTCATCTTCGCCTGATAGACCTTGCCGTCGCGCGGATCGAGGATACTGCCTTTCTCATACACCAGACCGTTGCGCTGCATGCCCTTGATGATGACGAGACCGAGCGACGGTTGATTCTTCTGGTCGCCGGTGCAGTGGGTGCAGATCGGATTGGGATCTTCGCCGGGCTTGATGAACATCTTGGCGATGGCGCCTTCGTAAACGCCGTTGTTTTCAAAAATGAGAAACCAGCCGCCGACGCTGCCATCCGGATAAACCTGCGCCCACATGCCGGCCGCGGACGGCGCGGACGCGCAGTCGTCGGCAGGGGGGCTGCATAAGCAAACCCCGCCATCAGGCCAGCTATGATGAGAGTCAGAATTCTCGCCTTCATCATCATCCAGCATCCAACTCGGCGAACGCGCGTTAGATCGTTCGGCAATGTGTTATTTTCGCGGAATTGCGCGGAACCCGCAGTTTCACGCATTTGTGGAGAGAGGTTCCTTCCACCCTCGAACAACCCTTGCACGTTTTTGCGGCACCTTTGTTACGCCGGCGGCGCGGCGTCCTCGATCATTGCCCGTGACCTTCCAGCACCGCGAGGCAGGCGCGGCGAAGTTTCGCCCGGTGCTCCTGCAGGCAAGCAAGAAAGACGCCATCCCCCGACCCTGGCGGGATGGAATGGCAAAAGCGGCGCACGTCCGGACGGCACGCGGCCTGCTCCTCGGGCGTACCGCCGGCCTGGGCCACTGTGGCCGAAGCGGCAATGGTCAAAACGGTTGCCACCACCAGTTTGCGGATCATTGTCGGTTCTCCTTGCTTTTTATGGCCGAGCGCGTCGCATGCGGCAGCCGTTCCCCTTACCCAACTTGGCATATGCTCGTTTGTTGCCGTCTATTTCGATTCGTTTGTCTTAGTCGTTATCTAGCACACAGCCTTTGCATTAGCCCGCCGCTCAGTCATCGCGCGGCTTGCCCATGAGCACTGGCTGGAACAACACAGCCGCCGCCAGCGTGCACATCAGCGACAGCGCCAATAGTTTGCCCATGCTGGCCGTTCCGGGGTGGCTGGAGAACCACAGGCTGCCGAACGCGGTCGCCGTGGTCAGTGCGCTGAAAAATACGGCACGCGTAAGGCTCGTCTGCAGGAGGTTTGTCTGTCCCTCGCGCCAGGCCATGATGTAATAAATCTTGAAGGCGACGCCGACGCCGAGCAGCAGCGGCAACGCGATGATGTTGGCGAAATTAAGCGGCAGGCCGATCAAGACGCAAAGTTCTAGCGTCACGACCCCCGCGGTCGTCAGCGGAATGAGCGTCAGCAGCACGTCGCCGATCCGCCGCAGCACCAGCCACAGCAGAATGCCGATCGACAGCAGGGCCCAAAGGCCGGCCTCGACGAAGGCGCGCACGATCGTATCGCCGGCATCCAGGATTGAGATCGGTCCTTCGACGGCATTCGGCTCCGCGGCCAACACGGCGCGCGCGAACTGGCGCATCTCCTCGTTGTCGTTCGCGTTGCCCTTGGGCGCGACCTCGACACGCGCGCGCCCGTCCGGAGTCATCCAGTCGTGCACCAGTTCGGGCGGCAACGAGCCTTGCGTCACCGGCTGCGCCAGCAGCGACGCGTGCAAACTCGCCAACACCGTCTTCAACGGCGCGATGAAAGCGGCCTCGACTTTGTTGCGCAGTTCCGGACCTCCCTGGGCGACCGCCGTGAGTGCCGCAGCCAGCCGCTTAGCCGCGCCGGCGCCCGGACCCTTTTGACTGCCGGCGGCCTCGATGAGGCGGCTCGCCCCCTCCTTCAGCGCGTCGACGTTTTCCGCATCGGTCGGCGGCGTCTCGGCATTCTTGGGATCGAAGGCGCCGGCGAGCTTTACCGCCGCGTTGTGAATGAGCGGCAACTTTTCCTGCTGATCGCGCGGGATGAAGCTAGTTAATGTCATGACGCGCGCGACTTCCGGCACCTTCGACAGCCGTGCGGCGACGGCGTTCGCTTCTCCAAGTGAAGGCACCAGCACCTCGGCTGCATTGGTGTTGGTCTCTGGATCTCGGCTCAGATCGAGATAGGTCGCAATCGATTCCGAATTGGGGTCGCGCAAATTGATCGGATTAAAATCGAAACGGAGCCAATAGAGCAGCGGCAGGCCGGCGACCACCACGAGCGCGGTGCCGACGATAATCGGGATGCGCTGGCGCTCGAGAAACCGGTCGACCGGCGCCAGAAATGAAAAGCCAAGCTCGTCCGGCTCGCCTGGCGGGTTGAACAGGCGGATCAGCGCCGGCAACACGGTGACGCTGGTGGCAAACGCGATTAACATGCCGAAACCAGCGATCAGGCCCAGTTCGGAGACGCCGCGGTAATCGGTCGGCAGGAACGATAGAAAACCGGCGGCCGTCGCGCCGGCGGCGAGCGTGAGCGGCGCGCCAACGTATTTCCCGGCGTTGAGCACCGCGCCCTTGAGATCGTCGCGCTTGTGGCGCTCCGCCCGGTAGCGGACGCTGTACTGAATTCCGAAATCGACGCCGATGCCGACAAACAATACGGCAAAATAGACCGAGATCAGATTGAGCGTGCCTACCATCAACAGACCGAGCGCCGCGGTCAGCGCCAGACCGATGAACAGATTGACGAACACGGCGACAATCAGCCGTTTCGAGCGCAAAGCGAGCCACAGAATGAACAGCACGATGACGATGGTGATGATACCGTTGCGCACCGCGCCTTCCTTGATGGTCGCGAATTCCTCGTCGGCCATGGCAACCGGTCCGGTAAGCCGCACGGTCGCCTGATATTTAGGAGCGATCCGGGCTGCGACCTGGCGGATCGCCTCGGTGGCGGCATGGCCGGCTTCCAACGAGGTGTAATCGAGCATCGGGCGCACGTCGATGAAGCCGCGCAACTCGCTCGGCTTGGCCGGCCGGCCCGCGACCAGGACGCGCCAGGAGAAGCTCGTCGGCTCGCCCTTGATGACCTTTTCCAAGGTGTCCGAAGCCGCGGTGAATACGCGAGTGAAATCGTCAAGTTTGAGCTTGCCCGACTGGATGCCGAGCAAGCCGTCTTCGAGCCCCGCGATTAAACCGCGCAAGCTCGGGTCGGTGGCCATGTCGCGGATCAGCGGCTCGGCCTGGATCATCAGCGCGAGATTGCGCTTGAGATCCTCTGGCGATTGGAACAGCAGCCCGTTCCTGGCGAAAAACTCGCCGCCGCCGAATTGCGTGACCGACTGGAAGCGCTGCTTGTTCTTCGCCAACTCCTGCGTCAGCGCCGCCGTCGCCTCGCTCGCCAGTTCCGGCGTCGGCGCCTCGACGACGACGAAAATTCGATCGAAGCGATGAAACGCCTGCTCGAACGCAAGCTCATGCCGGCGCCAGCCGATATCGTTCGACAGCAGCGCGCTGATGTCCGAACTGATGGCGAAATGCCGCGCGGCGTAGACCCCCGACGCGCCCGCTAGCACCAGTCCAACTGCAACCACCTGCCACGCATAGCGCGTGCAGAAATCGATAACGCGGACAATAACGGACGTCAGCATGGAGGGAGGGTCATCCAATCGCCCGAGCGCGTTTTATGGGAACAATGTCGGCCCCGGACCGTTCGAGGCGCAGGCGGCGGACCGCGAGCGAAACGGGCCCCGCCCTAACCGGCTGCCGCCGACACCTTGGCCTCAGCAGGTTCCGCTCCCGCCGCGTCGGCGTCCGCCGCGGGCTTCGCTTGTATGTCGTGCAGCATCTTCTCAACGTGGCGGGAAAACACGTACTGCGCCGGCCGCTGATGCGCGAGTGAAATCTCCGGCGCCATCGGACCCGTCGTACGCACGCCGCGCAGCGCCGTCCACAGCGCGCTCAGCGGATTACGGATCGAGGCGTCGGCCGCGGTCGGCTCATAGCCGCAATGCGCCATGCAGTTCGCGCACTTCTCGTAGCGCCCGGTGCCGTAGGAATCCCAATCGGTGGTTTCCATCAGTTCCTTGAAGGTCTTGGCGTAGCCTTCGCCGAGCAGATAGCAGGGCTTCTGCCAGCCGAACAAATTGCGCGTCGGCATGCCCCACGGCGTGCAGTGATATTCGCGGTTGCCGGCGAGGAAATCGAGGAACAACCCGGAGTGCATCAGGTTCCACTTCTTGCCTTTGCCAAGCGCAAAGACACGACGGAACAGTTCCTTGGTCTTGCGGCGGTTGAGGAAGTGCTCCTGGTCGGGTGCGCGCTCGTAGGCGTAGCCTGGCGAGATCGAGACGCCGACGCCGAGTTCTTTGGTCTTGTCGAGGAACGCGGCGATGTCCTCGGCAGCGTGGCCGTCGAAGATGGTCGCGTTGACGTTGACGGTGAAGCCCTTGTCCTTGGCGGCCTTGATGGCATGCACCGCCTTATCATAGACGCCCTTCTGCGACACCGATTTATCGTGGTGCTCCTCCAGCCCATCGAGATGGACCGAGAAGAAAAGATAAGGCGAGGGTTCGAACAGGTGCAGCTTCTTCTCAAGCAGCAGCGCGTTGGTGCAGAGCGAGACGAATTTCTTGCGCGCAACGATGCCTTTGACGATTTCGCCGATCTCGCGATGGATCAACGGTTCGCCGCCCGGGATTGCCACCATCGGCGCGCCGCATTCGTCGACCGCGTCTAGGCAGTCCTTCACGGAAAGACGCTGATTGAGGATCGGATCGGGATAATCGATCTTGCCGCAGCCGATGCAGGCGAGATTGCAGCGGAACAACGGCTCCAGCATCAGCACGAGCGGATAGCGCTTGCGGCCCATGAGCTTCTGCTTGAGCAGATAGGCCGCGATGTGAATTTCCTTAAAGAAGGGAACGTTCATAATCCGGTTATTCTCGTTCGACCGCCGCGCGCCCCGCGCAACAGATATGATTGGGATGGACTAGACGGTTGCCAGTTCGGACGGCAACCGGAACTCGATAGTTTCTTCACGACCAGCTAGCACGGAAACTTCGACCGGACCAAGGCGGCCCAAGGCGTCGATCACGCCGTCTACCAGCACTTCCGGCGCCGAAGCGCCGGCGGTAAGGCCGACGGTGCGCGCGTCCTTGACCCATTCCGGCTTAAGCTCGCTGCTGTCGGCGATCAGATAGCTCGGAATGCCGGTCTCCAGGCCAATTTCACGCAAGCGATTTGAATTCGAGCTGTTTTTCGCGCCGACTACCAGGATAACGTCCACCTGCCGGCTTAGTTCGCGCACCGCCGCCTGACGATTCTGGGTGGCGTAACAAATGTCCCGCATTTCTGGACCGACGATATCGCTGAAGCGCCGCTCGAGCGCGGCGATGATTCCGCGCGTGTCGTCCACGCTCAGCGTGGTCTGGGTGATATAGGCGACCGGTTTATCGGCCGGGATGTCGAGCTTGGCGACATCTTCTTCGGTCTGCACCAGGACGACGGGACCGGAGATCTGTCCGATCGTGCCCTCGACCTCGGGGTGACCGGCGTGTCCGATCAGAATGAGGGTGCGTCCCTGCGCGACATAGCGCTTACCTTGGTTGTGCACCTTGGTGACCAGCGGACAGGTGGCGTTGAGCACGGGAAGCCCGCGCCCCGCGGCCTCCTCCTCGACGCTCTTCGCCACGCCGTGCGCGCTGAAGATAGTCACCGCGTTTTCCGGCACCTCGGACACCGTCTCGACGAAGCGGGCGCCTTTGGCCTTGAGGCTGTCAACGACGTGCTTGTTGTGCACGATCTCGTGGCGCACGTAGACGGGAGCACCGTACTTCTGCAGTGCGCGCTCGACAATCTCTATCGCGCGCACCACGCCCGCGCAAAAACCGCGCGGCTGCGCCAGGATAATCCGCAACGGTGTTTTCTGGGTCATTAGTTTCTCCGACAATTCGACTTCGTTACGCGAAGCCGAGCTTGGGCGTTTCGGCGGCGACATCCCGGCCGAGGGCCTCGAACACCTTGGCGACGATGCCGCGGGCGTCGAGGCCGGCCTTGGCGTACATCGCCGCCGGCGTGTCCTGGTCGATGAAGACGTCCGGCAGCACCATGGCGCGGACCTTCAGCCCGGTATCGAGCACGCCGTGGTCGGCCAGCGTCTGCAGCACCTGCGAGCCGAAGCCGCCAATCGCGCCCTCCTCGATCGTCACCAGCACCTCATGTTCGCGCGCCAGGCGCAGCAGCAGGTCGGTGTCGAGCGGCTTGGCAAAGCGCGCGTCGGCCACCGTGGTCGAGAGGCCGAGCGCCGCCAGTTCGTCGGCCGCCTTGAGGCATTCGCCCAGCCGCGCCCCATAGGAGAACAGCGCCACCTTGTGGCCTTCCCTGAGAATGCGCCCCTTGCCGATCTCCAGCGGGATACCCTCCTCAGGCATCGGCACCCCGCGGCCCTCGCCGCGCGGATAGCGCAAAGCCGAGGGGCGGTCGTCGATGGCGACTTGGGTGGCCACCATGTGCACCAGGTCGGCCTCGTCCGCCGCCGCCATCAGCACAAAGCCCGGCAGGCAGCCGAGATAGGCCACATCGAAGGCCCCGGCATGGGTCGGCCCGTCCGCCCCCACCAGCCCGGCGCGGTCGAGCGCAAAGCGAACGGGGAGCTTCTGGATGGCGATGTCGTGCACCACCTGGTCGTAGGCCCGCTGCAGGAAGGTCGAATAGATCGCGCAGAACGGTTTGAAGCCTTCCGTCGCAAGACCTCCGGCAAAGGTTACCGCGTGCTGCTCGGCGATGCCGACGTCGAAGGTGCGCTTGGGGAACTCCTTCTCGAACAGGTCGACGCCCGTCCCCGATGGCATCGCCGCCGTGATGGCGACGATCTTATCGTCCTTGCGCGCCTCCTTGATCAGGCTCTCGCCAAAGACCTTGGTGTATTGCGGCGCGCCACCCTTCGACTTCGCCTGCGCGCCCGTCGCCACGTCGAACTTGACCACCCCGTGATACTTGTCGGCCGAGGTCTCCGCAGGCGCATAGCCCTTGCCCTTCTGCGTCACCACATGCACCAGGATCGGTCCGATCTCGGCGTCGCGCACATTGCGCAGCACCGGCAACAGATGATCGAGATTGTGCCCGTCGATCGGCCCGACATAGTAGAAGCCCAACTCCTCAAACAGCGTGCCGCCGGTCACATACGCGCGCGCGTGCTCGATCGCCCGCGTGATGGCGCGGTCGAGCGCCTTGGGCAGATGGTGCGTCAGCTGTTTGCCGACGTCGCGCAGCTTCAGAAACGTATGCCCCGAGCCGAGCCGCGCCAGATAAGCCGACATCGCCCCGACCGGCGGCGCAATCGACATGTCGTTGTCGTTCAAGATCACGATCAGCCGCTCGTTGCGCGCCCCGGCATTGTTCATCGCCTCGTAGGCCATGCCCGCCGACATCGCCCCGTCGCCGATCACGGCGATGACGTTGTTCTTCTTGCCGGCCAGATCCCGCGCCACCGCCATGCCAAGGCCTGCCGAGATCGAGGTCGACGAATGCGCCGCCCCGAACGGGTCGTATGCGCTCTCCGCGCGCTTGGTAAAACCCGACAGTCCGCCGCCTTGTCTTAACGTCCGAATCCGGTCGCGCCGGCCGGTCAAAATCTTGTGCGGATAGGCCTGGTGCCCGACGTCCCAGATCAGCCGGTCCACCGGCGTGTCGAATACGTAATGCAGCGCAACCGTCAGCTCGACCACCCCCAAACCCGCACCCAAATGCCCGCCCGTCACCGCTACCGCGTTGATCGTCTCCGTACGAAGCTCGTCGGCCACTTGCTTGAGATCCGCCTCTTCGAGGCGCCGCAAGTCGCAAGGTTCTTTAATCGCGTTCAACATTTCGCTTCCAGTCTGCATGATGCGTGGAAATATAGGTCGTAAATTCCGAGAGCTATCGAACTATTTGAACACAAAGTATAAGGCAAGAATTATACCAAATCCATGTTCCCTACCCTCAGTCGACCCGGCGTAACTATGCCATAACCACTAATTTCCGAGGTTCGATCATCTTAAGTGGTGGCTATTTAATGGCATTGCGCACTAGGAGCCCAGATATCCGGAATTGCGAAACCAGCGAACAGCATCGTCAATCCCCTCTGTGTAAAGCCTTGAACGATACCCCAGTTCCCGTTCGGCCTTGGTCGAGACGAAGAACATACGATGTTTCGCCATGTGCACCCCATCTCGGGTCGCGAACGGCTCGCGTTCGCTGATGTTCGCCATGGCCTCCGCCAGATACGCGACGGGGATGAGAGCCCACCACGGCAGCCGCACGCGCGCCGCGCGGCGACCGACCAGTCCGGCGATATCGCGTAACATTTGCGAAAATAAGACATCCTGCCCTCCAAGGATGTAGCGCTCGCCGATCCTCCCACGATGCAATGCCGCGAGATGGCCACTGGCCACATCGTCCACGTGCACGAGGTTAAGACCGGTGTCGATGAACGCCGGAATGCGGCCCTTGGCGGCTTCGATGATGATCCGACCCGTCGGTGTGGGCTTAACATCGCACGGGCCGATCGGCGTCGACGGATTGACGATAACGGCCGGCAGCCCTCGCTCCGCTACCATAGTTTCGACCAGCCGCTCGGCCGCGATCTTGCTGCGCTTGTAGGCGCCAATACCCTGCTCTTCGCGCAGTGGCGTCGCCTCGTCCGCGGCCGTGCCGTCCGAACGCACGGCTATGGTCGCCACACTGCTGGTGTAGACCACGCGCTCGACGCCCGCCCCGAGCGCGGCTTCCATCAGGTTGCGCGTGCCTTCCACATTGGAGGCGAAGATCTCCCTGCGGTCGCGCGCCCACAGCCGGTAATCGGCTGCCACGTGAAACACGTAGCGCATGCCGGCGGCCGCGTCCTCGACCGATTTGCGGTCGCGCAGATCGCCCTCGAAAAACTCCAAGTCCAGCCCCGCGAGATGGCCGCGCGGGCTCGCGCCGCGAACCATCGCCCGCACCGAATAGCCGGCCTCGACAAGCTTGCGCGCGACGGCCGAGCCAACGAATCCGCTTGCTCCAGTGACCAGAATCTTTTCTTGATGGCTCATGCGGACAACCGCGGTCGACTTGCGATGAACGGTCGTCTATTCGAGTTGCGGATAAAGGGGAAGCGCAAACCAATCCCAGGGTACGGATTGTTTCGACCGTGGCACGGAATTTGCTTGAAATGGATGGGTCAAGGGCATGAACTAGGCTTAGGGGGGCAAATGGCGCATACGAGCACGAACGACGCTTGGGCCTTCGAATTGCCGACGGCCCCGACATTGCCTTGCACATCCCCGTCAGCCATCGCAGACCTCGTCCAGCCAGCCAAGTTTGACGCAGAACGCACCCTAGCCGACCGCGTCGTCATTGCCCTTGTGGGACTGGCGTTCGAAGCCCGCATTGCGTCCGGGCCGGGCGTGGTCGTCGTCTGCCGCAATACGGAACGCGAGGCCGCTACCTCGATCGACCATGCCCTAAAAAGAGGATGCCGCAGCATCATCAGTTTCGGCGTGGCGGGCGGATTGGCGCCGCATTTGCGCCCGGGAAACTGGGTCGTCGCTTCGTCGATCATCGATACGCAGCAGAGCCGGCCGACCGACCGGGCCTGGTCGGAAAAAATCCTGGCGATGATCCCGGGCGGCGAACACCGGCCGATCGCCGGCGTCGACTACGCCGTCGCGGCGCCCGAAGCCAAACGGCGGATGCACGCCGAGACCGGCGCAGCGACGGTCGACATGGAGTCGCATCTCGTCGCCCGCCTCGCAGCAACCCATGGCCTAAAGTTCACGGCCGTCAGGGTGGTCATCGATCCCGCGCATCGCGCCATACCCGACGCAGCGCTCGCCGGCATGCGCCCCGACGGCGGCACCAGCATAACCGCCGTCATCCGCGAATTGATCGCCGGGCCATCGCAACTGTCCGGCCTGCTTCGCCTTGCCTATGATGGCTATGCGGCACGCCGCGCCCTGCTCCGCGTCCGCCGCCTTCTCGGACCGGATTTCGGTCGTCTCGGTATCAGCGAAGCCTGATCCGACCGGAAATAACCGGTTTCGAAGCCGTTCCCGGCCCCTCTCCTTGTTGGCGTTGACGCGCCGATGAAGGATGGCGATATAGTCCGCACGCAGGCTAGAAACGGCCTGCACGAAAGAACATTTCATGAGCACCGCGACACAAGAACGTCATAAATCGGTTGCCGTAGACGTTGCCGGCGTCCTGGTCGGCGGCGGCGCGCCCATCGTCGTGCAGTCGATGACCAACACCGATACCGCCGATGTCGAAGGTACCGCGCGCCAAGTGGCGGCGCTGCATCGCGCCGGCTCCGAACTGGTGCGCATCACCGTTGACCGCGACGAGGCGGCGGCGGCAGTGCCACGCATCAAAGAGCGGCTGCTCAAGATGGGCGTCAACGTGCCGATCGTCGGCGATTTCCATTACATCGGCCACAAGCTCCTCGCCGATCACCCGGGTTGCGCCGAGGCGCTCGACAAGTACCGCATCAACCCCGGCAATGTTGGCTTCAAGGACAAGAAGGACCGCCAATTTTCCGCCATCGTCGAGATGGCGATCAAGCACAACAAGCCGGTGCGCATCGGCGCCAATTGGGGATCGCTCGACCAGGAATTGCTGACGCAGTTGATGGACGAGAATTCCCGCGCCGCCGAACCGTTGGATGCCCGCGAGGTGACGCACGAAGCCATGGTGCAATCGGCTCTATTGTCGGCTGCGCGCGCCGAAGAAATCGGCTTGCCGAAGAACCGCATTATTTTGTCGGCCAAAGTCTCCGCGGTGCAGGACCTTATCGCGGTTTATACCATGCTCGCCAGCCGCTCCGATTACGCCTTGCATCTCGGCCTGACCGAAGCCGGAATGGGCACAAAAGGCATCGTCGCTTCGAGTGCCGCCATGGGCGTGCTGTTGCAACAGGGCATCGGCGACACCATCCGCATTTCGCTTACGCCGGAGCCGAACGGCGACCGCACGCGCGAAGTGCAGGTGGCGCAGGAGCTGTTGCAGACCATGGGGCTGCGCACCTTTGTGCCGTTGGTGGCCGCCTGCCCCGGCTGCGGCCGCACGACATCCACAACGTTCCAGGAGCTCGCCTCCGACATCCAGAATTTCATCCGCGACTCGATGCCGGCATGGAAGACGTGCTACCCCGGCGTGGAGACGCTCAACGTTGCGGTCATGGGTTGCATAGTCAACGGCCCGGGCGAGAGCAAACACGCCGATATCGGCATCTCGTTGCCCGGCACCGGCGAACAGCCGACCGCCCCGGTCTTCATCGACGGCAAAAAGGCCGCTACGCTGCGCGGGGCGACCTTGACGACCGATTTTAAACAGATGGTCATTGATTACATCGAACGGCGGTTCGGCCACGGCGGCACCGTCGCTGGCAAAATTGTCGATGAAGCTGCACCGGTGCCGTAACCTATCCGACGTTGTTGCACAAAACTTTCACGCCGAGGGGGCTGCAAAGCCCGGAAGTCATGGGTCTGCCGTCGCGCAATTCGACAATGTCTCCCTTCAAACGCAAAGCGGCGGCCGATCCCTCCGACCGTTTCAAGCAGAGTCTCAATTCCATTGCCGCCGACACTGAACGTTTGCTCGATCGGTTGCTGGCGACCAAGCCGGTCGCCGGCGAGTTGGCGCGCCCCCCTCGCCTCTTGGAGGCCATGCGCTATGCCAGCCTTGGCGGCGGCAAGCGTGTACGCCCGTTTTTGTTAGTCGAGAGCGCCCGGCTGTTCAGCGTGCCGCGCCGACAAGCGCTGATGGTCGCCGCTGCGCTCGAGTGTGTGCACTGCTATTCGCTCGTTCACGACGACTTGCCGGCGATGGACGACGACGCGTTGCGCCGCGGGCGCCCCACCGCTCACAAAGCCTTCGACGAGGCGACCGCAATTCTGGCCGGTGACGGCCTGTTGACCTTCGCCTTCGACATCCTGTCGCGCCCGCAAACTCACGCCAAGACCGAAATCAGAGTCGAGATCATCGGGGCGCTCGCGCGCGCCGCCGGCATCGGCGGAATGGCTGGCGGGCAGATGCTCGATCTCGCGGCGGAGGGGCGCTTTGCCAACGGGAAACCCCGCCCGCTCGATTTTACCGGCGTCAAGACATTGCAGGCCATGAAGACCGGGGCGCTTCTGAAGTTCGCGTGCGAGGCCGGCGCCATGCTCGGCGCTGCGCCGAAAAAAGCGCGTGGCGCACTTGATCGCTATGGGGCGGCGGTCGGCGAGGCGTTCCAGGTCGCCGATGACTTGCTCGATATCGAAGGCGATGCCGCTACCGTCGGCAAGGCGACGGGAAAAGACGCGGCCGCGCACAAGGCGACTTTCGTGAGCTTGCTCGGGGTTGACGGTGCGCGGAAACGACTGCAGGCGCTGGTCGCCGAGGCCGAGAAGGCAATCGCGTCTTTCGGTAAAGACGGCGCAATCTTACGGGCAGCAGCGCATTTCATCGCAAATCGTCGCAGCTGAGCCTGAGCCCTATACTTGCGCCGAGGCCCATGCGATTGTCGCTCTCGCGCCCACATCGACGGTAACGGATGATGCTCTCTTTGCGTTATATTCCTTCGAGGCAACGGTCCAAAGCCCCTTAGAGAGCCGCTGTGACCAGTACTCCGCCGCCGGAACTCGAATTTCTAGAAACGCCGCGCACGGTCGTACCGCGAAATCTGGCGCTGGGCATCGAGCGGATCGGGTTTTTTCCGCTGTCGCACCGCCTCATATCCGTCATCGTTTTTGTCGTTCTGTGCGCCTTGGCCGCGGTCGGCTTCACGCGCCTGAAGGTCGACGATTCGCTGAGCCAGCTGTTCCGCTCCGACACCGCGGAATTCAAGACCTACGAGGACGTCACCCATCGCTTCCCCTCAACCGAATTCGACGTCCTCGTCGTGATCGAAGGCCCGACGCTGCTCGAGCGAACTTCGCTGGAAAAACTGCGCGACCTGGTGATCGACCTGCAACTCATCGACGGCACGCGCGGCGTGATTTCGCTGTTTTCGGCGCGTCAACCGCCGGAAAACGGCCAAATCCCGGCACCACTTTTCCCCAATCCGCTTCCGACCGGCGCGGCCTATCAAGATCTGATTGCCAAGGTGAAGGCGAACGAAATCATCCGCGGCAAACTGCTATCGACGGATGGCCATCTGGCATTGATCGTGCTCGCCCTTGATCCGACGGCCACGCAGCATAACCTGTCCAAGGTCATCGGCGAGGTCCGCGGTTCGCTGCAAGAGCATCTCGCCGGCACCGGATTGAGTGGAGAATTGTCCGGCGTCCCGGTGATGCAGCTCGAGACGCGCACCGCGATCGAGCGCGACCGGCTGTATTACAATGCGCTCGGCTTTCTCGCCGGTTGCCTGATCGCGGCTCTGTTCTTCCGCCGGTTGGCGTTCATGATTATTGCCGCCGCCCCACCGCTTGCCGCCATTCTGCTCGCGCTCGGCACGCTCGGCTGGCTCAACTTCAGTCTGAATATTTTCTTGAACGTGATGACGCCGCTCATCATGGTCATTAGTTTTTCCGACAGCATGCAGCTCACCTTTGCGGCGCGCGACCGCCTGATCATGGGCGACGACAAGTTCACCGCCTTCCGCAACGCGCTCTTGATCGCAGGACCGGCTTGCGTGCTTACGCACGTGACCGCGGGGATATCGTTCATCGCTTTACAGTTCTCCTCGTCTGACCTGATCCGTACGTTCGGCGAAGCCGGCCTCATCGCAACGCTGATCGCTTTGGTGGCCGTGATCATGCTTGTGCCTCTGCTCGGTGTCCTGCTCATCCGCAATGAAGCGGGGTTTGCCGCGAGCGTACGTGGCATGGACAAAGCGCTCGACGTATTGCGCCGCTTTTGCAGCTGGATCGCCGTACGCATGGTGACCCATCCGGGTCTCTACACATTAGCTGGCCTGCTTGTCGTTATTGGACTCTCGATCGGCTATTCGCAGCTTCAGCCGCATTACCGCCTGGCCGATCAGGTGCCCGACCGGCAGCAAGCCGTTGCCGCCAGCCGTCGGCTCGATGTGAAGCTGACCGGCGCCAATCCGATCGACGTGCTGATCGAGTTTCCCGAAGGAAAAACGCTCTTCGACCCCGAGACGCTCGCGGCCATCGCCGATGTGCATTCGATGCTGGAGCACCAGCAAGGCGTCGGCAACGTCTGGTCAGTGGAGACACTGCGGCGCTGGCTCGCGGAAAAGACGGGCAAAACGGACATCGCCACGCTCAAGCAATACGTCGACATGTTGCCGCCCTATCTGACGCGGCGATTCATTTCGGCCAAGCAAGATGCAGTTATCGTCAACGGTCGCGTTCCCGACGCCGATGCCAATAAGCTGCTGCCGATCGTCGATGACTTGGACAGGAAACTCGCCGCCCTCAACGCCAAATATCCCGGTTATACGATCGCGGTCACCGGTCTGTCGGTGATCGCCGCGCGCAATAGCGCGATCATGATCGACAAGCTCAGCGATGGCCTGACCATTGAGATCGTCTTTGTTGCGGCGTTTATCGGCCTTGCCTTCCGCTCGTTCATCGTGATGTTGACGAGTATCTTGCCGGGACTATTCCCCATTGTCCTGGCAGGCTGCCTGTTGTGGGTGAGTGGTCTCGGACTACAGTTCGCGAGCGTTATTGCGCTTACGGTGTCGTTCGGCCTGGGCTTAAGTGCGACCATTCACTTCCTCAATCGGCTGCAGATCGAGGACACCGAGGCTGATCCTGCCGTGGGCGTCGAGCGCGCGACCATTCTGGTCGGACCGCCGCTGATCCTGACGTCGGCCGTGCTCGCCTGTGGACTGGCGATGACGGTTTTTTCCAGCCTGCCGTCGCTGCGCTTGTTCGGATGGCTGAGTGCCTTCGCGATGATCTCGGCGCTAGCCGCCGACTTGCTCATCCTGCGGCCGACCGCCACGTTTCTCACCAAGATCGCCCGCCATTTCGCCTTGCGGCGATCCAGCCGTTCGCCGGCTGAATAGGCCTTCCGCGGCGATCGAAATCTCGATGGCTAACCGCGACGGCGCAGGTTGATCGTGGCGCCTTTGATGCCGGCGTTCGGGTCAGGCGTTCTTATGGAGACCGATTGCCGGTCGCCATGCGTCACTAAACTCAGGTTGGCGGTGAAGCCAGAGCTCTCGGCATGAACCTGAACATGATCGCCCTCGGCGGTGCCTGAGATGGTCCCAGCTACGGAACGCGTGGATTCGCTCCACGAACCGCTGACGGCATGGCCGGCTAAAACCACGCTGCTGAAAAGATCGAAATTGTAGCTATCGCTGGCACAGCGAATATTGAGCTGGAGTCGGTGTTGTTCCGCCAGCAGATCATATGACGCCCGGCACTTTAATGGCTCATGTGTGCCGTTCGACAGGTCGATGGTGCCTGACCCAGCCCATTGACCTGCCAAGCGATCGAATGCTCCGCCGGCGTGCTGCGCAAGGCCATTGCCAGAGCAACAAAGCCAAAGCGCCGAGACAAAGATCAAGCTTCGTATCAAATAGGCCGCCGACTGTGACCGTCTTGGCACTTTCGATCTCTTGGCCTTAGTGACATAGATGCGAGAAAATTGCTGACGGAAAAACCAATTCATATTTTGCACCCCCATCGCGCGACAGACGATGTCCCCGCTTTGCATCGATTTCGTTCTGCAATTTTATGCAGAATGTCACAGCCAGTCGATGCCGGCGTGCGCCCAACGCGGCTGTATTGGTGGCGTTAATGACATTATTCGATAAGCTATTGTTTTCAACGGACTTTGACCTGCGCGTCGAGGATAGAATGTGGGACACACTGATTACGAGTCAGTTCGCCGCGCGCGTTCGCCGTGGTTGCCGGCCAATTCATGGCAAGGTTCACGCCCATACTTCCTAATGAAATCAGTACCTTGCTTGCCTCAGGGCAAGCGCTGCGCCCAAATGGAAATCGCAGAAAGTTCGCTTAGCGGCAATAATCAGGACGGCCACTCGGGCGATTCGAACACGTCCGGATGCACGGGATCGGGAATGACGACCAGCGGTCTATCCATTCTTTTTATCTCTAGCCGCGGCATATAGAATTTCATCGATCGTCGCGCGCGTGACGCCGAGAGTCTCGGCCGAGCGGATGATGTCGTTCCAGCCGTCGACCGCAAGCGGGACACCGTTGGCAAGCCGATCCTTGCGCTGGCGACGCTCCGGATCACCCGGCACCATGACACTTTGCACGCCGGGTTGCGGCTTGCAAGCGCGCACGAAGTCGATGTAGCCGGCGACCATTTCGGGAAATTTCTTCCGGCCGTCGAGCATTTTCGGATCGATATAAATCGACAGCATGCCGTTCCACGGCTGCGCGTCATTGCTTGCCGTGCCAGAGCCGGTGACGACGCCGGCCAGCAATTCGCAAGCGAGCGCGAGTCCCGATCCCTTGTGATCGCCCATGGCGACCAGCGCGCCGGGTCCGCCACGAGGGTTCGGCGCTTGGCCTTCGGGCACGTCGCCGTAGAGCTCGAGCGGATCGGCGGTGAATTTGCCGTCGCCGTCGATCAGATAGCCTTCGGGAACTGGCGTCCCGGATTTGTAGGCGACGAGGATTTTACCCTCAGCGCTGCGCGCGGTGGAGAAATCCAGAATGAAGTGATCGTCCGTGCCATTGGGGATGCCTATCGCCACGGGCGCGGTGGACATGCGCCGCTCGCGCCCGCCGTAGGGCGCGACCAGCATGCTGTTCGCCACATTGACGAAATGGATCGACACATAGCCGGACTGCGCCGTCAGCTCGGCCCAGGCACCGATGCGGCCGAGATGACCACCGTGCTTCAACGCCACCAGCGCGAGGCCGTTCGTTTGCGCCTTCTTCAGCCCGAACTCGACCGCCTGGCGCCCAAGCACCTGGCCGAAACCGAAATTGCCATCGAGCGAGGCCATCACCGCGTTCTCGCTGATGACGCTGATGCGGCGGTCGAAGTTGTGATAGCCGCGCTTGAGCCAGTCGAGATAACGCGGGATGCGGAACAGGCCGTGGCTATCATGGCCGGCGAGATTGGCGCCGACGAGGTTGGCGGCGATCTCCAGCGACTCCTCGCGCGCGCCGCCGGCAGCCTGGAAAATTCGCGCTGCGACTTCGATGAGCCCTGCCGCCGGAAGGCGAACATAGTCGACCATATCTCGCCCCCCGCTAGCTGCCGATCGCCTGTTTGATCTCTTTCAGTCGCGCTGCCGGGTATTGGATCAAGGCAGCGCTGTCGGACATGCAGTACATCATGGTCATGCCTTGCTTGACCCAGTGCTTCATGATGTCGAGGACGAACACGCCGCCCAGACCCGATGCGACGTTTGCCTTCTTGCACGAGACGACGATACTATTGAGCGCATCGACGAACGGCTTGCTCTCCCATTGCCCCGGAACGCCGAGTGTCATCGACAGATCGTTGGCGCCGACGATGACCGCGTCGAGCACGCCAGGCGCTAACAATTCATCCAACCGCTCGACCGCTTCCGGGCTTTCGACCATGCCGACGGCGAGCGTGGTGTTGTTGCCCTGCTCGCCGAGCTCCTTGTGCGGAATCGGCAGAAAGTCGTTGATTGCCATCGGCCCCGGCAAACTGCGGGCACCACGCGGTGGGAAGAACAATTCGCGCTCGATGAGCTTGACCTGTTCGATTGTCTCGACGTGCGGGAAGATGATGCCCTGGGCGCCGTTGTCCAGGTATTGCGTACACAAGTGATGATCGAAACCGCAGACACGAACAACCGGCGTCACACCGGCGTCCAATGCGGCGCGGCAGAGTGCCGTCCCTTCCTGCAAATTGAAGGCGCCGTGCTCGGAATCGATGAACAGAAAGTCGAAGCCCGCGTTGGCCGCGAATTTGGCATGTTCCGGGCCGGCGAAAAAGCGAATGCCGTGACCGTAGGCCGGTTCGCCGCGCTGTAATTTCTCCTTGGTGCGATTGGGATGCATGTCGTTTCCTCGGACGTTGGCTAAGTTGCCGTCGCCCGGCGCCAGGTTTAGGACCCGGCTCTAATCGGAAGGTAGCGCGGATAGCCGGCTCCGCGGCAAGCTAAATCCGGATGGACCGGTTGCGCAATGCGCTTGGCGCTAAATAACGCTTTGTTGTCTGCTCCTCGGACAACACATCGTCAGACGCGCACCAGCGTCAAGGCGGTCTCTGCCTTGAGGGTTCGGTCGCCAGGTTTTTCAGGGGCGAACGCAATGATGTTGGGCTGCGCGCTCATCCCTGCCCTGCCAACGCGACGGCTTCGATTTCGATCTTAAA
Source organism: uncultured Alphaproteobacteria bacterium (assembly GCA_963753455.1). Taxonomy (GTDB): domain Bacteria; phylum Pseudomonadota; class Alphaproteobacteria; order Rhizobiales; family Xanthobacteraceae; genus Pseudolabrys. Next base: position 36,018 of record CAVWDA010000064.1, on the reverse strand, counting down.
GCCGTAATGCAGCTCCGGCACTGGCACGACCGCGCGCGCGGGACGCGACGATCCGATCCATTTGGCATAGATGGCGTTAAACGCCGGCCAGGACGCAATGTCGGTGACATAGACCCGCACCTGCACGAGGCGCTCGATCGCGCTGCCGGCGCCTGTCAATGTCGCCGTGACATTGGCGAGCACCTGCTGCGCCTGCTGCTCGAACGGCGCATCGTTGAGCTTGGTGCCGTCCGCAGCGATCGGCAATTGACCCGAGACGAAGACAAAGCCGTTGCCGCTCACCGCATGGGTATAGTGGCCGCCGGGCACGGCCATGCCGGGCGGGTTTGTCAAAATGATATCGCTGGCCATGAGACCGTCTCCATATCAAAGCGGTGCAGCGAACCGCGCTGCACCGCCCATTTCGATTCGACGCCAGGCCCGCAATCAGGCTGGCAGCGGCTTGCCCTTGGTCTCCGGCAGGAACGGCACCAGCACGAAGCCCAGGATGTAGATGAACGAGAACGCCACCGCCATCCCGCTAAAGCCGCCGAACTGCGCAATCAGCATGCCGGCGAACAACGGCCCGAGGAAGGCGATGAAACGAGGGCTATTGAAGGTGAATGCCATGCCGGTGGCACGCATGCGCGTCGGATAAAGCTCCGGCAGCCAGACTGACATCCATGAATATTGCCCGAGCGTGAAAAAGCCGTTGACCGCCGCGATTAGCAACAGGAGATGCAGGTCGGTCGTCCACTTATAGAGCGCGAAGGTGAGCACCAGCGACGCGGCGAAGAAAATCATCACAATCGGCTTGCGGCCAAACCGGTCGGCCAGGAAGCCGAGTCCGACATAGCCGCAGATGGCGCCGATATTGTAGCTCATGCCGGCGTAGCTCGCCCAGGCCTGCGGCGGCAGATGCGCCTTTGCCGCCATGCCCGCGATGAAGGGCGGCACCCAAGTCGAGATGCCCCACCATGCCACCGTCGTCGTCAGTGACATCAGAAAGGTGATGATGGCTACCTTGCGGACCTGCGGATCGGCGAACAGGTCGGCAAAGGTGAAGCGCGTGAGGTGGTGATCCTCCGCGCTCAGCGTGGCGCCACTCTTTTTCTTTTCCTGCGCAGATTTGCGTTTTTCGTTGCTGTGCTCCCATTTTTGCGATTTGGGAACGCCGCTGCGGAGCCAGAATGTGAACAGCGCGGGAACGATGCCGATGATGAACATGATACGCCAAGCGTGCGGTCCGTAGCCGCTGACGAACAGCCAGGTGAAGGAGGCGAGGAAGAACCCAATGCCGAGGCCACATTGCATCAGCCCGGCACCACGCCCGCGCGCACTATCCGGCCACACCTCTGCGGTCATCGACGCACCGGTCGACCATTCCGAGCCGATGGCGATGCCGACGAGAAACCGCAGCAATGCGAACGAGACCCAATCCCAGGCGAAGGCCGACAGTCCGGTGGTCAGCGAATATGCCAGGATGGCGACAATCATGGTGCGCCGGCGCCCGATATAATCGGCGAGCACGCCACCGATGACCCCGCCGATGCCCCATCCGAGCAAAGTAATGCCGATGACCGTGCCGGCATAGCCGGGGATCTGGCCGTATTGCGTCGGCGACAGCAGGTCGTGCAGCGCGATACCGACAACCAGGATCAGGGAAAAGGTTTCATAGCCGTCGAAGGTCCAGCCGAGGTTCGACGCGAATACAGTTTTCCATTGGGTTGCGTTGAGGCTGCGATACCAAGGCTGCTCGGCCGCCATTGTGGCTGTAGACATAGATGTTCCCTCCCTCAAGGTTGCGTTTATGATAGGCTGGTTGATCCGGCCTTGGTCTTACGCGCGGCCATTTTGACCGCACGGTATATCGATATCATTGATATTTTAGGAACTTTTCAGGACAACCCCGTCTGAACCCCCGCTCCGTTTGGGACTTTTGCCAAGCCTAAAGGGGTAACCGGCTATATGCCAGTCCAATTCAACACGCCGCCGCCCTTCCTAGGCCGCCCACATCGCATGGAGGGCCATGGCCAATGGCAAAGCGAGGCGGAACGCAAGTCGTCGGCAACGTCGGCATTTACTATGCCGCCTATCGCCTGTCGCTGATGGGCTGAAACGTGATGCCGGCCGCCAGGAACGCTCGCGGCGTGGACCTGCTCACCTAAAAAATGGACGATCCGAATCGCTACCTTAGAAAAAGCGCAGAATATTCTGCCAAGACGCGCGCCGCTACCGAGCCAAAATTAATATCGTCCTATAATGCCATCGCGCGAGAGTATGCTTATCGGGCGTTGCTGCTTAAAGAAAAAAAGAAGGCTTAGGCTGCTTCAGTTGACCATACAAACTTGAATGACACCATCGCTTCCCCGCGCTTCGTCATATTGCCTCGATCATGCGGATTCTGAGTGTTGGTGCCCCTTTATCGGCCACTCGGTTACGATTTGGTGGCTGATCTGTGCTGCAGCGATTTGCGCGCACAGGTGATTGAACACGAAGACACGGATCGCCGAAGACAAATTGACGCCGGCACGACGACCTTGGGCAATTTGGCTCACCAGCCGTGTTATCTGTGTCTCCTGCACGATGGCGATCTTGCGCAAACCGTTCCAAAATTCCTTTTCGAGCGACACGCTGGTCTTGTGTCCATTGAGAACAATCGAGCGTTTGATGATAGTCGGGTTCATAGGCGCTCCCTACTCTCAACGTGAAAACTCTGCACGTTTCTCAGCTGTGCGCGGGTCGTGGGGTTTTGCGCGCGTTATTGAGCGCTTCCGATCCTCGCCTTGGTACATGATTGGCCGCCGAGGCGCGATCCTTTAATTCCTCGTCTTCGATCAGTCTTACGATCTGCTGACATTTTGCTTCGTCAGTCGTGCGCGCCAATTGCGCACGAAGAAGCCTCAAATTTTCCCGATGGATGAACCGCTTCATAAAAGCGCCTCGATAGGTCGTATAGACCTAAATTTTTATTTTGCACCTCGGCGGTATTTCTGTCTGTTCCGTAAGGAACATCCGTCACAATATGTCATGTCCGTTGGCAAGGGCGACGGGCAGGTTACGCATTGCTAATACTGCGGAAGCCAGGCCGTGCGGTACTCGCGGCGGCTATTGCGATCCGTCAAAAGCTAATTACGCCGCAAATATTTGCCGGAAACTTTGGTAACTACTCGTGCAGAACAACGTTGAGCAATGCGCTATTCACTTTCAATTCTCCATTATAATCGATGAGACCCAATTTTCTGAATTTGTTCATGAAGACACTCACGCGGGATCGGGTCGTGCCGATCATGTCAGCAAGAGTCTCCTGCGTAATCTTGGTCGAGATCGGTTCAGGTTCGCGTTCCTTGCCGTAGTTGGCCAGGAGTAGAAGTGTCCGGGCCAGACGCTTTTCGCTTGAGTTGAACAACTGATCTACCAAATCCGCTTCAACTCGGCTGTTTCGCGCCAAAAGATGAGCCATGAACATCTCGGCAAATTCGGGTTCGGTATGAAGAACCCGGAACATCTCTGCCTTTTCTATCCGCGTCGTTTCACATTCAGTGATGGCGATTGCCGTCGCTAGACGCGACTGCTGTCCAGCCAAGCAGCCATCGCCAAAAAACTCACCGGGTCCAAGGACGGAGATCACCGCCTGTTTTCCCCGCTTGGACATGACCACGATCTTGATCTTGCCCTTCTGAATGTAAAAGACAGCGTCGGCGGGGTCTCCTTGGGAAAATATGACACGGCCGGTTCGATAGTTGGATTGGCTTCGGCCGCCGTTGACCGTGGCGAGAAACTGTTTGGCGTTAAACGGCCTCTTCTTCTTCGCAAACTTCGCCATGGTGCGTCACGCCAAAGTGCCCCGGATAAATATTAATCTTGCTTCGGATACGACGCCAGTAGATATCGTACTCGAATTGCCGCTCAAAGTCGCCACTCTTGTCTTTCGGCGCGCCCATACCAGCGATTAGTGGGAGCACTGTTGTCCGAGACAGGTCATTCACGTCATAGCCATCGCCCGCCAAAATCAGGACTCCCAATAGGCGAAATCGCACGCTTGGCTTGAAACGAAAGAGGCCGCCAACCGAGGGCGGCCTCTGAGTTCTTATTTAGTGGCGGGAGAGTGTTTTTCTAAGGCTTCCGCTTTTTCGCTGAGTTCGACGCTGATTGCGAGAATTGCCTCATTGGCTCGTTTATCGGAACACTTGTGTGCAATCTTGCTGCATCGCGCGGCTACATTTCTGAGGTATGACGGTATTCCCATTCTTCTTGGTTCTCCGATAGTTTATTTGCGGTTCATATAGACCGGCCCGGAAAAACTAAAAGGGGCCGCTCCTAAATTCAAACGGGACCACTGATTTCGGTGGAAATGGAAAGGGGCGGTTACCTATCGGCCGGTACACCATGCGCGCGGTGTCAGTCGTGCATCGCATCTAATGCCTTACCCCGGCATCCGAAAATAACTCGTCCCGCACTGCTTTATATCGACGGATGACTCGCGAGCGCAACAATGCGTGGCCTGCCATGACCATTACAGCGGGGACACCGCACGTCGCGTAAGGCAACGCGGATCGAAGCCTCGGGGTCGCGCGGCTTCACGCGCAAGTCTAGATCGATCACGGTCCCGCAACTGTCGCACGCGATTATCAGCCACGGGTGCTTTGCCGTGATCGCGGCGGCTATCGTGGGCCAGAACCACACTGCGCCGTTGGCCGAGAGCACCGCGTTAAACTGCCGGATGACAAGGAGGGCCTCGCGCTCAGCCGCCCAGGTGCGCTTCATGCGCTCTACGGTTTGCACGCGCTCATGATGGTGCGGGCGGCGGTATTTCTCGGGCATATAGCCAGCTTAAACCACCCTCAGTTCTAGACAATTACGGTGCGCGTCCCGCCAAGCACGCATGATCCTGGGCTACGCTGACGGGAGGCAAGCATAACGCCCGACCCCGCAGTCCTTCCGCAACGTGCGCGCTAACGGGACCCCATGCTCACCCTCAAACGCGCCTCCAAACATCGCCCTGGCGGCCCGTGGGATGCCGACGACTACGATATGTTCGACGGCGGGCTGGACTTAACCCGAATCGTTTTGGGCGGTACTTTCTGACATGACTCGCTACAAGGGCCGCACGAGCCAAAAGGCAATCGAGCGGGATTTTCCTCATGTCGTGGAGATTGCCGTGCCGCCTCGCGGCCTCGGTGCGCAGTTGGATGCCATGCACCATTTCCACCGAGCGAGAGGCATCCAAGCATGTATAGGGCTCGGTCGCCGCGATAGGGGCCGCGATTACTTACGCTGGTATTTCACCAGTCCGGCAGCGGCAAATGCATTTGCAACGGAGTTCGGCGGCACGGAAATAAAAGCGTCGAGCAAGAGTGCTTAATCAAAGACCCGCGCGGTGGCAAGGACGTTTGCAGCCCGCTGGTCATGAATGGGGCGACTTGGACGACGACTTTGCAGTTGCATATACCCGACGAAATTGGTCACTGCCGACAGGAACGTACTTGCATTCACAGAGATCTCGGGTGCATTCGGCAAGTGGTAGATGGGGCACGGCGTTGCCAGAATAATCGACGCCGAACTGTGCTACTGCCGCTTCGCAAGCGTTCCGCCCGGGCAGAATGCGGACGCCGCGCAACAAGCCCAGCCTCTGCGCGTTCTTGAGCGCGCGTAACGAGCGGGCGATTTGCGATGGGGTCTTGCGCATTCCGCGCTCTATTATCAGGCGGCCCGACAAATGCCATCGAACACGCTATTTCAGCCTAATTGTTAGCCTTAATGTGCCGACCTGCGCGCGGATGCGATGGTGGAATTCAAGGCGGCGTGGGAGCGCAAGCCGTGATTCTCAAGTCCAACACTTACAATTTCCACCGCCTCAATCTCACCCGACAAGGCGGCTTCAGCGTGACGATATACGACGAGGAGGGGCTGAGGCTAGCCGCAACGATGCCGTGCGCAACGCCTGCCGAAGCCTTCGCCGAAGCGCGCAAGATCGTGGACGGCAAGGTCGAGGGACCGGACATAACCAGGGCAGCGGTCGGTCAATGTCTGCTATGCCCCCGATAGCGACCGAAAATATTGCGGCGCGGCGAATGACGCGATGCACAATAAGGGCCAAATGCCGCGCGAAGTCGCTTTCCTGTCGGCAGTGACCCTCTTCAGTTATCCACAGGCTATTGGCTGCCGGCCCGAATATACCTAGCTTATGGTTTTGGCGATTGATGAGTAGTCGAGTGAGGCGTTTCCCATGACTCACCTATTGGCGACCACTATGGCGGTTATGGTTCCTCCGTTGGTCGGATTAACGACTTACGCTTTCCTACGCTTGCGCGGGAGAAGACAAGAAGAGGACGAAGCAACAAGGCTGCATTCACTCAAAACTTTTTGAACTTGCAGCAGCAACGTTCCACTTACCCCATGTTGCAAAAGTCTCTTTGCACTGCTGATCAGAAAATCTTTGGGCTCTAGATGCGATTTTGGAATAAATATGTGTGGGGCCTCATCGCACAGCGATGAACTCACCGGCGACTTCAGTAATAAGCCTGAGGCCATATTAATCGGCGATCACGGCCTGTCTTGTCTTTTGGCGGAAAAGTTGTCGTTCCGCGATTTGAGAGTTTTGCAACAATATCTACCAATAGCGATCATTGCGCGCGTGGCTAGAAATGAGGGACGGGGGTCGCTGATTGAGGCGATCAATTATTTATGTTTGGCGCGGGGTATCGCGCGAGTCGTTGGATCAAGCTGATGAAGGGTTGAGTTTTTCGAGTAGGCTCGACGAACGGCCCCGTAGCCGTCATGCTAGAATTCATTCTAGCAAGGACAGTATCCACCGACTTGAGAACCTTTACGTATGGATGCGCAGCGTCGAGAGGCTCTTGGCAGGCGCAAAGCTTTGACGTTGCCCATTCACGGATGCGATCAAGGTCAGCTCGGCTCATACGTTACGTTTGAACTGACATGGTTAAAAAACCCTTTCAATCCTATGGCGCTCCTCGGGAACTGCGGACGCGGGCCGCATTACTGAGGCTGGGACGGGTCAAGCGATGAACGACGAAAAGAAAGAGCAAGATGAAAAAATGGCGCAATGCCCAGCATGTAACGGGCGGGACAAAACCGGAATAATTACATGGTTCAAGTGCGCGTATTGTGAAGGCACTGGCACGGTCACCGAGAGACGCTATTACGCGTGGCAAGAGCAGAGTGCTAAATATTCAGGTTTAACCGATTGATGGGAGGCGCAGCGGTCCATTCGCCAGACCGCCCCTAAGTACGTGATCGGGCCGGACGGCCCGCCATCCAATCACTTTGGCATAATCAAGTATGCCCCTAACGAGTCGTAGCGTTCTGGAAGCCGTTACGTTCTTATTTTTCCAGATCGGTTGGATGGCCTTCAGCACCAGCGCCTTGTCGATGGTGGCCACTGGCAGAGATCCCATGACCGGAAAACATACTCAGCGAGACGCGATTGGAGTAACGTGCCGTGCCGTTTGCTCTTCCACTTGGTCTTGTGAATTTCAAAATAGCGATTAGCGGCCTGTTGAAAGGTGATTAGCTTTGCGGACGCCTGGGCTACCTGCGCCCGCTTTTCATGGGCCACGTCCAACGGATCGATCCCGTCCTTCAATAGTTGCCGGGCCAAGTGGGCGCGCTCGCGCGCTTCGTCCAATTTGAAATCTGCGCACGGCCCTAAGCCCATCGCACGTTCGCGACCGCGCAATTCATAACGCAGCAACCAAGACCGGCTGCCGGTCGCTGTGACCTGCAGATACAGACCTCGACCATCACCATAGCGGCCGGGCTTTTTAGTCTTGTCTGCGCGCGTCCGTGAAAGTTTCATTTCAAACTCCATCCGGCTAGACCCCGGCTTATGTTGGGTCTAGGCGAGGAGCATCGGTCTTAGCCGAGAGCGCGGCAAACGAAATTGCGTTGTGCCGCAATGGTTTCCGGGCCTTACCGTGGCTTACCGGCAATTATCTCGGCCGCCATTTTGACCGCATTTATGATTTCTGGATAGGCCGCGCAGCGGCAAAGGTTGCCAGATAGGTAGTCGCGGATCTGCTCCTCGCTGGGATCCGGATATTGGCCGAGCAGCGCCTTTGCCATCAGCACAAAGCCGGGCGTGCAAAAGCCACACTGGAAGGCGCCGCAGTCGACGAAGGCCTGCTGCACCGCATCAAGCTTGCCCGGCTCGGCCAGGCGCTCGACGGTGACGACATCGCTGCCGTCGAGAAAAACCGCGAGCGTCAGGCAACCCGACACCGGCTTTCCGTCCAGCAGCACCGTACAACAGCCGCACAGCCCCTGCCCGCAGCTTTCGCGCGCGCCGGTGAGCGCGAACTGCGTCTGCAGCATTTCGACCACGTTGTGGTGCGTCTTCACGTCGGCGGTGACCGGCCGGCCGTTGAGGGTGAAGTTGATCGTGCGGATGGCCGGCATATCAGTCATCCCCTAGTGGTTTGCCGGCCTTGGCGCGCAACGCGCGCAGCACCGATTCCGCGGTTAACGGCAACTCGGTGAGCCGCACACCGATGGCATCGTCGATGGCATTAGCGATCGCCGGCGACACACCAAAGGTGGCGAGTTCACCGACGCCTTTGGCGCCGAATGGACCGTTCTCTTGGTAGGTGTCGACCGCCTCATTTTCCATCACCGGCGGCACGTCATGGATGCCGGGAATCTTGTAGTCGGCGAGCGAGGCATTGGTAACCTGGCCGCCATCGAGATGCATCTTCTCGAACATGGAGAAGCCAAGCTGCATCAAGGCGGCACCCGACAATTGCGTCTCGACGATCTTGGGATTGATCGGCTTGCCGACGTCGGCGACGTTAATAAGGCGCGTGATGCGCACGTGGCCGGTTTCCGTGTCGACTTCGATCTCGACGCCCGAGCCGGCCACCATCCAGAACGGCGTCGCATTGGCGGTCAAGCCGTTGCCGTCCGGCGGGATGTAGTCCGGCTTGTAGGTGCCTGTGCCGACGATGTTGCCGGCCTGCATGCCGTATTTCTTGCGGAACAGATCGGCAAGTGGGGCATTGCTGCCTTCCGGTTCGCCAACTTCGCGCGCGAGCGCCGCGATCTTTGCCTTGGCCTCCTCGGCGGCAAGCCGCACGGCGTGGCCCATGTGAAACAGCGAGCGCGAGCCGAGCGTGCCCATGTCGTAGGGCGTCACGTCGGTATCGCGCGGCACGACGCGGATGCTTTCGGCCGACATGTTCAGCACTTCGCCGACCATTTGCGCCATGGCCGTATCGCAGCCCTGCCCCATGTCGACGGTGCCGCAGTAAAGCGTGGTGCTGCCGTCGCCTGAAACATTGACGATCGCGACCGACGTGGTCGGTGAGATCACCGCCTTGAGCGCGACCGCCAGGCCGCGCCCGCGCCGGACCACGCCGCTGCCGCGGTCGAACGGCGCCTGCCAATTGAGCCGCTCGGCGATGCGGTCGAGCACCTTCTCGATGGCGGCGTCCTTCAGGATGGTGCCGGTCGCCTGCGGGCGGCCATTGCGCAAAAGGTTTTGTTTGCGAAATTCCAACGGATCGCGCTTGAGCGCGCGGGCGATCATATCGGTGTGGCTCTCGTAGGCCCACACCAATTGCGGGATACCGAAGCCGCGTAACGCGCCAGCGGGCGTTAAATTGGTGTAGAGCGCGTAGGAATCGATTGAGACATTGTCGATGTCGTAAGGGCCGGAAGCGGTGAAGCCGGACTTCTGCGTCACGCGCGGCCCGATATCGGCATAGGCGCCGCCGTTCCACCAGATTTCGCATTTGCGCGCCACGATACGGCCGTCTTTATCGACGCCGCTCTTGATGCGAAACGTGCTCGGATGCTTGGTGATGGTATAGAAATGCTCTTCCATCGTATTGGCGACTTTGACCGGCCGCCGCGCCAGCATCGATAGCGCCACCGCCAGCGCTTCCAGCTTGATGTAGAGCTTGCCGCCGTAGCCGCCGCCGAGATACGTCACCTTGACGCGGACACGGTTTTCCGGCCAGCCGAGCAGGCGCGCGATCTCGGTGCGCACGAAGGACGGCCCCTGCGCGGAGGAGTAGATGGTGACGCCGTCGTCGCGGTAATCGGCGATGGAGGCGTGCGGCTCGAGCGGGAGATGCAGCACTTTCTGGGTGCGGAAAGTGTGCTCGAACACATGCGACGCGGAAGCAAAGGCCTTATCGACATCGCCGCGCCGCAGCCGGAAATCGAGCGCGACATTGGTGCCCTTGCGACCCTTGAGATGCTTGAGGTCGGCGAAGGTGCCGGCGGGCTTGAGCTGTTCATGAACGAGGGTCATGTTTTCGGCCGCCTCGACCTCGTCGAACACCGCTGGCAGTTCTTCATAGTCGGCGATGATTTCCTGTGCTGCCTGGTCGGCGACGTGCGGATCGGCGGCGAGCACGACAGCGACCGGCTCGCCGACGAAATGCACCTTGCCGATGGCAAGGATCGGCTGGTCGTGGAAGGCGGGGCCGTAATAAGGCTCGGGGATCACCTTGCGCACGTCGTCGCTGGTGTAGACGGCGAAGACGCCGGGGACTTTGAGCGCGGCCGCGGTGTCGATCGATTTGATGCGGCCGTGCGCCACCGTGCTGCGGAAAATCTTGGCATGCAGCATGCCAGCCAGTCGCATCAGATGGGTATATTCAGCGCGGCCGGTGACCTTTTCGCGTGCCTCGAGCCGCGGCAGCGAGCGGCCGACCTGTCCGCCTATGGTCGTCGGCGCGGCCACTATTTCTCTCCGGCGATCGCAGCGCGCACCGCGCGCGAGACATAGACCCGCAGCAACTCGCGCTTGTAAGAAGCCGAGCCGCGCAGATCGGCGATGATGTCGGCTTCGGCGGCGGCAGCCTCCGCGGCCTTGGCGAGCGTCATGTCGTTTGCATCGGCGCCCGTTAGCTCCCGCTCGGCGGATTTCAGCCGCATGGCCTTTACCGTCGCCGCACTCACCACGATACGCGCTGATTTAACGTGCGATCCCTCGGCTGCCAGCGCGACCGCCACGCCGAGTGCCGGCCAGTCGTCGGCCGAACCGGCGGTGACCTTGCAATAGACCGAACGTATCAAACCCTGCGCTGGGATGCGCAATTCGGTGATCAACTCGTTTTTCGCGAGCGCGGTTTCGTAATAGCCAGTGAGTAGGTCCTCGACCGGCAAAGTACGCTCGCCGGCCGGTCCGACGATCGCGACCGACGCATTGAGCGCAATCAGCACCGGCGGCAGGTCCATGTGCGGATCGCCATGCGCCAGCGCGCCGCCGACCGTCGCCACATTGCGCACGCGAACGTTCGACAGCCGCTTCATGGCGCGCACGATCACCTGGGCGTGGCGCGCCACCTCGGACGAATGTTCCAGCGCGGACAATGGCGCTAGCGCGCCGATGATCAATTCGCCGGACAGCGCCGCCGCGATGTGCGTAAATTTGTCGCCGAACTTGCGCAGACTCACCAGCCGGCGCGGCCGGAACACGCCGGCCTTCATCATCAGCATCAGCGCGGTACCGCCGGCGATCGGCCGAACCTCCGGATCGTCCGGATCGATCAGCGCTATTGCTTCACGAAGAGAAACCGGCTCATTGAGCTCGAACGGCGTCATGGTACGGCCACCGGCGCCGTCCCGTCGGCAAAGGCGGCCGTGAGTCGTGCGCTGAACTGCTTTTCCATTTCCCTCGCCTTAGCCTTGAGCACCGGTTGGCCCATGCTACCGAGTTTTCCAGTCAGCGTCGCGTCGATCGCATAGCGAATGATGGTCCCTGCGGCGGCTTCGGCGAGTTGCGTCGTCGCGGTTGCAGTCAGCCGGCCTACTACACCCAGCGGTGTACCCTCGACCTTGGCTTCGATCTCTTCCGGCGCGATCGCCTTGGTCATCTCGACGGCGACCTTGAACTTGAAACGCATATAGGCGATGCGAGTTTCCAGCACCGCGTCGAAGTGGGTAGCGTCCACAGCCTTGAGATCGCGCACGCCGTCGATGCAAGATGCAAAAAACGGAGCGTCGCTGAGCGCCTTGAATACCGCTGCACGTGGCGCGGCAACTGTGATTTCACCGGCGATATTCAATGCACAAATTCTGCAGCACAGGATAAAGAGAGTTTGGCTGATCGCTTCCGAAACCGCCAAATAGGTTAGCGGACTCGGATGTCATGTCAATTGCTTGACACGCTTTCATTTGTTGCTGTCCATCGCAATCCAGACAATCGAGCAGGAACTAAAAGCGATCCAGGTTGACACCAGGACGCGGCCAGATCTCGCATGGAAATCCACCCACCCGCCCTGCAGATGCTGCCCTGGTACCATTGCGCGTGAGAGTGCTTGTCGTCCAGAGAATTGTGAAGCTGCGGGAGCCTTATCGCGAAAAGCGTGTATGCATGAAGAAACTTGATAACCGAACACGACAACGCGGAACTAGGCCTGTGCGGCGCTACCGGTGTAGGCAGGAGTATATCCGTATGAGTTCGCGGCTTGCCGCCGGGACAATGCGATCAGCTTTGAAATTCGCCGTAGCAGTTTCGCAAGATAACCAAAAGTAATTGGCCGCTCTCGGGCTTACGACAAGCCGCGTCGGCGCGAATCGGGCAAGGATCACGGAAAGGTACGGAGTCGTTGAAAACCAAGATAGCCGGTTAAGCTCCGACCCTATTCGGGCCGACGAAACAAAACGTGGGTCTCCAAGCATCGGATCCGACGCCGTACTCGTGGCAAGCGCCAAAATCGCGGATTTGTATTTCGCCCATTGCGTCACGAATTTGGCGGTCTCGACAACATGCACCAGCATCACCAGCAAAAAGACCCCGGCAATCGCCCGAACCGCGACGCGGCGGGTAAGAACCTGCGTAATACGCAAGAATATTGTTAGCGACGCCGTGTGGCCTTCGGCGCGGAGCGCATGGATTGCCGCCATCGCGCCAAGAACGGGTGTGACGGCGACAAGAACCGTTCGCATGTAATACCGGTTTGCGGCATGCAGCCCGTGATCCAGCGATAGCCAGTAGACGGCAAGCGCCAGAGCGACGACCGCAACCGCATAGAGGTGCGCTCTCGCGGGCGTAATTTGCATGAGCGCGAGTAAGATAACGCCATAGCCGACTATCGTCGCCAGGAGCAGCAGGACCAAACGGCTGCTCAACAGCGCGTCATCGAAGAAACTCAAAGCCGCCCTGACATAAACATCAGCAAAGTAGTCGTCGGGAGGAAATGCCACTTTGACCGCGAGCCAGATCGCCATCGCGACAAATAAGGCGACTGCCGCCCTCAAAAATGCAGAATGACGCAGGCCCCGCAGCAGAAGCGTCGCCACAATCGCCACCGCAAGAATAACCGCGCCTTCATGAGTGAAGATGAGGGCGAGCAGAATGCCGAATACCAGCGCCGCTCCGCCTACTCCGCGACGGGCGTAATGGCAAATCGCAATAGCCGGCCAGAATAGGGCATGCCCGATCCACATTTCGGTTGGGAAACCGAACACCAACGGGCAGAGAAAGCCAGTCGAGAAACATGCGTAGCTGAAGAAGATGCGGCCTTTGGAGCGATCGGACACAAACGTTGCAGCGAGCCCAAGGATCTGCGCCCCAAAAAACAAAAACCCGTAGACAATAATGCCGCCGCTCGGATTCCCCGTCAGACCGACATAAGTCTCCGCGGGCGCGAGGCAAACGAGGTAAACCGCCAGACGACCAGAAATGTTGTGCCAATGAAAAGCCCAGGCATCCTGAACGGCAATCGAATAAGAAAACATCGCGCCGTCGCCGTACAACTGCAGCTCATAACGGAGCCCTAGCACAACAAAAAGGACTGACCAACCGACGCCGGCGGCGATGACCAAGACGCGCAACACGTTGGTATCGGATCGAGTGGCGGCATCGCCCCAGGACAGGCCACCCACAAGGCGCGAATGCGTTTGGTTGGCCGTCATTTCTGCGGTTTCCACAAGCGCACCAGAAATGCCCCCTATCACTTAACGGCGCATGCGAGACTGATGATCCAAAAGTTGGTTGAGAACACTACCAGCCGTTTCGGCCACACGATCGAGGATCTTCTCTCCAAACTCCGCCGACGCCGCCGAAGCGGCACCGATGATGCCCACATCGGCAATGCGCTTGTCGTCCGTCGACCACGGCCACGTCACTCCTGGATTCAAGACCGCCTTGCGGACCGCCTCCCCGTCAGGGGAATTCTTCAGTTTCGCGATTTGATCCCGGCGCACCAAATGCGGCGCGACCGCCAGCATCACGGACGTTTCATTCTTTCCGCCGTGGATTTCCGGGATCGCCGCGTTCGGGTCAACCTCGACCCATATGGCAGGATGCAACACGCAGACATTGAGGCCAAAATCGACGCGCAAGTCCTGCGTGATGGCTTCGAGAATTCCCCGATTGCCGCCATGACCGTTGACAATTGCGAGATTTCTCGTCGGCAGTGCGCGGGCGATTTCGCGTCCCAAGTCGCGCATGAACGTCGTCATGCCTTGGACCGACAGCGACATGGTGCCGGGCGCCCATTCATGTTCGCGCGCCAGGCTCAGCGCCAGCGTCGGGAGTTGCCAAAGATCGAGGGACTCGCCCCACCGGGCGATGATGCGGCGCGCAAATTCTTCCGCCAGCACGACATCGGTATTGAGCGGCAAATGAGGACCGTGCTGCTCGATCGAACCGATCGGCAGGCAAAGTATCGAGTGCCCATTGAGCTGGGTCGAGATTTCCGGAAAGGTGAGTTCACCGATCAATCGGCGCTTTGCAGCTTGTGGCATGGCCGCTATCGCTTCCTAGCGTTGCAGGAACCTACGCGCGATATTTGCCACGATGTTGGCAGCTCCGCCAATCTCAAGTCGCCAGCGGCGCCACCTCCCGATCCGGGTCCGCCGGATCGGCAAGCGCAGCCATGAGATGATCGAGCCGGTGCCCGGCCCGAGCCGCTTTCGCCGTAAGATAGCGGCGATTGTCGGAGTTGATCGGCGCTTCCAGCGGCAGCCGGCTTACGACCTGAATTCCCGCCTTGGACAGACCGTCGAGCTTGGCCGGGTTATTGGTGAGCAGCATGACGCGCGTGCAGTTGAGCATTTCCAGCATTCGCGCGGCGATACCGTAGTTGCGTTCGTCATCATCAAAGCCGAGCGTTGTGTTGGCATCGACCGTGTCGAGCCCGCCGTCCTGCATTTGATAGGTACGCATCTTATTGGCCAAGCCGAGCCCACGACCCTCTTGCGCCAAATAGAGAATAATACCGCCGCCTATACCGTCGATGCGCGTAAGCGCGAGTTTAAGTTGATCGCCGCAGTCGCATCGCCGCGAGCCGAAGACGTCGCCGGTGAGACAAGCGGAATGCAAGCGCACAGGGACCGGCTTGGCCAACATGGGCTCGCCGACAATGACGGCGACCGAACTGCCGCCCATCGCGTCACGGAAAACGATGAAACGTGTGCGCGTTCCGGAATTGAGCGGCACCGACGCTTCGCTTGAAATCGTCAGAGACCGGATCGCGTCGTCGCCGAACTTCGCCACCGCCTCCGCTTCGACCGTAATGATTTGTGGCTCAAGTTTCCTGATATCGTCCTCCGCGACATCTGCCGCAAGTACAGCCGGCAGCCCTTGCGACAATTTGACGAGTTGGATCGCAGCTGCGGCCGCTGTGCCCGCGGGCGTCGCGTGAAGGCTACACGCAATTTTGGTATCGGCAACGAGCGATAAAATCTCGTTCACGTTACGGGACGCGGCAAGCTGCAATGCCACGGGTCCCGCGGCGTCGAACCCGAGCGCCAGCGCGCGTCGTTGTGTGATAACCAGCCGCGGCGCCGCCGGCGCGCACAGCGTAAAGAATTCGGCAAGCCGTTGGGCGTTGAGCCCCTCGACCGGCAAAGCGAGGATAGGCACGTCGCCGCCGGCAACAAGCACAGGCCGCCCGGCATGGAATTCGGCAAGCCCGCGATTGACGCTAATCTGCCCCTTGGTACCAAACAATGCGGAACCGACGTCTGACCGAATAACGCTCATCCCCACACTTTCCGTTCGACTGGCGCGATGATAGAACACCGCCAGTCCCTTGACCATTCCGGTCGCGACCTAAGTATTTTCGAAGAACTGTAGCGACAGGCTTGAGCTGCCTGTTTAAATGGACGCCTCGTGCGTCTAAAAGATGTCCATACGCTTGGGACCAAAGTGCGCCAGGACGTAACCCAAGAGCTATCTCCCTGCGACCGCAGCCGCGATTCATGGCTTGAGTTCAGCGAAGCCTTTCGCGGTTCGGCACTTACCCTGCCCCCTCTCTGGAGCGAGCAATTTGGGCCCCTCCGGACAGGAGCCGTCGACGAAATGGTCGTCGTGGGCCAGGTCGGTCAATCGCTTGACGGGCGCATCGCCACGGCGACGGGGCACTCTAAATACATCAATGGGCCGGCGGGCCTCACGCACTTGCACCGGCTACGGGCCTTGGTCGATGCTGTGGTGGTTGGCGTCGGCACGGCCCTCGCCGACGATCCGCAGCTGACTGTACGGCGGGTGGCCGGACCGCAGCCGGCGCGCGTCGTCATAGACCCCAATGGGCGGCTTCTCGCCAGCGCCAAGTTGTTCGCCAGCGATGGCGTCCGCCGCCTGCTCGTCACGGCGGAAGGAACGCGGTGCGCTCCCCCTTCCGGAGTGGAAATTCTGGCGTTGCCCACCAGCGACAAGCATATCGCGCCAAGGACGATCCTTGCGGCGTTGGCCGATTGCGGTATGCGCCGGGTGCTGATTGAAGGTGGTGCCGACACGGTATCGCGCTTTCTCGCTACCGGATGTCTCGACCGCCTGCACGTGGTGGTCGCGCCGATCATTCTCGGCTCGGGGCGTGCAAGCTTCACGTTGCCTGCAATCGAACGTGCCGATCAGGCCCTGCGCATCCCGATTCGCGCACATCAGCTCGACGACGAAGTCCTGTTCGATTGCGACCTCACCGCTCAGCGCGTGCCGGTCGGCTCGGCAAAAACATCGACGTGACCGACGCGGATTGACGAGCGCTCGGCGTTGACGGCGTCGCGACGGCGCGTCAGCCATTCGACCGTGTCGGCGAGCGGCAGATCGCCTAGTTCGCGCGCCGCGCTCGCCCAGCCGGCTAAAATATCGATTTGCATGTCCTTGCCATCCGGTCCGATAACCCAATCGGATTGGCCGTGAACCACCGAATAGCCGAGCTTTTCAAATCGCGCGATCGCGAATGAAGCCGCGGCCGGCCCAAGCGCGGGCCCGAAGCCTTTATCGCTTCTCTGGTGCGCATTGATGGCGGCCATGATTGCGTCGTCGAATGGATCGGCGGGATCGATTTTGATGCGCCCGTCGTAGCTCAAGGCCACATAAGCCGGGATAGCCCGTGCCGCGATCTCGACAACTAGTCGATTGAGCCAGTCCTCGGAGACGAGATCGAGCAGCGCCGAGGCGGTGACCAGATCGACGGGACCGTCGAGCGCAGCTTCGAGGTCGCGGTTAAGATCGAGCGTAATTGCCGCGATGGAAACCGTCGCGGGACGTGCCATCGCGGTCGCGCGCGCCAGCAGGCCAAGATCATTGTCGATCAGCCGCCAATTCTGTTGGGCTGGAAGCCGCGGCGCCAGCGCGCGTAACGTTGATCCGGTGCCGCAGGCGAGATCGATAATTCTGACCGAAGGATAGTGCTTGAGGGAAGCAATGACCGCGTCAAGAACGGCAGGATTGCGCGCCCGCGCATCGTAGGGCTCGCGCAGCGCGAGCCAGTCCGCCGAGAAGCCGCTCATGCGAAGACCTCGATTGCGCGCCCGAATATTTTTGCCGACTCCTGCCAGGTCGGCAGGTGCCTTGCCGCCGCCCGTGCTGATGTCGCCATGCGGCGTCGCTCGTCTGGGTTTTCGATGATTCTGCGCAGCACCACCGACAGCGCATTCGAATCGTTAGGTGCAACGAGCACGCCAACGCCTGCAGTAACCGTATCCGGTATTGCGCCGGCATTGGTTCCGATAACCGGCAGACCGTGCGCAATGGCCTCAGCATATGCCATGCCATAGCCTTCAAAGCGGGAAGCCAGCACGAACAGATCGGCGCTAGCGTAGAGCTCCGCGAGCCGTTCAGGCGAGATGGCGCCGCGCACCGCGGCCCGGCTGCCTAGATTATGACGCCTAATATTGACATCGAGTTGCGCTGCCGTTTCTGGGGAGCGGCTACGGTCGCCGACAATGGTCAGATGCCATGGCAGATCTGTAAGCGTAGCAAGCGCTGCAATCAACACGTCGAACCCCTTGCGCGGCACAACTGCGCCGATGGACAGCAACCGCACAACACCGTCCTGACTGCCCTGCGCCATCGGCGCCAGATCGGTGCCCGGGGACGCAACGGTGATGCGTTCCGCAGGGATGGCGTAATCAGTAGCCAAAATTCGCGCGGTCGCGACACTCGTGACGATAACATGGCTTGTGGCGGTCAGCGCCGCGCGTTCGCTCGCCCGCAAGAGATCGGATTGCCCGGCGGAGAGACCGGTCTCCAGCGCGAGCGGATGGTGCACAAGCGCGATCAGCGGATGGCGTGAGTGGAGTTGCAACGCCACCTCGGGCAAAACCCCCAGGGCGAGCCCATCGATGACAACAGCACGTCTCGCCGGCACAGCTAACAGCCGCGCCTGCGCCGCGCTACGCACCTCATTGCTCGGCCACGGGAAACCATCGCCAAGATCGACAAGATCGACAGTCCAGCCGAGATGTTCGAGCTCCGCAATCATGCGCCGGTCGTATGCATAACCTCCCGTCAGGGTCGCGAGATCGCCCGGAACCGCGAACGTGAGCCTTCTCACCACAAGCCCGCCTCGTACCACGCGCGTGCGACGTGCGATTCCGAGAGCGTCACGCGAATCGCTCTGAGTTCGCGGCCATCGCGGCCGAGGTTCCCGGCGCGCGCGGCATCGGCCAGACGGTCGAATATATATTTCGTCAAGAATTCAGTTGTAGTGTTGGCGCCTTTCAGCTCCGGCAAATCATCAAGGTTGCGATAGTTGAGCGGCGCGATTGTCGTTTTGAGCGCTTCGTGCGCGCGCCCGATGTCGACGACAATGCCGTTGGCATCGAGTTTGTCCGCGATGAAGGCGGCGTTGATGACAAAAGTCGCCCCATGCAGTGACTGCGCCGGTCCGAACACGGCCCCGCGGAACGAATGAGCGATCATGATGTGGTCGCGAACTTCTACGGCAAACAACGCTATCTCCTCAAGAATAGGCAACGAGTTGGCAGAGTGCGCCGCTCTTGGGATCAAGGATATCGGGAAGCCGCGCCGGCAAGTCGGCAAACGCTACCGCAGGCGCCAACAGAACGTCCAGCCGCGCATCGGCCAGCATTTCCACCGCAGCCGCTAATCGGCGTCCGTGCGTCCAATCCGCGCGGTGTGACGGCGCAACGTGCCCGACCTGGCTCGAAACCAGTTTCAGCCGCCGGCTATGGAATGCGCCGCCAAGCGGTACCGGTACGAGGGCGTCGCCATACCAACTGATCTCAAGCACGGTGGCCTCGAAGGCTGCCAAGCTGAGCGCAGTCGCAAGGCCTTCCGCTGTACCGCTGGCGTGAATGACAAGATCGCATTCAGCAGGTGCTACCTCGGGCGAAGCGAATTTCACGCCAAGCCCGCGCGCCAATTCCGCGCGCGCGGGATTGATGTCGACGAGCGTCACTTGCGCACCCGGCGTCTGGCCGCACAGATAGGCAACCAGCGCGCCTACCACGCCCGCGCCGATAATTGCAATGCGGCTGGCCGGCCCTGGCGCAGCATCCCAGACCGCGTTGAGCGCGGTCTCCATATTAGCGGCAAGCACCGCACGCTTAGGCGGCACGCTATCGGGCAAAGCCACGACGGCACTCGAAGGGACATTAAAAATGTTCTGATGCGGATGCAGAGCAAATACAGAGCGGCCGAACAGGCCTGCCGGCCCAGCCTCGATCGTGCCAACCGTGGCGTAGCCGTATTTTACCGGAAATGGGAAGTTCCCGCTCATGAAAGGAGCGCGCATGCGCTCGAATTCACTTTCCGGGACACGTCCGCCCAGAACGAGCGCCTCGGTGCCGCGGCTGACCGCGCTGAAAAGGGTGCGCACGCGGACCTCGTGCGGCCCCGGCCTAACGGCCTTTTCCTCGCGGATTTCGGCACGTCCCGGCCCGACGTACCAAAGCGCCTGGGTGGATTCATCGGTCTGGCCGTTCGCCACTTTCTTGATCCTGGGTTGGACTACTGGGACATCGCATCGTGTTATATCGTTAAAACGCGAGGCACGCTCCTCGTCGGGGATGATCGCCAACGCGCTCTCGCTCTATACGCTCATGTCGAAGGAAATGCGCGACGCACTGCATCTGTTTGCGGCCGAGGACGAAGCGCTCCTGAGAAACGTTCTCGACGAAATGGCCGTAGTCGCCATCCGGCGTAAATTCGATCTCGCAAGGCGGATGCTCTCGGAATCGGCCGCGCGTGTTCCTGAAATGGAAAATGCGACCGACGCCGATGTCGCGGACATGGCCGTTGCGCTGACGACCAACCAGTGACATGCGGATCTGCGTCGACCTGAACGTCTGGATCCAAGACGAGCTCGTCCAGCGTCACGACCGCGTTCCCGGCGCCGCCTCCCGCATCGTCGACGCGGTTCGTCGGCACGAATGGAGTTGGATGCCGCTGCAACTGGTGATGTCCGTGCGGATGCTTGCCGACCTCCGTCACGTCTTTGTCGAGCGGCGTCAGGTCGATCCGCAATATGCCGAACTTTATATCGAGGCGATCGAAGGCCTTATACGACTCGGACCGGAGAAGCTCGATCCTCATCTCGTGCTGGCCGGCAGTGAACAGTTCGCCATCGCGGACAGGGAGGATCGCGATGTCATGGCGGTCGCGATGGCTGCCCGAGCCGATCTGCTGGTCACGAGCAACCTGCGGCACTTCCTCGTCCCGAATTGCGAGGCAATCGTGACGCGGACCACAAAGGGCAAAGGAGGTGTCCGCGAACTTCACGTGCAGATTCATCGGCGACCAAGTGGCGGTCACTTGATCGTTGCAGATCCGGTCGATGCCGTCGCATGGCTGGACGATGGTACCGAAATTACCGCCGAGGCTATCCGCTCGCGCTACAAGGGGCATAAACGTCTAACTGCGCGTTGAGCCGCGGAGACGCGGCATATATCGAACCTAAAGCAGACCACGGCTTAGCGATGGTTAACAGCACTGTCCGTGCAAAACTGGTCCAACGAACGCTACAGTCGCCTATCGTTATATCCTGTCCTACCCGCCTGAACATCAGAAGTCGCAACCGCGTGCTCGAACGTTCCTCATTGCAAGAAGTAAACGTCATCCGCGCCGGAACGAACTTGACCGGCCGCAGGGTGCTGATTGGCGTGCTATTTGCCGCGACCATAGCTGGGTCGCTCGCCCTCATGGCAGCAGCCTTGTCGCCCGGCGGGTTCGACATTGTGGACTATATGATTTTGGCGCTGTTCGCAGTGACGCTGCCATGGATGGTCGCCGGCTTCTGGAATGCCATGATCGGATTTCTCATCATGCGCTTTGCGCCCGATCCGATCGCAGCGGTAATCCCGATAGCAGCTAGTATCCGCGGGAATGAGCCGGTAACGGCATCGACCGCGATTCTGATATGCATCCGCAATGAACTGCCCGAGCGTGTGATCCGCAATCTCGAACCGACGATGAAAGGGCTCACCGCGGCCGGCGTCGGCGACCGGTTTCACGTCTATATTCTGAGCGACACCAGCGATGCCGAAATAGCAACGATCGAGGAGGCTCGTTTCGGCGCGCTCGCGTCGCGTTGGCGTGGGCGTATCGCCCTGACTTACCGGCGCCGCGACGTCAATACCGGCTACAAGGCCGGCAATATTCGTAACTTCTGCGAGCGATGGGGCGATGAACACGAATTTGCCGTGACCCTCGACACCGACAGCTTCATGACCGCCGAGGCAATCATGCGCCTCGTGCGCATCATGCAAGCGGACCCCAAGCTTGGCATTTTGCAGGGGCTCGTCGTCGGCTTGCCTTCGACTAGCGCCTTCGCACGGATCTTTCAGTTCGGTATGCGGCTCGGAATGCGCTCCTACACCATCGGGAGCGCATGGTGGCAGGGCGATTGCGGCCCCTATTGGGGCCACAACGCGGTGCTGCGCCTTAAGCCGTTCATGGCACACTGCGAACTTCCGGTTTTGGCTAAGACCGGAACAAGCGACGTCCATATTCTCAGCCATGACCAAATCGAGGCCGTTCTGATGCGGCGCGCCGGCTATGACGTGCGTGTGCTGCCAGATGAGGAATTGGGCTGGGAGGAAAACCCGCCGACCCTAATCGAATTCATCCACCGGGATCTGCGCTGGTGCCAGGGCAATATGCAGTATTGGCGTTTCATCGCCCTTCCGGGCCTCAAGGCGGTGAGCCGTTATCAACTCGCGATCGCTATCCTGATGTTCATCGGCTCTCCAGCCTGGGTCGGCATGCTCGTGCTCGGCACGCTTTCGCTCGCTCTTCGCTAAGACTCCTGCCGATTTCATCCGTCCGGATGCCGGCTTGGCTTTGTTCGTCCTGGTTCTGATCATGTGGTTCTCACCCAAAATTGCCAGTGCGATCGACATCCTATTACGGCCGGAGCTTCGCCGCGCGTTCGGCGGCACCGGACTATTCGTCGTCAACTACGCCATTGAAACCGCGTATTCGATCTTGCTGTGTCCGATCTTGTGGTTCGGCCACACCATATTCTTGTCTGGGCTGCTGTTCGGCCGCGAGATCGGCTGGATTGGGCAGACCCGCGACGATCATGCGGTCCCCTTCGCGCTAGCGCTGCGCAACCTATGGCCGCACACATTGCTCGGCTGTGGCGCGATCGGCGTACTCGCATTGACGCAGCCGGATGCGATACCCTATGCGCTGTTTCTTGCCGCAGGTCCGGCATTGGCAATCCCATTCGCGGTCGTTACGGCCTTGCCCGCGGTCGGAAGCACGTTCGCGCGCGCCGGCATCGGCCGCCTGCCCGAGGAAACCGCTCCGCCCGCAGCGCTCTCTGAACTGGCGCTTCCTGCCATCGAAATCGCGGCACCGTTGCCGCGGCCACACCCAGTATGATGCGGACGCTTCCATGCTCGAACGACTGAAGACCGCGCGCGGCATTGTCCGGTCGCTGCGCATTTACTATGGGCACCGGGCCCGCTCGGCGGCCATGGACCGCGTATACAGGCGATTCGTACAACGCGGCGACCTCGTCTTCGACGTCGGCGCCCATGTCGGCGACCGCATCGCCTCGTTCCGCCGCCTTGGCGCCCGCGTCGTCGCCGTCGAACCGCAACCAGCTTTGGTGAAGGTCCTCAAGCTCATTTATGGACGCGCATCCGACGTCACGATCGAGGCGGTTGCCGTCGGCGGCAACTCTGGAACAGCCGAGTTGATGATCAATCCCGACAATCCGACAGTCTCGACCGCTTCCCGCGGCTTCATCAGCGCTGCCCGCGGCGCTCCCGGCTGGGAGACACAACGCTGGACCAAGACGGCACAGGTGCCGATGACAACGCTTGACGCACTGATCGCAAGGCATGGCGTCCCAGCATTCATCAAAATCGATGTAGAGGGATTCGAGGCGGAGGCGTTAGCCGGCCTTTCGCAGCCGATCAAGGCGCTTTCGTTCGAGATCACCACGATTTAGCGTGACGGCGCGTTTGTCTGCGTCGACCGATGTGTCGCGCTCGGCTTTACGCGCTTCAATGCTGCGCTCGGCGAAAGCCAACGCTTCGTACATGCCGACTGGGTCGATGGCGCTACGATTGCGCGCTGGCTGGCGGAACTTCCGCACGAAGCCAATTCCGGAGATGTCTATGCCGTTGTCGGCTGACGGCACACCCACAAACGTGAAACCGTCGCGGCGCTCCGCGCTAGTCATTTGCGCGATGATCGCCATCGGTATTTTCCTGACGCTGCTCGTCTTTTATCCCGGCGTCATGACTTACGACGCAAAGTTCGTCTACGAAGACATCGCAAAGGGCACCCGGGGCGACTGGCAATCGCCGGTGATGACGGTGCTGTGGTCGCTGATCGATCCAATCGCGCCTGGCTCGGCAAGTATGTTCCTACTGATCGTAGCGTTCTACTGGCTCGGTTTTGGCTTGCTGGCCTTTACTATAGGGCGCCGCTCCGTTTGGCTGGCGGTGGCGCTATTGTTGCTGGCGCTGTCGCCTCCAGCGTTTGCTTTTGTCGGCATCGTCTGGCGTGATGTCCTGCTCGCGACTACCTGGCTATCAGCGGCCTCGCTCATTTTTGCGGCCACCGATCGCGACGTCAAACTGCGCGCGCCCATAATGGTCGTCGCGCTAGATTTGGTCGCACTCGGTGTCCTCATCCGTCCGAACGCGTTGATCGCCGCGCCGCTTCTCTCCGGCTATGTCGTGTGGCCCGATCGATTTTCATGGCAGCGCGCGGCAATCATCTTTGTGCCTGCAGCTATTGGGTTTTTTGCCCTCGTGCAGTTGGTCTATTACGGCGCTCTTGGCGCGACGCGGCAGCATCCGCTGCAATCGATCATGGTTTTCGACCTCGGCGGCATCAGCCATTTCACAAAACAGAACCAATATCCGGTCACCTGGACCGCGGCCGAAACGCAACTCCTCATCAACGACTGCTACCGGCCGACCGAATGGGACCTCTATTGGCGGATCGAGCCTTGCGATTTCGTGATGCACCGGCTCGAAGGCGACAAGATATTCGGCACCCCGGTCATCACCGATGCGTGGCTACACGCAGTCACGCGCCACCCCCTCGCCTATCTTGAACACCGCGGGGCGTTCATGTGGAATTTCCTAGCGAATGAGAATCTCACCATGTGGACCGCCGACATCGACAATCCATCGAAAACGGTGTTTGCGGATCGTCCGGCCTTCAATACGCTAGCGACGATCCACAACATGCTCAAACCGACACCGCTGTTCCGCGCCGGACCTTGGCTCTTCGTCTGCATCGCCGTGTGCGCGTTTGCTTGGCGACGGCGCAACACGCCTTCGGGCGCATTTGCCATCGGGGTTTGCGGATCGGCTACCGTCTATGTGCTGACGTTCTTTGCGGTCGGCGTTGCGTCGGATTTCCGCTACGCCTATTGGGCGGTGCTCGCGAGCATCGCTGGTGCGGTGACACTCGCACAGGGGCGGCCGGCGCGCGCGTAACGCCGCACAGGCTAAACCGCCATGAATTGCGCCTTGGCAAGCTGTGTGAAGCGGCCGCCTAATTTGGAGAGTTCGTCGAACGAGCCAGATTCGACGATCCGCCCTTCTTCGAACACCAGAATGCGGGTCGCCTTGCGGATGGTGGCGAGACGGTGGGCAATGACAAACGTCGTGCGGTTCTTCATGACTTCGTCGAGCGCCACCAGCAGCCTGGATTCGGTCGCGGCGTCGAGAGCGCTTGTCGCCTCGTCGAGAATCAGGATCGGCGGGTCTTTCAGCAGCGCGCGCGCAATCGACAGCCGCTGGCGCTCGCCACCCGACAACGAGCGCCCGCGCTCCCCCACTTTAGCTTCAAACCCGTCGGGGCTGTATTCAATGAAATCAAGCGCTTGCGCCCGCGCCGCCGCAGCGCGCATTTGATCGTCTGTCGCGTCAGGTTTTCCGACCCGCAGATTTTCCGCGATCGAGCGATTGAACAGAAGCGCTTCCTGAAAGACCACGCCGATATTGCGGCGGAGCGCGGCAAGTTTAATATCCCGCACGTCCGTGCCGTCGATCATGACGGTGCCCGATTGTGGATCGAAGGCGCGATGAAGCAAAGCAAGTGCGGTCGACTTGCCGGCTCCGGTCGCGCCCACCAAAGCCACGGTTTCTCCCGGTAGCGCCGTAAAGTTGAGGCCCACGACCGCCGGCCGCTTACCATCGTAGGCAAAAGACACGTCCTTGAATTCGACGCCGCCCGTAAAGCGGCCTGGCTCCGCGGCATCGGGCCGGTCATGCATCGCCGGAGTGGTATCGAGGACGTCGAAAAACTCGCGCAGTTTGGCCGAATCCATCGCCAGACGGTTGACGAAGCTGACCGCCTGATCGAGCCGGCCGATCACCATGCCCGCGAAGGCCATGAATGTGACGATCTCGCCGATCGAAATAAGGCCGTGCTGAAACAGCCACGTACCGAGCAGAATGATCGAGAGAACCGTCAGCGTGGTGGCCGCGCGCGTCAGCACGGCTACGACCGCCCACCAGGACAGCACCGGAAACTGCGCGGCGAGCAATTGTTCGCTCGCGCTCCTAAGCGCCATCACTTCGGATTCAACCCGCGTAAAACTTTGCACCAAAGCAATGTTGCCGAGCGCATCGGAGGCCCGCTCGGCAAGGTCCGAGTGTTGGGTCTGAACCGTCTGCTGCATCGATTCTGTTTTACGCAGCACAAGCGCGGTCAATGCTGCGAACAACATGCAAAGAACAATCAGGAGAACCGCCAGACGCCAATTGATGAACAACGCGAGCGGCATCAGAATCAGCAGTGACACAAACGCGGCAAGGTTATCGCGGAAAAAGCCCAGCCAGAGCGCCCACAACGCGTCGGTGCCCTGCAGCATAATCTTCATCAGCCGGCCGGAATGAACTTCGCCGTGAAAGACAAGCGGTAGTTGAAGGACGTGCTCGAAATAATCGGTCAGGACCGCGAGGCGGCGGCGATGCGCCAACCGATCGGCATAGAGTGCGACAAGTGTGCCACAGAGGATAGTGAACAGCCCGAAGCCGGCCCAAACGGTCAGAAGCAGCCACAAGTGCGACCACGCGTTCGACCCGCCGTTCACGTTGACACGCGTGAGCGTATCGACGACACGACCAAACAGCACCGGCTCGGCAAACTGTGCCATGGCCAGCGCCAGATTGGCGACTGCCAGGAACCAGCCTATGCGGCGGTCAGCCCCAAGGTTTTCGAGAACACGGCAGTAAAGGCGAAAAAATTTCATCTGGCCCCGGGGCCGCGTCCGTCATTCGTCTATTGGCTCTTCGCGGGCGGCGCAGGCGCGGCAGGCACCGGCGGACTGGGTGCAGGCGCCGCCGCTGCAGGCGGCGCCGTCCAGGCCTTGTAGTCAGCCTCTGAAACGCTCGGAAGCTTTTTCAGGAAGGCCACGATGGCCCAGATGTCTTCGTCCGTCGCACCGACGGCCCCGAAGCCTGGCATCCCCGTCATATTGATGCCGTTCTTGATCACCCAAAACAGCTGCGATGGCGTCAGTTCAGCAACGACGTCCTTGAGGTCGGGCGGATCCGGATGCAGCCCTTCCGAGAACTTGGCCCATTTCACGCCGGGGGCGCCGTGGCAATTGACACAACCGTGTTCGGCAAATTCGCGCGCGCCGGCCTTCACTTTGGCGGCATCGTCAAGACCGGACGGTGGCTGATCATGCGCGTGGCGAACGATCGAATTGGTGCGGACCTTGACCAACACCCACTGGACGATCGCGGGATCCTCCTGGATGCCGGCAACATTGTAAAAGCCGCCGAAAAGGAACACTGCCGCGCCAACGGCGACGATTATGGCCAGTGCACCAATTGCTGCCAGAATTCGCATGAAGTCCTCCGATGCGCTCGAATGTGTGGATTATAGGACGCGGATAGGACGCTGGCCACTCCAGGCGGTCACAAGCGCTTGAGGTCGAACGGCCGCTTGGAATGGATACTACGTGTAATTTTCCGAGACAGCAGCACCGATTGCATATGGAAAGCAGACTGAACGAAGAGAGCCGGCGCGTGAGAAATAAACGAATTGCCGGCCCCGCTGCCCGTTAGCCCAATTCATGTCATGCGTTTTGGTCAGCCCGCCAAGTGGCATTCGGGCCGATCCTCGTAAGTTGCTGTCTTTGTGTGTAAATGGTGGGCGCATCAGGGCTCGAACCTGGGACCCGCTGATTAAGAATCAAAGGGTCTGATTTTCAGTACGCGATGCCCATGGCCGATATCCCAGTGAACCGCGAGGTTAAATACGACACACCGCGGCCGGCAGTGCCGCTCGATAAGCTGGAGATGTTGCCGGTCTCGGGCTCACGCCAACGGGAAAGAATTACGAGATGCCTGCGATGAACCTGCTTCATCGCTGCTCTTGGCGCTGGCGGAATCATAGCGGAGGAGTTTATCGATCAGGTTTTCACTTACCGCGCATCGATGAACAGAACCGCCGACGTAAGATAGAAAATTTCAGATTTTCTGTAAACATACCTGGTCGTCCGTGAACAACGGCTAACCGATTGAAGGTGAGTCTATTTCCGGGGCTTTGCGCGATTTGAGATTGCAGGATTTTGCGGCCTGAGTATCGAGAACCTTGCCATTTCGTGTTTCGATTTTCTTTCTTTGCGAACCATGATTCCTTGGCTGCATCGGAGGGAACGATGTGGCCGAAGCAACGCGCGACGACGGGATCAGGCGATCTGTTCCGGGCGAGGCTTGAGCAGATTATCAATATGAAGCACGAGCTGGTGCAGCTCGCGGGCAAGATCGACTGGCGTGGATCGATAGCGAGATTGCGCCGCTCAAATTGCCCGGCCATGCCGAACAGCTTAGCCTAAACGCCGCGTTACGACGCGCCGAAGGCACGAGGCTTGAAGGCAAAGTTGCGGACATCATCAGCACGGATAATTTTTTCAATACACAAGATCGGTGCGGGAACTACGACGGCTCCCGCCTGTTGGCATAAGAGCCACCCGTCGATCCGTTCGGTCTGAGGTCAACCGAGCGGCTATTGGCAGCGAGTCTGCCACGCTCCCCAGTTGCGCCCTCGCCTATCTGGCTGCCTGCGTGCCAAAGCTGGCGCACTATTGCAAGCAAACGGAACAAATGGAGCCCCACCAAGGCCATCTCCAACTCTCGTCTCTCAGTCTGTCCAAATAATCCGCGCGCTGATCGTGCGCATGCCTTTGCCCAACATATTATCGAACGTCACGGCCGTTATCTGAAACACCAAATAAAATACGCGCTGGTAGCATTTAAGAAAAGATGGAATGCACTGGAGAATTTGATCTGGATCAGCGTCAGCAACTAAAAACAAATTATATGGGTGACTTTATCCCTGGCCAGACAAGAGGCGTCATAATGACGACTGTTATCCTAGGATTATCGGCGGCAGAAGTCGTTTACCTGTTGCGTGCTGAGACGGAAGCAGCAAAAGGCGCGCCCGAACTCGACATAGGTGCCCCCCAGAAAGAATATATAATTGAGGAGGACTTCGACCGCAGCGCCTACGGACTCCGTGATGGCAAACAATTTGATCTGGTTACATCGATAACAACCCTGACCATCGAGCCCCGGGTTGAGAGTGGCTTTTGGATCCTCGAAACGGTCATCGAGCGTGCACTGGGGCCAATTGCGATTTCCCAAGAGGACGAACTAACGCGCAAAGACCTAACGCTTGACGAGTTTGAGGGCGAGCTCGGCTCACCTGAACGAAAGCGGGTCACTGTACGTCTCCATGTCCAGACGTCTGCCGCAAGACAAGATTTTGATCGGTGGCTGGCAGATATGCGTACGCGCCATCCATGGAAACCGGCAGCCCAACTACGCGGTGCTGCGGGATCTGTTGCGCAACAGGCCGATATCGAGCGCGTATCGGAAAGCGAACAGATGAGGGACGTCACGGAGGAAGCCTACTGGGTGAAAGAGGCTGTTGGTGTCTTTCGTGATCCCGATGCGCTTGAAGCAGCCGTGGACGCACTCGAAGTTTCCGGATTTGATAGAGCTGCCATGTCTGTTCTCGCTACAGATGCAAAGGCCACAGAACAGGTCGAGCGTTTCTATCGGACCGTCAGGGAAATTGAAGACAGCGGGCGCGTCCCGCGAGGCGCTTTAGTTTCCCGCGACTACGGACCGAAGGCGAAGCAGCGGCGGTCGGCATTCCACTTTACGTAGGCGGGTTTGCAGGTGCGGCGGCTGTCGCCGCGGCAGGAGGCGCTCTGGCTTTGACCATCGCTGCAACGATTGTCGGCGCGGCTGCAGGCGGTGCTTTTGGTGCAATCTTGGCAGCCACAATCGCGCGTCATCATTCGGCGAACGTCCAAGAGCAACTGATTAAGGGAGGCCTCGTTCTGTGGGTAGACGTGCCCAATCCAGATACGGAGAAACGCGCAGTTGCCCTCTTGAATAAGATGGGAGCCCGAGACGTCCACGTCCATGAAATTAAACGCAATTGGGGTCTGGGTGACATCCCGTTTGCTGTCGCCCAACCCGACCCATTTCTTGAGAAAGACCGGTACTGGTCAAAAACACGCCGAAACGTCACTCATCGTTAGAAGGAGCAACGGATGATTATAAAATATCCGGAATGACCTCAGCTGCTCGCTGCTATCGCAAAGCCAAAATGGCTAGGCCATGTGGATGGATTTGATAAAGATGAAGCCGAGAGCAAGCGCGACGAACGAGCCGTAATTCTGCGCGGTCTTCTCGCATCGAGCCCGATGCAGTCCGCGGATGTGTAGAGCTGATCATAGGGCAGATCGAAATTCCATACTTAATCTACAGCCCACTATAGGCTACTACTGAACGCTAGTGGTCAGAATCTAACGCTTGGTACCCGCCATATGAGGTGGTTTTGCCGCGGGCTATCTGCACTTTCCGGAGACCCAAGCGTTTGAATTGCACCACTAGAGTGCGGGCTGGGCCACCGGGTCAGCCGCTGAAAATGACGCGGCGGAAGCGGTACAAGGCATAGCCAAAATAGACACTGCCGATGACCGCCGTGGCCAAAACCTCCGGCCACACAATGGAAAGGTCCGCTCCGCGATAAAGCACATCCTGAGCGAAAATCACGAAATGCGGTGTCGGGCTGATCACCTTCATGAGGTATTGCAGCCAGATTGGCATGCTTTCCAGGGGCGTGGTGCCACCGGAAAGCAGCATCATGACCAACAGCACCGGAATCGCCAGAAGTCCGAACTGTCCCATGGTGGACGCAATCGTGCCGAGCAGGATGGCAAGCGCCCCGATCGCGAAGACATAAAAGCAGGAGCCGCCGAGAAACAGCAGAACCGATCCAGCGACCGGCACTTGCAGCCACCATAGCACGACAAACATCAGCGACAGTCCCGCCGCGCCCAGAATGACCATGCCGTTCGCCAGCATCTTCGCGAGCGTGATCTCGGCGGGAACCACGGGCATGACAAGGAGATGCTCGACCGTGCCTTGTTCGCGCTCGCGGATGAGCGCCGCCCCGGTCAGAATCATGGTCACCATGGTTAGATTATTGATTACTCCCATCACCGAGCTGAACCAACTGGATTTCAAATTCGGGTTAAACTTTGCACGCGCAACCATTTTGACAGGTGTGACGACCGATCCTTCGCGTCCCGAGGCGAACTCGGTTACATAGTTCATGATGACATTCTGGATGTATGTCATGCCGTTGAAGGCCTGGGCAATCGCGGTAGCATCTACATTGATTTGAACGGAAGGCTGCCGCCCGGCAAGAATATCCGCCTCGAACCTGGGTGGAATTTCGATAACGAAAACGAAGCGTTCGAATCCATCGCCGGGCCGATTTCCTTCGCTGCAATCTGTACCGCCGGCTTGAACGTGGGCGGCGTGAGGCCATCGGCGATGCGGCGCGACAGATCGGATTGGTCTTCGTCCACGACTTCGACGGAAGATTCGTTGCTTCGGTCGAGGCTCCGGTGGCAACGGCGTAGATGGCAATGGTGAACGTGTAGGCGACCACCGCAAGCATGACGGGATCGGCGCCGATGCCACGCAACTCCTTGATGATCAGCCGGTAGATATTGGCGAGGTGGACACGCAGCTTGCCGAACCGGTTATTCCCGGGCCGCTTCGCCTTGATCGTATTTCGCATAGTCGGCTGTTTCGGGGCCTTTGCCGCCTCGCCCTCCGCCATCTCAGGGCTCCTGCTTCTGCAGCACGAGGTGCGCGGCGATGAAATAGCCCACCGAGAACGCCGCAAGGACCAGCGTATTGAACCAAAGGTCGGAAAAGCTGAGTCCTTTGGTAATCGTGCCGACGCTGATCGGCTGGAACCAAGCCGGCGGAAACATCAGGCCGATCAACCTTCCCTGGCCAGTGAGCGACGACACCGGCACAAGCAGGCCCGAAAAGTTCAGCGTCGGGATGACGGCCAGAACCACGGCGGTAAAGACCGCCCCGACCTGTGTTCTGCTGAACGTCGAGACGAATTGTCCGAAACCGTAGGTCGCGAAGACGTAGACCAGCATCCCGAGTGAGAGGGCCGTGAAAGAACCCTTTACCGGCACGTGGAAAACCAAGACCGCCATCAGCAACAGAAGGATGAATGTCATTGTTCCGACGGCGATGTATGGCAGCTGCTTGCCGAACAGAAACTCGAACTTGCTGACAGGAAGTCGACGAAAATTGGCGATCGAACCGGTTTCCTTCTCGCGCACCACGGCGATGCACCCCATGATCGCCGGGATCAAAATCAACATCATCATGATCACGCTCGGAACCATGGCAAAGACGCTCTTGAAAGCCTGGTTGTAGCGGAAGCGATTTTCGATATTCACTCCCCCGGCGTTGGCGAGGGCGTTGGGGCCGAGCCGCTCGGTCCGGAGATCCTGCGCATAGCGCAACATTAGGCCGGTGACGTAGCCCTTTGTTGTCTCGCCTCGAAACGGCATGGCGCCGTCGATCCAGAAACCGACCTCAGGCGAATGCTGGTTTGCCAGATCGCGGCCGAAGCCAGATGGGATTTCAACGACGACGGCGAGCTCACCGCTCCGCATGCGTTGCTCCAGTTCGGCTGGGGAGCTGATCGGAGGCCTCTCAGAGAAATAATGCGAGCCGGAGAAGCTTTCGAGCAACCTGCGGCTTTCCGGCGTCTGGTCCTGGTCGAAGGCAGCGTATTTGAGGTTTTCAACGTCGAACGTGATCCCGTAGCCGAAAGCTAACATCAGAATGACAGGACCGATGAATGCAAACGACAACCGTATGGGATCGCGCAACAACTCCATCGTCTCGCGCCGGGCATAGGCCCACAGCCGCCCCGAATCGAACCGCCTGGAAGCATGCGACCGGGCGCGCTCGGTCTCTGGCGCGGTCGCTTGCGGCGGTATTGGGCGCTTGGTCGCTTGTACGGTATTTTGCGGCGCCGTTTGAGCTGTCTTTTCTCCAGTTCCCTCCGCTTCCTCAAGATAAGAGATGAAGGCGTCCTCCAGCGTCGCGCTGCCGCGTTCCTTGACCAGCTCCTTCGGCGCGCCGACGGCGAGCACGCGGCCCTGATGCATCAGCGAAATACGGTCGCAGCGTTCAGCCTCGTTCATGAAGTGGGTCGAAAGAAAGATGGTGACGTTGTCATTGCGGGAAAGATCGATCAGCGTGCGCCAGAACGCGTCGCGGGCGACCGGATCGACGCCCGAAGTGGGCTCGTCGAGAATCAGCATGGGCGGCCGATGCAGGACAGCAACGGCGAGCTGCAACCTCTGCTTCACGCCAAGGGCCAGACTCTCCGGCTTGGCGTCGGTTACGGCTTTCAGGTCGAATCTTCCGAGCAGCTCTTTGATTCGATCTTGGATCTCATTTGCGGGAAGATGGTAAAGGTGCGCATGCAAATCGAGGTTCTGCCGCACAGTAAGCTCGCTATAGAGCGAGAACGCCTGCGACATGTAGCCAACGTTTTCACGCGCCTCCATGTTGGAGGCGTCCATCGGCTTACCGAATAGTTTGGCCAAACCTTCGGTGGCCGGCAGCAGCCCCGTCATCATTTTCATCGTTGTCGTTTTTCCGCAGCCGTTCGAGCCAAGGAAGCCGAAAATCTCGCCGCGCCCGATGCGAAAGCTCACATGGTCGACGGCGACGAAATCGCCGAACCGGCGCGTCAGCCCGTCCACCTCGATCGCCGGCGTCTTGTCATCGCTCTCGGTGCGCGGCCGCACGATGACCTCCCGATGCTGGGCGCGCTTTTCCGGTGGGAGCAACGCGATGAAGGCGTCGTCCAGCGTGCGCTTCCTCGCCTGGTCAAGGATCTCCTTCGGCGCGCCATGCGCGATGAGTTTGCCGTCATCCATCGCGGCGAGCCAATCGAACCTGCTCGCCTCGTCCATATAGGCGGTTGCGACAATCACGCTCATGAGCCGCCGACGGGCGCGGATCGAATCAATCATTCCCAGAACTGCCGCCGCGAGAGCGGATCGACACCCGTGGTCGGCTTGTCGAGAATAAGGAGATCCGGATCGTGCATCAGCGCGCAGCAGAGGCTGGCTTTTTGCTTCATGCCGCCAGAGAGCTTACCGCACGGCCGATCGGCAAATGGATCGAGACCGGTAGCTTTCAGAAGTTCGTCGATGCGAGCGCGTCGCTCGGTCGCGCCCTGCCCAAACAGGCGGCCGAAGAAGTCGATATTATCGAAAACGGTGAGCGTCGGATAGAGATTGCGGCCGAGACCTTGCGGCATATAGGCGATGCGGCCGCAACTCGCGCGGCGGTGGTGCTCGTCCGCCATGTCGCCGTTGAGCACCATGATTTTGCCGGTTTGAATCTTGCGCACGCCGGCAATGAGGGCGAGCAGGGTGGACTTGCCGACGCCGTCTGGCCCTATCAATCCCGCCATGCACTGGGCTGGAATATCGAGCGTGAGATCGTTGAGCGCGAGGGTCTTTCCGTAGCGGTGGTTTATCCTTTCGATCTTGGCGACGAGGGAGTTGGTCATTGCGGAAGCTTTACGGCAAGCTCGCCAGGCCAGGGGATTTTTGGATCGGTCCGCACGAAAGCCAGTCCCCGCACGCCCGTCTTCACAAAGCGATAGAACTTGTCCAGCACAGCGGGGTCGGCCCGGAGCTGCCCGGAACATCAGCTTCTCCCGTTCCTCGGCGGTCTCAACGCTCTTGGGCGTGAACTGCGCCTCTGTCGCTACGAAGCTGATGGTGTTGGGGAAGACATATTGCGGAACCGGATCGAGAATGGTCGCGCGTCATCGCCGAGCATAAGTCGCCCCGCCGTATCCGCGGGCAGATAGATCGTCATGTACGGATCTTTGAGTCGAGGATGGTCAATACGCGCTGACCCGCGGCGACCACCTCGCCGGCGCGAGCAAGCCGGTACTGCACGCGTCCGGTTCTTGGCGACACCAGCACTAGGTCGACGATAATTCATTGCAGTCGTTCGGACTGGCCTGGGCTGCTTTTTCGCCGCGTTAGCCTCGTCGTGCCGGGCGTTGGCCGCGACATAGGCGGCCTCCGCTGCCTCGTTTCTGTTGCGACGCTGATCAAAACCTGCTGCGTTATGCTGCCCGGCCGATTTTAGCATTTTTGGCGCCATAATCTGTTCTGGCAAAATCCAGATCGCTCTTTCGCTCGACGATGAGCGCGTCGGCTTCCGCCAACGCCCTTTTGCTCTAGCACTTGCGCTTGCGCGGCGCGCAACTCGGCTTCGGTTTCCGGTGATGAAAACAGCGGCTTACCTGTCCAGCCGTAACCTCGTCGCCCTCATCCACAGTCAGTGTCGCCAACCGACCCGGGTATTCGCCGCCACGTCCACCTGCGTCGCTTCGATGCGACCGTTCGTTTTTACGATCCCCTCGGGCATATCGCGGCCACGCAGACGGTTGATGAGGCTATCCACTGCCGTTCGCACATGCTCAATCGGGCTTTGTTGTGCTGACTGGGCCCGTGCGGCGCCAATCGTGCTACTCCATGACAAAAGCGCGAATCCAGCGATGGGCAGAATGAAGCAAAAGCGAGTATGTGCAATAACAGGCGCTCGCGAGAGGCAAAGACGCATTTCAAAGCTCATGCTAGACATGCGCATGACAAATCGAGACCAGCTACAGAAAAAGCGGCGGTAGAGACCATAGGCTGAATTGCGCGAACGGTCATGACGTCATGGCTCCTCGGAGGAGGTAACAGTCGAGCGATCCGTACCAGGCGCTTGGTCAGGCGCGGTCGGCGAGATGCTCGCGGTATTGATAGCCGCGCCGGCGCATCACGTTCCAGAACAGCACCCGTTGGACGGCGTCAGCCCAATATTCGTTTGCGGATTGGAACATACGGCATCTCCCGCAGCCGCTGCACGACCAATCGGAGCCATATGTTGCGCCTCTCCAGCAGCAACACGCGAAGGGTGCAGAGCAATTTAATATAAAATGGTGAGCGTATGCTG
>CAVWDA010000063.1:0-125969 GCA_963753455.1 uncultured Alphaproteobacteria bacterium | reverse complement strand
TACTCAATGGCATAAATAATATGACGTATTTATCCTTGCGCTGCCGCAGTAAATCGCGCAAATTAGGCGTATACTTTAATGCAGACGCCTATGCCGAGAAACAGCCCATATCCCATTGTGTTGACTGGACGCGAACAGATGCGCTGGAAGAGATCGCCCGTAAATATACGTCACCGTATTTTCAGGTCGTCCGGGCCAAGGCGATTCTCTTGGCGTCGGAAGGACTCCGCAACGACCAAATCGCCGAACGGATTTCCCTTCCTAGGCAAATTGTCAGCAAGTGGCGCAAGCGATTTTTCGAGGAACGCCTGGAGGGTTTGGAGAACCTTCCTCGTTCCGGGCGCCCGCCCGTTTTTTCCCCCTGATTTGGTGATGCAGGTCAAAGCGATGGCCTGCGAATTGCCCTCCCAAAACGGCCAACCTCTTTCCCGTTACAGCGGCTCGGATTTGGTGCGCGAGATAACCGGTCGCGGCCTGGTGGCCAGCATCAGCGGTCGGACCGTTTGGCGCTGGCTGGATCAGGACGCGATTCGGCCCTGGCAACACCGCAGTTGGATTTTCCCTCGCGATCCGCAATTCCAAAGCAAGGCCGAACGGGTTTTGGATCTTTATCAAGGCCTTTGGGAGGGCCAGCCTTTAAAGGCGGGCGATTTTGTCATTTCGGCGGACGAAAAAACCAGCATCCAAGCCCGGCTCCGTTTGCACCAAAGCCTGCCGCCGCAACCGGGCCAAGCCATGCGCGTGGAATTTGAGTACCGAGCGCGGCGGCGCTCTGGCCTATCTGGCCGCTTGGGATGTGCGTCGGGCCAAAATCTTTGGCCGTTGCGAAAGCACCACTGGCATCAAGCCCTTTGGCCGGTTAGTGGGACAAGTCATGGAGCAAAAGCCCTACTGCCAGGCGCGCCGGGTCTTTTGGATTGTGGATAATGGTTCTTCTCATCGCGGTGCCGCCGCCGTAGAGCGCCTCCAAAAAAAATATCCCAATCTGATTCTGGTGCATCTGCCCGTTCACGCCAGTTGGCTCAATCAAGTGGAGATTTACTTTTCGGTGGTGCAAAGAAAGGTGCTGACGCCAAACGATTTCGTCTCGCTTTCCCAAGTCGCTCAACGACTCTTTGCTTTCCAGCAACTCTACGAGCAGAGCGCCAGACCCTTTGAATGGAAGTTCACACGGGCCGACCTGCGCGACCTCATGCTTAAACTGTCCGACAACCCTGCCGCCGCCTTGGCTGCCTGATTTGGAATACGTCACCGTATTTATGCCTCAGAGCACTAAGTAACGGCAGCGCAGCATCCGCCATGCTTGGGTATTGAACCATTTCGGCCGCGCGGCCTCAGGTTCCGTATCGTAATCGATCCCCAAGGTAAAATAGTAGTAGCGGATATACCGCAACAGCCCCGACGGATCATTCCCTCCAATGTCCAAATCTCCGGTCGTCATGGCGCCGTTGGGACGTTCGCTTAAAATTCGATAGTCCCCGGGATCTTGCGTCACGAGCCTGACACCGGGGGGCGAATAGTCCGCGCCAATTTTGAATGTCATCAGCGAGCTCCTGGCGAACGAGGCCAATTCGATCACCGCCATCAAAAGCATTCCGCCACACGCGATCTGGCGGCGTGATTTGGCCAGGGTGAAAAGGCTCGCCCCAAGGAACAAACAAACGGCCCCCTCGATCAGGCTCCGGATGAAATGGTCTCTGGCTTGTGTAACGAAGCGCGGGTCGGCAAAATCCACGGCTTGCGGCAGATGCATTGTGCTCGCACTGAGCTTCGTCACCACTCCGGCCCACCAATCCAATGGGCGCGGCAAAATGGCGAAGCCGCACAGCGCGATTCCCGCTCCGGCCAATCCTACGATCAGCCACCACGGCGCATCCCGGCCCCGCAGCATTTGGTCCAGCCCCGCTCCCGCGAGCATCGAGAGAAAAAGGGCGGCCAGCCACAGGAATTTATCCATGCCCCGGAACAGGTTGAAGCCCGGCACATAATTAAACAGCAAATGAAACACCGGCGTATAGCCGCCCATCGCCAGCACCAGCGCAAGGATCAGCATGCTGATTGAAAACCGCCGCGTCGCCCGCGCGCCCTGCGCCATCCCGTACACCGCCAGCGCCAGACCTATCACACTGACAAACAGCGAAACCTCCGTCACATACCACCGGCCCCAATACGGGACATGGTTCCCGTCGCCAAGAAACCGCGGCGCCACCAGCGTCAGCAAGTTCTCGGGGGGAAAGGAATAGGACGATGCGAAGTCATAGGACATGCCCAGGCTGCGCACGCTTTCGCGCCCTTCGTCCAGACCGGTGAATAATTGGACAGCTCCCAGGGAAATTCCCCCAATCACGATCCCGGCCAGCCCCAGCATCACTTTTCCACGCTGCCGGACGCGCGCCAAATTCAAAACCGCGTAAATCCCCGCCGCCACGCCCATGTAAAACACATACTGCGGATGCCCCGCCAGAATCGCCATGGCCACCGCAAACATCCCCATCAGGCACGGGGCGGCCGCCGGCCGGTCTGTCAACTCATCAATGGCGAGGAACAACAGCGGCGCCCAGATCAAGGTGCAAAGATTGGGCAAATGCCCGGATTGAATTTGCAGAAAATGCGGGCCGCAAAACATGAACATCATCGCCTGACAACAGGCAGGCCGGCGAATGCAACCCGCGCTGCCGCGCCCAATAGAACGTAAAAACGCCGCCCAGGAATACATGCAGCGCAATCGTCCAGTTTATGGCCGCCTCCAAGGGCGCCAGCAGATAGAGAAAATTCAGCGGGTAGAGCAGGGCCGACTGGAAGTTCCCGAAAAACGGCGCGCCGCAGTAGCAGTGCGGATTCCACAGCGCCAGATTCCCTGACTTCAATTCATGGAATCCAAAATAGCGCCAGTGGACAAAATAGCGGGCCAAGTCCATGCGCCCGTCCGACAGCACCTCGCGGGGACTGACGAACAAGACCTTTCCCAACACGACCAAAGGAAACGCGGCCAGCAGGCACAGACAAAACCAATTGGGAATTTCCGGCAACAGCGGCCTGGAAGAGCCAGCCTTGTTTTGGTCTGTCCTCATGTAGTGCGCTCAACAGACTAGCAGCGCGGCCTGGAACGGAAAGCAGAAAGAGGCTCCTTTCTTTAAAACACCTCACCGCAGGAAGTCCGCAAGCGGCTCATTGCATGGGCGGCATCTCATTGAGCGTTGCATGCATTTGGACGGAGGCCGCGCAGGCTTGCTGATACCGCTGCAAATAGTTCAATTCGTCGCCGATCAACACGCCGTGCGCCGATTCGCGTTCATTGGCCAGCATTTGCGTCACCGCCTGGCTGCTACTCAAATCGTCGCTGACCTTCGACAGGGTGCTGCCCAGGTTGGAAACGGTTTGGGCATAGCTTTGGCCGAAGGTCTCCAGGGCCGGCGCCGCCCCGCCAGCCTGCAACTGTGACGGATCATTGGCCACAGTGCTGTTGACACCGATGTCCGACGCGTCGGTCCCGGTAAAAAAATCCCGGCCGGTCCCGCCGTTCAAGTCGCAGCCGGAGGCTGTAAATGGAATTGAACCGTGTGATCAATTGCGAGGCCAGGTTGTTCAGCCCGCTTTGCAAGTTGGCCAATCCGCCGTCGCGAGCGGTGATTTTCCCCGCAATGCTGCCGCCGGCCGGCTTCAGCCGCGTGCCGGCGTTTTGCGCCTGGAGGCGCAAATTTTCATTTTTGTCAGGATACGTTGCCAGGCTGTCAGGCGTCTTTGCCCCGCAAACCATGGCGACGCCGCCGATGCTCACGTTGACGCCGCCGTCGGCCCGGGGCGTGGCAATGATGTTGACGCAGCCGGACAGCGTTTCCAGGCATTGCTCGCGCTGTTCGGCCAAAGCGCCGGCCCTCCCGCCCGAAGCCCGCGCCTCCAGGATCTGCTGGTTCAAGCCGGCAATATCATTCAGGTTCTGATTGGCCCGGACCACGTCCTTTTGGATTGAAGCATTCAAATCGTTTCTCAAACAGTTCAGCCGGGAAGAGGCGCGGTTGAATTTCGCGGCGATGTCCTGCGCGCATCGCACAATGCCGCGCCGCAGCCGGAGGTTGGCCGGGTCGCTGTACAGGGTTTCAAAGGAGCTGAACAAATTTGACAGGTCGGCGTCCAGTCCCTTGAGACCATTGGGCGCGGCGCTGAAACTGGTTAGCTCGTCCAGACAAGTCCCGGCATTTTGCAGGTTTATTTGCTGGGCGGCCAGCGACCCGGTCACACTGGCTTCGGCCTGGAGTTGTGCGTCCAGCAGAGGATCGCGCGCTGCGGCGATGACTGCGGCTTCGACTCCCCTCCCTTCCCAGCCGGCCAGCGCCAGCACGGGGGCGGCGGCCTGAATGGCCCGTTGTTGGCGGGCCCGTTTTTTGACATCGGTGTCAAGTAATGCAATCATAATCTCGATTGGTCAGTTTACCTCCTCGTGCAGTTGTCGCGTCGCCCGCGAGAGTGTCGGCAACCTGCCCTGGCCGTTGCCATTGGACGTCTGGACCGGGGGGCAAAGTGAATTCAAAAGTTGCTGCATCAATTCGACCGAGCGTTTCAGCATCACATGATTCTGGCGCGCCCGGCGGCGCACACGAAACAATAGTTCGTTGTTTTCATCCACCAGCGCCTTGAGCAGCGGCTGGTAATCCGCCGGCAACAAGGGAATCAGGTCCTTAAAAGACGTGGTCTCCGCCTCGCCCGCCGCCCCGGCGACACTGCGGCGGCAATCCTCCCGCCGCTTCCGGGCTTCCTGGATGGCCAGGCCTTGCGCCTGGACCAGGCTGATGGATTGGGACACTTCATTCGCGGCGCGGGTCATCAGGTATTCCTGCTGCCGGTCCAGCAGGGCAAGCATTTCGCCGTAGTTTTTCAACTCGTCACGGAGAGCTTCGATTAATTCTTTGATGTTTTCTATCATGGATAATTTACGGCTTCCTGCTCATCTTTCTTTAGCGGGGCCGCCTTCAAGGTCTTCGATGTCGCCGCCTGCGGCAAAACCCGGGGGTCAAATACCGCCGGCGGTTGGGCGGCCTGGCAATCCGGTGCATAAACTCTCTTGGTGTCGATCATCTCATCCCCCTTTAGCATCCGCTGTGCCATGACAAAAAACCCTTATTTTAAAGGGGTTTTGTGAAGTCATGGCCCGAAATGAGGAAAAACATGCCACGCCAGACAGGATGAATTTGCCCCCGGCTCCGCCCCTCCCGATTTTCCCCGGATTTTTGCTCGTCAACCCGGGGTTGCAGGGTTAAGGAGTAACCATGCAAACTTGGTTGTCAGCGAGGATCGTTTTCGATCCTGCCGTTTGTCTTGGCAAGCCCGTCGCCCCTTCCGGTCTTGTTCTGGCCCTGCTCCTTGTATCCGGCGTCATTCCCCTGCTCGCGCAGGAAAGCTCCACGCAGCCGACACGCTGGGAAATCCGTTCGCAGCAAAAGAACGAACTCAACCATGCCATCACATGGCCAACCCATGAACCGCTCGATTTCCTGCTGCGGCGCGGCGACCACTTCGACGATGAACCCGAGCGGTACCAGAAGATGTGCGATCCGGACAATCTCAAGCGGATTGCTGCCGCTGGCATCCGCTATGGCCACATTTATTTCTACAAGGGCTTCGGCATGGAATATGAACGCGCCAACATGGAGCAGGCCAAACGCACTGCCGCCATCATGCATCAACTCGGCATGAAGGTGGATCTGTATGTGGGCGGGACGATGTTTGCCGAAACCCTCTATCACGAAC
The DNA here is from genome assembly GCA_963753455.1 of uncultured Alphaproteobacteria bacterium. Taxonomy (GTDB): domain Bacteria; phylum Pseudomonadota; class Alphaproteobacteria; order Rhizobiales; family Xanthobacteraceae; genus Pseudolabrys. Next base: position 120,224 of record CAVWDA010000063.1, on the reverse strand, counting down.
TGCCGCAAGCCCGGAGTTGGGAACAGCGCGACCAGAACAATCAATGGGTGCCGTACGGGCTCCAGACCTTCCGGCATTATGCCTGTCCCAACGAACCTGCCTATCGCGATTATCTGAAAAAAATCCTCAAATACGCCGTCCAGGAAGTCCACGCCGATCAAATCTCCTTCGACAACATCATGCTGCAACCGGAACCGGAATCCTGCCGCTGCCCGCGTTGCCTCCAGGCCTTTCACGATTTCCTGCGGCAACGCTACCCCACCCCTGAGGCCGTCCGACGCCGGTTTGGCCTGCCCGACGTGGACTGGATCCAGCCCAACCAATGGGCTTTCCCGACCCAACCGGACGGCATCAAAGCCCTCAACGACCCGGTCTTGCAGGAATGGGTGCGGTTCCGCTGCGAATCGCTGGCTCATTACGCCAATGATCTCTATGACTTCGTCAAAAGCCTGAACCCGAACGTTTCAGTGCTGTTCAACATCAAAGGGGTTTACAGCTTCAATCGTTACTGGGTCAACGCGGTCTATCATCCGTTGTTTGCCAATCGCATCGACGTCATGTCCTTCGACACCGGCGGTTATGACGCGCGGATTGATTCCCGGACCGGGGCGCTGGTTTCCCAAATCCGTTCCTACAAAGTGGCCCGTCGCCTGAAAGCCAGTTGCCAGGAATCGCTGCAAGACGACCTTCGGGCCGCCGTGGACATGGCCTTTGATTACCAAACACCGGTGGCTGGCAACCCCGGCATCCCCTTCATGACGCAAGCTTCCACCTCCATGCTCGAATTTTATCGCGAATACCTGGATCGCTTTTTCCGGGGCACGGAAAGCGTGGCCGACGTTGCCGTTTTGCACTCCTGGCCGTCCATGGCCTATAGCATCAACGACACCTCCGTTCCCACGACTTTGATGGAACAGGTGCTCATCCAGCACAAGGTCCCCTTCGACATCCTGTTTGACGAGGACATGGACCAGATTGGCCGTTATCAGGAAATCATTCTGCCAGGCCAGGAATGCGTGGGGGACGCGCAGGCGCGGAAGCTGCTCGAATTTGTCCGCGCTGGCGGCACGCTGTTGTTGACTGGCAACACCGCCCAATACAATCAATGGCGCGAACGCCGTCATGCCAACCCGTTCCTGCCCGCCCGTTCGGAGGGCGCGGGCCGCATCGTTTATGTCCCGGAAATCGTCCGCGCCGATTCACCAATCAGCAAGCCGCAGGTGACGGAGAAAAATCCCGAGCCGGGCGCCACCCGGCAACTGGTCACACGGATGACGCCGGCGCAATGGGTCCTGCCGAAAAATCACGAAGCCATTGACCGGGCCGTGGTGGAGGGTCTGCCCAGGGGGCTTTCCATCCAAACGGGCGCGCCGCTGACCACGGTGATGGATTTGCTCACCCGCCCCGCCAGTCGCAAAACAATCATTCACTTCGTCAATTTTGATCGCAACAACCCGCTGGCGCCATTTTCTGTGACCGTGCGCAAAGAATTTCCCGGCCCGGTCAAATCCGTAAGCTGTCTCTCACCGGACCGGGATCAGACTTTGCCACTGGCCTTCCGGGAAGAAGACGGCCGCGTGGCCTTCACCGTCCCCGCCACAATACTTTACGCGATGATTGTGGTTGCCCAATAGCCGGCCGGGTATTTCCCATTTATCCTTCATTAAAGGATTGCCAGCGCCGCCCGAAAATGCTATCAATCCTCATCATGCCAACTGTCGGCGAACAACTGCGCGCGGCGCGCCAGATGCAGAATCTGGAAATTCACCAGGTGGCGGATTGGACCAAAATCCGCAGCGACCATATTCGTGCCCTGGAGCAAGGCAATTACAGTGTCTTTTCCGCCCCGGTTTACATTCGCGGTTTTGTGCGCACTTATGCCACTCTCTTGAAACTCGACGCCCCGCAAATCCTTCAGCAACTCAGCCATGAACTGGCCGATTTCGGACAGCAGGAGCCTGCTTTGTCCCAGCCCGCCAGTGGCGCGCTCGATGACGCCATGTTCCATTTTTCGAAGTTCGTCCGGCGGCTGGCCTTGCCCGCGGTGGGGTTGCTTCTTATCGTGACGGTGGCCGTCGTCTCTTATTTCGTCTGGCTTCATTACCAACACAAGGATCCGTTGGAGGGCTTGGGGCCGGGTCTGTATCAAGCGCCGCCGACCAGCGAAACGCTGCCCCTGCCCAAACCCGCCAATTAGCACATTTGCCACCCGGCCCCGTAAGCTTGGGAAAAGCAGTTTAACCACGGATGAACACCGATAGACACGGATTAACATCGGTAAAGCCCTCTCCTTGGGGAGAGGGTTTGGGTGAGGGAGAGCCATCTTTTTATCCGTGTTTATCCGTGTCCATCCGTGGTTTGTCTTCCCTATCCCCGTGACGAAAACTCCAATATCAACGCCCGTGCGCGTCGGTCTCATTTCCCTCGGTTGCGCCAAAAACCTGGTCGACGCCGAAATCATGCTCGGCTCCCTCCTCAAGGCCGGATTGGAAATCACCAACGACGCCAGCCAGGCCGACGTTGTCATTGTCAATACCTGTTCCTTTATTGACGCCGCCCAGGAAGAAAGCGTTGATGCCATTTTGCAATCCGCCGCGGTGCGCGCCCAGACCAGGCCCGGCCAGGGCCTGATCGTCTCCGGCTGCCTGCCGCAACGCTATCGCGACGATTTACCCGCTCTCCTGCCGGAAGTCGATGCCTTCATGGGCATTGATCAAGTCGCGCAGGCGGCGGATATCGTCCGGCAGGCCCTGGCGCGGCGGCGCGAGAAACTGGCCCGAACCGGGCCGATTTCCAATCGCAAATCTCCAAACTTTCCAGGCATGCGAGTCGGCCGGCCTCAGTCGGCAAGGTTCCGCCTCCAGCCCGCCGCGCCGCTCCTCCAGGTCAACCTTCGGCCCGCTTACATCCCCGATTTTGCCACCCCGCGCTTCCGGCTGACCCCCAAACATTTTGCTTACGTGAAGATTGCGGAGGGCTGCAATCATCCGTGCAGCTTTTGCATCATTCCCGCGGATGCGCGGCTCCCATCGCAGCCGCGGCGCAGGCCGACGTCGTCCGGGAGGCCGCGGCAACTGCATCGCCGGCGGCGTCAAGGAACTGAACCTCATCTCGCAGGACTCGACCTATTACGGCCTGGACCTGCGGCCCAACACCAGCCGCGCCATTTCCTCGCCGGAAAAATTCTCCGCCGCCGCCCAGTCCCTCACCGCCGGAGCAACGACCCTTTGCACCCTCCTGCGCGAACTCAACGCGTTGCCCGGCCATTTTTGGGTCCGCCTGCTCTACACCCATCCGGCCCATTGGACCGATGAATTGATTGACACCATTGCCCAATGCCCGAAAGTGGCGCGCTACGTGGACATGCCGCTGCAACACATCCATCCAAACATGCTCGAACGCATGCGGCGCGAAACCTCGTCGGCAACACATCGTTGACTTGATCGCCAAAATCCGCGCCGGCATCCCCGGCATCGCCATTCGCACCACATTCATCGTCGGCTTCCCTGGCGAAACCGAAGCGTGCTTCCAATCGCTGCTCGACTTCATCGCCGAAACCCGATTCGAGCGACTGGGCGTCTTCACCTATTCCCGGCAAGACGGCACGCGCGCCGGCAAAATGGACGCCCAAATACCCGACGCCATCAAAAAGCGCCGTCAAAAACTGGCCATGGCCGAACAATTAAAAATAGCCCGCGCCATCTCGACATCCTTTGTAGGCCGGGAGATGGAAGTCCTGGTCGAACGCGCAGCACACTGGCGGGATCTACCCAAAGACAACATCATCTCATGGGAACACGGCTTAATCCGTTCCACCGCCGCGGCGGGCACGGCTGGCCCGGAAACCGCCCGGCGCGGGAGTTTCCTAATCGCGCGCGGCCAAGCCGACGCGCCGGACATAGATGGTCGGGTTTATATTCGGGGCAAGCTGGAAGCCGGTCAATTTGCCCGCGTCAAAATCACCGCCCACACTGATTACGATTTGATCGCCGAACCCGTCTGAGGTCGCAAAAGAACGCCCTCTCCTTCCGCTCCCTCTCCCGCCGGAGGGAGAGGGCCGGGGTGAGGGAAAGCAAGTGGAGCGGTTTGGGCTTGCCCCGCCATAGCCTCGGCGACGGCGGGTGAGGGAGAGCATCTTTCCTCTGTACTACAGTTCGTCAGGATCACGCATTTCCGCGAAGATTTGGCAGGGGAATGTTTGGCAGGGGAATAAGACTGCAAATTCTTCTCCGCATTCCTCTGCCAAATCTTCTTTGCGTTTTTCTTAAGTCTTTGCCGCGCAAGGTCCTAAACCTGTTTTCACCAAAAATCACAACTTTCTTAAAAATTCTTTCAAAAATCTATTGACGAAAGAATATATTACCTATAATGTTCGTCTAATGAATGACCCATTAAGGCCATGTCGGAAAGGCAGAATTATGAAGGATGAATTAAGAAGTGCATCGCAGGCAGAAATATGGATGGGCAGGAAAATCTCAGGGAAATGCCCATTTTTCTGCCCGGCTTATTTTTCTGCCATCCTTCCGCTGGGCGTCGCACCGCGTCGCAGTCAATCGCAGCCAGTCGCAGCGATTTTTTGGGAAAGGCGTCGCAAAGGCTGGTGTGCCGTTATACAGAGAACCCCTCTCCCGGCCTCCGGCCACCCTCTCCCCGCCAAGCGGGGAGAGGGCAGGGAGAGGCCTGAATTGTTCGACTGAATTCAAAGTGATTCAAAGCGTTTCAAAGTGATTCAAACCAAAAAAAGAAAAGATGAACCCCAAACCGATACAAATATATGAGCCGAATTGGAAAAATCGCCCGGTTGCCGGAGCGTATTCAGGCTGTGGTCAAATCGAGACAGGCTTCCGCCGTTGCGGCGAAGGCGGTCAAACCAATTTAGGGTTCGACGGCTTGTCTCGCCGTAGCTTCAGCGGAGGCGGAAGTCTCACCCCACCGCGAAGTTATATGCAAATACTTTATCCTCAACAACTTACAGATTAATTCCGGTCAAATCCAGTCAAACCCAGTCAAAGTGAATCAAACCAATTCAAGGGATGCAAAGTTATGAAAACAAAGAGCAAACCAGGCCTTTCAACTCTTCCTTTAGCCTTCAGCCTTCAGCCTTTAGCCTTTCCCTTAATTTTGTCGTGCGCTTTTCGGATAATCATGGCACTTTGCCGGAAGTGAATTAACTTGAAGTCATTATGGGAAAAGGACTTTTCAACGGACCCCCCTCACCGGAGGAATTCCAACGCCAATTGCAGGAGTTCATGCGCCAGCATCTCTCCAGCGGCTCGCATGCCCAAACCCGAATCCGCCGGCACCGCCGAAGCGCCTCCCGCCGGAACCGCCCGCAGAACGAGTTCTCCTTCGATCAAAACGCCCCGCGATGTCAAAGCCTTACCTGGACCGCTTCGTCATCAAACAGGAGGAGGCCAAAAAGGTCTTAAGCGTTGCCCTGTGCGACCACTATCATCACGTCCGCCTGGCCCTGGACGGCAAGGACCACGCCCAATTACGCCAAGCAAAACATCATTCTCTCGGCCCGACCGGCGTGGGCAAAACCTACCTCATCCGCAACGCCGCCGACCTGATCGGCGTGCCGTTTGTCAAGGGCGACGCCACCAAGTTTTCCGAAACGGGCTACGTCGGCGGCGACGTTGAAGACCTTGTCCGCGAACTGCTGCGCCGGGCCGACGGCGATGTCGAGACGCGCCCAATACGGCATCATTTACATTGACGAGATTGATAAAATCGCCGCCGCTCCCAACATCAACGGGCGGGACGTCAGCGGCCGGGGCGTGCAGACCAATCTGCTCAAGCTCATGGAGGAAACCGAGGTGCCCGCCCGCTCGCCCAACGACATCAGCGGCCAAATCCAGGCCATGATGGACTTGAGCCAGCGCGGCAAAAAATCCCCGGGCACGATCAACACCCGACACATCCTCTTCATCGTCAGCGGCGCATTTGACGGCCTGGAAAAAATCGTCCAGAAACGCCTGCGCGCAGCCACCATCGGCTTCAGCGCCCCGCAGCCCGTTCAAGCGGCCGGCGAGACTCCGGCGCTCGAACAAGCTCAAACCCGCGATTTCATCGAGTTCGGCTTCGAGCCTGAATTCATCGGCCGCCTGCCGGTGCGCGTCGTCTGCCATCCACTCAGCGCGGAAGACCTGTTCACCATCCTGAAAACCTCCGAAGGCAGCATCATCCGCCAATACGAACAAACCTTTGCCGCCTACGGCATCGAAGTCCTTTTCAAGGACGACGGCCTGCGCCGCATCGCCGAACTGGCCGGCGAGGAAAGCACCGGCGCGCGCGGCTTGATGACCATTTGCGAACGCATCTTTCGCGACTTCAAGTTCGAGCTGCCCTCCACCAAAGTGCGCCGCTTTGTCGTCACCCGCGAACTGGTGGACCATCCGGCGGCCGATTTGCAAAAGCTCCTGGCCGAGCACGAAAAGGAAGAGCAAGTCGTGGCGCGGCAGTTGGTGCATGATTTCGCCGCGCGTTTCGCGCGAAAACTACAAGCTGGCCATCCGTTTCACCGATGCCGCGGCCGACCGGCTCGTCGCCCTGGCCCTGGAGCAAACCGTTCCGGTGCGGGACCTTTGCGCGGCGCGTTTCAAGGATTTCCAATTCGGACTCAAACTGGTTTCCCAAAACACCGGCCGGCAGGAATTTATTATTGACTCTGATGCCGTCGATGCGCCGGACAAGGTGCTCAGCGATTGGGTGGTCAAAAGCTACGGCGCCCATCCCGAACAAAAGACTTGATTCCACTCTGGAATGAAAAGCGCGGCGCAATTCCATATCGTGCTGGTCACGGCGCCCAGCCGGAAGACCGCGCGCCGCCTGGCCAAAAGCGCCTTGCAAGCGCGCGTGGCCGCCTGCGCCAATTTGATTTCCGGCGTCGAATCCCACTATTGGTGGAGGGGCCGGGTGGAATCGGGCGCCGAAGTGTTGGTCATTTTTAAAACGACCAAAAAGCATCTCCGCCAATTGGAAAAACTGGTGCTTGTCAATCATCCGTACGACACGCCGGAATTTGTCGTCCTGCCGCTGGCCGGCGGCAATGAGCGTTATTTGGACTGGCTGGCCCGGTCGGTGCGGGAATCCCCGGGCGATTGACCATTCTGACGCATGGGGTGAACACCCCATTGTGGCGATGGGATTTTTCGACTTATTCTTTTGGTTATGAAAAGTAAACGGAAGAAGCTCTTGACGTTCGGCGAATTGATCGCAGCCGCTTATCGCGCGTGGGGAAAGGCCGAGGCCGGAGAGATGTTGCGACTGGCCGTCAAAGCGCGCCTGGTGGTATTTCAAGGGCATGAACAATTTTTAATTTCCACAGGAAAAGGAGAACCGCATGAATAAAGCGAACGGTCTGGCCGACCGGATCAAATTGGGGTTGGGCGTTGCGCTGTTGGTGGCGTTGACGGGATGCGTCGGATATGTGGACGGGGGCTATGGCGGGGATGTGGTGGTGGGGGGGCCGGTGGTGGTGGTGGGCGGGGTGTGGGACGCCGGTTTTGTAGGACGCGATGTCGCCCATGGTTACAGTCACCGCGGAGCGGCAAGCCGGGGAGCCGCCCACTCAGGCGGTCGTGGCGGAGGCAGGCGGTGAGCGCCGGCGGCACATTGCACAAAATCAGACCAGTCAAACCTATGAAACTTTTGAATCCATCGACACGTTTTAGCGCCATTTTGACGATGGCGATTGTGGGCGCGGCCTGCGGCGTTTTGCCCGCGACACTCCACGCCGCGGAGCAGAAAGCTGCCGTCGCGCAACGCTCCTTCGCATCGCCGGAGGAGGCCATCAAGGCATTGCTCGAAGCCACCCAAGCCCGGGACAAAGCCGCGCTGAACCAGATTTTCGGCCCGGACGCCAATTTGCTCCTGACTGGTGACGAAGTGCAGGACGCCAACAATGCGGCGAAGTTTGCCAAGGCGATGGCGGAGGGCTGCCAGCAAGTGCCGGACGGCGCTGACAAAATCACTCTTGAGGTTGGCACGAACAACTGGCCGTACCGATTCCACTGGTGAAAACGAACTCGCAATGGCAATTCGACACCGATGCGGGCAAGGAGGAGATTATCAACCGGCACATCGGGAAGGACGAACTCCACGCCATCGGCGTCTGCGGCGCCTATGCCGATGCCCAACGCCAGTACGCCACTCTGAACGCCGACGGGAGCGGAATAGTGAAGTACGCCTTGAAATTCAAGAGCGCGCCGGGCAAAAAGGACGGCCTTTACTGGAAAGCCGCCGAAGGCGAAGCAGCCAGCCCATTCGGGCCGCTCGTGGCCGAAGCTCATGTCGAAGGTTATGGCCACAACAAGGAAGGTTCAGGTCCCCATCCGTTTCACGGTTACTTTTTCAGAATTCTGACCCGGCAAGGCAACGACGCGCCCGGCGGCAAAATGAATTATATGAGTCATGGCAACTTAACCAAGGGCTTCGCCTTGGTGGCCTGGCCCGAGCATTGGGACCAATCGGGCATCATGACTTTTATTGTCAATCAGGACGGCAAAATCTATCAGCGCAATCTTGGCGAAAAGACGGCGCAGATTGTGAAGTGGATCAAAGAATACAATCCGGACAGCGAATGGACGCTGGTGCAAGACCAGGGCGTTTTTGAGAAGTGACGGTGACGGGCCAGCCCTTGGGGCACATTACTGATGGAAGGGCAGTTTCGCCTCGTAACGCTTCAACCCGCCGTTGAACTGCCCGACCATATCTTGTCGCCCCGCCGCCAGGGCCAATTCAATCGCCTTTTGCTCGCTCTGTACGGCGTCGCCAAATCGCCCGGCCTCGGCGAAGGCGGCGGCGAGGGTGTGGAGAATAATCGGGTCCTTTCCGCCGGAGAGCGCATTGGCCTGCCGGGCCAGTTCCACGGCTTTGGCACCGTCGCGCAGCGAGGCGTCCGGACAAGTGGCCAGGAGCCACGCCAGCCTGTTTTGGATTCTTGAATTGGCTGGGTCGAATTGCAGTGCCTTTTGAAGATGGACGATCGCTTCACCCACGCTCCCCTTTTGCAGAAGAGCGATACTGAGGTTGTAGTGCGCTGGCGAGAAGCCGGGGCTGGTTTGCAACGCTTGTTCGAAATGGCTGATCCCTTCGTCCAGTTTTCCCTTTTGGCAAAGAGCGTTGCCGAGGCTGCTGTGGGCGGGCGCGTAGAAAGGATCGGTTTGCAGCGCCTCTTGGTATTGGGCGATCGCTTCGTCCAATTTTCCCTTTTGGGCAAGAGCGTTGCCGAGGTTGAGGTGGGCTTCCGGGTAGTCAGGATCGATTTGCAGCGCTTCCTGGTATTGGGAGATCGCTTCGTCCTCTCTTCCCTTTTGGCCAAGAGCGAGTCCGAGGTTGTTGTGGGCCAGCCAGCAATCGGGATTCAGGCGAATGGTTTGTAGCCAGAGCGTTTCCAGGTTGGCGTACATCCCGCATTGCTTCCACGTCAACGCGCCCAGCGCCAGCAGGAGCGCCGCAGCCACAACCGGTCTCCTGATGATGGCGGCCGCCAGCGCGATCGGACCGATGATGGCAAAATACTGCCAGTGATCGGCCACCAGGGAGTAGCGCATGTAATATACGTTTATAAATCCAAGGATGGGCAGGAGCATCACGACAAAATAGGCCAGGCCAAAGAACAACGCCTTTCCCCAATTCCGCCAACAGCGCCAGCATAAGACGAACGCCGCGGTCAACAAGACCAGTGGAATGTAAGTCAACACATTCCGGACGGCGATCTGCCAGCGCGGATAGACAAAAACCAGCTTCAGCGGCAGCACCGCTTTGTAAAGATAAAACCAAACTGCCCAGCCCGCTCCGGCCAGGCGCGACAAGAATCCATCCGTCCGGACAACGTCGTGGCCAATGGCTTGATGATAATGAAACCACACCGTCACCCAGCACACGGCGGCTGAAATCGCAAAAAATGGAACAAGCCGCCGGAAGTCCTTCCATCCCACCCGCCCGCGCCGCCACCAGGTAATGCCCAACAAAACAGCCGGCAGCGGCGCCACGGCGCTTTTGCTGAATAGCGCCAGCGCAAAACCAGCCAAAGCCAGCCCATACCATCGCTGCCTGCCGCCGTCCTCAAATCTCAGCCAGAATAAAAGCGCGCCGGCATAAAAAAACATGGCCAGCGTATTTTTCCGCTCCGCGATCCAAGCGACCGATTCGACATTGACCGGATGCAAAGCAAAGAGGGCGGCAGCCAGCAGCGCTCCGGGAATTTTCAAGCGCAGTAGCACGCGCCAGAGCAGCACGGCGCTGAAACCATGCAGCAAGACATTGACCAGGTGGTACCCCAGCGGGTTGTTCGCCCAAAGTCGCCATTCCAACCACAACATGTCGTAAGTCATCGGGTAGTAATCCGGCGTGCGAGCGGTGAACCACAGTTGGTACAAACCATTCGCGCTTTTGATGACGGGATTGTCCGTTACATCTGAATCGTCGTCCCAAATCGAATCCGGCGTGCCACATCGGCTGATAGGCAATGAGGGTGACAACCACCAGCAAGAACCCAAGCAGCCAATCATGACGCCATGATGACGGCAGAAATCCCATAATTCCATGGCTCTCCGCTGCCTTCTCACCATCGCCCACGCCTGGCTTCCCGGCAGACAAGGCAGGCGGGTCGGCATGGTCGTTGGCTGGGCGCTTTTTCTGCCAGTTCATGCGACCGCGATGCTACCTTCTTCTCCAGGCCAGTTCAAACGCCAAATCGTTTTGCGCGGTTTTCAATTCGCAAATCTCAAACGACAAGCCCGTCATACTGACGCCATGACGGCCGGTAAACGCTTAAGGAATATTACTGATTGAAAGGGAGTCCCGCCTTGTAGCGCCTCAACTCGCCGTTGAAGTGCCCAACCATATCTTGTCGCCCCGCCGCCCGGGCCAATTCAATCGCCTTTTGCGCGCTCCGTACGGCGTCGGCAAACCGCCCGGCCTCGGCGAAGGCGGCGGCGAGGGTGTGGAGAATGACCGGGTTTTCTCCGCCGGTCAGCGCATTGGCCTGCCGGGCCAGTTCCACCGCCTTGTCGCCGTTGCGCAGCGACGCCTTCGGACAAGTGGCCAGGAGCCAGGCCAGATTATTTTGGACCGCTGGATCGGCTGGTTTGATTTGCAGCGCCTTTTGGTAATGGGCGATCGCTTCGTCCACTCTTCCCTTTTGCAGAAGAGCGTTGCCGAGGTTGTATGTGCGCTTCCGCGTTGTCGGGCTTGATTTGCAGCGCCTTTTGGTAATGAGTGATCGCTTCGTCCACTCTCCCTTTTTGCAGAAGAGCGTTGCCGAGGTTGTTGTGGGCATCCGCGTAGTCGGGCTTGATTTGCAGCGCGTTTTGGTAATGGGTGATCGCTTCGTCCACTCTTCCCTTTTTGCCGAAGAGCGATGCCGAGGTTGTAGTGGGCTTCCGCGTAGTCGGGCTTGATTTGCAGCGCCTTTTGGTAATGGGCGATCGCTTCGTCCACTCTTCCCTTTTGTAGAAGAGCGTTGCCGAGGTTGTTGTGGGCCTCCGCGTAGTCGGGGTTGATTTGCAGCGCGTTTTGGTACTGGGTGATCGCTTCGTCCACTCTTCCTTTTTGCCGAAGAGCGATGGCGAGGTTGTAGTGGGCATCCGCGTAGTCTGGGTTTGATTTGCAGGGCCTTTTGGTAATGGGTGATCGCTTCGTCCACTCTTCCCTTTTGCAGAAGAGCTTGGCCGAGGTTGTAGTGGGCCATGTAGTTGCCTGTGGTGCAGGCGAGCGTGTGGGTCCACAAGGTTTCGCTGCTTTTCCAATACGCCGGTCTGTTTCCAGGCGCAGACCATCAACGCGCCAATCACGGCAGCCATCAAACCGCCCAGCGCCGCCCGCCGATGTTTCCACCCCGCGCTCCAATCCCCCACCGCCCATGTCCCCGCCAGGACCAGCCCGATTCCCGGCAAATAGGTGTAGCGATCCGCATGGGCATAGTACGATATTTGAATAATCCCAATCGCCGGAACCAGCATTCCCAGATACCAGAGCCAGCCCACCAGCAGGTACGGGCGTCTTTTCCGGCACGCCACCACACTTATGGAAATCGCCGCCAGCAGGACAAAGGCCAGGGCAACCTTCCAGAACGGCAGACCGTTTGGCGGATTGAGATAAGGGATGGCCAATCCCGCCGGAAAAACCATTTGCCGCAGGTAAACGCCATAAGAAACCAAGGCGTTTCCGAGGCGTTCAAGGAACGGGAGCCGGTCGGAGTCAAGCACTTTTTCCGGCACAAGAACAGTCGCCACGCATGACCCGACCGAAAGCAGGAACAACGGAATCTTCTCCTTGACCAATCCCCAAAAAGCGCCACAAGCCTCGCGGCGCCAACCTTCCCGCCGCCTGCCCCGTCCAGCGTCACGCGATGGAGCGGCCACCAGTCCAGCAACAGCAACACAAACGGCAGTGTCACCAGCATGTTCTTGCATAAAAGTCCCAAGGCATACGCCAGCCGCCACCGCCGCGTAGCGCCCGCGCGAGGGCTGGCGCGCATAACGCGCATAAGCCCATAGCGTCAGCATGAAGAAGACCCCGCTCAGCACGTCCTTGCGTTCCGCAATCCAGGCCACCGACTCCACCCGCAGCGGATGAATCGCAAACACCGCCGCCACGAATGCGCTGCGCCACAGGCTCCCCGTCATCTCTCTCAACGCCAGAAACAAAAGCACCGCGGCCATCGCGTGCAGCGCCACGTTGGTCAGATGATGGCCGCCCGCCCACAGGCCATAGACCTGGCAGTCGGCCATGTGCGTCAGCCACGTCAACGGATGCCAGTGGCCGATTTTTCCATAGGTCAACGCCCAGGCGGCTCCCTTCAGGGTCAAACCCCTTTGCAACCACCGGGTTCTCATACACATACTTATCGTCATCGTAATTGACGAACCCGAAACCCGCCGTCTGCCCGAACACGGCCACCACCGCCAGGACGAGAACAATGCAAACGCCCGCCACCTGCCTGGCTTGTGGTTTCATTCCTTCCGATGTCGCTGCCAAGTTCACTGGTTTCAAATCAATGTGTTTGTTCGGAGATAGGGAACGGGCTGCGTGCCTGATAAAGTTTCATCTCTGATTGAAGTGCCCCGGCCAGCTTGGTGTTGGATTGCGCCTCGGCCAGGCGCAAGGCGAACTGCGCCGTTTCCACTGCTTCGGAAAACCGCCCGGCTTCGGCGCAGGCCGCAGCGAGGGTGCGGAGCACGACCGGGTTCTTCCCGCCGGCCAGCTCATTGGCCCGTTGAGCCAGTTGCACCGCCTTGTCACCGTTGCGCAGCGACGCCTCCGGACACGTGGCCAACAGCCACGCCAGGCTGTTTTGGACTTCGGGATCATTGGGTTGGAGTCGCAGCGCCTGTTGGAATTGGGTGATCGCCTCCTCCACTCTTCCCTTTTGGCCAAGAGCGTTGCCGAGGCTGCTGTGCGCTTCCTCAAAGCCAGGCTTGATTTGCAGGGCCTTTTGGAAATGAACAATCGCTTCGTCCACTTTTCCCCTTTGCAGGAGGATGCCGCCGAGGTTGACATGGGCTGGGGCGCAGTCTGGATCGATTTGCAGGGCGTGTTGGTAATGGAAGATCGCTTCGTCCATTCTTCCTTTTTGGAGCAGAGCGTTGCCGAGGTTGACGTGGGCTTCCGAGTAGTCTGGATTGTTTTGCAGGGCGTGTTGGTAATGGGTGATCGCTTCGTCCACTCTGCCTTTTTCGAGAAGAATGTTGCCGAGATTGTAGTGCGCTTGCGCGTAGTCGGGATTGATTTGCAGGGCCTGTTGGTAATGGGTGATTGCTTCGTCCACTCTTCCCTTTTTGCAGAAGAATGGTGCCGAGATTGTAGTGCGCCAGCGCATCGTCGGGATTGATTTGCAGCGCCTTTTGGAAATGGCCGGCGGCTTCCTCCACTCTTCCCTTGTGCAGCAGAGCGCTGCCGAGGCTGTTATGGGCTTCCGCGTAGTCGGGATTGATTTGCAGGGCCTACATGAAATGGTGGATGGCTTCGTCCACCTTTCCTTTTTGCAGAAGAGCGTTGGCGAGGCAAAACTGCGGTTCCGCATAGTTGGGATTGATTTGCAGGGCCTGTTGGTAATGGGCGATCGCTTCGTCCACCCGTCCCTTTTCAAGAAGGGCCGTGCCAAGGTTGCAGTGGGCCACTTCGTTGTCTGTGGTGCAGGCGAGTGTGTGGGTCCACAAAGTTTCGCTGTTCTGCCAATACGCGGTCTGTTTCCAGGCGCAGACCATCAACACCGCGAGTACGCCGGCCATGAGGCTCCCAAGAGCCACACGCATGCTCGTGGTGCAACCTCTCACCGCCACTCCGCCACCAGCCACGTCACCGCCATATAAATGCCAATCTGCGGCAGGTAAGTGAATCGATCCGCATGGGCGAATGCGCCCACTTGCACAATGCCGATCATCGGCGTCAACATTCCCAAATACCAAAGCCAGCCGACCAGCAACCACGGCCGCGTCCGCCGCTCTCCCCATGCGACCGCTGAAAGGCCGGCCAGCAGCGCCCCGGCCAGCGCCACTTCCCATGGCGGCAGGCCGTTATGCGGATAGGGATAAGTCACCGCCAGTCCTTCCGGCCAAACCATCTGGCGCAGATAGATGGCATAGGAAACCAACGCATTGCCGATGCGCGAAGGCATGGAAACATGGGCGTTGGGGGCATCCCTTTTTCCGCCGCCAGAACAGTCATCTGCGCACGCCCCGGCGGCCAGCGCCAGCAGGGGAATCTTTTCCAGGATCAACCCCGAAAGCTTTCGGGGCTGTTCGAACCGGTGCAAAGGCCAGTAGTCCAGGAGCAACAGCACAAACGGCAGCGTCACCACCGTCGGCTTGGACAGCAAGGCCAGCACGAACGCGACGGCAACCATCAAGTAGCGGCCCGCTGAATTTGGGTTGCGGACATAGCGGGCATACGCGCCAAGCGTGAGCATGAAGAAAAAGGCGCTGAGCACATCCTTGCGCTCCGCCACCCAGGCCACCGATTCCACTCGCAGCGGATGGATGGCAAACACCGCCGCCACGAACGCGCTGCGCCACAGAGCGCCGGTCATCTGGCGCAGAATGAGGAACAGCAGGATGGCCGATGCAGTGTGCAACAGGACATTGGTGAGATGATACCCGCCGGCGTGGAGTCCGTGGAGTTGGTAATCCCCCATGAGTGAAAGCATCGTCAAAGGGTGGTATAAATCGCAGTCCGTATGGGTGAAGACCCAGGCGAGGCCCTTGAGGCTCAGACCGCCTGCGACCTTTGCGTTCTCATAAACATAGAGGTTATCATCAAAGTTGACGAACCCGAAGCCCGCCGTCTGTCCGAAAACAGCCAACACCGCCAGGACGAGAACAATGCAAACGCCCGTCACCTGTCTGGCTTGTGGTTTCAATCCTTCCGGTGTCGTTTCCAGGTTCACGGGTTTCAATTGGCAGATCTCAAACGATCAGCGCATCATACTGTGCCTTGACGGCCGCTTGACCGTGAGTTTTTTCCAGGCGCAGGACAATGAAGTGGCCGCGCGCCATCTGTTGAAAGTGGTTCATGAAAATCACGTTGATGACTCCGCCGCCGACCGCGCCGATGACGGGCAGCGCCTTGGCCGCCACTTCTTCGGAAATAACAACTCCAAAGCGCGAAGCAATGGCGCCGACGAATCGCACGAGCGCCGGCGCTGTTCGTTCCACCGCGCCTCTCCGGGCCAGGTGCGAAGCGGCTTCCTTGACGCTTTGGTTCAGAGCCAGTCGTGTGCTCCAATAGGGCGTTTCGGGCGGGTCCACGGCTTTTTTGGATCCGCCGAGGGCAAAGACTTCCAGACAGGCGACTTTGGCCGCCCAGCCGCGCACATCATGGCCTTCGCTGCGCGCTATCTCAACGATCGAACGCAGCATGATGGTCGTGGAAATGGGCAACTCGACAGCCAGGGCCGCCAGGCCGAAGGCGCCCCCCACCCCGCCGGAGGCGCCCGCCAGAATTTTGTGCCAGCGGTTCGAAGGAGGCTTCAGGCTTTTATTGCCGGTTGTGGCCACCGCGACTTCCAGGGCCTTGAACAGGGCGGCATTGGCCGCGTGGTTGATTTTTCCCGACCATTTTTTCGGCAGCAGGGCGAAGCCGGCATTGATGGGCAAGCCGAAGAGATCGGACAATTTTATGGCAAAGGACCGGTTCTCCAGCAGCGATTTGGCGCGCCGCAAATCGCGCAACTCTTCCGGTGTGAACGTTTCATTCATCTTTACACATCGATCTGCCGTCGCGGGAGTTGGAGAGGAGCAGATGCTTTTCGGTCATGTCATCCCCCTTGATTACTTTCCTTCCGCCGCCGTCGCGTCACGATACTTGTAGGTGCTGGCAATGACGCTGAACAAGATCGCCACGACAAAAGTCAGCCCGGCGTACAGCAGAAAACGATTCGTACTGACGGACGCGGCGTGATTGCCTGCGCCCGCTTCGGAAAACAGTTTCGTGATTCCCACCACGAACAAATCACCGACTGTCACCGTGAGCAGCCAGAAACTCATGATCGTGCTCTTGAGTTCCGCCGAGGCTTCACGAAAGGCAAATTCGAGGCCGGTCGTCGAAAGCAGCACCTCGCCGGCGGTCAGAACGATATACGGAACGGTCTGCCACATGATGCTTAATTGAACGCCCGCTTCGATTTGTTTCTGAAGCGCGGCGACGATAAGATACGAAACCGCCGCCAGGAACATACCATAGGACATGCGCCGCAGCGGCGAGGCAAATTTTCCGATGCGCGGGTAAATTCCCAGCGTGAACAATGGCACCAGAGCCATGACGATCAATGGATTCATGGATTGCATCTGCTCCGCGCCGATGTCAAGGCCGAGGATCGTGGTGTGCATCATTTTTTCGCCCTGCAAAACCCACGTTGAATTCGATTGATCAAAAAGCGACCAGAAGATGGGAATCAAAGCCATCACGAACAGAATTGGGCTGACCGACCGCGCTGCGGAAATTTCCTTTTCAGTGTAACGCTTTTGCGCTCCAGCCCAGAAATTGTCGCCGGGATCGAACTTGCGCAGCAGGCTAAATACCAAAACGGATGCATACCACAGCGCCGTGCAGATCACCGCCGCCCAACCGATCGCGCGCTTTACCGGGCTCATCTCCCCAAAAGAAACAATCGCCAGCGCGACCATAATGAACAGCGGCGCGCCGAGCGTGGTCAAAATATTCAGCAAGGGACCGAAACCGGAACTGGTGCGATTGGCATAGGCGTTGAAAAAAACCGGGATGAAACCGCCCGTTCTGGTTTCGCGCGAGGGTGGCACGCGGACATATTTCTTTGTCCCAAGCCAGAAAACAAAGGTCGCAATGCCCATCAATACTCCCGGCACCGCAAATGCCAGGCTGTAACCGTGGTGGTTTTTGACCCACGGAATGACGAGGAACGAGAAAAACGAGCCGAGGTTGATCGCCCAGTAAAAGGCGCCATAGGCTTTCTGTATCAGGTGCGATTGATCCGGTCTGAATTGATCGCCCATGAACGCCGAGACGCAGGGTTTGATTCCCCCGGAGCCGAACGCGATCAAGGCCAGCCCGATGTAAAGGCAGATGAGTTTGCCGTGAACCCCGCCCGCGAAATCGCTGCACGCCAGCACGCCATGTCCGGCACAGTAAAAGAGCGACACCCACAGGATCGTGTGATAGCGCCCGATGAGTTTGTCCGACAGCCACGCGCCGAACAGGGGCATGAAATAATTCGCGGAAACGAACGCATGAATGATGTTCGTGGACGAGTCGGCATCCTGTCCCAAGCCGCCCTTGAGCACCGCGCCCGTGATGTAGCCGGCGAGGATGCTCCGCATCCCGTAGTAACTGAAACGTTCGCACGCTTCGTTGCCGACGATGAACTTGATCTGGGCCGGCCAGCGTTCGGAAGGGGTTTGTGGTGGAGTGGCCAACAGCGTGTTTTCGATCAGAAATCAGTGATGGCAGCCGCAGCCGGAACCGCACGAACCATTTTCAAGGTCTTCCGCGGACGGCACCCGTCCAAGCTCGAACGTTTTGCTCACGAATTGGCTGACTTCTTCCTGTATATGATGCATGGCCTCCTGCGCATCCACAAAACCCCTGGCCACCGGATTGCGGAAAAACGCCTCGCGCTCCGCATCGAAGGCCGAAATTTCCGCCGGCGCCAATTCCAATCCCTGCTGCTGTTTATGGTGCAACTGACGGCCCTTTTCACTCAGGCTGTCGTACTGCTCCTGGGCTTTGGCATCGGCCATGAACGATTCCACTTGTTGGCGGATGCTTTGAAATTGGGGTTGTTGGACGATGGCTTCGCACAGTTCCCGCGTCTTTTGGAGGATCACGTCTTCAGTTTGAACAGTTGTTTCCATAAATATTGGTCAATTTGCAACTCGCCCCGGCGGCGACGCATGGAATGTGCCAGCATTCAATCTGTTATGCCAATCTTAAATTTCTCAATTTTGACCCTTGACAAAAACCGGCCAATGCGGTAAATACATTGTAATGACATTGCATGGCCATTTGATTTACGAGTTTTATGGACTTTGATTGGAATAATCCGCCGTTTAATCTCGATCGCTCATTGACTCTTCAGATCATTGAGGAATCGTTCGAGGACCCTTTTGCCGTCCGGCTCTTGCCGGATTCCCCCCGCTTTGCCGTCCAGGCCCGCTTTTTCAATCTCGGCATGGCCGCCAATGGCCTCGGCGTTTTCACCGTCTTTCGCACCAATGGCAAACAAGCCCGCGTCATCTTCGCACGTCCCTTCGAATCCGAAGACCGCTTTTTTTATCAACGGAAACTCACTCAAGCCCTTGCCCAGTAATACTGCCTATGAACGCCATTTTCAATTGGGAAGAAGTTCCTCTCTTCGACCGCGAAGAAGCGGAAGCCGCCTTTTGGGCCGAAACCCGCGTGGATGTCCGGCTCATGGAAAGTTCCGTGGCCGCCGGCAGCGAACTGTCCGACTCCATCACCATTACGTTGCGCATGGACCCGCGCATGCTGGCCCGCATCAAACGCCTGGCCCGTTCCCGCTATCTCAATTATCAAAGCATGATCAAGCAATGGCTCAGCGAAAGGATGGAACAGGAAATCCGGGACACACAAATCAACGTCCGTTCCCAAACGGGCGCGCGCGCGCAGACCGAATAATATGAATAAACGACACGCCTTTACCCTTATCGAGATGCTGGTGGTCATTGCCATCATCGGCATTGTCGCCGCGCTGGTTGTCAACATGAACAGCGGCGCACAAACCGCCAAAAGAAACGCCCAGGTCAACGGCGACAAGGCCAAGCTCACCCTCCTGATTGATAATTATCAATCCAAGCTCAATTTTTACCCGCCGGACAACGGCAACCTGGCTACCACCAACCTTGCATATTACGACGCAACGGCCGCCATTAATCCCCTGATCTACGAGTTGACCGGCGCGACAAACTACCCGACCAATTCGACCATCGCACTTTTCGACGGCACAACTAATACTTTCCAAAATTTCAACAATTTGTTCGGACGTTCCGTCGTTGCAAATGCAAATCCGGACGAACCGCACAGCTTTTACATCCCCCAGCCCAAGGAATATACCAACTACGATGCCGTGACGGGTCTCAAAGGCCTGCTCGTGCCTGTTCTTATGGTAAGCCCCACAGGCACTACGATCACCAACTTTTGGCATTACGACGCTTCCTCGACCAACCGCCACAATCCTTCCAGCTACGATTTATGGGCCGAGTATGTCAGCGCCGGCAAGGGCGGCTCCAACATCATCACGACTAACGGCAACTGGTAATGAACTCCGCGAACTCCAACCCCTCGCATCGCAACGCCGCGCCACGCAGGCCCTTGTCGCGCCGTAGCCGCTGCGGCGAAGGCGGATTCACCCTCCTGGAACTGATGCTGGTCGTCTGCATCATCGGCTTGATGGCGGCGATGGCGTTGCCGCACCTCAGTGGTTTTACCAAAGCCAACACCATGACCGCCGCCACCCGCCAATTGCTCGACGACGTGGCCCTCGCCCGCCAGCGCGCCCTGGTCAACCGCTCGATGGTCTGCATGGTTTTCCTTCCGCCCAACTTTTGGACCAACGACACGCTCTCGCCCCAACATTTCGTGAATCAGCAAATCACCAGCCTCGCCGGTCATCAGTATTCCGCCTACGCGCTGATCAGTATGCGCACGGTTGGCGATCAGCCTGGCAAATCCAATGTCCATTACCTGACGGACTGGAAGTACTTGCCGCAGGGCGTTTATATTTCTCCTTTCCACTTTACCAACAGTCCGGGCTATTCCACTTGGGTAAGCACGACGAATACGACGATTGGCGCGACTGGTTTGTCCAATGGATGGCAAGTGGCGGCCTTTCAAACCAATATTTCCTTTCCGTTTCCGTCCACTTTTAATGCCACCGTTAACAGTAATAATTTGCCCTACATCGGTTTTACCGCAAACGGCCAACTCACGACAAATGCCGACCAGTACATCATGCTGACCAGCGGCAGTATTTTCTGTCCGCTGGACCCCAGCACTGGATTGCCGCAAGTATATCCAACCGTTCCACCCAATGTGGTCGAGACGCCGCCCGGCAACGCCACCAACAATCCCAACCTCATCCACATTGACTGGCTGACCGCCCGCGCCAGGGTCGAACGGAACCAATTCTGATGAGAATGAACCGTCCATCCGAATACACGAACCTCTCACGCACAGCGGAGCGAAGCCCGACAATCGGTGGGGTGAGACTCCGTCGAACCCTGATTCGATTGCCAATTTACGGCTCGACAGAGTCTCGCCCTACCGTCACGAATAAATGTGCCGCTGCGTCACACGGTCCCTTGTCGCGCCGGCGCCGCTGCGGCGAAGGCGGATTCACCATGATCGAGATCGCCATTGCGGTGGGGGTGATTGGCTTTGCCCTGGTCGCGATCATTGGCATATTGCCCCAGGGCATGAATGTGCAAAAAGACAATCGCGAAGATACAATCATCAGCCAGGACGCCCCTTATTTTCTTAACGCCATCCGCAACGGCGAAATGCGCACCAATTTTGGCATTCTTACGAACTATGTGGAGTCGATTACCGTGAGGAACATTAGCGGCAAAGATACCAACTCCATTACCTACAACAACCCGTGTTTTCCCAACGGAGGCAGCTACAACTTTTTGACCAATGACATGAACATTATCGGTTTGTTAAACACTCCGGAATATGATGCCCGCATCTTGAATCAAACCAATCAGGTTACCGCCATTGTTCGCGCCATGACCGGATCAGCCATCCAACAAAACGGAGCAAACAGCGCCACGGCGTTCCGCTACCAATTGACGGTCGAAAACGTCCCCTGGAACTCCATTGCGTATGATTCGACAAATTGGAACAACAACCCCCCCCTCAATATTTCCCCTTACACTCCCGGCACTCCCGACTACATCACCCGATCCAATCGCTGGTGGGAAGTGCCGTACCTGACGAACAACCTGCACGAAGTGCGTCTCAAATTCTCGTGGCCGGTTATCGAACTCCCCGATGGGAGTATCCAGAAAATCGGCGGTGCCAGCGCCAGCCCTCAAACTTATCGCAGTTTGATCAGTTCGCATCTGTGGTTTACCAACGTTAACGTATTCGGGATTACGATTACGAATTGGTTTTTTCAACCCCAGTCTTACACAACCAATATGTTTAACCCGTGACGCGTGAAAACAGCCCTTCCAAAAAATATGTTCCTCGAGGAGCGCGACCGTCCCGGTCGCGGTGGGGCGCGTCTCGCGACCTACTTCTTCGCTGATTCCTTCCCATGGATTCTTCGGATTGGTCGCGCTCAAAGACAAGCCACGCGGGAATGTGTTTGGCGGGACGCCAAACACCGCGCGCGAGACGCACGCGCTCCCCGAAACTGCCGCGCGCTGACGATTTTGGAAATGCTCGTTTCCACCGCCATGCTTGCCTTCATTGTCCTGGGCTTGACCGCCATGTTCGTGCAAACCCAGAAAGTCTTTAAAACCGGGATCAAGCAAACCACTGTCACCGATGCCGGCCGCGCCATCATTGATATGATTGCCTCCGACCTTTCACAAATGTCCGACCCCCATTTCACCAACGTGTATTATCCAATCTATACTCCAGTTCCAGGCTTTCCAAACCCGCCAACCTTGTACCTGGGAATTTCCGTACACGAATGACCTTGTTCAAAGCAACATTAATAACAACGGTGTTCTTGTTCCTTTCCGCACCAATCAATTGGAGGATATCTTTGCCACGGTGCAAACCAACAACACCTGGCTCGGCATCGGTTATTGCGTGAGCAACTGGTTCGCCAACAGCAACGGTGCCACCATTCCTGGCATTGGCACGCTCTATCGCTATGTCACCAACACCACCGCGCCGCTCACCAATAACAATATTCTCTATCCCAGTTTTCAGTCTGCCATCTTTAGCAACTTCACTGGTTTCCATCGCATCGCCGATGGCGTCGTTCATTTGAAGATCTATGCGTTCGATGCCGACGGCAATGAGATGCATTGGGAGACGAATTACGACCAGTTCGGTCAAGTGCAAGGTTTTCCGCTGGATAACTACCTTCAATATCCCGTCATCGTGCCTAATCCGACGACGAACTTTCCGCCCTATGTGACAAACTATTTGCCCCATTCGATGGACATCGAGCTGGGCATTCTGGAGCCGGAAGCCTTCGAGCACGCCAGGGCGCTATATACGTCGGGCGCCACCGGCGCTGCCCAACAATATTTGTCCACATGCGCAGGACAGGTTGAGATTTTTCGCCAGCACATCATCATCCCCGCGGCGCCATGAACTTGAAAACACACATAAAAGACCAGAGGTGGCAGAGGAATGATTGGCAGGGGAATCATCCTGCAAAATCTTCTTCCCATTCCTCCCCCGAATGCTTTCGGGGTTCCCTTGCCAACAGCGCCGTCGCTCTGGTGATCACGTTGCTGATGCTTTCGGTCATCACCTTCCTTGCCATTGCCTTCCTCGCCATGACCAAACGCGATCGCAGCGCCGTGACCGCGACCCTGGACGTTGATACGGCCAAGAACATGAGTGACGCGGCCCTGGCCCGCGCCCAGACGGAAATCATCGCCCAAATGATGGCGCAAACGGATATCTTGAGCTATGACTACACGGCCTCCCACAATTACATCACTCCGTCGAACCTCTTCTATGCGTGGTTCAGTCCTACCAGTGAGAACTCAAACGCCGTCAATTACGACTATCTTGGAGGCTTAACCACAGCCAACGCCCAAAACTGGGCGCAGAATATCGGCAATCTTTTCTTCGACCCGCGCCCTCCTGTGTTTGTCATGACCAATGGAAACCTGGCCCAACCGACGAATGACTTTCGCTTCTGGGTGGACATCAACCGCAATGGGCGTTTTGAAACAAACGGTTACCAGTCAGCGCTCTATCCAAACGGCCAGCCGGTTCCCAACGTTACGAACTTCAACAACGGCGAGCCGGAATGGATTGGCGTTCTCAAATATCCGGAATACGCCCATTCCCCGACCAATTCATTCATTGGCCGCTACGCCTTCATGGCCTTGCCCATCGGCAAAACCCTCGATTTGAATTTTATCCATAATTATTCCAAATACTTGATTAACAGCGGCGGAACCAAGTCGATGACCTCGGATGCTTTTGTTCGCGACGAAGGGGTCGGCTCGTGGGAGCTTAACCTGGCCGCATTCCTTGAAGCCCTCAGCCCGGCCATGTATCAGACGAACTCTCTCCTGCCCAATCCGTACTATTACAATGTTCCTCCCGCTGTGAACACCGGGGGCGCCTTCGATGATGCCTCGCAGATTCTTGGCTTTCGTTATGGACACAACATGACTTTTCCAAATGTCAACTATCCCTTCAGTCTGAACTACATGCTTGGAAGCCCGCTTTCGAGTGAGCTATTTGGAATCGACGAATATGGCACAAGTCCAGCCACATCTTACCCATTTGACTTTACCGGAAATCCCACCTCGCCCAGTTCCCCTTGGCCGGGAACCTACAACTCGAACATGTTTTACGATGTCCAGGACCTGTTCGACCCGAACAAAACCGGACTGTACGGTGCGACCAAGAGCGGCCTTAATTTCACGGCTCGATTGGCCTCGGCCATGACGAACCAAGATTCTTACAACCGTTACACCTTCCAACGTCTGCTTGCCTGCATCGGAACCAGTTCCGCCCCGGAATATGGAGTCTATGTGTATTCCAATCTTTACACAAACCTCCCCCTCGTTCCGCCGCCGTCCTGGCTGCGCACCAAAGTCAACATCAACTACGACAACACCGCCCAGATCCAAGCCGGCCCATACAGCCAAACAGCCGCCGGCCTTTATGGCCCATACACGCCAATGCCCACCAACCTCACTAATTGGACGCCACTCGGCTTTTTCACCAACGCCGCCGATTTGCTCCTTCGCTCGCAGGTCTTTGTTTACACCAACTACCTCACCACCAGCCTGGGTCAATACGTCACAAACGGCTTGGGGCAATATGTCCAAGCCTACGCGCCGACCAACTGGATATACATGACTTTCGGGATTACAAACATTCCCGTTTTCATGTCGAACAGCCCGGGCGTCTGCTACAATGAACAAGTCCATCGGATGTTGCAGTTGGCGGCAAATATTTACTCCGCCGCGAACCCTCTTTACTCAGCAGGTACCGGAGCACATCGTTACCAACAACCTTCTGTCTTCCGTCCCTTGTTCAACGTTGTGAATCCCGGAACCACCAACGCGGTCCTCAATATTGTTGGCTATACGAACGTCACGGCAGCCGGCGCTTATAATCAACTTTTCTACAACCCCGACCCAAATCCATGGAAGGACGCAACCAATGCACTGCTTACCGGCGCGCAGGGTATTCAAACGAATGACAACGTTTGGGGGGTTCCGTGGGTTGTCGGAGCTGTCAAAGGGATTCCCGCCTTTGATCAATACAATTATCAAAGCCGGGTGTTCTATCAACGACAACTGCAATTCGTCAGGAAGCCTGACCCAAACAATCAGGGTAAATATCTCACCACCTTACCACTTCAAGCTACGAATCAATTTTACCAAATGTCGGTTTCCAATTATTCTGGCATGGATGCCTGGAACCCTTACAGCTCGAATTTCTACGGTTCGGGGAATGGTTTATATATTGTGGCAAGCAATTATATCACGGTTACTATAACCAATAATTATAGATTCCGCTTCACCACCAATTTGTCCCTCCAAACTCCACCTAATTTTATCATTAGCGCATGGCCGGGGTACCCACAAACAGGGGCGTTCCAAACATTTTTGCTAACCAACTTTGTCACTCTGCCCTTCAGCTACTTCTCTGAGTCCTCCAACGGTTTTGTAGCACAGGCAGGCAATCCACAATCATGGCTGCCTCAAGATACAAACCAGACCACATATCCTACCCATTATTGGGCCGTGAGTGTGACAAATCACCTCTACTACGTCCTCTTTGACGGAAATCCGGCGAGCGGCACTGCAAATGTTCTTGATTTTGTCAACTTAGGCCCGTTCGGACGCTCGTTTCCCATTACCCTGTATTTACAAACGAATTCACAGCCAAGCGATCCATTCAGTTTCCCCCGCCTGGGCGGCATTCCATCATCAAACACAAGCTGGTGGTGGGTCCCTCCCGCGACAGACGCCGGCACAGCTCAACTGCCTGTGGGGGCGGTCAATCAAATTAACTGGGGCGAAAACAACAATATACAGTTTTATGACTCCATTACAGGGACAGGAACGCAGGGCTTTCCTGCGTCACAGCAGTCCTTCTACCCGCCACCGATATATATCGAATCGACGCAGCTCATTGGTCCCACTGCCCAGTATTCAGACTCGAATAGTTGGATAGCCTGCGACCCTCTAGTTCATTACACGCTTGGGGACCTGATCTACCCGGGATATACTCTGGAGGCCCCTGAGCGAGTTTCTGCCAGCCCAACAATACTCCCCGCATGGACGAGTGGTCTCGGATCAGTCACGACGCGGTACAGCAGCGGCATAGCCAATAACAATATCGTTTTTGGGGATCCAGGATTGGGCAGCCCCAATTATTGGCAATTTCCAACCAACCTGTTCCCCGGCGTGGGCTGGCTGGGCCGTGTCCATCGTGGAACTCCCTGGCAAACGGTTTACTTGAAATGCGATGCTTCGCCCGCATCACAATCACAAAGTTACCAGAATTGGTACACGACCTGGGTCAACTCACCTTTCACATATCCGACGAACGATTGGTCGCTCATTGATCTTTTCACGGCTGTCCCCAACGACAATGCCGCCCGCGGTTTGCTGTCCGTCAATCAAACCAATGACGCCGCCTGGGCTGCGGTTTTCGCCGGAGTCATCGCCAGCACCAGCATCACGACCGGGGTCCCCATCGACCCGACCAACGACATTTCCTATTTAATGGAGACCAACAATGGGATTACCAATGGAATCAATGTCGTTCGTGCCTTGCAGACCAACCAAATATTTCCACCATATCGGAGACATCTTGCAGGCATCTGCATTAACTGTTAATTCGCCTTTCCTAACCAACACCACATTTGCTGACCAAAACGATGAAATGGTGGAACGGATACCGCAGCAGACGTTGTCCCTGCTCAAAGTGGGGCTGCCGCAGTTCGTCATTTACTCCTGGGGCCAGTCTCTCAAACCCAAAAACCTGTATTCTTCAGGTTCCGGCCCCCTCCTGAATATATGCACGAATTACGAGATCACGGGGGAGTATTTGACCCGCACCGTCTGCCACATCGTCAGCGACCCCGGCGCGGCCGCGCCCAGGATCGTCATAGACAACTATAATATTGAACCGGGGAATTGAAGATATGCGAAGAATGACGAATGACGAAATACTAATGACCAGTCAAGGATCAGAAATGTCTAATGACGAAATCCTAATGACCAATCAAGGATCGGAAATGTCTAATGACGAAATCCCAATGACCAATCAAGGATCAGAAATGTCTAATGACCAAATCCTAATGACCAATCAGGGATCGGAAATGCCTAATGACGAAATCCTAATGACCAATCAGGGATCGGAAATGTCTAATGACGAAATCCTAATGACCAGTCAAGGGTCGAAAATGTCTAATGACCAAATCCTAATGGCGAATCAAGGATCGGAAATGCCTAATGACGAAATCCTAATGACCAGTCAATGCCCAAATGACCCAATGACGAAACCCGCGTACGGCCGTCGTTCGTCATTCGGTCATTCCTTGGTCATTGGTGCTTGGACATTAGTCATTCTTTTGCCCTTGATATCCCCTTCATTTTGCGGTAGATTTAGAAAGGCACTCCCGAGTGCGTACGGAGGTTAATATATGCGTTTAAAACCACGAGTTTGGTTTCTCATCAGCCTGCTGCTTTTCGCCGCCGCGATTTGCGTATGGCAATGTGCCGAAAAACGCGCCGCTGAACGCCGCGCCGGGGAAAGCCGCACCTCCGCGGCCAGGGCCGATGCCTTGAAGTCGCAACATCCGCCCCTGGCCAAGGCCCTCGCCGCCAATGCCGGCGCCAAACGCAAATCCTATCGCATCAGCAACACGACCCAAACGATCAAGCAATTGCTCCATAACAGCCATGCCCTCATTTTGCGCAACGCCCTGATCGACACCGAGGTCCCGGCGGCCTTGAATATTCCGGCTCATCTGCGCGCCAAGGGCGCTCCGGGCAGTTATCTGGTGCAGGCGGACCGCCCGCTGGACAAGGCTTTTTACGCCGAATTGAGCCAGGCGGGCGCGTCTTGTATTGCGTACGTGCCCAATAATGCCGCCCTAGTCGCGGCTTCGCCCGCGCAGGCCACAAATCTGGCCGCCAACGCGGACGTGGTCGCCGTGCTGCCTTACGAGCCATATTACAAGCTGGACGGCACGCTCCTGCCGTCCGCGGTCGAGCAGCGGCCGCAGACCAATGCCTTGAGTGTCACCACCTTCCCCGGCCAGCGCGACGCCGCCCTGGCGGCCTTGACCCAATTGGGGGCGACCTTGATCGGCGAAGATCGCAGCCCATTTGGCCCCACCCTGATTGTGAGCGTTCCTGCCGGGAGCCTGGCGGCTGTCGCGCAACTGCCGCTGGCCCAGGAGATCGAAGCCTATACGCCGCGCCGTCTTATGAATGATTTGACTCGCATCCAACTGGACGTTTCGACCAACACGCTCCTCGGCACTTCAAATTATCTCGGCCTCAGCGGCTCCAACGTGACGGTGAATCTCAATGACTCGGGCGTCGATGCCGGGCATCCTGACTTGACGAACCGTGTGCTGGGCGACATTGCCGATTATGACGGTCACGGCACACATGTTGCGGGGATTATCGCGGGCAGCGGCGCGGCATCAACAAACGTCGGCAGCCCCATTCCCGGCTCCGCTACCAATGCGGATTTTCGGGGCAAGGCCACCAACGCCTTTCTCTATGTGCAAGCCCTGGATTTGGTGTTCGGTCCGTATGTATCCGACGCCTTTTTGCAGGAGAACGCTTCGATAAACCTGGGACCGACCAATTTGATTTCCAATAACAGTTGGGACTACAGTTCCACGGTCTATGACATTCATGCGGCCAGTTACGACGCCGCCACACGCGACGCCCAGCCGAACGTTGACGGCGAGCAGCCCCTGCTTTTTGTCTTCGCCGCCGGCAATAACGGCGGCGGCTCGGATAACGGCACTGGTGGTTCGGCAGACACGATCACTTCACCGGCCACGGCCAAGAACGTCATTACGGTCGGGGCCAGCGACAGCCCGCGTTTCATTACCAACCTGGTCAGTTACGACGGCGCAACGAGCAACGAAGTGTTTTACGGCGAAACCGACAACAGCAACCTGGTGGCGTACTTCTCCAGTTGCGGCAATGTTGATATTGGAGTGGAAGGAACTAATGGCCGGTTCAAACCGGACGTGGTTGCTCCGGGGATATTTACCATATCCTGCCGGGCGGCAGACTACGTTGCTCCCACCTATGAAACCACTGTCACCGACAATCCCTATCTCGGCCAAATTGTTGCGCTGAACAAAACCAATTATTATACGCTGCACCTTCCTGATGACACTTCGGGATTAGTCATTGTGATTTCCTCCAACGCCGAGTCGCCAACGCCATTCCCAAACATGTTGCTGTTGGCCGACACTTTCAACCCGCCAACCGATGTGGTAACGAGCAACAATTTTTACTCCCTGCCCGATTTTGTGCCTGGAGTACCGATGGTTCTTCGGGGTCGCTTCCCCGTCCAACCAGCCCGGACCGGTGGAGTACGATTTAAACATCTATCTCTTCGAAACGAATGCCCTGGGCGATTATTTCACGGTCTTGAGCGATTTGAACAGTGTGCTCGAGCCGGTACTACCTCTATCAGAGCGGCACCAGCATGTCCGCTGGCGCGGTTTCCGGAATGCTGGCCCTGATGCAGGAGTTCCTGCAATCGCAGATGGGCATGACGAATCCCAGCCCGGCCCTGCTCAAGGCCATGCTCATCAACGGCTCGCGCTCCCTGGGGGTGCAATATGATTTTAATGTCAACACTTCAGGCCCCAATGAACAAGGCTGGGGCCTGCCCAGTCTGACCAACAGCCTCCCGGAATCGTTGACCAATTCCACCCCGACAATGGTGCTCATCGATCAATCCGCCAGCAAGGCTCTGGCCACCGGCCAATATCAAACCTATAATATTACTTACTCGGATACCAACGCCCCCGTGCGCATTACGCTAGTTTGGACCGATCCGCCCGGCAATCCAGCCGCCGGCGTCGCCCTGGTCAACAACCTCGATCTGACCGTGGCGGACAGTGCCGGCAACATCTACATCGGCAACGATTTCCCCGGCGGCCAGATCTTCACCGCAGCCAGCAATCCGACCAATCTTCCTCCCGGCCAAAGCGACAACGCTGTGCAGAACGTCTATGTCAACAGTCAAGGGAATCCCATATTTACCGCTGCGGGCGACTCCATCAACAATGTTCAGAATGTCTATATCAATCCAGCCAACGTGCAGACCAACAATTTCTTTCCCCTAACCGTCACGATCAGTGGCACCCGCGTCAACGTCAACGCCGTCCCGGGCAAAACCAACAATATTCGCCAGGATTATGCCCTGGTCATTTCGAGCGACGACCCGGCCTCGACCAACTTATTGACGACCAATACGCCCCCCAATCAGATCGTCAGCTTAGCGCCTGTTTTGGTGACTTTTGCCAGCAACGCTGTGCCGCTCCTCCATCAGCGAGTCGGCGCCAATGAGCCAAACCTGTATAATTACCCGGGCCAGACCAACGGCAACGGATCGCAATGGCATTTCTTCATCTTTACCAACGATCAATTTTCCATCACCAACAACGCGACCAACGTGGCCTTTGCCACCTTTCTGCCGCCCAATCTCTCCATCCCCCGCAACACCAGCGCCGATATTGACCTTTATATCTCCACCAACGTCTCACCGTTGACCAACCTTGCGGCTTTCGTGCAGTCTGCCGATACATCCCTCGGGCGCACCGGGACTGAAACCATCATCTATACCAATTCCGTCGCGAATGAGGTTTATTATATCGGCGTCAAGTCGGAAGACCAGCAGGCGGCGGACTTTGGCTTCTACGCGGTCGCCCAGCAAGCGGCCTTCAGCGGTGCAAATGGCAATGGCAGCATCACCGCGACTGCCACCGCCCTGCCAGTCACAATACCCGATGCCACCTCGCCCCAACCTGCCCTGGCTTTTGTCTTCATGGTCAATCCCAATCCACTCCTGCAACTAATTCGCCGGGTAACAGTGACTCTTGGCATTCAGCAATCAGATCCCGAAAGTCTTTACGGAACCCTCCAGTTCGGTGGGCTGACCACGGTCCTCAACTCTTATTCCGCCAGAGTGCCGGACGGCATTTACAATACCTATGACGATCTCCAGGAAAATCCCAATTCCGGCGACATCACTACTGATGGCTTCGCCGCTGGCTTCCCCGGTCTGACACAATACGTCGGTCAACAGATGAATGGACTTTGGCTGCTGACGGAGGCCTGTAGGGTTATAGGCGCGACCGGTGAAATCAACACTTATAGTGTGACGGTCGATCCCCAGCCGTTATTGTCCGGCTTCCTCGTCACGATCACGAATGGGGGCTGGTTTGATGATTACATCCCTGTTCCGAATGATGCCACCAACCTGATTATTTCCGCGATTTACGAAAGCGAAAGCACGAACGGCAGCGGTCCCATTGGCATCTATCTGACCAACTTCGACAACCTCAGCACCAGCGATTACGGCAGCAATGGCATTGGTCCGCCCGGAGGTTCTCTTACATTGGGCACCAACAACCCGGTGCCGGGCTGGCCAGGAAGCCCGCCCCTAGCCGGCGGCGTCTGGTATTTCGGCATCAACAATGCCGGAACAGCGCCGGTGACGCTTTATGTTGTAGTCCAAATCGAGGAAAGTCTGACACCCAACCTGGTCCAGACCTATACCAACATTGGCCTCCCCGTGCCGTTGACGACCGATGCCCACACCCAATCGCAGATTTGCGTCACCAACGGCCATCAAGTGGTGTCGCTGCAAATCGGGGTTCGCATCAATGACCCCAATCTGGACGACCTCGTCCTGCACCTGACCAGTCCGGAAGGGACCAGTGTGCTTCTCTTTGAAGACCGCGGAGGAACCAGCGCCACCAATCTCGGCCTGACGACCAACGGCAATTACATCTATACCGTCTTCACCGAGGACACGAACCTGGCGACCACGCCCATCAAGTTTGCTCCGCCGCCGTTTGCCAAAGAAGTTGTCATACCCGAAGCCATCCTGTGGTCCAACAGCTTCGAAACAGTGCCCGCCGGGGTCTATACGAATGGCGCGATTCTTGAGGGATGGCTTGTGACCAACAATGTGGTCGCTATTCAGACCACGAACGGGCCGGGTTTTCTCACCAACGATGAGGTTGGCATTGTCGCCGATCCCAATGGCGATCAATTCATCACGACTAACGCCACGAACGGCCTCGTCACGAACAGCCTTGGGGCCAACTACCTGGCGCTGACCAGCGGACACATCATCCAAACATTTCCAGGCGCCAACACATTTACCATCACGAACGGCCAGCCTTATGAGATCGTCTTCTACGCCAAACCCCTGGGCATCACCGATTGGTGGCCCGCCGACAACAATGCCAATGACATCATCGGCATGAACAACGGCGCACTGTCGCCGAGTGGTGCGAGTTATGGCACCGGCATGGTTGGACTAGCTTTCCATTTCGACGGCACCAACGGCTACGTCCAGGTTCCTGATTCTCCCACACTCAAGCCCGCCAACGTCACCATTGAGGCGTGGGTCTTGCTCGATCCGAACCTGCCTTCCAACAACGGCGGCGAACAGATCGTGTTCAAGAAAAACACCTGGTCGGCCTGGTTTGAAGGCTACAGCCTCTCAAAACAGACCATTGACAACGGTAACGGGACTTCCTCTGACCGCTTCCAATTTGTTGTCTCGCGCAACGGTGACCAGGTAATTATCAATTCCCAGACGATTGCGCAGCGCGGCGTATGGTATCACGTGGCTGCAACCTACGATGGCAACCAATCCATCCTTTACGTCAACGGCACGGCGGAGGCGTCAGCAACGCCGGGGTTTGCGTTGGATTACGACACGACTCCGCTATTCATTGGCACGACGGGCACTTGGATACCATACCTGAACTTTTTCGGCGGCATTATTGACGAGGTTTCGCTCTACAATCGCTCTCTTTCGCCGGCGGAGATTTACGCCATTTACCATACCGGCAGCCTGGGCAAATACAGCACCAATTCCATCCTGCCCAATTTCGATTTGACCATTGACGGCATCTCGACCAACAACATCATCCTGACCAACGCCTCGGGCGGCTGGCAGCTTTTCACCAACAGCTTTGTCGCCACCAACAACCAGGTCACAATCGAATTCTCGGGCAATGCCCTGGGCGTGCTCCTGGATGACATTCAACTCATTCAACTGCCGGCGACCAACTACAACAATTATTATCTGCCCGAAGAACCGCTCAGTCCGTTCGTCGGGGAGAATCCGCTGGGTTGCTGGACGCTGGACGTTTGGGATACGCGCAACGACTCCCCGAATCCGACCGACGGCACGCTTCTCAGTTGGACCATGCAGATGACGACATCCTCGACCAACGCCGTTCTCAACGTGCTGACCAGCGCCAACAACGCGACCAACAATGGCTACGTCATCACGACCAACGTTTCGACCAATGCCATGGCTTATTTCGCCGTGGATGTTCCGTCCTATGCCACCTTTGCCACCAATATCCTGACGGCTATTTCGGCGCAGGCGCCCGGATTAACTTTGTATTTCGACCAAACGGCGCTGCCTACGGGAGGCCTGCCCGGCGATATGACTTTGGCAAGCGGCGTTATTCCCGCCAACAGCCCCAACATCAACACCCTTGCCGCCCTGGGGGCGCCCCCGCCGCTGCTGCCCGGCCAGCGTTATTTCCTGGGTGTGCAGAACAACAGCGCGACAAACGCAACGTTTACCATTGAGGTGGATTTCAATGGAACGAGCAATGTCATTACAGCCCTGAACAATGCTGTTCCTACAAATGGCGTCGCCGGCACAAACGGCCCGGAGTATTACTCCTTCGTTGTTCCGACCAATGCCACGATGGTTACATTCCAAATCCTTAATCCAACCGGCGGCGAAGTCGATCTGTATGCGAGCGACGGCATGCCGCTGCCTGGACCTTTGTCCTTTGATTACGAAAGCTGCAACGCGGGCAGCAGCGAT
The DNA here is from genome assembly GCA_963753455.1 of uncultured Alphaproteobacteria bacterium. Lineage (GTDB taxonomy): Bacteria > Pseudomonadota > Alphaproteobacteria > Rhizobiales > Xanthobacteraceae > Pseudolabrys. The sequence goes on along the minus strand of CAVWDA010000063.1, from coordinate 86,480 downwards.
CAATTTATTGTTGTCACCACCAACTCCGTGCCGGTTGCCCTGGCCGTGGCCTCGGCCAATGACGTCATTCCGATGCCCCCCAGCACCTGGTATCTTGCCGTCTATAGTTCGCCCACTAATACCGCAACCGTTGGCTACACGATCATCGCCACATGGGTGACCAACGTTGAGATCCAAATCATACCCCTGACCAGCGGCATAGCCGTTCCGAACTCAGCGCCACCAGGTTACCCGACGAATCTGTTGTATTCGTTCACTGTAACCAATAATCCCGCAGGGATTCAGTTTACCGTGAGCAACACGTCGTTCACGGGCAATGTGGAATTACTGGCCGACCTTGCCGTCTTCCCGACGCCGGAAGAATTTTACTCGGGCAGTTTCAACGCCGGAACCAACGCTCAACTCGTGGTGATCGGGACCAACGCGACGCTGCCGTCCCTCAACGGAGTTTGGTACCTGGCCGTGCCCAACACTTCCACCGCAAATGTTTCCTACTCGATAGAAGCGACCAGCATTATCTCCGGCCCGGTGACGAATGCGCCCCTCTTCTTCGGCGCCAGCGTCTCTTCCGAAACCGGCGGTTTCACCATGTATTGGGCGGCCACTCCCGGGAAGACTTATGAGGTTGAGGTCTCAAGCAATCTGATCACATGGACGTTCGTCACCAACATCACAACTCAATTCACTAATGGCTCCTACACCGACCCAACGCCCGTGGCCAGCCAGCCCGCCCGCTTCTACCGCCTCCTGCAGGTGTCGGATGCGCCCCTCAACCTCGGCGGCAGCATCACTTCACCGACCAACGGCTTCACCCTGTCTTGGACGGCCACCAAGGGGCAGATCTATGAGATTGACGTCTCGACCAACCTGCTCAATTGGGCGTTCGTGACCAATATCACAACTCAATCCACCACAGGCTCCTACACCGACCCAACGCCCGTGGCCAGCCAGCGCGCCCGCTTCTACCGGGTGCTGCCATGACGGTCAGCGATTCAAGTAGTTGACAACGGCTTTGATGAGGGAGCGGACTCGTCCTCTTTCTGCTTCCGGCCCGCTGCTTCGAGTCTTTTCAGATCGTCGGCCAGGAATTGGGCGACATCCTTGAATTTTTGGACATTTTCAGGCTTGATGGACATCAAAGTCTCGTGCGCTTCCAGGCAGGTTCGGGTCAGTTCCACCTGCGTATTGTCGGGTGCGTGGGCCAGAGGCTCGAATCTGTCGGTCAACGGTTCGGCACAGGTCCTGATGGCAAACAGACCCGCCACGCCGAGATTTTCCAGTGTTTCCGCGATGCGGGGATTGGGGTTGAGCAGTTCCAGAGGCGCGCCGAGTTGCACGCTTTTGCCCCCGGAGAATCTCAGGCCAATCCCGGACAATAACCCCAGAAAGGTGCTGTCCATCGTGCGACAGTCGCGCAATTCAAAGACAAAATGGTTGTAACCCCTTTGCCATAGTTCGCCAATCAGCTTCTTGAGATCCAAACTCGAAGTAAAATCCGCCCGCCCATTAACCTTGATGCAGACCGTCTGGTCAAAGACCGCCACCATTAACTTTGCAGGAGGTTGGTTCATGAGTGAGCTTTTGAAAATACTCCGATGCGATTCAGCCCGGTCAAGCCGGTCCCAGCCGCCGCTCGTCGAGCGCCGCCGCAGCCGGGCGACTGACGATTTGGATGAGTGTTTGCTGCAAGACCAGGGATGTGTCGAGGTTGCGCGAGATGAGTTTTTGGTTGCATTGCAACAGCAGGTCCATGGCCGCAATAAGTTCGCTTTGGGAGTAATTGTCCGCCTGGGGCAGGGCCTGAAATAAAACATAGGGATGCATGGAAAGGGGATTCAATTTCTTGTCGTCAGGCAGCGCGTCGGCCGGAACGCGCGCGAGCTGCGCCTTGAAGCGGCTGAAGTCCGATTCCGGTTTGAGCCAGCGCCGGGCCAGCAACTCGCGGATGAAAATCAAAACGCGCACTTTGCTGATCAGGCCGTAGAGCAAACCTATTTCGTTGCGTTTCGGGTCGCGGCGGATCTCCCAAAGTTCCTGATCCAGACAGGCCAGCACGCGGGCCAAATGGCGATCGCCCAGCGCATCGCCCAGGGCGAAGGCGCGGGCCTGCTTGTTGCGCGTGACGATGGCATTGACATCCTCAACTTCGATCCGGCAGCGCGGCGCAACATACAAGAACAGCTTTTCAATCTCGCTGCTGAGCATGCGGACATTGGGGCCGATGTTGGCCACCAACAGGGCCAGCGCCTCGTCGGAAATCCCGGTTTTCAAGTCGCGCAAGGCGCGCAACGCCCAGGTTTCCGCCTGATCCGGCCAATCGTCGGCGGACCAACCGGCGAAAGTCTCAACCGACCCGATTTTTTCCAATGTTTTATAAAAGGACTTTCGTTTATCCACTTTCCCGGCGCTGATGAGAAGCCGGACGTTTTCCCAGACAAAGACCTTGAGTTCCTGGGACAGGCTGGCAAGGTTTTCGGTCACAACCTGCGCGGCGGCGGCGCGTTCTTCGCCAAGAAAATTGCAATTCCGCAGCCAGACGACTTTGCCGTTGCCAAAGAAAGGGAGCGTTTGCAAGGCGGCGCGCAATTTGGCCAGGCTTTTCAGCGCCTCTCCGGCATGGTTCACTGCGGCGTCGATGATTTCGTGGTCCATGCCCCCGATATCCGCGGACCATTTCTGGAAGATTTCGCGCGCGCGCTGGTTGACGCCGAATTCATCCTCGCCGCAGACCAAGAGAACGGGTGTTGTGAGGGTGGCAGCAGGGGGCATGAGGCAAATTATTCCGGTTCCCCGGACTCGCCGGTGTTTTCGTTGATGCGGTCGAGCACTGCGGTCATGTCCTCGACTTGTTCGAAGAGGGGCGAGGAGACGTAGATGGGACGTTTTTGGGCGGTGGCCAAAGCCAGGCAATCACTGGGCCGGGCGTCGATTTCCACAATCTTTCGTCCCAATTCATTTTCCTGCTGCAGAATGAGGCGCGCGTAATAGGTCGAGTTCTTCAGTTCGGTGATAACGACGCGCTCGATGGTGACGTTGAAGCCTTTGAAAATGTTGTTCATCAGGTCGTGGGTCAGGGGGCGCTCTTTTGGGGTGTCCCGCAAAAACATGCCGATGATGGCGCCCATATTGTGCTCGACCTGAATGACAAAAACCTTTTGGTTGTTGCCGACGAAAATCGCGCAGCCGCTGTTGGCTGGAAGGATCCCGCGAATCTCGACGGGCAAAACGTCACTCTTCATGCTGGTAAATTAAGGCATTTGTCCCAAAAAAACAAGCACGAACGGATGCGAACGGCATGTCCGCACCCGCACATCCGGTTTATCGACAGGGGAGGTCGTGCGTCTCGCCAAACACATCTTCGCCCGGAAGTGTTACCCATGCGGTGAGCACATGCCACAGTCGAAAATTGAAGCAAGTGTGTCGCCGGATCAGAGGAAAGGGAGATCGTGGCTGTGCGGGTCAGAGAGACCGGCCCAAAATAGCCAGAGAGCAGAAATCACGTGATCAGGATTGAGGACACGCCGTCGCCGGCGCGCGCCGGCCGGTTGACGTCTTCCTCCTGTTCCTCCGGTAGCGCCTCGACCCAGAGTTGGCCGCTGGTGAAGCGGCCAGGGAAATCGCGCAGCAGGAAGAAGGTCTTGGTGAGCACGTGATCGCGCGGCACCGGCTCAAGTTCGGGGATGTCGAGCGAGGACAGAATCGAGCGCAACGCCACCATGCCCGGCCCTTGCATTTCGCCGCCCGGGCCTGGCGCTGCATCGATCGCGTCGCGGGTGTCGAACAAAACAGTGCCGCCGCGTTTCATGTAGGTGTCGATGCGGTCGAGAGCGGTCTGCGAAGGCTTCGACGCGCTCGCGGATACCGGCCAATAGATCAGCGGGAAAAAGGCGAGTTCATCGCGCGCGGGATCGAGACCGATCGGCTCGCCGGGTTCGAGCGCGGTGCGCTGCGCCAAATACAGCGTCAATCCTTGCAGGCCGGCCTTGCTGATGGCATCGACGTCGGCGTCGCCGGTGATGATATAAGCGAGATGGGTTTGCATCGTCGCCTTCATGGCGAATTCTTGCTGTTGCGCGGTCAATGCCGGCGGTTGCGGCGGCGGCGCCGATTGTGCCTGCGCCGGACGCGGCAATGTCAGGGCGCCCAGGACGCATGCCGCCAGCAACGTTGTCGCCACACGGCGGCGCGCCAGCATGCTGGCAAAGCCGCCGGAAAGCGCGATCACCACCAGCGCGTCGAGCAGCAACAGCGCAAGCGCGGCGAGGAAGACCGGCCCGCGCAGGTCGAGCGGCTCGCTGTGCCGATAGACATCGAGGCGGGCGTTAAGGGATGAGAAATCGAGTGGCGCCGGGCGGTCGCTGGCCGCCAGTGTATTGACCGCGACCAGACCTTCCGGCGGCCCGTAGAAGCCGGGCGGATGGTCGGCATTGGCGCGCGCGTTGAAGTTTGCGGGCACCGGACGGGCAGTCGGCGGCGGCGCAGAGAAGGCGCCAAAGCCGTCGAGCACGCGGGTGGCCGGCACGACTTGGTTGGCGTGACCGGCGCCAACGGCAGCCTCGCCGGTTGCCTCGCTATCGGCCGTCGCGGTCGCATTCGCCAGCGCGACGATGCGACGGAGCATGTCGACGAAGGCGCCTGACAGCGGCAGGTCCGACCAGCGGGTGTCGGCGGTCACATGGAACAGCACCAGCAACCCTTTGCCGTAGCGCTGGGCGGTGACGAGCGGCGTGCCGTCGGCGAGCGTTGCCCAGGTGCGGTCGGTGAGCTGCGCATCCGGTTCGGCCAGCACTTGGCGGGTGACGGTGACGTCGGTCGGCACCGGCATGCCGGCGAACGGGCTGTCGCGCGAAAGTGCGGCGAGCTGCTGCGGCTTTTCCCAGCTCAGGCTGCCTCCCAGAATGCGGCCGCCGCGGCGCAGTTTCACCGGCACCAGGTCGTCGTCGGTGGCGCCGGCAAGGTGCGGACCGGCAAAGCGCACCAGCACGCCGCCATTGTCGATCCATTTGTCGAGCCGTTCGCGCGCCTCGGCGACATTGCCGACATCGGCGAGGATCAGCATCGGCAGATGCTGATCGAGGAAACGCTTCACCGCTTCCGCCGGCGCGATGCCTTCGGCGAGGCGGATATCGGCGAACGGATTGAGCGCGCGCGACAGGTAATAAGTAGCGCCGATCAGTGGCTGCGAGCGGTCGGCAGCCGAGCCGGATACGATACCGACGGTGCGCCGGCGCCAGCGTTTGTCGAGCAGCTGCACCGCACCCGCCGAGCGCTCGCCGGCGATCTCCAGCCGCGCCACGTCATTGCGGATTTCGACCGGCAGATTGATCACCGCCTCGGCTTCCGGCGAGTCGGACTTGAATGTGAACGGCGCTTCGCCAAGCGTCAAACCTTTAAGGTCGATTGCATTCACCAAGCCGGTATCGGCCCCGCCGGTTTGCGCGCGCAGCACCTTCACTGTCAGCGCGCCGGCTGCGTTGTCGGCGGCGGCGAGCGCATGTGGCACAGGCAAGCCGCCCGCGACCACCGTGAGCGGATGGCTGCCGACGATACGCCGCAAGCCGTCGATGAATTCGCCGCCCTTGCCGAGGTCGATGTCGTCGGAGAGCCAGACGATCTCGACATCCGGCGCGCTTCTGAGAAACCGTTCGAGCAAGGGCAACGCCTCGGTGCGGTCGATCGTATAGGGCTTCGGCTTGAGCAGCTTGATCTGCACCCGCGCGGCGCCAGCGGTCTGCAAGGACAGATCGCGTGCGGTCTCCGACAGCGGCAGCACCGCGACACCGCGATTGTCGGCATCGGCGCGCGCGAGCAATTCGTCGGCGGTGCGCAGCCGCGCATCCCAGGAGGCCGCCGCGCCCCAGCCGTCATCGAGCAACACCAGCAACGGCGCCCCTCGGTTCGAACTGGCGAGCGGCGGGTTCCACAACGGGCCGGCCACCGCGATGATGATCAGCACAGCAAGCGTCAGCCGCAACAGGATTAGCCACCAGGGCGTCCGCGACGGAGTTTCCTCCTTGGGCGCGATCTCGAACAGCAGCCGCGTAGGCGGGAAGTTGACGCGGCGCGGGCGGGGCGGCACCAGCCGCAGCAGCCACCACAGGACCGGCAGGCTAAAAAGGCCAAGCAGCACCAGCGGCTGCGCGAAGCCGAGTGGCAGCGAGCCGATCATGCGGCGCTCTCACGGCTGGCCGGCGCGTGCCGGGCGGCAACTGTAGTGAGGTGCGCGCTAGCGCCCATCCGGGCATGAATTGCAAACAAAAGCTCTGTCGGCCCGCGATCGGTGCGATGGACGATAAAACTCCAACCGAATTGCTCGCACTCGGCCCGCAATGCCGCTCGGTGATCGGCGACCAAGCGCTGGTAATCGCTGCGCCAGGTTTCGGCACGGCCGGCAGTGACGCTGCCGAGTCCTTCGGATTCGATGAACTCAATCCGGCCGTCGTATGGGAAGCTTTCTTCCGCCGGATCGACCACCTGCACCACATGGCCGCGCGCGCCGGTCGCCGCCAACTGGCCGATGATCTTGCGAAACTCGGCGATCGGCGACCAGAAATCGGACAGCAGAAGAACCTCGGAAAACGCTGCGGGGGAGAAATTCGGCGGTAGGCTCGGCCGTTCGCCGGTATCGTGCACGATGGCCTGCGCCATCTTTTCGATGATGTTGTGGTTGGCGGTTGGCCGCATAATCTCCGGAATGCCGACCCGCTCGCCGCCCTGCACGAGCACTTCGGCAAGCGCGAAAGACACGACCAGCGCACGGTCAAGCTTGCTCCACTCAGCCAGCGATGACGTGAAGTCCATCGAAGGGGAACGGTCCGCCCAGAGCCAAATCGTATGCGAGGCTTCCCACTCCCGTTCGCGCACATAAAGATGATCGTCGCGGGCGGAGCGCCGCCAATCGACGGCGTTTGACGGTTCGCCGTTAACGAAGCGGCGATACTGCCAGAAATTCTCGCCTGGACCGGCGCGGCGGCGTCCGTGCAGCCCATGAATCAGGGTCGATGCGACGCGGCGGGCCTCAAGGATCAGACGCGGCACGCGCGCCGCAAGTTTTTGGCTCTTGCCGGCAGCCGCTTGTACCGCTTCGTTCTCGGTATCGCTGCGTGGAAGCTCGGCCATTAGAGCCCGATCCGTTTAATTCGACTCACCGGCGTTCCCGACACTTTCCTTGCGCATGAACTCTTCCGAAAACCGATTGCCGCTTTTCGGGATCATGCGCTATCCGATGCGCGCTTTAAGCCGCTTGATCAAGTTGGGCACGGTCTCGCCTTCCGCGCGCGCGGCAAAGGTCAGCGCCATGCGGTGCTTGAGCACGGGCTCGGCCAGTTCGAGCACGTCGTCGATAGACGGCGCGAAGCGGCCTTCGAGCAGCGCGCGGGCGCGCACCGCCAGCATCAGCGCTTGGCTGGCGCGCGGGCCGGGCCCCCAGGAGATCAGCTTACCAATGTCGCCGGCTTCCGGGTCGGGACGCGCCGAGCGCACCAGCTTGAGGATCGCTTCCACCACCGATTTGCCGACCGGCAGGCGACGGACCAATCGTTGCGCCGCGATCAAATCGTCGGACGTCATAGCCGCTTTGGCGTGGGTCTCTTCCGCACCGGTGGTGTCGAACAAAATTTTGCGCTCTGCTGCGAGGTCGGGATAATCGACGTCCACTTCCATCAGGAAGCGGTCGAGTTGCGCCTCGGGCAGCGGATAAGTGCCTTCCTGCTCGAGCGGGTTCTGTGTCGCCAGCACATGGAACGGCTTGGGCAGATCGTGCCGCGCGCCGGCGACCGTTATGTGCTGTTCCTGCATCGCCTGCAGCAGCGCCGACTGGGTGCGTGGGCTGGCGCGGTTGATCTCGTCGGCCATCAGCAATTGCGCGAACACCGGGCCGGCGATGAAACGGAAGCTGCGTTTGCCGCCCGGGCTTTCCTCCAGCACCTCGGTGCCGAGGATGTCGGACGGCATCAGGTCGGGCGTGAACTGCACCCGCCGAGCATCGAGGCCAAGCACGGTCCCCATCGTCTCCACCAGCTTAGTCTTGGCGAGGCCGGGCACGCCGACCAGGAGCGCGTGGCCGCCCGACAATACGGTGACCAGCGCCCGTTCGACCACGATGTCCTGGCCGAAGATCACGGCGCTGATGGCGGCTTTTGCCGCGCGCACATGGGCGGCCGTGGATTCCGCCGCGCGCACGATCATATCTTCCAGTTTTTCAAGATTTTCGCCGCTTGCCGAGGCCATGATTTCGTGTCCTTTCATCGCGTGCCGCTAGGGAGAACCTTGGACCCACCGGAGCACTAAGCAACAAACACGCCAGAAGAAATTTTGCTGCGCCAAATAGGCCGAATCTGCCTCAATCTACGGGCTAGCTTACGCTATCTTCCGCAGCCTGATTGGTTGAGTCACAAAGTTGCGAACAGACCTGAGGCGGCTTGAATAACGTAGGTAAACAATGGCGAAGACAGGGCAGGGCGGCCTGGATGCGATTGTGACAGCGGTGACCGGCGAAAAACGCAAGGGTCCGCCGCCGGTTTACCTGTGGAATCCGCCGTTTTGCGGCGATATCGACATGAGGATCGCCGCCGATGGCACTTGGTTCTATCAGAAGACGCCGATCGGAAGGCCCGCTTTGGTCAAGCTTTTCGCCTCGATTCTCAAACGCGAGGGCGACAAATATTTCCTGGTCACCCCCGTGGAGAAAGTCGGGTTAATCGTCGAAGAAGTTCCATTCCTCGCCGTCGAGCTCAGGGTCGAGCGCGATGCTCGGGGGCAAGTTCTCAATTTTAGGACAAATATCGACGACTGGGTCGCGGCTGGCCCGGGGCACGCCTTGCGCTTCGAGCCGCAAGCCGGGAACGGCGGCCTCAAGCCCTATCTGCATGTCCGCCGCGAGCTTTGGGCCAAGGTGACACGCGCGCTGTTCTACGATCTGGTCGAACTCGGCGAGGAGCGAATAATTGACGGCGAAGCGATGTTCGGCGTGGTCTCCGGCGGCGAGTTTTTCGCGATGGCGGAGGCGAGCGCTTTGCGGGAGTTTGCGTAGCGCATGATCCCGAAAAGTGGGCACCGGTTTTCGGAAAAGATCATGCGCAATGAAAAGTGTTAGGAGCGTATTTTGGTTCAATCGCGCTGGAACGAGCTTTGATGCACGGCACGGGGGCGGCGCAGGCCATGACGGCTGATGAATTCTTCGCGCGTGCGCGTGCGCGCCTCACGCTCGACGTGCCGGCCGGCCTCACCGATCCGAGCATTACCCCCGCACGCGGCGATCACGACGTCGATCCGGTGATGGCGAAAATCGCCGCGGTGCGGCCGATCCGTCCGGCGGCTGTGCTGGTGCCGATCATCGAGCACCCGGAGCCCACCGTACTGCTGACCCAGCGTGCCCAGCATTTGCCGGATCATCCCGGACAGGTGTCGTTTCCCGGCGGCAAGATCGACAAGGGCGACGACAGTCCGCTCGCTTCCGCTCTGAGGGAGGCGGACGAGGAGATCGGCCTTGCCCGCGACTTCGTCGAACCGCTCGGCTATCTCGATCTCTACATGACCACGCTTGGCTACCGCATCGTGCCGGTGGTCGCGCGGGTCAAGCCTGGCTTCGCGCTCACCCTCAACACCAGCGAGGTGGACGCCAGTTTCGAGGTGCCGCTTTCCTTTGTCATGGATCAGGCCAATGTGCAGCGCCATGCCCGCGAGTGGCAGGGTATGATGCGGCACTATTACGCCATCACCTTCGGCGAGCGCTACATTTGGGGCGTCACCGCTGGTATCCTGCGCAATCTGCACGAACGGATTTATCGATGATCCGCATCGGCTTTACCGAGATAGCCCTGTTCCTGGCGCCATTCGTGCTCTACGCGGTATTCCTGTGGGCAACCAAAGCCGGCATGATGGACGCCGAATCCTGGCCCGTCTCGCGCGTCGTCTGGCTCGCCATCGCCGCGCTGCTCTTAGTGGTCGGAAGCTTCGTCTATTTCGCGCATTTCACCGGCGCGCCGCCCGGATCGACCTACGTGCCGGCGCATATGGAGAACGGCAAATTCGTGCCGGGGCAAACCCGATGACCTCCGGCGCGACTTCCCGCAGCTTGGCCGGCGAATCGTGGCTGACCGCCGGTGCGCTGCCACGCCTGCTCGGCGTGCTCGATCGCGACGGCGAGGAGGCGCGCGCAGTCGGCGGCGCGGTGCGCAACGCGCTGATTGGTTTGCCGGTCGAGGAGATCGACGTCGCCACTACGGCGGTGCCGGAAGAGGTGGTCAGGCGCGTTTCCGCCGCCGGCTTCAAGCCGGTGGCGACCGGCATCGAGCACGGCACGGTCACCGTCGTCATCGACAAGTATCCGTTCGAGGTGACGTCGTTGCGCCAGGACGTGGAAACTTACGGACGCCACGCCAAGGTTGCCTTCGGGCGCGACTGGCGGACCGACGCCGAGAGGCGCGATTTCACCATCAACGCATTGTCGGCCGCGCGCGACGGCACGGTCTACGATTATGTCGGCGGACTCGACGATCTGAGCCGTCGGCGTGTGCGCTTCATCGGCAATCCGCAAAAGCGGATCGAGGAAGATTATTTGCGCATCCTGCGTTTCTTCCGTTTCCACGCCGCCTATAGCGATGGCGGCCATCCCGACGCGCGAGAGCCTGGCTGCCTGTATCGCCAGCCGCGACGGGCTCGACCAGCTCTCGCGCGAGCGCGTGCGCATGGAGACGATGAAGCTCGTCGTCGCGCCGCACGCGGTGCCGACGATGATCGCCATGGCCGATTCCGGCTTGCTGCTGCGCGTGCTCGGCGGGGTTGCCTATCTCGGCTCCTTCGAGAATATGGCCAAGGTCGAAGCGGCGGGAGGTTGGCACCGAATGCGGTGCGCCGGCTCGGAGCGCTCGCGGTCGCCGTTGCCGAGGACGCCGAGCGGCTGTGGCAGAAGCTGCGGCTCGCCAATGCCGAGCACGAGCGGCTCGCCTCCATGGCGGAGAACTGGCGCGACATAACGCCGGCGGCGGGCGAGCAGGCGGCGCGCACGCTGCTTTACCGCTTGCGCGCACAGCATTTCACCGATCGCGTGCTGCTCGCCTGGGCGCGATCGAATGCGACCGCGCACGACCAGGCCTGGCGCGCATTGGCGAGCCTGCCGCAACGCTGGAACGCCCCGGTGTTTCCGTTGAAGGCGCCGGACTTCATTGCACGCGGCGTGCAGAAGGGCCCGGCGCTTGGCTTGGCGCTTGCGGCGGCGGAGGAGGTGTGGATCGCGGCGGGGTTTCCGGAGGATCCGGAGGAGCTTGATGCCATCGCGGTGACCGCTGCGCAGCAGACATAAAAGGCCCGGGGATAGCGGCCGGTCCGCTTGTGCTAGAGTAACCAATTACGCTTGTTTGTCTTTTCTTGAGTTCCCGGCTGCAGGCGTGGATTCCGCGCGGTCCGTGGCTTGACCCCTGGCGACGCCTGCGGCAGGCAGCTTAAGCGTGTTCAAGAGACTCGCCTGTCGCCACGTTCAATCTCATGGACATTCTTTCCGGCTTTGCCGACGTGTCGTTTTACCAGCTCGCGCTGGTCGCGGGCGTGGCCCTGTGCGCATCCGTCGTCGGCGGCGTGTCGGGCTATGGCAGCGGCGCACTGATGCCGCTGGTGCTGGTGCCGCTGATCGGCGCGGAGCCGGTGGTACCGATCATCGCCATCTCGGCGCTGTTCAACAATACAAGCCGGCTAACCGCGTTTTTCAAATACGCCGACTTCCGCCGCGCCGCCATTGTGCTCGTCTGCTCGGTGCCAACCACCGCGCTCGGCGCCTGGGGTTATACGCGGCTCTCCAGCGCGGGCGCGGCGCTGGTCATCGGCGCCATGCTGATCCTGAGCGTGCCGCTGCGGCGGCATTTGAAGAAGCGCGATTTCCAGGTCGGCAATGGTGGGCTGGCGTTCGCTTCGGTCGGCTATGGCGTGGTGGTCGGCGGTACCGCGGGCTCCGGCGTGATCCTGCTTTCGCTGCTGATGGCGGCGGGCGTCAGCGGCGCCGGCGTGATCGCCACCGACGCCGCCGTCTCGATCGTGATCGGCATCGTGAAGACATCGGTGTTCGGCTTCGCCGGCGTGCTCACCGCGCAGGTGGTGGCCTTCGCGCTGCTGATCGGCATCGTCGCGCTGCCAGGCGCGTTCCTGGCGCGGCGGTTTGTCGAACGCATGCCGGTGCATGTTCACACCGCGATCCTCGACGCTGTGGTGTTCGCCGGCGGTGTTGTGATGATCGCGGCGGCGCTGCGCTAAGCGCTGCACAAATCCCGCTCGTCCCCGCGGAAGCGGGGACCCAGTTCCAAGAATACTGGATTCCCGCTTTCGCGGGAATGAGCGGAGATCAATTCACTCACGGCCATTTTACCATTGGCGGCATCGAGGAGAGTATCGACTCCACATTGCCGCCGGTCTTGAGGCCGAAGATCGTGCCGCGATCGTAGAGCAGGTTGAACTCGACATAGCGGCCGCGGCGGATGAGTTGCTCGTCGCGCTCGGCCTCGCTCCAGGGTGTGGCAAAATTCTTGCGCACAAGATCGGGATAGACGCCGAGGAACGCGCGGCCGACGTCCTGCGTGAAGGCGAAGGTCTCTTCCCAATCGGTTTCTAGATAGTCGTAGAAGATGCCGCCGATGCCGCGCATCTCGTTGCGGTGCTTGAGGAAGAAATAGTCGTCGCACCATTTCTTGTATTTATCGTAGGGAGCGACTTTGGGATGCGCGTCGCAAGCTGCTTTCATGGCGGCGTGGAAGGCGATGCTGTCGGGGTCATGCTGCGTGCGGCGTTTGTCGAGCACCGGCGTCAAATCCGCGCCGCCGCCGAACCACGATTTGCTGGTGACGACAAATCTTGTGTTCATATGCACCGCCGGCACGTGCGGATTTTGCGGATGCGCGATTAGCGAAATACCGGAAGCCCAGAAGCGCGGATCCTCGGCGGCGCCGGGGATCTCCTTGCGGAACTCGGGCGCGAACTCGCCATGTACGGCCGAGCAATGCACGCCGACCTTCTCGAATACGCGGCCCCGCATCAATGACATCACGCCGCCGCCGCCAGGCGCGCCTGAATGATCGGTGCGCAACCATGGTGTGCGGGTGAAACGGCCGGCTTTGCGGTCGGCAAGCGGCGCCGATGCCGGCAGCGCATCCTCGACTGCCTCGAAGGCGGCGCAGATATCGTCGCGCAAGTTTTCGAACCATGCGCGCGCGCGTATTTTACGTTGTTCGACGTCGTCGCTCATGGTGGCAATGCTATCATCGGGGAAAGCCTCCCGTCTGCCGCAGCGCCTCGCCGGCGACCATCGCCACCGCCATCGCCACGTTGAGCGAGCGCAGACCTTCGCGAATCGGAATGCGCAGGCGGGCGTCGGCCGCCTTGTGGACAACTTCCGGCACGCCGGCGCTTTCGCGGCCGAACAGGATCACTTGGTCGCCGCGGAACGTGTGGTCAAGATAGGGCTGGCCGGCCGAGGTCGTCATCAGCACCAAACTGAGCCTTTCCCGGCACCGCCAATCCTCGAAAGCCTGAAACGAGCCATGGCGGGTGAGGGTGACCCGGCCGAGGTAATCCATGCCGGCTCGCCGGAAGGCGCGATCGGTGACCGGAAATCCGGCCGGCTCGATAATATGGGCTTCCAACCCCAGACAGGCGCAGAGACGCAGAACCGTTCCCGTGTTCTGCGGAATGTCCGGCTCATAGAGGGCGATCCGCATCGGCCGGCCTACCGATCTTCCAATTGTGCCCGCGGTAACCTGCTCTAGACGAACGGTTTATGCGACTAATGGGCACTGGGCGGATAGCGGGCTTGCGCAAATACCGCAAGGGTGCCAATAAAACGACACCGTAGCGCCGTCCCTCTCACGCAGGGCTGCCGCAACCGGTCCGCCCCGCCGCCGCGGGACTTGTTCTGCCGGCTTAAAGCCGCGGGCGGAAGACTAAGCCAGCCGGGGGAGAGGACCTAAAGAAGTGACGACCGTGTCTTCGGCGGGGCACTCGCGCCGCGACTTTCTCTATATCGCCACCGGCGCCGTCGGCGCGGTGGGTGCCGCCGCGGCCCTGGTGCCGCTGATCGCACAAATGAATCCGGACGCCTCGACCATCGCTGCGGGCGCACCGGTCGAAATCGACTTGGCGCCGATCGCCGACGGGCAGATCGTCAAGGTGTTCTGGCGCTCGAAGCCGATCTTCATCTTCCATCGCACCAAGCACGATATCGAACTGGCGAAGGACGTGAACGTCGCGAGCCTGCCCGATCCCGAGCCGGATTCAGAACGCGTCAAGCCCGGCCACGAGCAGTGGCTGGTCGTGATCGGCATCTGCACCCATCTCGGCTGCATTCCGCTCGCCCATCAGGGTGAATATGACGGCTGGTTCTGTCCGTGCCATGGCTCGCAATACGACAGCGCTGGCCGCATCCGCAAAGGCCCAGCTCCGAAGAATCTCTACCTGCCGCCGTATAAATTCGTTTCCGATACCAAGATTCAAATCGGCTGAGCGAAACGTCGTATTCAAGGTTCTACCATGAGCGGAAATTCGACCTACCAGCCGACCCATCCGGCATTGCAGTGGCTCGAGAAGCGGCTGCCGATCGGCGGCTTGATCCATTCCTCGTTTATTGCCTACCCGACACCGCGCAACCTGAACTATTGGTGGACGTTCGGCGGCATCCTTTCCTTCATGCTCGGCGTGCAGATCATCACCGGCATCATCCTGGCGATGCACTACACCCCGAACGTCGACATGGCGTTCCGGTCGGTCGAGGCGATCATGCGCGACGTCAACTTCGGTTGGCTGCTGCGCTACCTGCATGCCAACGGCGCCGCGATGTTCTTCCTCGCGGTTTACATCCACATGTTCCGTGGCATGTATTACGGCTCCTACAAAGAGCCGCGCGAGGTGCTGTGGATTCTCGGCGTTATTCTTTACATGCTGATGATGGCGACCGGCTTCATGGGCTACGTGCTTGTCTGGGGCCAGATGAGCTTCTGGGCGGCGACCGTGATCACCAATCTGTTCTCGGCCATTCCCGTCGTCGGCGACGCCATCGTCACCTGGCTGTGGGGCGGCTTCGCGGTCGGCAACCCGACGCTGAACCGGTTCTATGCGCTGCACTACCTGTTGCCATTCGTTATCGCCGGCGTGGTGGTGCTGCACGTCTGGGCGCTGCACGTGGCAGGCCAGAACAATCCGGCCGGTATCGAGCCGAAGTCGGACAAGGACACGGTGCCGTTCACGCCCTACGCAACCGTCAAGGACGGCTTCCTGATCGTGTGCTTCTGTTTATTGTATGCGTGGTTCGTGTTCTATATCCCGAACTTCCTTGGCCATCCCGACAACTACATCCCGGCCAACCCGGCGGTAACGCCTGCCGAAATCGTGCCGGAATGGTACTACCTGCCGTTCTACGCGATCCTGCGTTCGATCCCGAACAAGCTGCTCGGCGTCATTGCGCTGTTCTCCTCGATTGGCATCCTCGTCTTCCTGCCCTGGCTCGATACGTCGAAGGTGCGCTCGGCGCGCTATCGGCCGCTCTACCGGCAGTTCTTCTGGCTGTTCGTGATCGCGGGCATCGGGCTTGGCTGGCTCGGCACCAAGCCGCCGGAGGGCATCTACGTCATCCTGGCGCGCGTGTTGACGTTCTACTACTTCGCCTTTTTCCTGATCGTGCTGCCGCTGCTCGGCATCTTCGAGAAGACCAAGCTGCTGCCGAATTCGATTTCGGAATTGGTCTTGGGCGCCAAGGCGTGAGAATGGTCATGATTATGCAGCGCACCATCTTCGCCCTTGTTCTGGCCGTCTCGCTTTTCGCCGTCGCCGTGCCGGCTTCCGCGCAGTTGACCGAGCAGGTTCCGCCGCCGCGGCAGAAATGGTCGTTCGCCGGTCCGTTCGGCAAATACGACCAGGCGCAGCTCCAACGCGGGTTCAAGATCTACCGCGAGGTCTGCTCGAACTGCCATTCAGCGGAGATGCTCGCGTTCCGAAATTTGGCTGACGTAGGCGGCCCCGGCTTCACCGAGGCGCAGGCCGAGGCGGTCGCAGCCGAATACAAAATCAAAGACCTTGACGATTTGGGCAATCAGATCGAGCGAGCCGGACGGCTGGCCGATCATTTCCCGCCGCCCTTCGCCAACGAACTGGTGGCGAAGGCGACCTACGGCGTTCCCCCGCCCGACATGTCGACGCTGGCCAAGGCGCGCAGCTACAGCCGCGGCTTCCCCTGGTGGGTGTTCGACATGATCACGCAATACCAGGAGCAGGGGCCGGACTACATCGCGGCCTATATTAATGGCTACAAGGATCCGCCGAAGGGCTTCGTGCTGCCGCAGAACGGCCATTACAACGAATATTTCCCCGGCCATAACACCGCCATGCCGCCGCCGCTGCAGGACGGGCAGGTGACCTACGACGACGGCACGCCGCAGACCGTGCAGCAGTACGGCAAGGACGTCGCGGCCTTCCTGATGTGGGTGGCCGAGCCGCACCTCGACGCGCGCAAGCGCATCGGCTTCCAGGTGTTCATCTTCCTGATCGTGTTCGCCGGCTTGCTGTACTTCACCAAGAAGAAGGTGTGGTCGGACGTGCACTAGCGCGCCACAAAATCGCTTGACGCGGGGCCCCTTTCGGGGCCCTTCGTTTTTTGGAAGGTGAGATGGCCATGACCAAAGCAGTCCTCGGCATCATCGGCGGCTCCGGCATCTATGACTTGCCGGGCCTGCAAAACGTGCGCGAGCAGCGCATCGCGAGCCCCTGGGGCGAGCCGTCCGGTGCCTTGCGCATTGGCGATATCGCGGGGCTTCCCGTCGTGTTTCTGCCGCGCCACGACAAGGGCCATCGCCTGTCACCGTCAGACATCAACTACCGTGCCAATATCGACGTGTTGAAGCGCGCTGGCGTCACCGATCTCGTCTCGTTGTCGGCCTGCGGCTCGCTCAAGGAGGAACTGCCGCCCGGCACGTTCGTCCTGGTCGATCAGTTTGTCGACCGCACCTACAAGCGAGAGAGCTCGTTCTTCGGCAAGGGGCTGGTGGCGCACGTGTCGATGGCGCACCCGGTATCCCCGCGCCTTCGCGCGCGCATCGGCGAGGCGGCCTTGCTCGAAGGCATTGAGCCGAAATTCGGCGGCACCTACGTCTGCATGGAAGGCCCGCAGTTCTCGACGCTGGCCGAGAGCCTCACCTACAAGCAGCTCAGCTATTCGGTGATCGGCATGACCAACATGCCGGAAGCCAAGCTCGCACGCGAGGCCGAGATTTGTTACGCCACCGTCGCCATGGTGACCGATTTCGACTGCTGGCATCCCGACCACGACGTGGTCACCGTACAGGACATCATCAAGGTGCTGCTGCAGAACGCCGAGCGCGCCAAAAATCTGGTGGCGCGGCTGGCGCGCGAATTTCCGCGCGAGCACGAACCGTGTCCCATCGGGTCGGATCGTGCGCTCGACACCGCGCTGATCACCGCACCTGACGCGCGCGACCCCGAACTCATCAAGAAGCTCGACGCGGTCGCGGGCAGGGTGCTCGGGGGCCGCTGATGTCTTGGGCGCTTGTCAGGGCTTGAACATTTTGACCGCGCGCGCTTCTTTAGGAAAATGGCAGGAGGACTCAATGCCAGAAATCACAGTCAATCTCGTCGCCGGCCGCAGCGAGCAGACAAAGAAAGCGCTGATGTACGACATCACCCAGGCGGTGATGAAGAACTGCAACGTGCCGGCTGAAGCCGTTGTCGTGCAGATCGTCGAATGCCCGCCTGCCGACAAGATGAAGGGCGGTCAGACCTTCGTCGAGCGCATGAAGAAGTAGCCGCAACGATGAACACCTTCGACAACGACTTGCGCGTCGCGATCCGCTCGATTCCCGACTATCCCAAGCCGGGCATCATGTTCCGCGATATCACGACGCTGCTCGGCGACGCGCGCGCGTTCCGCCGTGCGGTCGACGAACTGGTGCAGCCTTGGGCCGGCATGAAGATCGACAAGGTCGCCGGCATCGAGGCGCGCGGCTTCATCCTCGGCGGCGCGGTGGCGCACCAAGTTTCGGCCGGCTTCGTGCCGATCCGCAAGAAGGGCAAGCTGCCGCACAAGCGGGTGAGCGTCGCCTACGCGCTGGAATACGGCGAGGACACGATCGAGATGCACGCCGACGCGCTGGTCGCCGGCGAGCGCGTGGTGCTGGTGGACGACCTCATCGCCACCGGCGGCACAGCGGAAGCGGCGGTGAAACTGCTGCGCCAGCTCGGCGCTGACGTACTCGCCGCCTGCTTCGTCATCGACTTGCCTGAACTCGGCGGCGCCGAGCGCCTGCGCAAGCTCGACGTGCCGGTGCAAACGCTGATCTCGTTCGAGGGACATTAGGGCGTCGAATTATAAAACGGCGTGCCGAATACGGCCTTGGATCGCCTACCAATGGCTGCTCTTGGGGGGCAGCGTATAAAAGTCGACTTTGGACGCTGATGGCTCGGTCGTAAACGACCCATATCGACCCTCCACCCTTCCAAATATAGTCGCGCCGGCTCGCGAGTAATGGCGACGGCTTGGGAGGGCACCATGAAAATTCAACGTTTGATCGCTGCGATCGTCGGAATGGCATTGCCGCTCCTGGCGGGTCAGGCGCAAGCAGCGAGGAACTCGGGCCGCAATTCGAGAAAGCTACCGGGAACAAGGTCGCTTTTGCCTTCGCTCCGGCTGCAGTTTTGAAAAAGCAAATCGACCAGGGTGCGATATTTGACGTTGCCATTCTCACGAGGCCACTCACCGATGGCCTTGCCGGCGAGGGAAAGGTCGATACGACGCGCACCACCATCGCTCATGCGGGGATCGGCGTTGCGATTCACAAGGGCGCCCCGAAGCCCGATATCGGCACGACGGAGGCCTTTAAGCGGGCGCTCCTCAGCGCCAAATCTGTCGGCTTTACGGCGGCAGGTGCTAGCGGTGTCTATCTCAAAACCTTATTCAAGAAACTCGGTATTGCCGACGAGCTGAAACCCAAGCTCAAACTGTTGCAGGGTGGGGCCGGCGAAGCTACCGCGAATGGGGAGGTCGAAATAGCCATGACCCAGATCAGCGAGATTTTACCTTATGCCAACGCCGAACTTGTAGGGCCTTTGCCATCAGACATTTAGTCCTACACTTACTTCACGGCCGGCGCGTCGGTCGCCAGCAAGGAAGCTGATGCGGCCAAGGCATTCATCAAGTTTCTCGCTGCACCGGCCGCGCTAACGGTGATTAGGGCAAAAGGCATGGAGCCGGGTTAATCGGCAGGACCGCGTCCGCCGAGCACGCAACATTTCGCGGGCGAACGCCAATTGATCCCTCACCAATGGGATCATCCGCACTGTACTGTGTGGCAGAATATACGCCTCAAAATCGAGGCCCGGGGCCGACTTCACGGCGTTCCGGACAAAATTCCCGGTACCTATTGGGACGATATTGTTGCAAAAGTCTCAAATCGAGGAGCGACAGTTTTTCAGCCAGAAGACAAGACAGGCCGTGATCGCAATACGGCCTCAGGCTCATTACCGAAGTCGCCGGTGAGTTCATCGCTGTGCGATTAGATCTCTCACATATTCATTTCAAAATCGCATCTAGAGGCCAGAGAAACTTTGATCAGCAGTGCAAAAAGACACAATCGGAGTAAGAGCGGACATTGGTCGGCGCGGGCGCTACATCGCTCCGTCGCGAATGACGCAAAGCGGACGTTACTTCCGTTTATTGGGATGTCCGCTTTCCCCCAAAGCGGAGATGCGCGTCCTACCGCCACCAGCCCCGTTGCACTGGGCGATAGTCGCCGCGCCGGGTTTGGGAGTTCCAGTTACGCCCGAAAAACGGGAAGCCGTCGTCGCCCCAGCCGTTGCCGTCTGCAATGCGGTCGTCGGGCGTAACCTTGCGCGTGATAAAGCCGCCTTGCGGCTGATTGCTCAGCACCGCGACAAACTCGGTGCGGTAGTTGGTCTCCTTGCTCAGCGGCTCGTCCGAGACGATGATCGAGGATCGCGGCACTGCCGTCGGCGCGATGCGATCGAGCACATCCTGCGGGATGGTGATGCGGTCGAGCGCGTCCTTGGCGTCGTCGCCTTCGTCGATCGTCACCACTGTCCAGCGCAGGCCGGCCCCGTCGCGCGCCATCGCCGTGAACACATGTGTGCCGATCGGCCGGTCGGGATCGCGGATCGTGACGGGGACCTCGATGGTCGCATCGAACACCTCGCCGCCGTCCGGCCACCGCTTATGCGTGTTGCGCCGCACGTAAACCTTCTGCGTGGCGCGGCTGATGTAGATAGAGACCGGCTCGAGCGCGAGCTTGGCTTCGGTTGCTGCCTTGACGGCTGCGGCATTCCCGGTTTCGGCTGCCTTGGCGGCATCCCTTGCGGCGGCGGCGGCGGCGCGTTTGGACGTCGCGTCGGCATTTGCCGCGTCGAGCTTCGTCCCCAGTTCGGCGGCCTTGGCAGCGGCCTTCTGCTTGCGCTCCTCGGCCTGCGCCATGGCTTTGTCCGTCTTCGCGGCGGCCAGCGCCCTATTGGCGGAGGCGAGGGCGGCGTCGGCGCTCCGCTTGAGCGATTCCAGCTTGCGCAGCGATGCCGTGAGCGATTTCATCTCGTGCGCCGCCGTCACAGCGGCTTTCTTCGCCTCGGCAGCGGCCTTGACGGCCTCCGCGGCCTCGCGGGCGAGCGTCTCGGCGCGCGCCGGAGCGGCCGCGATGGCCTCCGCCTTCGGCATGAAGAGCGCGGGGTGGGAAAACGCGACCGGGGCCGGGTCGTTCGGCGCGATGATCACCCGCATCCCGATCCGCGTTTTGGCGAACAGCTTCTCGGCAAAGCCGTAGGGCATCCGTATGCAGCCGTGCGAGGCCGCATATCCGGGCAGCGGCCCGCCGTGCAGCGCGATGCCGTTCCAGGTGATGCGCTGCATGTTCGGCATCCAGGCATCGTCATACATGGTCGAGTGGTGGTCCTTGTCCTTCTCGATGAGGGCGAAGACGCCGGCTGGCGTCTCGCGTCCCTTGACGCCGGTCGACACCGGCGCGCGCAGGATCCAGCCGTCTGCGTCGTAGAAGGTGACCCGCTGGGTCTTGATCGACACGATCGCCATGATCGGCTCGCCGGCCGGTCGCGACGCAGTCTCCTCTTTGATTTGCGCGGCGCGCGCCTGTGTGGCCGCGCCGGGGCTCAATGCCGTCAGCGCGGCCATCGCCGCGAGCGTCACAAGGACGGGAGGCCGCCAACGGCGTATCGCCACGGTGGATTGTGCCGTCGTCAATCGATTGACCATGCCATGCCCGGTTGGAATGCCTGTGCGGGCTTGCGTCGAGTCAAGTGTAGATCGCAATCTCTGGATACGCCAATTTGCTCCTGGGAACTATCGGCCCGTTTCGGCGGTAAATTCTCTGGAGCCTTGATACATGGCACATCCGGCCATGTTAGGCGGCATGAACGGGAGTGGCGAGATCCCCACGTTGTCGATCGCCTCGACGACTTCGCTCGCGCGGACGGTAACCCATCGCCGGCCTAGCAGCACGGTCGCGAGATCCTCTTTGGCTCCGGCCTGCATTCGATCCGATCGGATCGACGGGCTGCGAAACACTTCATTCGCGTTGTGTGCCTCGACATCGGCGTCGCACAGCCGTGTGAAGATGAGAGAAATGACGGCGCGGATGTCTTCGTCGCTCGAAAGAAAGCCTATGTCGGCGGTTCGCTCGAACAGGTTTCTGACGAGAACGTTGATCGCAACCTGAGCCTTGAAGCCGATTTCCTGGATGCATTTCTTGAGTGCTTCCGCTCCCAATTGATTGAGCAGGCTAGATGGGAGCTCGCCAAAAGCCTGGCGCGTATCGCTCATATCGGCGCCGCCGCCGGACAGTTGGCCGTGTAGGCTCAGATTGTCCCAAACCGCCTGCAGATCTTGCAGTTCGCCACCATATTTTTCCGCAACGGCCATATGCGGAATAATTTTTTCCAGGCGGCTGTTCAGATCGATGCCCTTAAATCGATTTGTCATGGAGGCCGCAGATGTGAAATGCGCAATGGGAAGCGGAGGTATCTAATTGCTAATTGATTCGGCTGCGATACGTATGTGATTGCGCTGCCTAACTTTAGGGCGATCGGCGGCTAAAAAATGGACTGTGCAGGTTCGCCATTTGGTTTGCTGCTCGCCAGTGTCGTTCGCCAACGCGAAGGCCTTGCGCGCCGGTCCAAGCGAAATTGCACGGCCACACACGCCGGCCTCGTCTACTGCGTTGGCGGTTTGAGCGCGGGCCTAACTTTGCCTCGGCCCCCACGGGCCGCCCGGCGCCGCTGGCCCTTGCTCTGGTCCCCATGGGCCTTGTTGCGGCGCCGACTGTGCCGGCGCGTTGCCCCAAGGGCCTTCCTGGCCTGATTGATCCTCGACCTGCGGCTGCTGCTCCGGCGCTTCCAGCGCCAGGGGGCCGGGATCGTGGCCGCCGGCGAATTTCACCAACGCTTCGACGCGCTTCTCGACTGAAGGGTGGGTATCGAAAATATTGGAAAATCCCTCGCGCGGATTGTCGATGCACATTTCCATCACGGCGGAATTGGCGCCGGGAATCTCGCCGCGCCCCTCGATCTTGCGCAGCGCCGAGATCATGGCGTCGGGATTTTTGGTCAGCTCCACCGAGCCGGCATCGGCGAGAAATTCGCGCTGGCGCGACAGTGCGAAGCGTATGACGATCGACAGGATCCAGACCAGTGCGATCAAGGCAATTGCGATGACGATGGCAACGCCGGCGCCACCGCCGCGTTCGCTATCGCGCGAACGGCGGCCGCCGCCCCAGAGCATATTCTGGAAGAAAATGCGGAACACCAATTCGCCGAAGAAGCCGAGCACGCCGGCGATCACCATGGCGATCACCATCATGCGCACGTCGCCATTACGGATGTGGGTCAGCTCATGGCCGAGCACGGCCTCGATCTCCTGATCGTTTAGCGCCTCGATCAGCCCGCGCGTCACCGTGATGGAGTATTGCTTGTCGTTCATGCCGGTGGCGAAGGCATTGAGCGCCTCGTCGTCGGCAATCCGCAGCGTCGGCATGGTGATGCCGCGCGAGATGCAGAGATTTTCCAACAAATTGTAGATGCGCGGCTCTTCCGTCCGGCTGACTTCGCGCGCGCCGGTCACCGCGTCGATCATCGACTGGTGGAACTTGTACGCGATGAAGATCCAGATCGCCGCGCCGATGGTGGCGAAGGGCAGCGCCTTGATGAAATCGAATTCGGCGGCGCGTATCAGATAGTCGAGCGGCGGACCGCCATAATAGCCGTTATAACCGCGCGAGGTGAGCGCCTCGGCCAACAGCGCGCCGGCGAACACCATGACGTAGACCAGCAGGAACAGTCCGATCAGCAGTGCGATCGACCGGCGTTTGTTCGACTGGATGTGGGTATAGAGACCGTAGGCGGCCATGCTGCTCCACTTTTCCGAGCGCAGCGCAACACGTCAGTGGCGCGCTGCAGACCCGGGACCTTCTCAAAATCGGAGTTTGTAACGGTCCCGGATCAGCGGCGCAGCGTTGCACGCTGCATTGCGTCCGGGACACAAGTTCAAAACCTCACGCTCGGCGCCTGTTCGAGTTGCGCGCGGTCGGTGCCGACGTCGAAGAACGGACGCTGGGCAAAACCGAACATGCCGGCAAACAGCGAGGCCGGGAAGACCTGGATGCCGGTGTTGTATTCCTGCACCGCGTTGTTGAAGAAGCGGCGCGAGGCGGCGAGCTTGTTCTCGATGTCGGACAGATCGCTCTGCAACTGCTGGAAATTCGCGTTGGCCTTCAGGTTCGGATAGTTCTCCGACAGCGCGAACAGCTTGCCGAGCGCGCCGGTCAGCATGTTTTCGGCGGCGACCTTCTGCTCCACGCCTGGTGCGGCGATAGCTGTATTGCGCGCCTGGATGACGGCCTCCAAGGTTCCGCTCTCATGCGCGGCATAACCCTTTACCGTCTCGACCAGATTGGGGATCAGGTCGTGGCGCAGCTTGAGTTGTACGTCGATATCGGCGAAGGCCTGGTTCGTCCTCTGCCGCATGGCGACGAGACCGTTGTAGACGCTGATTGCCCAGATCACGATCACGACAATGACGCCGATGACGATCCAGCCGGTGGTGGACATGAAGTGGCTCCTGAAAATAGTTCGAACGGAACAAGCCTAGCCTAGATGGGGACAGCACCGCCAACGGCAACAGGATAGGGCGCCACCGGCGTACAGTGCTCCAGTAAAAAGCCGCATAACCGGCTGATGTTGCAAAAAAAAGACCCCGGGCCGGAGCCCGGGGTCTTTTCGCCAGACGGCTATTCGGGGGGTATGGGGGAGCCGCCCGACTTGAACGCACCGGCGAACAACGCCGGCCTCGGGCTTTGGTTCCGAGTTCCGCAGCGATCACCGAGACTTTATCCACAGGAACCCGGCCGGTCTTAAGTCGGACACGATCTGCCGGTTCCATGATGGCGAGAGTTCCATTCGGTGTTGCCGGCCTGCATTAATCGAAAGGGGTCTGCCATGAGCACCGTGATGATTAGGTGCCCTATTACCCGCGAGTTGGTGTCGACTGCGATCGAGGTTGAGCCGAGCGTGTTCCGCAAATTGCCGAAGGTCGCGGCGCGCATGCTCTGCCCGGCCTGCGGGCAGGAACACATCTGGTCCACTGGTTCCGCCTGGCTTGCGGACGAGCCGCGGCTTGCCAACGAGAAGCGTCCGACAGCGGTGGCTTAATTTTCGCGGCGATTCCGAGCGCTCGCAACGCGAGCGAACCCGGAATGACAGCGAAATCTATCAGCCCGCCTCGCGGAACCGCACCGCGGCTTCCAGATCGACCGATACCAGTTGCGACACGCCGCGCTCGGCCATGGTGACGCCATACAGCCGATTCATCCGCGCCATGGTGATCGGGTTGTGAGTGATGATCACGAAGCGCGTGTCGGTCGATTTCGTCATCTCGCCGAGCATGTCGCAGAATCGTTCGACGTTGTGATCGTCGAGCGGCGCGTCCACCTCGTCCAGCACGCAGATCGGCGCCGGATTAGTGAGGAACACCGCGAAGATCAGCGCCAGCGCGGTCAGCGCCTGCTCGCCGCCCGAGAGCAGCGAGAGTGTGGCCGGTTTCTTGCCGGGGGGCTTCGCCATGATCTCGAGGCCGGCCTCGAGCGGATCGTCGCTTTCGATCAACTGCAGTTCCGCGGTTCCGCCGCCGAACAGCTTCGTGAACAGGTGCTGGAAGTGTTTGTTCACTTGTTCGAACGACGATAGCAGCCGTTCGCGCGCCTCGCGGTTGAGGCTCTGGATGCCGAGTCGGAGCTTCTTGATCGCTTCCACCAAGTCGTCGCGCTCGGTGGTGAGGGTGATGTGCTGGGTTTCGACCTCGCGCAGCTCTTCTTCGGCGCGCAGATTGACCGCGCCCAGCCGCTCACGCTCGCGGCGCAGCCGCTCCAACTTTTCTTCGATCTCGGTCAGTTCGGGGAGCACCTCACCCTCTTTGATCTCGGCCAGTTCCGCGATCTCGGCCGGCTCGATCTCCAACATGTCGTGGATTTCGCGGCCGATGTCGGTGAGCCGGCGCTTGGCGCCTTCGAATCGTTCCTCGGCGCGGGCGAGTTCCTCGCGCGCGGCGGAGGCGGCTTCCAAAGCGGCGCGGGCATCGCGGTCGGCTTCCGCCAGCGCGGCCTCGGCCTCGGCCAGGCGGTCGGCGCAAGCGCGCCGTTCGGCTTCGGCCTTGGCGACTTCGCCGATCAGCGCCTGGCGCTTCTCGGCGAAAATCTGTGGCGCGTTTTCCAGTTCGGCGCGGTCGCGTTTAGCCTCGGCGATGCGCTGGTCGAGGATGGCGATCTGGCTGTGCGCGCCGTCACGGCGCCCGATCCAGCCGGCCCTGTCGGTGGCGAGCGCCCCCAGCCGGCGGTCGGCTATTTCCGCATCGCGCACGATCGCTTGTTGCTCGGCGCGCACCTCGGCCAGCGCCGCGCGCTTCGCCGTGATGTCGTCGCGCACGGCGGCGAGCTTGCTTTCGAGGTCGGCGGCCGGAGCAAGCGCTGCAAACGCGCGCTCGGCTTCGGCCTTGGCGGCGCTTGCCTCGTCGCGGCTGGTGGTGAGGCGCGTGCGCGCCTCGGCCAGCGCCGACAGCCGCGCCGCCTGGCGATTGAGGTCGCGTTCGCGCGTGCGGGTCTCGCTTTCAGCGTGGCCCGCGGCCACGAAGGCCGCGGTCGCGCCATCCAATGCGGCGCGCTTGCCGTCAACCTCGGCGCGCGCCGTCACCAGTTCGGTGTCGATCTCGGCCAGGCGGCTACGCTGCGCCAAGCGCCGCGCCGCTCCCGTCGGGGCATGCGCGGCCGCGACATAACCGTCCCAGCGCCACAGATCGCCTTCGCGCGACACCAGCCGCTGACCAGTCTTGAGCGTCGCGGCGAGCCGGCCGCCGGTCTCGCGGTCGACCACGCCGATCTGTGCCAGCCGGCGGGCAAGCTGTTCCGGCGCCTTGACGAAGCCCGAAAGCGGCTCGGCCCCTTCCGGCAAAGCCGGATCGCTTGCGTCGATCGGCGCTTTCGACCAGTGCATGGGCGCGGAAGCATCGACCGGCGCGTCGAGATCGTCGCCCAGCGCCGCGCCCAACGCCTTTTCGAAACCCTTGTCGACCGCGACATGGTCGATCACCGGCGGCCACAGGTTCCGCGTCTCCAGCGACAGCATCTGGCCGAGGGTTTTGGCCTCGGTCTCCAGCCGTTGCACGCGTTTTTCGGATTCGCTAAGAGCGGTGCGCGCCGCTTCCACGTCGGCGCGCGCATTGTTGTGCGCGGCCTCGGCGGCGACCGCGGCGGCTTCCGCCTCGGTCAGGGCCGCGTGCGCGCCTTCGACGGCGGCGGCGAGCGGGGCATGGTCCGCGCTCAGCGTCGCCAGTTCGCGCTCGATCTCGGCGATCTCGGCGGTGACCCGCGCGACCCGCTCGCCGTGTTCGCGCGCGGCGTTCTCGAACCGGTTGCGCTGGGCGGTGAGGTCGGCGAGCGCCGTGGTGAGATCGGAGAAGATTTTCTCGGCGGCGTTGAGTTCGCCGTCGGCCGCCGCCACTTTGGCGTCGACGCCGCTGCGGCGGCCGGCGCTTTCGGCCGCCTCCTGGCGCAGCGTGGCTTCCTCAGCGGCCAGCCGCGCCAGAGCGGCTTCCGCGTCGGTGGCGAGCTTCTTCTCGCGCTCGCCGTCGGAGGCGAATTGCACCAGTCGCAGATCAAGCTCGGCGATGCGGTCCTTGGCGCGCGTTTCCTCGCGGTCGAGGTCGGCCAACGCGACGTTAAGCCGGTGCAGCGCGGCGCCGGCGCGCGCCTCGGCCTCGCGCAATTCCGGTAATGCGGCGGACGCGAGCGCCTGCCGCTTGGAGGCATCGGCTTCCGCGCCCACGCGGGCCGCGACTTCGCGCACACAGACGTCTTTGGCGTGCTCGGCTTCGGCGACTTCGCCAGTCGCGGCGGCCCAGCGCAGATGGTAGAGCATTGCCTCCGACTTGCGCACTTGCGCCGACACGGTGCGATAGCGGATCGCTTGGCGCGCCTGTTTTTTCAGGCCATCGACCTGAGCGGCGAGTTGGCCGATCACGTCCTCGATACGCAGCAGATTGGTTTCCGCCGCCTTCAGCCGCAATTCTGCTTCATGCCGGCGTGCATGCAGACCGGCGACGCCGGCGGCTTCCTCCAGCACGCGGCGGCGCTGTTCGGGTTTGGCCTGGATGATCTCGCCGATGCGGCCCTGATGCACCAGCGCCGGTGAACGCGCGCCGGTGGAGGCATCGGCGAACAGTATCTGGACGTCGCGCGCGCGCACCTCGCGGCCGTTGATGCGATAGGTGGAGCCAGCCTCGCGCTCAATGCGGCGCGCGATGTCGATCTTATCCTCATCGTTGAACGCGGCCGGCGCCGAGCGCTCGGAATTGTCGATCGATATCTCAACCTCGGCATTGTTGCGCGCCGGACGGTTATTAGTGCCGGAGAAAATGACCTCGTCCATGGAAGAGGCGCGCATGGACTTGTAGGACGACTCGCCCATCACCCAGCGCAGCGCCTCCACCAGATTGGATTTGCCGCAGCCGTTCGGGCCGACGACGCCGGTCAGACCCGGCTCGATCAAAAAATCGGTCGGCTCGACGAATGACTTGAACCCGAGCAGGCGTAGCCGCGTAAGTTTCATAATTCAGGCCTCGATTTTTCTTGTCTGCGCATGCGCGGCGCAGGGTCAAAGCCCATGGTCTCGCGTCGGCTGGCGTTTGGCAGAATCGCAATCCCGTCCGGGGGATAGCCCCGAAAGCTGGTCGGCTTATGCAGCATTGGCGGGAGAATGAATCGGCGCGCTCGTTTGAGCAACAGAACAACACCAAAGAAGCTTTGTTTTCCAGACCTTTCGAGCCTGCCCGGCCGCAAACGGAGGGCGCGAGCGCCCCGTGCCGCGCCGAAAAACCCTTATCCACCCTTGAGATAGGGGTCGATTACCTTGGCAAACTCCTCGATCGAGACGGCCCCGGTCACTTGCGTCCCATTGATGAAAAAGGTCGGGGTCGATTCGACCTTGAATTGCTTCATGGCGCGCTGACGCACGCTTTCCATGGCGTCCCAAGCCTTCTGATTCTTCAGGCAGGTATTGAAATCCTGCTCGGAAAGACCGGCCTGCTTGGCGATCGCCATCAGCGGCGGAACCGGCTTTTCGACCGCCCACTGCAACTGCTCGCGAAACAGCGTGTCCACCATGGAATAATATTTCACCGGATCATCCTTGGCGGCGCAATGCGCGAGCACGAACGCCGCGCCCGCCAGGTTGTCGAGCGGGAAATCGCGCAGGATGTAGCGGACCTTGCCGGTATCAATATAACGCTTCTTGATTTGCGGGAACGTCGTCTCCTGGAAATGCGCGCAATGCGGACAGGTCATCGAAGCATACTCGATCATGGTGACCGGCGCCTTGGGGTCGCCCAAAGCGAGGTCGGGCAGCGCATCCGGCTTCATCAGGTCGGCGACGGGGACATTGTCGGCCAGCGCCTGTGCCGCAAATGGGGGCAGCGCCGAAGCGCCGACCATAGCGAGGCCAAGCGCGGCAAAGGCGGTGCTCAGGCAAAACTCGCGTCGGGTGATATGCAACTGAAACTCCATGGGATTAAACCGTGGTACCGGGCCTTTGGCTAGCTGGATATGATAATTGTGGCAATGGCGGGCCGCTCTGCCAAGGTGCAGGAAAGGCTCACGTTCGCTTGACGGCCGCGCCAAGGCGACTGAGCGCCTGACGCAGGTCCTCGTCTTCGATCGCCGGCAGGCTGGCGGCAATATGGGCGGCGGCCTCCGTGTCAGGCGGCGGTGGCGGAATAGGCGGTTCGCGCCGGCGCAGCGGCGCCTGGCGCATGGCGATGCGGCCGATCGCCTGCCAGCCGAAGAAGCGGTTGACCCGCTCCAGGATCACCGCCGACAGATGCTGGACTTCGAGTGCCGCCGGGCCTTCCACCCGCAGCACCAGCGTGGCCGGTTCCGGCGCGTTCTCGCCCGATGTCCCGGTGGAATTGCCGCGCGGCCAGTTGATCTTCATCGGCTCGCTGTGGCAGGCGATTTCCGGCCCGACGATGGCGGCCCAGCGGGCGATGATCTCGGTCGACGCGAACCCCTGCGCCTTGAGGCTGTCGTTCAAGGCCGCGCCGGAGAACTCCGAAAGCGGCCGGGGAAAACTGCGCGAGGGCTTGTTCATGAACCGGGTGTCCCGTGCCATCGTCGGCCCATGAGCGTAGCAGTCCGATTGCCGCGGCGGAAGAAAGCAAACGCGCCGGAAGTGGCCGACTTGCTGGCCTGGTACGACCGTCACCGCCGTGTGCTCCCCTGGCGTGCGCGACACGGCGAGATGCCCGACCCTTATCGGGTCTGGCTGTCGGAAATCATGCTGCAGCAGACCATGGTGAAGACGGTCGCGCCCTATTACGCCAAGTTTCTGGCGCGCTGGCCGACGGTCGAAGCGCTCGCCGCGGCAAGCCTCGACGACGTGCTGAGGACCTGGGCCGGGCTCGGCTATTACGCGCGCGCCCGCAATCTGCATGCCTGCGCGAGGGCCGTGGTCGAGCGGAATGGCGGGATTTTTCCCGCGGATTTAGAGGCGCTGCGCACGTTGCCTGGCGTCGGTGACTATACCGCGGCGGCGGTGGCGGCGATCTGCTTCGATGCGCCGGCGGTGCCGGTCGACGGCAATGTCGAGCGCGTGGTGACGCGGCTCTTCGCCATAGAGGATGAATTGCCGGCGGCGAAGCCGGAGATCAAGCGGCTGGCCGCCTCGTTGCTGCCGCCGCGCCGCTCCGGCGATTTCGCGCAGGCGCTGATGGATCTCGGCGCGACGATCTGCTCGTCCAAGCGGCCCGCTTGCGCGCTGTGTCCATGGATTGAGTCCTGCCTCGCATTCGAGCGCGGCGACCAGGAGACGTTCCCGCGCAAGGCGCCAAAACGCGAAGGCAAATCGCGCCGTGGCGCGGCGTTTGTCGTCGTGCGCGCTGATGGCCGCGTGCTGCTGCGCACGCGTCCCGACAAAGGCCTGCTCGGTGCAATGACGGAGGTGCCAGGCAGCGCATGGTCGCACGATTTCGACATCGGGCAGGCGCTACGCAGCGCGCCGCGCTTCAAAGGCGCCAAATGGCGGCGGCTGTCCGGCGTTGTGCGCCATGTGTTTACGCATTTCCCGCTTGAACTCACGGTCTTCACCTCGCAGGTCGCGCGCGCGACGCCGGCACCGAAGGGCGCGCGCTGGGTGAAGATCGATGATTTGCCGGGCGAAGCCCTACCCAATGTGATGCGCAAAGTCCTCGCGCATGCGCTCGATCGGGAACCGGACCATGGCCGATAAGGGCATCCTGGCGATCTTCAATGATTGCGCCGCAGGTCGCGAAGCCGAATTCGAAGAATGGTTTCAGGGCGAGCATCTGCAGGAACGGCTCGCGGTACCCGGTTTTCTGTTCGGCCGCCGCCATCAGGCGATTTCGGGCAGCGCCGGCTATTTCAATTTCTATCTGGTTGAATCGCCGGCTGTGCTGACGTCCAAGCTCTATCTCGAGCGGCTCGATCGATCCGACGCCGATGACGCGGAAGGCGATGTCGGAGATTTTCATCAACATGAACCGCACGGTCTGTCATCGCACGCTGCGGTGGGCGCTTTCGCGGCGCCTATGCCGTCACCGCGCGCTTCGATGACGTGCCGGACGTCGGCGGCTTGATGAGGCTGTCCGACGTACTGGTGCGCGACCTGGGCATCGCCGCTTGCGAAATCTGGACCGCAGTCGATCCCGCAGGCCAGCCGGTGTCGATAGAAGAAAAGCTGCGCGGCGGCGACAAGAAGATCAAAGCCTGCCTGATGGTCGATACGCTGCGCCAAAGCGAAGCGGAAAAGCTCGGCGAGAGGTTTTCCAAAGAATTCACAGGCGCCGACGTCGGCGTATTCCGCGTGCTGTGTCAGTTGGGAAACGGAGGAGCTTGAATGCAATCGCTATTTCCGCTAGCGGAGAAAATCGCCGCGCGTCTGATCGAACGTAAGGAAACTATAGCCGTCGCCGAATCCTCGACCGGCGGCTTGATCGCGGCGGCCTTGCTCAGCGTTCCCGGCGCCTCCGCCTACTTCATCGGTGGCGCGGTGGTCTATACCAAGACCGCTCGCGCGGCGCTGCTCGGCATCACGGATGCCGACATGGCCGGCATGCGAGCGTCCACCGAACCCTATGCGCTGCAGGGTGCGCGCCGCGTGCGCGAGCGGCACAACGCCACCTGGGGTCTCGGCGAAACCGGTGCGACCGGGCCGACCGGCAACCGCTACGGCGACGCGGCGGGCCACACCTGCATCGCGGTCGTAGGGCCCGTCGAGCGCGCGATCACCTTGGAGACGGGCAGCGCCGACCGGCAGGCAAACATGGAAGCCTTCGCCAAACGCGCGCTGGAACTGCTTTACGAGACGATATCGGCCAAGGGCTAGCGCGAGCTATTCCGCCGCTTCCGCCATCTCGGCGCGGACCTGCGCGCGGAACTCGTCGATCAGCGTCAGCCCCTTCGGCGTCTGCAGGTGCCAGAAGGTCCAGCCGTTGCAGGCTTCCAGGCCTTGCGCCAGCGCGCCGATGCGGTGGATCGAGCCGACCGCTTCACCGAGCGACACCGCACCGTCGGCGCGCACCGTCGCCCTGTGCCGCTTCTTGGCATCGACCAGGAGCGCGCCGGGCGAAACCAGCCCGCGCTCGATCAGCGCCGAGAAGGCGACGCGCGGCGCCTCGCGCGCGGTGACGAAGGGCGCGATCGACGGCGAGGGGACGACCTGTACCTCCGCGATGCGTTTTTCCGCGGCCTTGGCATATTTCTTTTCGCGCTCGATGCCGATGAAACGGCGGCCGAGTTTCTTCGCCACCGCGCCGGTGGTGCCGGTGCCGTTGAATGGATCGAGCACCAGGTCGTCCGGCCGCGACGCCGACAGGATCACGCGGGCGAGCAGCGCTTCCGGCTTCTGGGTCGGATGCAGCTTCTTGCCGTCGGCGCCCTTCAGTCTCTCCTCGCCGGTGCAGAGCGGAAAGGTCCAGTCCGAACGCACCTGCACGTCTTCGTTGCCGGCCTTGAGCGCCTCGTAATTGAACGTGTAGCCCTTGGCGTTGGCGTCGCGCGAAGCCCAGATCAAGGTTTCATGCGCGTTGGTGAAGCGGCGGCCGCGGAAATTTGGCATCGGGTTGGTCTTGCGCCAGATCACGTCGTTGAGGATCCAGAAGCCAAGGTCCTGCATGATCGTGCCGACGCGGAAAATATTATGGTAGGAGCCGATCACCCAGATGGTGCCGGCCGGTTTCAACACGCGGCGGCAGGCGGTGAGCCAGGCCGCGGTGAAGGCGTCGTAAGCGGCGAAACTGTCGAATTTGTCCCAGTCGTCGGTGACGGCGTCGACGTGCGAATCGTCGGGGCGCTTGAGGTCATTGGCGAGCTGGAGATTGTAAGGGGGGTCGGCGAATACCAGATCGACGGAACCCGCCGGCAATTTCGCCATTTCGGCGACGCAGTCGCCGATTAGAACGCGATGATGCGGAGTCTCTGAAACTCCACGGGGCGCCCCAGAGGGCGCCCCGCGACGCGACACAACCATGACTCAGGACTCTCGACTCAAGGACGACGCGGTCGGCGACGCGGGACCTACAACCGACAGGCCTGCATCATGGCCGCCTAAGGTGAAAATTCGGTTTATGAAGCGCTCCTTCCGATGGGCAATTTCTGCCTATCTAGCCTGGACTTAGCGGGCCGCGGCGCCGCCGCAAAAGGGTCGAATTGGACGCGAATGAAAGCTTGCGCGATGATCGAAAGGCTAGTGCCGCCGATTTGAAGTTCCTGCACCACATGCCGCAAGCTCGTTCAGGAACTTCAAATCGATAAGCGGCACTAGAATCGTATACTTGCTAGCGCCCCTTTGCTTCCGAAGTTCGTGTCTGAAGGTGCTGCGATGCATCACGAACTTCGGAAGCGGGGCACTCGTGTGGGAGGGGACTTGAATGCGCTGGGACGATTTTCGCCGCAGCGACAATATCGAGGACGACCGCGACGCGGGATACGGCGGCGGTGGATACGGTGGCGGCTTCGGCCTGCCGGGCGGCGGGCTCGGCATCGGCACCGTGATCGTGCTCGGGCTAATCGGCTGGGCGACCGGCATTGATCCGCGCATTCTGATCGGCGGCGCGGAACTCATCAACGGCGGCGGTTCTTATTACCAGCAGCCCTATCGGCTGAGTGCGCGCCGCACCGGAACGCCGAGCGACAGCACCGGCCAGTTCGTCGCCGCCGTGCTCGGCAATACCGAGGATATCTGGACGGAGATCTTTCCGAGTTCCGGCCGGCAATACCGGCCGCCGCGCTTAAGACTCTATCGCGGCGGCGAGCAGGGCGGTTGCGGCTTCGCGCAAGCCGCCATGGGGCCGTTCTACTATCCTACCGATCAGCGCATCTATCTCGACACCTCGTTCTTCAACGACATGCAGGTGCGCTTCCACGGCTGCAGCGGCAAGGCGTGCGAATTGTGATCGCGCATGAGGTCGGCCATCACATCCAGAATCTGCTCGGCACGCTGCCGAAGGCACAGGCGGCCCAGCGCGCCGCCGGCAGCAGACTGGAAGCCAACCGCATCCAGGTGCGCGTCGAGCTGCAGGCGGATTGCCTTGCCGGCGTCTGGGCGCATCATTCCGATCAGCGCTGGAACTCGATCGAGCCGGGCGACGTTGAGGCGGCGCTGCAGACCGCCGCCGCCATCGGCGACGACCGGCTGCAGCAGCAATCGCGCGGCTATGTGGTGCCCGATGCCTTCACCCACGGCACCTCGGCGCAACGCCAGCGCTGGTTCACTACGGGGCTGCAGCACGGCACGCTGTCGGCCTGCAACACATTCGCGGCGGCTTCACTGTAAGGACGTTTCGCATGCCCGGCATCGACCAAAGCCGACAATTCGTGCCGCTGAAGATCGCGGTGCTGACCGTCTCCGACACGCGCGAGCGCGCCGACGACAAATCCGGCAACACGCTGGCCGAGCGCGTCCGCGCCGCGGGTCATACGCTGGCCGAGCGCGCCATCGTCAAGGACGACGTCAAGGCGATCCGCCGCCGCGTCAAGGACTGGATCGAGGACAAGTTCATCGACGTGGTGATCACCACAGGCGGCACCGGCTTCACCGGCCGTGACGTGACGCCTGAGGCGGTTGAGCCGCTGTTCGAGAAGAAGATGGACGGATTTGCCACCATGTTCCTGCTGGTAAGCGAGAAGAAGATCGGCACCTCGGCGATCCAGACCCGCGCCACCGCCGGCGTCGCCAACGCGACGTATGTTTTCTGCCTGCCCGGTTCGCCGGGCGCCTGCAAGGATGCCTGGGACGAGATCCTTGCGCACCAACTCGACTACCGCTATCGGCCGTGCAATTTCGTGGAGATATTGCCGCGGCTTGACGAGCACATGCGCCGGCCAAAGGCAAAAGGGGCGACGAGCGTAGCGCCAGCCGGCGGCGAATATCCGCATGATGATTTCACTGTGCGCCTGTGTGCGGAGCAACCGGGCGCACGCGGTGTAAAGGATGACCGTCCGGGCGCCAAGCTCCGGCGGCCACTCGGTCATAACGTCAAATCCCAATATTCGGCGACGACGTCCTCGCCCCAGCTGTGTTTCTTTTCGCTGGAGGTGAGGGTGAAGCCGGCGTTCTCATAGATGTGCCGTGCGGCGGCGAGGATACTGTGCGTCCAAAGCGTGACGCGCTTGTAGCCGGCCTCGCGTGCGAACGCGACGCATTCGTCGACCAGCCGCTGACCGAGGCCGACGCCACGCGCCTTCGGATCGACCAGCAGCAGCCGCAGCCGCGCCATGCCCGGCGCGTCCTTGACCAGCATGACGCAGCCGACATTTTCGTCGTTCATCTCGGCGATCCAGCAGCGCTCGAGCTTGGCATCGAAGTTGTTGACGAAGTCGGCGACGATCTGCGCGCACAGGCCTTCGAACGGATCCCCCCAATTGTATTCCTGCGCGTAAAGCTCGGCGTGGCGGGACACGATCCAGCCGAAATCGCCGTGCCGCGGCGCGCGCAACGTGCAGGATGGTTTGGGGGCGACGGGCGGCTCGCCGAGCAACCTCTCGATGGTTTCCATCGCCGCCACCAGCTGCGCCTGTTCGTCGGGCTTGAGCTTGCCGAGCATGCCGCTGACCAGGTCCTGGGAGCGCTTCTCGAACGGCGCGAAGACCTTGGCGCCGCGTGCGGTCAACGCAATGTGGCTCTGGCGCGCGTCGGCGCGCGAGGTCTTGCGGCTGATGAGGCCGCGCTTCTCGAAACCGCGCAGCACGCGGGAGAGATAGCCGGCATCGAGATCGAGCGCGCGACCGATGTCGCTGGCGGTCGTGGCACCGCCGTGGGCTAGTTCGTAGAGCACGCGCATTTCGCCGAGCGAGTAGGGGCTGTCGAGATAGTTTTTGCGCAGCACGCCGATCTGCCGCGTGTAGAAGCGGTTGAAGCGGCGCACGGCGCCGGTGCGTTGCTCGATCGTATTTGGCATGGCGGCAGGATCGGCCAATTAGTTGACAAAGTCAAGTATATGCATGTCGCGATCTATTTCCCGCTCGTCCCCGCGAAAGCGGGGACCCAGAGCCAAATAGAAAGCCTGAATGGAGGAATGGATATCCGCTTGCGCGGGCATGAGCGGAAAGTCAGCGTCCGAACCGCGCGCCGGTCGCCAGCATGGCGACCCGCCGCCGCCCGATCCGGCGCAGGATGGCGGCCTCGGCGTCGGCACCTTCCGGGTGGCCGCCAAGCGCGTCATAATGCCGGCGCGCGATCAGCAGTCCTTGTTCGGGCTTGGCGCCGCCGCCGAGGGCGACGCGCACGAGCGCGAACAGTTCTGCCATTCCTGGCCGCAGCAGATCGGCGACGTCAGGCGGGCGGAACACCGCCGCGCGCGTATTCTCGAGCCGGTCGCTTGTTTCGATGAAACGCTCGGCGGCACCCTCCCAACCCGGCTCCGGCACGCAGCCGGCGCGCAGGAACATCAGCCATGGCGCGCGCGTCGCGGCTGCCGCCGCCTTCAGCCGCGTGCCGAGGGGCTCGCCTGAGGCGACGAAACGGCAGCCGGCGATGTCGGCCACCTCGGCGGTGTTATCGCGCGAGCCGCCATCGGCCACGATCACCTCGGCTAGCAGGCCGGCGGTAACGCCAGGCACCAACGCGGCCAGCGTCGGCACCAGGGTCCGTTCCGATTCGTGGGCGGCAATGATTGCGCTCAGCATGAAACCCGGCTTTTGTGCATCGGGTCGCACCATATCATGTGAAATTTGCCGAACACGCCACGAGATCGGGCCCTAAATTGCTCAAAGTGTGGGCCTTCTAAAAATGTTCTTGTTATGTTCACATTCGAGTATTAGTTTATCGCCATGGCACGAAACAGCTCAGCCCTGAGACGCCCGCCGGAAAAGGAGCTGCCCTCCAGGCCGGCGGGCGTCTATGTCGACGACGCGACTGAATTGCTCGGAGTCGTGGTCGAGCACGAGCGCCGGCGCGGCCGCGGCGCGCAAAGCAACGCCACCGGCCGATACGAGCCGCTGGCGCGGATCGCCTTCGATGACGGCTGGCGTTCGCTCGACGAATTGCCGCCGTTCAAGACCACGGTCGCGGCCGACGCCACGCGCAAGATCATCACCCGCAACGACTCCCCTGACATTGGCTTCGACCGTTCGATCAACCCCTATCGCGGCTGCGAGCACGGCTGCGTCTACTGCTTCGCGCGCCCGACCCACGCCTATCTCGGCCTGTCGCCCGGGCTCGATTTCGAATCCAAGTTGTTCGTGAAGCCGGAAGCCGCCGAATTGCTGGAGCGCGAATTGTCGGTGCCCGGCTATTCGCCCAAGGTGATCGCGATCGGAACCAACACCGATCCCTATCAGCCAATCGAGCGCAAATATCAAGTGATGCGCCGCATCCTCGAAGTGCTTGAGCGCGCCGGCCATCCGGTTGGTATCGTCACCAAGTCGGCGCTGGTACTGCGCGATCTCGACATTCTCGCCCGCATGGCCGAGCGCAAGCTCGCCAAGGTCGCGCTGTCGGTGACCACGCTCGATCCTGAACTAGCGCGCAAGATGGAGCCGCGCGCGGCGACGCCGATGCGGCGTCTCGAGACGCTGCGGCGGCTGGGGCAGGTCGGCGTGCCGACGACGGTGATGGTCGCGCCTGTGATCCCGGCGCTCAACGACATGGAGATCGAGCGCATCCTGGAGGCGGCGGTGACGGCCGGCGTCAAGGAAGCCGGCTATGTGCTGCTGCGTTTGCCGCTGGAAGTACGCGACCTGTTCCGTGAATGGCTGATGGCGAATTATCCCGATCGCTACCGCCACGTCTTCAATCTGATCCGCGAGACGCGCGGCGGCAAGGATTACGACTCGACGTGGGGCAAGCGCATGAAGGGCACCGGTCCCTATGCCTGGATAATCGGCCGGCGCTTCGAAATGGCTTGCGAGAAGCTCGCGCTCAATATCTCTAAGTTTTCTCTCTCGACCGAGCATTTCCGCGCGCCCAAGCTGGCGAATGAGCAGTTGAGTTTGTTCTGATTTTTCATGGCCGGGCTTATTCCAGCCATCCACAATCTCAGCCATCATCATTGACTTGCCCGTCCTGCCGCGCATTGTTCGCGGCATCATGCTCCGCAAAGTTCGTGTGCAACGCCTGCCATTGGCCGAGCCCGTGCTCCGCCCGACTTTCCGGCTCGAGCGGCGCGCGCTCAACAAAGGCATTTTCCCGGTGGCTGGTTGCGACGAAGCGGGCAGGGGACCGCTCGCCGGTCCGGTGGTGGCCGCCGCCGTGATCCTCGATCCCGAGTGCATCCCGAGCGGCCTTAATGATTCCAAGAAGCTCGACGCTGCGGCGCGTGAGAAGCTTTACGACAAGATCTGCGCCTCAGCGCAGGTCGCTGTCGCTTTTGGGACGGTCGAGCGCATCGACCGCGACAACATCTTGCGCGCCTCGCTGTGGGCTCTGGCGCGCGCGGTCAGGGCGCTGCCGGTCGCGCCCAAGCTCGTGTTCGTTGACGGCAACATGAAGATCGATTGCGGCTGCGACTGCGAGGCGGTGGTCTCCGGCGACGCGCTGCTGCTGTCGGTCGCCGCCGCCTCGATTGTCGCCAAGGTCACCCGCGATCGGCTGATGGTGTGCCTCGGCCTTGCGCATCCCGGCTACGGCTTCGAGCGCCACATGGGCTATTCGGTTCCTGAGCATTTTGAGGCGCTCGCCCGTCTCGGACCGACCATCCATCACCGCAAGTCCTTCGCGCCGGTGGCTGCCAAGCTTGCGGCGCTGGGCGAGATTTCCGACGAGGAACTCGGCGCGTTGTTGCCTCTTTAGCCCGGCTTCTCTATTTCTGGCCTGCGGCTTTCACCCCTTCGGCCCAATGCATTACGTCTCCCTGATTATTGAATTCCTGCGCGGGCGCCCGGCGGTGGCGTTCTGGACCGTGGCGCTCACGCAAGCGGCGCTGTGGACGCTAATGCCGGCGCTGTTCTACTCGGCGCCGCCCGGCGAGGTGCCTCTGCTCCTGGCCATCGGTCATGAATTCGTGCTCGGCAGCTACCTCGGGCCGCCGCTGTCGTTCTGGCTCGGCGAGCTTGCATTCCGCCTGGCCGGCGTGTTTGGGCTCTACGCGCTGGCGCAAGCCTGCATCGTCATGACCTACTGGGCGGTGTTTACGCTCGGCCGCCGCATCGTCGGCACCCGCCACGCGGTGCTGGCCGTGCTGCTGATGGTCGGCATCGCGGCCTTCGCGGTGCCGAGCCCGGATTTCGGTCCGGCGATCCTGGCCGCGCCGCTCTGGGCACTCTCATTGCTGCACTACTGGCGCGCGGTCGGCGAGCGCGAGCGCGGCTGCTGGTTCCTGCTCGCGTTCGATCTCGGTCTGTTGCTGCTGGCAAGCTATGTCGGGCTGATCCTGCTTGCGCTGCTCATCGTATTCACGATCGCCAACCCGCGCGGGCGCGGCGCGCTGCGTCATCTCGAGCCTTGGTTCGCGGTGCTGCCGTTTCTCATCGTCATCTTCCCGCATCTGGCGTGGCTCAAGGGCGCGCGCGATCTCGTCGTCTCCGGCCTCAACGACAGCGCCGCCGCGGCCGGCACGCTGTCGCCCGGCCTTTGGCTTTGCTTTGCGCTGCTGGTGACGCATCTCGGCCTCGGTCTGATGGTCGCGTTCGCCGGCGGCTGGCCGCGCCAGCGCAACGAACGCGCGCCGCTGATCGACCGCAATCCGGTCGATCGCTTCGCACGGGCGTTCGTTTATTTCTTCGCACTGATGCCGCCGGCCGTGGCAATCGTCATTGCTTTCGCCGGCGGCAGGCTCGTACCGCTCGACCGCGTCGCGCCGCTGGTGGTGCTGTCCGGCCTCGCGGTGGTGGTCGCCGCCGGCGACCAAGTGCCGATCTACCGCGAGCGTATCGTCTCCTTCACCTGGCTTGGCTTGCTGGTGGCGCCGCCCGCCGTCATCGTGCTCGGCATTGTGCTGCTGCCGTGGATAGCGTCGGTCAACCTCAAAATAACCCAGCCGGCCATGGCCGAGGGGCGCT
Source organism: uncultured Alphaproteobacteria bacterium (assembly GCA_963753455.1). GTDB lineage: Bacteria > Pseudomonadota > Alphaproteobacteria > Rhizobiales > Xanthobacteraceae > Pseudolabrys. The sequence goes on along the minus strand of CAVWDA010000063.1, from coordinate 46,431 downwards.
TTTTTGCCGAGAGCTTCCAGCGCCGCACCGGCCAACTGCTCAGCTACGTCACCGGCGACGAACAGCTCGCGCCGCTGGTCGCGCTCGGTGCGCCCAGCCGGCCGCATGTATATTTCGATTGGGCGCCGGAGCGCAGTCCGTGGGCGAGCGCCGCCGATATCCGCGAACATGGCGGCCTTCTGGTATGGCCCGCCACCGACAACACCCGCGCGACGCCGGCCGATCTTAAAGCTCAGTTCCCCACCATGGTGGCGGAAGTGCCGCGCTCGTTCCCGCGCCGGATCCAGGGTCTGCTGCCGTTGAACCGGCTCGGCTGGGCGATGCTGCGCCCGCAAACGCCGTAGAGCGGTATCCACAGCGTCCACAATCGCGCCTGCGGGCGGCGGGCGTACAGGCTAGGCTCGCAGGTTCGAGGCAGCCGGCGGAGGGGGGTCCATGGCCAAGCATGCGAAGCACGCGAAAGCGAAGGCGGCGAGCGAAACACCCGCAGCGGGAATGCTGGAGACGTATTTCGGGCTCAAGGAGCAGGGCACCGACGTCCGCACCGAATTCATCGCCGGCCTGACCACGTTCCTGACCATGGTCTACATCGTGTTCGTCAACCCGGCGATCCTGAGCAAGACCGGCATGGACCAGGGCTCGGTGTTCGTCGCCACCTGCGTCGCCGCCGCGGTGAGCACCATGGTGATGGCGCTCTATGCCAATTACCCGATCGCGCTCGCGCCCGGCATGGGCATCAACGCCTTCTTCGCCTTCACCGTGGTGCTGACCTACAAATACACTTGGCAGCAGGCGCTCGCCGCCGTGTTCTGTTCGGGCGTGCTGTTCTTTTTGATCTCGGTGTTCCGTATCCGGCAATACGTCATCGAGTCGATCCCGCAGAATTTGAAACTCGCGACCTCGGCCGGCGTCGGGTTGTTCCTCGGCATCATTGCGCTGGAGGAAGCTCACGTCGTGGTGGCGCAGCCGGCGACGCTGGTGACTATGGGCGATCTGAAGAACCCGGCGGCGATCCTGATGCTGCTCGGCTTCGTGCTGATCATCGCACTCAACTACCGCGAGGTCATCGGCGGCACGCTGATCGGCATATTGGTAGTCACGGCAATCGGGCTGCCGTTCGGGCTTGCGCATTATTCCGGCATCGTGTCGCTGCCGCCCTCGATCAAGCCGACTTTGCTGCAGCTCGATTTCTCGCGCGTATTCGAGGGCAACTTCCTCATTGTGGTGTTCTCGATCCTGTTCATCGACGTGTTCGATAACGCCGGCACGTTGATCGGCGTCACCCACCGCACCGGGCTGATGAAGAACGGCAAGCTCGCGCGCATGAAGGAGGCGCTGATTTCCGACAGCTTCGCCGCCATGTTCGGCGCGGCGATCGGTACGTCCACGACCACCAGCTACATCGAAAGCGCCGCTGGCGTCTCGGCCGGCGGCCGCACCGGGCTCACCGCGGCCTTTGTGTCGATCTTCTTCCTGTTGGCGCTCTTGTTCGCCCCGCTCGCCGGCATGATCCCGGCTTACGCCACCTCGGCTGCGCTGCTCTACGTTGCATGCGTAATGGCGCGCGGCCTCTCCGAAATCGACTGGGAGGACATCACCGAATACGCACCGGCGGTGGTGACGGCGATCACCATGCCGCTGACCTATTCGATCGCCACCGGCATCGGGCTCGGCTTCATCACTTACGCGCTGGCCAAGCTGATCTCGGGCAAGGTCAAGGACGCTTCACCGGCGGTGCTGGTGCTGGCGGTGCTGTTCGCGATCAAGTTCGCGGTTTCCGGATGAACGCACTCCCGACTTGGCAATTCTGGGCGGTGCTGTCGGCGATCTTCGCGGCGCTCACCGCCATCTTTGCCAAGGTGGGCGTCGAGAACGTCAATTCCGATCTTGCGACTTTCATCCGCACCATCGTGGTCATCGTAACGCTCGGTTTTCTGCTGGCGGTGACCGGGCAATTCCAGTCGCCCGACAAGATTTCCGCGCGCACCTATCTGTTCCTCGTGCTGTCGGGGCTTGGCACCGGCGCCTCGTGGCTCTGTTACTTTCGCGCGCTTAAGCTCGGCGAGGCGGCCAAGGTCGCGCCGATCGATAAATTGTCGGTGGTGCTGGTTGCAATCTTCGGTGTCATTTTTCTCGGCGAGCGGTTGACCGCGCCGAATTGGCTCGGCATCGTGCTAATTGCGGCCGGAGCGATTTTGGTAGCATACCGGTAACCAGATTTTTCATAGCATCGGTTTCTGCATACCGATTTCATCGGGCGTCATCTTTGGCTTGACCTAGATCAAGGCCGCGAGCGCGCAATCCACGCTTCCTCCGCCTCCACCTTTGCCGGCCGACTCGAACGACATCCCTGGGGGCACAATGCATCGATCTCGAATCGACTGCGATGTCATGCGCGGCAAAGTGATGAGCGCCAATGACGCGGCGGCGTTGATCAAACCGCACGAAACCATCGGCATGAGGCGGCTTCATCGGCTCCGGCTATCCCAAGGCCGTTCCGTTGGCGCTTGCCGCTCGTATCGAGGCCGAACACAAAGCCGGCCGGCCGTTCCAAGTGCCCATTTGGACCGGCGCATCGACCGGGCCCGAACTCGACGGCGCGCTGGCCAAGGTCAACGGCATCGAATATCGCCTGCCGTACAATTCCGATCCGGACGTGCGCGACCGCATCAACCGCGGCGAGATGGACTATTTCGACATGCACCTGAGCCAGATCGCGCCGATGGCGTGGCAGGGTTTCCTCGGTCCGCTCGACGTCGCGGTGATTGAGGTGACCGGCATCCGGCCGGACGGCAAGCTGATCCCTTCGTCTTCGGTCGGCAACAACAAGACCTGGCTCGAACGCGCGCCGCCGCCTCGGCTGCATCGCCATGAACGGGCTGATCGAGGCGGACGTCTATGGCAACGTCAATTCCACGCATGTCATGGGCTCGCGGATCCAGAACGGCATCGGCGGCTCCGGCGATTTCGCCCGCAACGCCTATGTGTCGATCTTCACGACGCCGTCGACCGCCAAGGGCGGCGCGATTTCCGCCATCGTGCCTCAGGCAAGCCATGTTGATCACATCACCCAGGATGTTCAGGTGCTGGTGACCGAGCAGGGACTGGCCGATCTGCGCGGCCTCTCGCCCAAGCAGCGGGCGAAGGTGATCATCGAGAACTGCGCGTACCCCGACTACCGGCCGTAATCTGCTGCACTTAACGGATAAACCAACCGTGCCCGCGTTCGTCTGCTTTTGGGCGACAGCGGAGGTGCGGTCTATTTTATGACTATACGCCCTCGCTGCGGCGGCTACCCCGCCAACGCCTTCTTGACCGCCAGGAAATCCCGCCAGGCGAAACGTTTCTGCAGCGGACTGCGCAGCAGGAAAGCGGGATGGAACGTCGGCATGGCGCGGACCTCGCGCTTTCCCGTGTCGAACGCATACCAGCGCCCGCGCGTCTTGGTGATGCCCTCCTTGATGCCGAGCAGGGTCTGCGCCGACGGACCGCCGAGGCAGACCAAAATATCCGGGTCGACGAGTTCGATCTGGCGCCGGATGAACGGCAGACAAATCGCCAACTCCTGCGGTGTCGGCGTGCGGTTGCCGGGCGGCCGCCACGGCACGATGTTGGCGATGTAGACCTTCGTGCGGTCGAGGCCGATCGCCGCCAGCATGCGGTCGAGCAACTTGCCGGAACGGCCGACGAAGGGCAGGCCCTCGATGTCTTCGTCGCGGCCGGGCGCTTCGCCGACGAACATCACGCGCGACTTTGGATTGCCGTCGGAGAACACCAGTTGTGTTGCCGTCGCTTTTAGTGCGCAGCCGTCGAACTTTTCCAGAATGGCGCGTAAGTCGTCGAGCGTCTTGGCGCTTTTTGCCGCTTCGCGCGCGGCCATGGCGGCTTCGTCAGGTACAGGAGGCGGGGCAGGCGGGTTGGCGCGGCCTTTGGTTTCGAGGTCGGGCGGAAGTGAAACCGGCCGGGGCGCGTGGGCCGGCGGCGCGGCTGCCTCCGGTGCAAAACGGTCCACCGGCTGCTCGCCGAACAAGGCATCGGCGCCGGCTTCCAGGTAGAAGTCGAGCAGGTCGCGCGCCGGTTTGTCGCGGGCGGGGATCATGGGGCGAACTTTAGCATGGCGCCCGCGCGATTGCCCCCGCTCTGCAAAAGTGGAATATCGGGAGCGAGGAGACCGATATGACCGAGCTACCTGCCCGCGAAGCGATGGAATTCGACGTGGTGATTGTCGGCGCCGGCCCGGCCGGCCTATCCGCCGCCATCCGGCTCAAGCAGATCAATCCGGACGTCACCGTCGTGATCGTGGAGAAGGGCTCCGAGGTCGGCGCCCATATCCTGTCCGGCGCGGTGATCGATCCGGTCGGCATCGACAAACTGCTTCCGGAATGGCGCGGCGAGGACACCCCCATCAAGACCACGGTCAGCGACGACCGCTTCTATTGGCTGTCGGCCAACGGCGGCATCCAGCTGCCGAATTTCGCCATGCCGCCGCTGATGGGCAACCACGGCAACTTCATCGTCTCGCTCGGCAGCGTCTGCCGCTGGCTGGCAACTAAGGCGGAAGCACTCGGGGTCGAGATCTATCCAGGCTTTGCCGCAGCCGAAGTGCTGTTCGATAGCAACGGCGCAGTCGCCGGCATCGCCACCGGCGACATGGGGCTAGGCAAGAACGGCGAGCCCAAGGATTCGTTCACGCGCGGCATGGAGCTGCGCGCCAAATACACGCTGTTCGCGGAGGGCGCGCGCGGCAGCCTCGGCAAGCAGCTCATTGCCAAGTTCGGCCTCAGCGAAGGGCGCGACCCGCAGAAATTCGGGCTCGGCCTCAAGGAGCTTTGGCAGGTTGCGCCCGAAAAGCACCGCAAGGGGCTGGTGCAGCATTCGTTCGGCTGGCCGCTCGATGGGCGGACCGGCGGCGGCTCGTTCATGTACCACTTCGACGATAACCTCGTGTCGGTCGGTTTCGTGCTGCATCTCAACTACACCAACCCCTATCTGTCGCCGTTCGAGGAATTTCAGCGCTTCAAGACCCACAAGCTGGTGCGCGATACCTTCGCCGGTGGCAAGCGGCTCGCCTATGGCGCGCGCGCGCTGACCGAGGGCGGTTACCAGTCGGTGCCCAAGCTCGCTTTTCCCGGCGGCGCGCTGATCGGTTGCGATGCCGGGTTCATGAACGTGCCGCGCATCAAAGGCAGCCACAACGCCATGCTGTCGGGCATGCAGGCGGCCGAAGCGGCCGCCGCCGCGCTTAGCGGAGGGCGGGCGCATGACGAACTCGCGGATTACGATGCGGCCTGGCGATCGTCCGCGATCGGCAAGGATTTGTGGAAAGTGCGCAACTCCAAGCCGCTTTGGTCGAAGCTTGGAACTTTCGTCGGCATTTCGCTCGGCGGCATCGACATGTGGTGCAATACTCTGGGCTTCTCGTTCTTCGGCACGGTCAAGCACGGCAAGCCGGACTCCGCCACGCTCAAGCCGGCCGCTGAATGCACGCCGATCGTCTATCCCAAGCCGGACGGCAAGCTCACCTTCGACCGGCTGTCATCGGTGTTCCTGTCGAACACCAATCACGAGGAAGACCAGCCGGCACATTTGCGGGTCAAGGATTTGGGCCTGCAGAAAAGCTCGGAATACGACGTGTTCGCCGGTCCGTCCGCCCGCTATTGTCCGGCCGGCGTCTATGAATGGGTTGAGGAGGGCGGGCAGCCTAAATTCGTCATCAACGCGCAGAACTGCGTCCATTGCAAAACCTGCGACATCAAGGACCCGAATCAGAACATTACTTGGGTTCCGCCCGAAGGCGGCGGTGGACCGAATTATCCGAATATGTGATGACCGGCCGGAATTCCGGCCACGATGCTGCCACATCGGGGCATTCAATCTGGCAGTCGAGCGCCGCGGCTGTCGTTCTTGCGGGGGCGGCGCAAAAAGGCCATTCTCGGCCCAACCTCGGCGGTTCGCGTAAAATCCGCGGTCATCCGCCCCATTGGAGCATCGCCCGTGACGTCTTCGAGCCTCGCCCGGTGCGTTCTAGGCACCGCGCTCGCCGTATTCCTGGTTGCGGCGCCGATCCAGCTTTCCGCCCAAGCGCCAACCACGCTGGACCTTTCGGGGATGACGGCCGCGGGGAGCTATCTCGCCGCCCGCCATGCCGGCCAGCAACGCGACGCCATAGCGGCCGCCGCCTATTACCGGATTGTGCTCAAGCACGATCCGAGGAACGGCGACCTGCTCGATCGGACCTTCCTGTCGTTGGTGGTCGGCGGCGATATCGACGAATCCGTGAAATACGCCGAACGCATCGTGCAGGCCGACAAGAACGACCGCGTCGCTGAACTGGTGCTCGGAGTGCACGCGCTCAAGCACAAGCAATATGGCGCCGCACGCCGCGAACTTGCGCTGTCTATCCGCGGTCCGATCACCGATCTGACGGCGACCTTGCTTTCGGCCTGGTCGATGCAGGGGGGCAACGACGTCAAGGGCGCAATTGCTGCGATCGACCGGTTGGCCGGACCGGATTGGTACGCGATCTTCAAAGAACTGCATGCGGGCATGATCTACGACCTTGCCGGCAATAAGAAGGAAGCGGGAAAACGCTTCGAGCATGCCTACAAGCTCGATCCCACCGCGCTGCGGGTTGTGGAGGCCTATGGCAGCTGGCTGTCGCGCAACGCTTCGCGCAAGGAAGCGCTCGGCGTTTTCGAGGCCTTCGACAAGGCGTTGCCGCGCCATCCGCTGGTGGTCGAGGCGATGGACAAGCTAAAGGCCGGCGAGAAACTGCCGCCGCTGGTAGCGAATGCGCAAGCCGGGGCCGCCGAAGCGCTCTACGGCCTTGGCGCCTCGCTCGGCCGCCGTGGCGGCGAGGATCTCGGCTTGGTCTATCTGCAACTGTCGCTCTCGCTCGAGCCCAACCATCCGCTGGCGCTGCTCTCGCTCGCCGATCTCTATGAATCGCTCAAGAAGCCGGAACTTGCGATCAATGCGTACGAGCGCATTCCGGCGAATTCGCCGCTGCATCGCAATGCCGCAATCCAGATGGCGACCAATCTCGATTCGCTCGACCGCGCGGAGGAGGCGGAGAAGCACCTCGGCGCGCTGATTAAGGATCACCCGGACGATCTCGAAGCGATCATGGCGCTCGGCAACGTCCTGCGCGGGCACAAGAAGTTCGCCGAATGCGCCGACGTGTATTCCAAGGCCGTCGCGCTCGTGCCGCAGCCGGAAAAGCCTAACTGGGTGCTCTTCTATTTCCGCGGTATCTGCTACGAGCGCTCGCATCAATGGCCGAAGGCGGAAGCCGATCTTAAAAAGGCGCTCGACTTGTTCCCCGAGCAGCCGCACGTGCTCAATTATCTCGGCTATTCCTGGATCGACCAGGGCGTGAACCTGGATCAGGGCATGGACATGATTAAGCGCGCCGTGCAGCAGCGTCCGGACGACGGCTACATCGTCGACTCGCTGGGCTGGGCCTATTACCGGACCGGCAACTACGAGGAAGCGGTCAAGCAGCTCGAACGCGCGATCGAGCTTAAGCCGGAAGACCCGACCATCAACGACCATCTCGGCGACGCCTATTGGCGCGTCGGGCGCACGCTCGAAGCCAAGTTCCAGTGGGCGCATGCGCGCGATCTCAAGCCCGATCCGGAAGATTTGCCGGCGATCGAAGCCAAGCTGAAAAACGGCTTGCCGGAAGAGACCTCCTCGCAAGCCAAGGCGATCAAATCCGAGAAGAAAAGCGGCGACGGCGGCTAGTGCCTCGCGCGATGGCTTTCGTTGAAGCTTCTCTCGTCGACGCGGCATTCGCCAAGGTCAATCTCACTTTGCGCGTGCTCGGCCGCCGTCCCGGCGGTTATCACGAGCTCGAAAGTCTGGTCGTCTTCGCCGATGTCGGCGATGCGTTGCGGCTGCAGACGGGCGCGCCGCTCGCTCTGGAGACCGAGGGCCCTTACGCCGAGGCCTGCGGCGCGCCGGCCGATAATCTGGTGCTCAAGGCCGCGGCCGCGCTTGCCGCGCGGGTGGAAGGCCTGAGGCTCGGCCGCTTCGTTCTTACCAAGGAATTGCCGGTTGCCGCCGGCATCGGCGGCGGCTCGGCCGACGCGGCGGCGACATTGCGCCTGCTCGTCCACGGCAACCGGCAGCTCTTCGGCCGCGTCGATTTCGCCGATGCGCGTGTGCAGGAGGTTGCGCTCAGCGTTGGCGCCGACGTGCCGGTTTGTCTCGAATCGCGCGCACGCATTATGCGCGGTGTCGGCGAGGAACTGCTGGAGACGCTCGATCTGCCGAAGCTGCCCGCGCTTCTGGTCAATCCTGGCGTGCCCTTGTCGACGCGCGAGGTGTTCGCCAGGCTCGGCGGCAAGTTCAGTAAAGCGTCGTCCGCCGAGGTTCCGCGCGAATTCGCGGCCTTGATTGAGTGGCTTGCCGTGCACGGCAATGATCTCACCGAGCCCGCCATCGCCTGCGTGCCGGTCATCGCCGAGGTGCTGAGCGCTCTAAGTGCTTTACCCGGCGCCTGCCTCGCCCGCATGTCGGGCTCGGGGCCGACGTGTTTTGCGCTGTTCGAATCATCTGCGGCTGCTGTTGCAGCGGGCCGCGCGATGCAAGCCGCGCATAAAGATTGGTGGATTCAACCCACGACGCTGCGTTAGGCGAAAATCGCCCTTGAATTTGCCGCCTTCGCGCGGAACACGTTGCGTGTCTGGCGATTTACCGCTAGGCGGCGCGGCTAGGAGACCGACATGAATTCCAGGTGGATTGTGGTTGCCATCGCGGCTTTGGGCGTCTTCGCTGCCGATCCGGCGCTGGCGCGGTCCAAACATCGCCACGCCGCCAATTACCACCACGCCAAGGCCCGCTGCGTCGACCAGCCCGTGACTTTTTCCTGGGACTTTATCTGGGCGCTGCGGCCCGACCCGCAGCCGAACGGCTGCGCGCCGCCGGTCTACGAAGCCGGTCGCTATCTTGGGCAGGATCCAGATCCGAATATCCGGTATCAGTTGCAGCGCGACCCCGAAGAATATTACTGGACTCGCTGACCGGCCATTCAAGGCGCCGCTTTTCCCGTTGCGCATCGCCTTGTCCGAAAACAGGTACCCGCTTTTCGGGATCATTCGCTCAGTGTGCGCGCGCGATGCAGAAGGCGACCGCTTCTTCCAGCGCCGTCTTGATGGGCGATGACGGCACCAGCGCCAGCGCATCTGTGGCGATCGCGCCGTAATGGCGCGCGCGGCCGACCGTGTCTTCGATGGCGTGGTGCTTGGCCATCAGCGCCATCGCGGTGTCGAGATCGCCGTCGGCGACTTCGCCCTGACCCAAAGTGCGGTTCCAGAATGCGCGCTCGCTTTCGGTGCCGCGGCGGAATGACAGCACCACCGGCAGCGTGATTTTGCCCTCGCGGAAATCGTCGCCGACGTTCTTGCCGAGCTTGGCGGACTTGCCGCCGTAGTCGAGCGCGTCGTCGATCAGTTGGAAGGCGATGCCGAGGTTGAGGCCGAACGAGCGGCAGGCGGCAAGCTCGGCCTTGTCCTTGACCGCCAGCGCCGGCCCCACCTCGCAGGCGGCGGCGAACAATTCGGCCGTTTTGGCGCGGATGACCGCCATGTATTCGTCTTCGTTGGTGGCGGTGTTCTTGGCAGCGCCGAGCTGCATCACTTCGCCTTCCGCGATCACCGCGGCGGCCGAGGACAGGATGTCGAGCGCATGCAGGTTGCCGACCTCGACCATCATCTTGAAGGCCTGGCCGAGCAGGAAATCGCCCACCAGTACGCTCGCCTCGTTGCCCCACAGCATGCGGGCGGCAAGCTTGCCGCGGCGCATGTCGCTTTCGTCGACCACGTCGTCGTGCAGCAGCGTCGCCGTGTGCATGAATTCGACCGCGGCGGCGAACTTGATGTGGCCGTCGCCGGTATAGCCGGCGAGTTTTGCCATCGCCAGCGTCAGCATCGGCCGTAGCCGCTTGCCGCCCGAGGAAATCAAGTGGTTGGCGACTTCCGGGATCATGGCGACATCCGATCCGGTACGCGACAGGATCGTCGTGTTGACGCGCTCCATGTCCGGTGCGACCAATTCGGCGAGCTGTGTGAGTGAAGCGCCTTGCGGGCTTTCGAAGGGGACGATGACGGCCAAAATGGTCTCTCCGGGGTCCTACGGCGGGGGAGCATAGAAATGCTGTGTGAATGGGGCAAGTGCGTTAAATTGCCGGCTCACCGCAATATGGCGCATGGCAAGGGCAAGGAGGCACCAGTTGGCGAAGCAAAGCTCGACACGGGCGGTACATAAATCCGACTTCGACCAATACACGGTCGCGGTACTGGTGCCTTGTTACAACGAAGAGGTGGCAGTCGCGAAGGTTGTAAAGGACTTCCGCGCTGTATTGCCGACCGCGACGATCTTCGTGTTCGACAACAATTCGACCGACGATACCGCCGCGGCGGCGCGCGCTGCCGGCGCCGAGGTTTATAAAGAGAAGCGTCAGGGCAAAGGCTACGTGGTGCGGCGCATGTTTACCGACGTGGAGGCCGATATCTACGTGCTGGTGGACGGCGATGCCACATATGACGCACCGAGCGCCACCGCGATGATCGAGCGATTGCTCGATCATCGGCTGGACATGGTGGTGGCAAGCCGCGTCGATCACGATCAGGCTGCCTACCGCGTCGGCCACCGGACTGGCAATCGGCTGCTTACGTCCTTTGTCGCTTCGGTGTTTGGTTCTACCTTCAACGACATGCTGTCCGGTTACCGCGTGTTCTCGCGCCGCTTCGTCAAATCGTTTCCAGTGCTGTCGGGCGGCTTCGAGATCGAGACCGAGCTGACCATCCATGCGCTCGAGCTGGGCCTCGCGGTGGCGGAGATCGACACGCCCTATTATGCGCGGCCCAAGGGTTCGGCCTCCAAGCTCAGCACGTGGGGCGACGGATTCCGCATCCTACGCACTATCTTCGGACTCTATCGCGCCGAACGCCCGCTGCCGTTCTTTGGCACGATCGGCCTGATGCTCGCGATCATATCAATCGGCTTTGGCTATACCGGTGGTGGTGACCTATCTGAAGACCGGGCTTGGTGCCGCGGCTTCCGACCGCCGTGCTGGCGACCGGGCTGATGATTTTCGCTTCGTTGTCGGTCGCCATCGGGCTGATCCTCGACACCGTGACGCGCGGGCGGCGTGAGATGAAGCTGCTCGCCTATCTGGCGCACCGCGCGCCAGGAGAGGAACGCCGGCGGCGCTGACTTCGGCTATGCGGTCTGCAGAGCGGCAGCGGTTGCAGCCGTTTGACGTAGTCCTGAACCCGCAAAGCACCTCCGGGCCGTCGGTCCGGAAGATATGCTTCACTGGCTCCGCCTGGCTCACCAGGATATGTGCGACGATCAGCGCCATCCGAGCGGATAGGTCCAGCGATGGCGCTGCAGATCCGTGAGCTTTGCGACCAGCAATGCGGCCGCGATAATGGCGAGCGGATCGGTCAACAGGAAATATTCCTGCTTGAGCCCGCGCGCCATGCCCAGGGTATCGACGCCCCAATCCGTGACCATGAGGGCCGCGACCTGAAGCACAAGCCGCCATTCGCGCCGGCGGATGGCAATCAGGGTCGCCGCAATGACGAACCATTCCAAGAAGATGGTTGGCCGCGGCGACGGCGATAACACGAAAGTCCGCCGTGCGACGATGCCGGCGATCGCTTCGAACAGAAATTTCAATCGGTCCGCATTGAGAAAAGAGCCGCCTTTCGCGAGTTGCGGTGTCGCGCCCGATGCCCAGGTGAACACCTGCTCAAATGGGTGGAAGATCACCACGACATCGCTGGGATCGTAGCGGATGTCGAGCGCAAGCAGCGCCACCATGCAGCCGGCGAACACTGCGAACGCCGTCGCCAGCGCTTCCAAGGTCGGCACCTTCCATAGGATCGCGAACGCCGCCATGCCAAGGCCAAGCCAGACCGCGATGGCCGTCCAATAGACCGGTGCGCCGATCCTGAGCGTCGACAGATGAAGGTTTGCGGTGGCTCGTGGTCGATAACCCGAAGATTACGATGTCCTTGGCGAGATAGCCGGCGAACAGCGCGGCCGCGGCGGCGGCCGCCAGCGCTGGCCAGGTACGGCCCGGCTTATCCCAGAATTCGTGCAGCGGCGCGCCGCGCAGCCCGAACGGCAGCAGCAAAATCGGCAAAGCGCAGATCAGAAACAAGAACTGAATCTTGTTGAGCATCGCCAGCGTGATCAGCAGGCTGGCAAAACCGACGACGGCTGGCCGCCACCGGCCTCCGCCGCGTTGCGCGGCGATCATCAACATGAGCAGGGCGGATGTAAAAAACGCGGCCGGCAGCAATTCGGTGCGCATGATGCGCATCTCCATCGCCATGCCGCCGGAGAACGCCAGAAGAAATCCGCCGAACGCGGCGATGCGCCAGTCGCGCACCAGCGCGCGCAGCAAATAAGTGAACGACAGCACGAAGCCCATGGCGACCAGAAGCGACAGCACCCGTCCGGCGCGGGTCGCCGCTGTCCAGACGCTGGCGAAACCCGCCATGTCGCTCAGCGGCGGCACTGCGGCGAATGACACCACGTGCATGATGCCGAGGCTGTGCAGCATGCGCGAGCCAATAAGCTCAGCAGCAGGATCGACAGATAGCCGGGATGATCGAAATATTCCTGCGGGCGAGGGAACGTTGAGAAGGAGCGCATTGTAGACGACCCAAAGATCCATATCGGCAATGCGCCAATAGGGATACCAGAAGCCGGCGACGAGGAACGACAGCAGCATCCCGGCAGCATATGACCAGCAATTCGCCGCCCCAACTGAACGGGACCAACCGTTGGAACGGCTGCGAGGTATCCGGGCTGCGCATGGCCCGCCAAAGGCGCGATTGATCGAACATGGGATTCTGCAATTTCGTTAAAGGCGGGGGATGGCAAACAACGTAGAATAATGCCTTATAAAATCGTTTCCGACGAGGCGCCAGGAACGAAGCGGCATGCGCGAACTCATTCGCACCAACGATATGGTTCTGGTTTCGGCCGTGGTGGCGCTGCTCGATGGCGCCGGCATCCGGCACATGGTGCTCGACCAGAACATGAGCGTGCTCGAAGGCTCGCTCGGTGTCCTGCCGCGGCGGATTCTGGTGCCGGAAGGGCACGAGTTGACGGCGCGCCAACTCCTGGAAGACGCCGGGCTCGGCAAGGAGCTGCGTCCCGATGAGGACTGACGTCCTCGAAACCAGCGAAGACGCGGTGCTCGGCGGCCGCTTGCGGCTGCGCCAGCCGCTCAGCGGCCATCGCGTCGGTCACGATGCGATCCTGCTTGCCGCGGCCACGCGGCGCGTGCGCCGGCGAACACGCTGTCGATCTCGGCGCCGGCGTCGGCGCCGCGGGCCTGGCGCTGGCGGCGCGGGTTGCGGGATTGAAGGTGACGCTGGCTCGAACTCGATCCGGCGCTGAGCACACTCGCCGCCGGCAATGCGCGTCTCAACCGGCTGGACGATCGCGTCGATGTGCTCACGCTCGATGTCGAAGATACACAAGCGCTCGCGGCGTCGGGCCTTAAGGCCGGCGGCATCGACCGCGTGCTGATGAATCCGCCGTTCCATGATGCTACCCGGCAGAACCTGTCGCCCGATCCGCGCCGGCGTCTCGCCCATGCGGCGGCACCCGGCCTGCTGCCGCGCTGGATGGCGAGCGCCGCGTGGCTGCTGAAGCCGCAGGGCGTGCTGACCTTGATCTGGCGCGCCGGCGGGTTGGCCGACGTGCAGAGCGCGCTGGCGGGTGAGTTTGGCAGTATCGCCGTGCTGCCGGTCTATCCGCGCCCCGACGCGCCGGCGATCCGCGTGCTGGTGCGCGCGGTAAAATCGGCCAGCGGCGCAATGGTTACTTTTCCCGGCCTCGTCCTGAACGACCGGCTCGGCAAGCCGTCGGCGGCTGCCGAGGCTGTGCTGCGCGGTGCGGGAACGCTGGCTATCGCCGAATCATGAACCGGGGCAATTTTGCCTACGATTTGCGCCGACCCGGCACGAATTCGCGCCAGCGCCGGTTGACGAACTGGCGCCGCATGCGGGCCAAATTGTCATCGCTAAGATGTGAAAGCGTAATAATGCTGCCGATAAGCAGGAACAAAATGGTGAGCTTGGGATCCATCGACCCGCCTCTTTCAAAAGCCGCCAGTTTGACGGCGCCTATCGCAGTGCAAAAATCATTCCAAACTCAAATATTGCGCAATTTAAGGAATTTCGGGGGCAGTTATGGAAAATATATTGCATCGCACTAAAAGTTGATCTGCCCGCAATGCCGGACCTGCGGCTTTGACTTGAGTTCCAAGGATGCCTAACTGCGCAGTATGGCTCCCGCCGCGACCCGACCGATGCCCGACATCCTCAAAAGCGCGCTCGAACTTCTGAGCAAGCTGGTGCCGGCGCGCTTCCGGCCCGACGTCCCGGTGGTACCGGTGGTGCGGCTGTCGGGCGTCATCGGCGTAACCTCGCCGCTGCGGCCCGGGCTGATGCTGTCGTCGACCGCCCGCTCGTTGGAACGCGCGTTTTCGGTTCGCAATGCGCGCGCGGTAGCGCTGATCGTCAACTCGCCGGGCGGCTCGCCTGCGCAGTCGCATCTGATTTACCGCCGGATTCGCCAATTGGCCGGCGAAAAGAAGCTGCCGGTCTTTGCCTTTGTCGAGGATGTTGGCGCCTCCGGCGGCTACATGTTGGCCTGCGCCGCCGATGAGATCATCTGCGATCAATTTTCCATCGTCGGCTCGATCGGCGTGGTCGGCGGTTCGTTCGGATTTCCGAAGCTGATGGATAAGCTCGGCGTCGAGCGCAGGCTCTATACCGCTGGCGACCGCAAGGTGATGCTGGACCCGTTCCTGCCGGAGAAGCCGGAAGACGTGAAACGCATCAAGGCGATCCAGAAAGACATTCACGAGAATTTTATTGCTCTGGTCAAGGAGCGCCGAGGAAATCGGTTGAAGGGTGCCGAGAAGACTTTGTTCTCCGGCGAATTCTGGACGGCTCAGACGGCAATCGAGTTCGGCCTTGCCGACAGCATCGGCGACTTGCGCTCGACGTTGCGCGAGCGCTATGGCGAAAAAGTGCGCACACCGCTGATCGCGGCCGAACGCGGTCTGTTCGGCCGCCGCATTCCGGGGCTGGGCTCGCTTGAGGCGCTGGCGCCCAAGGGCGGCCTCGCCGCCGATCTCATCTCGGCGTTGGAAGAGCGTGCAGTGTGGGGGCGTTACGGATTGTGAGCGACCGCGCTACGCGGCCGATTGTGAACAATCGGTAGGCCGCGAAATCGCCTTGTTTCCCGGACAAAAAATTCCCCGTCGCCGTCGAGGAGATGCCGCTATGCACCCGATCCTGCTGTCGCCGCTGCTTGAAATGGTCGCTTGCCGCGGCGGGCGGCGCCATGGTCGTGCACTGGGTGGTGAAGGAAGCGCGCCGGATCAACGAAGAGCTTGACCAGGCAAAGCGCGCCAAGGTGCGCATTTCCGATAAGGAAAACCGCCCGACGTTGCGGCTGGATCCGACGACCGGCGAATATCGGCTTTAGGCGATTTTGTGAAAGAGGGAGAACTGCGATCAGCCGCCTTAGCGGCTGGTGCTTTCTTTATTGGTAATGAGCGCGCCGCAAAACAGGGTAAACAGCGCCAATCCGACCAGTTCGAATGCGACCATTGGACTTATTCTCCGCGACGATTTCATTTGCTCCGAATGGTCGCGGGTCTATCAAATCCCGTTCAAAATCTCGTAAAAGTGTCCGGCTTGACCCCCTATAGGGCCGCCGATACGGTCGCCTTCGATTCCCGTGCTTAAGAATCCGTATCCAAACGATGGATGAAGCCTCTCGTCTTGCCGGGGACCTCATGACTCAAGACAATTTGGACCCCGCGCGCTCGTTTCAGGGCCTCATTCTCGCGCTGCAGCAGTATTGGGCGAACTGGGGCTGCGTCATTCTGCAGCCCTATGACATGGAGGTCGGGGCGGGCACCTTCCACCCGGCCACCACGTTACGCGCGCTCGGACCGAAACCGTGGAACGCCGCTTATGTGCAGCCATCGCGCCGGCCGAAAGACGGCCGCTATGGCGAAAACCCGAACCGTTTGCAGCACTACTACCAATTTCAGGTGATCCTGAAGCCGTCGCCTCCCGACATCCAGGACCTCTATCTCAATTCACTGAAAGTCATCGGCATAGATCCCAAGATCCATGACATCCGCTTCGTCGAGGACGACTGGGAAAGTCCAACACTCGGCGCCTGGGGACTCGGCTGGGAGTGCTGGTGCGACGGCATGGAAGTGTCGCAGTTCACTTACTTTCAGCAAGTCGCCGGCTTCGAGTGCAATCCGGTCGCCGGCGAGCTCACGTACGGGCTGGAGCGGCTCGCCATGTATGTGCAAGGGGTCGATCGCGTGTATGACCTCAACTTCAACGGCCGCACCGACGACAAGAAGGTCACCTACGGCGACGTCTTCCTGCAGGCCGAACAAGAATACTCGCGGCACAACTTCGAATTTGCCGATACTGCGATGCTGTTCGAGCAGTTCAAGATGGCAGAGGCGGCCTGCAAGAAATATCTGGCCGACGGCTGGAGCAAGGACCGCAAGCGCCACCTGATGGCATTGCCGGCCTACGACCAGTGCATCAAGGCGAGCCACGTGTTCAATCTGCTCGACGCGCGCGGTGTCATCTCGGTGACCGAGCGGCAG
Source organism: uncultured Alphaproteobacteria bacterium (assembly GCA_963753455.1). Lineage (GTDB taxonomy): Bacteria > Pseudomonadota > Alphaproteobacteria > Rhizobiales > Xanthobacteraceae > Pseudolabrys. The sequence goes on along the minus strand of CAVWDA010000063.1, from coordinate 29,747 downwards.
AGCTATATCTTGCGCGTGCGCGAGCTGGCCAAAGCCTGTGGCGAGGCCTGGATCGCGACCGAAGGGGGAGGGGCGACATGACCGAACCTGAAATCGGCGGGCGGGCGCCGATCCCGATCGAGGTCGAGGCTGGCAAGAGTTATTGGTGGTGTACCTGCGGGCGCTCGAAAACGCAGCCGTTCTGCGACGGCTCGCACAAGGCGACGAGCTTCACGCCGATCGAATTCAAGGCTGAGAAAAGCGAAAAGGCGTTTTTCTGCACCTGCAAGCGTTCGGCCAAGAAGCCGCTCTGCGACGGCAGCCATAAGCGGCTGTAATTGAGCCGCACGGGGCCTCGGGGCGACCAAGCATTATGACGCTCTGGGTTATCATCATCGTTGCGGTGGCGGTCGCGATTTGCGCGATCGTCGTCTTCAACCGGCTGGTGCGTACGCGCCAGATGGCGAACGAGGCGTGGAGCGGCATCGACGTCCAGCTCAAGCGGCGATCCGATCTCGTGCCCAATCTGGTGGAGGCGGCGGCTCGGGCGGCGGTGGCGGCGGCGCCGGCGGGGGAGGCTGGTAGGCGCGGACGGCAAGGTGACATCCGTGAGCCGCCTTGCTAGGCAGGCCCCGCGACGCTGAGTTCTTCACACCCTGGCCGCCATGCCCGATCTCCTGCTCGAATTCCTGTCGGAAGAAATCCCCGCGCGCATGCAGGCGCGCGCCGCCGAGGACCTGAAGCAAAACGTGACCGACCGGCTGGTGGCGGCTGGCCTCGTCTACGAAGGCGCCAAGGCCTTCGCCACGCCGCGCCGGCTCGCGCTGTCGGTGCACGGCGTGCCGGTGCGGCAGCCCGACATCAAGGAAGAAAAGAAAGGCCCGCGCGTCGGCGCGCCGCAAAACGCCATTGCCGGGTTTCTCAAGGCGGCCGGTTTGACGTCGATCGAACAGGCCAAGGTGCAGCCCGACAAGAAGGGCGATTTCTATGTGGCGGTCATCGACAAGCCGGGCAAGCCGGCGCTCGACGTGCTGGCCGAGATAATCCCCGAGGTGGTGCGCGGCTTCCCGTGGCCGAAGTCGATGCGCTGGGGCAGTGGCCGGCTCGCCTGGGTGCGCCCATTGCACTCGATCCTCGCCACCTTCGGCCCGGAAACCGAAGACCCCGACGTCGTCAATTTCAACGTCGACGGCATCGCGGCTGGCGACGAGACGCGCGGCCATCGCTTCATGGCCCCTGGCACGTTCAAGGTGCGCCGTTTCGACGATTATCAAACCAGTCTCGAGGCCGCCAAAGTGGTGCTCGATCCGGCGCGGCGGGCGGAAATGATTCTGACCGATGCCAAGCATCTGGCGTTTGCGCAGGGCTACGAGCTGATCGAGGACGACGGCTTGCTTGCCGAAGTCGCCGGCCTGGTGGAGTGGCCGGTGACGCTGATGGGCTCGTTCGACGCGAGCTTCCTGTCGATCCCGGAAGAGGTGGTCCGCGCTACCATCCGCAATAACCAGAAATGCTTCGTGCTACGCGATATGCAGACGGCGAAGCTGACCAACAAATTCATTCTGGTCGCCAACGAGGAAGCCAGCGACGGCGGCAAGGCAATCGTCGCCGGCAACGAGCGCGTGATCCGGGCGCGGCTCTCCGACGCCAAGTTCTTCTACGACACCGACCTGAAGACGCGGCTGGAAGACCGGCTGCCGAAATTCGAGCATATCGTGTTCCACGAAAAGCTCGGTTCGCAGGCCGAGCGCATCGCGCGCATCGTCGCGCTCGCCGTCGAATTGGCGCCAATTGTCGGCGCCGATGCCGATTTGGCCGCGCGCGCCGCGCAATTGTGCAAAGCCGACCTGCTGACCGACGTGGTCGGCGAATTCCCGGAGTTGCAAGGCCTGATGGGCCGCTACTATGCCGAGGCGCAGGGCGAGGACGAAGCGATCGCGCACGCCTGCGAGGATCACTACCGGCCTAAGGGGCCGGACGATCTCGTGCCCGGCGATCCCGTCGCAATCGCCGTCGCGCTCGCCGACAAGATCGATACGCTGGTCGGCTTCTGGGAGATCGACGAGAAACCGACCGGCTCGAAAGATCCCTACGCGCTGCGTCGCGCCGCGCTCGGCGTCATCCGCATCGTCATCGAGAACCAATTACGATTGCCCTTGCGTGCGCACGTTTGGCGTCATTTCAGCGTCGTGCGCCGCGACGAAGCCCTTGCGCACGCAATCGCCGCGCTGCATCCGCTGCACGAGCAGATCGTCGATCTGAGTGCGACCGAAATCGAACTGGCGATGAAGTTGGAAGTGCTCGTATCGCAGCGGGAGAAGCTGATCACGGGGCCGGTTCTGGTGCAGGCGCATTCGTATTTGCGGCAGACGAACGATCTGTTGGCATTCTTCGCCGACCGGCTCAAGGTGACATTGCGCGAGGACGGCGCGCGGCACGATCTGGTCGATGCTGTGTTCGCGCTAAGCGCGCGGAGTGCCGGAGGCACGACAGGGATCGAAAACGTTCAGGACGATCTGCTGATGATCGTGCGCCGCGTCGAAGCGCTCGGAAAATTCCTCGATGCTGACGACGGCAAGAACCTGCTTGCCGGCGTCAAGCGTGCGTCCAATATCCTGCGCATCGAGGAGAAGAAGGACAATAAAGCTTACGCCGGCGCGCCCGACACCAAGCGGCTCACCGCGCCGGAGGAAAAGGCGCTGGCAGAAGCGATCGGCATTGCCAAGAAGGAAGCCTCGGCCGCCGTCGCCAACGAGGACTTCGCCGCCGCGATGTCTGCCATGGCAAAATTGCGGCCCAAGGTCGATGCCTTCTTCGAGAAGGTCACCGTCAATGTCGACGACAAGGCGTTGCGCGAAAACCGCCTCAAGCTGCTCAACGAGATCCGTGAAGCCACCCGCGCGGTGGCGGATTTCTCCAGGATCGAAGGTTGACGAAGGACGGAATTGGCCGCGGGTCGGGGCGTTTCATCCTCGTCGGCAACCCTATGATACCGCCGTTGCGGACATCATCGAACTCGCGGCGCCAAGCCGTATCTGCTCGACGCTCAGACATTTATGTCTGCCTTTGAACCTTTTCAGCCGCCCTCCCTACCAACTCGCAACGATGCCTCGCTCTTGGATGGGAGTCTCCATGCCGACCGACCAGCCGCGCTCCATGCGGATGCTATTGTATTGCGTATGGCTCGCAGCACTTATCGTCTGCCGATTGGTCCTCTCAGCGCTCTGGGCCGCTTTCCTCGGGTATGGGCTGTTCAGCCTGATGGCACTGACCTTTTAAGCCGAACGTCGTTTGCGGAAAATGCAAGCTCTCGTCACCGGAGAAGTTGTCGTATCTGCGCCACAGTCAGCGACTTATCCGCTGATCCGAACGGCGGGCTTGCGTCACGGTCCCCGAGAGTGCTTTTAAGGGCGGCAGACCCGTCCCACCAATTTTATTGACCCATGGCTCAACGAAAATCCTCGCGCGTCAGCGCCAAGTCCAAAAAACAGGCTGTGAAAAAGGCCCCTAAGCGGAAGGCGCCAGCGCGCCCGGCGGCCCGGAAATGGGTTTACGGCTTCGGCGATGGCCACGCGGAGGGCACCGCCTCCATGCGCAATCTACTCGGCGGCAAGGGCGCAGGTCTCGCCGAAATGGCCAGTCTTGGCCTGCCGGTACCGCCCGGTTTCACCATCACCACCGAGGTCTGCACCTATTATTACGCCCACGCCCAGCAGTATCCGAAGGACCTGCGTAGCCAGGTCGAGAAGGCGCTGGCTCAGGTTGGACGGATCACTGGGAAGATTTTCGGAGATAAGAGCAACCCGCTTTTGGTGTCGGTGCGCTCCGGCGCCCGCGCCTCGATGCCGGGCATGATGGACACCGTGCTCAATCTCGGCCTCAACGACGAGACGGTCGAGGCGCTGGCCAACAAATCCGGCGACCGCCGCTTCGCCTACGACAGCTACCGGCGCTTCATCACCATGTATTCCGATGTGGTGCTCGGCGTCGGCCACGAGCATTTCGAGGAGTTGCTCGACCATCACAAGGAAAAGCAGGGCTATTCGCTCGACACCGATCTCACCGCCGACGACTGGGCCGAACTGGTGGAGCAATACAAAAAGCGCCTGCAGTCCGAACGCGGCGAGCCGTTCCCGCAGGACCCGCACGAACAATTGTGGGGGGCGATCGGTGCGGTGTTTGGTTCTTGGATGAACCAGCGCGCCAACACCTATCGCCGCCTCCACAATATTCCGGAAAGCTGGGGCACCGCGGTCAACGTGCAGGCCATGGTGTTCGGCAATATGGGCGAGACCTCGGCGACCGGCGTCGCCTTCACCCGCAATCCCTCGACCGGCGAGAAGAAGCTGTACGGTGAATTCCTCATCAACGCGCAAGGCGAGGACGTGGTCGCGGGCATCCGCACCCCGCAGGAAATCAGCGAAGCGGCACGTGTGGAGGCCGGCTCCGACAAGCCGTCGATGGAAGCGACGCTGCCTAAAGCTTATGCCGAGCTCAAGCGCATCTACAACGCGCTCGAACGCCACTACCGCGATATGCAGGACCTCGAATTCACGGTCGAGCAAGGCAGGCTGTGGATGCTGCAGACCCGTAGCGGCAAGCGCACCGCCAAGGCCGCGCTACGCATCGCGGTCGAACTCGCCAATGAAGGCCTGATCTCCAAGAACGAAGCGGTGCTGCGGGTCGATCCGCTGGCGCTCGATCAGTTGCTGCATCCGACCATCGATCCACGCGCGCACCGCCGGGTGATCGCTACGGGCCTGCCGGCCTCGCCCGGCGCGGCCTCCGGCGAAATCGTGTTTTCGCCGGACGAGGCGGCGCAGCTTAAGGCCGACGGCCGCAAGGTCGTCCTGGTACGGGTGGAAACCTCACCTGAAGACATCCACGGCATGCACGCGGCCGAAGGCATCCTCACCACCCGCGGCGGCATGACCTCGCATGCGGCTGTGGTCGCGCGCGGCATGGGTAAGCCCTGCGTCTCCGGCGCCGGGTCGCTGCGCGTCGACTATGCCGCCGGCACCATGACGGCCGGCGGACAGACTTTCAAGAAAGGCGATTTCATCACCGTCGACGGCTCGACCGGTCAGGTGCTCGCCGGGAAGGTCGACATGATCGAGCCGCAACTGTCCGGCGAATTTTCCACCTTGATCGGCTGGGCCGACAAGGTGCGCAAGCTTGGCGTGCGCGCCAATGCCGATACGCCGGCTGATGCCAAGGCGGCGGTGCGCTTCGGCGCCGAAGGCATCGGGCTATGCCGCACCGAGCATATGTTCTTCGACGAAGACCGCATCCAGGCGGTGCGCGAAATGATTCTCTCCGACGACGAGAAATCGCGCCGCGCCGCGCTCGCCAAGCTTTTGCCGATGCAGCGCGCCGATTTCGTCGAGCTGTTCGAAATCATGGGCGGCCGCCCGGTCACCATTCGACTGCTTGATCCGCCGTTGCATGAGTTCCTGCCGCACGGCGAGGAAGAGATCGCGGAAGTCGCCGCCGCCATGGGCGCCGATCCGAAGAAGCTCGCCGATCGCGCCAGGGAACTTTCCGAATTCAACCCGATGCTGGGCTTCCGCGGCTGCCGCATCGCCATCGCCTATCCGGAAGTTGCTGAGATGCAGGCGCGCGCCATTTTCGAGGCGGCGGTCGAGGCGGCCAAGCGCACCGGCAAGCCGGTCGTGCCCGAAGTGATGGTGCCGCTGATCGCGACAAAGATGGAGCTCGATCTGGTCAAGGCGCGCATCGACGCCATGGCCGAGGCAGTGGCGAAGGAGACCGGCGCCAAACTCAACTACCAGGTCGGCACTATGATCGAATTGCCGCGCGCCGCCCTGCTCGCCGGCGAAATCGCCGAGACCGCCGAATTTTTCTCGTTCGGCACCAACGATCTTACGCAAACCACGTTCGGCATTTCACGCGACGATGCGGCGAGCTTCCTCGGCATCTACACCGCGCGCGGCATCTTGCCCGGCGACCCATTCGTGTCGATCGACCAGCAGGGCGTCGGTGAACTGGTGAAAATCGGTGTCGAGCGCGGCCGGAAAGTCCGCCCGAAGCTGAAGGTCGGCATCTGCGGGGAGCACGGCGGCGACCCGGCTTCGGTCGCGTTCTGCCATCAGGTCAAGCTCGACTACGTGTCGTGCTCGCCGTTCCGCGTGCCGATCGCACGGCTCGCCGCCGCGCAGGCGGCGCTCGGCAAGGTCGCGGCCAGTACGGCCTGACCCGAGAAACGTGTGAGCACAGACCGCATCTTTCTCATCTTTGCGATCATTGTTGGAATCGCGGCGGGCGGCGTCCTTGTGCTGGTGCCGCAAAGCCGGACCATCGGCTTGGAACCGTATTTCTGGGTGCTGATCGCGTTCGCCTTGTTCGAGGGTGTCGCTTATCTCCGCCGCGCCGGCGCAGCAGCGCGCCCGATCTCCATGCAAACGCGGATCATCGGTTTCGTCATCGCGCTTGCGCTGACGTTTCTCATTCCCATGGCGGCGGGAATTGAAGTGAAGATGTTCTAGAAGGTCGCTGATTTAGACTGGCACCTACATCGCCGCTGCGGTGAGAAGCGGGCGTGCCGGTCCGGGTCCGGAGTCGAGCGCCAATATTGGCTGCGAGCGATAGCAACATGGTTAACAATTGTTTCCCCGCGCAAGCGCGGTCGGGCGCGGATTGCTTGCACACCAGGGCAATTCATAGCGGCGGCATGGGATTGCTGGGCCGCGAGCGGTTAACGCGTTCGCAAGGTTAACCAGTCCATAACAAAACCCGTCGCATTGTCGGCGGTCCGGCTCCGTGCGCCGGCAAGTGCATAGTCCGGAAAGCGGGCACCGGATTTTCGGATCTGCGCAAAGTCGGCGTAATGCGTGGCGTGAGCGGAGTCATGGTGGTTTCGCGCAAGCGTTGGCGGCGGAGACAGGCGTCAGTCGGGTTTGGCGCGCTGGTCTTTGCGCTGCTGCCTAATACGATCGGGTTCCAGGATCTCGGCGCGTTGCTGGTGCGGCAGCCGGGAGTCGCCGCGCGCGCCTATCAGCACCTCATTGCCTCGCCGTTCGGCACGATCCATACCGCCACCTTCAGCCTGCCGAATCCGATCGGCACTGGCATCCCACATCCGCCGGTTTACGCGCTGGCCAATTTCGATCCGACCGACATTGCCGCCTCGATCGCCGCGCAGTTTCTCGGCGACCCGAACGCGCCGCTGCAGTTCCCGAGCGTCAATCGCAAGGACAAGCGCGACTCTTTGCTGGCGCGGCGGCGCGAATCGTTGCCGCCCTTGCCGCCGCTCTTGGCCATCGAGCCGGTTCCGCAGGCGCAAGCCGATGCGCCGCTCAAGAGCGGCGAAGCCAACGACCGCTTCGATCCTTATTCCGACTACGAATTTGACATGGCTCCGGACGAGCAACTGACGCCGCCCGATACGCAGACTTCGGCCGAAGATCATTCGCCCGGTCACAAGGAGAGTTCGCAAGTCTACTTCGGCGCCAATTCCTTGGCACCCGAGCAGGAGCAGATTGCGCCATGGGCGGAAGGCCAAGCGCCGGTCGTGATGGCGTCGGTCGATCCGGACATCAAGCAATCGGCGCTAGCGCCGCCGCGGCTTGGCGGCGATGACAAAGCCGGCGAATCCATCGCCAACAAGGGCGAGGTTACCGGCGTCGATCAGCGTCCGAAATCGCCGGCCGAGCGGCTAGTGCTCGCCGGAGCGGCGCGCGCCAAGGCCGAGAAATGTCTCGCCAACGCGGTCTATTTCGAATCGCGCGACGAGCCGGTGCGCGCCCAGATCGCGGTGGCGCAGGTGGTGATGAACCGGGTGTTCTCGCCGTTCTATCCGAACGACGTCTGCGGCGTGGTCTACCAGAACGCCGGCCGCCATCTCGCCTGCCAATTCACTTTCGCCTGCAACGGCGTTCCCGCTGTAGTGACGGAGCCGGATGCCTGGGCGCGCGCAAAGCGCATCGCGCGCGACATGCTCGACGGCAAGCTGTGGATGCCGGATGTGGCGAAGTCCACCCACTATCACGACTATTGGGCACACCCGGACTGGGTTGGCGAGATGAAACGGATGGACCGGCTCGGCGGTCTGATCTTTTACCGCCCACGCGCCTGGGGCGACGGTTCCGGCGAGCCGATCTGGGGCGACGCGAAGACGACGGCCGAAGAAGTCAAGAAAATGTAGGCGGAATCCGCCGCGCGCGAGCTATGCGCGAGGCAAATGGCTTTGATCACGATAATTCGTTTTGGGCCGGTCGAGGGAACCACTATGGTCCGCGTCCGCCCGCACGGAGCGTGATCGGGCGCCGGAGACGAGCAGCAATGTCATTGCCGGGGGCGGCGGGAAAAGCGGCGGACACGATCGGCTGGCGCACGCCCTTGGTGGTCGTGGTTTGCGGCTGCCTGATCGCCATGGTCAGTTTCGGACCGCGCTCCTCGCTTGGCTTCTTCCTCACGCCGCTGTCGCAGGAACACCATTGGGGCCGCGACGTCTTCTCAGTGGCGCTTGCGATCCAGAACCTGTTGTGGGGCATCGGCCAACCTTTTGCCGGCGGCATCGCCGACCGCTTCGGCGCCAATCGCGTGATGATGGTCGGCGCCGCTCTGTATGCGCTCGGGCTCGCGCTGATGGCGCATGCGACAACGCCCGGCACGCTCGATCTGAGCGCCGGTGTGATGATCGGGCTTGGACTGTCCGGCTGCTCGTTCAATTTGGTGATCGGCGCCTTCGGCAAGCTGCTGCCGACAAGCTGGCGTTCGCTTGCCTTCGGCGCCGGCACTGCCGCCGGCTCGTTCGGGCAGTTTCTGTATTCGCCGATCGGCGTGGCGCTGATGGATAAATTCGGCTGGCAGACGGCGCTGACGATTTTCGCCGGCGTGACGATGCTCATTTTGCCGTTGGCGATTGCGCTGGCGACGCCGCGCAGCAACGCCGCGTCGGTGGCGGTCGAGATGCCGCCGCAATCGTTTCGCCAGGCCATGGCCGAAGCGTTCGGCCATCGCAGCTATGTGCTGCTGGTGCTCGGCTTCTTCACCTGCGGTTTTCAACTCGCCTTCGTCACCGTGCATCTGCCGTCTTATCTGGTCGATCGCGGTCTTTCCGCCCAGATCGGCGGCTGGACGCTCGCCACGATCGGTCTGTTCAACATCGTCGGTTCGCTCGCATCCGGCTATCTCGGCAACCGCATGCCGAAGCGCTACATCCTGTCGATCATCTATTTCGCCCGCGCGCTGTCGATCGCCGTGTTCATTACTTTGCCGCCGAGCCCGGTGACAACGATTGTCTTCGGCGCCGTTACTGGTCTGCTCTGGCTGTCGACGGTGCCGCCGACCTCATCGCTCGTGGCGATCATGTTCGGCACGCGCTGGCTGGCCATGCTGTTCGGGTTCGCCTTTTTCAGCCATCAGGTCGGTGGCTTTCTCGGCGTGTTGCTGGGCGGCTACGTGTTCGACAATTTCGGTTCCTACAACCCGGTGTGGTGGCTGTCGGTATTTTTCGGCGTGATGTCGGCGATCATCAACCTGCCGATCGTGGAGGAACCGGTCGGCCGGCTCGAGCCCTCGGCGGTATGAGCGGCTTGCGCCCGGACGTCGGGCGCGCGAAAACCCGACTTGGCTTGGGACAAGCAGCGAGGCGCGTGTGGCGACATTCAAGGCGATCGTGGTCGAGAAGGCGGACGGCGGCACCAAGGCCGCGCTCGCCGATTTCGACGAAGCCAATCTGATGGACGGCGATGTCACCGTCCGCGTCGAATACTCAACGGTCAATTACAAAGACGGACTCGCCGTCACCGGCAAGTCGCCGGTCGTGCGCCGTTTCCCGATGATCGCCGGTATCGACTTCGCCGGCACAGTCGAAACCTCGAGCCATCATGCCTGGAAGTCTGGCGACAAGGTGATCCTCAACGGCTGGGGCTGCGGTGAGACCCATCTCGGCGCCTATGCGCAGAAGGCTCGGGTGAAGGGCGACTGGCTGGTTCCGCTGCCCGCCAGCATGACCGCGCGCGAGGCGATGGCGATCGGCACCGCGGGCTATACCGCCATGCTGGCGGTGATGGCGCTCGAAGGCCATGGTCTCACGCCCGAACGAGGGCCTATCGCGGTGACCGGGGCGGCCGGCGGCGTCGGCTCGGTGGCCGTTGCCGTCCTGGCCAAACGCGGTTTCAGCGTCAGCGCGGTCACCGGCCGGCCGCAGGAGGCCGATTATCTCAAAGGCCTGGGCGCGGCCGAGATCGTCGAGCGCAAGGACCTGGCCGGCCCGCCCAAGGCGCTCGCCAAGGAGCGCTGGGCCGGAGCGGTCGACAGCGTCGGCTCGGCGACGCTCGCCAACCTGCTGTCGATGACCCGCTACGGCGGCGCGGTGGCCGCCTGCGGGCTTGCCGGCGGCATGGACCTGCCGGCCTCGGTCGCCCCATTTATTCTTCGCGGGGTGTGTCTTTACGGCATCGATTCCGTGATGTGCCCAATATCCCGCCGGCGGGAGGCGTGGAAACGTCTGGAAAACGACCTGGATCGCCAAAAACTGGCCTTAATGACCCAGGAAATCACTCTTTCCGGGGTTCCGGAGGCTGCCGCCGCCATCCTGGCGGGCCAGGTCCGCGGTCGAATCGTGGTCAAGATCGGGTAAACATCTTCAGGATTTAGCGACGAACGCAGGGTACAGTCGGCTGGTCTTGAAAGAGCGGCCCGGGGTTTTGTAAACCAGTGGCGTCGATTGGAGTTGGCTTATGGTGCGTGGGGTGGCGTTGCTGATTGGCCTGCTCGCGGCGGTACCGGCTGTTGCGGGCGAGATGAGCGCCGAAGAGGCGCGCCGCTTCGTCATTGGCAAGCTGTTCTCCTACACCTGCTTCGAAGGCACGCGCGGCCAGGGCCGCGTCCATGCCGACGGCTCCGTGGTCGGCTCCATCCAATTCCAGGGTCAGGGCCAAGTGCGCTACGCCGCGCTGCCGGCCGGCACGCTGCGGGTCAAGGGCGAGTTGGTTTGCGCCTCGCTGCGCGGCTTGCCGATAGAGCCCTGCTTCAATCTGGAGCGGACCAGCGAGACCAGCTTCCGCGGCTCGGTGCAGGGCTTGGGCTTCGCCTATTGCGAATTCACCCGCAATCCAGGCCGCGCGCACGTGATCCGTAGCGCGCACAACAGCCGTCACGAACCGCTCGGCCTGCGGCCTTCGCTCACGGCCGATAACAACTGACCGGCGTCAGGCCTTTCCCGGGAAAATCATCGTCGTCGTGGTGGCGTGGGCATAGAGCTTGCCGGCGCCGTCCTTGATGTCGCCTTCCGACGTCGCGACGGTGCGGCCGCGATGAACGATGCGGCCTTCCGCGCGCACCGGCCCGGTATCCTTGGTCATCGGCCGCACCAGATTGAATTTCAATTCCAGCGTGGTCCAGGTGTCGCCCTTGGCGAGCATCGAAAACACCGCGCAGCCGAGCGCCGAGTCGAGCAGCGTGGCGGCAAAACCGCCATGCACGGTGCCGATCGGGTTGTAGTGGCGGAATTCCGGCAGGCCCTCGAATACCGCGCGGCCGTGCTCGACTTCGATCAGGTGAAAGCCCAGCACTTCGCTGATCGGCGGATTGGGAATATTGCCTTCGATCATCGCCTTGAGAAAGCCGAGCCCGTCATGGGAGGTCAGCACCTCGGGTGAAACGACGCCGTATTTTCTGCCGGCCATACTACCCCCGCTGAACGCATTGCTGTCATTGCCGGGGTTGGCCCGGCAATCCGCTGCTTTGTCGATGAAGAGGGACGCGCGGGTCAAGCCCGCGCATGACGGAAAAGGGGATCAGGCGAGATCGAGACGGAAGGGATGGCCTTCCGTGGCAGCGTCGCCCGGGCCGATGGTCTCGATTGCGCGCACCATGCGGCCGTCGCGCTGAAGCAGGCGGTCGGCAATGGAAACGATAGCCGAGTTCGGTTGCGCGGTGCGCGAGGCGCGCCGGATGTCCCAGGCGATTTGCTGCTCGTCGCGCTGCGGATTGAGCGCGCAGGCCGCCACAAAGGCGCCGGCGGTCGAGCGGCTGATGCCGGCAAAGCAATGCACCACCATGGGCGCCGCGCGGTCCCATTGGCCGACGAAATCGATCAGCCGCCGCACATGCTCGTCGCCCGGCACCGTATAGCCCTCGACCGGCGCCGTGATGTCGTCGACCGCCAGCACCAGATGGTTTTCGGGCGCGATATGCCGCGGCCGCTCGACCCGGTCGGTTAGCCGCAACAGCGTGACGATGTGGCGAGCGCCGGTCTCATCGATGGTGGCGTATAGGCGGGCAAGGGAGCAGACGTAAATCATGGGGCATTTGAATCGCTTGATGCGACTTATCTATGACGCCGGAGCCCGCTTGAGAAGCTCATCCGCGCGAAAGTTTCTCGACGCGTTCACGGAATCGTTTCTCTGCGCTGCCGGCCGGCCAGGGCGTGAGGTAATCGCGCTCGAGCGCGACGGAAAATTTTGGCGGCGGGCCGAAGAAGCGGCGCGCCTCGGCGGTCTCGAAACCGGCAAGCCGCGTGGCCTCCAGGAAGGCAGCGGCGCGGTCGGCCGACTTGATTAAAGTTTTCAGGGCTTCCGGCAGCGTGGCTGGCAGGCCGAAACGCAGATGGATGGCGGCGAGCAAACGGTGCTCCACCGCCTTGTAGCTGTCGCCGATCACCGCCTTGAACGGCGAAATCATGTCGCCGATCACGTATTCCGGCGCGTCGTGCAGCAGCACCGCGAGGCGTCCGGCGGCGTCGAGCCGCGGCGTCTTGGCGCGCGCCAGCGCTTCGACCAGCAGCACGTGCTGGGCGACCGAGAAAATATGCGCGCCCTTGGTCTGTCCGTTCCAGCGCGCGACGCGGGCGAGCCCGTGCGCGATATCGTCGATCTCGACGTCGAGCGGCGAGGGGTCGAGCAGATCGAGCCTGCGTCCCGACAGCATGCGCTGCCAGGCGCGCGCGCTTGTCTTTGCAGGGGGAGCCTTGCTCATTTTCGTTTCGCGAGCTTGGCGACGGCCGCGTGGCGATGGCAGTCCACAAGGTGGTCGTTGACCATGCCGACCGCCTGCATGAAAGCGTAGACGATGGTCGGCCCGACGAACTTGAATCCGTGGCTCAGAAGTTCCTTGGACATTGCCCGCGATTCATCGGATTCGGTTGGCGTCCGCGAACGGCTGCTGAGTTTATGGTCTATCGGTTTGCCGCCGACGTGCTTCCAAAGCATCTCGGAAAATCCCGGCCCGCTTTCCATGATCTTGAGCCAGCCGCGCGCCGAGCCGACCGCGCCCTCGATCTTAGCGCGGTTGCGCACGATGCCGGCATCTTGCATCAACCGCTCGATTTTCTTCGGCGTGTAGCGCGCGATCTTCTCCGGTCGAAACTCGTCGAAGGCTTGGCGGAAGTTCTCGCGCTTGCGCAAAATAGTGACCCACGACAGCCCGGCCTGGAAGCCGTCGAGCATTAGCTTCTCGTAAAGCGCGCGGTCGTCGAACTCCGGTACGCCCCATTCCTCGTCGTGGTAGGCGACGTAGAGCGGGTCCTGCTTCGGCCAGGGGCAACGCTTCAGGCCGTCGGGATGGACGACGGGTGCGCTCATGATGCTTCCGCTTCGCCCGGCCATGGAAAGCGCGCCCAGTCCGGCTTGACCAGATGCACCGGCATGTTGCCGCAGGTGAGCGGCGTGCCCAAGGCGAGCGCATCGGCGACGCGGTCGAGCCGCACGAGGGCCAGTCCGCGGCCCTTCGCCGCCGACATCAGCGTGCCGACTTCTTTCTCGCCGGCCATCACCGGCAGCCCGGAGATGGGTGCGAACTCGTAGGCCATGGGCACCACGCGGCTGCGTGCGCTTGAGCGATGCTCGACGCGCGACACGACTTCCTGCCCGACATAGCAGCCCTTGTCGAAATCGACGCCGCCGAGCTGATCCATGTCGGCTTCGTGCGGAAAGGTGTCGCCATAGGCGAAATCCTCACCGCCGCGGGGCACGCCAAGCGCGATGCGATGCGCATTGTAGGCTTCGTGGCCGGCAAGGGTGGCGCCGAGATTGGCCGCAGCTTCCGCGGCAAGGTCCGGAGGAATGATCGTGCGCGTACCGAGCGCGGGCAGCCGCGGATCGGCATAGCTCAAGCCGACGTCGCTTTGGCCGATCCCGTCCCAGAACGCCACCACCCCCAACGTATCTGAGCGATCCTCGACCAGAACCTTCGCCCGCAGCTTGTAGAAATTGAGCTTTTCCACAAGCATGGCGGCGAGGGCCCGCGGGCAGTCGAGGAAGAAGCCGCCGCCATCCTGCGGCAAGGCCTCAGCGATGATGAAATCGCTGACGATCTTGCCTTGCGGCGTGAGCAGCGCGGCAAATTGCGCGCTCCCCGGCGTCACTTTCTCCATATCGTTGGTCACCAGGCCGTTGAGAAAGCGCCGGGCATCGTCGCCGGACACCTTGACCACGCCGCGGTCGGGGAGGAGGGCTGCTTTCATGCCAAGTCTCTTGCCAGAACTCGCGGCGAAACGTAAGCGCTGTCGGGCAGGGCTCAAGCCCCGATAAGAGCCGGTCCATTATGGCGGAAACCTTCGATCTGCTGCTCAAGGGCGGCATCGTCGTCAATCAGGACGGCGAAGGACTGCGCGACCTTGGCATTCGCGCCGGCCGGTTTGCGGCCATCGGCGACCTGTCGCGCGCCTCGGCTGGCGAGTTAATCGACTGCCGCGGCCTGCATCTGCTGCCGGGCGTCATTGACAGCCACGTCCATTTCCGCGAGCCCGGCCTCACCCACAAGGAAGATCTTAAATCCGGTTCGCGCGGCGCCGTGCTCGGCGGCGTTACCGCGGTGTTCGAGATGCCGAACACCGATCCGACCACCACGACGGCCGAAACGGTCGCCGACAAGGTCAAGCGCGGCCACCACCGCATGCATTGTGATTTCGCCTTTTATGTCGGCGCCACGCGCGAGAACACCAAGGACCTCGGCGAACTGGAAATGTTGCCGGGCGTTTGCGCGGTGAAGGTGTTTATGGGCTCTTCGACCGGCTCGCTATTGATCGAGGACGATGCCGGCGTGCGGGCGGTGCTCAAAAGCATCCGCCGTCGCGCCGCCTTCCATTCCGAGGACGAATATCGTTTGCGCGAGCGCATGAACCTGCGCGTAGACGGCGATCCGCGTTCGCATCCGATCTGGCGCGACGCGCAAGCCGCGCTGATGTGCACGCAGCGGCTGATCGCGCTCGCGCGTGAGACGGGAAAGCGCGTGCATGTTCTCCATGTCACGACCAAGGACGAAGCCGAGTTCCTCGCCGGCCACAAGGACGTCGCCACCGCGGAAGCAACGCCCGCCCATCTCACGCTCGAAGCGCCGGGCTGTTACGAGAGGCTCGGCACGCTCGCCCAGCTCAATCCGCCGATCCGCGATGCCGCCCATCGTGCGGGCCTCTGGCATGGCCTCGCCCAAGGCGTCATCGATTCCATCGGCTCCGATCATTCGCCACACACGCGCGAGGAAAAGGCGCATCCTTATCCGAAGACGCATTCCGGCATGACCGGCGGGCAGACGCTGGTTCCGCTCATGCTCGACCACGTCAATGCCGGACGGCTTTCGCTATTGCAGTTTGTCGATCTCACCAGCGCCGGGCCGGCGCGCGTCTTCGGCATCGCCGCCAAAGGCCGCATCGCCGTCGGCTACGATGCCGACCTCACGGTGGTCGATCTTAAACGGCGCGAGACCATCACCGACCGTTGGATCGCATCGCGCGCCGGGTGGACGCCTTACGCGGGCGTCGCCGTCACCGGATGGCCGGTAGGTACCGTGATACGCGGTCACAAGGTGATGTGGGACGGCAGCCTGACCACGCCGGCGCGAGGCGAGCATGTTCGATTCCTGGAAGCCTTGGCCAACTAAAAATTTGCCGGAATATTGCGATTAGAAGCACTCTATTGGGGTCATTTTCAGCAGCAAGAGTTGTCTCGAGCCTTTTTCTCAGGCAAATTCTGTGGAATTTATAATCTGCCGCGTGTGGGGCTATCAGCGGCAGCAATTAATCCTCGACCGGCCAAGTTTCTCCCGACCGAGAATTGAAATCCATGAGCGGCGATCTTGTTTCGCTTCGCATGCTGTTGGTCGGGGCCACCCCGGCGTACGAAGACTGGTGGCGCGCTGGCGCAACACTGGCCCGATTCCAATCGAGTTCGAGGCCGGCTCCGCCAGCGCCGCCAAAATCGCGCTCGGCAGGGGCGGCATTGATTTCTGCGTGTTGAACGCCGGACTCAACGATGTCGAAAGGGCGGCCGTGATCGAGGCCGCGCGGGCCAACCGGCCGGCGACGCTGGTCTTTGCCTCCACTCGGCCCGGGAGCGCGCGTCCCGACAGAACCGACGGCGTACTGGCGGTCCCGGCCAATGGCGACGAAGCGCGCAAGCTCATCGAGATCTGCGTGCGCACCAAAATCTCGACCCGCGTGCTGATCGTAGACGACTCCAGCACCATGCGCAGAATCGTGCGCAAGATCCTTGCCGCCAGCCGTTTTGCCTTCGACGTGCATGAGGCGGCCGAAGGCATCGGCGCGCTCGAGCAGATCGGTTCCGGAAACTTCGGTTTGGTCTTTCTTTAATTATAACATGCCGGGCTTCAACGGTATCGAGAAGCTGTCGGAGATGAAGCGCGTCGCGCCCCAGGTCTCGGTGGCCATGATGACGTCGGTGGCCAATAGCGAGATCATCGATCGTACCGCATCATTGGGCCGCGCTGGCCTTCCTGAAGAAGCCGTTTTATCCGGCCGACATCGACACCGTGCTCGAACGCCATTACGGCCTGAACGCCGTTTAACGCGTTATCTCGACGCTGGAGAAATTAACGCGGGCGGCTATTGCCTGCGCTGATCGAGCGAGAATTCGCCATTGCGAATGCGCGCGCCGAGCCCTTCGGCGAACTTGGCGGCGGCGTCCTCGCCATAGGTGGTAACGAATTCCGCGAAAGCGGCGAACAGGCAGGCCTGCGCTAGGCAATCGTCTTCGACGCCGTCGAGACGCGCTTCCGCCCAGGCTTCGTGCAGGTAGCCCAAGGCCACGCGCTTCTGCTCGTGCTCCGGCACCGGATCACAGCGTTTGCGCAGCTCGCTCGACTGTCGTCATATTGACCTTCGTCCCCGGGCGTCCGAAATGGACGCGAATCTCTAATTCCGAAACGGACGTTAGCACGCGCGCGGAACCGACCAAGCCGGGAGCTAAAGGAAAGGTTAATAACGGCGGGCCTAGTTGCCGTATCGCGCGGTGATTTCGCGCGCGATCTTGGCGCCTTCGTCGAGATAGCGGCGAATTGCAAGGTCGGCCGCCGGTGTGCAGGTACGGTACGTCTGTTGAAAACCCTGGTAACCACGATTGAAGCCGGCCACGATCTTGCGGCGCCGCTCGCCGTCGGGCACCTCGGCATCGATCAGCGCCTGCATCTCGTTACGCCATTTTTGCCCTTCGTTGGCGCCGCAAACCGCGCGCAGGTAATGCAGCGAGCCGAGGATTTCGGCGAGCCGCTGCAAGTCGCCATCGAATGGCGCCGGCGCCGTCTGCGCCTGCGCAGGCAGCGCAAGGCAGAGCAGGATCGAAGCGGTGGTCAACAGTCTTTTCATGTCGGTCGGGCCGGCGATCGGGATGATATGCCCACGCTCTGAGGCAATCGCAAGGCAGGCGGTCAGGCCGGCCGGGCCAGCCGCTCGATCGCCGCGGCCACGATTTCGGCGAGGCCCTCGGTGGTGCGCAGGCCCACGAGTTCGGCGGGAGCGAGCCAGCGCGCATCGTCGAGTTCTTCATTGAGGACGGTTTCGCCGGAGATCCAGCGCGCGGCAAAACACAAGATGACGAAATGCCGTTCGACGCGGCCTTGCGGGTCGCGCACGATCGCTTCGCGGTGGCCGGCGAGCGCGACCGGCTCGATCGCAAGCGATGTCTCCTCGCGCACTTCGCGGTTCACCGCTTCGATCAGCGTTTCGCCGGTTTCCACGCCGCCACCTGGCAGCGTGTAAATGCCGAGCGCCGGTTTGCGCGCACGCCGCACCACCAGCACCTTGCCGTCGCGAATGATGGCCGCGCTGACCGCGAGGATAGGGCGCTGCGGATAGGCGCGCGGGTCGTGCATCTAACCCTTCATCAGCCCGTCGACCGTCGCTTGCGGCGTCACGGGCCCGCCGGCAACGGCCGTGGTGTCGCCATTGATCACCGCAGCGGCTCGGGCGACCAGCAGTCTGAGCAGGGCGGCAGCCCGGTTGCCGATCTCGGCCGCGGACTGCGGGGAGACCGCGGAATTCATCGCCGCGCGGGCCGCTTCCAGCACGGCCGTCATGGTGCCGGCCAAATTGTCGAGATAATTGCGCAAGCTTGGGTCGGCGGCGTCATAGGCGGCGATGGCGAGCGAGCGACCTTTGAAGCGCGAGGCTTCGAAATGCTCGCGATAGCTCATCGGCCGCCAATCTTGTAATTCCTCGATACAGTCCGGGCTGCTCGGCAGCATTTCCAGCAGCATGATCGCTTGATTGAAGTGATTGAGGTAGTCGGAGGCAAGCCCGGTCGCGGGATTGATGTTGGCCTCGGCAAGCCGGGCGGCGTCGCTCGGCTTGCGCGCGGCGGCATCGCTGGCTTGCAACGTCTTGGCGCAACCCTGATATTTCATCGCGACCCCATGGCCCCCGTTGAGCGGCCGCCAGTGTTATGCTTGCCGGTTAAGGTGCGATTAAGCACGCGCAGAAAGACACAAAATGTGCGGCCGTTATACTCTCACTGCCTCGCCGGAGGCGTTGCGCGCGCTGTTGCGCTACGCGGAGCAGCCCAATTTCCCGGCGCGCTTTAACATCGCCCCGACGCAGCCGATTGCGATCGTGCGGCTGGTGGAGGGTCAACGCCATTTTGCGCTGGTGCGCTGGGGCCTGTTGCCGTCCTGGGTCAAAGACCCGAAGACCTTCTCGCTACTGATCAATGCGCGCGGGGAATCGGTGGCCGAGAAGCCGGCCTTCCGCGCCGCCATGAAGCGGCGGCGCTGCCTGATCCCGGCCGACGGCTTCTATGAATGGCAGGCGGCGGGTGAGCGGAAACGGCCGTTCTACGTGCGCGCTAAGTCGGGTGTGACGCTGGCTTTCGCCGGCCTGTGGGAGACCTGGGCTGGGCCGAACGGCGAGGAACTCGACACCGCGGCTATCGTCACCACGCGCGCCAACAAGACGCTCAGCCCCATCCACGAGCGCATGCCGGTCATCGTGCCGCCGGAGGCTTTCGACCTCTGGCTCAATACCAACGAGGTCGATGTCACGACCGCGTCGGCGCTCATCGCGCCCGCGCCGGACAATCTTTTGGAAGCTTACGAGATTTCCACCGCGGTCAACCGCACGGCTAACGACAATCCGAAATTGCTGGAGCCAGTCGCGCCGGGACAGTTGCAGGCCCTACCGGTCAAGTCCGCGACGAAACCTGCACCGGCAAAACGCGCCAAGAAAGACAGCGGGCAGGGGGCGCTGTTCTAGAGCACCTTGCCCGGATTGAGGATGCCGTTGGGGTCGAGCATGGTCTTCAAGCTGCGCATCAACTCGATCGCCACCGGGTCCTTGTAATCGGCGAGGATGTCGCGCTTCATCACGCCGACGCCGTGCTCGGCCGAAATCGAGCCGCCGTATTTCTTCACCACCGCGAACACCGCCGCGTTGACCTCGTCCCAGCGCGCCAGGAATTGCTCTTTGTCCGAGCCGGCCGGCTGCGTGACGTTGTAATGGATATTGCCGTCGCCGACATGGCCGAACGGCAAGGGACGCGTGCCCGGAATGAGCTTGGTTACCGCCGCGTTCGCGTCCTCGATGAACGCGGGGATCGCAGCCACCGGCACCGACACGTCGTGCTTGATCGAGGCGCCGATGTGCCGCTGCACCTCGCCGAACATTTCGCGGATGCGCCAGAACGCTTTGCCCTGCGCGCCGCTGTCGGCGATGGTGGCGTCGAGCACCAGGCCTTGCTCGTGTCCGGCGTGGAGAATGTCCTCCATTATCTCGCGCAAGCCGCTACTCGCCTGCGACGACAATTCGATGAGCACGAACCAGGGATCGTTGCCGGTGAGCGGCATGCGGCTGGCGGCGTCGAATTTGACCACGGCTTCGACGCCGGCACGCAGCATCAGCTCGAAGGAGGTGACGCCGCCCGCCGTGCGATCCGTCGCGAGGTTGAGCAGATCGACCGCGGCCTGCGGCGACGGCACGCCGGCAAAAGCGGTTTCCACCGAGCGCGGTCGCGGCACCAGGCGCAGCACCGCGGCGGTGATGATCCCGAGCGTGCCTTCGGCGCCGATAAATAAGTTCTTGAGGTCGTAGCCAGTATTGTCCTTCTTCAGCTTGTTGAGATTGTGCAGGATGCGGCCGTCGGCCAGCACGACTTCGAGGCCCATCGCGTGCGCGCGTGCGATGCCGTGGGCGATCGCCGCGGTGCCGCCGGCATTGGTCGACAGATTGCCGCCGATGGTGCAACTGCCCTCCGACGGCAGCAACTGCGGATAAAGCCGGCCGGCATTGGCCGCCGCCTCGCGCGCGCGCTGCAGAGTCACGCCGGCCTCGACGGTCATTGTATTGGATACCGCATCGACTTCGCGAATCTTGTCGAGCCGGGTGAGCGACAGCACGATCTCGCCGTTGAACGGGATCTGCCCGCCGACCAGCCCGGTATTGCCGCCCTGCGGCACGACCGCGGTCTTGGTTTCGTTGGCGAGCTTGAGGATCGCGGCGACCTCGTCGACCGAGCCCGGCCGCAGCACCACGGGCGTCTGACCGTGATAGAGATCGCGCATCTCGACCAGATAAGGCTCCTGTGCTGCCTTGTCGGTGATCGCGTATTTTTCGCCGACGATGCTGATGAAGCGGTCGAGCAGGTCGGCGCTAAGCGCGCGCATCGGCTGCGGCTTGGTATGAAGATTCATGGCGCGGTCTCCACCTTCGGCGCGGCGGCGCGCTTGAGCCGGTCGTTGATCGCTTCGCCCAGACCCTCGTGCGGCACCTTCATGACCGCGATGCGCTGGGCGCCGGAAGCATCGAGCGCGCGCAAATGCGCAAAGAGATTGGCCGCCGCTTCGATCAGATCGCCGCGCGGCGACAAATTGAGCGTGTTGCCCGCCGCGGGCGCCGGTCCGAAGGCGAGCAATGCTTCGCCGGGGCCGGCCGTGTCGGCGTCGAGGCGCAGTCTGGCCTTGGGCGCATAATGCGACGACAGCATGCCGGGCGCGAGCGGTGCGTCGTCGGCAACCAGGGCGACCGCCAGCGGACGTCCGAGCACGTGCTCTATCGCCTCGCGCGCCAGGCCGCCGGGCCGCAGCAGCGTCGGCTCGTCGAGACAAGCGACGATGGTGGACTCGACGCCGACCGCGCAGGGACCGCCATCGATCACCATGTCGATGCGGCCGCGCAGATCGGCCAGCACATGTGCCGCGCTGGTCGGCGACACGTGGCCGGAGCGGTTGGCGGACGGCGCCACCACCGGCCCGTCGAACGCCGCAAGCAAAGCACGCGCGACCGGATGCGCCGGCATGCGTACAGCGACACTATCGAGGCCGGCGAGCGCGAGATCCGCGACGCCGCAGTCCGGCTGCTTTGGCAGCACCAGCGTCAGCGGTCCGGGCCAGAACGCGCCCGCAAGCTTCTCGGCGGCGGCATTGAAGCGCCCGAGGCGGCGCGCGGCGCCGATGCTGCTGACATGGGCGATCAACGGATTGAAGCTCGGCCGGCCCTTCGCGGCGTAAAGCCGGGCGACGGCCTCGCCGTTGCGAGCATCGGCGCCGAGCCCATAGACGGTCTCGGTCGGGAACGCGACCAGTCCGCCGGCGGCAAGGCAGGCGGCCGCCGCCGCAATCGCCGGCGCTGCCTCATTCCCTTGGGCCTTCAGCACCCGCGTTCCCGGTTCTGCGGTCATCGAACTCTCAAACTTGCGACTTTAAGGGAGGCGTGGTTATAAGGCCGCCATCAGTCGGAGTGTAGCGCAGTCTGGTAGCGCACCTCGTTCGGGACGAGGGGGTCGCAGGTTCAAATCCTGCCACTCCGACCAGCGGCCCTCCCGCGTTGGGTATTTAGCACAACTATCTGTAATCGCTAAAGAACTTCGGACTCCCGAGGACGAAAGCGCGGGTTGCGGGCTAGCGCCATTCATCGGACGCAGGGGTCAATGTCGCCAGAGCATCGTGGCGTGACATCGTCCGCCGATAACGGCGGACTTCGCGGTGTTCCCGCCACATTTGCAGGAGATTTCCGTTAATCAGGCCGGCGCGCTTGAATTCGCGCAAATCCCGCAGCAGCGGTCGGAACATGCCGTGCCGCAGGTCCGACACCAAAATCTTGGTGGCGAAATAGGAACCGACTTTGCGAAACCGGCCGACGAGTTCGGGCTGCGCGGAAACATAGTTGAGCAAGCTCAGCCCTGCATCTGCCCATTGGTTAGACTGTCCATCGTTCGACCAGTATTTCTCCCACAGCGGCTCGGCGATGAGATGCCCACTGCCTTTGCGCGAAGCGCGGATCAGAAATTCCCGATCGTCGATCCATTTCATGCCCTGGTGGAAGCCGCCAATGTCGAGCGCCGTCTGCCGCCGCACGGTGATGCTCGTGCCCTCGACGCCAATGAGATCGCAGATCAGCGCCCATTCGAACACCGGCGCAGCGAGCGTCATTTCGGGCATGCGCGCGGTGTGCGTGCGCTTGAGATCGAACTTCACGGACGAGGATAAGGTCGCGACCACGGCGGGCTCGCGCGCGAATACGGCAAGCGGCGCAGAAAGCCTGTGCGGGCGATAGGTATCGTCGTCATCGAGCAGGGCAACCGCGTCGGCGCGCGCTGCGGCCAAGCCGAAGTTGCGCGCGCCCGCCGTCCCGAGGTTGTTCGGCGGCGTCAAGACACGGATACGCGGATCGGTAAGGGACGCGAGATAAGCGCCAGTGTCGTCTGTCGAGCAGTCGTCGACGACGATCAGCTCGAAATCTTTTTCGTCCTGGGCGAATACGCTGGCGATGGTCCGCGGCAGGACTTGCCGCCGGCCATACGTAGGAAGAATGACGGAGATTTTTGGAATCGTCGTGGGCAAGCTCGATCCGATCCTTGCGGTCAATCCGTCGAAATAGTGTTTAACGGCGTGAAAGGCAACGCGATTGTTTTGCCGAGATCGCCATCCAACAAAGGAAAGACGCTTTCGACGGCTTGGCGGAATTGCTGTGCGGGCCGGCCGTGCCAAATTGCTGCGTACGGGCGACCCGCTCAGAGTGACAGAAGAGCGGCCAAGTCAATTGTTTTCGTGGCGAAATGCTTTGCCGACTTCGCGCAGACGAAACCTATCCAGGCTTTCGCGCGATTCATTCTCCTTGATTTGGCGCGTGGCTTCGACGCATCGGGGTTGCCCCCCATACCGTATGTTCCCGGTGCGGTTGTCGAGAATGTACCGCCAGCACAGACCCCCGCCGGATGGGACAATGATCGAGCCAGTGTAGCGCTGCTCGACGTCGTCGGTCTTGGTCCGCGCCGTGCGTTCGCGCTGAACCATGGGCCGGTCAACTAAAGTGGGCCAATCGATGAAATAGGTGAGAATGGCAACAATGAAGGCGACCGAAACAAGCACCACATAGGTCGGCCGAATTTCGCGTAGCAGCCAACGGTGCGGTGATGCGCGTGAAGCCATAGCGCCGCCCTCGGGCGAATTACGGAACCTGCAAATTTCGAACGACCGCGGAGTTGCGCATAGTTTATGGCACACTTGGTTAACCGATCATTTTTTTGTGCCTTACTGATGGTGCACAGCGTCGGCAAACGTTGCGGTGTGCGGCAAAAACGCAAGCAATTTCAATAAGGAAAAGCCAATTACGAAATTGCGCCACCCCCGACCGCTACATCGGGCTTGGCCGCCATTTCCGCCGCCCCGCTAAGTCTGGGTCGGCCGTCCCCAACCGCGCCAAGGGCGTCTGTCGGACGCCCTTGGCGCGGGCCACTCCGCCGCGTAACGTCGCGGTCCTAAAAACGATGCGGCCGGGCGGCACCGGCCGGCTTGGGAGGGTCACGCCTATGCGCTGGAACGTCGGGTTGTTGTCTCGTCTGCTGCTTGGTTTTCTCGGTCTATCGTTGATCGCAGCCGCGGATGCGCGGGCGGCCGGCTATCCCGACCACACGGTGCGCATCATCGTCGGCTATCCGGCCGGCGGCTCGACGGACATCGTCGCGCGCCTGATCGGGCAGTGGCTGAGTCAGAAGCTCGGCCAGCAGTTCATCGTCGAGAACAAGCCGGGCGCCGGCAACAATATCGGCACCGAACTGGTCACCAAGGCCGCGCCCGACGGCTACACGCTGCTCTTGATCAATCCAGCCAACACCATCAACGCCACGCTTTACAAGAAGCTCAATTTCGTCTTCCTGCGCGATATCGACCCGGTGGCCAACGTCATCCAGGTACCGAACGTGATGGAGGTCAATCCGTCGGTGCCGGCGAAGACGGTCAAGGAGTTCATCGACTACGTCAAAGCCAATCCCGACAAGGTCAACATCGCCTCGTCCGGCAACGGTACCTCGATTCATCTCTCCGGCGAGTTGTTCAAGATGATGACCGGTCTGAAAATGACGCACGTGCCATATAAAGGCTCGGCGCCGATGCTCACCGATCTGCTCGGCGGCCAGGTGCAGGTCACCTTTGACAATCTGCCCTCGTCGATCGGCCATATCCGCGCTGGCAAACTGCGCGCACTGGCCGTGACCACCAAAGAGCGCTCGCCTGAATTGCCGGACGTGCCGACGGTCGCCGAAACCGTGCCTGGCTACGAAGCTGCCGCCTTCTTCGGCTTCGGTACCACGCACGGCGCGCCGAAAGAGGTCGTTGCGCTGCTCAACAAAGAGATCAATGCGGCGCTCAAGGATCCCGGCATGCTGGCCAAGCTCAAGGAGCTCGGCGGCATTGCGGCGCCCGGCACGCCGGAGGATTTCGGCAAATTCCTTGCGGCCGAGACGGCCAAGTGGGAAAAGGTCGTGCACGCCGCCAATCTGTCGATCCAATAATCCTCATATCCGGACGTCCTCCGCATGACAAACCGTAAGCGTCCGGAAGACCTGCGCAGCTACCGCTGGCTCGGCGTCGACGACATGCGTTCGTTCGGCCACCGCTCGCGGCTGCGTGGCATCGGCTATGACGCCGAGGACTGGAAGGGCAAGCCGGTCATCGGCATCATCAACACCTGGAGCGATCTCAATCCGTGCCACGCGCATTTGCGCTCGCGCGCGGAGAACGTGAAGCGGGGCGTGCTGCAGGCCGGCGGCTTCCCGGTTGAGCTGCCGGCGATGTCGCTCGCCGAAACCTTCGTCAAGCCGACCACCATGCTCTATCGCAATTTCCTGGCGATGGAGACGGAGGAGCTCTTACGCAGTCATCCGCTCGACGGCGCGGTGCTGATGGGCGGCTGCGACAAGACCACGCCCGGTCTGCTGATGGGCGCAATCAGCATGGGCATTCCGGCGATCTATGTGCCGGCCGGCCCGATGCTGCGCGGCAATTGGAAAGGCCAGTATCTCGGCTCCGGATCGGACGTGTGGAAGTACTGGACCGAAAAGCGCGCCGGCAACATCAGCGAGGAAGAGTGGGACGAGATCGAAGGCGGCATCGCCCGCTCCTTCGGCACCTGCATGGTGATGGGCACGGCGGCGACCATGATGGCGATTGCCGAAGCGCTCGGCATGTCGCTGCCCGGCGCGTCCTCGATTCCTGCGCCCGACTCCAACCATCCGCGTATGTGCGGCGTCGCCGGCCGGCGCATCGTCGACATGGTCTGGGAAGACCTCACGCCGCAAAAGATCATGACGCCCGCTGCCTTCGACAACGCCATCAAGGTGCATATGGCGATGGGCGGCTCGACCAACGCCATCATCCACGTGGTGGCGATGGCGCGCCGCGCCGGTGTTCCGGTGGACATGGAGCGGTTCGATCAGCTGTCGCGGCAGGTGCCGGTGCTCGCCAATGTGCGGCCGTCAGGACAATATCTGATGGAAGATTTCTTCTACGCCGGCGGCCTGCGCGCCTTGATGCAGAACCTGCGCGAAAAGCTCGACCTCACTTGCCTCACCGTCACCGGCAAGACGGTGGCTGAGAATATCGATAGCGCCAAGGTCTACATCCCCGACGTAATTCATTCGCTCAACGATCCGGTCTATGCCGAAGGCGCCACCGCGGTGCTCAAGGGCAATCTCGCGCCCAACGGCTGCGTCATCAAGCCGGCGGCGGCCGACAAGCGCTTCCTCAAGCACCGCGGCAAGGCGATCGCCTTCGAGAACTACAACCACATGATGCGCGAGATCGAACGCGACGATCTCGACGTCACGCCCGACCATATTCTGGTGCTGAAGAACGCCGGGCCGAAGGGCGGGCCGGGCATGCCGGAATGGGGCATGCTGCCGATTCCGAAACGCCTTTTGGGTCAGGGCGTGCGTGACATGATCCGCATCTCGGATGCGCGCATGAGCGGCACCAGCTATGGCGCCTGCATCCTGCATGTCGCGCCGGAAAGCTTCGTCGGTGGTCCGCTCGCCTTCGTGCAGACCGGC
Source organism: uncultured Alphaproteobacteria bacterium (assembly GCA_963753455.1). GTDB lineage: Bacteria > Pseudomonadota > Alphaproteobacteria > Rhizobiales > Xanthobacteraceae > Pseudolabrys. The sequence continues at coordinate 3,255 of CAVWDA010000063.1, read as the reverse complement.
GACGAGATCGAGATCGACGTCGACAAGCGCCTGATCCATCTCCACGTCAGCGATGCAGAATTGGCACGCCGCAAGGCGGCGTGGACGCCGCCGCCGCCGAAATATCCGCGCGGCTATGGCGCGCTTTATTCGGATCATATCGGCCAGGCCGACCAGGGCTGCGATTTCGATTTCCTCAAAGCCGGCGGGGCGATCCCCGAGCCGGAGATTCATTGACGGCAGTCGACGATAGGAGGACGCCATGTTGCTGACCGCGGCGCAAAGGCTCCGCGCGCTCGCCGTCGCCGCCGGCTTGATGCTGACCGCCGCACCGGCCATGGCGCAGAACTATCCGACCAGCCCGGTGCACCTCATCGTGGCCTATTCGGCCGGTGGCACCGGCGATGTGGTGGCGCGTATCGTCGCGCCCAAATTGTCGCTGGCGCTCGACCAGTCCGTCATCGTCGAAAACCGCACCGGCGCGAGCGGCGCCATCGGCGCGCATAGCGTCGCCACCGCTGCCCCCAATGGGTTGACGCTTCTCATCGGCCAGACCGCCGAAATCGCCATCAACCAGCATTGGCTGAAGGGTCTTAGCTACGATCCCGACAAGGACCTTGAAGCCATCGCGATGCTCGCGGTCGTTCCGCTCGCGCTCGCCGTTCCGGCCAAGGCGCCGTATTCCAACATGACCGAATTCATGGCGGCCTTGCGCAGCAAGAAACTGACATTTGCGTCCGCCGGGACCGGCACGCCGGGACATTTTGCCGGCGAATTCCTCAAGGCCAAGACGCACGGCGATCTCACGCACGTGCCCTACAAGGGTGCCGGCCCCGCCTTGAACGATCTGATCGGCGGGCACGTCGATTTCTATTTTCCAGGAATGCCGGCGGTGATGCCGCTGCTGAAAGGCGGCATGGTGAAAGTGTTCGCCGTGTCGTCTGCCAAACGCTCGCCGATCGCGCCGGACGTACCGACCGTCGCCGAAAGCGCCGGCATCAAGGACTTCGATTTCACGCTGTGGGCGGGCGTGTTCGCGCCGCGCGCGACTCCTCCGGCGATCGTCGCCAAGCTCAACAGCGAGATCAACAAGGTGCTCGCGGATCCCGAAGTCCGTAAGAAACTCGTCGATGCCGGTGCCAATGTCGAGCCGATGACGGTCGAGCAATTCCGCGCCTTTGTCGCCGCGGAAAGCAGCAAATATGCGCGCATCATCAAGGAAACCGGCGTGACGGCGCAATAGGCGCCGACACGTTTATGCCGCCGTTTCAGCGGGCATTATTCGAAGCGTGCGCACGAGCAATTTAGAAAAGCTCCGAACTAGAAAGCCTCTAATATTTGCTTGCGCAGATTGACTTCCGCGCGGAAATTTTTCGTAGTGAATTTCGCCGTGCTCAAGAGCGTGCGGCGGCAAACTTGTAACCGGGCCTTGAACCCGGCGAATGAGGAAAAAAGAAATATGCGTATCGGTCGCTTAGCGCGCGCAAGCTTGATGGCTGTGCTGTTTTTCGTCGTGATGGATTCCGGCACCCGCGCGCAGAGTGCGCCGCCGGTGCCCGATGCTGGCGCGCAATCGGCGGCGGACGTATTTCACGAAGCCGAGTCAAAATACATGTTTGGCTTCATCGATGGCGCCGACATCGGCAACGAAGGCGAAAAGTCTTTCGAGTATGAATCAACTGGATCATTCCAGAAGCGCGGCGGGCTCTACACGGCGATTGAGAACGAGTTCGAATTCGAACACGTGCCAACGCAGAATTTTGCTTATGAGCTGAGCGCACACGTGCTCACCCATGCGATCAGCGGCGTCGAAGATCTCGACGACCGCGACAGCACGCAGTTCAGTGGCGCGTCGGCGAAATTGCGCTATCTCATCCTGGGCCGCGGGCCCGGCTCGCCCATCGGGCTGACGATCTCGGCCGAGCCGGAATGGGCGCGCGTCGACGACACCGATGGCACCGGCACGCAGAGCTATAGCTCCGAATTCAGGATCGTCGCCGACACCGAACTGATAGCCAATCGGCTTTATGCCGCCGTCAATCTGGTATACGCGCCGGAAACCGCCAAGCCGGCCGATACCGGGATGTGGGAGCGCAGTTCGTCGGCCGGCATCGGCGCCGGGCTCGCCTACCGGATCACTCCGATTTGGACGATGGGAGTTGCGGCGGAATACGACCGCGCCTATGACGGCCTCGTGTTCCAGACCTTCGACGGCCACGCGTTGTTTGTCGGCCCGACTTTGCAGATCAACATCGGCCGCAAAATGCTGCTGGCCGCGGCGTTTATGGCGCAAGCCGCCGGCCATGCAGTCGACGATCCTCGGCCGCTTGACCTGACCAACTTCGAAAGATATCGCTCCAACCTGAAGTTCGAGATTGAATTCTAGCTGGCCGGCTGCGGCATTCGCGTGAAAGGATGAGAACATGAAACGGGCGTCGATCGCGAAGCACCGGCTCAAACTCGCCGTATTGGCGCTCGGCTTGCTCTTCATGGCGCCGGCGCTACAGGCCGAGGATACAGCGACGCTGAACATCTCGATGAAGGACCATCGTTTCCAGCCGGCGGAATTGTACGCGCCAGCCGGCAAGCCGATCACGATCATCGTGAAAAATCTCGATCCGCGCCGGCCGAGTTCGAAAGCAATATGCTGCGTGTGGAAAAAGTGGTGACCAGCGGCGGCACCATTACGATGCGCATTCGCCCGCTCGAGCCGGGGCGTTACCGTTTTTTCGACGACTTCCATCCGGAAACGCAGGGCTATCTGGTGGTCAAATAGCGCGGCGGCGCAGGGCCCGACGCGGCCCAGCGACAAATCCATTGACGCCGGCCGCTTGAGCCGCCATGTGCTCGCTCACCATGGCCGACGACATTCCTTTCGACAAAAACCTCGATCTCGCCCCCGACACTGTGGACGAGCCGATGCCCGGCATACGCCGCGTGATGGCCGATAATCCGGGGCCGTTCACCTTCAAGGGCACGGTGAGCTACATCGTCGGCAAAGGCCGCGTGGCCATCGTCGATCCGGGCCCGGCCGACGAGCGCCACATCGGCGCTTTGCTCGATGCCGTGCGCAACGAGACGGTGACCGCGATCTTCGTCACCCACACCCACCGCGACCACTCGCCGGCGGTGCCGGCCGTGAAGGCGGCGACCGGCGCCACCGTTTATGCCGAAGGCCCGCATCGCGCGGCACGGCCGCTGCATATCGGCGAGCACAACCCGCTCGATTTCAGCGGCGATCGCGACTTCCGTCCGGACGTCGCGCTCAAGGATGGC
>CAVWDA010000062.1:0-38554 GCA_963753455.1 uncultured Alphaproteobacteria bacterium | reverse complement strand
GTTCGGGACGAGGGGGTCGCAGGTTCAAATCCTGCCACTCCGACCAGCTGGCCCCCCGCGCCGTTTATTTACCACAACTATCTGTAATTGCTAAAGAACTTTGGATTCCCGAGGACGCAATTGCGCGGGCGGCGGGCTAACGCCATTCATCGGACGCAGGGGTCAAAGTCGCCAGCGCATCGTGGCGTGACATCGCCCGCCGATAGCGGCGGACCTCGCGGTGTTCCCGCCACATTTGCAGGAGATTTCCGTTAATCAGCCCGGCGCGCTTGAATTCCCGCAAATCCCGCATCAGCGGCCGAAACATGCCGTGCCGCAGGTCCGACACCAAAATCTTGGTGGCGAAATAAGAACCGACTTTGCGAAACCGGCCGACGAGTTCGGGCTGCGCGGAAACATAGTTGAGCAGGCTCAGTCCGGCATTTTCCCACTGATTGGATTGTCCATCGTCCGACCAGTATTTCTCCCACAGCGGCTCGGCAATGAGATGCCCGCTGCCCTTGCGCGAAGCGCGGATCAGAAATTCCCGGTCGTCAATCCATTTCATGCCCTGGTGGAAGCCGCCGATGTCGAGCGCCGTCTGCCGCCGCACCGTGATGCTGGTGCCCTCGACGCCAATGAGATCGCAGATCAGCGCCCACTCGAATGCCGGCGGCGCGAGCGTAATCTCGGGCATGCGCGCGGTGTGGGTGCGCTTGAGATCGAACTTCACGGACGAGGATAAAGTCGCGACCACGTCGGGCTCGCGCGCGAATACGGCAAGCGGCGCGGAAAGCCTGTGCGCGCGATAGGTATCGTCATCATCGAGCAGAGCGACCGCGTCGGCGCGCGCCGCCGCCAAGCCGAAGTTGCGGGCGCCCGCCGTCCCGAGGTTGTTCGGCGGCGTCAAGACACGGATACGCGGATCGGTGAGGGACGCGAGATAGGCGCCGGTATCGTCTTTCGAGCAGTCGTCGACGATGATCAGCTCGAAATCTTTTTCGTCCTGAGCGAATACGCTGGCGATGGTCCGCGGCAGGACTTGCCGCCGGCCATAAGTAGGAAGAATGACGGAAATTTTTGGAATCGTCGCGGGCAAGTTCGAGCCGATCCTTGCGGTCAAGCCGTCGAAATAGTGTTTAACGGCGTGAAAGGCAACGCGATAGTTTTGCCGAGATCGCCAACCAATAAAGGAAAGACGTTTTCGACGGCTTGGCGGAATTGCTGTGCGGGCCGGCCATGCCAAATTGCTGCGTACGGGCGACCCGCTCAGAGTGACAGAAGAGCGGCCAAGTCAATTGTTTTCGTGGCGAAATGCTTTGCCGACTTCGCGCAGACGCAACCTATCCATGCTTTCGCGCGATTTATTCTCCTTAATTTGGCGCGTGGCCTCGACGCATCGGGGTTGCCCCCCATACCGTATGTTCCCGGTGCGATTGTCGAGAATGTACCGCCAGCACAGACCCCCGCCGGATGGGACAATGATCGAGCCAGTGTAGCGCTGCTCGACGTCGTCGGTCTTGGTCCGCGCCGTGCGTTCGCGCTGAACCATGGGCCGGTCAACTAAAGTGGGCCAATCGATGAAATAGGTGAGAATGGCAACAATGAAGGCGACCGAAACAAGCACCACATAGGTCGGCCGAATTTCGCGTAGCAGCCAACGGTGGGATGATGCGCGTGAAGCCATAGCGCCGCCCTCGGGCGAATTACGGAACCTGCAAATTTCGAACGACCGCGGAGTTGCGCATAGTCTATGGCACACTTGGTTAACCGATCATTTTTTTGTGCCTTACTGATGGTGCACAGCGTCGGCAAACGTTGCGGTGTGCGGCAAAAACGCAAGCAATTTCAATAACGAATAAGCCAATTCCGAAATTGCGCACCCCCGACCGCTACATCGGGCTTGGCCGCCATTTCCGCCGCCCCGCTAAGTCTGGGTCGGCCGTCCCCAACCGCGCCAAGGGCGTCTGTCGGACGCCCTTGGCGCGGGCCGCTCCGCCGCGTAACGTCGCGGTCCTAAAAACGATGCGGCCGGGCGGTACCGGCCGGCTTGGGAGGGTCACGCCTATGCGCTGGAACGTCGGGTTGTTGTCTCGTCTGCTGCTTGGTTTTCTCGGTCTATCGTTGATCGCAGCCGCGGATGCGCGGGCGGCCGGCTATCCCGACCACACGGTGCGCATCATCGTCGGCTATCCGGCCGGCGGCTCGACGGACATCGTCGCGCGCCTGATCGGGCAGTGGCTGAGTCAGAAGCTCGGCCAGCAGTTCATCGTCGAGAACAAGCCGGGCGCCGGCAACAATATCGGCACCGAACTGGTCACCAAGGCCGCGCCCGACGGCTACACGCTGCTCTTGATCAATCCAGCCAACACCATCAACGCCACGCTTTACAAGAAGCTCAATTTCGTCTTCCTGCGCGATATCGACCCGGTGGCCAACGTCATCCAGGTACCGAACGTGATGGAGGTCAATCCGTCGGTGCCGGCGAAGACGGTCAAGGAGTTCATCGACTACGTCAAAGCCAATCCCGACAAGGTCAACATCGCCTCGTCCGGCAACGGTACCTCGATTCATCTCTCCGGCGAGTTGTTCAAGATGATGACCGGTCTGAAAATGACGCACGTGCCATATAAAGGCTCGGCGCCGATGCTCACCGATCTGCTCGGCGGCCAGGTGCAGGTCACCTTTGACAATCTGCCCTCGTCGATCGGCCATATCCGCGCTGGCAAGCTGCGCGCACTGGCCGTGACCACCAAAGAGCGCTCGCCTGAATTGCCGGACGTGCCGACGGTCGCCGAAACCGTGCCTGGCTACGAAGCTGCCGCCTTCTTCGGCTTCGGTACCACGCACGGCGCGCCGAAAGAGGTCGTTGCGCTGCTCAACAAAGAGATCAATGCGGCGCTCAAGGATCCCGGCATGCTGGCCAAGCTCAAGGAGCTCGGCGGCATTGCGGCGCCCGGCACGCCGGAGGATTTCGGCAAATTCCTTGCGGCCGAGACGGCCAAGTGGGAAAAGGTCGTGCACGCCGCCAATCTGTCGATCCAATAATCCTCATATCCGGACGTCCTCCGCATGACAAACCGTAAGCGTCCGGAAGACCTGCGCAGCTACCGCTGGCTCGGCGTCGACGACATGCGTTCGTTCGGCCACCGCTCGCGGCTGCGTGGCATCGGCTATGACGCCGAGGACTGGAAGGGCAAGCCGGTCATCGGCATCATCAACACCTGGAGCGATCTCAATCCGTGCCACGCGCATTTGCGCTCGCGCGCGGAGAACGTGAAGCGGGGCGTGCTGCAGGCCGGCGGCTTCCCGGTTGAGCTGCCGGCGATGTCGCTCGCCGAAACCTTCGTCAAGCCGACCACCATGCTCTATCGCAATTTCCTGGCGATGGAGACGGAGGAGCTCTTACGCAGTCATCCGCTCGACGGCGCGGTGCTGATGGGCGGCTGCGACAAGACCACGCCCGGTCTGCTGATGGGCGCAATCAGCATGGGCATTCCGGCGATCTATGTGCCGGCCGGCCCGATGCTGCGCGGCAATTGGAAAGGCCAGTATCTCGGCTCCGGATCGGACGTGTGGAAGTACTGGACCGAAAAGCGCGCCGGCAACATCAGCGAGGAAGAGTGGGACGAGATCGAAGGCGGCATCGCCCGCTCCTTCGGCACCTGCATGGTGATGGGCACGGCGGCGACCATGATGGCGATTGCCGAAGCGCTCGGCATGTCGCTGCCCGGCGCGTCCTCGATTCCTGCGCCCGACTCCAACCATCCGCGTATGTGCGGCGTCGCCGGCCGGCGCATCGTCGACATGGTCTGGGAAGACCTCACGCCGCAGAAGATCATGACGCCCGCTGCCTTCGACAACGCCATCAAGGTGCATATGGCGATGGGCGGCTCGACCAATGCCATCATCCACGTGGTGGCGATGGCGCGCCGCGCCGGTGTTCCGGTGGACATGGAGCGGTTCGATCAGCTGTCGCGGCAGGTGCCGGTGCTCGCCAATGTGCGGCCGTCAGGACAATATCTGATGGAAGATTTCTTCTACGCCGGCGGCCTGCGCGCCTTGATGCAGAACCTGCGCGAAAAGCTCGACCTCACTTGCCTCACCGTCACCGGCAAGACGGTGGCTGAGAATATCGATAGCGCCAAGGTCTACATCCCCGACGTCATTCATTCGCTCAACGATCCGGTCTATGCCGAAGGCGCCACCGCGGTGCTCAAGGGCAATCTCGCGCCCAACGGCTGCGTCATCAAGCCGGCGGCGGCCGACAAGCGCTTCCTCAAGCACCGCGGCAAGGCGATCGCCTTCGAGAACTACGACCACATGATGCGCGAGATCGAACGCGACGATCTCGACGTCACGCCCGACCATATTCTGGTGCTGAAGAACGCCGGGCCGAAGGGCGGGCCGGGCATGCCGGAATGGGGCATGCTGCCGATTCCGAAACGCCTTTTGGGTCAGGGCGTGCGTGACATGATCCGCATCTCGGATGCGCGCATGAGCGGCACCAGCTATGGCGCCTGCATCCTGCATGTCGCGCCGGAAAGCTTCGTCGGTGGTCCGCTCGCCTTCGTGCAGACCGGCGACGAGATCGAGATCGACGTCGACAAGCGCCTGATCCATCTCCACGTCAGCGATGCAGAATTGGCACGCCGCAAGGCGGCGTGGACGCCGCCGCCGCCGAAATATCCGCGCGGCTATGGCGCGCTTTATTCGGATCATATCGGCCAGGCCGACCAGGGCTGCGATTTCGATTTCCTCAAAGCCGGCGGGGCGATCCCCGAGCCGGAGATTCATTGACGGCAGTCGACGATAGGAGGACGCCATGTTGCTGACCGCGGCGCAAAGGCTCCGCGCGCTCGCCGTCGCCGCCGGCTTGATGCTGGCCGCCGCACCGGCCATGGCGCAGAACTATCCGACCAGCCCGGTGCACCTCATCGTGGCCTATTCGGCCGGTGGCACCGGCGATGTGGTGGCGCGTATCGTCGCGCCCAAATTGTCGCTGGCGCTCGGCCAGTCCGTCATCGTCGAAAACCGCGCCGGCGCGAGCGGCGCCATCGGCGCGCATAGCGTCGCCACCGCTGCCCCCAATGGGTTGACGCTTCTCATCGGCCAGACCGCCGAAATCGCCATCAACCAGCATTGGCTGAAGGGTCTTAGCTACGATCCCGACAAGGACCTTGAACCCATCGCGATGCTCGCGGTCGTTCCGCTCGCGCTCGCCGTTCCGGCCAAGGCGCCGTATTCCAACATGACCGAATTCATGGCGGCCTTGCGCAGCAAGAAACTGACATTTGCGTCCGCCGGGACCGGCACGCCGGGACATTTTGCCGGCGAATTCCTCAAGGCCAAGACGCACGGCGATCTCACGCACGTGCCCTACAAGGGTGCCGGCCCCGCCTTGAACGATCTGATCGGCGGGCACGTCGATTTCTATTTTCCAGGAATGCCGGCGGTGATGCCGCTGCTGAAAGGCGGCATGGTGAAAGTGTTCGCCGTGTCGTCTGCCAAACGCTCGCCGATCGCGCCGGACGTACCGACCGTCGCCGAAAGCGCCGGCATCAAGGACTTCGATTTCACGCTGTGGGCGGGCGTGTTCGCGCCGCGCGCGACTCCTCCGGCGATCGTCGCCAAGCTCAACAGCGAGATCAACAAGGTGCTCGCGGATCCCGAAGTCCGTAAGAAACTCGTCGATGCCGGTGCCAATGTCGAGCCGATGACGGTCGAGCAATTCCGCGCCTTCGTCGCCGCGGAAAGCAGCAAATATGCGCGCATCATCAAGGAAACCGGCGTGACGGCGCAATAGGCGCCGACACGTTTATGCCGCCGTTTCAGCGGGCATTATTCGAAGCGTGCGCACGAGCAATTTAGAAAAGCTCCGAACTAGAAAGCCTCTAATATTTGCTTGCGCAGATTGACTTCCGCGCGGAAATTTTTCGTAGTGAATTTCGCCGTGCTCAAGAGCGTGCGGCGGCAAACTTGTAACCGGGCCTTGAACCCGGCGAATGAGGAAAAAAGAAATATGCGTATCGGTCGCTTAGCGCGCGCAAGCTTGATGGCTGTGCTGTTTTTCGTCGTGATGGATTCCGGCACCCGCGCGCAGAGTGCGCCGCCGGTGCCCGATGCTGGCGCGCAATCGGCGGCGGACGTATTTCACGAAGCCGAGTCAAAATACATGTTTGGCTTCATCGATGGCGCCGACATCGGCAACGAAGGCGAAAAGTCTTTCGAATATGAATCAACTGGATCATTCCAGAAGCGCGGCGGGCTCTACACGGCAATTGAGAACGAGTTCGAATTCGAACACGTGCCGACGCAGAATTTTGCTTATGAGCTGAGCGCACACGTGCTCACCCATGCGATCAGCGGCGTCGAAGATCTCGACGACCGCAACTCGACGCAGTTCAGTGGCGCCTCGGCGAAATTGCGCTATCTCATCCTGGGCCGCGGGCCCGGCTCGCCCATCGGGCTGACGATCTCGGCCGAGCCGGAATGGGCGCGCGTCGACGGCACCGATGGCACTTCCACGCAGAGCTATAGCTCCGAATTCAGGATCGTCGCCGACACCGAACTGATAGCCAATCGGCTTTATGCCGCCGTCAATCTGGTATACGCGCCGGAAACCGCCAAGCCGGCCGATACCGGGATGTGGGAGCGCAGTTCGTTGGCCGGCATCGGCGCCGGGCTCGCCTACCGGATCACTCCGATTTGGACGATGGGAGTTGCGGCGGAATACGACCGCGCCTATGACGGCCTCGTGTTCCAGACCTTCGACGGCCACGCGTTGTTTGTCGGCCCGACTTTGCAGATCAACATCAGCCGCAAAATGCTGCTGGCCGCGGCGTTTATGGCGCAAGCCGCCGGCCATGCAGTCGACGATCCTCGGCCGCTTGACCTGACGAACTTCGAAAGATATCGCTCCAACCTGAAGTTCGAGATTGAATTCTAGCTGGCCGGCTGCGGCATTCGCGTGAAAGGATGAGAACATGAAACGGGCGTCGATCGCGAAGCACAGGCTCAAACTCGCCGTATTGGCGCTCGGCTTGCTCTTCATGGCGCCGGCGCTACAGGCCGAGGATACAGCGACGCTGAACATCTCGATGAAGGACCATCGTTTCCAGCCGGCGGAATTGCACGCGCCAGCCGGCAAGCCGATCACGATCATCGTGAAAAATCTCGATCCCGCGCCGGCCGAGTTCGAAAGCAATATGCTGCGTGTGGAAAAAGTGGTGACCAGTGGCGGCACCATTACGATGCGCATTCGCCCGCTCGAGCCGGGGCGTTACCGTTTTTTCGACGACTTCCATCCGGAAACGCAGGGCTATCTGGTGGTCAAATAGCGCGGCGGCGCAGGGCCCGACGCGGCCCAGCGACAAATCCATTGACGCCGGCCGCTTGAGCCGCCATGTGCTCGCTCACCATGGCCGACGATATTCCTTTCGACAAAAACCTCGATCTCGCCCCCGACACTGTGGACGAGCCGATGCCCGGCATACGCCGCGTGATGGCCGATAATCCGGGGCCGTTCACCTTCAAGGGCACGGTGAGCTACATCGTTGGCAAAGGCCGCGTGGCCATCGTCGATCCGGGCCCGGCCGACGAGCGCCACATCGGCGCTTTGCTCGATGCCGTGCGCAACGAGACGGTGACCGCGATCTTCGTCACCCACACCCACCGCGACCACTCGCCGGCGGTGCCGGCCGTGAAGGCGGCGACCGGCGCCACCGTTTATGCTGAAGGCCCGCATCGCGCGGCACGGCCGCTGCATATCGGCGAGCACAACCCGCTCGATTCCAGCGGCGATCGCGACTTCCGTCCGGACGTCGCGCTCAAGGATGGCGAGGTTGTCAGCGGCGACGGTTGGACCATCGAAGCGGTGACGACGCCCGGTCACACCGCCAACCACATGGCTTATGCCTTCAAGGAGAACAACACATTGTTCGCCGGCGACCATGTGATGGGCTGGGCGACCTCGATCGTCGCGCCGCCCGACGGCGCCATGAGCGATTACATGGCTTCGCTGCAAAAACTCGCCAAGCGTAGCGAGGCGACCTATTTCCCTGGCCACGGTCCGGCGATCCGTGACGCCGGCCGCTTCGTGAACTATTACATCTTGCACCGCAAAGCGCGCGAGGACTCAATTCTGTACCGGCTGGCGAAAGGCGAAACTGACATCCCCACCATCGTGCGCGCGATCTATATCGGCATCGATCCGCGTCTGACCGGCGCGGCGGGCTTATCGGTGCTGGCGCATTTGGAAGATCTGGTAACGCGGGGCCTGGTCGAAACCGACGGCACGCCGGCCATCGACGGCCTCTATCGCCTGCGCTAACGGCGGCACGCGGAGCGTCTATCGTTTGGGCGGCCGCTTCGGCGCCGGCTGCGCCTTTTTCGCCGGCTGCGGCTGCGGCCGCGGCTCGGGCGCCGAGCCTATCGCGTCGTCGAGGTCCTCGAGCAGGCTGCGCACGCGCGCGGCGTTGGCGCCGAAATCGTACAGGCCGTTGCGTGAGGCCGAGCGCATATCGACGCGCGCGCCGTTGGCGGCCGCGCTCACCCGAATTACCACGTCGTCGCGGAATCCCATGATCGGCGTGCGCGCCGTCGCTTCGATGACGGCGTCGCGCCGCCCGACGCCCGGCGGGTGAGCATCGGCTACGTGCCATTTACGCTTGGTCACCAGTGCGAGAGCGGCGTCGTAGGTGAGTTTGACCGGCGCGTTCACTTGCAGCGGCACGATGTCGGGATAGGCCGCCTGCTGCATCTGCGCCGCCGCTGCGCCGGGATAAGCGATGCGGTCGTACGGTCTTTGGCGGGCCAGCGTGTCGAAGCGCGGCGGGTTGACCGGATCGGTGGTGATATCGGAAATCGGCGGCAGTTTGGTGGCCTTGTAGCCGAGATAGGCCGGATATGCGAGCAGCAGCAGCCCCAGCATCATGCCCGAGATCGCCGAGCCGAGCCCGGTGCGGCCCTGCCGCCAGATCACGACATAGGCCGGCAGCGACAAAAGAACCGCCAGCACGGCGAAGATCAGAGCGGCGGCGAAGGTGGTGAGCGCTGGCACGACCTCCAAGAGACCGGACCGCACGATGACGATCGAAAGCGCGGCCACGGCGAGCGCAAACAACGCCAGCCGGCGCGACCAAGTGGCCAGCCGCGACACCGGTTCATCAATCAAACGAATTCGCCGCGCCATACATTACCCCGAACGGAAGTGCCGGTTATCGGCGGACAGGGATAAAGCCAAGCGTGCGTGTCGGCAATGACCTCGCCGCAGCGTCTTTCGTGGCGTCGCAGTTTTGCCGCGAGGCCTGCTTTGCAAGGCGGCCCGCACCGATGCTAGGCGACCATCTGTGCCAGCGTGACCGGTGTTTCGAGCCGCGTGCGAATGGCCTCGCCGGTCATCGGCCGACCGAACAAAAAGCCCTGGCCCTCGTGGCAGCCATGCGTGGCCACGAGCTTCATCTGCGCTTCCGTTTCGATGCCTTCGGCGACCACGATCTTGTCGAGGCCGGCGCCGAGGTTTGCCACCGCGCTGATGATCGCCGCCGCACCGCGCTCGTCGCCAAGGTCGCAAATGAACGATTGGTCGATCTTGATCTTGTGGAATGGGAACTTACGCAGATAATTGAGCGAAGAATAGCCAGTGCCGAAGTCGTCGAGTGACAAGCCGACGCCGAGATTATTGAGCTGCTGCATGGTTGCGAGCGTGCCGTCGTTATCTTCGAGCAGCAGACGCTCGGTGACTTCCAGCTCGAGCCGCTGCGGCGGCAGTCCCGACTTTGCCAGCGCGGTCACCACCTGCAAGGCGAGACCGCGGTCGCGGAACTGAATCGGAGAGAGGTTGACGGCAACCTTGACGCCGTGCGGCCAATTTGCCGCCTCGGCGCAGGCGCGGTGCAAGGCCCATTCGCCGATCGCGATGATCTGCCCGGTCTCCTCGGCAACCGGGATGAATACCGCCGGCGGTACTTCCCCGCGGACCGGATGCGTCCAGCGCATCAGCGCCTCGCAGGTCGTCACGCGGCCGGTGCGCAGGTCGACCAACGGTTGGTAATTGAGATCGAACTGCCCCAACGCAAGCGCATCGCGCAGGTCGAGTTCGAGCGCGCGGCGTTCCTGCACCGCCGCCTCCATATCCATGGCGAAGAAACGGTGGCTGCCGCCGCCGCCGTTCTTGGTGGCGTACAGCGCCATATCGGCCTTCTTCAGCAGTTCGTCGGCGTTGATGCCGTCGGTCGGCGCCATGGCGATGCCGATCGATGCGCCGATGTCGATGCGATGGCCGTCGATTTCGAACGGCTCCTTGAGCGTGCGCGCCAACCGCTTGGCCAGCCATTCGGCGTCCTGACGGCGCTCGGTCACGGTCTGCAGCACCACGAACTCGTCGCCGCCGAAGCGCGTGATCATGTCGCCGGGCTTGATGACGGCGCTGAGCCGGCTGGCGACTTGCTTGAGCAGCTTATCGCCGACCGGGTGGCCGAGCGTGTCGTTGATCGCTTTGAAGCGGTCGAGATCGATCAGGTGGATAGTCAGCGGAGTTTGCCGCTTGTGCACCGTCGCCAGCATGGCGTTGATGCGCTCGCGGAATTGCGTGCGGTTGGCAAGGCCGGTGAGTTCGTCGAACTTGGCGAGATGCGTGATGCGTTCCTGCGCGCGTTTGCGCTCGGTCACGTCTTCCAGGATGATGACCGAGCCGCCGTCGGCCATCATCCGGCGCGACACCGCGATGGTGCGGTCGCCGTCGAGCGAGGTATGAAACTGGTCGAACTTGTCCTCGCGCAGCCCGTGGGCCAGTTCGGCGATAACCTCTTTGACGCTTTTGGCGCGATGATTGCCGGCGCGGATGCTGTGGCGGACGAGTTGCGAGATCCGCATGCCGACGCGCACCGGCACCTTTTTGAGGTGCAGCAGTTCCAGGAATCGCTCGTTCCAGACCTGCAGGCGATCCTGCTGGTCGAGCATGCACAGACCGTGCGACATGTTGTTGAGCGCGATGTCGAAGCGGTTGGCCTGCTCCTCGAAGCGCGCGGCAAGCGCCGCTTCCTTGCGGGTCATGGTCAATGCCTGGATGATGATGTCGCGAATGCGAGAGCGTGATGTCGACCATCCCGTAGATGAACATCAGCACGACGATGCCGAGCGCCTCGTGCACCCAATCGGGGTAGGCCATCAGTCCGATGGACATTGGCAGCGTGACAAGCGTGAGCTGGCCGACGGCGATAAAGGGCCGCCCGGCGTTACGGCCCGAGATGGCGGCCGCGTAGCCGGCCGAACTGGTGGTGACAGCCATTTGCAGCGATGCGTCGGTCGTCCGGGCGAGCGTCAACAAGCACAACAGGCCGAGCAGCGCCGAGAACCCCCAGGCGCCGTATTCGTAGATGCGCTCCCACAGTACGGTGGCTTCCAGCTTGTTGCGCAGCTTGTACCGTCGGTACATCAGCGCGGAGGCGACGCGCAGCATGCCGACCGCCAGGATCGCCGCCGAATTGGCCATCAGCCAATTGTCGCCGACCCGCATCGCGACCGCTGCGCCGATGATCGACATGGCGACGGCGCCAACGATCAGCGAGACAATCGGTGCGAACAGCGATTCGATCAGCGCGGCGCGGAATCTCATTCGGTAGTTTCGCGTCTGCCTTGAAGGTCTGGACAATTCTCGTGATCAGCATGTGTTTTGCGCAGCTTCCGCCTGTACTGCGATGCTACCGGCCATTCTTCAACACGGCGCAAACTGATCAACCTATCAGGACTCGTAATGAACAAGTGGCAAATGCCCACTTGCCCGTTTCGATAAATTTGTTCCAAATTTGTACGCGATAGGGACGGCTTATCCCGCAGAAGCGGCGGTTATTGGAAACAACGGCGGCCGGGTGTGGAATTTGCCCGCGCCGCGCACGACTTTGCCATGTAGTTAATCGGCCATTCGTTGCGAGTTTTCCGAGCGTTTTGGGCGCACATCCGCGCTCCCGGCAGGCGAGTTCTGCATTTCCGGTATGGTTAACGGTCGATCGAAGATTGTTTGGAGCTCAACTCTCTGTTAGGGTAAAAAAACAGCTAAGTGCGGTGCAGTAGAAATGCAGAGTATCGCTTTGTCTCACGCTTCGGCCCCAAGTCGGACGTTGTCTTGGCCGCTGCCTTTGGCCGTTAATGATACGGCCGCGCCGTCTAGCGATGCGAAGCTGCTCGACCTGATGAAAGGCTCCGACGCGCGGCGCCTGTTCAGGCTGGAACAGCTCGAAGTTAACTGGGACGAGCAAGCCGGCGCACTCTGGACCTTTATGCGGCCGCGCGGCCGCCCGAGCTACAATCCCGACTTCCTAGAGGATTTTCACGCCTGGCAGCGCGGTATCGTCGGCGATGTTCGCCGACCAGCCGGACAATCTGCGCTATCTGCTGCTCGGCTCGCGCACGCCGGGCGTATTCAATCTCGGCGGTGACCTTAATCACTTTGTGACGAAGATCCAAGCGCGCGACCGCCAGGGTTTGGTCGACTATGGAAATCCTGCGTCCGCATCCTGCACCGGAACATGAACACACTCGGCCTGCCGATGGTCACCATCGGTCTGGCGCAAGGCGACGCGCTCGGCGGCGGTTTCGAGTCGCTGCTGTCGTTCAATGTCATCATCGCAGAACGCAACGCCAAGTTCGGCTTCCCGGAAACGATGTTCGGACTGTTCCCCGGCATGGGCGCCTACAGCCTGGTGTCGCGCCGCGTCGGTGCGGCCTTCGCCGAAGAGATGATGCTGACCGGCCGCATCTACAGCGCCGAAGAAATGCAGGATGTCGGCCTCGTGCACCTGGTGGTCGACCCGGGGCAGGGGATCGAAGCGGCGCGCGACTACATGCAGAAGCAACAAGCGGCGCCACGTCGGCGGATCGCGCGGTGTACAAAGCTGGCCACGTGGTCAATCCGGTCACGCTCGAGGAACTCGACGCCATCGTGCAAATCTGGGCCGACGCCTGCCTGCAATTGCGCGAGCGCGATCTCAAAGGTTATGCAGCGGCTGGTCGCCGCCCAGGACAAGCTGCAATACACGACGCAAGCGGCGGAATAACTTAGTCTCGCATCCCTCCAAACGGCGAACTGTCATGCCCGGCCTTCTTGCCGGGCATCGACGTTTTCGCGACCGTAGGACGCGGCATGGAACGAATGAGGCCGAATTGCGTTTGTTCGCCGACACAGGGGCTGATGCGATGAGCGAACGGGCGACCACTCGCTTTTTCGGGCTGACACTCGGATTGATGATCGTCACGGTGCTGGCGCTGAACGCCTTCGCGTATCACTGACGCAGAACCTCGCGCACCGCCGGCGTTTCCCTCACTCCGCCGCCTTTGCGCCGCGCATTGACGTGTTGGCAGGCTGACATGAATCCCGGATTTCGCGGCAGGCAGTATCGCCAGTCGCCAAACTCGCCATTCGTCATCAGCACCATGGGAAAGGTGATACGCATGCCGCGTTCGATTGCGAGGCTCAGCGGGGCTTTGGCTGAGCCTGGAACGAAAGCTGAAACCTGCGCCGACGTGCCTGCGGCTGCAAGATTCAACGCGGCCGCAAGGGCGGGACCGGCGAGGTCGGCACGGGCGACCGCGAGGGGCCCGATATGGCCGCCCCTCGAAATATAGGCATAACCAGCGTAGTCCTCGCCAGCATAGAGCATCACGCCCTTGGTCGTATCGTCGGCAAGCAGATAGGCGTGGTGCTTGGCGCGCGACACGCCCAAGGCGGCGCGGTCGATGGCGGCACATCGCACGCATGCGTGGTCAAGCTCATCGGTACCGCGCGTAAGGGTGAGTCCGACAGGCCGGCGAGCCGCTCGCGCGCGACTGACAAGAAATAGACCGGAAAGCGCGGGAATAGCCCATGCCGGATGTAAAGTCCCTGCGAAACGCGGTTGAAGGTGAAAGTGATTAGGGCGCGATGGATCGCGCCCCTCTTGTCGGCATGCGCCAGTGTTCGCTTGATGAGTTCCTGGCCAATGCCGCGGCCCTGTTGATCGGGAGCGATGAAAAGCTGCGCCAGAAACCACAGATCGCCGCAGACCCGGCTGAAGGCGAAGCCGCGCATTTCGCCGCTGTCTTCGGCGACCCACAATCCATCGGGATCGTCCTGCAGAGAGAACGATAGCAACTGCGGCGGACTCACCGCCGCCATCGGTCCAAAGCCGTGGCGTTCGGTGAGATCGTTAATGCTGCCGACCGTGAGCGCATCGGCGCGCTCGAGGTCGTCGGCGCGGGCAGGTCGGTAGACAAGGGGCATGACAAAGTCCCCCCATAGGGAGATTGTCGGTTCTGGCCGGTACTGGCAAGGCAGCAAACTGCCGCACGGCTTTGCAAAACGGCGGCCGCTTCACTCCGCCGCCTGCACGCTCGGCAGCCGGTAGTCCCTGAAGCGCTGCCTTAGCGTCATCTTCTGAATCTTACCAGTCGCGGTGTGCGGGATTTCGTCAACGAACACCACGTCGTCCGGCATCCACCATTTGGCGGTCTTGCCCTGCATGAAGCCGAGGATGTCCTCCTTGGTCGCGACTTCGCCCTTCTTGAGCACGATCACCAAGAGCGGCCGCTCGTCCCATTTCGGATGCGAAACGCCGATCACGGCGGCTTCGGCCACCTTGGGATGGCCGACCGCGAGGTTTTCCAGGTCGATCGACGAGATCCATTCGCCGCCGGATTTGATCACGTCCTTGGAGCGGTCGGTGATCTGCATGTAGCCGTATTGGTCCATGGTGGCGACGTCGCCGGTGTCGAACCAGCCGTCCTTCTCGAACACCGGATCGGTGTCGACCTTGTAATAGGCGCGCGCCACCGCCGGGCCGCGCACCTTCAGCCGGCCGAAAGTCTTGCCGTCCCACGGCAGTTCCTTGCCGGCGTCGTCGGTGATCTTCATCTCGACGCCGAACGGCGGGTGGCCTTGCTTCATCTGCACGTCGAGCCGCGCCTCGCCGGTGAGCGCGGCATATTCCGGCTTCATGGTGCAGAGCGAGCCGAGCGGGCTCATCTCGGTCATGCCCCAGGCATGCACGACTTCGACGCCGTAGGTTTTCTCGAAAGTCTTGGTGATAGCGCGCGGGCAGGCCGAGCCGCCGATCACCACACGCTTCAAGTAAGGCAGCTTGCCGCCGGTCTTTTCGAGATCCTGCAGCAGCATCAGCCACACCGTCGGCACCGCGGCGGTGAAGCTGACTTTGTAGGTGTTGAGTAGTTCGTAGATCGAGGCGCCGTCCATCTTGGCGCCCGGCATCACGAGGGTGGCGCCGACCATCGGCGTGGAGAAGGCGAGCGACCAGCAATTGGCGTGGAACATCGGCACCACCGGCATCACCACGTCGCGCGAGCAGATGCCCTTGGAGTCGGGCAGCGCCGCGATATAGGCGTGCAGCACGTTGGAGCGGTGCGAGTAGAGCACGCCCTTCGGGTGTCCGGTGGTGCCGGAAGTATAGCACATGCCGGACGCGGTATTTTCGTCGAACTCGGCCCATTGGAAATCGCCGTCGACTTCGGCGATCCAGTCCTCGTAGGCAACCGCGTTCTTCAACGTTGTCTGCGGCATGTGCGCGGCGTCGGTGAGCACGATGTAACGTTCGATGGTGGGCAGCTTGTCGGCGATCTTTTCCAAGAGCGGCACGAAGGTGAGGTCGGTGATCAGAATGCGGTCTTCGGCGTGATTGACGATCCACACGATTTGCTCGGGGAACAGCCGCGGATTGACCGTGTGATAGATCGCGCCGATGCCGACGATGCCGTACCAGGCCTCCAGATGCCGGGCGGTGTTCCAGGCGAGCGTCGCTACCCGGTCGCCGAGCTTGATGCCGTCCTTGGCGAGCCGCTGCGCCACCTTGAGGGCGCGGGCGCGGATGGCCGCGTAGTTGGTCTCGACGATCGGCCCTTCGATCGACCGGGTGATGACTTTGCGCTCGCCGTGAAACTTTGCGGCGTGGTCGATGATGCGGTGGATCAGCAGCGGCCAATCCTGCATGAGCCCGAGCATGAGTCCCCTCCTAGACGTTTCGCTTTTTTGAGCCGGCCCCTCGCCAGCCGATCCATCTTTCGGGATCGCGCGCTAGGTTAACGGGAGCGCCGGGCGGCGCAATGGTCTCGTGATCGGTAAAATCCCCGTATAACGGCCGCTGCCATGCCCATTTACACCGCCGCGTCCGGCGGCCGCCGGCGCGCTGTTAAGCATTCCCGCAAACTCCGCCCCTGTCTCCATTTTGCGACCACGATGGCGGGGTTAGTTGTCCGGCATGACCGTTGATGTGCCTCGTCCAGTCGTCTCGCGTCTGCCGCGTTCCGCGGGCGAGGTGACCCGCCGCCGGCTGCTCACGGGCGGACTGGCGCTGACCGGCGCCGCCGGGCTGGCGATGCCGGGCACCGCCGCTTACGCGGCCGCGCAAGCCGCCGATGATCTTGTCGTCACCGATTACCGGCCGGTGCCACCGCAATGGCCCGGCGCCCACCGGCTCAGCATCACCGTCATCGCCGACCTGCATGCTGGCGGCCCCAATATGGGGCTCGCGCGCGTGCGCCAAGTGGCCGATGCCGCGCAGGCGTTCAACTCCGACCTGATTGTCATCCTCGGCGACTATTTCGCCACCCACCGCTTCATCACCGAGCATGTGCCGAATGCCGCCTGGGCCGCTGAGCTCGGCCGCCTCAAGGCGCGGCTCGGCGTCTACTCGATCCTCGGCAATCACGACTGGTGGTACGACGTCGCCGGCGTGCGCAAGGCGCTCGCGGCAGTGCATATCCCGGTGCTGGAAAACGATGCCGTACTGCTCGACGACGGCGGCCGCCATTTCTGGCTCGCCGGTCTCGGCGATCAACTCGCCCACTGGCTCGGGCCGAGCAGTTTCCAGGGCGTCGACGATCTGCCGGGCACGCTCGCGCGCATCACCACCGACGATCCCGTCATTCTGCTGGTGCACGAGCCGGATGTATTCACGGCCGTGCCGCCGCGCGTTGCGCTGACGCTCGCCGGCCACACCCACGGCGGACAGATCGTATTTCCGCTTCTGCCGCCGCTATGGACGCCGTCGGAATATGGCGCGCGCTTTGCCTACGGCCACATCGTGGAGCAGGGGCGCCATATGATCGTGTCGGGGGGCCTCGGCTGCAGCAAGGTTCCGCTGCGTCTCGGCGTGCTGCCGGAAATCGTGCGCGTGACGCTCGGCGCGTAACGTTTTCAGCCATTCCGGGATAGCCCGCTGGTGCGTGCGCCCCGAGAATGACAGGCTTCAAACGAAAGCGGCGCCCGGAGGCGCCGTTTTGTCCTCAGCCCAGTGGCTTCGTCAGCGGAACATGCCGCCTTCGGTCGAAGCCACGCGCGGATTGAACGGCGAATCGCCCTGGTGCGGCGCCAGCACCACCACCACCGTGCCGGGCTTGACCCGCTTGTAGAGGTCGATGACGTCCTCGTTGGTCATGCGGATGCAGCCCGATGAAATCGCCTGGCCGATATATTCCGGCTGGTTGGTGCCGTGGATGCGATAGAGCGTGTCCTTGTTGCCTTCGAACAGGTACATGGCGCGCGCGCCCATCGGGTTCTGCGGGCCCGGCGAGACGTAAGCCGGCACGTCCATACGTGCGCGTTCGCCGGGGGTCGGCGTCCACGACGGCCATTCGGTCATGCGCTCGATCTTGGCGACGCCCGACCAGGCCATGGCTTCCTCGCCGACGGTAATGCCGTAGCGGATCGCCTGGCCCCCATCGAGCACGTAATAGAGATAGCGCGCGTCGGAATCGACCACGATGGTGCCGGGCGCTTCCTTGCGGTGATACGCGACGATGTGCCGGCGATAGGGCTCGGGGATGGTCGCATTCTCATACGGCGCTGCCGCCAGCAGTTTCTTGTCGCGAACGGTCAGGTTCGCTTCCGACGCCGGCTCGATCGTCGACTGCATGCAGCCGCCGAGCAGAACGGCAACCGCGATCAACGCAAATGACAACCCCCGCACCGACATCTCATCCTCTTTCCGGGCCGCCCAGCAGGGCCACCGCATTGAAGCTCTTTCCGCCCGCAATTAAACGAAGAATCCACTCAATTGCCACGATTTCCATGTGGTCCACAGCAGCTTGCCGCGATCTGTTGCATGAATGCCGCACTTGGGCAGTCGGCGGCCGGGACGATCCCGTTTAGCCGTCCGCCGGAGCGCAAAAATGACTTTGCCCGCAAGGCGTTAAGACAACGTTTACCATGGCGGCCGCTATATGATCAAAATCAAAGCGAATACCGCGGTAATTCGCCAAAAGTCACAAAGGGACAAGAATTGCCGCTCAATTCTGCCCCACTCATCAGGCACTTTTAATCACCTTTTGTACCCAAGGACGGACTGGAGACAACGACAATGGACGCAAGCCGGGCCACGGAGCTGAGCCAAGACTCCCAGCGCCATTACAAGAATCTCGACGATCGTTATGGCAAGATCGGAATTTCGGCGGTGGCCGCCGCGGTCCGCCACAAGGGCGAACAGCGCAACGTCAGCGACACCCGCTTTCTGCCGAACGAGAGCGACTGAACTGCCGGGCGAGCCGGCTTCAAGGCCGGGCTCCCACCAGCTTCCACCATTGCCACGCCTGACCGACGCGGCCGCACCCTTTGTTGTGGCGGCGCGCATCATCGTTTGGCGCAGCTCTTGACTTTAATCCTATATCAATATATTCCTATCTTCGTCCGGCTCATTGGAGGGCGTTATCTAGAGGCGTCTTGATGATGGAGCCGGGTGCGGCGCCTGCGGGCGGGGCTCGTAACCCCGCTCCCGGGGGCCTCGGGCAGCAGTCCGTCCCTACTATGGGGGACTGCCTTGAATGGCTGGACGCGGCGCCGACGAAGACGGGCGAAAGCCTGCCGGATCGGGGAGGGCGAGGCCCTCCTGTCGGCCCGGAAGCACGGCCCCGGGGACAAAAATCGCCGCAGTGGAGCGCCGAGAGGCGCGCCTCCGTCGCCATGGAGGCGACGCGCCTCGCCAAGGCGTGTCGGGCGGCCTCGCCGGCCGCCCGGGGGGTTTAGCACCAAGCCCTCAGCGTTTCTCGGCGCTCCGCTCCCTCTAAGGGAGTGCGCGATGGAAGACGGCATACCCGCCGCCGCTCAAAGAATACGGCCGATGGCGCTTGGCTTGGCGCGAACCGGGCTGTTTGACGATTGAATTGAAGTTGAGAGTTTTCGCACCGGTGCGGGCGTGGAACCTCGGCGCGCTTACGCGCGTTCTAACGCCATGGTCAAAAAACCGCGCATCGTTGTGACCTGTCCGCAGACTGGCGTCGTCGTCATTACCAGGATCGCCTATGGGGATATGGTCACACCCGGCAAGGGCCCGAAGTACTTTGCCTGTCCGTGCGGCAAAACGCACAAGCTTACATTTGTCGGCCGGGACCCAGGAAGGCGCGGACCGAAGGCGATCGATCGTCAGCGGATGGGGTGAGGCGCGCGACAGCTGAGAATGCATCGCGCGAGCGCAATGCCTCACACGTGCTGGCCACCGTTGATGTGGATCTCGGCGCCGTTCACGTAAGAACTCGTTTCCGTGCACAGCACGTAGATGATCTTGGCCACCTCGTCGGGCGTGCCGAGGCGCTGCATCGGGATCTGCTCGACGATCTTGTCGGTGCCGGGAGACAGGATAGCGGTGTCGATCTCGCCAGGCGCGATGGCGTTGACGCGGATGCCGAGCCGGCCGAAGTCGCTCGCCATCTCGCGCGTAAGAGAAGCGAGCGCCGCTTTCGAGGTGGCGTAGGCCGCGCCGGCGAAAGGGTGCACGCGCGAGCCGGCGATCGAGGTGACGTTGACCACTGAACCTTTGACCGCTTTCAGCTCTTCAACGAGGCCCCGCGCCAGCATGATCGGCGCGAAGAAATTCACTTGGAACACGTGATGCCAGACGTCGGCAGTGGTATCGAGCGAGCCGAGCCGCTTGCCGCCATTGCCCTTGGGCGAAATCGCCGCGTTGTTGACCAGCGCGTGCAGCTCGTGATTTTCCAGCCGGCGGCGGATCTCTTCGACCGCGGCGAGCGTGTTGGCTTCATCCGCGAGATCGACCTGGATGTGGTCCTCGGGGCCGGCATCCCATGGACAGTTCTCCGGGAACGGATGACGCGAGCAGGTGATCACGCGCCAACCGGCCGCCGAGAAGCGTTTGACGGTGGCGTGGCCGATGCCCCGGCTTGCTCCGGTAAGCAGCAACGTGCGGCGCGGCTGGTTCGATGGCGAGTTCGGCATTATGTCCTTAACTATGTGGTCCGGGAAAGGAATGTTAGCTCACGGATAGAGCCGCGTCTTGCTCCATGGCGCACCTGGATCGGTGCGCACAAATTCAATGCGGTCGTGCAGCCGGAACGGGCGGTCGTGCCAGAATTCGATGCGCAGCGGTATGATGCGGTAGCCGGACCAATTGGGCGGGCGCGGCACGGTGCCGAGCGCGTATTTGGCGCCATAGAGCGCAACCGCTTTTTCGAAAGCAAGCCGGCTTTCCAGCGGCGCCGATTGCTTGCTGGCCCAGGCGCCGATCTGCGCTTGCTTCGGGCGGGTGGCAAAATAGGCATCGGCCTCCGCCGCAGTGACGCTCTCCACCGTGCCGCGCACGCGCACCTGCCGGTTCAGCGATTTCCAATGGAACACCAGCGCGGCCTTGGGGTGGACGTCCAATTCCCGCCCCTTTTGGCTGTCTATATTGGTGTAGAAGACAAACCCACGCTCATCGACACCCTTGAGCAGCACCATGCGGGCGTTCGGCAGCCCGTCGGCGTCGACGGTGGCGAGCGTCATGGCGGTGGGATCGCGTGGTTCCGCGGTCGTCGCTTCACCGAGCCATGCGGCAAATAGCCCAAATGGCTCGTCCGCCGCGGTGAAATCACCACTCGTTAACCAACTTGGGTGTTCCATGAGAGCCGTATCCGCCATCGTGTCCGGAGCGCCTGAGTGGCCGGTGCCTTAGCCCGCTGTTTCGACTGCCGCCTTTATAGTGGATGCGCGCGTGCGCGCCTATGGCGCGTCCTGCCGCTCGCAGGGGCGTTGATGCTGGCGCTCTTCGGCGGCGGTTGCAGCATATCCACTTCCCAATTCAACTCCTTGTTCGGCGGCTCCGATACGGCCGACACCACGGGCTCGGTGACGCCGCCGCCTGGCGCCAAAGGCGTGACCGAAATGCCGCCCGACGGCGATCTGGCCTACGCGCGGGCCGCCGCCTCCGACGTGCTCGCCCGCGGCGCCAAGGACGTCAGCGCACCCTGGGAAAATCCGCGCACCGGCGCGCGCGGCACCGTCACCCCGATCGCCTCGGCCTACACTTCCCAGGACGGCCAAACCTGCCGGGATTTCCTGGCGAGCTACGTCCAGGGCAGTTCGCAATCCTGGATGCAGGGCGAAGCCTGCAAACTGGACCAGGGCAGCTGGGAAATTCGCGCGCTTAAGCCCTGGAAGCGGTCGTAATACCGCAGCGTCTGCTTCGGGCGCGTTGCATCCGGGCGATTTGAACCCCACATTGAGCAACGAGTTCGTCCGCCTTCGACCGGCGGAAAGGGGCATTTTTCACGGGAGTTTGGACGGATGCGCGACCCCTACGAAGTTCTGGGGGTATCGAAGGGTGCGAGCGAGGCCGAGATCAAGAGCGCCTACCGGCGGCTCGCCAAAAAGCTGCATCCCGACGCCAACAAGCACGATCCCAAGGCGGCCTCGCGCTTCGCCGAGCTCAACGCCGCCTACGAGATCGCCGGCGACGACAAGAAGCGCAAGGCGTTCGACAACGGCGAAATCGACGCCGAGGGCAAGCCGCGGTTCCAGGGCTTCGAAGGCTACGGTGCGCAGCCGGGCGGCGGCGGCGGCGGCTTCGGACCGGGCGGCGCGCATTTCGAGAGCTTCAGTTACGGACCCGACGGTTTCCAGCGCCGGGCAGGCGGCGGCGGTGGCGCCGGCGGCTTCGAGGACATTCTACGCAACATGTTTGGCGGCACGGCGCGCGGCGGTGCGCGTGGTTTCGGCACGCCGTTCGAGCAGGAAGAATTCGCCGGACCTAGCACCGGCCAGGATATGCATGCCGAGATGACGATCGGCTTGGCCGACGCCGCCAAGGGCACCAAGACGCGCGTGCATCTGCCGACCGGCAAGGACGTCGAGGTGAAAATTCCGGCCGGTCTCACCGACGGCCAATCGATCCGCCTGAAAGGGCAGGGCTGGCCGATCGCCAATGGCAAAGCCGGCGACGCGCTGATCACGGTCCATGTCGCGCCGCATCCGCTGTTCAAGCCGGATGGCGCCGACTTGCGGCTCGATCTGCCGATCACGCTTTACGAGGCGGCACTCGGCGATAAGGTGCGCGTGCCGACGCTCGACGGCGCGGTGGAGTTGGCCATTCCCGCCGGCACCAATTCAGGCCGCACCTTCCGGCTCAAGGGGAAAGGGCTGAAATCGAAAAGCGGCACCGGCGACCTCCTCGCAACAGTGCGCATCATGCTGCCCGAGCACAGCGACGACGAGTTCAAGGAACTGATGAAGAAGTGGCGCGGCGGCAAGCCGTACGATCCGCGCAAGGACATGGAGTAGGCGGTGTTTGCCTCTCCCCGCGTGCGGGGAGAGGTGAAGAAGCCTACGACTTCCGCCCGCCGCTTTTGTCGACCTGCTCGTAAACCGACTTGGCGACCTTCTCGAGTTGATCGCGGTTGGCCGGCCCGCTCACCACATAGGCGTGCTCATCGTCGACCCAATAGAACGCGGCGAAGCGGTCGCCGTGCTTGTAGCGCAGCGCGGTTTCCGGCGACTTCGCCGGCGCCGAATAGATGGTGAAGCGTTCGCCCGAGGCGCCTTCATACATGTAGAACGCCGCGGCGGCGCCGGTGGCACGCGCCAACCGCGACATCACGGTGCCGATCGGCACGCCCTGCACCTCCGCGACCTCACGGTAGGTGAGGCCTTCCAGCACCACCAGCAGCAAGGCATGGCGCTGGTCCTCCACCAAAGTCGCCAGCGCCCGTTCGATGTCGCGGCCGCCGGCTTCCGGTCCTGCCAGATCCGGCGCGTCGTTCTCATCGAGCGGCGAGAGCGCCGGCCGCCGCGCCAGCGAGCGCAGCCGGTTGCGGTTGAGGTTGGTCAGGATCGTGTACAGCCAGCTGCGAACCTCGCCGCCATGAAACAGGTGCTCCGACCGTAGCGCCCGCACCAGCGTGTCCTGCACCAGGTCGTCGGCGATATCGCTATCGCGCGTCAGCGCCCGGGCGTAACGGCGCAGCGCCGGTATCGTCGCCTCGACCTGCTGTCCGAACGTGGCCAATCAGGCCTCCCTTCGCCGATCCGCATGCATGACGGCACCGCTATGCACCCAGTAAAACCCCGCAATCTCAGTCATATTCCCCGTAATGAATTGATTGGCGGCGCCGGGGGACGGAGGGGGCGCCTTGCTTGCTGGTCCTGTGACCCTATGCCATACGAACGTAGCCGGCGTCCGCCGGCGGGGTGGGAAATTGAATGTCGGAAACTTCAAATCTGATGCGCGGCAAACGCGGGCTGATCATGGGCGTGGCCAACAACCGCTCGATCGCCTGGGGTATCGCGCGCGCCTGCCGCGACCATGGCGCCGACCTTGCCTTCACCTACCAGGGCGAAGCGCTCAAGAAGCGCGTGGAGCCGCTCGCCGAGGAAGTGGACGGCCTGGTGGTCGGGCATTGCGACGTCACCGATCCGGGAAGCATCGATGCGGTGTTCGCCAACGTCAAATCGGCTTGGGGCTCACTCGATTTCGTGCTGCACGCCATTGCGTTTTCCGACAAGGACCAGCTGATCGGGCGCTACGTCGACACCACCGCGGACAATTTCACCCAGACCATGCTGGTGAGCTGCTACTCGTTCACGGCCATCACGCAACGCGCCGAAAAGCTGATGCCAAACGGCGGCTCGCTCCTCACACTCACTTATTACGGCGCCGAAAAATGGATGCCGCATTATAATGTGATGGGCTTGGCCAAGGCGGCACTCGAGTTGTCGGTGCGCTATCTCGCCGCCGACCTCGGCATCAAGAACATCCGCGTCAACGCCATCTCGTCGGGGCCGATCAAGACGCTGGCCGCTTCCGGCATCGGCGACTTCCGCTATATCCTGAAGTGGAACGAATACAATACGCCGATGCGGCGCAATGTAACCTTGGAAGATGTCGGCAAGACCGGCGTCTATTTCCTTTCCGATATGGCGAGCGGCGTTACCGGCGAAATCCATCACGTTGACGCCGGCTATCACATCGTCGGCATCAAGAACCCTGATGCGCCCGACATGGCGGTCGATAAGGGTGACTAGCGCATGATCCCGAAAAGTGGATACCGGTTTTCGGAAAAGATCATGCGCCAAGCAACCATCTAATGGCCGCACTGCGGCCGACCGTCTATTACGTCCGTCACGGTGAGACCGACTGGAACGTCGCCGGCCGCCTGCAGGGCCGCCGCGACATCCCGCTCAATGCACGCGGCCGCGCGCAAGGTGTCCATTGCGGCGGCATCCTGCGCGATCTGTTCGTGCGCGATAATCGCGATCCGAACAGTCTTGATTATGTATCGAGCCCACTCAAGCGTGCGAGCGAGACCATGCAGCTGCTGCGCACGGCGCTCGGTCTTGCCGGCGACGATTACCGGTGCGACGCGCGGCTTGCGGAAATCGCTTTCGGCGAATGGGAGGGCTTCACCATCGCGCGACTGCACGAGCGCGATTCCGCCCGTATCGCCCAGCGCGAGCACGACAAATGGCGTTTCGTGCCGCCCGGCGGCGAGAGCTATGAAATGGTGTCGGCGCGGATGCGCGACTGGTACGAGAGCTTGGGTCGCGACACCGTGGTCACCGCCCACGGCGGCACCGCGCGTGGGCTGATCGCCATTCTCGGCATCGCCAAGCCGGCCGCGGCCCCGCTGCTCGATATCGAGCAGGGGATGGTCTATGTGTTTGAGGGCGAAAAGTTGACGCGGTATTCGTGATGGTCGCCGCGCGCATCGATGCTCCGGAGTGAAATGGGAATAGAGAAACGATGAAACGGCCCGTCGTCGGCGTGATCGGCAGCGAGCACCTTGCCGAAAATCGTTTCCCCGCCCAGCGCGTCGGCGAGCGAAACCTGAAGGCGGTGGCCGACGTCGTCGGCGCGCTGCCGCTGATATTTGCCGGCGACCCCGCGATCACGGATATCGAGGTCTTGTTGGAAACGGTCGATGGCGTGCTCCTCACTGGCGCCCGTGCCAACGTCCATCCAACTCAGTTTGGCGTCGACGAACATCCGAGCTACGAGCCCTACGACAAACGCCGCGATGCGCTGGCGCTGCGACTGGTCAGAGTGTGCGTCGAGCGCGGCGTGCCGCTATTCGGCCTGTGCCGGGGCTTCCAGGAGATGAACGTGGCCTTCGGCGGCTCGCTGCATCCGGAGATCAGGGATTTGCCCGGCCGCATGAACCACCGCATGCCACGGTTGCCGACGGGCGAAATCCATCCGGACCAGGAGGTGATCTACGGCGAGCGTCATGACGTGCGCCTTACCCCGGGCGGCGTTTTCGCAACGCTGCTCGGCCGTGAAACCATCCGCGTGAATTCGCTGCACGGCCAGGGCATTCTCGAGCCGGGTGAGCGCATCGTGGTCGAGGGGGTCGCGGAAGACGGCACCATCGAGGCGATCCGCATTGCCGATGCGCCGGGCTTTGCATTAGGCGTGCAATGGCATGCCGAGTACGACCCGCAGCGAAATCCCGTGAACCGCGCGCTGTTTCAGGCCTTCGGCGCGGCGGTCTCCGAACGCAAACGCCGCGCTTAAGGGTTCGGCGGCGGGCAAAACCGGCGCAGGCGGCTGATTTGACCGCCGCGAGGGCGCGCTGTACCAACAGCGCGCAAAGCGCGAAACAGCCATGTCGTTCAACACCTTCGGCCATATGTTCCGGTTCACCAGCTTCGGCGAAAGCCACGGGGCGGCGATCGGCTGCGTGGTCGATGGCTGCCCGCCGCGCATCCCGCTCATCGAAGCCGACATCCAGGTCTTCCTCGACAAGCGGCGGCCAGGGCAGTCGCGCTTCACCACCCAGCGCCAGGAGCCGGACGCGGTGAAGATCATGTCCGGCGTGTTCACCGATGAGGCGAGCGGCAAGCAGGTCACCACCGGCACGCCGATCATGCTGCTGATCGAGAACGTCGATCAGCGTTCGAAGGACTATTCCGACATCAAGGACAAGTACCGGCCCGGCCACGCCGGCTACGTCTACGACGTCAAATACGGCATCACGGATTATCGCGGCGGCGGCCGCGCTTCGGCGCGTGAGACCGCGGCGCGCGTCGCCGCTGGCGCCATCGCGCGCAAGATCGTGCCCGGCATGAAGGTGCGCGGTGCGCTCATTCAGATGGGCCCGCACAAGATCGACCGTTCGCGCTGGGACTGGAACGAGGTTGCCAATAATCCGTTCTTTTGTCCGGACGCTCAGCAGGCGAAATTCTTCGAGACCTATCTCGACGGCGTGCGCAAGGCTGGCTCGTCCTGCGGCGCGGTGATCGAGATCATGGCGGACGGCGTGCCGGCGGGGCTCGGCGCGCCGATCTATGCCAAGCTCGACGGCGATTTAGCCGGCGCGCTGATGGGTATCAATGCGGTCAAGGGCGTGGAGATCGGCGACGGAATTGCCACGGCGGCGATGAGCGGCGAGGACAACGCCGACGAGATGCGCATGGGTAATGATGGCAAGCCGGTGTTTCTGTCCAACCATGCCGGCGGCATCCTGGGCGGCATTTCCTCGGGGCAGCAAATCGTCGCGCGCTTCGCGGTCAAGCCGACCTCGTCAATTTTGAGCCCGCGCAAGACCGTCGACCGCTACGGCCGCGATACCGAGATCGTGACCAAGGGCCGCCACGATCCGTGCGTCGGCATCCGCGCGGTGCCGATCGGGGAGGCGATGGTGGCTTGCGTATTGGCCGACCACTATCTGATGCATCGCGGCCAGATGGGCGAGGGGACGGCGTGGCCGTTCAAGCCCGCCTGATACGGCTTTCGAGGTAAACGCGTGTCCAATACCCACAGCAAAATTGACGCCGCCATCAAGGCTTTCGCCAAGGGCGAGATCGTGGTTGTCACCGACGACGACGACCGTGAGAACGAAGGCGACCTGTTCGTCGCCGCCTCGCTCTGCACGCCGGAGAAGATGGCATTCATCATCCGCAACACGTCGGGCATCGTCTGCGCGCCGCTCGGCGCCGAGCATGCGCGCAAGTTACACCTCGACCCGATGGTGGCGGAAAACGACGCTCCGCTTGGCACCGCGTTCACCGTGACGGTGGACGTGCGGCACGGACTCACCACCGGCATTTCCGCCGAAGAGCGCTGCAATACCGTGCGCGCGCTCGCCAACGACAACAGCGGCGCGCCCGACTTCGTGCGTCCCGGCCACGTGTTCCCGCTGGTGGCGCGTCAGGGCGGCGTGCTGATGCGCTCGGGCCATACCGAAGCTTGCGTCGATCTGTGCCGGCTGGCCGGGCTGCCGCCGGTCGGCGTCTTATCCGAACTGATGAAAGACGACGGCACCGTGATGCGCGGGCCGGACGTCGCCGCCTTCGCGCAAAAGCACAAGCTGACCCAGGTATCGATCGCCGAATTGATTGCCTACCGGCAGAATCGCGACAAGCTGGTGGAGCGGGTCGGCGAATTCCACGTCGCTTCCGAGATCGGCGCGCTCAAAGGCTATGCCTACATCACGCCGTTCGACCGCGTGCATCATATGGCCTTCGTTTACGGCGACATCGGCGACGGCCAGAACGTGCTGGCGCGTCTGCACCGCGCCGACGTGATCGGCGACGTGTTCGGCGGCGCCAAGCCGATTCACGCTGCGCTCACGCGCTTCAAGGCCGCCGGCCGGGGCGTCATCATCTATCTGCGCGACGGCACCGCCGGGGTGCCGGTGGCGGAAATTCCGCACGAGGGCGATACCGGAACCGAGGCCGCGCGCTCGCGGCAGTGGCGCGAGATCGGGCTGGGAGCGCAGATCCTCAAGGATATCGGCATTTCCTCGATCCGGCTTTTGTCCTCCAGCAAGCGCACTTATGTCGGACTCGGCGGCTTCGGTATCGAGATTATCGGCACCGAGACGCTCGACGGCTGAGCGCATGATCCCGAAAAGCGGGAACCGGTTTTCGGACGAGATCATGCATCTATGAGATAAGGCCTTTTTTTCGCCCTTGCCGCATGCCAGCATTTTTCTATGGGGCGACACGGTCTTTATAGTGCCATCGCCAGCGTGCTGGTGGCCGCAGGCTTAGCGCTGACGGCCTCCGCCGCGCCACTGCCGCGGCTCGCCGACAGAAGCGCGGGCGCCATCCCGGTCGACGTCGAACTGGTGATCGCGGTCGACGTCTCCTATTCGATGGATCCGGAAGAGCAGGCGCTGCAGCGCGAAGGCTACGTCCAGGCACTGACCTCGCGCGAATTCATGCAGGCGCTGCGCGAAGGCGCCAACGGCAAGATCGCCATCACCTATTTCGAATGGGCCGGCGAGTTCGACCAGAAGATCGTCATGCCGTGGCGGCTGATCGAAGGCCCGGAGTCGGCAGATAGCGTGGCCGCCGAAATCGCCGCGGCGCCGTACCGTCGCGCCTCGCGCACGTCGATTTCCGGTGGACTCAAGTTTGCGAAACCGCTGTTCGATCATAGCGGCTACCGCGGCCTGCGCCGGGTGATCGACGTGTCGGGCGACGGCGCCAACAATGCGGGAGCGCCGATCGTGTCGACGCGTGACGACGTACTCTCTGCCGGCATCACCATCAACGGGCTGCCGATCATGCTCGAGCGGCCGACACGCGGATCGATCGATATAGAAAACCTCGACGTCTATTACGAGGATTGCGTGATTGGCGGGCCGGGCGCCTTCGTGGTGCCGATCCACGAGCGCAAGCAGTTCATCGAGGCGACGCGCAACAAGCTGGTGCTGGAGATCTCCGGTCGGCAGCCGGAGTCGCGCGTCGTTCCCGCGTCGTCGCAGGTACCGCGCATTTCCTGCACCATCGGCGAGATGATGTGGCGGGAGCGCTGGGGCGGCTACGATTTTCGCTGAAAGTCAGCGTTGGAATTTCGCCACCACTTCGACGTGGAACGAATAGCGGAACTGATCGACCGGCGTGACGCTGACAAGCTTATAGCCACCGTTCGTGAGAATGCGTGCGTCGCGCGCGAACGTCGTGACATCGCATGACACCGCGACAACCACCGGCACCGCGCTTTTGACGAGTTCGTGCGCCTGCGCTTCGGCGCCCTGGCGCGGCGGATCGAACACTACCGCATCGAAAGCTTTGAGCTCCGCGGCCATGAACGGACGGCGGAACAGGTCGCGGGTCTGCGCCTCGACCGGCTTCAGGCCGCTGGTATTGGCCGCTGCGCGTTCGAGCGCCTTCACCGCACTCGCTTCGCTGTCGGCGGCGGTCACGCGCGCTTTCTCCGCCAAGCGCAAGGCGAAGGTGCCGATGCCGCAAAACAGGTCGGCGACGCGCTTGGCCGTGCCGACATATTCGAGTGCCAGCCGCGCCAGCGTCGCTTCGCCCTCGGCGGTCGCTTGCAAGAATGCGCCGGGTGGCAGCGGCACGAGCGCGCGTCCGATTTTCATGAGCGGCTGCGCGGCTTGCGCCACCAGTTCGCCATGCCGGGTGATGCGCGCGAGCTTGTGTTTCTCGGCGACTCCGGCGAGCGCCGTGGTGCGCCGGGAATTAAGCGGGCCGGAGCCGCGCACATCCACGTCCATGCCGGAATCGGTCGCCGTCACCTGGATGTCGAGCGGCTTGTCCGCCGGTTTCAAGATTTCGGCAATCGCCCAGGCCGCGGGAATCGCGCCGTCGAGGCCGGTCTCAAGGATCGGGCAGCGGTCGATGGCGACGATGTGATGGGCGCGCGGCGCCGTGAAGCCGACTTCCAGCACGTCTTTTGTCCCGCGCCGCGCATGCAGGACGGCGCGGCGGCGGCCTTGGCCATGCGCGTCGATGATATCGGCGACAGGCGCGATGGTGCCGGCCTGAGCGAGCGCCTCGGCGACCAGCCCGCGCTTCCACAGATGATATTCGGCGAGCGACCAGTGCTGCATGGCGCAGCCGCCGCACTGGGTGAAATGTTTGCAGATTGGCGCGACGCGTTCGTGGCTCGGCTTGCCGATGTGGGCGAGATGGCGGCGGTCGGGATGGCCGGTGACCGGCTCCACGGTGACCGTCTCGCCAGGCAATGTGTAAGGCACATAGATCGGCCCCGCCGGCGTATCGGCAATGCCGTCGCCGCGATGGCCGAGGCGCACGATAGTCAATTGCTCAGTCACGCTTGGCCCCTAGCAGGAATTCGGCATTGCCGTCGCCGCCTTCGATCGGCGAGGGGATGACGCCGGTGACGCGCCAGCCGAGCGCGGCGACGAAGGCCGAAATGTCGTCGCAAACCGCGGCGTGCAAGGCCGCATCGCGCACGATGCCCTTCTTGACCTGCAATGGCCCGACTTCGAACTGCGGTTTGATCAATGCGACAACTTGCGTGCGATGCGCGACCAGCTTGAGTGCTGCTGGGAGGACCAATTTCAGCGAAATGAAACTGACGTCGATGGTGACCAAATTAGGCGTCGCCCGGAAGCGGGCAGGGGAGCAGGCGCGGATATCGGTTTCTTCATACGATTCAACCTCCAGCCGACGGCGTAGGCTTTCATGTAATTGCCCGCGCCCGACATCGATCGCGTAAACGAGCCTGGCGCCTCGTTCGAGCAGCACTTGCGTGAATCCTCCGGTGGAGGCGCCGATATCGAGACAGACGCGGCCTTTCGGATCGAAACCGAAATGATCGAGTGCCGCGGCGAGCTTCACCCCGCCGCGCGACACATAAGGATGCACGGGCGTCGCGTCCAACGCGGCGTCAACCGCGATTTCTTCCGATGCCTTGCGAATCGGTGCCGCGTTCGCAGTGACCAGGCCGGCCGCGATCGCGGCCTGCGCTTTGGCGCGGCTGTCGAACAGGCCGCGCTCCACCAACAGGCGATCGATCCGATCCTTTTTCGCTGACACCAAGCCAGCCTATGCCAGCTTCACCGTTTCGGCGGCGACATCTCGGCCGAGGGCCTCGAACACCTTGGCGACGATGCCGCGGGCGTCGAGGCCGGCCTTGGCGTACATCGCCGCCGGCGTGTCCTGGTCGATGAAGACGTCCGGCAGCACCATGGCGCGGACCTTCAGCCCGGTATCGAGCACGCCGTGGTCGGCCAGCGTCTGCAGCACCTGCGAGCCGAAGCCGCCAATCGCGCCCTCCTCGATCGTCACCAGCACCTCATGTTCGCGCGCCAGGCGCAGCAGCAGGTCGGTGTCGAGCGGCTTGGCAAAGCGCGCGTCGGCCACCGTGGTCGAGAGGCCGAGCGCCGCCAGTTCGTCGGCCGCCTTGAGGCATTCGCCCAGCCGCGCCCCATAGGAGAACAGCGCCACCTTGTGGCCTTCCCTGAGAATGCGCCCCTTGCCGATCTCCAGCGGGATACCCTCCTCAGGCATCGGCACCCCGCGGCCCTCGCCGCGCGGATAGCGCAAAGCCGAGGGGCGGTCGTCGATGGCGACTTGGGTGGCCACCATGTGCACCAGGTCGGCCTCGTCCGCCGCCGCCATCAGCACAAAGCCCGGCAGGCAGCCGAGATAGGCCACATCGAAGGCCCCGGCATGGGTCGGCCCGTCCGCCCCCACCAGCCCGGCGCGGTCGAGCGCAAAGCGAACGGGGAGCTTCTGGATGGCGATGTCGTGCACCACCTGGTCGTAGGCCCGCTGCAGGAAGGTCGAATAGATCGCGCAGAACGGTTTGAAGCCTTCCGTCGCAAGACCTCCGGCAAAGGTCACCGCGTGCTGCTCGGCGATGCCGACGTCGAAGGTGCGCTTGGGGAACTCCTTCTCGAACAGGTCGACGCCCGTCCCCGATGGCATCGCCGCCGTGATGGCGACGATCTTATCGTCCTTGCGCGCCTCCTTGATCAGGCTCTCGCCAAAGACCTTGGTGTATTGCGGCGCGCCACCCTTCGACTTCGCCTGCGCGCCCGTCGCCACGTCGAACTTGACCACCCCGTGATACTTGTCGGCCGAGGTCTCCGCAGGCGCATAGCCCTTGCCCTTCTGCGTCACCACATGCACCAGGATCGGTCCGATCTCGGCGTCGCGCACATTGCGCAGCACCGGCAACAGATGATCGAGATTGTGCCCGTCGATCGGCCCGACATAGTAGAAGCCCAACTCCTCAAACAGCGTGCCGCCGGTCACATAGGCGCGCGCGTGCTCGATCGCCCGCGTGATGGCGCGGTCGAGCGCCTTGGGCAGATGGTGCGTCAGCTGTTTGCCGACGTCGCGCAGCTTCAGATACGTATGCCCCGAGCCGAGCCGCGCCAGATAAGCCGACATCGCCCCGACCGGCGGCGCAATCGACATGTCGTTGTCGTTCAAGATCACGATCAGCCGCTCGTTGCGCGCCCCGGCATTGTTCATCGCCTCGTAGGCCATGCCCGCCGACATCGCCCCGTCGCCGATCACGGCGATGACGTTGTTCTTCTTGCCGGCCAGATCCCGCGCCACCGCCATGCCAAGGCCTGCCGAGATCGAGGTCGACGAATGCGCCGCCCCGAACGGGTCGTATGCGCTCTCCGCGCGCTTGGTAAAACCCGACAGTCCGCCGCCTTGTCTTAACGTCCGAATCCGGTCGCGCCGGCCGGTCAAAATCTTGTGCGGATAGGCCTGGTGCCCGACGTCCCAGATCAGCCGGTCCACCGGCGTGTCGAACACGTAATGCAGCGCAACCGTCAGCTCGACCACCCCCAAACCCGCACCCAAATGCCCGCCCGTCACCGCTACCGCGTTGATCGTCTCCGTACGAAGCTCGTCGGCCAACTGGCGCAGTTGCTCCGCCGACAGATTCTTCATGTCGAGCGGTAGCCGGATGCGGTCGAGCAGAGGGGTTTTGGACATTTCGGACAAACGCAACTCCGCAATGAATACGCCGGCAAATTCGGCAGGACCGCCAGTTGGGAACTTTGGCTAGGCTTACACCAGATATGCGGTTCTGGGCAATTCAACGCCCCGGCGCGGAATCCGGTTCAAATTTGCCCACTAGGGCGGCTTCCGCTTGCTGCGGCTTACTGGCGCGGCCTATCAGGTCGAGCGGCCCACAACAGATCAGGGTGTAGTCATAGGAGGCGCCACGGCGCTCATTGGCCATGAAGAACTGGGCATGGACCTTGGAGACGCGCCAGCGCCGCAGGCCGAAAGGACCCGCGTCCCACAGGTCGCGGAAACGGATGGTGACCACCCGAGGATTGCGCCGTTCAGTTCCAAGCACGATGTCGTGACCGACGATGGGATCGAACGGGCCGAAACTCAGGAGGTCATCGCGCGACTGCACATCGACCCAATCGATATCGGGAGCGCCCGCGAGTTGCCGCAGCCGGTTGCGAAAGCCCTTGGCCTCCGGGTTGAAGCCAACCACGGGCAGGCTGGCGCCAAGCGTGAGCAGCGCCACATGCGCGCCGCGGCGGCCCAGTCCGCCGTCACGCGCGAGCGCCCGGCCGAGCACGTTGATGGCGAGCACCGCTCCGAAACCGTGGCCGACGATCAGCACCTCATCGGCCTTGCCTTCGTGAACCGCGCCGACAACGTCGTTGGCGAACGTATCCAAACGTTGGCTCCAATCGGTCCGTTTGCCATTGACGAACTGATCGATGGAGGCGGCTTCGTCGCAGCGTAACAGCAACCCGCTGATCGGCTCGCTCAGCCAGAGCAGGGAGGCGAAGCTGCCGACGCCGGTGACGCTGCCGACGATTTTTGCAACCAGTTCTGGCGCGCCGAGCGCAGCCACAAGGTTCATGCACAGGAGGCCGACGAACGAACCGAGCAGCAGCCAGACCGTGATCAGCAAGATCGGCGCGAAGGCGATCAGCGCGAAGCGCCAATTGGCTCGCAGCATGCGGCCGAAGGCGCCGTTGAGAACGGCGACGCCGATGGTGCGGTACATTTGCACGATCTTCCACCAGGGCGGCCGCGCTTGATCCTCGCGAACAAAATCGTCCCAGCGCAACAGCCGATAGCGGGTCTCAACCCGCCAGCCGTTGCCGCGGGTCGAGATGTCCCAACTGCCGGAAATGCCGTCCGGCGTCTCGGCAGCCGCGCCGACCTCGCCGGTCAGTCCATACAGGTCGCACGTGCGCAGGTACTCGCGGTGGAAACGTTCGTAACTCTTGGTGACGTCGCGCGGCTCGTAGCCTTGCACGTGGATCACCAGCCTGCGATGGATTTGCACGTGCGATCAATCCACGTCGAGAGGTTCGCTGCCGGCCGGCTTGCCGGAGGAGTTGAGCGTGATCTTCTCCACTCGCGCTTCCGCCTGGCGCAGCAGTTCTTCGCATCTTTTCTTGAGTGCCTCGCCGCGCTCGTAGATCGCCACCGACTCCTCGAGCGGCACCTTGCCTTCCTCGAGTTGCTTGACGATCGATTCCAGTTCCTCGATCGCTCGCTCGAAGGGCATCTTCTTAACGTCGGGATTGGTGGTGTCGGCCATTGATGACATCTTAGTTAGAATACTCGACAATAACGATAGCGCAGTTCACCGGGAGCGCCTAGCACAATGGCCGATCTTACGGGCAAGATTGCTTTAGTGACCGGGGCGGCGGGCGCCATCGGCGCAGCTGTGATAATCGCGCTCTCGCGCGCCGGCGGCACGGCGATCGGGTCCGATCTCACCGGCGACGTGACGCTCGATGTCGCCTCCGAATCCGATTGGCAGCGGATCACCGACGAGATCGCGGAGCGGCACGGCCGGCTGGACGGACTGGTGAACGCCGCCGGCATCGTCGCGCTCGGCACCGTCGAGCAGCTCGATTTCGCCACCTGGCGCAAAGTGCTCGCCGTCAACCTCGACGGCGCCTTCCTCGGCTGCAAATATGCGTTCCCGCTCTTGCGCAAAAATGGCGGCGCGATCGTCAACCTGTCCTCGGTGTCGGGTCTCGTCGGCGGACACAATCTCGCCGCCTATAATGCATCGAAGGGCGGGTTGTCGCTGCTCACCAAATCGGTCGCGCTCCACGGCGCGCGCTGCAAGCCGCCGGTGCGCTGCAACGCCATATGTCCGGCCTTTGTCGAAGGGCCGATGGTCGACGCTATGGTGCATAACGCGCGCGATCCGCAAACCGCTAGAGCGAAGATGAGCCGCGACATTCCGCTCGGCCGCTTGGGCCAGCCGGCCGAGATCGCCGAACTCTGCCTCTATCTGTTGTCGGACGCGGCCGGCTTCATCACCGGCGCGAATTTTCCGATCGACGGCGGTTTGACGGCATAGGAGCGCGGCCAGCAAAAGTGGGCACCGGTTTTGCGTCCGGCCGCGCGACCAAGGAAAAAATCACCCCCGCATCAGTGCGGTGACATGCGCGGCGACCGAACGCGACAGGCCCTGCAGGTCGTAGCCGCCTTCCAGCATCGACACGATGCGCCCTTGCGCGCACGAGTCGGCGATCTCCATTAGCTTCTTGGTGACCCAGGCGAAGTCGGCCTCCACCAGATTGAGATTGGCGAGCGGATCGCGGGTATGCGCGTCGAAGCCGGCCGAGATCACCAGGATATCCGGCTTGAATTCGCGCAGGCGCGGCAGGATGACGGTCTCGAACGCCTCGCGGAAGGCATCGCCGCCGTCGCCGGCCGAAAGCGGCGCGTTGACGATGGTGTCGTGCTCGCCGCGCTCGCCCACCGCGCCGGTGCCGGGATAAAGCGGCATCTCGTGGGTCGAGCAATACATCGTGGTCTTGTCCGCCCAGAAGATATCCTGCGAGCCGTTGCCATGATGCACGTCGAAATCGACGACCGCGGCGCGTTCGGCGCCGTACGGTTCTGCGCGTAGCGCGCCGCGATCGCAGCGTTGTTGAACAGGCAGAAACCCATTGGCCGCGCCGTCTCGGCGTGATGGCCGGGCGGACGAATGGCGACGAATGCGTTGCCGACTTTCTGGTTCATCACTTCGTCGACCGCGCGCATGGCGCCGCCGACGCCGCGCAAGGCCGCCTCGAAGCTACCGGGCGACATCGAAGTGTCGGCGTCGATGTGCACCAAACCTTCTTTCGGCACGGCGTCGCGGATCGCCTCGATGTAGTCCATCGGGTGGGCGAGCGCGACGACCTCGAGCGGCGCGCGCGGCGCCTGCTCGCGCGCCAGTGTCTGGAAACGCTCGTCCTCCAGCGCCTGCTCGACGGCGCGCAAGCGGTCCGGCCGTTCGGGATGACCGGCCGGCATCAAGTGTTCGAGGCAGGCCGGATGCGAGAGAAGCAGAGTGGACATTGATGGCTATTATCGCGCTTTCGCGGTGGCGCGCAAACCTCTCATTTTCGACCCCCGCGAAAGCGGGGAGCTATAAGCCGCAGCGTCTCGATAGGCTGCGGCGGTATGGTCGCGGGCCTCGCTTTCGCTCGCCCGGGACGACAGCAACTAGGTCTTTGCCTGCAAACTCACGCCGGGTGGTGGCGGGATATTGTCGGGCACGAAGAAATCAACCTGCAGCGGCTGGCTCGGATCGGCGCGGTATTGATCGAAATCGCTGACGCCTTCGCCGGCGAGGAATGTGTCGTCGATGAGAAAATTGCCGGTAAAACTCTTGGGCTTGTGGAAGATGCGATAGGCGGCCTCCGCCAAGATCTCGGGCTTACGCGACATGCGCATGATGGCGTCGCCGCCGAGCAGGTTCCTGATCGCGGCGGTGGCGATGGTGGTGCGCGGCCACAGCGCGTTGACCGCGATCTTGCCGCGTTGCTCGCTGGCCAAGCCCAGCACCACCAGGCTCATGCCGAACTTCGCCATCGAATAGGCGGTGTGCGGCGCGAACACTTCGCCTGCATGTCGAGCGGCGGCGACAGCATCAAGATATGCGGGTTGGCGGCCTTGGCCAGATAGGGCAGGGCATATTTCGAAACCATGAAGGTGCCGCGCGCGTTGATGCTCATCATCAGGTCGAAGCGTTTCATGTCGGTTGCCGCAACCGGAGTGAGCGA
The DNA here is from genome assembly GCA_963753455.1 of uncultured Alphaproteobacteria bacterium. Taxonomy (GTDB): domain Bacteria; phylum Pseudomonadota; class Alphaproteobacteria; order Rhizobiales; family Xanthobacteraceae; genus Pseudolabrys. The sequence goes on along the minus strand of CAVWDA010000062.1, from coordinate 1,594 downwards.
ATCGCGCTGGCGTTATTGACCACGATGTCGATGCCGCCGAATTTTGCCGCGGTCGCTTCGAGCGCCGCCTTGACCGAGGCTTCCTCGCGCACGTCGACGGCAAGCGGCAACGCCTTTCCACCGGCTTTTTCGATGCCGGCTGCGGCGCTGTAAATGGTGCCCTCGAGCTTGGGGTGCGGCTCGACGGTCTTGGCGGCGATGGCCACATTGGCGCCGTCGGCGGCAGCTTTGAGCCCAATCGCGAGCCCGATGCCGCGCGAGCCGCCGGTGACGAACAGTGTCTTGCCCTTCAGCGACATGATTATTTTTTCTTCATCATGAACGCCTCGAAAGCGGCGCGCGCCTCGGTCGATTTCAGTCTGCTCTTGAACAGGTCGGCTTCCTCGTCGATGCGCGCGATAATCTCATCGGGCGAGCCGCGCATCAGCCGGCGCGAGGCCAAGACGCCCTGCGCGGGTAGTGCCGCGATCTCACGCGCGGCTTTCATGGCTTCGGCTTCGACCGCCTCCGGTGCCACCACCGTGTTGATCAGACCGGCTGCTTTCGCTTCATCGGCGCCGAGCGGTCGGCCCATGACCAGCAGCGAGAACGCGCGTGCTTGGCCCATGAGCCGCGGCGCGAGCAGGCTGGAGGCCGCCTCCGGCACCAGGCCTAGTCCGACGAAGGGCGTCGAAAAGTGCGCATTGTCGGCGGCGACCACGTGATCGCAATGCATCAGCATCGTCGTGCCGACGCCGACCGCGTTGCCCTGCACGGCGGCGACCAGCGGCAACTCGCAGCGCGCCAGTGCATGGAGGAAACGCAGGATCGGTGCGCCGAGTGCGCCGCTTCCCATCGCCATGCTCAGGAAATCGCCGATGTCGTTGCCGGCGCAGAACGCCGTCGGCGCGCCGGCGATCATGAGACAACGCAGGGCCGGATTTTGCGGCGTGCTCTCGATGCCGGTCGCCATGGCGTCATACATCGGCAAGGTGAGCGCATTCTTCTTTTCCGGACGGTTTATCCGCACCGTGCGGACCGGGCCGTCGTCCCTGATGATGACGAGGTCGCTCATTCGGCCAGAGCGACTTGCGCGGAATTGATGCTGTCGGCGCCTTCAGTGACGCTGCGTTCGAGGCTTGCGGCCTGCACCGCGATGTTTTCGGCAAAGAACCGCGTCAGCGCGGTGCGCGCCGCGCCATCGCTGCCATCGCGCAAAGCGGCGAGCGCCTGGTCCGCCAGCATGCACCCCGGCGGCGTATCCGAACATCCGCAGATAGGGCGTAGCGCCGGCCAGCGCCGCGTCGGAGGATTTCTGCACGAGCAACCAGTGCGTGGCGCGTTCCAAGCTGTCGACGGTTTCGCCAAGCCGCGCCGCCGTCTCGCCGAAAGCCGGCGCGTTGCTCGCCTTCACCGCCGCGACGCTTGCGCGCAATTCTTCGATGTAGGCGACGACCACTTTGCCGCCGTCCACCGGCAGCTTGCGCGTGACGAGGTCGATGGCCTGGATGCCGTTGGTGCCTTCATAGATCGCGGCGATACGGGCGTCGCGGTAATGCTGGGCGGCGCCGGTCTCTTCGATGAAGCCCATGCCGCCATGCACCTGCACGCCGAG
>CAVWDA010000061.1:0-19649 GCA_963753455.1 uncultured Alphaproteobacteria bacterium | reverse complement strand
TCCAAGCGACGATACGAAGGGTCTACTCAACCACGCGCAACGTCCCGACAAAACACACTATGCGGGATCGACGGCATTTGGCGGCCACCGGCTGCAATTTCGTAAGAACGAAAGTGAAAGAAAAGTAGAACCTGCGTGCACCGGATTTGCACACGACCCCTATCTAACCATTTGATCTTTATGAGCTCTCTACCCAATCCATCATGGGTGCAATGGCAAAACGTCTCTCCAACATGCTGTTTTCATTCAATTTTACATCACAAGTCGGTCCCAATGTTTTCTGGGCCGACAAACGATCTGAGCGATAGAACTAACGCGTTTTCCTTTCTTTTCAACTAGTTGGAACGCTTCCGGCTTCCTCATGCAATTCGCCTTCGTCGATTTTTCCTCCATCCAGTACTGCATTGCTGTACTGCCGGAGCGCGTGCAGTACCGCGTTGCTGCACGCTGCCGGCTGCGACTTCGACCGCTGCGATCTCGCTAGCGTTGAACGAGCGATTAGAAACCGATCAAAGTCAGAAGCAAAGTAGAGCCGCGCTTTCCCGGTGCCTAGGCCCGCAACGCTCCAATCGAAGTTTCGACGATAGCAGAGTAAGAGAACTTGCGCACGGCGGGACGAGCCAAGAGTCTCTTTTTGGCTGACGAACAGAATTTTTCAGGTCCGCTGGTTCGTCCAACACGCGGCGACGTGAGGGACCACATCGATTCACACAAACGCGATCACAGACCTTTGCACCTGGCGCCTTTCCTTGCATGCCACCCGCGCAAGCTATTGAACGAGCGGCGGTCACCAGTTGTCCCAACAACGAACGCCAGGACCTCGCCGTATCGGGTGCACACCGAAAATATTGTGGTTCGACCAAAGAAGGAATACTGTCACTAAAGAGCCAAGAACGATCAGTGGAGGAACGTGATGTGCCAGATCTTCGCGCACCAGCCTCAGCGTAACTATGAATTGCAAACCCGATCGCTTCGAATTGGCGGTCACGCGACATCCGTTCGCCTGGAGACGGCGTTTTGGGATACGCTTGACGAAATCGCCGCCAGGGAAGGCATCAGCCTCGGCAAATTCCTCACCCAGATCTACGACGAAGTCCTCAACCATCACGGCGAGGTCAATAATTTCGCTTCGCTGTTGCGATGCTGTTGCCTGATCTACACCTCGAGATCCGCAGCCGCCGCTGTCCCATTCTATCAGGCTGCCGGACAGCCCTTCGAATCCGCCGAGTAATCCGCCCGACAACGCTGGCTGCCGATGCGGCTCGTCCCCGACTCTGGCAAAACCCCGGCTGCTTTCAGCCGGGGTTTTACTATTGGCCGAGCACGTGACCTCAAATATCCTTCCGCTGCATCGCACCCGCGATATGATCGGCCTGCCGGATCGCCAGCGCGACGATGGTGAGGGTCGGGTTGCAGGCCGCGCCGCTGGTGAACTGGCTGCCGTCGGAGACGAATAGGTTCTTGATGTCGTGGGTCTGTCCGAATTTGTTGACCACGCCATCGCGCGGATTGGCGCTCATCCGGTTGGTGCCCATATTGTGCGTGCTGGGATAGGGCGTGGTCGGATAGGTGACGGTGGCACCGATCGCCTCATAGACCGCGGCCCCTTGCTGATAGGCATGGTTGCGCATCGCGACATCGTTGGGATGATCGTCGTAATGCACGCTGGCGACCGGCAGGCCCAGCTTGTCCTTGGCGGACGGGTCGAGCGTGACGCGGTTGGTCTCCTGCGGCATGTCCTCGCCGACCAACCACATCCCGGCCATCCGCGGATAGCCCTCCATCGCGCTGGTGAAGGTGCGCCCCCACGCGCCAGGATTGAGAAACGCCGCCATGAACGGAAGCCCCAGCGACAACGTTTCCATTTCGTAGCCGCCCATGAAGCCGCGCGACGGATTGTGCCGCGCTTCGTCGCGGATGATGCCCGCCATCGTGGTGCCGCGATACATGTGGACGGATTTGTCGAACACCGCGTAGACGCTGCCGGTCATGTGCCGCATGTAGTTGCGGCCGACCTGGCCGGAACTGTTGGCGAGGCCATCGGGAAACTTGTTGGAAGCGCTGTTCAGCAGCAGCCGCGGGCTCTCGATCGAATTGCCGGCGACGGCCACGACCCGCGCCTTCTGGCGCTGCATCGCCCCTTTCGCATCGGCATAGACCACGCCCGTCACCTTGCCGGATGCGTCGTGCTCGATCTTCACCGCCATGCTGTCCGGACGGACCTCGAGATTGCCGGTCGCCTCGCCCTTGGGGATCTCGGTGTAGAGCGTCGACCACTTCGCGCCCGACTTGCAGCCCTGGAAGCAGAACCCGATCTGCTGGCAGGAGCCGCGGTTGTCGCGCGGTTCGCTGTTGATCGCCATGCGGCCGGTGTGAACTTCCTTGTAGCCGAGCTTCTTGGCGCCGGCTTCCATCACCTTGAAGTTGTTGTTGCCTGGCAGCCCCGGAATATTGTTGGTTCGGGTCACACCCATCTTGTCTTCGGCCTTGGCGTACCACAGCTCCATGTCGGCCAGCGTGATCGGCCAGTCCAGCAAATTGGCGCCGGGCACGGCGCCATAGACGCTGCGGATCTTGAATTCGTGCTCATCGAACCGCAGCGACGCACCGGCCCAATGCACGGTCGAACCGCCGACCGATTTGACGATCCAGGCCGGCAGATTGGCGAAATCCTTGGCGACGCGCCAGTTGCCGGACGTCGTCCGCATGTCGGTCCATGCCAGCTGGGTGAAGCTTTCCCATTCATTGTTGACGAAATCCTGCATTTCGGTGCGCGGACCGGCCTCCAGGATCACCGTCTTGATGCCCTTCTGCGCCAGTTCGTTGCCGAGCGTCCCGCCGCCCGCGCCGGAGCCGACAATGACGACCACGCTGTCGTCGTTCTGATCGAATTTCGCCATCTCGTATTCCTCCCTGAATTCTCTTTTTGATTGCGCGATGCGGCCGGCCATCACCATGGGGCCGGACGCGCCGCATCCGACGACGACTAGGCTTTCGGCAGCCAGTCGATGTCGCCGAAGCCGCGGGCGATGTAGCCGCCATGCTCGGCGGAGGAACCCTCGTAGCCAAACTTCGGCCACAGCGCTTCCTGGTTGTAGAGCGAGACCACCAAATCGGACCGGATCGCCGCGAAGAACGCGGTCTGCTCAATTCCCTGCAACAGCACCACGCGATCGGCTTCCCACGGTACGTTGAGGTAGGCAACCTTGTGTTTCTCCTGCGCGGCCTGGTCGAGCTGGCTGACGCCGCTCTCCAGCATCGCCTTTACCTTGGCGTCCTTGCCGGCCTTGCCGTCCCAAGGCTTGATGGCGTTGATGTAATAGAGGTCACTGAGGAAATCGTGCGGATAGATATCGCGCGCGACTTTCACCATAGTCTTCAAGACCGCCGGCGAAAGCGCCGTGGCGTCTTCCGCCCAGGCGTCCTCGATACGAAGGCCGGTGGTGCTGACGGTGGCGATCGCCGGCACCGTGGCTACGACGCCTTTCAGGATCGCCCTTCGATTGAATTTGCTGCGCTGGTCGATTTCTCTCATGTGTTGTCCTCCGTCTGCTCTGGTTTTCTTGATTGCGGTCAGTTGAACCGGCCGCCCTTTTGAATGACCTCGATCTTGTAGCCATCGGGATCGGTGGCAAAGAAGAACCGCACCAGCAACGCGCCGTCGTGGTGCATTTCGCGCATCGGGCCCGGCGCGAGATTTTCGCGCTCGAACCGCGCGTGCTCGAATGCCAGGTCATCGACCACGACCGCGATGTGGCCGTAGCCGTCGCCGAGTTGATACGGCGCGGTGCGCCCCGCATTGACCGTGAGTTCGAGCTCGAACGGTGACGACGGGTGCCGGAGATAGATCAAGGCAAAATCGGGAAAGGCCAACCGCTCGGCCAGATCCAGCCCGAATGCCCTGGCGTAGAAATCCCGCGACCGCGCTTCATCGAGCACACGAATCATCGCGTGAACCGGTTTCGCCATTCAAAGCATCCTCTTCATCGCAAAGCACGGGCCGCCGCGCATGTCCGGCATGGATTGTCGGGATCCCATCGGCATCGCGCTGCAAATTCCAGTCCCGACCGCGCGTACGACGCACCATTTCCTGATTGAGATCGGCATCGTCTCGATCAAGCTTAGTTGGCCGCGCTCGCGCGGTGGTAGTAGCCGGCTGTTTGTCCCACGGCGCGCGCTGTGATGTTATCGCTTTGACGGTTTCAGCTGCAGCGCAGCATCGATTCTTTCATGCAACTGAATATCGCCATCGATTCTTCCTTGCGCCTAAAGTGAAGACGTATAGTCTAACCCAAGAGCGGACCTAAGAGCCGCCTTTACGTCTTGGAAGTGACCGCGGGATGGGTTGTTGCGTCGAGTGATGCCGTCGATGCGTGGCCAAAGCGTCCAACGCACGGTTGGACTCGATCAAAGGCTACCACCTTCGGATGGCTTGGTGAGTTCGAACCTTGCGCTTTGCGCCGTGCCGTTGGCGATTGCGACGACCAATCCACATTCAGGTGATTGCGCGAGACCTACCGTTTTCAGGTCTTGGACGTCGTGGCGTCAGAGGATCCGGCATGAACCAGCGAGACGTGCGGGCCGCGTGGGAGAAATTCGTCGAGCGCGGCGCGTTGCCGACCGATCTCAGACCGTCGGTGGCCGAACTCCTGGCAGAGATCGAAGAACCACCGCGTCACCGTCGATCGGGCGATGGCGCCGCTGGTCGCGGATGCGGAACTGTTTCGCCACCGCTCCAAGCACGCGGCGCTGCGGCATGCCGCCCGCCCCGCGCTCGAGAGTTCGCGAACCTTCCTGAGCGACGCGAATTCGATCATGATCCTCACCGATCCTTCCGGACTGATCATCGATACCGAGGGCGACGCCAGGGTGATCGAGGCCGGGCGGACGGTTCATCTCGAGCACGGCGGGCGATGGAGCGAAGCCGATATCGGCACCAATGCGATCGGGACCGCGATGGCGGAATTGAAGCCGATTCAGATCCACGGCGCGGAGCATTTCTGCTCGCAGGTGCAGCGATGGACCTGCGCAGCGGTTCCGGTTTACGATCCCACCGACGGCGAGTTGCTCGGCGTGGTGGATATTTCCGGACCCGCGAACACGTTCAACCCGCAGAGTCTCGCTCTGGCGGTTTCGGTCGGCCAGCATGTGGCAAGCGTGCTGGCGCGCTCGATCAAGCAGGATCACGAGGTGCTGCTGCACCACTTCATCGCCAAGAGGTCGATCTGGGCGAATGACGATTGCGTGTTGGTGGACCGCCGCGGCACCATCCTGCATGCCAGCGAACAGGCGCTGAAAGCGATCCGCGGCAACCGCCGCGACGCCGGCGACGATCCGCCGACCCGCTTCTTGAAGACGCTTGGTTTCGACGAATGGCCGGCCCGGCTGAAAGAATTGCTGCCGAATGCGAGCTTCGATTTCGTCACCAGCGAAAGCTCCGGGATCGGCGCGATCATCGCGCTTCACGCCCGGCGACGCGCGGCAAGCGCCGATCGCGGCGTTGCGAAGCAGGGATCGGCGCATGAAACGCGTCAGCCCGCGGATTCGGCGCCCGCTGCGAGAGACCTGACGCCGCGATCACCCCAACTTGAGCATTCCGCCCCACCAAAGGCTCGAGATTTGCGTGCGACGGAGCCGGCCCGGCGGCATCCTGTTCAACCGCGGCCGTCCCCCATCGGTTTCGTCGCCTCCGATCCAACCGTGCAGGCGATCGTGCGCAGGGTGGAGACCGCCGCCGCCCGCAAGATGCCGATCCTGATCCGCGGCGAAACCGGCACCGGCAAGGAACAATTGGCCCGTCACGCCCATGCCGCCAGCGGGCGGACCGGCGCCTTCGTCCCGGTCAATTGCGCCGCGCTTCCCGAAAGCCTGATCGAAGCCGAACTGTTCGGCTATGCCGACGGCTCCTTCACCGGGGCGCGTCGCGGCGGCGCGATCGGGCTGGTGAAGGAGGCGGACGGCGGCACGCTGTTCCTTGATGAGATTGGCGACATGCCGATCGCGCTGCAAGCCGTGCTGCTGCGCCTGCTCGACGACTGGACCGTGCGCCCGATCGGCGGCGCCAGAACCAAGGTCGATATCTTCCTGGTCTCGGCGACCAACGCAGCGCTCGACAAGGCGATCGCCGCGGGGCGATTCCGCGCCGACCTGCTATACCGCCTCAACACGCTCGAAGTGACGCTGCCGCGACTGCATGAGCGCACCGACTTCGAGGCCATCGTGCAGCATCTGCTCGACGGCATCGATCCCACTTGTGAAATCGCTGCACAGACCTTGGCCGATCTTGCGGCGCGGCCCTGGCCCGGCAACATTCGCGAATTGCGCAATATTCTCGCTCGTTACACCCTCGCCTGCTCCGACTGCCCACTCGACCAGTCCGGAGTGGCGGCCCAGGTCGGTCAGGTCCCGCACCCAAAACCCTGTTCGCTGCAGGAAATCCAGCTCACCAGCATCCTGACGGTCCATGCCGAAACCGCCGGCAACGTCAGCGAAACCGCGCGACGCCTCGGCGTCTCGCGAAACACCGTCTATCGCGCGCTCGGACAAACGACGCCGCGATGACGGCCGCCGCCTGAGCCTCCGGTCGTGATCGCGCCACGATCGCGCCGGAACTCTTCAGATCAGGCAGCGATGACCGATCAAAGCAACTCGGCGCCCCCGCCCAGCGCCGGCCCCGAGGTCGGATCGTAATTGTCCGGCTTCTTAGCGATCAGCGTCTGCGTCGTCAGGATCAATGCCGCGACTGAACCGGCATTGCGCATCGCGCAGTAGCTGACCTTGACCGGATCGATGATGCCGGCCTTGATCATATCGACTGTCGTGCCGGTGCGGGCGTCGAAGCCGTAGCCATTGCTGGCTTTGACAACTTTCGTCGACGGCGGCGGTGCTGTCGCGACCGCAATTGGCGACGATGCAGGCGAGCGGCTGGCTGAGCGAGCGCTGCACCAGTTCCGCACCCTGCTTGGCGCTGCCCTTCAGCCGCTTGATCAGCCCGTCGAGTTCCGGCGCCATCCGGATCAGCGCCACGCCGCCGCCCGGCACGACGCCCTCTTCGATCGCCGCGCGGGTGGCGTTGATCGAATCCTCGATCAACTGCGCGCGCCGTTTCTGCTCGACCGGCGTAGCGCCGCCCGCCAGGATCATCGCAGTGCCGCCGGACAGTTTCGCGAGCCGCTCCTGGAATTTGTCGCGCTCGATGTTTTCCGGCGCGGCGTCGTATTGCCGGGACACCTGCTCGCGGCGCGCCGCGATCACCTTGGGCTCGCCATTGCCGGCGGTGATCAAGGTCTTCGACGATGAGATCCGCACCTGGCGCGCGGAGCCGAGATCCTCGAGACTGGCCCGCTCGACGGTGCCGCCGAGATCCCGGGAGATCACCCGGCCGCCGGTGGTAACGGCGATATCCTCCAGCATCGCCTTGCGCCAATGGCCGTATTCCGGCGGATGAATCGCGGCGACCTTGAAGTTGTTTTTCTCGCGCCGCGACAGCAGCATCATGATCACCGGCGGCGCCACTTCCTCGGCGATGATCAGAAGCGGCCGGCCGCTCTTTTCGATCAGCGCGATACACGCCGTTCAACTCGTCGATCGTCTGGATCTTGTGATCCGTCATCAGAATGTACGGATCGTCGAGAACCACCTGCATCCTCTCGACATCGGTGACCATGTGGTGCGAGAGATAGCCGCGCTCGAACGCCATGCCCTCGACCACTTCCAGCGTCGTTTCGACGGTCGACGCCGAACTCGACCGCGACAATGCCGTGATTGCCGGCGCGCTCGAACGCCTCGGCCACCATCTCGCCGAGCGCTGGCGTCGTTGACCGCGATGCGTGGCGACGGCGCGAATGCCCGCTGGCGCCATCGACGCTCTTGGCGGAGCGCTTCAGCGCGGCGATGGTCTCTTCCACCGCCAGTTCAAGTCCCTCGACCAGTTCGACCGGATTGGCGCCGGCGGCCAGGCATTTCGAGCCCATCCTGCACCAGCACATTCGCCAGCACCGTGGCAGTCGTGGTGCCGTCGCCGGCAACTTCGTTGGTCTGCTTCGAGACTTCGCGCAGCACCTGGGCGCCCATATTCTCGAACGGGCACTCCAGTTCGATTTCGCTGGCGATGCTGACGCCGTCGCGCGAGACGATCGGCGTGCCTATCGGCCGGTCCATCATCGCATTCATGCCCTTCGGGCCAAGCGTGCCGCTGACGGCTTTGGCCAGCTTCGCGACGCCCCTGCCCCAGGGCTTCCGCGCGCCTGGTCATGCAGCATCATCTTTGCCATCGTCATCTTCCTTCTTGTTGACGACGCGCTACGCGGACACGTTTGGGTGGCTCGGCAGATTGTCTCGGCGCGCCGGGGCGTGAGCGGCGTTTCGGTATCGAAGCGGGCCGCGCAGCAGGCCGCGGCATAAGGCGCTGTTGAATTCCGCGTTGACGCCAACGCGCCGCAGCGCGCGAACGTAGGTCGGCAACGCCTCGGTCTGCAGCGGATCGCCTTCGGCGTCGATGAACGCCGAGCGTCTCGGCGCAACGCCCGGCGACCACCGGACGCCGCTCGAGATAGCGCCGCGACCAGCTTCGCGCCCGCCTCGTCGAATTTCAGCCGCGGTCAAGCTCCGCCGAGCGTCAGCTCGACCAACGCCGTCGGCCGGATAGCCCGCCGCCGATCGAGATGGCGAGCAACGCGGCCTGCCGGCGCTGGAACGCCTTGACCAGAAACGTCCGCCGCAAATCGTCGAGATCGCCGTCGGCCTCGACGCCGAACGTCTCCTGAAAGGACAGGCCCTGCGCCAGACCCGCGTTGATCTTGTCGGCATACATGTGCTCGCCAAGCACGACGTTGACGGCGCTGACCCATGGCAGCGCCTTGACCGCCGGCGCATGTCGTCCGCCATCAGAAACGAGAAATTGGCGGCGCACCAATAGGTCGGCAGCCGGAACTCGATGTGGACGCGGTTTTCGGCGTCCACATCGGCCTGCGTGACGAAGTTCAGCTCGGTCACCGGCTCGTCGAGTTCCGGGTCGGTCACGCCTTGCAGACCGGCCCAGACTTCCTGCCGGGCTTGCGATCGGCGTATTGTCTGCGGCCGGTCATGGCTGCTCACTCCGCCGCATGCAGCGGCTGGCGAGATGGGCATAGCCGCCGCCCGCCTTGATCTTCTTCTTCTGCGCCTCGACATCGATGCCGTAGAGCCGCGCGGCATTGAGGCCGAGGATCTTCTTCTTGCTCTCCGAGCGTCAGGACCGAGCCGGTTTCCTTGGTCATCTCGTCTGGAATTTCGAACTCCATGAACTTGTCGATCAGCCACTTCGGCGTCCAGATGCCGTAGTCGCTGCCGTAGAGGATCTTGTCCGGGCCGACCCAGAACAACAGTTCCGACATCACATGCGCGAAATAGCCCGGCCGCGAGTGGATGAACGGCAGCGCCACGGCGAGGCCGCGCATAGACATTGGTCTCCTGGGTCGCGATCCAGCAGAAATCGTCGAGCCGCGGCAGGCCGCAATGCTCGACGATGAAGTTGAGATCCTGGAAAGCCGTCGCGACGTCATCGACGTCGCCGACGTCGAACGCGTCCTTGTTCGAGCGGAATGATCGTCGGGCCCTTGTGCACGTGGATGTTCTTGATGCCGAGCTTCTGCGCCGCCTCGAGGAACTTGTAGGACTCCTTGTCGGTCGAGCTTGTAGCCCTTGGATTCGCCGCGCCATTCGGCGGTGTAGAGCTTGACGCCCTTGCAGCTTGTACTTCTCGGACAGTGGCGTGCAGATCCTCGAGGCCCTTGTTGCCGTCGCGCGGATCAAAAGCGCCGTTGAGGATGAAACGGTCCGGATGGCTCTTCTTCATCGCCGAATTGCGCTCGGTCGTGTTGAAGCCGTTCTTGTAGAAATCCGTCAGATAGGTCGGCTGCAAGATCGCCATGTCGTCATAGCCGTTGACGAACAGATCGTTGTACATGGTCTCGGCGTCGTATTTCTCGAACTTGTCCAACGGCCATTTCTCCGCCGGCGGGCTGAGATTCGAGTGATAGGCGTAGAAGCATTCGATGAACTGCTTGCCGTGAATGTTCTTCTGGTTGGCGGGGCTGCCGTCCCAGAAATGCGTATGCCCGTCGATGACGAAAATCTCTTCACCGGATGCTGTCCTGTACATGGCGTTTCTCCTATCCCGTCACGCTGGGCTCGATTGATCTTCATGCTCGCGATTGGCGCAGCCAGCTTCGTTGGCCGGCGCCGCCGCCGGCCGAGAATTTGGCGAACCTTGCCTCATTCGATGTATTCCATCGCCTCGTTCATGTCGCCGAAACAGGATGACGGTGTTGTCGTCGACCATCACCATGCGGCCGTAGTGGGTCGAGGTCGAAATCTCGAACATATGGGGCGTCATCGTCGCGGCCGAAGTCTTCGCTGATCTCGCTCCATCTTGAACTCCATCTTGCCGACGCCGTCGATGCGGATCATGGCGGGCATGTAGGTGACCGTGACGTGCTCTGTCTCGACATGACCTCGCGATGGCGCGCGCTTCGACGCTATCGTTCATCGTCACGCCGCATTGGTGGGAAATCGTGTCCTCGAATTTGATGTCCTTCATGGACTTGAAGATATTTGCATGTTCGGTCGACATTTCCGTCTCCTGAATGGTTACTGGCGTGCACGGTCTCGATTCCTGTCAGGACAGCGAAGTCGCTCGGCACCGTCAGGCGAAGCTGCTCGCGATGCGCCTCAATCGGTTCTTCGCCTGGGCGAAGGCGTCGGCGAAGCTGACCACCTTGACGCGCGGCTGCGACCAGATCGGCTGCAGATTGATTGGCGGCGTCTGGCCGCCAGGGCGACGTGTTTCGCCAGCCAGCTGTTGAACAGCGCGACTTATTATGGTCGCCGTGTATCCGGGTCGGTGCGTCAGCATATGGATCAATTCGACTGTATTGGCGAGGTTGCGCTCGTAGTCCGCCTCTGCCGCGGAAACGACCGCGGGCGTGATGAAGTCGTTCTGCGCGGCGGCCGCCTGCATGATGAAGCCGCATGCGGAACAATTCGCCGACCAGCGGCTCGAACACGACGTTGATCGCGAAATATTGCTCGAGATAGTCGGTTGCAGCCCATGATCGATTCGATCGACTTGCGCGTGCCCTGCCAGATCGGATCCTCAAGCCAATGCTCGCTTGCCGGCGGTGATGTCGAAGCCTTCGAATGTCGAGAGCGATCTCGCGCAGATAGAGCGTGATGTCCTGCGCGAAGCGCATCTTGTACGACGAGTTGGTCAGGATGGCGTTGTTGACCATCTGCGTGTAGCCGTAGCGCTGCGCCTGCATCGTCGACGTGCCAAGACCAAATTCGGCATGCTTGTAGGCGCCGAAATGGTCCTGCAGGATCTTGACCCACGCCTTGTCGAAGCGGTTCGGCGCGCCCGATTTGCGGCCGTTCTCAATGGCGTTCTGCACCATGCCGCAAATCGTCGACTGGCGCTGGTAGTGGGTGCGCTCCCATTCCTGGTCGACGCGCGCGGAACTTATGCCAGTTCGAGCTCTTGGCCGCCGTCCAGTCCTTGGAATAGGTCGGCGTGCCGTCGGGGAAGGAAATGATCCAATCCTGCAGGAGATAGCGCTCGGGATCGGGCTGGACGTCGACCGTCATGTCCTCGTAATGGCGTCGCCTTGCGGCCCTTGGGCTCGAAATAGTTGTATTTGCGGCTGTCCGAACCTGGAAATATCGCCGCGCCGGCCGCGCCGGACTGATGCACGTGCTGCGGGCTGTATCGCTCATGTTTCCTCCCTGGGATGTCCTCACTGATTTGTTACTCGTTGTCGCGATGGGGTTCAAATCGCCGTCATCGCGTGGCCGGCGTAAACTTGTCGAAATAGATATGATCGGGTTCGACGCCGTTCATCTGCAGGACCGGCAAGAGCGCGTCGATCATCGGCGCCGGCCCGCAAGCATAGGCGTCGATCACGCCGCTCGAAGCTTCTCCTCGCGCAAATGGCGCAGCACGACCTCATGCACGAAGCCGGTTTCGCCCTCCCATTTGTCGTCAGCCGTGGCGTGCGACAGCGCGGGGATAAATCTGAAATCCGCGAGCTTCGCCGCCGATGGCGGCCATTTCCTCGAGGATAGAACAGATCCGCGCGCGTGCGCGCGCCATAGAAGAACCGCACCGGCCGCTGCTCGCCGCTCTCGATATGATCGGAAAGGATCGACCATAGCGGCGACATGCCGGAGCCCGCCGCCGATCAGCAGCATCGGACCCGGCCGCTCCTCACGCCGGAAGCAAGTGCCATAGGGCCCTTTTGCCTTCAGCGCGTCGCCAAGCTTCAAGCCGCCGTCAAGCAACGACGAAAACGCGCCATCGGGATATTTCTTGATGATGAAGCGACAGCCTCGCGCCTTCGCTCGGCGCATTTGCCATCGAGAACGCGCGGGTCATGCGAGCGATCCGGCAGCGTCAGATCCACATATTGGCCGGCCCAGAATTTCAGCGGCTTGTCGATTTCGATCTCCAGCAGCCGGATGTCATGGGTCAGCGCGCTGATCTTCGTCGACCGGGCGTCGAACTCCTTCACCGCAATCGACGCGGCTGAGCAGGTCCTCGTCGATAGTTCAGCAATTCGACGGTCGATATCGCTGATAGACGTGCGTCCGGCACAGCAGCACGTGTCCGGTCTCGCGCTCATAGTCCGGCAAGGCGAAAGTCGAATATTTCAGAGCTCGATGTCGCCATCTGATCAGCTGCGACTTGCAGCTGCCGCATTGACCTTCCTTGCAGCCATGCATCAGCGAGATGCCCTGGCGGAACGCGGCATCGAGGACGGTTTCGCCTTCCTCCACTTCCATCTCGATGCCGACAGGCTCGAAACGCACCTTGTGAACTGTGGCTTCCGACATCTCCTCGACCTTTTGAAACTAATGACTGGACGCAAAGCGACGTCGCGACGCGCCGCGCGGCTGAGGGGAGCCGCCGGAGGCGGCCCCCGCCTTTTCGGTCGTCTCAGTTGCAGGGGTTGATCTTGAAGCCCTTGCGATATTCCGCGACGGCGGCTTCGCGTTGCGCCGGCGTCAGGGCGCGGAAACCGCGCAACGGACTGCCGAGCGCGTGGCCGCGGATGTGGTCGAGCGTCCACATGTCCTTCTGCTCGAAGCGCAGATGCGGCTGCGGCGACCAGCGTCTTGCCGTCAGAACGGACGAACCCGAGGTCCTTGATCGCGTCGGCATATCCCAGCCGTGGTAGCAGTCTTCCCATTCACGGCGTCCGCTGAAGCGACCCATCGCCGGCGTGGCGCGGCCTTCGTATTCAGCGGCGAACGCCACCTTGTGCGTCCAGCGGCAGCCTTCCGAGCAATAGGTGTACATCTTGCCGTCGACTTCGTCGCAACAGAAGTCCTCGCGGATCAGGCAGGGAACCATGCAACTCCAGCAGCGGTGCGGATAGACGTAGCCGACGTCGCCGTTGAAGATGATGTTGGTTCTCGCCCGGGACGCTAAGCTTGGCGTACCATTTCCAGAAGTCGCCGAACTCGGCGTACCAGCCCGGATATTTATGCTCGAACCATTCGAAGTCCTTCTCGGTCTGGGCTTCGATGCGCCAGAAATTCGACCGACCAGCCGACCGTGAAGAATTGCGCGGTATTGTGGACGTAGTTTTTCTTGACGATGCGATCCCAGGCGGCGGCGACGTCGTCATGATGGATCTTGATGCCGTATTTTTCCAGCGGCAGCATGTAGGTGCGATAGTAATCTTCGTAAATCCAGCGGTGCCAAAGCTCGGCATAGGATTCCTTGTTCTTGTCGCGGTTGGTGGTGCCGTATTCGATGAAGGTCCCGATTGCGGCGTCGACGATCGCGTGGTTCTGCCAGAACGCGTATTTCAGATCGCGCTCCAGCAACTGATGGTTCGACGGATCATTGATCATCGCCATCAGCATTGAGTGACCGTTGCCGATATGGCGGGATTCGTCCGACTGCACCGACAGGAACACGGTCGGCAGCGCATAGTCGCCGTTGCGCGCGGCTTCCGAAGGCATCGCGACGAACAACGTGTTGGTGAACGCGGTTTCGGCGACCACCGTCAGATAGATGTTGGCGGCGGTGATGGCGTCGCCGGTCAGGAAGCCTTCAGCGAACTGACGGCCGATCGTGGTGGCGTAGCACTTGCCGAACGCGGCTTCGGTAATATCGAACCCGGCCGGGATCGATATAGTTTTCCATGTACCACTTCTTCAGATTCATCTGAATCGTCGAGTGACGGAACTCGTCGACCATCTGCATGGTGAAGCCGGTGCGCAGCTCCTCGCCGGGCGCCAGACGGCCGACCATCGCCATCGAGCGGGCCGCGGAGATTTCCGGGAACGGGATGATCGCCAGGAACAGCTTCATCCATTCGACCCAACGCGGCTCGACATTGCGGAACATGTCGCCGCGCAACGCCGCGTCGAGCGCGCCGTAGACGCGATTGTCCTTTTCTTCCTGCATCGGGAAGTACGACCGCAGGACCTGTTTCATCGGATCGCGCGGCGTCTTCGAGATTTTGTAGTCGGTCGGGAAAGTCATCGCCTCCTGCACGTAGCTTGGCGTCCACCCAAGATCCGCCACGCGACTTGGCCGCCTCGCCGATGCGTGATGCCTTTCTGAGCCGTTATCTTATTCAGCGTTAGACTTACAGACATTTCTCTCTCCTCTTGCATGTTTCATACTAAACCGCCAGCTCAAAAGAACCTAAATGCCCGTTTCTTTTGACTGTACTCATTCACACTTAGTACCCGCTCGAATAGCACTTTCAGTCTGTCAAACTGTACTTTGAGCATAAAATCGGATCGCTCATTTTGATAGCGAGCTCCGCGACATCTATACTGTCGTCCCGCAGTCTTTGCGCTTCGTGAGGGGCTTGCCCTCGGCGATAAACCTCGCCGAAAGGACCAGCGTCCCCATGGCGAAATCCTTGCCGTGCCGGGCAATCATCGCTTCGGCGATTTCGGCGATCTGAACGAAGAAATCGTCCTTCGACTTGTCTTCCTCGCTCAATTCGATCGCTCGGAGCGGCATCGCGCACGGCTGTACCCAGGCGGCAGCTGTTCCGTCAGTCTGATGCTCCGTCTTGCTCATCATGCATGCCCCGCGCGTTTGTGTTCGTTGGCCGATGGCCCGCTTTCGAATTCCAGCAAGGACGCATTGAGCCATTCGCGTTCGGCGACGAGACGATCGCGCTCCTCTTGCAGTGACCTGCAGTCGCTGCTGTCGCCTTCTCCAGCTCCGCCGCCGCTTCGGCCCCGGCGCCCGGCAGCGCGACATCGCGCAGGGCGCATGCATGTTCGATTTCCGCGCCGCCACGCGCGCTCTCGTTTTTCAGTTGCAGTTCATTGTTACGGATCATGGCTTCGATCAGTTTGTGCCGCGCAATCATCCGATCCCGCGCGCGCTTCATTTCGGCAGCCTCTCCGGCGGTGATTTGCGGCCCGCGCCCTCTGTCACCTGTCGCTTGTCATTCGATCTTCCTCACAGACGGAGAGATGGATCTCGGCCGCAAAAGTCTTCATGGGATCAGGACGGCGCGGCCATGGATCCGGCCATGGTGCAAATCGTGCAAGGCGTCGTTGGCCTGACTGAGCTTGTATTCTTTCGTGTGCAGATTGACGAGGCCGCGATCGGCCAGCGCCATCAGCTCGACCAATTCGGCGTAGGTGCCGACCAGATTGCCGACGATGGTCTTTTCCGACGTGATCATGTCGATGGTCGGCAGATCGATCTTGCCGCCGTAGCCGACGATATAATAGTAGCCGTCGTTCGCCGTCATCGCCAGACCCTTGGCGACGGCGTCGCCTTCGCCGACGAAATCGATCACGGCTTCGGCGCCGCGTCCGCCGGTCAACGCCAGCACGGCTTCGACCTCGTTGCCGTCGGCCTTCACGAGATGATGAGCGCCGCATTTCTTGGCGAGTTCGAGCGACTTGTCGGCGCGGTCGACCACGATGATCTCCGCGGCGCAAAGCGCGGCCAGAACCTGGATGCCGATGTGCCCGAGCCCGCCGGCGCCGATCACCGCGACATATTCGCCCGGCAACAGATGGCGCGAGGCCTTCTTGGCGGCGCGATAGGCCGTCAGACCGGCGTCGGTATAGGGCGCGACATCTTTCGGCGCGAGCGTCTTGGGCAATTTGATCAGGGAGCGCTGCCCGGTCAGCAGATATTGCGCATAGCCGCCATTGGCGTTGATGCCGGGAAAGGAGCTGTCCAGCGCATGCATGTCGTTGCCGCGCCGGCAAGCCAGGCAATGGCCGCTGGTCACCAGCGGGTGACAAATGACGCTGTCGCCGACCTTGACCCCCTCGACGCCAGGCCCGATCGGCCTCGACCCAGCCGGCGTTTTCATGGCCCATGATGTAGGGCAGCTTGACATCGACCTTGCTGCGCCAGATGCCTTCGACGATATGCAGATCGGTGCGGCAGACGCCCGCTCCGCCGATTCGCACGATCACGTCCGTCGGACGCGTGATTTTCGGATCCGCCACATCTTCAAATTTGACAAATTCCTTTGCCGTCAGTTTTTCATCGAATGCATGGAGAACCGCGGCTTTCATATTTCCACTCCCTTGAACGATTTTTGTTTTGTGGTCATGGGGCTGGCCGACTTCGAATATGAGGTCAGCAAGAGCCGTGCCAAATCGTTAACGATCTTGATACTTCGTGAGCTGTTATTTGATTTGCGCGCGAAGATGTTCCGATCCGCATGAGAACAGTTTTGGATGGCAATTATGTTCCGCGACGGAACAGTTGGAAGTCGTCAAAGAGTAGATTTGAAATTATTAGCAATTGATCATGATGAATTGTCGAGACATGGAAGCGCCAAGAAGCCTGCAACGGCTACGATCCCGGGAAACTGCCGACGGCTGTTCAAGGAGGACAGGTTGATGTTGTCGGTCAAATGGCGCGTCGAGCACGCCCAGGTCGCGCTTGAGCAAAGCGGCGCGCCGCCCGCCGAATTCTTGGCGGCCGATATCTATGACAGCTGGATGCGATGCATTTCGCTCGGGCTCGACACGCGGCGTCCGCCGCCGCCTGAGTTCGTCACCCCGTCAATGTTGCGGCAGGAGCAACAGCGCTATTCGCTCGTACGCGGCCTGGCGCTGGCCGAAATGCATTCGCTGCATCTGCAGATCTGCCGGCTCCAATTTCATGATCGCCTTTGCGACGCCCGAAGGCATGCTGCTCGATATCGTGTCCGACAAAAGCTTCAGTGACATTTCGGACGCTGCAAGCATCCGGCCCGGCTCGGTCTGGACCGAAGCTTTTTGCGGCACCAACGGCCTTGGAACCGTCGCGCATCTGAAGCGATCGATCGCCGTGCATGGCGGCGAGCATTTCTTTTCGCGATACAATCAACCTCACTTGCGTCGGCTTCGCCCGTCTTCGCGCCCGATGGAGAGTTGACCGGAATTCTGGACGCCTCGTCCGATTGCCTGTCCCGACAGGCTCACACCCAGGCGCTCGTCGCCATGGCGGCGACCCAGATCGAGAACGGCCTCTTCCGCGAAAACCATCGCGGCAATATCCTGATCGCCTTCCACAATCGCGGCGAATATCTGCACACGCTGAGCGCGGGCCTGCTGGCGGTCGACGAGCGATGGCGAGATTGTCGCCGCGAACCGAGCCGCGCGAGCCTTGTTGCATGGATTGCCGACTTCTCCCGGCCGTCGCTTCGTCGATATTTTTCGGGCGAAATTTAGCGCGTTCGTCGATGAGGGACGCCGCAACGAACGCCAACGTCTCGCAGGACGAAGTCGGCAGCCAGTTCGTCGCGACGATTGAGAACACCGCGGCAATTCCCGATGGTTCAGCCGGTTTCAACGCCGCGCACGGCGCCACCGAAAGCGGTCGCAACGCAATTCGTATCCGCCGATCCGACAATTGCCGCGATCGTGCGCCGCGTCGGACGGCGGTCCGCGCGCAAGATGCCTATCCTCATTCGCGGCGAGACCGGCACCGGCAAAGAGCAACTGGCGCGTCATGCTCATGCCGCCAGCCGTCGCGCGGGAACTGTTTGTGCCGGTCAATTGCGCGGCGCTGCCCGAAAGCCTGATCGAGGCGGAATTGTTCGGCTATTCGGAAGGCGCCTTTACCGGCGCAAGAAAGGGCGGCTCCGCGGGATCTGTTTCGGGAGGCCGATGGCGGCACTCTGTTCCTGGACGAAATCGGCGACATGCCGGTGACGCTGCAAGCCGTTCTGCTGCGGTTTCTTGGACGATTGGACCATCCGCCCGGTCGGCGGCAGCAAACGCCAGGTCGATGTTCTGCTGGTTTCTGCGACCAACGCCGATCTCGACGAATTGATCGCCAAGGGTTGTTTCCGCTCCGACCTTCTGTTTCGCCTCAACACGCTTGAGGTTACGTTGCCGCCCTTGCGGGAGCGCGCCGACTTCGCCGACATCGCGCGCCATCTGATGCAGACGATTGATCCCCGGCGCGAGCTTGACCGAAAGCGCCATCGACCGACTGGCCGAAATGGATTGGGACGGCAATATCCGCGAATTGCGCAACGTGCTGTCGCGGCTGTCGCTCGGCGAACGGGGACATCTGATCGACGAAGCGGCTGTCGACAGCCGTCGTAGGACGGACCGCTGCGAAGCACGCGCAATGCTCTCAGCGACAGTTCGGCAGCGGCGGGCTGCGATTGCAATCTGCGCGAACTCCAGCGCGCGCGCGTGCTGGCCGCGTATGCGGAAACCGGCAACAACATTAGCAAGACCGCGCGCCGCCTCGGCGTGTCACGCAACACGATTTATCGCGCGCTTCGGGAGAACCAGGACTGAACGCCGACGACTGCACGCTACTGTGAGATCTTCTGACCTTCAACGATATCGAACCGTGAAAGGATCGCCATGTTTGAACCGCAAAACAGTCTCGAAGCCCTGATGCAGGCGGCGGCGAAGGATCCCGGCGTCGCGCCCGCTTTCTATAAAGCGCTGCTGGAGACCGAGATCTATATTCTGACCCCGGAAGCGCCGATGACCCCCGGCCGCCGCCGGTCGCTGAAATTTCAGGAAAAGATCAACGTCGCGACCGTCGAATTTCAGGGCCTGAGGTGGCACCCGGCCTTCACCTCCAAGAGCCGCATTTCCGACTATGTGAAGGAGCCCGAAACCTGCCTCGGCGCCGCCGCCCGCAATCTGTTCGAAATGTTGCCCGACTCGAATTTCTGGCTCAATCCGCTGTCCGAATGTCAAAAGCCGCTGCCCGCCTCCGAAATCGCTCTCTTGATGAGCGGCAAG
This sequence comes from uncultured Alphaproteobacteria bacterium, assembly GCA_963753455.1. Taxonomy (GTDB): domain Bacteria; phylum Pseudomonadota; class Alphaproteobacteria; order Rhizobiales; family Xanthobacteraceae; genus Pseudolabrys. The sequence continues at coordinate 407 of CAVWDA010000061.1, read as the reverse complement.
ATTTTTGAGGTGCTTGGAAAGGCGAAATAGGAGCGCTGCCGCGTGGACATCGCAGCCTTTGCGCGAACCCCGACGATCCTATGGCTGTGTTCCGGCGTGGGGTCTCGCCCTCGATCGGCGCCGGGGTCAGGTCACCCTATTCAAATGGAATCAAGAGCCTAAAAAGGGGTCACGGTAGCGCCGATGGGCGTCATATTTCGATCAGTATTAACAAAGGAGCACAATAGCGCAGATTGGCGTAGTACGCCGCGCTACGCGCGAGTGACCCAATGCACACCAAATTGCGACATCAATCGCCTGCATACGCCTCAAAACCAGATCGGTACTGCATTTGGTACTGCACGCTTCATTTGGCTGTCGCTAAATGCCGATGATACTTCACTATTCTGGAGAGTTGGTCCAATCCA
>CAVWDA010000060.1:0-14291 GCA_963753455.1 uncultured Alphaproteobacteria bacterium | reverse complement strand
AGACCATCCCCCTCGCCATGCAGGGCCGCGATGTCATCGGCATTGCGCAGACCGGAACCGGCAAGACCGCGGCCTTCGCGCTGCCGATCATCAATCACCTGCACACCAAGCGGCTGCGGCCCGAGAAAAAGGCCTGCCGCGTGCTGGTGCTCTCGCCAACGCGCGAATTGTCCGGCCAGATCTCCGACAGCTTCCGCGCCTATGGGCGGCACATCCGCCCGCTCGCCGTCGCGCTCGCCATCGGCGGCGTGCCGATCAACAAACAGGTCCGCTCGCTGGCGCACGGCGTCGAAGTGCTGGTGGCCACGCCCGGGCGCCTGCTCGATCTGGTGAACCAGCGCGCACTGCGCCTCGACCAGGTCGAGGTGCTGGTGCTCGACGAAGCCGACCGCATGCTCGACATGGGTTTCATCCACGACATCAAGCGGATCGTCGCCTTGCTGCGCAAGGAACGGCAGACGCTGTTCTTCTCTGCCACCATGCCGCAGGAAATCACCAAGCTCGCCGACGCGATGCTGCGCGATCCCGCCCGCGTGGCGGTGACGCCGCAGGCCTCGACGGTCGACCGCGTCGAGCAGCGCGTCATCCTGACCGACAAGTCGGCCAAGCCGAACCTGCTGGTCGAGGTGCTCAAGACCGAAACAACCGATCGCGTGCTGGTGTTCACCCGCACCAAACACGGCGCCGACAAAGTGGTCCGCGCCTTGCAGAAATCCGGCTTTGGCGCGGAAGCAATCCACGGCAACAAGTCGCAGAACCAGCGCGAGCGCGTGCTCGGCGACTTCCGTAACGGCAAGCTGCGTATCCTGATCGCCACCGATATTGCCGCCCGCGGCATCGATGTCGACGGCGTCAGCCATGTGGTCAATTACGATCTGCCGAACATCCCGGAATCCTATGTCCACCGCATCGGCCGCACCGCGCGCGCCGGCGCCGACGGCATCGCGATCTCGTTCTGCGATCACGAGGAAGCACCGTTCCTGCGCGATATCGAGCGCATGATCCGGATGTCGATCCCATCGACCGACAAGCGGACCGGCGAGCGCCCGCCGCACCGTCCAGCCCAGAAGAATGCCGGGAACCGGCATAACGGCCGACCGCAGCGCGGCAATCACCAGCCGCGGGGACATGGTGGCAACGGCCATCACGGCAATAACGGCCACCGTTCCAATAACGGCGGCAACGGTCATCAGGGCCGCCAAGTCCATCAGGCTGGCCAGAATGGCCACCAGGCAAGCCATGCACAGGCGCCCAGGCAGGAAGCCACCTCAGGGGAGCCAAACGGCATCGGAAATGTTACATTCCTGCAGCGCCCGAATGAGCCGCGCCGCAACGCCGGCCACCGCGCACGATAGCTGACCGGGAGACGAATGGATGGCGAAGGAAGAACTGCTGGAGTTCGACGGTACGGTGACCGAGGTTCTGCCGGACGGCAATTTCCGGGTGAAACTCGATAACGAACACGAGGTCCTGGCCTATACCGCCGGCAAGATGCGCAAATTTCGCATCCGTACCGGCGTCGGCGACCGCGTGATCGTGGAAATGTCGCCCTATGACTTGCAGCGCGGACGCATCAGCTTCCGCCACAAGGGCGATGCGCCGGCCCCGGGCCCGCAGCAACGCCGGCCGAATTTCCGCCGGAGGTAACGAATTGAATGTCCCGGCCGCGCTGGCCGGCACATTTTTCGAGGCTGGGGGCACGGATCGACCGCTGGAGCGCCGGGCGTGCCATGAAAAAAGTTTCTATCGTGTATCTTACGCTGGCGATCGTTTTCGTCGGCATTCTCGGTCCCGCCGCCGCGCAAGACAAGCCGGCGCACGCCGCTCAACACGAATCCGGCAAAGGCGTATTGCGCCTGTTGCCGCAAGACGCGGTCACCGAGCATTCCATCGATACGCCGAGCGGCAAGCTCGCTTACACGGCGACCGCCGGCACGCTGCCGTTCTACGACCAATCCGGCGAGCAGAGCGCTTCGGTGTTCTATACCGCCTATGTCGCGAAGAACGCGGGCGCGAACCGGCCGCTGACCTTCGTGTTCAACGGCGGGCCGGGCGCGGCCTCCGCCTTTCTGCATCTCGGCCTGGTCGGCCCGCGCATCCTCGACCTCGGGCCGGATGGCCGGGATGCCGCGACCGCGCAATTGCGCGACAACCCCGATACCTGGCTCGCCTTTACCGACCTGGTGCTGATCGATCCGATCGGTACCGGCTGGAGCCGCACGGTGAAGCCGGACGACGCCAAGCATTTCTGGAACATCCGCAGCGACGCGGAGTCAATGGCAAAGGCGATCGCGCTCTATGTCGCCAAGAATAACCGTGTCGCTTCGCCGAAATATCTGTTCGGCGAAAGCTATGGCGGCTTCCGCGCCGCCAAAGTGGCACGCGCGCTGCAACGCGACCAGGGCATCGTCACCTCCGGCATCGTGATGCTGTCGCCGATGCTGGAAGGCTGGCTCACTTTCGGCGATGACGAGTCGGCGCTCCGCGCGGCGCTGCAATTGCCGTCGCTGGCCGCCGCCACGCTCGAGCGCAATAATGCGTTCACCCCGGCCGCGCTGGCGGACGCGGAAAAATTCGCCATGACCGACTATCTGGTGACCATGGCCGGCGCGCCGCCGCAAGGCGGCGCGGGCAAAGCATTCTATGAACGTGTGGCCCAATTGACCGGGTTGCCCGTAGACGTGGTGACGCAGGCGCGCGGCTTTGTCGAGAACGCCTTCGTGAAGAGCCTGCGGCCGGACGGCAAAATCGTCAGCCGCTACGACGCCAATTTTGCGGTCGACGATCCATATCCGGAGGCACGCTCGGCGCATGGACCGGATCCGATCCTCGACGGCATTTCGCGCGCCTATGGCGGCGGCATGGCTGCCTACGCCCGCAACGAGCTCGGCTTCAAAACAGAAATGACCTATGCGCTGCTCTCGTCCCAGGTCACCAGCGGCTGGGACTGGCAGGGCGGCCGCTTGCAGGCAAGCGTGGAAGACGATTTGCGCACGCTGCTCGCCTTCAGCCCGTCCTTCCGCCTCCTGATCGCGCACGGCTATTCCGACATGATCACACCCTACGGCATGACGCGCTACGTACTCGATCACCTGCCGGCGGACACGGCCGGCCGCGCGCAGCTCAAGCTCTATCGCGGCGGGCACATGCTTTATATCGATGCGCAGTCGCGCAAAGCGTTCAGCACCGATGCTGCGGCATTCTATCGCGCGGGGGGGTAGCTCAAGCAGTGCCGCTGAATTCGAGCACATCGAAGCCGACGTGGCGATCGACGATGTAGATCAGCCCACGCGCGTCCAACATCACGTCGTTGCTTTGCGGCGCGGCGCGGCCGCCGACCGGGTCTGGGATGAAATAGCCTACCTCGCGCGGCGCCATCGGGTCGGCGATATCGATAATGCGCAAGCCGCCGCCGAACCACACCGCATGCACCAGCGTTCCGGTCATGCGCTCATGGAACTGATGCGCGCCGAAGCGCGCGCCCGGCGTGCGGGCGAACGGCGAATTGAGTTCGCTCACTTCGAAGATCGATAGCGGCTTGACGTTCGCATAGTCGGTCACGTCGAAGACGCAGATGCCGGCGTGCAGACGCCCGCGGCGCGCCTCTTCCTCATTGGCGCTCTGCGCTTGATCCTCTTCGTCGATAGTGAACGCGATGCGTTTGCCGCCGATCTTGCCGGGCGCCGGCATCACGGTGTGGGTCGGCTCGGGAAACGGCGGATGATAATTGTAGGACGCGACCGTCTTCGGCTTTCCGATGTCGGATACGTCGACGATGCGGAAGCCGCCGTGCCAGCAGCTGGCGAACATCTCGTTGCCGAAGCGCAATGCATGGTGCAGGCGATGCCGTTTGCCCGACCAGGTCGGCTTTTCGCCCGCAGCAATATGCTGCCCCGGCAGCCACCAGCGCGAGACCTCGTCGGGCTTGGCAGGATTGCGCATGTCGTAGATGACCAGCATGGCGCCGAGGAAGCCATCCATCTCGGTGGAGATGTAGGCGTAGCGCTCGTCCATGTCGAAGCGATGCACGCCGCCACCGCCGGTCAACTGGTGGTGGATCAACTTGGGCTTCGCGCGGTCGGAAATGTCGAAGATGCGGAAGCCGCCGCTACGGTATGGCTGCTTTTCAGCGGCCTCAATTTCGACGACGCCAGCCTCGGTGATGCTAAGCCGCTGCGCCAGTTCGGCGCGTGTCGGCTCGCGGCCGAGCGCTTCGCGCAACTCGCGGCGCACGCCCGGCATTTGCTCGGCGCGGCGGCCGACCGCCGTCATGTTGCGCTCATGGTTGACCACCATGATATCGGCGGCGACGCGCACCTTGTGGCTGTGCGAGGCCGGATCACCGACGTTGACCGTCGCGATCAGGCGCGGGTTGGCCGGATCGGCGATGTCGACGATCGACGTGCCGAGGTCCTGCTTGTTCGGGATGTGCCCGACATAAGCATAATTCCCGACGACATTGACCTGGCCCGCGCCGGGCAGATCGAGATGGCCGATGCGCCGCACATTGCGGGCGAGCGCGCCATTCGGCCGGTCGATTTTATTCATCTTATTTATTCCTTACGGATGATCGTATTTCGGGAAAGCGACTATTTGTCCACGCTGGCGCCGGAAGCTTTCACGACCTCGGCCCATTTCGGCCGTTCCTTGGCGATATAGGCTTTGAACTCGTCCGGCGTGTCGCCGACGACGTCGACGCCGAGCCGGCCAAGCGAAGTCTGTACGCTCGGATCTTGCAGAGCCTTGACAGCGGTGTCGTGCAACTTGGCGATAATCGCCGGCGGCGTGGCGGCCGGCGCGACCAGTCCGTGCCAGGTGCTGGCCTCGAAGCCTTTCAGGCCGGCTTCGTCCATGGTCGGCAAGTCGGGCAAAATCGCCGTGCGCTTGATCGTGGTCACCGCCAACGCGCGCACTTGGCCATTCTTGATATGACCGATCACGGATGCCGCGGTGGCGAACATCATCTGGTCATTACCGGCGATCACGTCCTGCAAGGCGGGCGCGGCGCCCTTGTACGGCACGTGCACGATGTCGACGTTTGCTTCCGCCTTGAACAGTTCACCGGCAAGATGCGCGGCCGCGCCATAGCCGGATGAAGCAAAATTGATCTTGCCGGGCTGCGCCTTGCACAGATCGATCAGCTCCGCCAGCGAACGAACCGGCACTTTCGGATTGACCACCAGGATATTGGCCTGAGTCCCGATCAACGTAATGGGGACGAAATCCTTCTCCGGGTTGAAGCTGAGTTTCTTGTATAGGAACTCGTTGGTCGCCAGAATGCTGTTGTTGCCCACCAGCAGCGTGTAGCCGTCGGGTGTCGCACGCGCGACGAAATCCGCGGCAATGTTGCCGCCGGCACCGGGCTTGTTTTCGATGATGACCGGTTGGCCAAGCAACTGCTCCATCTTCTTTCCGACAATACGAGCGAGCACGTCGCTCGGACCGCCGGGCGGGAACGCGACGACCAGCATGATCGGCCGGCTCGGATAATCTGCGGCTTGCACCGGCAGGGCGAGCGCGGACAGCGCGGCAAAACCGCCGAGCAGCAAAACACGGCGCGCTCGGTTAACGAGAAATGTCATTACCATACACCTCCGACGTGATATCGCGCCCTGCAGCGATTATCGCAAACGATGCTACCGCCCCGCGCCCGCTTCAGGAAGCTGATGAATTGCGCGACGGCACAACGCGGCTGCTGGAAATCCTTGCCATTCAAGATCAATTCTTCGGTCCCGCTTGACGTAAGTCAAAGCCGCGAGCGGCGTAATTTCGCTGTTCTAGCCGGGGCTTATCGGTGCCGGCGGTTGGCCTTTTTGATTGCATGAAATTTCTGCGCCGGGTTGGTGTGTCGAAGGTCAAGCACAACCGCGAGGCTCCATATCGGCGGAGCGTGCAATCGCCGGCGGCTCGAACCGACGGAAAAATGCCGTCTGCGAGAGAGCGCGCGACAACTAATGATGCAAAAATTAACAGGAGGAGATGTGAAATGAAGATGCGCTGGGGTTTTCTCGCGATTGCCGCGTTCTGCAGCATGTTAGGATTCGGCCCCGCCAAGGCGGCCGACCCCACCCAGATCAAAGTCGGCATACTACTGCCGCTCACCGGGCCATTCGCCGCCGTGGCGGAAACTCAGAAACAGGGCGCACTGCTCGCCGTCGACGTCATCAACAAACAGGGCGGTCTCAACATGCCCTGGGGCAAGGTGAAAGTGGAAGGCGTCGTCGACGACGACGAAGCCAAGCTCGATGTCGGCGTCCGCCGTTATCGCTATCTGGTTTCCGAAGGCGTCAAGGGCGTCGGCGGGCAGACCTGGTCGCCGCTCGCCTATGCCATCAACGCCATCGTGTCCAAAGACCCGATGCCCTACTTCCCGGTCTGCGTGATGGCGAAGGACGCCTTCATGAAGGGCAAGCTCGCCGACTCCAGCTTCGCCACCGCCTACAGCCCGTGGACGGTCGGCTACATGGCCGGCAAAGCGGCGGTGCAGACGCTGGGCAAAAAGAAGGTCTTCTTCCTCGCCCGCTCCGACAGCTGGGGCTGGGACATGCGCGACGGCGCTTATGCGGCCGCCAAGGAATTCGGCGGGACGATCGTCGGCTATGACGAGGCCTCGCTCGGCACCAGCCGACTTCACCACCATCCTGCAGAAGGTCCGCGCGGCAAAGCCGGACGTCCTGATCGCGGCGCAGTTTGCGGCCGATTCGGTCGCGCTCCTCAAGCAGGTCTCGCAAATGGGCCTGGGCAAGGAGATGACCATCTTCAACGCCTTCATCACCAACGTGGTCGCCAAAGGGCTGCCGCCGGAAGCGCTGCAGGGCGTCTATGCCATGCACTACTTCTACTACGATCTGAGCGGCTTCCCGGACAAAGCGTGGCCAAGAGCGCGCAAGAGTTCACCGAACTGTTCCGCGCGAAATACAACACCCCGCCCGATGCCTATGCGACCATCGCCTATATCGCCTACATGGAGATGTTCCGCGGTTTCGAGGCGGCGAAGTCGTTCGATGCGAAAAAGGTCTCGGCCGCACTGATGGCCAATGGCGGCAAGTTCGACACCGTCAAGGGCCCGGCGAACTGGCGTCAGGATCATTCGGCCGCCTACAAGTACGCGGCCTTCCTGGTAAAGGGCAAAGGCGCCGCCGAGCGGAAGAACGAATGGGATCTGTTCACCGTGGAAGGCTCCATGGGCGGCGAATCCGTTTTGCCGACGCTCAAGTCCCTCGGCTACTAATCCCTGCATCGATCGGGCAATCGTCGCCATTGGTCGATGAACGTCGTCAATCTCCGCCCCGGCGCAAGCATTCTGTCTTGCGCTGGGGTGTCGACATTAAGATTGGGTGAGAAGTGGTTACGGATACGCGCCCCGAGATCATCAGAGTAGACAGCGTCACAAAACGTTTCGGCAAGCAGGTTGCGGTCGACAATGTCAGCTATCTGCTGCGCGAGAACGAAGTCGCCGGCATCATCGGCTCGAACGGCGCCGGCAAGACGACGTTCTTCAATCTGCTGACGGGATTTTTCCCGCCCGACCAAGGGACAATCCATTACAAAGGCGAAGACGTCACCCGTTTCACGCCCCAGCAACGGGTCGCGCGCGGGTTGATGCGGACGTTCCAGCTGACGGCCACCTTCGACAATCTCAGCGTGATCGACAATCTGGTGCTCGCCTTTTTCCGGGCGCACCGGAAATCGTCCATGCTGCAGTTTCTGCTGAACACCTGCAAGGGTCAGCGCAACGATCCGATGATCGTCGATATCCTGGAAACCTTCGACCTGAAAGACATACGCGACCGCATGGTGAAGAACCTGAGCCTGGGCGAAAAGCGGCGCCTGGAGATCGCGATGGCGGTCCTGACCGAGCCCAAGGTGCTGCTGCTCGACGAACCGCTGGCGGGACTCTCGGAATCCGAGATCCAGGGCGTACTCAACGTGCTGCGCCAGCGTATCGGCCGGCAGACGATCCTGATCGTCGAGCACAAGATTTCGCACGTGGAGGACTTCCTGCAACGGCTCACGGTCATGCATGAAGGCCGGGTGATCGCCGATGGCGGCTACGAGGAAACGCTGCACGACCCGGAGGTGCGCCGGAGTTACTGGCAGATCGACGTCTCCGGCGAGCAGGACAGGACCGCCGTGTCATGACGAACAATGACAATATCCTGACGGTCACCGGACTTAACGTCGCCTACGGCGAATCGAAGGCGCTGTTCGACATCGACATGAACGTGCGACGGAACCAAGTCGTCGCCTGCGTCGGCCGCAACGGCGCCGGCAAGAGCACTCTGCTCAAGAGCATTACCGGATTCCTCAAGCCGGCATCCGGTTCGATCGTGTCCAACGGGTCGAGTTTAGTCGGCAGGACGGCGTTTGCCGTCGCCGGAATGGGAATTAAATACATCCCGCAGGACAAGAAAGTCTTCGCCGACCTCACGGTGCGGGAAAATCTCGAACTCGGCAGCTACGCCAGCCAGGACTACGACTGGACCCCGGTCATCGGCTATTTCCCCAAGCTGAAGATCCTGATGGACCGCAAGGCGGGCTATCTGAGCGGCGGCGAGCGCCAGATGCTGATGATCGGCCGCGCTATTCTCGGCAGCCCGAAACTCTTGCTGGTCGACGAACCTACCGAAGGGCTCGCCCCCAGCATAGTGTTGAATCTGCGCGATGTATTCAAAGAGCTGGCGAAGACGACCGCTCTGGTGATCGTCGAGCAGAATCTGCCTCTGGTGTGCGCCATCGCCGACAAAATCTACGCCTTGAAGGAAGGCCGCATCATGGCGGAACTGACGGAGCGCGAGCAGATCACGCCCGAGGCATGCGAGAAATATCTCTAGAATCGAATCAATAAAGGCATCCGCGATGAGCTTCTTGAGATGGTGGTGGGGATTGTTGCTGGCATTCGCGCTAGTGGCGCTGGTGCGGGTGTTTCTGCCGCTGCCGTTCGCCAACGAGATTATTATTTTTTCGATCTACACCATGGGCTGCAACTACCTGCTCGGCCGCATCGGATTCATATCGTTCGGGCAGCCGGCCTATTTGGCTGTCGGCGCCTACGCCGCCGCGTTTTACCTATTTTACTTCGGCGCCAACCCTTACGTCGGCATTCTGATCGGCATCGTGGCGGGAGCCGTCGTGTCCTTGGCGATCGGCCCGTTGTTCGTTCGATTGCGCGGCGACTATTTCGCTTTGGTCAACCTCGCGCTGGCGGTGATCATCTTCTATCTCATGCAGAAGGTTCTGGCCGACATCACGCACGGCGACAACGGCCTGTGGTTCCTCACCAATCTCGCCTCCACGCCAGTGCTGGACCTGTCGCGGCCCGATCAGTTTTTCATTTTCGCCTTCCTGGTCGCCTTCGCGCTTTGGGCGTTCTTCAAATACCTCGACGACTCGATCTTCGGTGCCTGCTGCCTGGCCACCAAGATCAACGAGGACAAGGTGAAATTCCTTGGCTACAGCAGCTTCAAGATCCGGCTGGCCGCGTTCGTCATCGCCAACACGACCACCGCGCTAGCCGGCGCGTTGTACGCCGTCTATCTCGGCTTCGTCAGCCCGGAGATCACCAGCCCGGCGCGCGCCGCTGATCCGGTGGTGGTGACGATCCTCGGCGGCGTCGGCACGCTCTACGGGCCGCTGGTCGGCTCGATCGTCTATACCGGCATGAAGGACGTGCTGAGCCAAACATTCGGGAATTGGGAACTGGTCATCGGTTTTGTGCTCGTGTTCATCATGCTCGCCGGCGAAAAGGGCATCTGGGGCACGCTGGCGCCGCTGATAAAAAAGACATTCCTGCGCATCGCCGGCAAAACGGCGGATGTGGGAGGGAGCAGCCGATGATCACCATGCAACTGCTGACTTCCGGCATCATCTTCGGCTTGAGCCTGGGAAGCATCTTTTTCCTGATGACGATCGGGCTGTCGCTTTGTTTCGGCTTGATGCGCATCATCAGCCTCGACCAGTTGCTGTATTATTCGGTTGGCGCCTATATCACCTTTTCGGTTAGCGTGGCGCTGGGAAGTATCTGGCTCGGCGTACTGGCAGGCGCGATTGTCGCAGGCGCCGCCGCTTTGGCGGTGGAGCGGATCGTTTTCCGGCGCATCTATGATCGGGATTTGCCTTTCACCATGATCACGTCATTCGGGGTGCTGATTGGCGGCGTGGGCGTCATCAAATATTTTTGGGGCCTGGTGCCGCGCCCGGTGGCGGAGCCGATCGCCGCCAGGGTCGACATCATGGGGACGGATATTCCGGTCTATCGCCTGGTGATCGTCGCCATCGCCGCCCTGGTCTATGTCGGCATCTGGCTGTTCCTCAACCGCACGATCATCGGCAAGGCTATCCGCGCCGGGACCGAAGACGTCGAGCATGTTGAAGGCCTCGGCATCAACGTATACCGGCTGTTCACCATCACCTTTGTCATCGCTGGAGCTTTGTCCGGCCTCGCCGGCGGTCTCTATGCGCCGCTGATCATGGTCGATCCGAACATGGGGCTCGATGTGCTGGCCTTCGTCTTCATGGTCGTCATCATCGGCGGCCTCGGCAGCATCAAGGGTACGCTGATATCGAGCTTCTTGGTCGGACAGGTCGTTTCGATCGGCTCGCTGGTCTACGCGCCACTCGCGCAGATGGCGCCCTTCGCCATCATGCTGCTGATCCTCCTGATCAGGCCGACCGGCCTGTTCGGCAGCCAGATGCTGAAGCGCTAGACCTCGCAGCCGCGCGATCAGGCCGGAATCTGTTTCTGCTCGGCGGCGCGCTTGGCCTTGATGGCGGCGAGCACCTTTTCCGAAGTGGCGGGCAGCGAATGCACTCGCACGCCAACCGCGTCATGGATGGCGTTGAGGACCGCGGCCGCGGTGGGCACCGCTGTCGGCTCGCCGACGCCCTTGGCGCCGAACGGTCCGGTCGGGTCGAAGCCCTGCACGATGTCGACCGTGATCTCCGGCATATCGAGCGAGGTCGGCATGATGTAATTGGTCAGGTTGGGATTGATGTGGCGGCCATTGGCGTCGAACAGCATCTCCTCCTGCAGCGCCATGCCGACGCCCATCGAAATGCCGCCTTCGACCTGACCCTCGACCAGCATAGGATTGATGGCGGTGCCGCAGTCGTGCGCCGCGGCGATGCGCAGGACTTCCACCTCGCCGGTCTCGTCGTCGACGTCGACCTCGGCGATCTGCGTGGCGTAGACGTAAGTGGCGAACGGCTTGCCCTGCCCGGTCTCCGGGTCCATGGCGACGGTCGGCGGGTTCCACGAGGCGCTGCCGATCGCCGGCTGGCCGAGCACGACCTGCGAGCGATGCGCCACCTGCCCGATCGAGACATTGCGCTGCGGATAGCTCTTCACCTGGATTTTGCGGTCTTTGGCTTCGAGCTGGCTGACCTTTACCCCCAGCATGGGCGCCGCGGTTTCGAACAGGATAGCCTTGGCGGCTTCTGCGGCGAGCCAGATGGCGTTGCCGGTGACGTAGGTCGTGCGGCTGGCAATGGCGCCGGTATCCATCGGCGTCGTGTCGGTATCGGCGGAGACGACATGCACGTCGTCGGTGGCGATGCCGAGCGCCTCGGCCGCGATCTGACCGAGCACCGTGAGCGATCCTTGGCCGGTTTCGACCGTGCCCGTGAGCACCGTCGCGGTGCCGTCTTCATTGACCTTCACCGTCGCAGCGCTCGGATTGGCGTCGACGGTAAAACCGATCGGATACCACATGCAGGCGATGCCGCGTCCGCGCCGTTTCATGAGCGCGGCTCCCAGCCGAAGCGCTCGGCCGCCTTGCGCAGCGTTTCCTTGACCACCACGCTGTGCAGCACCTGACCGGTCGGGCTCGACGAACCTTCATCGAAGGCGTTGAGCAGCCTGATCTCCAGCGGATCGATGCCGAGCTTTTTGGCGATGTCGTCCATCTGCGATTCGTAGGCGAAGCACACCTGCGGCGCGCCGAAGCCGCGCATGGCACCGGTCATGGTCTTGTTGGTGTAGACGACGAAGGCTTCCGACAGGACATTGTCGATCTTGTAGGGGCCGGGCGCCAGGATGCAGGCCTTGCCGAGCGTGGTCGCGCTCCACGAGCAATAGGCGCCGCCGTCCAACACAAGCCGTACCTGGCGGGCCAAGATGCGCCCTTTCTTCGTGACGCCGGTCTTGTAGTCCATGATGATGGGGTGACGCGTCGTGGTCGAGGTGAACTCCTCGCCGCGCGTGAACACACCCTTCACCGGCCGGCCGGTCTTCTTCGACAACAGCGCCAGCGCCGGTTCCTGCGAAATCTCGTTCTTGCCGCCGAAATTGCCGCCGACGATGGTGCCGACGATGCGGATGCGGCTCATCGGCAGCTTCAGCGTCCGCGCCATGTCGGAGCGCGCCAGCGTGATGCGCCCGATCGTCGCCCAGATCGTGAGGCGGCCGTTGGCGTCCCAGTCGGCGATGGCGGCGTGCGGCTCCAGTGACACGTGCTCGATCATCTGCGTGCTGAAGCGGCCCTCGAAGATGTGGTCGGACTCGGCAAAGCCTTTTTCGACGTCGCCTTTGCGGATCACCTTGGTCGCATAGATGTTGCTGTTGGGCGCGTGCACCTTGGGCGAATCCTCGCGCATGGCGGCGACCGGATCGAGCACGGCCGGCAGCGGCTCGTATTCGACCACGATCTTCTCCAGCGCCTCGTTAGCGATCTGCTCGGTGACGGCCGCCACCGCCGCAACGCCGTCGCCGGCGTGGAACACGAACTCGTCGACCAGCACCGGCTGGTCCTGGAACGTAGGCCCGAAGGAATTGGACGGAATTTCCTTGCCGATGAGCACCGCCATCACGCCGGGCATGGCCTCGGCCGCGCTGGTGTCGATGCGCTTGATGCGGGCGGAGGCAATGCCGGCGCGCTTGATGCGCGCATAGAGCATGCCGGGGAAGCTGAGGTCGTCGATGTATTTGGTCTGCCCGAGGCCGTGCAGGCGGCCGTCCGGCCGCGTCGCGCGCTGGCCGACGGCGCGGGTCTGCTGCCGTGCGTCCGGGGTCAGCGTCTCGATCGGATAGGGCTCGCGCGGCAATACCGCCGGTAACCGCAGATCGGCGTCGGACAGCGGCTCGGCGATGTCCAGCTTGTCGCGTTCCAGGATTCGGCTGTGTTCGTTCATGATGCTGTCACCTCGGGTCGCGCATGGGTGAGCTGGGTGCGGGATTGTTCACGCAACAGACGGGCGGCGTCCTGCACCGCCTCGATCATCTTGGTATAACCGGTGCAGCGGCAGAGATTGCCCGACAGCGCGTCGCGGATCTCCTGCGTCGTCGGGTCGAGATTCTCGTCGAGTAACGCCTTGGCCGACATCAGCACGCCGGGGCCGCAGAAGCCGCATTGCAGCGCGCCGCTGTTCTCGAAGGTCGTCTGGATCGTGTGCAGGCGGTCGCGGCTGGCCAGGCCTTCGATGGTGAGGATCTGACGGCCGTCGGCCTGGCCGGCGAGCATCAGGCACGAATTGACCGCCTGGCCATCGACGATCACGGTGCAAGCGCCGCAGTCGCCGACGTCGCAGCCGAGCTTGGCGCCGGTGAGATTGAAATGCTCGCGCAACAACTGAAGCAAAGTCGTTTCCGGCGGCACCGAGGCGCTGCGGGTCTGGCCGTTGACGGTCATCGTTACGTCGGTCACGCCACGAGCTCCTTTTCCTTCGCCGTCGAACGCGCCAGCGCATTGCCGAGCGCGCGTTTTACCAGCACCGCAATGAGATCGCGCCGGTATTCGGCGCTGGCGCGGAAGTCGCTGATCGGCTTGGCCTCGGTCGCGGCAATGTGGCCGGCTTCGGCCATCGCCTCGGCGCTGATCTTGCGGCCTTCGAGATAGGTTTCCGCCTTCGGCGCGCGGATGACGACAGGCGCGACCGCGCCTAGCGCGATGCGGGGACTGCGGAAATTTCCTTTGTCGTTGAAGAACGCCGCCGCGGCATTGACCAGCGCCAGCGCCTGGCCCTTGCGCAAACCGAATTTCTCGAACGCGGCCGCGTTTGCCGAGATTCTCTTTCGGGATCACGATGTCGACGAGCAGGTCGCCCGGCTTGAGGCTGGTCCGGCGCGGCCCGACGAACAGTTCGGCGAGCGGCATCCGCCGTTCGCCGGCGGCGTTCGCCACGGTCACCGACGCCTCGAGCGCCATCAAAGTCGGACCGCTGTCCATCGATGGAACGCAGGTCACCAGATTGCCCCCGAGCGTGCCGAGATTGCGCGTCTGAACTGCGCCGATGGAATGGGCCGCATCGGCCAAGGCCGGAAACATGGAGCGGATAACCGGCGAACTCATGATGTC
>CAVWDA010000059.1:0-27565 GCA_963753455.1 uncultured Alphaproteobacteria bacterium | reverse complement strand
CGGCCCTCGAAAATGTGGTCGGACTCGGCAAAGCCTTTTTCGACGTCGCCTTTGCGGATCACCTTGGTCGCATAGATGTTGCTGTTGGGCGCGTGCACCTTGGGCGAATCCTCGCGCATGGCGGCGACCGGATCGAGCACGGCCGGCAGCGGCTCGTATTCGACCACGATCTTCTCCAGCGCCTCGTTAGCGATCTGCTCGGTGACGGCCGCCACCGCCGCCACGCCGTCGCCGGCGTGGAACACAAACTCGTCGACCAGCACCGGCTGGTCCTGGAACGTAGGCCCGAAGGAATTGGACGGAATCTCCTTGCCGATGAGCACCGCCATCACGCCGGGCATGGCCTCGGCCGCGCTGGTGTCGATGCGCTTGATGCGGGCGGAGGCAATGCCGGCGCGCTTGATGCGCGCATAGAGCATGCCGGGGAAGCTGAGGTCGTCGATGTATTTGGTCTGCCCGAGGCCGTGCAGACGGCCGTCGGGCCGCGTCGCACGCTGGCCGACGGCGCGGGTCTGCTGCCGTGCGTCCGGGGTCAGCGTCTCGATCGGATAGGGCTCGCGCGGCAATACCGCCGGTAACCGCAGATCGGCGTCGGACAGCGGCTCGGCGATGTCGAGCTTGTCGCGATCCAGGATTCGGCTGTGTTCATTCATGATGCTGTCACCTCGGGTCGCGCATGGGTGAGCTGGGTGCGGGATTGTTCACGCAACAGACGGGCGGCGTCCTGCACCGCCTCGATCATCTTGGTATAACCGGTGCAGCGGCAGAGATTGCCCGACAGCGCGTCGCGGATTTCCTGAGTTGTCGGATTGAGATTCTCGTCGAGTAACGCCTTGGCCAACATCAACACGCCGGGGCCGCAGAAGCCGCATTGCAGCGCGCCGCTGTTCTCGAAGGTCGTCTGGATCGTGTGCAGGCGGTCGCGGCTGGCTAGGCCTTCGATGGTGAGGATCTGACGGCCATCGGCTTGGCCGGCGAGCATCAGACAGGAATTGACCGCCTGGCCATCAACGATCACGGTGCAAGCACCGCAGTCGCCGACATCGCAGCCGAGCTTGGCGCCGGTGAGATTGAAATGCTCGCGCAACAACTGAAGCAAAGTTGTTTCTGGCGGCACCGAGGCGCTGCGGGTCAGGCCGTTGACGGTCATCGTTACGTCGGTCACGCCATGAGCTCCTTTTCCTTCGCCGTCGAACGCGCCAGCGCATTGCCGAGCGCGCGTTTTACCAGCACCACAATGAGATCGCGCCGGTAGTCGGCACTGGCGCGGAAGTCGCTGATCGGTTTGGCCTCGGTCGCGGCAATGTGGCCGGCTTCGGCCATCGCCTCGGCGCTGATCATGCGGCCTTCGAGATAAGTTTCCGCCTTCGGCGCACGGATGACGACAGGCGCGACCGCGCCTAGCGCGATGCGCGGGCTGCGGAAATTTCCTTTGTCGTTGAAGAACGCCGCCGCGGCATTGACCAGCGCCAGCGCCTGGCCTTTCCGCAAACCGAACTTCTCGAACGCGGCGCGTTTGCCGAGATTTTCTTTCGGGACCACGATGTCGACGAGCAGGTCGCCAGGCTTGAGGCTGGTCCGGCGCGGCCCGACGAACAGTTCGGCGAGCGGCATCCGCCGTTCGCCGGCAGCGTTCGCCACGGTCACCGACGCCTCGAGCGCCATCAAGGTCGGGCCGCTGTCCATCGACGGAACGCAGGTCACCAGATTGCCCCCGAGCGTGCCGAGATTGCGCGTCTGAACTGCGCCGATGGAATGAGCCGCATCGGCCAAGGCCGGGAACATGGAGCGGATAACCGGCGAACTCATGATGTCGCCGTGCGTGGCAAGCGCGCCAATGTGCAGGCCGTCGTCCTTGACGGCGATTTCTTTGAGTTCCCGCAGCCGCGAGACATCGACGATCATCTCGGGGTCATGGACCGCGTGCTTGAGTTCGACCAGCAGATCGGTGCCGCCCGCCAAAATCTTGGCCTTGGCGCCGTGCTCGCCGAGCAGCGCTACGGCATGGCCGACATCTTTCGCCGTTACGTATCCGAACGCCTTCATTCGGTCTGTCCTTAATGCCCGCAGTTGGGGCGTTGCAGTAGCCCTCGCGCAATCCGACAAAAAGGGGCGAAAATCCGCATCTGGGCCGCAACCAACAACGAGCGGCAGAATAAGCGGTTCGGTGGGTGCGATCTAGATTAAAGTGGCACGGCAAGTCTGAAATGCCGTTTCGCGGGTTGAAATCGTTAAAATTTGCACGCCCGGAACGGAAGAATATCGGCAATTGGATGTATCACGATACGAAACGGTCGCCGGTAACCTTTCCCCACGGCTACGTGACGTCAGAATTCGCGGCCAATGATGAGGCTGTCGAGCGAATAAACTCCCCCGCCGTGCGCGAGGAAATAGAACGCCGCCAGTGTCCACATAAGCGTGTATTCGAGACCGAGTTGGTTCCAGAAATAGCGGCCGACACGCCAACGCTCGACATTCGATACCAGCAAGAAAAGGACGATCGGCACAGCCGCGATGCGCGTAAACAGGCCGAGCGCCAGCAACGGCCCGCATATGAATTGCGTCAGCGAGAGCGCCGGCGCCCACACGATGCCCGGCCGGTAGCCCTGCTTGTCCATATAATCGGCAAGCGCGTGGACACTGCGCAGAGGCTGGCCGGTCGAGGGGAAGCGGTTGAAGGTATTGCGCAAGGCGTGCGGCACTAGCGCCAGCCCGACCATGACGCGCAACATCGTCTCCGCCACCGGCGCCAGCACATGGTAAAGCGCGCCGAGTTGGGGATAGACGAGCGGTATCGAAGGGTCCGGCAAATTTATAACCTGATTTCGCCGAGACTGATACTGGCGCCGAGTTTGGCGTTGACGGTTTTCTTGGCCCGACCGCCCGCCCAGATCTCCACGGCATAGTCGCCCGAATCCTCATCCAGCCAGTCAAATTTGAAGTCGCCGTAGTTGTCGGTCGCAGTTTGCGCGATCATCGCGCCGCTCTTGAGCAGACGGACGGTGGCGCCCTCGACGCAGTCGACCGCGCCGTTGGCCTCCTGTGAGACCGTGCCGGCGATGAAGCATTTCGAATAGCGCCAAAGATTCTTGTAATAGACGCGCGGCCCGGTGGCGAGATCCGCGCGCATGACTTCGAGCCCCTGCTCACGCGCGATTCTTCCCATCTCGTTATCGTCCACGCAGAGCGCACGCATGGCGCCGGTCGGACAGGATTGCTGGCCGCGCGTCTGCTTCCAGCCTTGATCGATCAGATGAGCATCGAAGGTCCAGGCCTGCGGCAATTGCAACTCCTCGTTCCACCAGATGTGGCCATAGGGGCAGGCATCGACCAGATCCTTGCGGCCCTTCGCCTTGACCGGGTCGATGAGCACAATTCCGTCGTCGCGCTTCTTCACCGTGCCGACACCTTTGGCGACGCAGGGCGCATTGTCGCAGTGGTTGCACATCGTCGGCACGTAGGCGATGTCGATCGTCGGCAGCTGCCCGCGTTCTTTCTGCAGGATGTTGATCCACTTGTGGCCATGCTTTGGCATCGGCGCCGAATAGCCGGGGAATTCATTGCCGACATATTCGTCCATAGCCGCGAGCGTGCACAAATTGCAGTTAGTGCATTCGGCGACGTCGACGATCAGGTTCCATTTATTCATCGTAATTACACCACCTCTCGGGCTGAGCGACCTTCACTTAGGAATTTTCGGCACGATAAGATGAAAGAGCTTCAGCGACGCCCCGCTCGCCGCCTGGATGGTGGCGGCCTCGGACGGACCCAGATAGACGCCGGCGCCCTTCTCGACGTCGTAATCTTTGTTGTTGAGTTGGATGCGGCCTTTGCCGTCCATCAGGTAGATGAGCTGATGCTTGTCGGAGACATCCGGCTTGAATGTCTCGGTCGATTTGAGCCAACGCAAGGAGCCAAGCACATTGTGCGCGTTGCACAATGCCTCGTTCAGCACCTCGGTGAATTCGCCCTGGCCAGCGGTAGCTTTTTTGGGGAGCCTGTTGGTATCGATGAATGTGAGCGACATAATCGTTTTCCTATGCTGTCAGGTTAAATTCAGGTCTGGATCCACGCTTTGCCGTCCTTGCGCGTCCAGCGCAGGTCGTCATCGGTGCCCTCCAGGATCGTGGTCTTGAAGCGGTTAGGCGCCTGCCACTCGAAATAGAACAGCGGCGTGGTGGCGCGCAGGCGGTGCTTCTCCTCGGCCGGGATGAAGATCATGTCGCCGGGCCCGACCGGACGAATCCCATCGTCCGATTCCACCGTCGCCTTGCCGTCGATGATGAAATAGAAGTGCTCGCAGTTCTTGTGCAGGTGCAAAGGCGACGCCGCACCCTGTTTGTAGTGCATCACGCCCGCCAGCATATCGTCGATCTTGGCGAGTTCCTGATTGACGAAAAAAATACGCTCGCGCGCCTGTTTAGCGTCGATCAGCGAGGGCAGGTCGCCCTCTTTGAATACATATGCCATCAGATCAGTTCCTCCTTGTTTTCCGTTATTTTGCCGGCACCAGATGCGCCGCCTTGAGCTTGCCGCGGATTTCCTTGTCGTTGTCCATCTTGGCGAAGGTCTCTGACATGAACTCAGTACCGCCGTCCCACAGCACGACCTGCACCAGCGCGTTGGCGCCGGCGAGCGAGTGCGTGGTCTTTGTTTGCGTGCGCTCCGGCGTGAGCAGGTTGAGCACGCCGCCGCGATCGACCGATCTGCCGGGCTCGCCCATCGGGTCGTAAACCGCCGAGGAACTCATAGCCGTGGCACACGCCGCGCGGCAGCCGTTGGGTCGGCAGCGCGGCGCAGATCACCGCGCCGCGGTCGTTGTAGACCTTGACCAGATCGTGCTTCTTGATGCCGCGCTCAGCCGCGTCCTGCGCATTCAGACGCACAATCCAGTAATAGTAGCCGTTCACGTTGACGCGGTGATCCTCGATGTTGAGCAGGAACGAATCCTTGCCGTCGCCTTGCGTGTGGTAGGAATATTTCGAGTGCGGCGTGAGCAGTTGCAGCGGGTAGCGCTCGAACAGGTCGCCTGAATGCGGCCCTTCCCATGACGGCTCGTATTTAACGATCGGCGGCCGCTCCGGATCGGCGAAGCGCTTGAGGCTATTGCATTCAAATTCCAGCTTGCCGGACTGTGTCTGCAGCCCGCGTAGATATTCCTCGGTGTAGTCTGAAGGCAGCGGCTGGAATTCCGGCACGTCCTTCTTGCGGTTCTCCCAGAACCAGCGGAACGACACCGGCGCGCGCAAGTGCTCCTTCTCGGACGGCACGACGTAATAGCCGCGCCGCATGAATTCCTTCCAGGAAATGGCCTTCGGCAGATCCGAGGCGTCGAAATGCCGTTTGACCCAGTCAATCTCGTTGCAGCCTTCGTTGAAGTAATTGGCAAGCCCGAGCCGTTTGCAGATCTCGGTGAAAATCCAGAAATCGGTCTTCGATTCGCCGAGCGGCTTGATCGCCGGCGCCTGGAAGATGATGACGCGGTGATTGAGCTGCTGCTGGCCGTGATGGCCGTAGCCGCCGAGACCCGCCCATTCGGAGATATCGACTCGCTCGAAATTGGTGCAGGCTGGCAGGATGAGGTCGGCGAACTTGGCCTCGCCTTCGAACCAGATCGACTGGTTGACCACGAACTCCAGATTGTCCGACTGATACATCCGCACATGGCGGTTGGTGTTGTTCATGGTGGCCAGCATCGAGCCGCCGTACTTGTAGAGCATCTTCACCGGCGAATGGCCCGGCGACGGGTAGCTGAACTTGGCGAACTGGTGCTCGATCGACTTGCCGATCCAGCGGTAGCCCTCCGCCTTGCCGTCGGCGATCGCCTCCGGCATCCAGATGCGCGGGATGGTTTGCGCATTGGAGCTCATGGTCAGGAGCTGCGGCATGCGCTGGTACAGTTCGACCGGCATCGAAGTGTTTTCCAGATCGCCGGACATGCCGCCGTCGGCGTAGCCGGGGAAATAGAAATTGAAATCGAGCGGGCAGCCCCATTGCAGATTGCCCATGTTGATGCCGGGCTTGCCGAGGCCCTGCATCGCCGACAGGCACACCATAACGCGCGCCCATTGGATGCCGGTCTGGTTGCGGCAGGCGCCGCCGTGGCCGTTGCCCCAGCCGCCGGGCGCGAGATAGACGCGCTTCTTGCCCCATTCGCGGGCAAGCGCGCGCACATCTTTCGCCGGAACGCCGGTTTCCTTCTCCTGCCATTCCGGCGTCTTGGGGATGCCGTCTTCTTCGCCCGTGAGATAGGCCTTCCAGACGTCGAAGCCGACGGTGTGCGTCTTCACGTATTCTTTGTCGTAGAGACCTTCCTTGACCCACACGTAAGCGATCGCCATCGCCATGGCCGGCGACGTGGTCGGCTTGGGCGAGAACCATTTTCCGGGCAGGAACTGCGCCGACGCATTGTAATAGGGATCGATGTGCACGACCTTGATGCCGAGCTTCGGATTCTTCAGCCATTGCCGGCGCACAGTGCCTTCCTGCGCGCCGTATGAGCCTGATGTGCTTTCGGGATCGGCCGCCCAGAACACGATCATTTCGCAATTCTGCAGACAGTCCTCGACCGTGCCGTAGGTTTCCGACTGGCCGACGCGCAGCGTGTGGCCCCAGTGGTGCACCGCGCCCCAGTACCAGCCTTCCCATGAGTTGGGATTGTGGTGCACGCGCGTCATGCCGACCGCATTGGCGAAGCGGTAGAGCGCGGAGAGGTAGTAGCCGATATTGCCCCAGGTATGGTGCGAGCCGTGCGAGGTCGCGATAGCACCCGGGCCATGGTCGCGCTTGCAGCGCTTGATCTCGTTGGCGACGAGGTCGAGCGCCTCCTCCCAAGAGATGCGCACGTATTTCGACTTGCCACGATTTTGCGGATTGCGCTTGCCGTTGGGCTCGAAGTCGACGCGCTTCATCGGATGCAGCAGGCGGTTCGGCGCGTAGACAATCGATTTGGCGTTCTGCCCGTGCGGCGCCAGCGTCGTTTTGCGCGGCGGCGTGAACTCCATGCCGCGCGCATGAATTGTCCACGGCTGCGGATCGCAGTCGTCGAAATCGATCGGCGTCATGCGCACGATCTTGTCGTCCTTGACGGTGATGAACACCGGCCCGCCATTGGTCATGTTGCAGTAACGCATCGAGCCGTCGGGCATCGGCGTGCCGAAGCTCCAGTGCGCGGTCTGCATCATCATGAGGGTCTGCGCAAACCAGTTGGTCAGGTCCTCGGGACCGTCGACGCCGAGCACAAAATCCTTCTGCGAATTAATCTGATTGAGCCAATTGATCGGCGGCGTCAGCAGAGACGCGCCGATCGCGGCATTCTTGAAGAGGAGCGAGATATCGGGCTTCGGATGCTGGCCGGCGCTCGATGCAATCTTTCCATCGCGAATCTCGATCCAGCGGCCGGTGCCCTCGTCGCGCGCCTTGATCTGGGCGACCAGATTGCGTTCCTTCAGGCGTGCCGCAAATTGCGGATACCGCCAGGCCACGAACCTGAGCAGCAGCGTCAGCGCGAAAAGAATAAGCGCGAATTTTGCTTTCGAGAACATCGTGCGCGTCCCCAACCTGGTGATCGATGGACGTATAAACCTATCGCGCGCCTGCCGCACTTGGGCGGGCGCGAGCACCGTCCATCGCCGCAGTATAGGATTTCCAGCTATCGTTTAATGATGCAATTTACAGGCGGGGTGATCGATAATATCGATCATATGACGGCAGCTTAGGACCGCGACCGCGCCGGCCGCCGTACTCCGGTCGAAGGAAGGTCGATCTTGGCGGCAGTTTTCTGCAGTTCGACGAGAAAGGTCTGGCAAACCGCCGATAGTTCGTGCTTGGCGCGTGAAATCGCCATCACCTGCCATGGCTGCATTGGTGAATCGAGCAGCACCGGCGCGATCGATGGCGTCGTGCGGTTGCCGGCAAAAATCTGCGAGGGCACCAGTGTGACGTAGTCGCCGTTTTCAACCAGGGCCAACGCGCAGGCGAACGAAGTACACTCGATCGTGCTTTTCGGTGGCTCCAGCCGGTTGGCGATGAACGTCTGCTCGAATACGTCCAGCCCGGTGTGACTGCGGCGATAGATGATCCAATCAAGCCCGATGAGGTCTTCGAGCCCCAGCTTGCGCCGGCCGAGCATCGGGTGATCGGCGCGCACCGCCGGTACCAATCGGTCTTTCACCAAGCTGATAAAGCTCAGGCTGTCGTCTCTAGGCCGGCCCGGCACCAGGCAAATAGCGAGATCGAGATCGCCGGTGCGAAGCGCCGGCAGCGTGTCGGGATAAACGCCCTCGAGAATATGGAAAGTCACCCTCGGGTGAGCACGCTGAAAGGCGATGACCGCGCGCGGCAGCAATCCGGTAGCGACGCTCGGTGAGGCGCTGACGCGGATTTCGCCAAGCCCGGCGCCCTGGATTGCTTCGAGGTCGTTGCGGGCGTGGCGGAGTTCCGCTTCGATGGTTTTGATGCGCGCGAACAGCGCCTTGCCCGCCTCGGTCGCGGCCACCCCATGCGCGCCGCGATGCAACAGCTCGACGCCGAGATCGTCTTCCAACTGCTGAATGCTCTTGGTGACCGACGACTGCGACAGATTGAGAATCTTGGCCGCCTGGCGGACCGCGCCGGCCTCGACCACGGCGGTGAAGTTGCGCAATTGACTGAGTTTCATGGCGACGCCGGTCGACCGCTGGTGATCGCTAAATACTATCACTACGCCATGAAATTACCTAGTTCTGCGATCGGGCCGCGGACACAAAAAAGTGACGCCACGGCCATGACAGCCGTGGCGTCCGCCTTCCTTGGGCTTCCTCAATTACCCTGGAACACCGGCTTCTGCTTGGCAACGAAGGCCTCGTAGGCTCGTTCGTAGTCCTTGGTCTGCATGCAGATCGCCTGCGCCTGCGCCTCGGCTTCGATCGCCTCGTCGACACCCATATTCCATTCCTGGTGCAGGCACTTCTTGGTCATTGAATTCGCGAAGGTCGGGCCGTCCGATAATTGCTTGGCCAAAGCCTGCGCATCTTCGAGCACCTTCTCCGGCTCGTGACAGCTTGTTGTAGAAGCCCCAGCGCTCTGCCTCGACGCCATCCATGGCGCGGCCGGTATAAAGCAGTTCCGACGCACGGCCGTGGCCGATGATGCGCGGCAGGATGGCGCAGGCGCCCATGTCGGCACCGGCAAGTCCCACGCGTACGAACAGAAAGGCGACCTTGCTGCGCGCCGTTCCGACTCGGAGGTCCGACGCCATGGCGATGATCGAGCCGGCGCCGGCACAGATGCCGTCAATCGCCGACACGATCGGCTGCGGACAGGCGCGCATTTCCTTGACGAGTTGGCCAGTCATGCGCGTGAAGGCGAGCAGGCCCGCCATATCGTCCTTGCGCTGCATCTCGACCAGCGGCCCGATGATTTCGTGCACGTCGCCGCCGGAGCAGAAGTTACCACCGGCGCCGGTAATCACGATATTGGTGATGCCATCGGCATATTGAAGATTGCGGAACAGGTCGCGCAGCTCGGCGTACGACTCGAGCGTCAGCGGATTCTTTCGTTCCGGCCGGTTCAAGGTGATGGTTGCGACCTTACCTGACACCGACCAAAGAAAATGCTTCGGCTTGTAGTTGGAAAAATCCAAACCGGCGGGCCGGAAGCGCGTCGCGGTTTCGGCGGTGGTGGCGGTCTTCGCCATGGCAGCTGCTGTCATTGTGTATCCTCCATGAAATCTCGTGCATTTAACCTGCGAAAGTGAGCCCGCCGCTGACGCTCATCACCTGACCGGTGACGTAGGTGGCTTGCGGACTGGCGAAGAACACGACGGCATCGGCTATTTCCTCCGGCTTGGCGAAGCGCCGGAACGGGATCGCCTTGAGGAAGGCGTCGCGCAGTTTCTCCGAGCGGGTGGCGAGCATCGGCGTATCGGTCGGGCCCGGGCATACGCAGTTGACGTTGATCGAGTAGCGGGCGACCTCGCGCGCGAGCGACTTGGTGAAGGCGATCAGCCCGCCTTTGGCGCCGGCATAGACCGTCTCACCGCCGCTGCCGACGCGGCCGGCATCGCTGGCGATATTGACGATCTTGCCGCCATTGGCCTCGATCATCGCCGGCAGCAGCGCTTGGGCGAGATGCACCGGCCCGGTGAGGTTGATGGCGATCACCTTGTTGATGAACTCCGGCGTGTTTTGCATGAAGGGCTGGATGTCGCCCCAGCCGGCGGCGTTCACCAGGATGTCGACGCGCGGATATTTTTTCAGCACCTCGGCGGCGCCGGCACGCACGGACTCGGAATTGCCCATATCGATGGCGACGAAATCGGCTTTCAGGTTGGCGCCGGAAGCTTCCTTCTTCAACGCCTCACCGGCCGCAGCGTTCACGTCGGCGCAGATCACCGTCGCGCCCTGGCGGGCGAACGCCATCACCGTCGCCTTGCCGATGCCGGAGGCGCCGCCCGTCACCAGCGCAACCTTGCCGTCGAACATCATAGCGCTTCTCCTCTTTCAATCTTTCTTTGTCGTTTTGGCATTGTTGGCCGCGCCGGCAAGAAATGCTTGAACGCGCTCGCGCGTCTCCGCATTGATCAAGAGTAGCCGGGTCGCATCGAGTTCGGTGGTGTAGCCGTCGCGTCCGGGATCGGAGGCCGCGATAATGCAGGCTTTGCTGGCGGCCAGCGCCGCAGCAGGCAGCGCGGCGATGCGTTGGGCGATCTCCGCCGCCCGCTGCTGCAGTTCGGCGCGCGGAAAGGCCCATTGCGCGAGCCCAAGCTGACAGGCGGCCGCGCCGTCGAGAACCTCGGCGCCAAGAATTAAACGCGCGGCGATCGCGCGCCCGCACAGACGCGTAAGCCGCTGCGTGCCGCCCGCGCCGGGGATCAGACCGAGACGAACTTCCGGCAGGCCGAGCTTGGCTTCGTTTGCGGCCACGCGCAGGTCGCACGCCAGCGCCAATTCAAACCCACCGCCCATGGCAGCGCCGCCGATTTCCGCCAAGGTCACAACGGGCAATTGCTCGATGCGAAAATACAGACGCTGAATATTGGCAACATGGGCATACATGCGGTCGGGGCCGTCGGCCGCATGCATGCGCGCCTGAACTTCCTTGAGATCGGCGCCTGCGCAGAAAACCTTCTGGTCCGAGCGGATATGCAGCACCTTGCAGTCGGTGCGCCCGCCGAGTTCGTCGATTTTGGCGTCGAACAGACGCAGCCATTCCTCACTGATCGCGTTCACCGGCGGGCGGTTGAGCGTCAGTGTGGCCACGCCATTGGCGATGTGAGTGAGGAACATGGTCAGGTCCGCTTTTCCTGCCCCGGTTGACTCATTAGCGCGCGGCTGATGACCAGCCGCTGAATGTCGTTGGTACCCTCGTAGATCTTGCTTGCGCGCACGGCGCGATAGATGCGCTCGACCCCGAAGTCGGTCATATATCCGGCGCCGCCCAGGGTCTGTATGGCATCGGAGCAGATACGCTCGGCAGCTTCGGTGGCGAACAACTTCGCCATCGAAGCCTGCTTGAGGCAGGGCATGCCCTGGCTGCGCAAAGCGGCGGCATGCAATACGAGCTGACGCGCGGCCTCGAGCTGCGTCGCCATGTCGGCCAAGCGAAACGCGACCGCTTGATGCTCGATGATCGTCTTGCCGAAACTACGTCGCTCCTGCGCATAGGCGAGCGCGATTTCGTAAGCTGCGCGAGCCATGCCTATGGCTTGCGCGGCAATGCCGATGCGGCCGCCTTCCAGGTTGGCAAGGGCGATCCGATAGCCTTGGCCTTCGGCGCCCAGCCGGTTTTCCAGCGGCACGCTGAGTTCGTCGAATTGCACTTCGCAGGTGTCCGACGCCTGCTGACCCATCTTGTTCTCGACGCGGCGAACGCAATAGCCGGGCTGCCGCGTGTCGACGATGAAACAGCTGATACCCTGCTTGCCGAGCGCAAGATCGGTGGCGGCAATGACCAGCGCGACGTCGGCATTCTTGCCCGAGGTAACGAACTGCTTGGTACCGTTGAGAATATAGGCGCCATTGCGGCGCTCGGCGCGCGTGCGGATCTCGCCTGCATCCGAGCCGCTTTGCGGCTCCGTCAGACAAAAGGCGCTCAGCATTTCGCCGCGCGCCATCGGCCGCAGATATTTCTCCTTCTGCGCCGGCGTGCCGTATTCGACCAGCGGCATGCAGCCGACGGAGTTATGGCCGCTCATGATGGTGGAGACGGCGCCATCGCCGGCGGCGACTTCCTCCAATGCCAACGCATAGGCGATATAGTCGGTGCCGGCGCCATCCCATTCCGGCGGCACAGTCATCCCCATAAAGCCAAGTTTGCCAAGCTCGCGCAGCGCCGCGCGTGGGAACACCGCCTTGCTCTCCCATTCGGCAGAATACGGCGCGAGCGAACTCTGCGCGAATTCGCGCGCGGTATCCCGAACGTGTTCCTGCTCCTCGGTCAGCACCATTATTCCTACTCGGCGGCTTGCCGGCGCGCGGCTTCATGCGCCTTGAGCAATTCCCTCGCCACGATCAGCTTTTGCACTTCGGTGGCGCCTTCGTAGATGCGGAGCGCGCGAATTTCGCGGTAAAGTGCCTCGACTTTGACACCGACGCGCACACCGTTGCCACCGAAGATCTGCACGGCACGATCGATGACCCGTTGCGCCATCTCTGGCGCAAAGGCTTTCGCCATCGATGCCTCGCGGGTGATGCGCGGTGCGCCGCAATCCTTTTCCCAAGCCGCGCGGTAAATCAGTAAGGCCGCCGCATCGATATCGATGGCGCTGTCCGCCAGCGCGGCCTGCGTGAGTTGCAGGTCCGCGAGCGGCGCCCCGAACAGGTTACGCGTCGCCGCGCGATCGATCATCTCGTCGAAGGCACGGCGCGCCATACCGAGCGCCGCAGCGGCGACGGTCGAGCGGAAGATATCGAGGGTCGCCATCGCCACCTTGAAGCCTTCGCCCGCACCGCCGAGACGATTTGTGAGCGGCACGCGGCAGCCGGTGAAGCGTAGCGTCGCCAGTGGATGCGGCGCGATCACGTCAATTCGCCCGGCGACCTCCAAACCCGGTGTGTCGGCGTCGACCACGAAAGCGGAAAGCCCCTTGGCTCGGGGCGCCTCGCCGGTGCGCGCGAACACGACGTAATGGTCGGCGATCCCGCCATTGGAGATCCAGGTCTTCAGTCCGTCGATGCGCATGTGCGCCGGCCCGTCTTTGGTGGCGGTCGCCGCCAGCGCACTCACGTCGGAACCCGCCTCCGGTTCCGACAACGCAAATGCCGCAATATGACGGCCATCGCGAACCGGCGGCAGATATTTGGCTTTCATCTCGTCGCTGCCGAACAGCGATATCGAGGCGGTTCCAAGACCCTGCATGGCGAAGGCAAAATCGGCCAGGCTGTCGTGCCAAGATAGAATCTCGCGCGCGGCGCAAATCGTCCGCACGTCGAGTTTTTCCGACAGGCCGCCATAGGCCGCTGGCACAACCGCCTTCAGCCAGCCGGCATCGCCCAAAGCGCGGACGAGGGATCGGCAGGATTGATCTACATTGGTGTGATCGATATGCCGGCCGACTTCCTTGCTGGCCCAACCCGCCAGCGCCGAACCAAATCGGCGGTGTTCCTCGCCGAAAAACGGCCAACCAAAATGAGCGAGCGGCGCCATCAGTTATCACCGGCGTGCAAATCGGGGCCCCTGTCGCGCAGCATGAAGCGCTGAATCTTCCCGGTCGCGGTTTTCGGCAGACTGTCGACAAATTCGATCCAGCGCGGATATTTCCACGGCCCGATCGCGCGCTTCACATGCACTTTGAGCTCTTCATAAAGTGCGCGACCAACGTCGATCTCTTTCTGATTCCTGAGCACGACAAACGCTTTCGGCTTGATCAGGCCGTTGGCATCTTCGACCGGCACGACTGCGGCCTCGAGCACTTTCGGATGCGTGATCAACGCATCCTCGACTTCGAACGGCGACACCCAGATGCCGCTGACCTTGAACATATCGTCGGTGCGGCCGCAGTAGGTGTACACGCCATCCGGACGGCGCACATATTTATCGCCGGTGCGGGTCCATTCGCCGATGAACGTGCGGCGCGACTTCTCGCGTTGATTCCAGTAACCGGCCGCCGACGATTCGCCGCGCACCAGAAGTTCGCCCATTTCGTTGTCGGGCACGTCGCCTCCCTTCTCATCGACCAGCCTGAGGTCGTAGCCGTCCACCGGCACGCCCGACGTGCCGTACTCCACGGCATTCGGGAGGTTGGTCAAGAAAAGATGCCCCATCTCGGTCGACCCGACACCATTGACGATATCGACACCGAAGCGTTGCTTCCAGGTCATGCCGACATGCGCAGGCAATGGTTCGCCAGCGGAAAAACACAGCCGCAACCGGCTCGACATGTTTTCCTTTTTGCATTCGGGATCAGCGAGCATGGCCGCATAAAGCGTCGGCACGGCAAAGAACATGGTCGGCTGATAGCCGCGCAACATTTCGAACACAGTCTGCGGGGTAGGACGCTCCGGGTAGAACACCGACGTCGCACCGACCCACATCGGACAGATCATGGCGTTGCCGAGGCCATACGAGAAAAACAGCTTCGCGGCTGAAAATACGACGTCGTCTTCACGATAGCCGAGACGGCGC
This sequence comes from uncultured Alphaproteobacteria bacterium, assembly GCA_963753455.1. GTDB lineage: Bacteria > Pseudomonadota > Alphaproteobacteria > Rhizobiales > Xanthobacteraceae > Pseudolabrys. The sequence goes on along the minus strand of CAVWDA010000059.1, from coordinate 12,961 downwards.
TGGCCGGCGCTTTGCGCCATGACCGACGGGCTCGAATGCACGTGCATCGTCCCCTTCGGCATTCCGGTCGTCCCGGACGAGTATAGCCAATAGGCGACTTCGTCGGCCGATGTTCTGGCCGGCGCCGCGCCTTCGTTCTCGGCAGCCAGGAGGATATCGAGCCGCGGCATCGAGGTGGGGCCGCCGCCGACCACGACGATCTGCTTGAGGTTCGGCAGGTCGGTCGCAGCTTCCTGAACGACCGGGAGCAGCGCGGTCGAAACGAAGACCGCCTTGGCGCGCGAGTTTTCGAACAGGTAGCGATACTGATCGACCGTCAGCCGTGTATTGACCAGAATCGGAATGATGCCGGCGCGGATCGCGCCCCAGAACAGGATCGGAAAGTCGACGGTATCGAGCAGAACAAGAGCGATCCGGCTTTCTGGTTCGATGCCCATACGAGCTAGCATCGGGCCAATGCGGGCGGCCGCATCGCGCAACTCGGCATAAGTCAGATTGCGAGACGGATCGATAAAAGCGGTTTTATCGCCGCGACCTTCGGCGACGTTTCGATCCACAAAGTCAACCGCGGCATTATAGTCGCGAAGCGCCATCATAAGCCTCGCCTATGAATTTGTACTTTCAAAATTTACCGGCGAACCGCGGCCATATCCTTGACTTCGGTTAGGTCGCATTCAGGCTTGATCGTCTTGATTTTAGTCATGGAAACAGGCCGGCAAACGGCGCATTTTTTTCATTCAGGAGTGCCCTTATGCATGCGCCGCCCCCGCAGCCGAAAAAACGGCTTTTACGATTGCGACTGAACGGGCGCTGGCGCGAGGACGCGGTCGCCGAACAGGCGCTGCTGGTTGACTATTTGCGCGACGTCGCGCACCTCACCGGTGTGAAGGTAGGTTGCGACGGCGGCGAGTGCGGCGCCTGCACGGTCCTGGTCGATGGCGAAGCCGTGCCATCCTGCATTACGCTTGCGGTGCGCTGCGCGGGCCGCCACGTCGAAACGATCGAGGGCCTGGCGACGCAAGGCCGGCTTCACCGATTGCAGCGCGCCTTTCACGAGAAGCTCGGCACGCAATGCGGCTTCTGCACGCCGGGAATGATCATGGCGGCGGAAGCGCTGCTGCGGCGCAATCCGAAGCCCAGCGACGAGGATATTCGCAGCGCATTATCCGGCAATCTTTGCCGCTGCACCGGCTACGTGAAGATCATCGAATCCGTTCACGCAGCTGCGGAATCGACGCCATGATGACAGCCCCCGATCAGGTGAGCGCCAAGAAGCGTCCGGGCATCCCGCTCATTGACGGCATCGACAAGGTAACCGGCAAGGCCCGCTATACTGCGGATCTCGACCATGCCGATGCGCTTATCGGGCGCATCTTCCGCAGCCCGGTCAGCCACGCGGACATCGTCCGGCTCGACGTATCAAGAGCTCGAGCGTTGGACGGCGTGGTCGCGGTCGTGACCGGCGATGACTGTCCGCATACTTACGGCGTGCTGCCGATCGCCATGAACGAATATCCGCTGGCGCGCGGCCGCGTACGCTATCGCGGCGAACCGGTCGCGGCGGTCGCGGCGATCGACGCGGAGACGGCCGAGCGCGCGCTGGCGCTGATTGATTTCGAGGTCAAGCAACTGCCGGCTTATTACACGTCCGAAGCGGCGCGCGCGCCGGACGCTGTGCTGCTGCACGACAACAAACCGGGCAATGTCGAGCGCGACGTCCATCACGAGTTCGGCGACGTCCGCCAAGGTTTTGCCAACGCTGATTTGGTGCGCGAGCAGCGGTTCAGTTGCGCCGAAATCAACCATGCACAGATCGAACCGCACGCGAGTTTGGCCGAATACGACCCGGCCACCGGCCGTCTCACGGTGCAGACCGTTTCACAAGTCGGCTACTACCTGCACTTGATGATCGCCGAATGCCTGGAAATGGACACCTCGCGCATCCGGGTGATCAAGCCGTTTATCGGCGGTGGCTTCGGCGCCCGCGTTGAAGCCTTGAATTTCGAGATCGTCACCGCGCTGCTCGCGCGTGCCAGCGCCGGCAAGGTGATGATGCAGCTCACCCGCGAGGAAACCTTCATCACCCACCGCGCCCGCCCGCAAACCGATATCCGGTTGAAACTCGGCATGCGCAAGGATGGGCGCCTGACCGCCTGCGAATGCGAGGTGGTGCAGCGCGGCGGCGCCTATGCCGGCTACGGCATTATCACCATTCTTTATGCCGGCGCCTTGCTGCAGGGTCTCTACGATATCCCGGCGGTAAAATATGACGGTTACCGGGTCTATGCCAACCTGCCGCCCTGCGGCGCGATGCGCGGGCATGGGTCGGTCGACACTCGCCACGCCTTTGAATGTCTGGTCGACCGCATGGCGCGCGAACTCGGGTTGGATCCTTTCGCCGCACGCCGCGCCAATCTGCTGCACGCGCCGATGCGGACGTTGAATGATTTGACGGTCAACAGTTACGGCCTCGATGAATGCCTCGACATTGTCGAGAGGGCGAGCGGTTGGCGCGAGCGCCTCGGCAAGCTGCCGCCCGGAAAGGGCCTCGGCATGGCCTGTTCGCATTATGTGAGCGGCGCGGCCAAGCCGATCCACCGCACCGGCGAGCCGCACGCAGTGGTCAATCTCAAGCTGGATTTCGACGGCGGCGTGACGGCGCTCACCGGTGCTGCCGATATCGGCCAAGGTTCCTCAACCATGGTGGCGATCGCCGTGGCCGAGACGTTGGATATCTCGCTCGATCGCATCCGCGTCGTCGCCGCCGATACCGCGGTCACGCCCAAGGACAACGGCGCCTACTCGTCGCGCATCACCTTCATGGTGGGCAACGCGGCGATCGACGCCGCGAAAAAGTTGAAGGTAGTCCTCATTGCGGCCGCGGCGCGCAAGCTCGAGGCGCGCCCCGAAGACATCGAATGCGTCGGAGAGACGTTCCGCGTCGGCAGCGGCGATCAATCGACGCTGCCCTTCGCCGACATCGTGGCGGCGGCGCTGGTCGACGAGGGCGCGATCACCGTCAAGGGAACCTTCACGACCCCGCCCGACGCGCAGGGCGGCAAACATCGCGGTGGCGCCGTCGGCTCGACCATGGGATTCAGTTACGCCGCCCAGGTTGTCGAGGTGAGCATCGATGACGCCTCGGGGTTGGTCAGCGTCGACAAAGTGTGGGTGGCGCTTGATTGCGGCCATGCCATCAACCCGTTGGCGGTCGAAGGCCAGATCGAAGGATCGGTCTGGATGGGCATGGGGCAAGCGATGTGCGAGGAGACCCGCTACCTCGAGGGCCTGCCGGCGCATGCGAGCTTTCTCGAATACCGCATGCCGACCATCGCCGAATCGCCGCCGATCGAAACCTATATCGTCGAAAGCCACGATCCCTACGGCCCGTTCGGGGCCAAGGAAGCGAGCGAAGGCGCGCTCGCCGGCTTCCCGCCGGCCTTGGTCAACGCTATCGCCAACGCCATTGGCCTTGACCTCAACGAATTGCCGGTGACGCCGGACCGGGTCGTGGAAGCGCTCATCCGGCGCCGGCGGCAGACGAGGCTGGCCAAGGCTGTGAAGGCCGCATCATGACTGCACCGTTCGCCGAATTCCGAGTGGCACAGCCGGGCACCGTCAAAGAGGCGATCGCCACGCGTCTCAGAGACCCGGGCAGTCGCTACATCGCCGGTGGCACCGACCTGCTCGTGAATATGCGGCGCGGCATCGCCAGCCCGGATTTGCTCGTCGATCTTTCCGGCATCGACGAACTGACCGAGATAACAACTGGCGGCAGCGGCGTCACGATCGGCGCCGGTGTGACCCTCACCACGCTCGCGCGCGACACGGCGATCGCCAGCCGATACCGCGCGCTCGCGCAGGCCGCCGCAGCGATCGCCGGACCCGGTCACCGCGTCGTGGCGACGGTCGGCGGCAATCTGTGCCTCGATACGCGCTGCATCTATTACAATCAGAGCGAATGGTGGCGTAGCGCCAACGCCTATTGCCTCAAGAATCGCGGCGACACGTGCCATGTCGCGCCGCAGGGCCACCGCTGCCACGCCGCCTTCAGCGGCGATCTAGCGCCCGCTTTACTGGTCTATGGCGCCGAAATCGACATTGCCGGACCGAAAGGCGAGCGCCGAATTCCCTTAAGCGATCTTTATGTCGAGGACGGCAAAGCCCATCTTGCTCTGGCCACTGGCGAAATCCTGGTGGCGGTAAATTTGCCGACTAGCCCGCCGCCGTCGGCCTATGAAAAGGTACGACAGCGCGCGGCGATCGATTTTCCTCTGGCCGGCGTGGCGGTCGCGCTCGCGGTATCCGGCACGAATGTCAGTACACTCCGCATCGCACTGACCGGCACGAACTCCCGGCCGTTCCTGCTCGCCGGCACGGAAGCCTTTGCCGGCCGGCCGATCGACGACAAGCTGCTGCAAGAGATCGACCGGCTGGTACAGAAGCAGGTTCAACCGATGCGGACCACGCTTACGTCGGCTAATTACCGACGCATCGCGGCCGCGGCGCTGGCGCGGCGTTTGACCGCAAGGCTGTTCGCCGAACAAACGGCTTGAGTCCTTCCGGTCTATGAAGCGGGAATAACGGCCGTCGCTTCCAGTTCGATCTTGGCCGGCGCATCGAGAAGATCGGCAACAAAAATCATGCTCATCGCCGGGAAATGATTTCCGATCAGCGATTTCCAGATGCGCCCGAGCTCGCGCCGGCCTTTGAGATAAGCCGGCTTGTCGATGCAATACGCCGTGAGCCGGCAAATGTCGCTCGGTTTGGCGCCGGCTTCCGTTAAAATCGCAATGATATTTTTGAGCGCCTGCTCGAATTGCGGCACGAGTTCTGCGCTTTGGAATTTCTGATTGGCATCCCAGCCGACGGTGCCGGCAACGAAAACGATGCGGCCGGCCGGCACGCTGATGCCGTTGGCGTAGCCGATCGGCGGCGCCCAGCCGGATGGATGGAGAACCCGCGAAGGCATCAACGCGCCGTGCGCAAGGTGCCCCGCACCGCGCTGCGTTCATCGTTCGCAAGCTGCCGTAGCTTGGCAACGTCCTTGACCACGACATGCGAGGCGTCGACCACGACGCCGATGCTGCGCAATCGCGCAAAGGCGCGCGACAACGATTCCGGCGTCAGGCCAAGCCGCCCGGCGATCAGAACCTTGTCGTATGGCAACGCGACCGCACAATGTCCCTGCTCCGTCACCGACAACGACGCAAGAAATTCGGCGACCCGCTGCACGCCGCTTTGCGCCTTGAGCTGCTCGACCTGCTGGACGAGATGATGCATGTGCTGGGAGATCGACGCGATCATCCCCAATGCGATGTCGGGGCTTTCGCGGATGCACCGGACGATATGATCGGCCGGGATGCGTGCGACGCGTGCTTCGCTCACCGCTTCCGCGGTCGCCAGATATCGATTGCCCGTGAAGGCGACAGCTTCCGCAAAACTCTGACCCTTCGTCATGATTTCGATGACGGTTTCATCGCCCGACGGCGTGCTGCGATAAAGTTTCACCCAACCATCAATCACAATAAAAAATGAAGTCGCCGGATCGTCTTGGCGTATAATCCATTCGTGCGGCCGTAACATCAGAGCGGTCGCCGGTGCGATGATGTGCTCGACGGTCTCTGACTTCAGTCCTCGAAAAACGGCGATGCGCGTAATGATTTGAAGGTCGCCGGCTGTCAGTTTCGAAGCCATTGGGAACGCGCCTCAGACTAATATCGCGTCAGTCAATGAGGCAGACGGCTGCGCCGCCTTGATCTCGATCAATGAGGATTGGGTGCTAAGCTCTGTTTTACGCTGCAGTGCACAATGATATTGGTTGGGCCTCAAATCATTATAGTTTGAGCTGCAAGATTGGCCGCATCTCTTGTGCAGGTGCGAAGATAAATAAAGAACGGAAAATCAGGTTCGGGGCGACTTACGCGGGGCCGACTTCGCGGACACGCGGCCGTTAGCCCGGCGATCCACCAGTTTGCGCATGGTCGCGATCGTGATCGAACCAAGCGTCGCGCGCGCAATATCGTCGATTTCATTGAGGACTTCACGCAAGGCCCGATCCTCCGGAGTCGCATCGGCAGCGCCGGCATCGTGCTCGACGGAACTCAATTCCTCGAACAGCTGAGCAATATCCAGCAGCGTTACTCGCCGTGCATTGCCGGCGAATTGATATCCGCCGCCCGCGCCGCGAACCGCGCGAACCAGCCCGGCACGGCCCATGACATGCATTACCTTCGCGAGGTGATGGCTGGAGACGCCATATTTCTCGCCGATGTCCGCGACCGAAAGCTGGCAGCCCTCGCGCGCGGTCAGTTCCAAGGCCGCGAAAATGGCCAAACGGGTCGAAGTTTGCAGTCTCATGCCGTCACCTTGCCGCTCAATCGAGATCTTTCTCTAGCTGGATATAGGGACCAGCCATCATGCCCTCGCTGCGGAAAAACAGCATGGGCAGTTGCGCGTCCCTGGCCACCATCGTGCGCATTTTACTGACGCCGGCTTTCTTGAACTCCTTTGAAATCGCCTCAAACAACTCGGTAGCAACGCTTTGCAGCCGCATCTCCGGTTCGACCGACAACGCAAAGACCCAGCCGCAAGGCGTCGAGCCGAATTCCCAGGCGCGAATCTCGCCGATGATGAATCCCAGCACATGCCGGTTCGCGCGGTCGGCGAGGCTCTCGGCGACCAGGAAGAAACGCTCGCGCAGCCGTTGTTTGCCGTAACGGCGGAAAATATCGTTCCAGTAGTCCGCCTTGGCGAGTTTGGTGACGCGGGTATCGAGTCCGATCACCTGCGGGATGTCGGCGGCTTGCACGCGCCGGACCCGCACGGCGGTGTCGGCCATTGCTCCGCCCGTTTTTTTCGCTGTCGCCAAAAGAACCAGCCCTTGATCCTAATCAAGAATCCATAACGTATAATTAGGCATTTTGGTACCGATTTATAACCTCGGCACGCCAGATTGGAGTTTTGCCGTGCATCACGACCACCATGACCACGCCAGACCGGAGGACGGGTCCCGGATATGGCGAACGGCCGACGCCATCCATATCGACCTACGCGGCCTGCCGCCGCCGGAGCCGGTAGCGACGGTTCTGCAGACGATCGAAAGCGGCGACGTCGATACCGCCTTGGTCGGCCATTTCGATCAGGAGCCGATCCTCCTTTATGCGGACCTCGAAGAGCGCGGCTGGAGCCACGAGGTCATGGAATCGCATTGCGGCGACGGCTGCGAGGGCGGCTTCATGCTGCGCATGGTACGCTGGGGTTAACGAGCGCGCCGCGTGCTCGGAATCGTCAAATATATTGCCCCGCGTCGACACGCAGCACTTCGCCGGTGACGGCGCGAGCAGCGTCGGAGAGCAGGAACAGCACTGCGTTGGCGATATCCTGCGGATCGGCAAGCTCGGGGAGCGCCGCTTCGGCCACGGCGCGGGAAAGTATTTCCGCAGGCAGCGCGCGCGCCATATCGGTCATGACCATGCCGGGCGCGACCGCATTGATGGTGACGCCCTTCTTGCCGAATTCCCACGCCGCCGTCTTGGTCAGGCCGATCAGCCCGGCCTTGGCCGCCGCGTAGTTGGCCTGGCCGAATTTGCCGCGCAGCCCGTTGATCGACGTGATGTCGACGATGCGGCCAAATCCCTGCGCCGCCATCAGCGGCGCGACGGCGCGGATCATGTTGAAGGCGCCGGTGAGATTGACATTGAGCACCGTTGACCAGTCGGCGTCGCTCATCTTGGCGATCGATCGATCGCGGGTGATGCCGGCATTGTTGACCAGCAAAGTCGGCGCCTTGGGAAACTCCGCGATGGCGGCTTTCACCGCATTGGTATCGGCGATATCGATGCGTATGAATTGATGCGGGAAGCCTGCAATATCCTCCGGCTCGCCGACGTCGAAGGCGTAGACCAGCGCGCCGGCCTCGCCGAGCGCATCGGCAATCGCTCGGCCGATGCCGCGGCTGCCGCCTGTAACGATTGCCAGATGATCGCGAAAATCAAACCGCGGCCGACAGGCAAGATTCGACTTGACCAGCAAAGAGGAGGACATCAGACGATCGGCTGATCGAAACAGAGCTGCTGCGAGGGACGAAATCCATTGCGGTCGAGATAAGCCAGCAGGTCATGATCCTGCCATTCGACTTCAGTGCGCACTTTCTCGACACGCAGCGTACCGAGATTGGTCAGGAGCTGCGACACCAAAGCGCGGCCGACGCCCCGATTCTGATAGTCCGGATCGACGCCGATAGTATCGATGACCGCGGTGGTCTCGACCCGGCCGAATTCGCCGACATCGACCCGCGCCATGATGAACCCGACGGGGCCGCCATCAAGTTCGGCAACGAGCGAAACGCGTACATCCGACTCGGTCAGCGCATCCGCCAGCTTGCGTTTGAAATATGCGGCGCGGTCGCGGCCGGTAATCCGGCGATCGATCGCCACCAGAGCGTGCAAATCGCCATCGGCCATCGACCGCACGGGTATCCTGTCGCGCGCGAGCGGTCCGTAGTCCGCGGTGGGCGGCCCGCCGTAATTGATTTCGGCGGCTTCTCCCACGTGCCGCGGGACGGTGATGCCGGTCTTCTGAACCATGCCGTCACTCCTTTTGATGTCACTCTTCGTCGACAGATTCAGCCAGCGGAGTCAGCACGGAACGCTCCAGCACCAGACGAGGCGCCAGCCGGAAGCCGGACGAATCGAAAAACCGCAGCAAGCCGAGGTTGGTCCAATCGGCTTGCGATTGCAGGGATTGCACGCCCTTCTGACGCATGACCTTGGCGAGGCCGTCCATCAAAGCATGGCCGACGCCATGCTCCCGACTATCGTGCTCGACGCCGACTGCGTCGAGTGTGGCAGTAGCCTGTTCGCGGCCGAATTCGCCGCGCAGAATGCGGGCGAAGGCAAAGCCGACCAGCGCACCTTTGCGGACGACGCCGACATGCACGATATCTTCGGGGTGCTGCTGTGCATGAGCCAGCCGCTTTTCGAAAAAGCGGCGGCGCGGCTCGCCAACATGCGCCGAATCGATGGCGATGACCCGTTCAAGGTCGGCGGGGCGTAACGGACGGACACTGTTGTCCGCGGTCCCGGCAGCATTGCTCATACAAGACCCTCATCCATTCTCGAGAAATTCCGCGTCAGCCGTGCAACTGCTCGTACTTGGCGAGCAGATCGTCTTTCGTTTCGTTCCAGTCCGGATTGGGCTCGATGCAATTGGCCGGGCAGACCAGCTTGCACTGCGGCTCATCCTCGGCGCCCACGCACTCGGTGCATTTCAGCGGGTCGATGATGTACATCGGGTTGCCGGCGGTGATCGCCTTGTTCGGGCACACCGGCTCGCAGGCATCGCATGCGGTGCAGGCATCGGTAATCATCAGGGCCATGGCGTTATCTCCTGTCTCACGCTGCCGCCGGCACACGGCCGGTCGCGGCAAGCTTTTCAAACCGGAACGCGCCCCACAAGGCAGCGCCGATCGCCCCGGCATACATCGAATCCGAATGACTGCGGACCGCGACTTTCATATCCTTGATGTTCGCGATATCCTCTTCGAGGGCGGCGACCAACCCCTTGTCGAGGGCAAGTCCGCCGGTCACCATCACCGTACCGTCGACCACCCCGATCGATTTGAGCAATTTTGACAACCGGGCCGCCATCGACAGGTGGATGCCCTTGAGGATGTTTGGCGCCGAAATGCCGCGCGAAACCATGTTGATCACGTCGGTCTCCGCCAGCACGGCGCAGATGCTGCTCACCACTTCGGGATTGTCGCCTTGGCTCGACAGCGTTCCGATCTCCTCCTGCGCGATGCCGAGATAGCGCGCGATGTTTTCGAGGAATTGCCCTGAGCCCGACGCGCACTGGCTGGTCATCTTGTAGCTCAAGACCTTGCCGCGTCCGTCGATCTGGATGGCGCGGCCGTGCAGCGCGCCGATGTCGAGTGCCGCGCGTGATTCCGGATTGAGATAGATGGCGCCGCGGGCATGCGTCGTCATCGAATAGAAATGGCCGGTATGGAACGGCACGCTTTCGGCTTCGCCCGTGGTGGCAACATAGTTGACGTCCTCGGACTTGAGCTTGGCGTCTTCCAGCACGGCGTCATAGGCGACGCGGGCCAGTTCCATGGGATCGCGCTGCCGGATGCGCATCACGTAGCGCGACAGCCAAGTTTCCTTGCCGTTCTCGACCTTGAACAGCACCGCCTTGATGGTGCTGGTGCCGATATCGATGCCTGCTGCGATGGTCATTGTTCGCTCCCGTCCGCCAGACCCGAATGCGCCCGCCGCGCAAACTCCGCCGCGCCGAGCGCGCCGGTGTAGATAGAATCCGGGTTGATGTTGATGACGACCTCGCCGTAATTCTCCTTGATCAGCTTGCGCAGCTCGCGCACCGCGGCCTCGTTCTTGGCAACGCCGCCGGTGAAGGTGAATTCATTGGTGACCCCCCCGGAACGCGAGATAATGGAGATCGCGCGCAGGATGATGGCGCGGTGCAGGCCGGCCAAAATGTCTTCGCGCTTCTCCCCGAGTGAAAGCCGGTCGCGCAGTTCGGCGCCGGCGAACACCGTACAGGTTGAATTGATGCGCGCCGGCTTGTCCGACTTCATGGCCATGGGACCCAATTCGTGCAGGCCCATGTTCATCTCGTCGGCGATGTAACCGAGATAGCGTCCGCAACCTGCCGCGCAGCGGTCGTTCATCTGGAAGTTGGCGACGATCCCGTTCTCGTCGATCTGGATGCCCTTGGTGTCCTGACCGCCGATGTCGAGCACCGTGCGTGTCTGCGGATACATCAAGTGGGCGCCGAGCCCGTGGCACAGGATCTCCGAGCGGATATGTTCCTTGGAGAACGGCAGCGTCACGCGGCCGTATCCGGTACCGACGAGATAGGTTTCCTCCAAATCGACCGCGAGCGCATCCTCGATCATCTTCTGGATGTCGGCGGCCGCCGATTTGACCGAGTTGTCCGTTTTCAGCACGCGCCCGAGCGCGCGACGGAATTTGTCGCTCAACTCGCCCGCCGGCGGCCGGTTTTCCACCTCGATGATCGACTTGTCGTAGACGTTGAGCAGCAAGTCGTAGGGGAGGTTCGCATCGCGCGCCACTTCTTCGGCGTGCGTGTGGTAGCGCGAGCCCGCGATATCGCGGAAAAAGTCGGATTTACGCTTGGCGCCTGGCGCATAGAGTTCGGGCGCTTCCTTGCGCAACCGCTTGAACACTTCGGCAAGCGAATCCTTCACCCCGGACGCGACCTTGGCGAAGCGTTCACCCTGGATTTGGCCGATGCAGGTCTGCTCGAGATCGTCAAGCTGTTCGAGAAACTGCTCGAGACGAAAGGCGCGCTCGAGCGTGCCGAGGAACGTGTCGAGGTCGATCAGTCCATGGGCATCGGTAAGCGCCCGCCGGAACAGCGTGAACTGCCCGTCGACGCGCGCCTCCTGGCTGGCCACGCGTGCGGCCGTCGCGTAATTCGAGCGCGAATTGGTGATGCCGTGTCCGATTACCTTGCGATCCTCGTCGAGGAGGACCGCCTTGGTCGTCGTCGAACCGAGATCGATGCCGACGAATGTTTTCATGCGATTCCCCCTCAAGCCGCCGCGTCCACGCCGGCGCGTTTCTGGTCAATCATCTGGAAATAGCTCTCCAGGCGGTTCTTGATGTTGGCCGCCGAGAAATAGCGCGGGTCGACCAGATCGGATTCGACGAAGGCCGCCGGCTTGCCGGTGCGCTTTTCGACTTCGCGCATCATCAGCAATTGCCCGGCCGAGAAGCTATTGCAGCTCTTGATCGAGTTGATCAAAAGGCCGTCGGCTTCGTATTCGTTGATGTAGTTGCCCAGCATGTCGATGCGCATCGGCAGGCTGCGGTTGGTGTAGACGCCGAGGCAGTATTCGGCGAGCGTCTCCAACGGCTTGTCGGGATCGTGGCGGAAGCCGAAATCGTAGACGCCGCCGACCTTGGTGTAGCTCGACGCGACGACCACCGCGCCTTCGTCGTAGAACATTTTCCAGAACTGGCGGAAGCTGGTGTAGTTGGGCGGTCCTTCGACGACCAGCCGATATTTCTCCTTGCCCATGTCGCCGTCGGGCGTCACCGGCCCGAGACCCGCGGCCTGGCGCGCTTCGACCTCCTCGCGCAGGAACTTGTAGTAATCGACCGCGTCGTCGGTGCCGCGGAAAGCGCCGAAGATCGGCCCGATGTAATAGATGCCGCCGAAATAGGCGTCGATCGGCGACGGCTTCGACTTGGCGCTTTGCAGCACGCGGACCAGATCGTCCTCGGCCTTGGTCGACTTCTTCAGGTATTCGCGCAGCCGGTCGATATCGAACTTGACCCCGGAGACGCGCTCGAGCGTCGGGATGACCTCTTCCTTGAGCTGCTTGACCATGTAGTCGATCATGTTCTTGGTGATCTTGCCGTCGCCCATGTAGGGCGTGTGCAACATGATCGTCTCGCACTTGTACTGCTCGCGCAGCAGTTCGAACCACTTCATGAAGGTGAAGCAGCCGGTATAGGACAGCAGCAGCACGTCGGGATTGGGAAATTTCTTGCCGTTGGGCGCGAGATTGCCCTTGGCCATCATGCCGATGTCCGACTTCACGTAAGTGCAGACGTCCTCGGAATGGCCGATCTTTTCCGCCTCCAGCACGAAGCTGCCGCTGGTGCGGCGCAACCCGTTCTGAATGGCGTTGACCTCCGGCAGATTGTTCAGGAGGTCGAAGCACATGATCAGTTCGTTGAGATTGCCGGGCACGAAGGTGGCCGCCACCTTGTCGCCGGTCTGCGGCACGTTGGTCAGCCGGTCGTAATGCGCGGCCATCATCTCCTTCTGCTTCACCATGGAAGCGTCCTTGACGGCCTCCTTCACCGGCGCGCGGGAAGTGACAATCTTTGTCTGCGTCGTCATGCTGCGCTCCACAGTTTGATGGAATCGGCGAAGGTGCCGGCCTGTTCTCGGATCGGCTGCA
>CAVWDA010000058.1:0-5558 GCA_963753455.1 uncultured Alphaproteobacteria bacterium | reverse complement strand
GTGCACGCCGTGGAAGCCGTAGCAATTGGTGTAGGCGGGAATGCGCGACGAGCAGCCGATGCCGGATATCACGGCGATCTGCTCGGGCGGCAGGCCCAATTGAGCGAAAGCGCGGCCGAACGACATCAGCACGTGATAGTCGCCGCAACCGGGACACCAGATCGGCTTCACGTCGGATTTGTAATCCGCCTGTTTGTAGGTGCGGGTTTCGACGTTCATGGTCATCTCCAATCCGCGATCGCGCGATGGATTTCGCCGCCGGTGATCGGCAGCGGTCCGGGCCGGCTGAACACGCGAACCTGACCCGGCAGGTCGTAATGGGCGCGCAGAAACTTGGCGAATTGGCCGCCATGGGTCTGCTCGACCACCAGGATGCGTTTGACGCCTTTGAGAGCGGCGGCCATCTGTTCCGGCCGGACCGGCGCCAGCAGGCGCGGCGCGATCATGCGGGCTTTGATGCCGTCCGCGGCCGCAAAGGCGACCGCTTCGCGCGCGGCGCCGGTGAGCGAGCCCCAGGTGATGACCGCAAGATCGCCGGCGCCTTCGATGCTCGCCCAATGGTCGCCGTAGTTGAAGCGATCGAGCTTGTCGCGCCGCTTGTCGAGCTGGGCCATGTGGTCGCCGGCGCCGCTGGTCGGAGTGCCGCGCTCGGAATGGGTGAGACCGTCGGCCGTATATTGGCCGCCGCGCGTTCCCGGAATGGCCATCGGCGACACGCCATTGGCCGTCATGGCGTGGCGCTTGTAGGAACCGGCGGCAATATCGGTGGCGACGGACCGGGCGCCGATGAAGGCGACGTCGGCTGGCCGTTCGATCGCGGCGCGCGACTGGCCCATGAACTGGTCGGATAGAACGATCGCCGGCGCCTGCAGCGCCTCCGCGAGATAGGTCGCCCACTGCGTCGTGAATACACAGTCGCCGACCGATTGCGGCGCCAGCACGAGATGCGGCGCGTCGCCGTGCATGCCGTAGATGGCGATGTTCAGGTCGCCCTGCTCGGACTTGGTGGGAATGCCGGTCGATGGCCCGCCGCGCATCACGTCGATGACCACGACCGGGATTTCCGCGGCGGTGGCAAGCCCGAGCGCCTCGATCATCAGCGACAGGCCGGGGCCGGCGGTCGCCGTCAGCGCCGGCGTGCCGCCGTAGGATGCGCCGATGATCATGTTGATGGCGGCGAGTTCGTCTTCGGCCTGCAGCAGCGTGCCGCCGACCTTGGTGAGGTTCGGCGCCAGCCACTCGAGGATTTCGGTCGCCGGCGTGATTGGATAGGCGGCGGCAAAGCGGACTCCGCCACGGACGGCGCCGAGCGCGGTCGCCTCGTTGCCGGACAGCAGCCACCGGCGGGCAGTGCTCGCCTTTGGCGCGGCGAGTTGCATGCCGAGATTGATGCCGGCCGCGGCGCCGAATCCGACCTTGATCCCGGCGAGGCTCGCCTCGAGGGCCGCTGGCCCCTTGTCGACAAGTCGCTTCTCGATCGGCGCGAACGCCTGCTCGACGGTAAAGCCCAGCAGCCTGGCGGCGATGCCGAGCGCGATCATGTTGGGGCGTCCGTCGGGGATCACCTTGGCCATCTCCTTCATCGGCACGTCGACCACGCGGGCGCCGGACTCGGTTACCATCGGTGGCAGGTCGCCGCCGCGCGGGTCGCTGATCACCAGGGTCTGCGGTCCGGCTTTGATCTCGGCGCCGAAACGGTGGGCATTGAGCCAGTCGATGCCGATCAGCAGATCGAACCGGTCGGGCAGGGATTCAACGGGCTGCCCGGCGAGGCGAAGTAGCGCTGCCGCTTCGCCGCCTCGGATCTGCGGGCCCATGGTGCGGGTAAACAGGCCATGCCACCCGGCCGCGCACGCCGTTTCGAGCAGGCTGTCGCCGGTCGTCAGCGCCCCGGCGCCACCACTGCCAATGATCGCGATCGAGATGCTCGGCGAGGCTGCCATGGCCATTTTCCCCTGAATTAGAGCCCATTTTGCCGTCGAGTGGCTCCAATATGTATTTAAGTACTAGAATGCTGTTTTTTGCTTTTCCTTGACCTTGATCAAGGCATTTCAACGGTTGGCCAACGAAGAATGAACGTCAAGGCCGCATACGGATCCGGCGCCGGGCACGCCGGCCAATCTGGAGGGCAGACCGATGAGCGCCAAGCCAATTCGCTGGATGATGACGGGCGCAGGCAAGCCTTTCGTTCCGATGGAATTCGAAGTCGGCGCGCTCGCCCCCGATGAAGTCCTGGTCGAGATCGCCGGCTGCGGCGTCTGCCACACCGATCTTGGCTATTATTACGATGGCGTGCGCACCAAGCATGAACTGCCTCTGGCGCTGGGGCATGAGATCAGCGGCCACGTCGTCGACACCGGCGCTGATGCGCTCTGGTTCACCGACCGCGCGGTTATCATTCCGGCGGTGATCCCGTGCGGTCAATGCGACGCCTGCAAGCGCGGCAAGGCGACGATCTGCCCGAACCAGAAGATGCCGGGCAACGATATTCAGGGTGGCTTCGCCACACACATCGTGGTGCCGTCGCGCGGGCTGTGTGTCGTCGATGAGCATCGCCTAGCGTCCATCGGCATCGACTTGGCCGATCTTTCGGTCATCGCCGATGCCGTGACCACGCCTTACCAAGCGGTGGTGCAGGCCGGCGTCACGAAAGGTGATCTTGTTATCGTCAATGGGGTTGGCGGCGTTGGCGGCTATGCCGCACAGATCGCGGCAGCGATGGGCGGTGTCGTTGTCGCGATCGACGTCAACGACGACAAGCTCGCGGCCATCCGCGGGCAGGGCGCGTCGCTCACGCTGAATTCCAAGCAGCTGTCGGGACGCGACCTCAAGGCGGCGATCCAGAAATTCGCCAAGGAACACGGGCTGCGCCAGACAGAGTGGATTATCTTCGAATGCTCCGGCACCAAAGCCGGCCAGGAGGCGGCCTTCGGCCTACTCAATCATGGAGCGACCCTCTGCGTTGTCGGCTTTACTATGGACAAGGCCGAGGTGCGGCTCTCCAATTTGATGGCCTATCACGCGCGTGCGCTGGGTAATTGGGGATGCCCGCCGGAACTTTACCCGGAAGCCTTGGAGTTAGTGATGAACGGCCGCGTCAAGGTCACGCCGTTCGTCGAAAAACATCCTCTGAGCGAAATCAATCAGGTGTTCGAGGCCGTTCATTCCGGCGCGCTGAAGCGTCGTGCCGTTCTCGTTCCCGAACCGCTAGGAGCATCGCAATGAGCGTCGAAGCCACCCGCGTGGTCGCCGCGCAGAATTCGGAAGCCAAGGATCATAACCTCGTCGCGGATACTGCGCGCGAGGCGGTCTCCAAGGGCGTCCACTACGAGAAGCGTCCGGTGAAGGGAGCCGACGGCAAGCCGGTGGCCGGTTTGTTCAACGCGTGGATCACGCTCGACAACCCCAGCCAGTTCAACTCCTACACGACCGATATGGTGAAGGGCACCATTCTGGCGTTCCGCGCCGCGAGCGCGGCGCGCGACGTTGTCGCCGTGGTCTTTACTGGCGTCGGCGACAAGGCCTTTTGCACCGGCGGCAACACCAAGGAATACGCCGAGTATTATGCCGGCAATCCGCAGGAATATCGCGGCTACATGCGGCTTTTCAACGACATGGTCTCGGCCATTCTCGGCTGCGACAAGCCGGTGATCTGCCGCGTGAACGGCATGCGCATTGGCGGCGGCCAGGAAATCGGCATGGCCTGCGATTTCTCGATCGCGCAGGATCTCGCTCGTTTTGGCCAGGCCGGTCCCAAGCATGGCTCGGCGCCGATCGGCGGCGCGACCGATTTTTTGCCCTATATGATTGGCTGCGAGCACGCGATGGTTTCCGGTCTGCTGTGCGAGCCGTTCTCGGCGCACAAGGCCTATCGCCTCGGCATCATCAGCGAGATCGTGCCGGCGCTGAAGGTCGACGGCAAGTTCGTCGCCAATCCGACCGTGATCACCGACCGTTATCTCGACGAATACGGCCGCATCGTGCACGGCGAGTTCAAGACCGGCGCCACCGCTGCCGAAGGCCAGGCGCTCTTGAAGCGCGGCACCATCGATCTCAGCCTGCTCGATGAGAAGGTCGAGGCGCTGTGCACCAAGCTGCTCTACACGTTCCCCGAATGCACGACCAAGACCGTCGAGGAGCTGCGCAAGGCGAAGCTCCAGGCGTGGAACGCCAACAAAGAAAATTCGCGCGACTGGCTCGCTCTCAACATGATGACGGAAGCGCGCGCCGGCTTCCGCGCCTTCAACGAAGGCACGCGCGAGACCGGTCGGGAAATCGATTTCGTCGCGCTGCGCCGCGCGCTCGCCGCCAACACGCCGTGGAGCGACGAACTCACCGATAGCATCCAGCCGCGGGCGAGGTCCTAGCTGTGAACCAGCCGCTCAAGATCTGGCACGGGGCGGAAGGCCGGCTGCTGCGGCTGCGCTTGAACCGCCCGAAGGCCAATCTGATCGATGCCGGCATGATCGCCGCGCTTGACGCGGCGTTCGCTGAGCATCTCGGCAACAACCAACTCGGTGCGGTGCTGATCGATGCCGAGGGGCCGCATTTCAGTTTCGGCGCCAGCGTCGAGGAACATCTGCCGGGCCAATGCGCCGTCATGCTGGCTGGATTGCATAAGTTGATCCTGCGCATGGTCGAGTCGCCGGTGCCGCTGCTGATGGCGGTGCGCGGCCAATGCCTCGGCGGCGGCCTCGAACTCGCGCTCGCCGGCCATCTCATCTTCGTCGCGCCCGACGCCAGTCTCGGCCAACCGGAAATGAAGCTCGGCGTGTTCGCGCCGGCCGCGTCCTGCCTGTTGCCGGAATTGATCGGTCCGCAGCGCTCACTCGATCTGTTGCTATCCGGCCGCGGCATTACCGGCGCGCAAGCGGAGGCCATCGGCATCGCGTGCGAAGCGGCCGCCGATCCGGAACACGCCGCGCTCGCCTATTTCGAAGAGCATCTCAAGCCAAAGAGCGCGAGCTCGTTGCGCTATGCCGTCAAGGCGGCGCGGCTCGACTACGTCGCACGCGTCAAGGACAAGATTCGCGCCGTCGAGCGGCTCTATCTGGACGAACTCATGGCCACCCACGACGCGGTGGCGGGACTCGAAGCCTTTATCGCGAAGAGGTCGCCCCAATGGCAACATCGTTGAAAGCTCCGGCTACGGCCGACATTATCGCACGTGCAACCGCGCTATTCGAGGATCTGCACTTCGCGTCGGCGCGCCAATGGAAGGCCGCCAAGCCCGGCCGCAAGGTGATCGGCTACATGCCGATCTATGTGCCGCGCGAACTCATCCACGCGGCCGACATGCTACCGCTCGGCATCGTCGGCGGCGGCGACCAACTTGAGGTCATCCACGGCGACGCCTATTACCAGAGCTATATCTGCCGTATTCCGCGTTCGACCATCGAGCTTGGCGTTTCCGGCCGCATCGATTTCGTCGACGGCATGCTGTTCCCGTCGATCTGCGACGTGATCCGCAATCTCTCCGGCATGTGGAAGATGATGTTTCCCCATGTTTACTCGCATTATTTTGACGTGCCGCAGAACTATCGCGACGACATCGGCGG
>CAVWDA010000057.1:0-213730 GCA_963753455.1 uncultured Alphaproteobacteria bacterium | reverse complement strand
ACGCTGCCGCACGAACTCGAACTGGCCATGGATATGATCACTTCCAACAGTGCGAAGGCGGCCCGCCTTGACCCGTATGGCATAGCTCCTGGCACAATCGCCGACATTGTTGTCCTCGGTGCGGGTTCCGTGCACGAGGCGCTGCGAACGCAATCTCCGCGACGTCATGTTTTCAAAAACGGCCGCGAAGTCGCTCGTTCAAGTTTGAAGCAGGAGCTCCTCAGATGCTGGTAGGGCATTGTGGCAAAACGTCATGGACCGATTCCTCGCAGAGGGAGCGGTCTATCGCGAATTGCGGGATCTCCAACAACGGATTACGCGCTACGAGGATTGGCGCAACGCCTGGGCTGAGCTCGGTCGCGCGACCGAGGAACGCGCCCAGCAACTGTTAGAATCGGATTGTACACAAACCGCGGCCAGTGATCTCTGGCGCTCTTCGATCTACTACTTCTTCGCTCAGTTCTTGTTATGGGACGATGCCGCGGCGAAAAGGGCAACCTATGCGGATTGCGCCCGCGTGTTCCGGAAAGCATCGATTGACCTGCCACTGTATTTTGAGTCGGTGCGGCGATAACTGCCTCATGAACCAAGACCGACGACCCCCTGCAGTCGCTATGCGCAATTCCGTCAGAACGGCACACAAAAATTCTGTAATATCAATTAGTTATATGGTCGGGGCGGCAGGATTCGAACCTGCGACCCTCTGCTCCCAAAGCAGATGCGCTACCGGGCTGCGCTACGCCCCGACGATCGATGCGATACTTGCTTTGCGCCTTTCAAAGAAGCAAGCCTCAATGGCCGTTGAAAATTGGTGAAGCCACCCGGTCGCCCGGCGCGATGCCGTATTTCTGGGCAGTCCCGGCGACGACTTCCAGCACGGCCCGCACCGGCCCATTCGAGGGAATGATCCGCGTCGACAACGGCTCGGTGTTCTCGGCTATGCGCAGGATGCGCCCGTCGCCGCGAATGAAAATCATGTCCAAGGAGACATAGGTATTCTGCATCCAGAAGCCGACCTCCTGCTCGACGTGAAAATCGAACAGCATGCCGTGGCCTTCCGGCAGTTCCTTGCGGAACATCAGGCCCTTCTCGCGCTCGGCATCGGTATCGGCAATCTCGACCGAGAACGCGTGCACTCCGGTCTTGCTGGCGATCTCAAGCGTCTGCTGCCCGGCCGGCCGGGCTGGGCCTACGGCGAGCAGGAATCCGAAGAGGAGAACGGCAGTCCAACGCAAGGCGCGCATGGCTTCGCCTTTACGCGGATACCATTCGGTCGGCAATGGAAAAATCGGTCACGCGTCCGGGCGGAACGCAGACACGATTAGTGCGAGGCGGGACCGAGCGAGCCGCCGTCCGGGCGAACCTCGGCCGCCATCAAGCCTTTCGGCCCAGGCCCGAAACGAACCAGCACGGTCTGGCCCGGGCGCAGCTCGGCAAGGCCATAGCGGCGCAAGGTCTCCATATGGACGAAAATGTCGGGCGTGCCCTCGCCGCGGGTCAGGAAGCCGAACCCGCGCAACCGGTTGAACCACTTTACCTGAGCCCGCTCGAGCCCGCTGGTCGGCGTCACGGTGGCATGGGTCCGCGGCGGCGGCATTTGCGCCGGATGCACCGCGGTCGACTCGTCCATGGACAGAACGCGAAACGCCTGCAAGCCTTTAGGGCGCTGCAGCACCTCGCACACTATCCGCGCACCCTCGTAGGCGGTCTGAAAGCCGTCACGGCGCAGGCATGTCACGTGCAGTAGCACGTCCGGCATGCCGTTGTCGGGTATGATAAAGCCGAACCCCTTGGCGACATCGAACCACTTGATGACGCCCGCCACCTCGATAAGGGTGCCGACCGTTTCATCGACGAGTTCTCTGACGTCACCCGGCCGGAGATTGCTTCCAGGCATTTTCGATTCAACCCCGTCCGACGCCATGACGCCGCACGCCGCCGCTTTTCAGGCGCCTCTTCGAGGGCGCTTCAACGAATTTGTGGATTGAAGATAACACCGGGCCTGAAGCGGCAAAGTGCAAAATGGGCTTGCGCACAGTTCTGTGCACAGCGCAACAACTTGCGAATCAGCTCGCGATGAAGGGTGCGAGCACGTCGCCGATATCGTGATTCACCACCAGATCCGCAAGCTCGTCGAATTCGGTCGGGTCGCGATTGATGATGACGAGAGCCGCACCGTTGCGCTTGGCCATCAGCGGAAAACCGGCCGCCGGCCACACCACCAGCGACGACCCGATCGCGAGAAACAGATCGCAACTTCGGGTCAATTGCTCGGCCCGCTGCATTGCAGCAGCCGGCATCGACTGTCCGAAGGATACGGTAGCGGTCTTGATGTAGCCGCCGCAAGCGCAATCGGGCGCATGCCCGCCGGTGGCCTCGAATTCTTGCTCAACCCAGGACAATTCGTAACGCCGATCGCATTCAAGGCACGCGGCATAGGTCGTGTTGCCGTGCAATTCGACGACGTCATCGGGACCGATACCGGAAGCCTGGTGCAGATTATCGATGTTCTGCGTCACCAATGCCGGCACCTTGCCGGCGCGATAAAGGCTCGCCAGCGCTCGATGTCCCCGCCCAGGCTTCGCCTTGGCAAAACTCTCCTCCATCACGAAGCGCCGGCGCCAAGCCTCGTCGCGCATTTCGCGGCTGGCGAGGAAATCGCCAAATTCGATCGGCCGGTTCTGCGTCCACAAGCCGCCGGGCGAGCGGAAATCCGGAATTCCGCATTCGGTGGAAATGCCGGCCCCGGTGAACGGGACGATGGCCCGCGCGCCCTCGATGAGGCTGCGCAGGTGAAAAATCGTTGTCTCCAGATCGGGCGCTACCACTGCTATATAACCGTGTAGTCTGGGCGGGCTGCCCATCGATCATGAGGTTTGAGCGCCATGAGATATCTGCACACCATGCTACGCGTCCGCAATCTCGACGACGCGCTCGATTTTTACGTCAACAAGCTGGGGCTCAAGGAGACCCGACGCCGGGTCGACGAAAAGAACCGCTATACGCTGGTGTTCCTGGCCGGACCGGACGACGAAAAAATGGTCGAAGACAGCAAAAAGAATGGCCGCCCCGGGCCGGAGGTGGAACTCACCTTCAATTGGGACACCGAAGACTATGGCGAGGCGCGCTATTTCGGGCATCTGGCCTACGAGGTGGACGACATCTACGCCACCTGCGACCGGCTGATGAAGGCGAGTGTGACCATTAACCGGCCGCCGCGCGACGGGGTCATGGCCTTCGTTCGCTCGCCCGACAGGCATTCCATCGAGTTGTTACAAAAGGGTGCGGCTAAACCACCGCAGGAGCCGTGGAAATCGATGCCAAACACCGGAAAATGGTAATTGCCGCTGGCGGCGAAGCTCTTTATACGTCCCCGGCTGAGTGCGGCTAGCAGAAGTGGATACTGCTTTTTTGCGTCCGGCCGCGCGAATAATAAAATGGCGTGCCGTTTCCGGCCGCACTTGCGCCCTTCGTCTAGAGGCCTAGGACACCGCCCTTTCACGGCGGTAACAGGGGTTCGAATCCCCTAGGGCGCGCCAAATAAGTTAATAAAAACAAATACTTAGTTTGGTGGCCGTTTTTGGCCCCGGATGACAAACAAAGAATGGACAAAATATAAGCCCGGCTGAGCGGTGGGCAATTCCCTACCCCATCGCCCCAAACCGCCCCTTGGCCTTGCCTGGGCGAATATGCAGGGGTTTAGGCGGTGCCCAAAGCCGGCCCTAGCCGTTGACAAACGGGTAACCTATAATATTTATAGGTGCATGTCCGAGGCCGCCGTCGTGCCGATACCCCGTAAGCCGCCACACGCGGGCGCGCTGGCGGCGCGGATTTGGCGGCTGGCGAAGGAGGGAGCTTATAGCTACGGACCCCACGTTTTTGATAGACGCGATGAGCGTGGGATCGACATCAATGACGCTATCGAAGTGCTGACCTTGGGCGAAATCGAAGGACCAATCGAGGCGGGGATCAACCCTGGAGAATGGAAATGCAAGATGGTCGCGAAAGTCGACAAATCGTCGCGCCGCATGGGCGTGGCAGTGGTCGTCATCCGCGATGAGGAGCTTTTCCTGAAAACTGTGGAGTGGGAAGACGCAAAATGAAAAAGAGCGAGCGAGCCGACTTCTTCATTGAAGGAAGTGAAATGCTTGCTAAGCCGTATCACTATCTGGCTAGCGGGCTAGATAATATTTTCCTTCTCAATGGAGTGACAGAGAAACAAACGGATTATGGTCCGATGGTGCACATTGAAAACATCAATGGCTTGCACCGAGCTATTGGCCTTCACATAGTTGAAAAAACAGAAGCCATGAAAGGACCGGAGTTCCGTTTTCTCCGAAAACAAATGGGTCTTAGCCAATTAGAATTGGCCAATCACCTTGGTGTGACCGATCAAACAATCGCCAACTATGAAAAAGGGAAGACGGGTCTTGGACCTGCCGATCCGTTCATGCGAACCTGCTACCTGATGCACATCCTGCCAGAGCAGACGCGGCTGGAGGTCATTAAATCAATGACCGAAGCTCCGGTCCTAAAAGTTCGAAAAAAGCTTCCGGAATTACCGCGGCAAAAAATTGTAGAACACTGGCGCGAAGAGCCTAAATTGGCGGCATAATGGTAAAAAGCCCGGCTGACTAGCCGGGCTTTTTCTTATGTTCTTATGGGCCCGACTCCGCAAAGCCTGGAAACCACAGCGGGGCTGCCCATGCGGGAGCGGTTTGAGGCGCGGCGGTAGGTGGCGCAAATAGTGCCAAAAATAACCAAGTCGAAATTTGAAAATTTAGACGACCATCGCCATCTAACGGCGCATGCGCGAAGAAGATGAATTTGACCCAGCCGACTATTCGGTCGTCGTGAAGTTGCGAGGAAGCCCGCCTAAGCCCTGGCGCTGGGAGATTTACCGCGCCGGTCGGTGGGGGCCGGTAAAGAGTTCGCCAGTCTTTTTTGAAAGCATGGTAGAGGCGGCCAAAGAAGGAAAAAAAGCCCTCGAACGCTTGCTGGCGAAACAGGCGGCGTGACGGCGATGACTGCGCAGCAGCTGCCTCTTATCTATCGAGGCGATCCGACATCCATGCCCCTCACCAACATGCGCGCCAACGGCAGGTAGGCTCGGGTTGTGCGCTGCTAGTCTCTGCGACATGATTGCGTCATGTGCGGCCGTTTCACCCAGCACTACACGTGGCGCGAGATAGTCGCGCTCTACCGGCTGACCCAGCCCGCGATCAACTTGCAGCCGCGCTACAATATCGCGCCGACAACGATCATCGACGTGGTAATCCCGCGCGGCGGTGATCGCCTGGAACTGGTGCCGATGCGCTGGGGCCTGATCCCGTCCTGGTGGAAAAAGACCGCCAAGGAAGTGCCGTCAACCTTCAATGCTCGCGCCGAGACGCTAGCCACCAAGCCGATGTTCCGTGCGGCATTCAAGCGGAGCCGATGCGTGATCCCGGCGTCCGGCTATTACGAATGGAAACCGACCCCTACCGGCAAGCAGCCCTATTACATCTCGGCGAGCGACGGTTCGGTGCTGTCCTTTGCCGGGCTATGGGATGAATGGCAGGACATCGAGACCGGCGAAGCAAGGAAGTCTTGCACCATCATCGTCACCGCCGCGAATAACCTCACCCGAAACATTCACGACCGCATGCCGGTGGTGCTCGATGCTGAACATTTCAGGCCATGGCTCGCTGGCGTCGGCGGGACGGAATTGCTCAAGCCCGCGCCCGACATCCTGCGAATGTGGCCGGTTTCACGGCGGGTCAATCGGGTCGGCAATGATGACGATCCGAAGCTGATCGAGGCGATTCAGTAAGCCTTCAGGTTGGGATTAATTGCCCTGAGCGCACGCGCATCGTCACGTCGTACTTCACGAAGAGACGGCTTGCGGCACCCTTAACGCCGATTTTGGCGAGTTCCTTTGCCGAGAATTCAATCTTGTATTGTGGATCCGCCGCCCAGGTCACGTCGCCGCCCATCGTCTCAAGGCCGTGCCTTAGTTCGGTGGCGGGGTAATAACCAGGAGGCAAAATGACAGCGGGCTCAAGCTCAACAGCTTGCTTTGCCTCCAGCATCACGGCCCTGGTCTGTAAACGTTGCACCTGGGACCCCCAGCGCCTGGCAGTATAGCACGGGCATGGTGTCGACGTGGAGGGCGTCGGTATCTTAGTCAGTTCATCATCCGCCCAGCTGAAACAATGCCGGCGGCGACGCGCGCGGACGCGATGGACGCGTTCAAGGCGGCGTGGGAGCGAAAGAGTTAATCGCCCCGCTTGTTTGGCAAGAGCGCCCAACCTTCTATTCAGATGCGTCAATAATGCTGTCTGATCCGCGTCAATGATAATCTGCGAGGTTGCTGTATCAACAATTATGGTCGATACACTTCTCACCTTGCTTGCCATCGTATGCCTCTCGGGCGGAGTCATTTATTTATTCGTCATTGAACCACGCAGCAAAATTCACGATCTATGAACATGCCATATCGAAATGACTTTTTCTGTCCGCGTTGCGGAGCGCTGTACGTGGTTAGCTATAAGCAGCTACCCGTAGCTGACAGTGGCAGCGTCTATTGTGACTGTTGCCGACGAAGAATGGTTCAATGGAACTCAGCTCTGCAACCGCGCTATAGGCTCGTACAAAAAACCGAACCAAAGCTTCCATGGTGACGCACACGCCGCTGGTTCTGGACGATCACGGTGCGGGGGCCCCAAAAGCTAACTGAGCGCGGCTACGCGGCGACACGCGGGGATGCGATGGCGGAGTTTAAGGCAGCGTGGGGCGTTTACTCTTAGTCCATGCCCCCCTGTCCAATAGCGAGGAGAGAATCCGTCGATTCACTTATTTTTAAGAGCGTTGTCCGAAGCTTGCCGCGGCAGCAAGTATATCGAGCGGTCCCGATGAAGCTAAATCGGCACGACAAAGCACTCCTAGACAAGCAATTGCTGGGAATTGACCGTCATCCTCCGAGCCTGATTGGTTTGGGCTTCGCCGCAGTATTTTTTGGAGGCATTATTATTGGGTCTCTTCTGTTTGTCCGCGAATACAGTCAGCCTCATGCGACTTCGATCCATGCGATCTCGGCCGATGTGACAGGGGCAATTTTGCCGCAAAAGCCACGCGTACCAATTTCCAATTCAACGACTGAAGGCCAAGCCAACTAGCCGCTCTTGCTTCCGTATGTCCGCTTGGTCCAATAGCGACCATGTTGGTTGCATCGCGGCGAACGACGCTAAGTGCTAATCGCGACCAAGGCACCGCAAGATGATAGGCACAAAATGAAAGACCGCCAACTGCGGCGGTCTCACCGAAATCCGATCAAGTGACGGCAGCCTAACGCCGATGGCCTAGTCTTATCCCAACAATCCCAGCTTTCTGTCTTAACGCCCCAGGCGTTCTTTTCATCTCTTTTGAAATCTTCGCAACGGGCGTTCTGGCTTTGGAATGAGCCTTAAGCTCGGCAATGTCTTTTTTCGTCCAAGCGCGCACTTTACGTTTCGCCATATTAGCCCCCATGAAAGGTTGACGCATCTTTCTAGCAGAATAGAGTTCATCTATCCATTGTCTTCCGTGTGCGCAGCACGTGGGAGCGCAAGCCGTGATCCTCAAATCAGAGACTTACAATTTCCATCGTCTCGATCTCACCCGCCAAGGCGGATTTATCGTAACGATCTACGACGAAGATGGGCTGTGGCTCGCCGCGACGATGCCGTGCGCAAAACCCGCCGAGGCCTTCGCCGAAGCGCGCAAGATCGTGGACGACAAGGCTGAGGGACCGAGGAAATAACTCGGGCAGCGATTAACCAATGTCCGCTGCATCGGATGAAAAGCCCGCGGGTGATCGGTTCGAATGCCTTCTGTTTAAGATAAGAAGATATGTGGTCCATCGACCAGGTCGGCCGTATGACCCAAACTTGGGTTCGTTTCGACGAAGGCTGGCGTGTTGTTGTTGGGCACGTGAGCGTCATCGATCAGCCCGGTCAGTAAGAACCTCACAGTGTCCGCTTTTAGGCAGAAGCGGATATGGCAGCTATCAGCCTCATTGCTGCTCCGCTACCAGTCTCCAGGGGAAGAACCACCTTGAAATGACATTCCAGCGGGGTTGAAAGTACCCCCGGCCAGTAGGAGTGTGTAGGCATGACAGATCAGCAGGCTGACTTATCCAACGCGCGGGAGGTGCAATACTGGAACAGCGCCCACACGCGGGCATGGGCGGACGAACACGAAACTATTGATCGGCTGTTTGCTGGTTTGACGCAGATCGCATTGAATCACGCCGCGCCTAAACTGGGAGAAAGAGTTATCGATATCGGCTGCGGCAGTGGCACGACCGTACTCGAATTGGCGGCCCGCGTCGGGCCAACCGGTTATGTATTGGGGGCTGACGTGTCAAAGCCGTCGGTGGAAAGGGCGCGGGAGCGCGTTGCCACTGCTGGCGTTCATCAAGCAGAAATAATGCTCTGCGACGTTTCCACTCACACCTTCCCCGCAAACAGCTTTGATCTGGTCTTCTCACGTTTCGGCGTAATGTTCTTCGCGGACCCGGTTGCGACCTTCGCCAAGATACGAAAGGCTATGAAATCCGACGGTCGGCTTGCCTTAGCAATTTTCCGCACACCGCAAGAGAACAAGTGGGCAACAGCAGCTCTCGCAGCGGTCCATCACATGCTGCCGCCCATCACGCCGCCCGGTCCGGAAGAGCCAGGCCAGTTCTCATGGGCCGATCCAGCACGCGTCCATCGCATTCTGGAAGGTGCCGGCTTTAAAGAGGTTTCATTGACGCCGCATGAACCAGCGATGCCACTTGCCGGGCCGGGACGGGCACTGGAGGCGGCAAACTTTATGTTTCGTGTCGGACCGGTACTGCGAGCCACGAAGGACGCATCCGAAGAGCAACGACAGGCGGTGCGGTCGGCGCTGGAAACGTTTTTCCGCAGTCAGGACGGTCCACACGGGATCGTGCTGCCAGGAGCGATATGGATCGTCAGGGCGCAAGCCTAATCTATTCGGCCAAAGGGCTGCACCAGCATTGATTGATCCACGCCGCCATACGCGCAAACGCATGTCCTTTTGGGGTAACAGTCGATAAACTACCGTTTGGGGCTAGCGAAGGTTTGTCTGCTTTTGACCTAGCTGCGACATTGGCTGTGCACTGCGGCAATCATTTTAATGCCGGTTTCAGCCCCTGTGGCACCCGCACCGTGATCGTCCAGAAGGAACGGCGCGTGCGTTACCATGGAAGCTTTGGGTCGGGTCTTGGTACGAGCCTATAGCGCGGTTCCAGAGATGAGTTCCATTCAACCATTCTTCGTCGGCAACACTTGCAATAGACGCTGCCGCTGTCAGCTACGGGTAGCTGCGCATAGCTAACGACGTACTGCGCTTCGCAATGCGGACAGTTGAAGTCATTGCGAGAGGGCATATTCATAGATCGTGAATTTTGCTGCGTGGTTCGATGACGAATAAATAAATGACTCCGCCCGACAGGTATACGACGCCAAACACGGTGAGGAGTACATCGACGATATTTCTGTATACAGCATCTCCGCAGATTGTCACTGACGCGGATCAGGCAGCATGATTGACGCATCTAAATAGGCTGAGGACGGCACGCTCCTATAATCACGGCGGCGGTAATCACCATCAATATCGTCTGCGATCGGCCGCTCATTTGAAGGAGACGGCCAATCTAGTGTCTGTTTTCCAGACTAGGCTGCAACGACGCCGCATCCCGTCAATGACGACATCCAAAATCGCCGGAATGCCTATAGTGGTCGAAACCTGCAGCAATGCTCCGGTTTCAGAAATATTTCTTACGATGCATTCTAGCTTCGGTGCCTTGTCGCTAAAGACGATATAGCCAGTCTTAAGTACGCGCCTGCGCGCGGCTCTTCTTTTTTCCACAGCAAGCTAACCCCGGAATCAGTCGCCGGCATGAATTGACTCTCACCCAACGATTTTAGCTACCAACCAGGCGGCGAAAAATCATGCGCTACAACGGCACTACCCGCGGATTATTTGACTTTTCAGTCCGGATCAAATCGCGGCGTCTAGCTATGCGCGCCGTCTCGGGGCATCGTTGCGGGCGTTTGCGGTGGTCGGAGATTGATTAAGAAGCAAACTGATAGACGGCGAACGCGAGAAGGACCACCGCGAGGGCTAACGCAAGAGCGGTGGGATTGTTCGTGGCATCTTTCAGCATCTTAGCGACGTCGTTCACAGGTCCCTCCAGAGTGGGGCAAGAGAGGCTCCCCGCTCGTGAGTTTGCATCCGATGGACCGACTTTGGGAAGGGCATCGAGCGCCCTTGTCCTGCCCACCTATCACCGCGCCTCAAACCGCGCGTGCCACCGGCCTCGGCGCGTTGGGTCTGCTCGGCTGGCGCAGGAAGCGGAAGACTATAGGTGCCTGATCAAGACACCTGATCGGATTTTGGAGATCTGAGCGAAACCCCGGGCAATGTCCCGGGGTTTCACATTGTGTCACAGCACGCAAATCGTGAGGCGACCGCTGCCACTCGTATGTGGTATAATTTTTAAGTGGCGATGGCGCAGGCGTGAGTGAGCCGGGGGGAGTCTTGTGTGGCGTCCCGACTCTTTTTGCCACCAGGGACGATGGCAGAAACGCGCCGCGCCATCGCCGAACAATTAGATAAGCACGCTGCACGTTGATGCAAGTGTCTTGCACCCTAGCTTCCAAAACCCGCTCCCCTCGACCTTATTGTCGACGATTGTCGACGATCTTGCGTGCTTCGGCTAAGGCCTCGGCGCGCGCGATGGAAATTGTAAGTCTCTGATTTGAGGATCACGGCTTGCGCTCCCACGTGTTGCGCACACGGAAGACAATGGATAGATGAATTCTATTCTGCTAGAAAGATGCGTCAATCTTTCATGGGGGCTAATATGGCGAAACGTAAAGTGCGCGCTTGGACGAAAAAAGACATTGCCGAGCTTAAGGCTCATTCCAAAGCCAGAACGCCCGTTGCGAAGATTTCGAAAGAGATGAAAAGAACGGTTGGTGCGTTAAGGCGGAAAGCTGGCATTGTCGGGATAAGACTGGGCCATCGGCGTTAGGCGCTGGCAACCTGTCGGAATTCGGAAGGACCGCCGCAGCCGACGGTCTTTCTGTTTGGGTGCGGCGTTGATCCGGTATTGACGAAAGACACACAACGCTAGGTCTTTTTCGATCTCTCTTCGACCTCAGATTCAATTTCGTCGATCTGCCTCAAGATTTCCCTTCGCAGCAAGTCGTCGCTCGTTTCGGATAATTGCTGCCGAAGATGACGCAGCTTTTCAGCGTGGACGAAATGCTCACTGGTTGGGTCCATGGGTTTTCCTACGCGGCCGACTTCGGCGGTTCGTCGTCCGGGTGCCGGCAATAACGATCACGGAGTTGTCTGCTTCGGTCCGAAAGCGACTAAACTGTTGTGCTGCAGCGATTGTCTGCTTTGTGCGATTTTGTTGCTGAAGTCGACGAGCCGCCGAAGTCGGCCGCTAGGAAGGCCGCTGGTGCGTTAAACGCACCCCCTCCGCAATATTGGGATGGGGCAGTTCGTCGCTCGCCAACCCGTCGCAACTGATGCATCGCCAAAAGAAACGGCGCGTTAACCTTCACATCATCGCCGGGCAATGATGCTCGGCCCTCCATCGCGAGCGAGCGCCATGGCAGATACCACAGCTGTAGCGTCACGGCTTAATGGCTTCGTGCAAACAGCACAGCAAATTGCAAAAGGCAGCGCGGAATTTCAGGCCCGAGTCAAGATCGGGCCGCCGCGCGTTGGCGGCGAAAAGGATCGAATACTGGTGACCTACGAAGAGTGCCTCGAAACACTCTCACCCGAAGAGCGTGCTGAGTTTGATCATATGATCCGAAAGATGTCGGGCATTCTCTGAATCCAACGACGTGCCGGCTAATCTCTCCTATGCTCATCCTCAAACGCACCTCAAAGCACCGCCCCGGCGGCCCGTGGGATGCCGACGACTACGACGTGTTCGACGGCGAACGGCACGTCGCGCGCATCCTTTGGACCTACGCCGCCAGTCGAGACACGCCTTGGTTCTGGACGATCACGGTGCGGGGGCCGCAAAAGCCAACTGAGCGGGGCTACGCGAATATTCCGCGCCCTGCGCTTCGTTCTTTATGACGCCTTTATAACAGACTGCTTATTTCCCAATCGAATCCCTATGCAGCAGAGCACATATCGGCGGGCACGGAGGCAAACGAGCTTCTGCCACAACAAGGAAAAACTCAGATGCTTGCCTTAGTTTATCTTGGGACGCTCGCCGGGCTGTTCGCCCTAGTGTTTAATTTGCAGACAGTTCTGACGCTGTCAGGACGGGCAATTGATCGCGTCGTCCGAGGACCTGCAAAACGTTAAGTGAACTCGCATCTGTACTGTCCGAAATAAGCCGCTCGCTGCCCGGACATGCTAACCGCTGCGCGATGCCGCCGGTCAAACAAACCATGACGGTTCGCGACGCCGCGGTGACCCGATTTTCGGCGTACCGAACTGAAAGTTCGCCGAGGCGGTGCTCGCCGCAGCGCAGCTACGCGGTAACATGCGGGGATGCGACGGCGGAGTTTAAGGCGGCGTGGGAGCGCGAGCCGGAGGCGGACAAATGATTGTCAAATGCCGGCATTGTTCGGCTGTAGTAGACGTTGATGCAGACGGGACCGATGCCCTCGCGGGCGGGTGTAAGCTTTCCTGTCCTGTAATTAGGGAAATACTGCTGAAGATTAGAACAGCGCTGCTCCGTGATCTAGAATGCCCATATATGCGGGACGTGAGAGACGCTGAAATCCAGAAATTGAAGAGTGAATGATGTTGCCGGATTCCCTGGGTGCGCGCAGCCGTGATCCTCAAGTCCGAGACTTACAATCTCCATCGCCTCGATCTCACCCGCCAAGGTGGGTTGATCGTCACGATCTACGACGAGGACGGACTGAGGCTGGCCGCAACGACACCGTTCTCAACTCCCGCCGAAGCCTTCGCGGAAGCGCGCAAGATAGTGGATGGCAAGGTCGAAGGACCGAGGAAATAACCCGGGCAGCGGTCGGTCGATTTCCGCTCTTACTCCAAGAGCGACCAAATTGGTGCAGTACCGCGATTGTCCGCTTTGTCAATAGCTGACATACCGACACCGCCGCGTGCGTGAAGGACTACGCCCGCGCGCGCTCGTCGATAGCGACCTTTAGCACGTATGGCTTCTCGCGCTTGTGCTCCACATCGAACTCTGAGCGGCCCGTGTAATTGATATCAGCCACGAAACTAGAAAAATCGCCAAATCGTGGTTAAGCTCTTCGTGAAGCATGTGAACGCTGAACCCTTGCTCAGCATCCCACTCACGATATTCGGGGCGAAACCACCCGGGTGATTGAGCGAATTTCTCGGCCAGCGGTGCGACTAAGTCGGTAATTTTGACCGGATCAGTTTCCTTAACAGTAATAGTCCGCAGGTCGTTCACATACCTGCTCAAGAGTGTACGAGACGGCCATTGCATCAACCTCCGATGGCTACAGGAACTGCAATCGACCACTTCTACGCAGCGTTATCGACCACTTCTTTGGCGGCGTTGTCGATCACGATGGGTGCTTCGAAATACTGGAACTCAGGCTTAGAGCCAAAGATCGACTTGATTGCCTCTTCGAAAGCAGCGCCGTGCGCCTTCTTGGCCGCCTCGACGTTCTTCCAGAGATAAACGCCACGGCCCCGCCGGGACGTTTCATCGAACAAAAAGACTTTATGGATTAGGTCTGGATTAGCCTGCTACATAGGCACGCGAGCGCGGTATGGCGTCGGCGCGGCTCATTCCGTCCGACAAGCGAAACAACACGATCTCCGAAATCATGGTCGCGACCTCCCTAATCGTGAAGTCTTTAGCTTACCACTTATGAGTGCAGGGTGAAATGATATTGAATGTCCGCTAATCGAAAGCGAACAAACTATCGCGACGCAGCGATTGTCCGCCCAAAGCGGACATATCTATAAAGATAGACGACCTCAGTTTCTGATCGGCAACTCTATCAATCCGTTTTGCAGGTTTTTGTGGCTATGACGCGGGTAGTCCCGCTTCGCACAAAGCTTCGGCGAAAGGCGAAAACACTGCCGCTTCCACTCCGACGGTGGTGCCCATGCCGCGCACTGTGAATGAGGGCTGGAGTGCGAGCACGTGTTGGGCTGCCGCTTTTGCTTCGTTGCTGCGCCCTAGCCGCACAAGTGCGGCAGTCAGGATGGCTTGAGGCATGCTAAACCGCGAATTGGATTTAACCGCTTGTTGTGCGGCGTCGCACGCATCCCCGTAACGCTTGGTATGAAAGTATGAAACCGCGAGCGCATCGTATGGCAAATAATTCAAGGAGTCGAAGGGACTGAGACGAAGAGCATTTTGTGCCCGCTCCATTGCAACCTCGGTCTTGCCCATCCACGCAAGAACAACAGAGCTACAAGCGAGCGCGAAGATATTCGAACTGCTGAGCGCCAACGCCTGGTCAAACAGTTTCAACGCTGTAACGGTGTCATGATCATCAAAGCAAAGGACTAGACCAGCGAGTGCGAGAGCGGTCGCATCATCGCTACCGGTCCTCATCGCTGCACGGGCGTGGCGAATTGCTGAGACGCGATCCTCTTCATGTAACCCCCCACGGCTAAAGCGGAAGTGGAAACACCAAGCCAAAATCGCGTGCGCACTAGCATATCCGGGGTCGAGTTCTACGGCTTTCCG
Source organism: uncultured Alphaproteobacteria bacterium (assembly GCA_963753455.1). Classification (GTDB taxonomy): domain Bacteria; phylum Pseudomonadota; class Alphaproteobacteria; order Rhizobiales; family Xanthobacteraceae; genus Pseudolabrys. The sequence continues at coordinate 199,017 of CAVWDA010000057.1, read as the reverse complement.
TAGCAGAGGAATCGCCTCAGCAGCCTCCTCCGGCATCATATTGTAAACGAGCGGCAGAGCTCGCAATACGTAATCATAGGCATCGAGGTTGTCAGGTCGTTTACGCCTGACGCGCTCAATCTCAGCTTTCCGTAGGCTTGGTTCTATAGCGCCGATGACGCTCATAGCTATTTCATCTTGCAGAGCAAAGATATCGTCGAGCGAGCGTTCATAGCGCTCGGCCCATACATGATGCCCGTTAGATGCATCGATCAACTGCGCTGTAATTCGAATACGGGTTCCGACCTTTCGAACGCTGCCCTCTAGCACATAATGCACGCCCAACTCGCGACCGATTTGGCGCAAGTCAACAGATCTGCCCTTATAGGCGAAGGAAGAGTTGCGGGCGATCACGAAAAACCATTTGATGCGTGAAAGTCCGGTGATGATGTCCTCAACTACGCCGTCCGCAAAATACTCCTGCTCTGGATCGCCGCTCATGTTGGCGAAGGGCAGGACGGCAATCGATGGCTTGTCGGGTAGCATGAGCGCAGATGTGGGTATTACCTTGGTTTTCGTTGCACCGAGCGCGACTCCGTAGATCTGAACCGGCTTGGCGATATTCTTGAGCGTCTGTACGCCCATGTCGTTGAACTCGGCATCAAGCTTACCCCGCACGTGCTCGTGTACTGTACCCGAGATGCAGATGTTGCCCGGCTCGGCCAGGCCTTCTAGCCGCGCGGCGACGTTCACCCCGTCGCCGTAAATGTCGTCGCCGTCGATGATGATGTCACCGAGGTTAATCCCCATGCGCAAAACAATGCGTCGGCCGTCGGGTTCGGCAGCATTGCGCTGCGCCATCTCGCGCTGCACGTCGATGGCATGCTGCACCGCGTCGACCGCACTCGGGAACTCGATCAGCGTGCCGTCGCCGGTGGTCTTGACGATACGCCCGCCGTAGGCGGCGACCTTCGGATGTAATAGTTCGGCGCGTAACGCCTTCACACGCGCGAGCGTGCCCGTCTCATCAGCCTCCATCAGCCGGCTATAGCCGACGATATCGGCGGCGAGGATAGCCGCAAGCCTCCTCTGTTCACGTTGCTCAGCCAAAGCGCCGCCACCTACCCCCAGAACAAATGATTTGTCTAACTCTACGTCCCCAGGACAGAGGAAGTCTATCCATCCGGAAAGTCGCTTAATGGGATGGTCCGGCCGTGCTCCTGCCCTCCGCCAGCTTTAGAAGCTGGAAAGGGGCGCCAAAGACAAGGAGCACGCCATGTCTCAGACACTCAACGCTGCAATCGCCGTGGTTGGCATCGATATCGGCAAGAACTCGTTCCACGTCGTAGGTCACGATGAGCGTGGTGCCATCGTGCTGCGACAGAAGTGGTCACGAGGTCAGGTGGAAGCCCGGTTTGCCAACATGCCGCCGTGCCTAATCGGCATGGAGGCCTGCGTCGGAGCGCACCACCTCAGTCGCAAGCTTAAAACACTGGGCCACGATGCTCGGCTGATGCCGGCGCAGTACGTGCGGCCCTACTCGAAGGGGCAGAAGAACGACTTCCGTGATGCGGAGGCGATCGCCGAGGCGGTGCAGCGGCCGACGATGAAATTCGTGGCGACGAAGACCGCGGATCAGCTCGATCTGCAAGCCTTGCACCGGGTGCGTGCGCGCCTGGTCAGCCAGCGCACCGGCATTATCAATCAGATCCGCGCCTTCCTGCTGGAGCGCGGCATTCCAGTGCGGCAGGGTTTGCGGTTTCTGCGTGCCGAGTTGCCACGCATCTTGGCCACGCCCCCGGGTGTCCTGTCGCCCCGCATGGTGCGGGTAATTGAGGATCTAGCTGGCGATTGGCATCGGCTCGATGAGCGGATTGAGGGTCTATCGAGCGAGATCGAAGCTATTGCGCGTCAGGACGCCAGCTGCGAGCGGCTGATGAGCGTGCCGGGCATCGGTCCAATCATCTCCAGCGCAATGGTGGCTGCGATTGGCACTGGCGATGCGTTCTCCAAAGGCCGCGACTTCGCCGCTTGGCTGGGCCTAGTCCCCAAGCAGATATCGACCGGGGACCGCACGATCCTGGGCAGGATATCCAAGCGCGGCAATCGCTACCTGCGCGTCCTGTTCGTGCAGGCGGCATGGGTTGTCTTGATCAAACCGACGATCTGGGAGCGCCATGGGCTCAAGCCCTGGATCGAGGCGGCCAAGAAACGGCTGCACCACAACGTGCTGGCGATCGCGCTCGCCAACAAACTCGCCCGCATCGCCTGGAGCGTTCTCGCTCGTGGTCGAGCCTTCGAGGTTAGGAAGGTTGATGGGGTTTCTGCCCAGCCTGTGTGATCTCACCCCCACGCCGACGATCACAGGGGCCGCGCAAAATGAGGAGCCTGCGATGACGTAGCCAAATCGATACACCTTACCCGCCGAGGTCTGCGAGAGGATGAGACGAGATGGAGGTTCGGTCTTCCCGGCGCATGCGAACACTGGTGACCCAACTGGCCCGGTCGAGGTCTGTCGCTTAATGAGCTCGCACGCGCGCTGATATCCATGATGGCCAGGAGCACAACGCTCCAATCAAAGGCCGGATACATTGATGCAAGACCGCTCACCGCCAGTTCGCCGAAATCCACTTGCAACGCACGGCCGGACCATACATTGGGTCAAAAGCAGACAAACCTTCGCTAGCCCCAAACGGTAGTTTATCGGCTGTTACCTCAATAGCGGACATTCGAGGGGGCCAAATTGCTGCCCGCCACCGACGCCCAAGGAGAACGCCGGCAGCGGGCGGGGTGCGCCTCGGTGAACCTTCGAAGGCCGAGGTAATGTCGCCCGCCGCCGACTTGGAGTTTTATTCGCGCGGGCTGTCGCTGTTATATTTTCCGCCGCACTGAACAACTTACCGGCGCCCCGCGCATGCAGAAGCGCGGGGGAGGACGCGTACGGCCTGTGCGTCGCGTGCGCCCAATTCATGATCACACCGGCAGCACGGCGTCGGCATCGACCGCAAGCTCAGCCGCCCAAGCCCGCCACGGCGCAGATCCCGGCACGCTTGGGCGATCGGGCTCGGCGTTCCGCCAGACCAACCTGCTCGCACTCAACGCGGCGGTCGAAGCCGCCCGCGCCGGCGAAGCGGGGCGCGGATTTGCGGTGGTGGCCTCGAAGTGCGTAGCCTGGCGCAGCGCTCCTCGCAGGCGGCCAAGGACATCAAGGACCTGATCACCAACTCGAACGACCAGGTCAAGGGTGGTGTCGAACTGGTCAACCGGGCCGGCGCGGCACTCACCGAGATCGTCGACTCGATCAAGAAAGTGGCGGAGATTGTCGCCGACATCGCCAATGCCAGCAATGAGCAGGCGACCGGCATCGAGCAGGTCAACAAGGCGCTCACCCAGATGGACGAGGTGACGCAGCAGAACTCTGCCCTGGTCGAGGAGAACGCGGCCACCGCTAAGACGCTGGAGCATCAAGCCAAAGCGATGGACGAGCGGGTCTCGTTCTTCAAACTCGAGGCCGGCTCAGCATCGCGCGCTTCCGCCGCTTAGCAGAACGATTTGCGAATTCACCTGTCGCGAGACGCGGTTCCGATTCGCATTATCGCGGCCCGTGACCGGCAACCTATTACCGCTCGTACCTGCCCAGAATCGAGGCCGAAATCCCAAGCACTGAGCACTTAACTGCCAAGTCCAGCATCGCATGCGGCCTTTAGCACGCGCCGATCATGGCTGCCATGCGTAGATCATCTTCGTTTCACGCCATATTTAACGTAAAAATTATGGGCCGGATGATCCCGAGCAGTTAGGTTGGTTGCCCGGGCGACGAATTCCCTCAGGGGCGTCAGGCCATGATGAAAAACAAGAATTTGGTCGCAGCATTACGGCGCGACGTGCATTTTATTTGGAACGCCGTGATCGCCGTGGTGTTTATCGGCTTCGCCAGCCTTGCAGTTGCGGCGGCGCTGTTCGATCTGCTGGCCCAGCATTAGCGCGGCCTCTCATTTCTGCGTAAACGGAGTTGGCGGATAACGATGCTGGCTCCCTGTGTAATCCTCGACAACGAAATATGCGCTGCCATTTGACCCGGCCTGGGTGAGATAGTTTGGGCCGATCGGCGATTTGCCGTGGCCGCCGGGAATGTCGAGCACATAAGCCGGCTGGCACAAGCCAGACAGGCGGCCGCGCAGGCCGCGCATCAAGTCCTGGCCGGTCGCAATATCGGTCCGCAGATGCGCGGTGCCGGGCGCGAGATCGCCGTGGTGCAGGTAGTACGGCTTGATCCGGCATTCGACCAAGGCCCGCATCAAATCGCCCAAAACCGCCGGTGTATCGTTGACGCCTTTGAGCAGCACCGATTGCCCAAGCAACGGAATGCCGGCATCGGCCATGCGGCCGCAGGCGGCCCGCGCCGCCTCGGTCAATTCGCGCGGATGGTTGATGTGCAAGGCCACGTAAGTCGGCTTGCCCTTGACCTTGATCGCCCGCACCAGGTCAGCCGTCACTCGCGCCGGTTCGGCCACCGGCACGCGGGTGTGGATGCGCAGCACCTTGACGTGCGCGATGCCGGCAAGCTGCTGCATCACCGCGCGCAGCCGGCGCGCTGAGAGCACCAGCGGATCGCCGCCGGTGAGGATCACTTCCCAGATTTCCGGCCGGCTGCGGATATAGTCGAGCGCGCGTGCCAGCGCTTCCGCCGACAGCGCCTTGCCTTTCTCCGGCCCGACCATCTCGCGCCGAAAGCAGAACCGGCAATAGACCGCGCAGACTGGCGTGAGCTTGAGCAACACGCGGTCGGGATAGCGGTGCACGACGCCCTCGACGGGCGAGTGCGCGTCGTCGCCGATCGGATCGGCGAGCTCTTGCGGCTGCACGTCGAGCTCGGCCGCATCGGGAACGAACTGGCGGGCGATCGGATCGTGCGGATCGTTCGGATCTATCAGCTCGGCTAAAGCCTCCGGCAGCGCCAGCGCATAGCGCGCGGCCACGGCTTCCAAGGCGGCACGCCGTTCGGGCGGCGCCAATCCGTGGTCGCACAATTGCGAAGGCGTGCGGAAGGTTGTCATGACGTCTTCCCTTCTGAATTTACTCAAACCTCGACCACAGGCGCCCAGATCACCTGCTCGATGCGTTGCGCGCCGGTCGCCAGCATCACCAGCCGGTCGAAACCGAGTGCGATGCCGGATGCTTGCGGCATCGCCGCCAGCGCGGCCAGAAAATCCTCGTCCACCGGATAGCGTTCGCCATGGATGCGTTTTTTCTCGGCCATTGCCGCCTCGAAGCGCGCGCGCTGTTCGGCGACGTCGGTGAGTTCGCCGAACGCATTGGCGAGTTCTACCCCGCAAGCATAGAGCTCGAAACGCTCGACGATTTGGGTACTGCCCGGTTTTGCCCGCGCCAGCGCCGCCAGCGGCAGCGGGTACTCATATAATATATGGCGCCGGCCGAGGCCGAGATGCGGGTCGATCCGCTCGGCCAGAATGCGGCTGAAGATATCGCCCCAGGTATCGTCGGCCGCCGTGACGACGCCGGCCTTGGCAGCCGAGGCGGCAAGTTTCTCGGCGTCCCCCTGCCCACCGGCAACCGTCGCCAGAAGATCGACGCCGGCATGGCGCGCGAAAGCTTCCGCCACCGTCAGGCGTTCCGGCGCGGCGTGAGGATCGACGGTTTTGCCGCGAAAAGTGAAATTCTTGGCACCGGCAGCGCGCGCCGCCTCGGCCAACAACGCGGCGCAGTCATCCATCAGCGTCTCATAGGACTGGTTCGCCCGGTACCATTCCAGCATGATGAATTCCGGGTGATGCAGTGCGCCGCGCTCGCGATTACGGAACGCGCGGGCAAATTCGAAGATGCGCTTCTCTCCCGCCGCCAGACAGCTTTTTGCAGGCGAATTCCGGCGAGGTCCGCAAGTAAAGCAGCTGCCGTTCGCCGCCGGGCCCGATCAGTTCTGTGGCGAAGGCATGCAGATGGGTTTCGTTGCCGGGAGAAACCTGTAAGGCAGCGGTTTCCACTTCGACAAAATCATGGGCGGCAAACCAGGCCCGCACGGCGGCGGTGATCGCCCCACGCGCCCGCAGCAAGGGTCTGCGGACGGCATAGGCACCGGGTAGCCAAAACGGCGGGGGTTCTCGCACATTTACCTCAAAGGAACCGGCCAAAAGCCGGACATGAGAAAGACTGGCATCCCGCGCCAAGATCGCTATGGTGCGGCCCGAATCCGCGGTTCCACCCGCTCTCGAGCTCAAGGATTGTTAACGTGAAGGTCATCGCTAGTTCGCTCCGCAAAGGCAATATCGTCGATCTCGACGGCAAGCTTTATGTCGTCCTCAACGCGGAAAATTTTCATCCGGGCAAGGGCACGCCCACGACGCAGGTCGATATGCGCCGGATTTCCGACGGCGTGAAGACCCAACAGCGGTACAAGACCACCGACCAAGTCGAACGCGCCCATGTCGAGGACGTGGAATATTCCTACCTCTATCAGGACGGCGACGGCTTCCACTTCATGAATGGGGAGACCTACGACCAGGTTGCCTTGCCGGCCGACCTCATCGGCGACCAGGCGGCCTACCTGCAGGAGGGCATGAAGGTGAACCTCGCCATCCACGATGGCATCCCCGTCTCGATCGAAATCCCGCAGAAGGTGACGCTGGAAATCGTCGAAACCGAGCCGGCGATGAAAGGGCAGACCGCATCGGGTTCGTTCAAGCCGGCGATCCTGTCGAATGGCGTGCGCACCATGGTACCAACCCACATCGTGCCCGGCACCCGCGTGGTGGTGATGACCGCCGACGGCGCCTATGTCGAGCGCGCCAAGGACTGAGAATTCCGTCCGCTCATCCACCGCTCGTCCCCGCGAAAGCGGAGACCCAGGGCCGCTAGGCACGAAAGAAGAACTGGATTCCCGCTTGCGCTGGAATGAACGGAATTTGCTCTACACCCTCACGCTCGCCCGCACTTCCTTTGGAAACAGATCGTCCGGCGTCAGCCGTTTCGCGGTGACGCCCTGTTCGTGCGAAAAGCGGCAGAACGCGTCGAGAGTCTTGCGGTTGGCTTCCAGACCATAGGGAAACGGATCGGCGCCGAAGCCCTTGCCGAATTCATCGGTAATCGCGGCCGACCACGGCACCGGAATGCGCGATGCCGTGAGGTCCCGGATTCGCTCGAGACTGCGTTCCTTGGCTTCGTCGAAGGCCTTGAACAGGTTCATCGCCGCCCACGGATAGCGCTCGAACACGGCGCGGCGCATGGCGATCACATGCATGATCGGGAAGATGCCAGTCGCCTCGTGATAGCGCACCTCCTCGCCGCGATAGTCCGGATAAAGCCGCGCAATCTTGCCGCCGCCTGTGATGAAGGCGTCAGGCACGCGCGCCGAGATCGCCGCGTCGAGTTCACCTGACAGCAGCATGGCGCTCAGGCTCGAGTCGCGGCGCTGCGAATATTGAATGCCCTTCGGCAGCGTGAATTCGACCTTCTCCTCGCGGCCGGCCTCGTTCATGCCGGCCTGCACCCATTTGATCTTGGTCAGATCGACGCCCGCCGTCTCAGCCAGAAAACCGCGGGCGTAAATTCCCGCGGTCTGCGCCCATTCCGGAATGCCGACGGTTTTGCCTTCGAGATCCTTCGGCGTCTTGATACCGCGGTCGGCGCGCACATAAAACGCGGAATGGCGAAACACGCGCGACGGAAACACCGGAATGCCGATGAAGGGCGAATTGCCTTGCGAGGCATAGCCGATGAACTTGCCGAACGACATTTCGGATACGTCCCACTCGCGGTTCTTGATGAAGCGGAAGAAGATTTCCTCCACCGGCAGCACGAAACCGGTCAGCACAATGCCTTCCGCGCGCACCACGCCGTTCATCAAATCGCGCACATGATCGTAGTCGGTGGTGGCGAGCGTCAGGTGCAGCCGGGCCGTGCCGCCCCTCTCAATGATCTCCGGTTCGCGCTCGGCGCTGCCCAGCCTGTTTGCTTCGTCGACCGTCATATTGTGCGTTTCTCCGCCTATTTCGTGGGGCCAAAGCCTACACCACGGCACCGCCCTTGTATGCCTGGAAGCGATGCCGTTAACTTCGGCCAACCGACCTTACTGTCTAGGCTGGCGGGCCGGATGAGGGATGCTTGTTGAAACGTCTCGTTGTTGTAACCTTGGCGTTGCTCGTCGGCGGGCCGGTGATCGCGGGCGAGATGGAAAGCCCGGTCATCACGCTGAGCGATGTCAATTGGGACGCGGCGGCGGCGAGCTTGACCGGCCATGCGGCGGAGCCACCAGCTGAGGCCTTCGCCCGCCTCAATGCGGTGACCGGCAAACGCTTCGCCGGCATTGCCAAGAGCACGGTGCCGGTGCTGCTGCCGTTCGACGTCGACGCCTTCCGCAAGGACGTCGCCGACGGCAAGCCGGAGGCCGAGACCTCGGACAAATATTTCGGCTCGTTCCAGCCGACCAAATTCTTCTTGCCCGGCCCGGCCGGTTACGACGCCACTTTTGTTGCCAGCGGATTCGACACCCATTTCAGCAAGCCGATCGTGGCCGAGATCACCGGCGCCGCCTTCGTCTATGCGCTCGACGGTCCCAACAATATTGAAAAAGAAGACCCTCCGCCTAAGGAACTGCTCGAGGCATTTCCCGGTATCCGGCGCGTCTTGAGCGAAGCGCACATGCGCTACGTGTTCCAGCGCTTCGGCGTGCCCTATGTGCTCTCGATCCAGTGCTACGATATGCGACCGTCGTCGCGGCGCTTAGCGTGCAAGGAAGCCGATCCGATCGCGGTGGCCTTCCTGCGCCAGCTGCGCACCGCCGGCGGCGCGCCGGCGAAATTGCGAGAGCCGACGTCCGACCTCAGCCGGCCGGCGGCCAAATCAGATTTCACGTATTATGCGCCCGGAGATCTCATCGCCAATACCGGCTGGAGGAAGATGCCCGGCCGCGCCGACTATCATGTCTATGCCCGCATGCGGTTTCCGATCGCGTTTGCGCCGGCTTACGTGAAATCGCAATCGTTCATGCCGTGGGGCGATTGCTACCGCACCGGCCATAGTGGCAGGCTCGGCCGCAAGGGCGCTGGGTACAGTTGCAAGGTAAACGGCCTGCCGCTGGTGTTCGATGAATCGGCCGCGGTGAATTTCACCTATCCGTGGCGCGACAATTTCTGCGAACAGCGCGACTTTTTGGTCGGCCAATGTCCCGGCGGTTACGGCCACCAGGGCGAGGACATTCGCCCATCAAAATGCACGCTCAACAACGCCGAGGCCGACCGCTGCCTGCCCTACCAAGATTACGTCGCGGCCGTAGCGGACGGCACGATCCGCCGCATGCCCGGCTATCTCGGCGCCTATATCGTGGTCAATACTGCAAACGAGCACGTCCGCTTCCGCTACCTGCACATGAATCCGAAAATGATGGACGCCGACGGTCTGCTCAACGGCCGGCAGGTGAGCGAAGGCGAGATCATCGGCAAGGTCGCCACGTGGGGCGACTTTGAGAACGGCACCTCGTATCACCTCCATTTCAACATTCAGGTGTTCACCTCGATCGGCTGGGTGTGGGTTAATCCCTACATGACGCTGGTCGCCGCCTATGAACGGCTGATCGGTGGCCGCGGTACCGAGATCAAGCCGGGTGAGCCGGCGCCGCCGGTTCCGGTCAAGTTGCCGGTGATCTTGCATCCCACACCGCCAGGCGAAGCTGCCGCGGCGCCGCCCGCGGCAGCGCCGGAACCGCCGGTCAAGGTACGGGAAGCCGCCCCGGAGCGCGCCATGCCGCACCGGCGCCGCCACGTCCGCCGTGTCCGTTATCGGCAGCGCCACGAGGCCGAGAACTGAAGCCGATTCGTAGGGTGGGTTAGGCGCTACGCGCCGTAACCCAACTGGGATTCACGGCGGACTCAGCCGGCGGGTTACGCGCCTTCGGCGCTAACCCACCCTACGCCCCGGCCTATGGACCGGCCGCCGCAGCGCATAGACTGCCGCCATGTCGCGAATCTCTTCCAGGACAATTCAGCCGGTCACGATCTCTCGGCGCCGCTGCCTCTCGCTCGCGTTGGGCGCAACGGTGATCGCGGCGCTGTCGCGCCCATCGCTTGCCGCGCGGCCGCCCGCCTTCGCCCGTTGGGTCGCCGCCTTCCGCTCCCACGCGATCGAGCGTGGTATTTCAGCGGCAACCTACGACCGCGTCATGACCGCGCTTACGCCAGACGCCAGCGTCGTCGCCGAGTACCATGCGCAGCCGGAATTCACCGAACAGGTCTGGCAGTACATCAATCGCCGCTGCTCGGACTGGCGCGTCATCACCGGCAAGGAACGCGCCAAGGAATATGCCGGCCTGCTGGCGCGGATCGAAAAGGATTACGGCGTCGACCGTTACATCATGCTCGGCCTGTGGGGCATGGAGTCGTCGTTCGGCGACGTCATCGTCAACCGCAAATACATGCGGCCAGTGATTCCGGCGCTGGCGGCGCTGGCCTGGGGCGAGCCGCGCCGGCGCGCCTATTGGCAGGCCGAACTGCTCAACGCACTCACCATCGTCGACCGCGGCTGGGCGAAGCCTGCCGACATGATCGGCTCCTGGGCCGGCGCCATGGGCCACACCCAGTGGATGCCGGAAGTGTGGCTGAACATGGGCGTCGATTACGACCACGACGGCCGCATCACGCCATTCGGTCGGCCTGACAATTCGTTTGCGGGGACGGCGCACTTTCTGGTCGAGCGCGGCCACTACCGGCGCGGCGAGGCCTGGGGCTGCGAGGTCGAACTCGCCGGCCGCGCGCCCGGCGGCTGGCGCACGTATTCGCAGTGGCACACGCTCGGCATCAACCGCGCCGACGGCAACGCCTTCGCGCGTCCCGGCGACCGCGCCAATTTATGGGTGCCTGTGCCCGGCGGCCCGGCCTTCCTTATCGGGCAGAACTTCTACGCCGTGCATGCCTACAACCCGTCGACCAGCTACACGCTGGCGCTGTGCCATCTCGGCGACCTGATCCGCGGCGGCCCGTCCTTCGTCCGGCAGTTCCCCGGCGGCGAGCGGGTGCCGACGCTCGCCGAGGTGAAGGAAATCCAGCGGCGGCTCAACGAGCAGGGCTTCAAGACCGACGGCGTCGACGGGCGCACCGGTTCGGACACGATCAAGGCCATCCTTGCCTACGAGCGCAAAGTCGGCATGGAGCCGGCCGACGGCTATGCCGGGCTCAAGGTGCTGGCCCGGTTGCGCCAGGGCTCGTGATCCGGTTCAAATGCCGCCCAACCCCGCATGGGCGGGCATGCGAGGATTCCAACACGTGTCGAATTTCCAGCGCGACAGCGCCAAAAAGCCATCCGCGCGCGATGCCGCCATCGCGTCGCTCGATCGCCCGGTTCCGACCGGGGTCAATGCCGCAGGCTTCGGCAGCGACGTGGTCGCCGACGCGCTGCGCGCGCTCGACATCCCCTATATCGCGCTCAATCCTGGAGCCAGCTATCGCGGTCTGCACGACAGCCTGGTGAACTATCTCGGCAACGAGCGGCCGCAGATGCTGCTCTGCCTGCACGAGGAAAGCGCGGTCGCCATTGCGCACGGCTACGCCAAGGTCACCGGCAAGGCGATGGCGGCGGCGGTGCATTCCAACGTGGGCCTGATGCACGCCACCATGGCCTTCTTCAACGCCTGGTGCGACCGCATGCCGATGGTGGTGCTCGGCGCCACCGGCCCGGTCGATGCCGCTAAGCGAAGGCCATGGATCGACTGGATCCACACCGCGCGCGACCAGGGCGCGCTGGTGCGCGGCTATACCAAATGGGACGACCAGCCGGCCTCCCCGCTCGCCGCGCGTGAAGCGATTCTGCGCGCCGGCTGGATCGCCAATACCGCGCCGCGCGGTCCGACCTACATCAATCTCGACGCCGGAATGCAGGAGGAAAAGCTCGCCGAGCCTGTGCCGCCAATCGATGCCAAGCGCTATATGCCGGAAGTCGAGAGCGCACCGTCCGCCGCGGCCGTCAAGCAGGCCGCCGATCTGCTGCGCAACGCCAAGCATCCGGTCATCCTTGCCGGCCGTGCCTCGCGCAGCGAGACGGCGTGGAACGAACGCGTCGCTTTGGCCGAGCGGCTCAGCGCCGACGTCTTGACCGATCTCAAGATCGCCGCTTCATTTCCGACGCATCATCACCTCCACGCCGGCGCCCCCGGCGGCACCGTTCTGGCGCCGGAAGCGGCCGAAGCCATCAAAACGGCGGACGTCATTCTAAGCCTCGATTGGCTCGATCTCGCCGGCGTCTTCAAGAAGGCAGGCAACGTCACCGCCAAGGTCGTGCAGGTGTCCGTGGATCATCGCCTGCACAACGGCTGGAGCATGGACTATCAGGGCCTGCCGCCGGTCGATGTCCTCATCGATTGCGAGCCCGATGCCGCCGTGCCGGCGCTGCTCGCCGCGCTCGGGCCCGGCGGGCCACGCGCGGTCGCGACCCGCGCCAAGGACTTCTTAAAGCCGAGTGGCGACAAGCTCACCGTCGACCACCTCGCGACAGCGCTGCGCCAAGCGGTCGGCGAACGGCCGATGAGCCTCACCCACATTTCACTGTCGTGGAACGGAGCAAGTTGGGCTTTCAACCATCCGCTTGACTATCTCGGCTCCGACGGCGGCGGCGGGGTTGGCGGCGGGCCCGGCATATCGGTCGGCGCCGCGCTCGCGCTCAAAGGCTCTGGCCGGCTGCCGGTCGCGGTCTGCGGCGACGGCGATTTCATGATGGGCTGCACCGCGCTGTGGACGGCGGTGCATTACAAGATTCCGCTGCTGATCGTGGTGGCCAACAACCGCTCCTTTTTCAACGACGAGTTGCACCAGGAGCGCGTCGCTCGGATGCGCAACCGCCCGGTCGAAAACCGATGGATCGGTCAGCGCATTTCTGAGCCCGACATCGACATTGCGACAATCGGCCGCGCCCAGGGTGCGCAAGGCTTCGGCCCGGTGACGGTGATCGGCGATCTCGCCACGACATTCGCCAACGCCATCGCCGCGGTCGATGCCGGCCATGTCGCCGTGGTCGATGTCCGGGTCGAACCCGGTTACACCGCCGACGTAACCGCGGCGATGACGCGCAAGAGCGAGTGACCATGGTCACCTGCGGACATAATGCCGCCGACGCCATCCTCACGGTGGACGATATCGTCGTGCGCTACGACACGGCGGAAGGCCCGATCACCGCGGTCGACAATGTGTCGTTCAAAGTTCGGCCGGGCGAATTCCTCTCGGTCATCGGCCCCTCAGGTTGCGGCAAATCAACTTTGTTCAATGTGATCGGCGGCCTGCTCAGTCATCACCAAGGCGTGGTGAGCGTAGCCAGCGAAACGATCTCCGGCCCGCACAAATCAATCGGCATGGTGTTCCAGGAGGAGTCGACCTTTCCCTGGCGCACGGTAATCGACAATGTCGCCTTCCCGCTCGAACTCATCGGTATGGCCCGCGCGCAACGCGCGGAGCGGGCGCGTCATTTCATCGCGCTGGTCGGTCTGGCCGGTTTCGAGAACCGCTATCCCGGCGAACTTTCCGGCGGCATGCGCCAGCGCGTCTCGCTCGCCCGCACGCTCGCCTCCGAACCGAAGATATTGCTGATGGACGAGCCGTTCGCCGCGCTCGACGAGCAGACACGGCTTTTGCTCGGCGACAAAGTGCTGCAGATCCAGCAACAGCTGAAGCAGACGACTTTGCTGATCACCCACAACATTACCGAAGCAGTGCAAATGTCCGACCGAATTCTGGTAATGACCTATCGGCCCGGAAAGACGAAACGCATCGTCGACATCGGCCTTCCACGCCCCCGCACCTCGGAAATCGTCACCAGCGACGCCTTCGGTCATTATGTCGCGGCGATCTGGAACGACCTGCGCGAAGAAGCAAGCCGCGGCATGCGCGACGAGGAGTCCCACGTGTTGCATCACGAAGTCCCTGCGTCATGACCGCCGGCAGGCCCGAACAACTGTCAAAGCTCGGCAATTTCACTGCGACGATCGCCGGCATCGGCGCGCTCGTGGTGTTTTTACTGGTTGCCGAGATTCTCATTCAGATCGGCGTTATCAATCGTTTCATTGTCCCACCACCTTCCGAAATCATCGGCAGCTTTTACCGGGTGATCACGCAGGAGCATGTCTTGAGCCGCTTTTTGCTCACGGCTGCCGAATGTCTGACCGCCGGCGCCATGATCACCGTGTTCGGCATCGCCGGCGGCGTGGTGATGCACCGCTACAAGCTTCTGCAACAGGCCTGCGAAACCTGGGTCGCCGCCATGGCTTCGGCGCCGGTCGTGCTGATGTATCCGCTGTTCATGGTGATCTTCGGCCGCAATGCCTGGACCATCATCATGATCGGCTTCATCGCCGCGCTGCCACCGGTGATCCTGAAGACCATCGAGGGCCTCGCCGGCACGCGTAAGGTGCTGGTCAATGTCGGCCGCAGCTTCAATCTGACGCCCATGCAGCAATTCTGGAAGATTTTGTTTCCCGCCGCGTTGCCGACCATCTTCGTCGGCCTCAGGCTCGGGCTAATCTTCGCGCTGATCAACGTCGTCGGCGTCGAGTTCCTGATCAACTACGGCGGTCTCGGCCAGCTCATCGAGGACCTGGCCGAGCGCTACGATCTCCCTGGGACCTATGCCGCGATCTGTTTTGTCATTTTGGTGAGCGTCCTGTTCTTCATGGCGCTGGAAAAGATCGAGCGATGGCTGAGACCGGTCGATTGAGGCAGACGGCGGGTCCCGCCGTGCGGTTGAGCCCGGTGACGCTGCTGCGTGCGGCGATCATTCTCAGCATTATGGCGATTTGGGAATTTCTCTCCCATTCCGGCTGGCTCTACCGTGACGTGGTGCCATCGCTGCTGGCGATTGCTCGTGCGCTGATCGCGTTGTTCGTCAGTCCGAGCTACTATTTCAACCTGGGCGTCACCGTGGCCGAGGTCGGAGCGGCACTTTTGATAGGCGGGATTTCGGGCCTCGCGGTCGGCATCCTGCTCGGCGCCAACCCGTTTCTGTCGAAAGCCTTCGAATCGTACATATATTATCTCGGGCCGACCCCGAAGATCATCTTTTTTCCGGTTATGATCATGTGGTTCGGCGTCGACTCTCCGTCCAAAGTCGCGCTCGGCACGCTGTCATGTTTCTTTCCAGTCGCGCTTTCCGTCGCCGCCGGCATGCGCGGCATCGACAAGGTACTGATCCGCGTCGGCAACAGCTTCCGGGCCAACACTTGGCAGATGGTGGTGAAGATTTATCTCCCCGCCATGCGTCACCCGGTCATCAACGGCATCCGGATCGGGTTTGGCGTCGCGCTGATCGGCACACTGCTGGCCGAAACCAAGTTGTCGAACAAAGGAATTGGCTTCCTGATCATCAATGCTTACAGCACCTTCGACATGCCCCGCATGTATGCCAATCTGATCGTGCTGTTCGCGCTCGCAATCGGCGCCAATGCCCTGGTCGGCCGCTTGGGCGGCCTCGATAGCATCAAGCGGACTTGAGAGACGCAGCTTATGGCGGATCGAAGCCGCCATGCGCCCATACCGCGCCGTGCTCGGGGGCGGTAATAAAGGCGACGAACGCGGCGCCTGCATTCGGTTCGGCGCTGCCGGCGGTGACTGCCGCGCCGTATATCGTCGTGAGTTGGATGTCTGCCGGCAGCGATCCAGCGACAGCGAGGCCCGCTGTATTGACCACCTCGCTCTTCGGATAGAAGCCGATCTCCGCCTCGCCGCTGGCGACAAGCTCAACGCCGCCGCGAAGCGCGGAGCGGTGGAAGACCTTACCTTTCATCGCATCGGCAATACCGAGTGTCTGTATCAGATTGCCCATGTGCGTGCCACTCGGCGTCTCACCGGGCGTCGCATGGGTAATGGCGCGGCTTTTGAGGATCGCTTGCTTGACCGTTTCGGTCGACGACAGATCGGGTTTGGGCGCACCGATCCTCACCACCGCGCTGATGCCGACGAGGCCGAGGATCGCGCGCCCTTGCTCGCGCACGACGCCGCTCTGCTGATATCCGTCCAGAATGTTCGTCGGCATCACCAGCACGTCGGCCTTTTCACCGTTAGCAAGCCGGTCGCGCAAGGCCGACATCACCGCGAAAACGAATTCAACCGTATGGCCTGTTTGGCGTTCATATTGCGGCGTCAATTGCAGGAAGATTTCTTTCGGCGCGCCGCCGCTCATGACTTGAATGGTCGCCATTGCTAATTCCCGACTGTTGATCAGAGCTTGTAGGCTTCACGCGTTCCCGGATGAAACAGTTCGTCCGGCGCAAGCTCGCGTGGCGACAAACCTTGCACATGATGGTAGCGCAGGAACGCTTCTAGCGTCTTGCGATTGGGTTCAATGCCATAGGACCAGAAATCCTCGCCCATCAGTTCGCGCGTTTCGCCCAGACGCTCCTCGACGAAAGGCAGCGTCACTTTGGTCGCCGACGTATCGCTCAAAAGCTCGAGCGCATGCCGTTTCGATTGCTCGAAGGCCTTGAGCACCGCGCCTGGCAGCCAGGGATGTTGCTCGGCAAGGCTGCGCCGCACACCGACCAGGTGCATAATCGGAAAGATACCGGTGCGCTTGAAATAGTCCTTGGCAGCCGCGACCGGATCGGGAAAGAGCCAGCCGACATTCGGCGTGTTCCGCGGCAGCGACGGCGGACGCGGCGCGATGAAACCGTCGATCGCGCCTTCCGCCAGGAGAGCCGAAATCGACTTACCCGCCGGCGCGTCTTCCAGCTTCACGTCCGACGGAAGTTTGATGCTGATCTTCTCCGGTCGGTCAGCATCCTCGATGCCACCGCGCACCCATTGGATGTCCGACGGCTTGACGCCGTGATCTTCTTCTAGGATGGCGCGCGCCCACACATTGGCCGTCAGTTGATACTCCGGCACGCCGACTTTCTTGCCTTTCAGGTCGGCGGGCTTCCTGATGCGGTCGGTGCGGACGTAGATCGAGGTATGGCGGAAGGCGCGCGACACGAAAGCCGGCACCCCGACGTAGGGGCATGCGCCTTGCGCGGTCTTGACTGTAAAGCTCGACAGCGACAGTTCGCAAATATCGAACTCGGCGTGACGGAAGGCGCGGAAGAAGATTTCTTCTGGCGACAGCGTCATGCACACTGGTTCGACGCCGTCGATCTGCACCGAGCCGTCGATCAGCGCGCGCGTACGGTCATAGGGGCCGACGGCGAGGGATAGATTAAGTTTGACCATGAACATCCCGGCTCAAAAAGCATCAGCCGGATGTCATAAGCGAAACAGCGGCCGGACGCTACTCCACCCCGCCCTTCTTGCCTTTGTCGTCCGGGGTGACGTCGATCGCCAAAGCATGCCCGGTGATGTTTACCGGGCCGCGACAATCCTTCATGCAGGGGTTCTTATTCCAGAATGCCTTCTCGGTCGTCTCGCGGTCGTCGTTATAGAAGCCGTCAGCGTTGGGCATCTTGACCTGCGCCCAGGTCGCCTTCGACAGCACGAATTTGTCGTCGACAATGTCGTTCAGATTGAGCACATAGGCGACCACAGCATAAAGCTCGTCGTTCGTGAGCGACTCTGCATCGCCGAACGGCATGGCGCGACGCACATAGTCGAACACGCTCGATAGATAGGGAAAATACGAGCCGACCGTCTTCACGGGATTGCCAGTGGCGAGCGTACCCTTGCCTTGCGCGAGCTGCGGCCAGCGTCCGGCGCTTTCGCCGAACTCGCCGTGGCAGGCGGCGCATTTGTCCATGTAGACCTTCTCGCCTTCCTTCACCGAGCCGCGGCCGGGAGGCGCGCCCTGCCCATCCGGGCGCACGTCGATGTCCCAGCCCGCGATCTCCGCCGATGTGGCGGCGTGGCCGACGCCGTAGTTGCGCACTTTATTCTGCGCCAGCGCCGGCGCGGCGAACAGAAGCAGCAGGGCGGCGGCGAGACTAACCGACTTCGACATTCTCGACCTCCCCGTTGGCTTTGACCGACCAGGTCTGGATGCCGTTGTTGTGATATATCGAATTGACGCCGCGGATTTTACGCAGGTCATCCTTGGTCGGCTGCGCGTAACCGATCTCGTCCATGGCGCGCGACTGCAGCAGCAGCGGCTCGCCGTTCCAGTCGATCTCAGCGTAGAAGCGCACGAGAGCCTTGTCGAATACGGGCCCGTCGATGCGCGCGGCGCGCCAGTTGCGGCCGCCGTCGAGCGAGACGTCGACCCGGCTGACCTTGCCGCGCCCGGACCAGGCGATCCCGGATATCACCGTGAAGCCCTTGCCCGTCATCGGCGCCTGCGGCGATGGCGAGGTAATCACTGATTTTGCATCCATTACGTAGGTGAATTTTCGCGCGCGGCCGTCGGCCAGAAGATCGGTGTATTTCGACGTCTCCTCGCGCGTGTACCAGGGCTGGTCGCCGACCTTGATGCGCCGCAGCCACTTCACCCAGACATTGCCCTGCCAGCCCGGCACGACGAGGCGCACGGGATAGCCCTGCTCGGGACGCAGCATCTCGCCGTTCATGCGATAGGCGACGAGACAATCGTCGAGCGCCTTTTCAAGCGGAATCGAGCGATCCATCGCCGCGGCGTCGGCTCCCTCTGCCAGGATCCATTTGGCATTCGGTTTGAGCCCCGTTTGCTCCAACAACAGCTTGAGCGGTACGCCGGTGTACTGCACGCAATGCACCATGCCGTGCGTGTACTGGCAGCCGTTGAGCTGGGCACCGCGCCATTCCATGCCGGAATTGGCGGCGCATTCGAGGAAATAGATCTTGTTGACGCGCGGCAGCCGCTTGATGTCCTCGAGCGTGAAGATCAGCGGCTTGTCGACGAAGCCGTGGATCATCAGCCGGTAGTCGTGCGGGTTGACCTCGGCGAGACCGCCGTGGTGGCGCTCGAAGCACAGGCCGTTCGGCGTGATGATGCCATCGAGCGCATGGAGCGGCGTGAAAGCCACGGAAGACTCCGGCGTCGCGGTAAGCCAGGGCACCGTGCGGCGGATCACGTCCTTTTCGTATTTCGACGGCGCACCGTAGGGCTTGGTGCCGACGCCGGCGCCCAGACTGCGCGTCCAGTCCGGCACATTCGGCGGCAGATTCTTGGCGTTGTCGGCGAGCGCGGCGGGCGTGCTTGACGCCCGCAGCGACGAGGCCGGCGGCCCCGGTCAAAAATTGGCGGCGGGGCTTGGTCGTGTCGGTCGGGTCAGTCATCGGCAGCTCCCGGCAGATGGCAATCCGCTTCTATCACATTCTTTTTTGTGAATGTAATGGAAAAACACCGCGGGCCCAGATCAAGGGCACCGCTTAAATCCCGGAAATCTTCACGCTCGCATTGGGCGCGATGCGGACGGATTTTTCCGCCGCCACGTAGTGCTCGACGAGGCCCCACACCGGCGGCCCTTGCGTCCCTTCGTTTACGCTCGCCCAACCGGCGACGGTATATTCCTTGTTCGGCTCGATCGGCCGGCCCGATTTCAACTGCGTCATCGCCGAAATGCGTTGGCCGATCGGTTTTGAGATATCGATCGAATAGCCGAGGCCGCCGCAGCGCACCATGTCGCCACCCTGTTGGTAATAGGGATCGGGGTTGAACAAATTGTCGGCGACGTCTTCCAGCACCTCCTTGAGCCGCTGGCCGGTCATGCCCATGCGGTAGACCTGCGGATAGGTGATGGCCGTGGCGTTGTGGATATCTTCCATGGTGATCGGCTGGCCCGGCAGCACGCTGGTGCCCCAGCGGAACCCCGGCGACAGCGCGATCTCGGCGTCGCGCTCCTTGAGCAGCGCCGCGCAGATCATATCGTCGAAGGTACCGTTGAAATTGCCGCGCCGGTACAGCAACGAATCCGCCTGCCCCACCATACGTGCGAGTTCCCTGGCATAGGGCGCGCGCGCCTTGGCAATCGCCGCCGTCATCTCGGCGTCCGGCTTGATGGCATCGGCAAAGAGCGGGATCAGCTTGTAGCGGAAACCCTTTACCGCACCGCTCTGCACGTCGAGATCGAGCCTTGAGACGAACTTGCCGTGGCTACCGCTCGCGATCAGCAGCGTATTGCCGACCTTGATCGCTTCCGGAATTGCATCATGCGTGTGGCCGGTGAGGATGATGTCGATGCTGGGCACGCGCGCCGCCAGCTTGCGGTCGACGTCGAAGCCGTTATGCGAGAGCAGCACCACCAGTTGCGCGCCGCCTTTGCGCGCCTTGTCGACCTGCGCGCGCACGTCCTCCTCGCGGATACCGAACGACCATTTTGGGATCATCCAGCGCGGGTTAGCGACCGGCGTATAAGGGAAGGCCTGGCCGAGCACGGCGATCTTCACGCCGCCTCGCTCGAACATCTTCATCGGCTCGAAGACCGGCTCGTTCCATTCCGTATCGCGCACGTTGAGCGCGAGGAACGGAAATCCGAGCGTCTTGATCAGCTCGCTGACGCGCGCTTCGCCATAGGTGAACTCCCAATGGCCGGTCATGGCATCGGGCTTCAAAAGCGCCATGCAGTCGACCATATCCTGGCCCTTGCTCATATTGGCGCCCATCGAGCCCTGCCAGGTGTCACCGCCGTCGAGGAAGAGAACCTTGTCGCCGCGCTCAGCGCGCACGCGCTTGATCACGGTCGCGAGCCGGTCGAGCCCACCGATGCGGCCGTAAGACTTCGCCAGCGCCGAAAAATCCTCCGAGGTCAGCGCATAGGCAGCGGCGGACTTCGCCGGAATGCCGAAGTGCGTGAGGAAATCCTTGCCGGTCAAATGCGGCGGCTGTCCGCGCGCCGCGCCGACGCCGAGATTGATCGACGGCTCGCGGAAATAGACCGGCACCAACTGGCCGTGGATGTCGGCGACATGCAGCAGCGTGACATTGCCCAGTGCGTCGAATTTGAGTAACTCGGCTTCGCTCAGCTTCTGCTGTGCCATGGCGCGCGTGAAGCCGCCGCCAACCGTCAGCGCTGCCGTAGCGGCGCCGACTTGGAGCATTTCTCGGCGTGTGATCATTCAATTCAACTCGCGTTTAATCCGTCGTCCTGTGGTGCGAGCGAAGCGAGCCTCGAAGGATGAACGGCCCGAGGCCGTTGCCCTTCAAGGCTCGGCGCTTCGCGCCGAGTACCTCAGGGTGACAGTGCACCCTCAGTGCCTGATTCCCGGAACGCTCAGCTTCAGCCCGTTGTTGAGCGAGGCCAGATAGATTTCCAAATCGCCGTACTCCTTGGCGTCCGGCGGCAGCTCGTCGGCACGAATGTTGACTTGGCACCACTGGAAGCGCTGGCGGATGTCCCAGATCGCCAGCAGGCTCGTACGCCAGGTCGGGAAATGGTCGTACTGGCCTTTCGGGTCGCCGAGCCACTGCCCGCGGATCCAGTGATTGGCCGCCTTGCCATGACAATCGGTGCAGGCGAAGTTGAGTTCGCCGAGCTTGCGGTTGGCGAGCGCCTGGCCGCGCTCGATCGCTGCTTTCGCCTCCGCGCTGGTGGTATCGACTGCGATCGGCGCGCCGTTGGCCAGATTGTGCAGATAAACCGACATGTCGCGGTTTTCTTCGGTCTCTATCAGCCAGGTCAGGCCGGTGGTCGCCTTGGCGTGGCGCATGACGAATTCCTCGACGCCCAGCACCTTGTTAAGCCGCGGCTCCCATTTCGGCATCGACGCCGCCCAGGTCTTGAACGCCGTTTTCGGATCACTGTGGCAGGTGTTGCACGAAAAGCCGTCCTTGCCGCGCGTCTTCCACAGCACCGCCGCCTTATCGAGCGCCCACATGCCGGGATTTTCCATCGGGTCGAGATTTTCCCGTTTCTCGACCGGCGCCGGACGCTTGTTGGGGTCATCGAGCACGGTCTTGAACGGCGCCGGCGATTTCAACGTCTTCAGAAACGCGACCATGTCACCGATTTCCGCGTCGGTGAACACGCCGTGGCTGCCCCAGGGGGGCATCACTGTTTCGGCGTTATAGACGCGCGCGTCGTAGATGAAGTTGAACAGTTGCTCGTCGGACAGGCTGGCATTGCCGATCTCGGACAGATCCGGCCCGACATTGCCCGGCAGGTTGGCGCCGCCGGCCGGCCCCATCACATGGCAGGCAAGGCACGAGCCGCCGCGAGTGCGGTCGGCGACGAGCTTGGCGCCTTTGGCGGCATCGCCGGTGAGCGGCCCGGCGAGCTTGCGCGGCGCCTTCGGCGCCGGCGGCGATGACAGAGTGGCCAGCGTGTTCCATTTGCCTTCGTCGCGTTTCGGCCAGCCGGAATAGCGCACGTAAGGCCGCACGGAGGCATCGCCCTTGAGCTCGAGCGGAGCGACTTTGCCCTTCGCCTGAGCATGGACGTCGCCCGAAAAACCGAACACACCGGCCGCGATTACGGCAGTGGCGGTGCTCGCCAGAATCCCTCCACGGATCATCGATTCCTCCCCGAAACGAATTGTTGTCGTTGTGCCGTTCCGCGTCGAAGCGGAACGAGCGTCAGCCCACGGTGATTTTTTCTTCCGCGGTGGTGACCGTGCCGTCGTCGTCGGTCCAGGTGAATTTGAACGTGCCGCTCTCCTCGACCTTGGCGTAGAACTCGAAATAAGGATTGGCTGCAACCGCCGGCTCGAGATTGGCGCTGAACACCGGCTTGCCGTTGAACTCGGCCGTGAACTTGTTGATGATCTTGCGCGGGATCACCTTGCCGTCCTTATCCTTGCGCTGGCCCGACTCCATGATGTGCGGCATCAGCGTCTTGATCTCGACGACCTCGCCCTTCTTGGCTTCCTTGGGCAATTTCAGCCGTGGGTTGTCAGCCATGGTGTCCTCCCTGAACTACTTTATATTATATTGTGCGCGTTCTTATCCAAAAACCGGTTCCCATTTTTCGGGATCACGCGCCATCAGCCGCCGCACCCGCCGATGGTGACCTTCACCAGCTTCTGACCGGTGTAGAACGCGCCCTTGCTGGTCTTGGCGACCACGATGATGTTCTGTGTCGTGGCGAGCCGAATGCGCGTCGAGGCTTCTGCCTTTCCCGACATGGCCGAGAAGTGGAACGTGACGACACCCGGATTCGGATTGCCCTCGGCGACGACCATCACGTCACTGACGTAATTGTCGGCGGTCATCGGCGCGTCGACTGAAACCGACAGCGGTACGGTGTTGCCGTTCTCCGCGATCTCGGGCAGTTCGATCGAAATCTTGCCCTTCTCTGCCGTCTTGCCGCCGGTAAATTTGGCGATCTGCTCCGCCGCCGCCTTGGCGTCGGCCTGTGCGCGGCTGTTCCAGCCAACGACGGTAAGCGCCGCGCCGCCGGCGCCGAGCATCAGTGTGGCGCGACGGGATAGTTGTCGCATCGGTCAATCCTCCCTTGCGTCTCGTTTTGGGGCAACCCTTGAAGGTCCGCCCGGCCGCGACCATAGCGGCGGGCGTGGCCCGTTTCAAATCATATTCACAACAAAGAATATCATCCCGAGGATTCGTCGCCCGGCGGGTCAACTCGGCAGCGATTTGACGTAATCGCGGAAGCTGTTGCTCTCGTAGGCCTTTTCGCGGACGTAGCGGAACATGGCGAGGAAATCGCCGGGCCGCATATAGCCGGCGAGCCGTGCCATCTCGCGTTTTTGCGGATCCAGCGCCTTGAGCGGGCCGGCCCGTTCCGGGAAAAACTGGAAAGTCGGGGTGAAGCGTACGCCATATTTCTTAGCCAGCGCCTTTTCCGACAATTCGACCCCGTCAAAATCGGTCACTTTACGCGAACCGATGATGTTGAGTTGCAACACCTCGAAATTCGCCTTGATGTAATCCGCGATATCAGGCCGCGCGAAATTGACGAAATGCGTCTCTTTGCAATAGGGGCAGCCTTTCAGCTCCCACATGATCGACGAAACGCTTGCCTTCCTTATGTGCGCCTTCCAGATCGTCGGCGAGTTCGAGGAAGCTTTCCAGGAACCACGGCTCTTTGTAGAGCCCATCGTCGGTCAGCATCGGTTCTGCGCGCGCGCCACCGACGCCCACGATGCCAAGCGTGGCCGCGCCGAGCAACAGTCTCCGCCGGTCCAGTGTCATGATCATCCCCCGTAAACCACGAGCTTAAAGCCGCACTCGCCGTCCGCTGCGCCGAGAGTTATATTCATCTTAACATATATCCTCGCCTTACAGTTCGTTGAATAGCCATGCTTGCCTGCCTTGCACGCACCGCAATTATCGTCTTCACCCTTCTGGCGGGGAGCGGACTGGCCGTCGCCGACGATCTGGCCGATTTCAATGCCGGCGTGGAACAAGCCGAAAGCCACAACCGAGTCGCCATCGGCTACTTACGCACCGGCAATATCGATCTCGCCTGGATTGAGACCGACCGCCTGAGGGAGGCCTGGGCCACGCTGCAGCAAAAGCTCGCCGGCAAGCGGCCGCATGTCTTCGATAACAACTCGCATTACGTCGTCGCGATGACCGACATCGCCACGCGTCTGATTACGGCCGATATGATGCTCAAGGCCGGACGCCCCGATGTGGCCCGGGAATTGCTCGAAGCAATCCGCGGCGATCTCTACGATTTGCGCAAAAGCGCCGGCGTTGCGGTGCTGCCCGATTGCATACGCGACGCCAATACCGCCATGGACGCATTGATGGTCTACGACGACCGCGCGCTCGACTGGACGAAATCCGAAACGCGCGATGGCATCGCCAGCAAGGCTTCAAGCTACGCCGCGATCCTCGATCGTTGCGACGGCATGGCCAACGACGCGGTGCGCAAGGCGCCGGAATTCCGCCGTCTGATCGACGGCGCCAAAGCCAGCCTGACCTTTATCCCTAAGGCCATCGCCACCCGCGACAGCAACTTATTGCACCGCGTCCTGATCGAGCTGCGCTCATTTGATAATCTGCTGGCGTTCCGCTACGGCTAGACGGGGCCAGCATCGACATATTCTTGTTTTCTGATATATTTCCGCGCCATTCGACGTCGGTCTTCGGCCATAGAATAAAGTGGGCGAGCAAACTAAATATGAAAGAATTTTTTTCTCGTGCCGCGCTGTTCGGCGCTATGTTTGTTGTATTGAGCTTGTCGCATGCGCCCGCCGCGGAACTCGTGATGTTCGAACGCGCCGGCTGCGCCTGGTGCGAAGCCTTCGACCGCGACATCGCGCCGATTTACGGCAAGACCGAAGAAGGCTTGCGCGCACCGCTGCGCCGCGTTGATACTGCGCAGCCAGCGCCCACGGATCTGGCGTTCGTCGAAACGGAGCGGCTCACTCCGGTGTTTGTGCTGGTCGACCGTGGCCGCGAGATCGGCCGTATTCGCGGGTATCCGGGCGAGGATTTCTTCTGGGGTCTGTTGGGGGCGTTAGTGAAAAAGCTAGATGTCCCCGCGACAGGCGACGAACGCGCGCAGCTCAACGAGAAGGCTTTGCGCGCAAACAACTGATCGCCGGTAGTTTTGCCGGCTGCCGCCTAAATTGGTGTCCGAATGGAATTGCAACGACTGGAAACCCGCGGTCATCCGCACGACCTCGACCGCATGGTCGACAACGCCAAGCGCGCCAGCGAATTCCTCAAGGCGCTCGCGCACGAAAGCCGGCTGATCATCCTGTGCATTTTGGCCCAGGGCGAGAAGTCAGTGAGCGAACTGGAGCAGGAGCTCAATCTGCGACAGCCGACGGTGTCGCAGCAACTAGCGCGGTTGCGCGCGGACGGCCTTGTGTCCACGCGGCGCGATGGCAAGGTCATCTATTACAGTCTCGCCAGCGACGAGGCGCGCACGATCATTAGCGCGATCTATGATGTGTTTTGCCAAGGAGCGGCGGCGCTGAGCGCACGTAAATACCACTCGTGCCATCCCCTACCTTCCTCCCTTGGGTTAAATACCGCCTTACCGTTCACGCCGTCATGGCTGGCGTGCGCATTGCAACCTCATTGATGTGGGTCAATGCAGTTCGTTTCCTCCGGAACACGGTACTGTCGGTACGGCGCGCAGCCGGAATTTTGATGGTTTGGAGAAGACGGCAATGGGCACGCTAGCGACGACGCCGCACGGCGGAATTCAAAACAAACTTCTTTGGTTCGCGATTGCCGCGCTGGGCGCCGTGGCGTTCGCGATCATCGCGTTACATCGCGGCAAATCGGTGAACGCCGCATGGCTCGTCATCGCGTCGGTGTGCACTTACTTCGTCGCCTACCGCTTCTATGGGCTCTTCATCGCCAACAAAGTGCTCGGCGTGAATGCGGCCCGGCAGACCCCGGCATACCGCCGCAACGACGGCCTCGATTACGTGCCGACCAACAAATACGTGCTCTACGGCCACCACTTCGCGGCCATCGCCGGAGCGGGGCCTCTGGTCGGCCCGGTTCTCGCCGCGCAGATGGGTTACCTGCCAGGAACGCTGTGGATTCTTGCCGGCGTCGTCTTTGCCGGCGCGGTGCAAGACATGACCGTTCTGTTCTTGTCGACGCGGCGCGACGGCCGCTCGCTCGGGGACATGGTCCGCTCCGAGATGGGGCCGGCTGCCGGAGCAATCGCCGGCATCGGCGTGTTGCTGATCTGCGTCATCGTGCTTGCGGTACTCGCGCTCGTCGTGGTGAAGGCGCTGATCGGCAGCCCGTGGGGCACTTTCACGGTGTTCTGCACGGTGCCGATCGCACTGATCATGGGCATCTACAGCCGCTTCATCCGGCCAGGCCGTATCGGCGAAATGTCGATCATCGGCGCCGCGCTGCTGCTGCTAGCGCTCTTCTACGGCCGCACCGTGTCGCAAGATGCGTCGCTCGCGCATTATTACAACCTGTCGGGCACGACGCTGGCGCTGACCATCATCGGCTACGGCTTTGTCGCGTCGGTGCTGCCGGTGTGGCTGCTACTGGCGCCGCGCGACTATCTATCGACGTTCCTGAAGATCGGTACCATCCTGCTGCTCGCCGTCGGCATACTGATCGTGCGTCCCGACCTGCAAATGCCCGCCGTCACCAAGTTCGTCGACGGCACCGGACCGGTCTGGGCCGGCGGCCTGTTCCCCTTCCTGTTCATCACCATCGCCTGCGGCGCGGTGTCAGGCTGGCACTCGTTGATCTCCTCCGGCACGACGCCGAAGATGATCGAGAACGAGAACCAGATCGCGTTCATCGGCTACGGCGGCATGCTGATGGAATCGCTGGTCGCCGTCATGGCGATGATCGGCGCTTCGGTCCTGCATCCCGGCGTCTATTTCGCCATGAACAGTTCGGCCGGCATCATCGGCTCGACCGCGGACCATGCGGCGCAGGTCATCTCCTCCTGGGGCTTCGCGGTGACGCCCGACATGTTGTCGCAGATCGCGCATGATGTCGGCGAGACCACCATCCTCTCGCGCACCGGCGGCGCACCGACACTCGCCGTCGGCATGGCCAGCATCCTGTCGAGCTTCCTCGGCGGCCGGGTGCTGATGGGCATCTGGTACCACTTCATCATCCTGTTCGAGGCGCTGTTCATCCTAACGACAGTCGATGCCGGCACCCGCGTGCTGCGTTTCATGATCCAGGATCTCGTTGGCAACGTCGTCCCGGCGTTCCGCGAGACCAAGTCGTGGACTAACAACATCATCGGCTCGGGGCTCGCCTGTCTGTTGTGGGGCTACATCTTGTACGAAGGCGTCATCGATCCTTACGGCGGCATCTGGACGTTATGGCCGCTCTTCGGCACGGCCAATCAGATGCTGGCCGCTATCGCGCTCACCTTCTGTACGGTCGTGCTGTTCAAGATGAAGCGCGAGCGCTACGCGTGGGTCACCATCGTGCCGTCGGTTTGGCTCGTCATCACCACGGTGACGGCCGGTGTGCAGAAGGTGTTCAGCGCCGATCCGGCGATCGGTTTCATCAGCCACGCGCGGAAATTCTCCGACGCGGTGGTCGCTGGCAAGGTGCTGGCGCCGGCAAATTCGCTGGAGACCATGAGGCGGGTAATTTTCAACGATTACGTCGACGCGACGCTTGCCGGGTTGTTCGTCCTCGTCGTGCTCGCCACCGTGTTCTATGGCTTCATCAGCGCACGCAAGGCGTTGGGCACGCCCAAGGCGACGGCGTCTGAAGTGGGCTTCGGCGGCGCCGCGGTGGGAAGCGGCAATGCCTGACATCCTGGCACTGTTCGAAAGACACAAGGAATGGGCGGTGCGGGCGGCGCGTCTCATGGTCGGCATCCCCGACTATAAGACCTACGTCCAGCACCTCAGGACCAACCATCCCGGGAAGCCCATCATGACCTACGAAGAGTTCTTCGTGGAACGGCAGAACGCGCGCTACGCGGTCGGCAAGGGGCGTTTCCGCGGCTGTTGCTGACCGGGCTCTTGTCGTTCGACGAAAAATGAACAAGGGCGGCGGGCTCCTCGCCCACCGCTTTCTCTAAGTCCGCGGCGGCGTCAAGCGCCCCCTACCGCTGATGTCGGTATTTTCTAGAATGCCACCCACGCCATTCGATGCTGCTGAATTCAAGCTCCGATCTAACTCAAGCAGCCGCAGCCGTTTTGAGAGCCGCAATTGCATTGCGGACCGAAACTGATGCATTCGCAAAATTTGTGCCGCTACCAAGTGAGCGTTCCGCTTCAGCATATTTCTTCTTGTTGATAAGGTTGGAGACCTTTCCCGCCTCAGCATGAAACGCCCTATGCAAGGCGACGAGAGACTGGAATTCCGGCTTTTTGCCTAATTTAGATTTCCCGGCGCCATGGAACCACTGCCCAAGCTGGCAGCAATCGTCTTTCGCGATAGTGGCCGCATCAAGTTGGCCGCGATTAACGATGGCGGAACGAAGCTTCACTTTCCATTCCGCGTGCTTTTCCATAGCGGCATCCAGATCCACGTCCCCAGTGGTCGCAGAATGGCCGTGGATGCTATCAGCCAAACGGAAAAACTGAATGCGATCTTGCATCGACAACGCCTGTTGTTCCAGCGTTTTGGCTGTGGCGGCATTCTGTTCGACCAGCGCCGAGTTCTGCTGTGTCGCTTCGTCCATCTGGTTAAGCGCAATGTTGATCTGTCCAATTCCGGTCGACTGCTCGGAGCTGGCGCTGGCGATATCGGCGATGACCGCCGCCACCGCCTTGATGGACTCGACGACTTCGTGCAGCGCGATGCCAGCATCGTTGACCCGATCGACACCCTCTTTCACTTGCCCGTTCGAACTGTTGATCAAATCCTTGATGTCTTTAGCCGCCTGCGAGGAGCGCTGGGCGAGGCTGCGCACTTCGGTGGCCACCACCGCAAAACCGCGGCCGGATTCGCCGGCGCGCGCCGCCTCGACCGCGGCGTTGAGTGCCAGCAGGTTGGTCTGCCGGGCGATTTCATCGATCACGCCGATAATGTCGGAAATCCTGCGTGACGATGCCTCGATACGTGCCATGGCATCGACCGCTTTGCTGACCACATGGCCGCCGCGCTCGGCGGCATCGCGCATGCTGTTGGCCGACCGGTTCGCGTGCTGAGCATGTTCGGCGTTCAATTTTACTGTCGACGCGATTTGCTCCATCGAGGCGGAGGTTTCTTCCAGGCAGGCGGCCTGCTCTTCCGTGCGCTGCGACAAATCGGTGGTGCCGGTGGAGATTTCCGCTGTCGCATTCGACACTTCAAGCGTCGCTGTCGCGATCGCGCCAATCGTCTCCTGCAATCCCATCATCGCGCCGTTGAAATCGTCCTGAACCTGGCGATATTGTTCCGGCAAATCGGTAAGGCGGAAGCTCAAGTTGCCCTGACTTAGGCTGTGCAATCCCTGCCCAATTGTATTGACGATTTTGGCGTGTTCGACGGCAGCATCGCGCTGCGCTTTCTCGATCGCCTCCGATTGCGCCTTCACCGAATCATTGACGATTTTCGCCGCAACACGAAACGATCCATCCAGCCCGCCGTAAAGAATGCGCCGATAATAGATGTTGCGGCAGACTGCTTCCAGGCTGGCCGTCGCTTCGCGTACGAACGCATCGCAACGGTCGATCATGTCATTGACTTGATGCTGAACGTCGGCGAGAGGGCCGGCTTCGACAATATTCAGAATGCGGGTCTCGAAATTACCTTTGCTGATCTGCCGGCTGACTGCCGCAATCTTTTCAAGAACGGCCAATTCAACGTTTGCGGAATTCGTCTCTTTGCGTCCACTCTTTACGAGAGCGACAAGCACGAGCGCCCCGACAACAATCGACGATACTACCGCGCCATGTTCGAGATAGCCGGACCAGAAAATTCCCGCGATCGCCAAAACCGCCGATGTGGCGAGCGCGATAAAGCCGGAAATCACGCCTTGGGAGACGTCAGCAAAGCGAGAAAATAAGCGAATCATACGTCGTGTTCCTCGATTTCAGAAAATCGACAAGGAATTCGAAGCCGGCCGCCAGTTCCTTCTGGCCGTTTTGTTGTTTCTTTTCTTCCCTCAAGACTTCGGCATAGAGCGGAACTATCGTGTTTTTGACCACCGCTTGATCTGGCACACGACGGTTTGAATGAAAGCCGATGATGTTGTGTTTGTCGTCATATGACGGCGTTACATGCGCGAACACCCAGTAATAGTCTCCGCTCCTGGCCATGTTCTTGACGTAGGCGAAGATTTCTCGGCCGTCCAAGACTGTGTCCCACAGCAGCTTGAACACGGCGCGCGGCATGTCGGGATGACGAATGATGCTGTGTGGCTGACCCATCAGCTCGGCTTCCGTGTAGCCGGCGATATGGCAGAACGTCTGATTGGCGTAGGTGATGCGCCCCTTCAGATCGGTCTTGGAAACGATGATCTCGTCTTCCGGGAAAAAGACCTCGGTATTGGTCGGCCTGATGACTGGCTTCATGCGGCAACCTAGATTATTGCGACGCCGCGACGTTCTTGCTGCAGGCAGGCGCGCTGCAGTTATCCAAGAATTCTGCGTCAATAATTAAAACGGTAATATAAGACCATTAATCGATCACAAATGGGGTCCTTAATCTAAATGCAGATGTACAAAATTTTAGCCTGATCTAACGACGACTTTAGGCGAATGCAATCGCGGCGCGATCTCTACGGCGGCTCAACAGCTGATAGCGGAACGCAATGGCGGTAACGCCGGCCTTACTTGATCGAAAGATTGAGCGTCTTGACCATTTTCCCCCACTTTGCGACCTCGGCCTTAAAGTAGGTATCTGCCTGCTCCTGCGATCCTTCGATCGGATCGAATCCAATCGCGGTGAGCTTTTGGCGCAGCGCGGGATCCTGCATCACCTGTTCGATCGCCGCATTGAGCTTGGCAGTAATCTCCGGGCTAGTATCGGCGGGCGCGAACACGCCGACCCAGGACGACGCATCGAACGGATAGCCGGCCTCCGTGTAGGTCGGCACGTTCGGCGTGACTGCTGCGCGTTTAACGCTGGCGACGCCCAGACCTTTCAGCTTGCCGTGCGCGATCTGCGCCGCCGCGCCGCCGCCAAGCGTCGTCGCCATGAGATCGACTTGGTTGCCGATGGTAGCGGCGATTGCCGGCGCACCGCCCTGGAACGGTACGTGTACGGCATTGATCTTGGCGATCTCCTTGAAGAAATATTCCGCCGCGATATGTGAGCCGCTGCCGACGCCAGCCGAGGCGAAGGTGACGCTCCTGCCTTTCGCCGCTTTGAGAAAATCGGCAAGATTGGCGGCCGGATTGGCTGGGCCGGTGACGAAGGCTTCCGGCGACGATGCCACGATGGCGACCGGCTTGAGATCGCTCGCCGCAAAGCCCTTGTTCGGGCGCAGGGTCTCATTGATCGCCACCGCCGTAGTCGTGACCAACAGTGTGAAGGCCGTCGGGCGCCGCGCGCGCGACCCCCGCCGCCGCGATATTTCCGCCCGCCCCGCCGCGGTTTTCCACCACGACGGTTCGCCCCAGCTTTTCGCTCAGGCCCTTGCCGACAAGGCGCGCCAGCGTGTCGGCAACGCCGCCAGGCGCGAATGCGACAATGAACGTGATGTCGCGCGCCGGATAAGACTGCGCGCCAGCCGCGCCTGCACTCAGCGAGATGCTGGCCGCGCCCAACGCAAAGACGGCGTGTTTGAAAACTTGCAAGGTCGTCATGGCACCCCTTCCATTATTGCAGCTTGATGTGCGCAGCCTTGATCACGTTATCCCAGCGGTCGACTTCTTCGTGCATGTATTTCGCGGTCTTAGCGACCGCACCGCCGTAGATGTCCGCGGACAATTTCTTCAGACGATCCCGTACTTCGGGCTCGCGCAGAACGGCGTTCAAGTCGGCATTGATCTTGTCCACGATGGCCTTGGGCGTCTGCGGCGGCGCCACGATCGCGTACCAGGCCACCGATTCAAAGCCCGGCAATGTTTCCGACATCGTCGGGACATCCGGCAGCGAGGTCAGCCGCTGCGCCGAGGCGACGGCCAGCAGCCTGAGCTTGCCGGATTTCACCAAAGCGAGCGAGACGCCGAGATTGTCGAACATCATGTCGACATTGCCGGCGAGCAGGCCCTGCAGCGCCGGCGCCGAGCCGCGGTAAGGAATGTTGCGGATTTTCACCTTGGCCTTCAAGTTGAACAGTTCGGTCGTCAGATGCGAGGTGGTGCCGTTGCCCTGCGTGGCGGCGGTGACCGTGTCGGGATGTTGCTTCAGATAATCGATCAACTCGGGCAGCGTCGTGGCCTTGAGCTTATTCGGATTGACCAGCAGCGCATTGGGAACCTGCGCGGTTACCAGATCGGCTCGAATTTGGTCGGGTCGAACGCCAGGTTCGGATATAAATTCTGGTTCACCACCAGCGGCGGCGGCGGCGCCGACAACAGCGTGTAGCCGTCGGGAGCGGATTTAAAGACCAGCTCGGCGCCGATATTGCCGCCTGCGCCGGCGTGATTTTCGATGACCACGGGCTGGCCCCATTTGCGCGACAGCCATTCAGCAAGAATCCGCGGAACGGCATCGGCGGTTCCGCCAGCCGGGAATGGCACGACGATCTTGACCGGATGATCGGGAAAGCTGGCGGCCTGAGTCTGGCCCGCGAAGCCCTGCGCGACGGCAAGGCCAAGCGCCAATGCGATTGCAATCCGGCCGGCAACAACCCACCCTCTCGCGAACATTTCGCGCATTGAAAATCCTCCCCGATATCCCGGCGGCGCTTGATCCGCGCCTTTAATGGAGACAAGACTGCGATAGTCTTGCTGAGGATACAACACGTGTGGTTTCGGGCCGGCCGGATTTTCAAGCGCCGGGCGCGAGTGGAGCCTAGGAATTGACGAAGGCACAGCCCAAGGTCGTGATCGTTGGCGGCGGGATCGGCGGCCTGTTCGCCGCCAACGCGCTAATCGCGCACGGTCTCGCCGTCTCGGTCTACGAGCAGGCGCCCGAACTCGGCGAAGTCGGCGCCGGTGTGTTCCTGACGCCCAACAGCGTCCGCCAATTGCAGCGGGTCGGCCTCGGCCCGGCGGTGGAACGCTGCGGCGCCCGAGTTGGCACAGGCTCGCATTATTTCCGGCATGACGGCGCGCCGATCGCGCCGGTGCAGGTGACCGACTCCTCAGGCTGGAACGCGACTTTCGGCATGCATCGCGCCGACTTCGTCGATTTGCTCGCGCAAGCCCTGCCCGCCGGCGTGGTGCAAACCGGACACCGCGTGACTGGCTTCGCACAGTCCGGCACCGTGGCTCTTGTTTCTTTCGCCAATGGCGCGACCGCCGAAGGCGATATTGTCATCGGCGCGGACGGCATCCACTCCGAGCTGCGCCCGTTCGTCTTTCCGCCCTCGCGGCCCGTTTTCCACGGCTCGGTCGCCTACCGCGGCGTTGTGGAGCATGCGCGCATTCCGGATTGGCCGCCCGACCGCTGGCTGATGTGGCTCGGCCTCGGCAAGCACTTCCTCACCTTCCCGCTGCGCGCCGGCAAACTGATCAATTACGTTGGCTTCGTGCCGGCGGACCAGGAGATGAAGGAATCGTGGTCGGCGCCTGGCGACCCCGACGTGCTGCGCCGCGAGTTCGCCGGCTGGGATCCGCGTATCGAAGATCTGTTGCGGCAGGTGCAAAAGACCTTCCGCTGGGCGCTCTATGATCGCGAGCCGCTGCCGACCTGGACCAAAGGACGGCTGAGCCTGCTCGGCGACGCCGCACATCCGATGCTTCCCCATCTCGGCCAGGGCGCCAACCAGTCGATCGAGGACGGCATGGCACTGGCGACCATCCTAGCGCGCACAGATCGGGAGACTGCCCCCGCAGCGTTGCTTGCTTATGAGCGGCTGCGCCGCGAGCGAGTGGCGGCGGTGCAGCGCGGCGCGCGCGAGAACGGATTGCGCTACGATTCCGCCTATTCCGACCTCGGCTTGCGTGATGCCGAGCTGACAGCACACGCCGAATTTCGTAAAAAGCTTTACGATCACGACGTCGTGCCGGACGCGCAAGCCGCCGCCATGGCGTTAAGCTGATTCCTGGCGCGCGCGGCGCGTTAACGTCGGCCTCACCGCTAAGTGAGGGCGAATTGAATTGCTCGGCATGGCGTTTGGATTACCGTCCCGATCCAGACCCTGCATCACATGGTGCAGAATTCGAAGTGGGGCGTCATGCGCAAAACACTGCTCGGACTTACGGCAGTCGCAGGATTCGTTGCAACGTTCATCGCCGGCCCAACGGCCGCCGAACCTTATAAATGGTGCGCTGAATATTCGGGCGGAATGGGAAGCGCCAATTGCGGTTTTGTTACGCTTGAGCAGTGCCAAGCCACCATCTCCGGCACAGGCGGCTTCTGCCGGCAGAATGGGTTCTATACGGGTGGCAGCGGCGACGAAAAGCCGGTGCGCGATCGCAAGCACAATCCCAGCTGACGATCGTCACCGTTGGATCTGGGCGGACCGCGTCTGCCGTTTCCCAGTTGCGCGCCAGCTGAAAACACTTCAAAACACCGCGGTCGCCTTGCAAGGACGAACCGCGAATGAAAGACAGCTGCAATAAGCGCCTGCGCGAACTGCTGCGCTATCGCAAAGCCGTTCTCCTGCCGGGCGCGGCCAATGCGCTCACCGCGCGCGTGATCGAGGATCTCGGCTTTCAGGCGATCTACGTCACCGGCGCCGGCGTCACCAATACCTTTCTCGGCATGCCGGACATCGGCCTGATCTCGGTGACCGAGCTCGCCGCCCATGTCAGCGCCATCCGCGACGCGGTTGCCCTGCCTTTGATCGTCGATGCCGACACCGGCTTCGGCAATGCGCTCAATGTCGGGCGGACCATTCAAACGCTCGAACGCGCCGGCGCCAATGCCATCCAACTCGAGGACCAGGATTTCCCCAAGCGCTGCGGCCACTTTTCCGGCAAGAGCGTGGTTGCACGTGAAGAGATGGTGCAGAAGATCCATGCCGCGGTCGACGCGC
The DNA here is from genome assembly GCA_963753455.1 of uncultured Alphaproteobacteria bacterium. Taxonomy (GTDB): domain Bacteria; phylum Pseudomonadota; class Alphaproteobacteria; order Rhizobiales; family Xanthobacteraceae; genus Pseudolabrys. The sequence continues at coordinate 163,823 of CAVWDA010000057.1, read as the reverse complement.
GGATCGACCCCGATCTGGTCATCGTCGCGCGCACCGATGCGATCACCGTGAACGGCTTCGACGACGCCATGGAGCGCGCCGCCGCCTATATCGAGGCCGGCGCCGACATGACTTTTGTCGAGGCGCCGCGCGCCAAGGAGCAGATCGCGGAAATCCCCAAGCGCCTGCCCGTCCCGCAATTGATCAACATCGTCGCCGGCGGGTTGACGCCGATGATCCCACTTGAAGAATTGGAGCAATTGGGATTTTCGATGGTCCTCTACGCCAATGCTGCGCTGCAGGCTTCGGTCGCCGGCATGCAGAAGGTGCTCGGCCACTTGAAAGAAACGCGGCTCGCTCGCCGGCGTGTCAAACGAGCTTGCCAGCTTCGACGAGCGCCAACGGCTGGTGCAAAAGCCGCGGTTCGACGTTCTGGAAAAGAAATACTCGTGACCTGATCGGTCAGTCTCCGGAAATTCATCCATGTCAGGTTCGAGCAGACAATCCGCATACCCGCGCCATTGCGCAATTCGTCTCTGGGCTACGCTACGAGGATATCCCGGCCGAGGTGATCGCGCGCATCAAGCTTTTGATGCTGGATTTGCTCGGCTGCGCACTTTATGGCGCCGATCTGGAATGGAGCCGAATCCTGCGCACGACGCTCGGCAAGCTCGACGTCACCAAAGCCTGTCGCGTGTGGGGAACGTCCGAGCAGCTGTCGGCGCCGCATGCCGCGCTGGTCAACGGCACCCTTATCCAAAGCTTCGAGCTCGACGACGTACATCGCCAGGGTGTGCTGCATGTCGGCGCCGTCACTTTGCCGCCGCTCCTGGCGGTCACCGAACTGCGCCCAGGCCTGAGCGGCCGCGATTTCCTCACCGCTGCCGTTGCCGGCTACGAGATCGGCCCGCGCGTCGGCAAATGCATGGGCCCGCAGCATATCGGCCAAGGCTGGCATTCCGGCGCGACGGTCGGGGTGTTTTCCGCCGCGTCGGGCGCGGCCCGCGCGCTCGGCCTCTCACCCGAACAGGCGGTGCACGCGCTCGGCATCGCTGGTACGCAATCGGCGGGGCTGATGGCCGCGCAATACGGCGCCATGGTCAAGCGCATGCATGCCGGGCGCGCGGCGCAAAGCGGGCTCTACGGCGCGCTGCTGGCGGAAGCAGGCTTCACCGGCATTGTGGACGTGTTCGAGTCGCCCTACGGCGGCTTCTGCACGACGTTCTCTCGCTCGGACGACCGCTTCAATCTCGAGGAGCTCTCCTCGGAACTCGGCCGGCGCTGGGAAACGATGCGCATTTCGCTGAAGTTCTATTCCTGCGTTGGCAGCAACCACACCACACTCGACGCTATCCGCATAATGCAGGCTAAGACGCCGTTCGGTCCCGACGATATCGAGAAGATCGTCGTGCAGGGTTCGCATGTCACGGTTGAGCACGTTGGCTGGCCCTATACGCCGCAGGGCCTGACCTCGGCGCAACTGAACCTGCCGTTCTGCGTCGCCACCCTCCTGCTCGAAGGCGACGTGTTCGTCGACCAATTCTCCGACGACGACGTCGACGACAAGCGGCGCATTGACCTGTCGAAAAAAGTCAGCGTGGTGGAGGACCCCGCGATCACCGCGCGCGGCTCGAACTATCGCCACATGGTGCGCGTCGAGGTGACATTGAAAAACGGCACGACGCTCGAGCAGGTAGTCGAAGCGCCGCGCGGCAGCGAGCAGAGCTTCGCCGGCGAGGCCGACATCGTGCGCAAGTTCAAGAACCTCGCCACGCACACGGTCAGCGAGGCCAAAGCCGACGCCATCGTCAATTTGATGCTCGGCGCGGACAAGCTCCCGCGTGCCGAGCAAATCGCCGAAACCCTGGCGAGCGGCTGACGCCGTTCACTTCTCCTTGGCGACCTTGATCTTGGCAGCAAGCTCGCTCAGCCGCTGGCGCTCGGTCTTGGTGAAAGCGACGAAATCGGCGACCGAGCCGCCTGCCGGCTCGATGCCGGTCTTGATCAGCTTGTCCTTCACCTCGTCAGTCTTGAGCGCCGCCTGCAGTGCCGCATTCATGCGCTCGATCACCGCTTCCGGAGTACCGCGCGGCGCATAGAGCCCGGCCCAGTGGCCGATCTGCACGGTCGGATAACCCTGCTCCGCCGTGGTCGGGATGGAAGGATAGATGCTAATGCGCTTGGTATAAGTCGTCGCAATCGCCTTCAGCAGTCCGGCCTTGATCTTCGGCACCACAACAATGCTTGCCTCCGACGTCGCCGAGACATTGTTCCCCAAGACTGCATTCACCGAGTCGCCGCCGCTGCGATAGGGGACGATGGTGAAAGAGACGCCAGTTGCTTCCTTAATCATTTCGGCGACGAATTCCGGCGTGCTGCCATTGCCGGCGGTCGACCAGGTTGCCTTGCCGTTCTGCGCTTTGGCCCAGGCGATGAATTCCTTCATGTTGCTCGCCGGCACGCTCGGATTGACGACGATGGTCGAGGGCGCCACCGCGATCATGCCGACCGGCACGAGATCCTCGTCCTTGTATGGAAGATCCTTCAGCAGCAGGCTGTTGGTGATGGTGCTCGCCGCACCGACGAGAAACGTGTACCCGTCGGGAGTCGAATGGGCGACATAGGCCGTCCCGATCACCGCGCCGGCGCCCGGCCGGTTTTCGACCACCACGGTCTGGTGAAGCTGCTTGCCGACGCCTTCGGCCGCAAAACGGGCGATCAGGTCATTGGCGCCGCCCGGGCCGAACCCAACGATAAAGCGGACCGGATGATCCGGCCATTCCGCGCGCGCCGCCGGCGCGGCAAACGCGCAAATAAGCATGCAAGCGGCGAAGATGATGGACGGTTTTTTCATTGTTTCCTCCCTCGACCCGGAACGGCTTTGCTTCCCGGTAGTCTACCCATGTAAAAATTTAAAGTCTTGCGCGCTTCTTCCGTGCGGCAAGACGGCATACCCCCGCTAACTCAACGCCACATCGACGAGGCGCATCTGCACGCGTTCCTCGCCCTGCCAACGGTCGATCGCGAGCGAGCCAGCCGCGTGCAGCGCGCGTCCGCGATTGTCGAGCAGCGTCTGCCCGAGCGGCGTACCGGCGGCGCGGAACGCGATCGCGTTCACGGTTTTGCCGTCGCCCGATTTGAAGCGCGCGCGAACGTGATTTTCGCCGACTGGATCGGCATAGCTCAATGTATGCGCCGGCAGCGCCAGCAGCGGCTCCGGATTGCCGGCGCCGTAAGGTCCGGCACGAGCCAGCAGCTCGGCGAGCGCCAGATTGACGGCGCCGCCACTCACCGCGCCGTCGATCAAAAGCGCGCGTTCGCGCCGCGCCGCCTCGACCGAAGCACCCAGCGCATCCTCAAGGAAGGCGCGGAACGTGGCGAGAGCGTCCTTCTTCAGCGTGATACCGGCCGCCATCGCGTGGCCGCCGCCCTTGAGCAAGAGCCCATCGCGCACCGCGCGTCGCACCGCCTGACCGAGATCGACGCCGGCAATCGAGCGGCCAGATCCGGTGCCGGTGCCGCCCGGCTCCAACGCGATCGCGAAGGCCGGCCGGCCGTAACGTTCCTTCAGCCGCGCGGCCACCAGCCCGACCACGCCGGGATGCCAGCCTTCCGCCGCGGTGACGACCACGGCACCCTTCTCTTCCAGGCCGAGCGCAGCTATCGCTTCGGCATCCGCCTGCGCCACGGTCGCAAGCTCAAGCTGCTGGCGCTCGCGATTTAAGCGGTCGAGTTCGGCGGCGATACGTGCCGCCTCGCTCGGGTCTTCCTCCAGCAGCAGCCGCACGCCTAAGTCGGCGCGCCCGATGCGGCCGCCGGCATTGATGCGCGGGCCGAGTAGGAAGCCGAGATGCCAAGGCTCGGGCGGGCCGTTAAGCCGCGCTGCATCCATCAAAGCGGTAAGCCCGACGTGATCGCGCCGGCGCAACGCAATCATGCCCTTGGCGACGAAAGCGCGGTTGAGACCGGTGAGCGGAACCACGTCGGCGATGGTACCGAGCGCGACCAGATGTAAGAGCGACAGCAGGTCGGGTTCGCAGCGAAAGCCAGTCCAGAAATTTTGCCGGCGTAACTCCCGCGTCAGCGCGACCAGCGTGATGAACACCAGACCAACGGCGGCAAGATGCCCCAATCCCGAGAGATCGTCGAACTCGGTTCGGATTGACGATGGCCAGTGCGGGCGGCAGTTCCTCGTCGGCCTGATGATGGTCGAGGATCACAACGTCGAGACCGAGCTTCTTGGCTTCTACGAGCGGCAAATGGCTGGTCGTTCCGCAATCGACGGTGACAAGCAGCTTTACGCCGCGCTCGGCGAATCCGCGGATGGCCTCGACATTCGGCCCGTAGCCTTCGAAAATCCGGTCCGGGATATGCACGATCGGATCGACCCCGCAGTGACGCAGATAACGCGCGAGGAGCGCCGCAGCGGTGGCGCCATCCACATCGTAGTCGCCGAAAATCGCCACACTTTCATCGTGGATGACGGCATGCGCGAGGCGCACCGCAGCCGCCTCCATATCGGTGAGCACGTGCGGGTCGGGCATCAGCGTCCGAATGCTCGGATCGAGATAGCCCGCGATCTCGTCCGCCTCCACGCCGCGGCCGGCCAGCACGCGCGCCAGCAGTTCTGGCACGCCCGCGCGTTGCGCAATTGTCAGGGCGCGCGTCTGCCCGCGCCCGTCGAGACGGTCGCGCCAGGCGCGCCCGCTCGCCGAACGCTCAACGCCGAGGAAAAAAAGCTCGGCATTGCTCAGCGCCGCTGCTGCAGAAGCCGCCATTATCTTGCCCCGCCGGCATCAGTTCTTGTAGCCATGCTTCTCCAGGATGGCGACCATATTGCTATTGAGTTCCTGCTGGAACGCCTGCACGCGCGGCCCCATCTGCGCCATGACCTCGCCCATCACTTTCGGCATGGTATGCAAAGCCTTGGCGCCGGTCGGTGTGCGGTAGAACGCAACGATCTCGCGCAATTCCTGCGCGGTGAAATTGCGCGCATAGACCACCGGCGACGACTTCATGGTCTCGCCGGCGAAGGCAGCGACCGAACGCTCGAATTCGCCGCGCAATTCAGCCAATGTCGCGGAATCGACCTTCGACGACAGGTTGTTCTCGATGCTCGGCCAGATCTGTGCCGTCATTGCCGCGCTCATCTGGTTGATCGTATCGCCGCTCACCATCGCGGACAGTTCCTGCGCTGCCTGCCGCGCCTCAGGCGATGGCGCATCATCGGCACGCGCGATCGGAATCGCGGCTAAACCGCAAACGATCGTCAAGGCAAAAAGGCGCTTAATGCGAACCTCCATTGACCGGCCGCATATAGGAACGCAGGCCCGAAACGCCTGTGACGAACGCTAACCCAAATGAAACTTGTTGAACTGCCGGTGGTCGCCGCGCACCCACCGTACGGTGCCGGTAGCCGAACGCATCACTACCGTTTCGGTCTCGATCACGTCCTTGCCGAATTTGACGCCGGTCAACATCGCGCCGCTGGTCACCCCGGTGGCGGCGAACAGGCAGTCGCCCTTCACCATGTCCTCGATCTCGTATTTCTTTTTGGCGTCCTTGATACCCATTTTCAACGTGCGTTCGCGCAAGGCTTCGGTGTCGATGATCAGCCGGGTCTGCATCTGGCCGCCAATGCAGCGTAAAGCCGCCGCCGCGAGCACGCCTTCCGGCGCGCCGCCGCTGCCAAGATAAATGTCGATGCCGGTCTTCGGATCGGCGCACAGGATCACGCCGGCCACGTCGCCGTCGCTGATCAAGCTGACCGAGGCTCCGAGCTTGCGGATCGCGGCAATCTTGTCGGCATGTCGGGGGCGGTCGAGCAGAATAGCGGTGATTTCCGACGGCTTAACGCCTTTGGCTTTGGCCAGCCGGACGATGTTTTCTTCCGCCGGAGCGTCAAGGTCGATGGTGCCTTTCGGATAGCCGGGCCCGATGGCGATTTTATCCATGTAACAGTCAGGCGCGTGCAGCAACGTTCCGCCGTCGGCCATAGCAATCGTCGCGATGGCTCCCGGCATATTCTTGGCGCAGAGCGTGGTGCCCTCCAGCGGGTCGACTGCGATATCGACCTTCGGTCCGGACTTGTTGCCGACCTTCTCGCCAATGAACAACATCGGCGCCTCGTCGATTTCGCCCTCGCCGATCACCACCGTGCCGTCGATTGGCAATTTGTTCAGCTCACGGCGCATGGCGTCAACGGCGGCCTGGTCGGCGGCCTTTTCCTGCCCGCGCCCGCGCAGCCGAGCCGACGACACCGCCGCGCGTTCGGTCACGCGCACGATCTCGAGGGTCAGAACGCGCTCCAGCAGAAATTCGGGCTGGACGGTAATCGATGCCATTTGTTCAACTCCCCCAAGACAAATCCGGCTCGTGATCCGGTCTTCAGTTCTTCTCGATCCGGATCACCTGCGGTGTGCCAGAGATGACCTTATCGCGCCCCACCGCCGCAAGAGCCTTGCGCACTGCAACCTCAGTTGTTGCATAGGTAATGAGGATAACGGGAACAGAGCCGGCCTTGGTGTCGATATCGGAGCGCCCGTGGTGACGCTGCACAATCGATTCCAGGGAAATCTCCTGCTGCGCGAGCCGCTTGGCGATCGTTGCCGCGGTGCCCGGCTTGTCGCGCGCGAGCAGCCGGATGTAGTAGCCGCCCTCGTGCCGTTGCATCGGCGCCTTGCGCACGCTTTTCAACCGGGCAACCGGCCGGCCGAATGGCGAAGTTCTCACCCCGCGCGCAATATCGCCGATGTCGGAGACCACCGCCGAAGCGGTAGCGGCCCCGCCCGCGCCTGGCCCTATCAGGGTAAGCGGGTTGATACCCTCCGCGTCCACAGTGACGGCATTGGTCACGCCCATCACCTGGGCGATGGCCGAGTCCTTGCGCACCATGGTCGGATGCACGCGCTGCTCAATACCCTTGTCGGTCTTCACGGCTACGCCGAGTAGCTTCACGCGATAGCCAAGCTCGTCGGCGGCTGACAGATCGGCTGGCGCGATCGAAGAAATGCCTTCGACATAGATCGCGCTCTGATCGACTTTGGTGCCGAACGCTAGGCTCGCCAGCATCGCGAGCTTCTGCGCTGTGTCATGCCCCTCAATATCGAAACTCGGGTCGGCCTCGGCATAGCCCAGACGCTGCGCGTCCTTGAGACACTCCGCGAAAGGCAGCCTGTCCTGCTCCATTCGGGTGAGGATATAGTTGCAGGTGCCGTTGAGAATGCCGTAGATGCGTTCGAACGAATTACCGGCGAGGCCCTCGCGCAAGGCCTTCACGATCGGGATGGCGCCGCCGACCGCCGCCTCAAAATTCAGCGCGACGTGATGCTTTTCCGCGAGCGCCGCGAGCTTGACGCCATGCTTGGCGAGCAGCGCCTTGTTGGCGGTGACAACCGATTTGCCCGAAGCGAGAGCCGCTTCGACGGCGCTCTTGGCGGGATCACCGGCGCCGCCGATCAATTCGACGAAAACGTCGATTCCGGGCGCGCGAGCGAGCGCGACCGGATCGGCGAACCATTTCATTTTTTTCAGATCGATCCCGCGATCCTTGCCGCGTGAACGCGCGCAAACCGCGACGATTTCGACCGCGCGGCCGCAATGCTCCGCAAGCGCGTCCTGCTGGCGCACCACCCGGGCGATCAGCGCGGCGCCGACCGTGCCCAATCCGGCGACGCCCACTTTCAACGGCTGAACCATATGAGCTAGCGGCGCGTGGCGAGCGGAACGACGTTGTGAAGCTGTTCCGGCCCGGATTTCAGGAAGCGGCCAACATTGCGTGCCGCCTGGCGGATGCGTTGTTCGTTCTCCACCAGCGCGATGCGAACGAAGCCCTCGCCATATTCGCCGAAGCCGATGCCGGGCGAAACAGCGAGATCGGCTTTTTCGACAAGCAGGGTGGAAAACTCAACGCTGCCGAGGCTTTTGAACGGCTCCGGGATCGGCGCCCAGGCGAACATCGAAGCGCGTGGGCTGGGCACATGGAAGCCGGCGCGCCCGAAGCTCTCCACCAGCACGTCACGGCGACGCTTATAAACCTCGCGCATCTCCTTGATGCAATCGTCGGGCCCGTTGAGCGCGGCGATCGCCGCCACCTGGATCGGCGTGAAGGCGCCGTAGTCGAGGTATGATTTCACGCGGCCGAGGGCCGCGATCACCCGCTCGTTGCCGACGGCGAAACCAATGCGCCAGCCCGGCATCGAGAACGTCTTCGACATCGAGGTGAACTCGACCGCGATATCGATGGCGCCCGACACCTGCAACAGCGAAGGCGGCGGCTGGTCGTCGAAATAGACTTCCGCGTAGGCGAGATCAGAAAGGACCAATATCTCGTGCTTCTTGGCGAAGGCTACCAGGTCCTTGTAGAAGTCGAGACTTGCCACCCAAGCCGTCGGATTGGCCGGATAACAGACCACCACCGCGGTCGGCTTCGGGATCGAGTGGATGATCGCGCGTTCCAGCGTATGAAAGAAATTCGGCGTCGGTTCCGACGGCACCGATCGCACAGCGCCACCCGCCATTAAGAAGCCGAAGGCGTGGATCGGATAGCTCGGATTGGGAACGAGCACGACATCGCCGGGCGCGGTGATGGCTTGCGCGACGTTGGCGAAACCTTCCTTGGAACCGAGCGTGGTGATGACTTGGGTGTCAGGATTGAGCTTCACGCCGAAGCGGCGTTCGTAATATTTCGCCTGCGCGAGACGAAGCTTGGGAATACCGCGCGAAGCCGAATAACGGTCGGTTCGCGGCTTGCCCAGAGTTTCCTTGACCTTCTCGATGACATGGGCGGGCGCTGGCAGATCGGGATTGCCCATGCCGAGATCGATGATGTCGGCCCCCGCATTGCGGGCGCGCGCCTTGGCCCGGTTCACCTCTTCGAAAACGTAAGGCGGCAAACGGCGAATGCGGTAAAAGTCTTCCATTGTCTCAAACCTTTAGGTCGGCTGCCGTGCAGCCGGACGATATGACCCCGGCAGGCTTTTATCATGGGTTGGTCTTTGCGCCATCCTTGGCGGCAGCGTCTGTGTCTTTCTCGGCGGTCGCAGACTTCTTTTTCTTCCGCGGTTTCTCCGGCACTTCGGCGGTCTTTTCTCGGGTTTCTTGCCGATCGCGCGCCGCCTCCAGGTCTTTTTCCAGCTTCACCTGTTGTTCCTCAGTCATCGGCGCGGCCTCGCGCGGCGGCGGCATATCGTGCACGGCCGGATAGGCGAAGGGCGTCACCGGCGGTGCGGGCGTGCTGGGCGGCTCGCTCATGTTGCCTGGCAGTTTGTCGACGATTGCACCCGCTGAACAGCCGCAGAGCGCCGCCGCTAGGCCCAAGGCCGCCAGAACCGATCGTACAAAGGCTCGCGCCATACCCCGCAACACCTGCCCTTTGGACGGGAAATGATGCACTCTGAATTATACCATAAGCCGGGTAACCTTCTATTATGGCTGGAGCAAGGTCGGCGCGGCATCGCCGGCACCATGCGATAAGCTGGGTAAGCTATCCGCGCAAACTGACCTTGCGGGAGGGCGCGGTCCGGGCCAATTTTCGTGCCGGGGGACCGATTCATCATCGATGAAAAAGCGTAGCACCGCGCCGGCCAAACAACCGGTCAAGGAAACGGCCAAGGAACAGGCGAAGATCGGCTCGGTCGAGATCGAGGCGCTCGCGCACAACGTCGCTCGTCTGGTCGAGGAAGGCGGCAAGGCGCTCGCCGCCTATTTAAAGCCGCGCGAGGAAGGCAAAATCAAGAGTGAGGCAGCCGAAGACATCGCCGACGTGGTCAAGACGGTCGGTCAGATCCTGGAATATTGGCTGTCCGACCCTGAGCGCGCGCTCGAACTGCAGACCAGCCTCGGCCGCGCCTTCCTCGAACTATGGGCGGTCGCGGCCAAACGCCTAGCCGGCGAAGAAGCAGCGCCCGCGGTCGCGCCTGACCCGAAGGACAAGCGCTTCACTGACGCGGAATGGTCACAGAATCAGTTCTTCGATTTCCTCAAGCAATTCTATCTGCTCAGCGTGCAATGGGCGGAGCGCCTGGTAAGGGACGCCCATGTCGATGAGCACACGCGAGCGAAGGCCGCATTCTACATCAAACAGATTGCCAACGCGATCTCGCCAACGAATTTCGTGCTTACCAATCCCGAACTGCTGCGCGAAACGCTCAATTCGAAGGCGGATAACCTCGTGCGAGGCATGCACATGCTCACCGAGGACATCAAGGCCGGACACGGCCATCTCAAGATCACCCAGTCCGATCCCGATGCGTTCGAGGTTGGGCGCAATCTCGCGTTAACTCCCGGCAAGGTGATATTCCAGAACGAACTAATCCAGCTCATCCAATACGAGGCCACCACGCCAGAAGCACTGAAAATACCACTGCTGATCGTGCCGCCGTGGATCAATAAGTTCTACATCCTCGATCTGATGCCGGAAAAATCTTTCATCAAATGGTGCGTCGATCGCGGGCTCACCGTCTTCGTGGTGTCGTGGGTCAATCCGGACGCGCGGCTCGCCAAGAAAAGCTTCGAACAATACATGCGCGAAGGCGTCATCGCCGCGCTCGACGCAGTCGAAGAAGTGACCGGCGAGAAGCAAATTCACACCATCGGCTACTGCGTCGGCGGCACGCTGTTGGCGATCACGCTGGCGTATCTCGCGGCCAAGCAGGACAACCGCGTTATTTCCGCCACGATGTTCGCGGCGCAGGTCGATTTCACCTATGCCGGCGACCTGATGGTATTCGTCGACAAGGAGCGCGTCGAGCAGTTGGAAGCGCACATGAAGCAGCAGGGCTATCTGGAGGCCGATCGCATGGCGACCGCCTTCAATATGCTCCGCTCCAACGATCTGGTCTGGCCTTACGTGATCAACAACTACCTGCGCGGCAAGAAGCCTTTCCCGTTCGACATCCTGTACTGGAATTCCGACGCCACCCGTATGCCGGCGGCGAACCACTCATTCTATCTGCGCAACTGCTATCTCAACAATACGCTCACCAAGGGCAAGATGAAGCTCGCCGGCGTGACACTCGATCTCAAGAAAGTAACGGTGCCGATCTACAACCTGGCGACGCGCGAGGATCACATCGCACCGGCGAAGTCGGTCCTCTTCGGCTCGAAATTTTTCGGCGGCCCGGTGAAATACGTGCTGGCCGGTTCCGGTCACATCGCCGGTGTGATCAACCCGCCCAGCAATAAGCCGAAATACCAATATTGGACCGGTAAGACGCCGAGCGGCAGCGACATCGACGAGTGGCTGGCCTCGGCGGAGGAACATCCAGGTTCGTGGTGGCCGGACTGGTTGGAATGGCTCAAGGGCCAGGGTGCCGAGACCGTGCCGGCGCGCGTCATCGGCGGCGGCAAGCTGAAGCCCATCGAGAACGCGCCGGGCTCCTACGTGAAAGTGAAAAGCTGGACCTGATTTTTGGCGTGCGCCGTTCGACCTGGCGGCGCGACCATTAGTCTTGCGTTATCCATTAGCAATTCCTAATTTAGCAATAGCTAATCTGAGGAACTTCGCCAATGCCCCGCCAAACTCGCCACCACGGCAAAACGGCTAACGATACCAGCATCGCCGATCTCGCGCGAAAGGCTGGTGCGGCCGCACAGCTCCTCAAACTGCTCGCCAATGAGAACCGACTGCTGATCCTGTGCCGGCTCGTGTTGGCCGGAGAATTGTCGGTCCGCGGCCTGGTTGACGCCGTCGGCATCAGCCAATCGGCACTTTCGCAACATCTTGCCAAGATGCGCGAGGAAGGCCTGCTCGCGACCCGGCGTGAAGCGCAGACCGTGTATTATCGCATCGCCGATCCAAATGCGCAGCGCATGCTCACGCTGCTGAAGGGCATCTATTGCGCCTGACCGCTCGCCTACACCCAGGAACGACAACAATGAAAACAATCTCTGCCGAACAAGCCGCTGCTCTCGTCCGCGACGGCGCCGTGCTCATCGACATCCGCGAGTCCCACGAACACGCCAACGAGAACATCCCCGGCGCGCGGCATCACGCCTTGTCGCAGATCGACGCCAAGCACCCGGCGCACGAAGGCGACACCGTGCTAATCTATCATTGCAAGTCCGGCGCGCGCACCAAGATGAACGCCAAAAAGCTCGCTGCAGCGTCCGGCAAATGCGAGGCCTATTTGCTCGGCGGCGGCATCGAGGAATGGAAGCGCGCCGGCCTGCCGACGTCGGCCAAGAATTCGAATAAAAACTCTACCAAGCCCGCCCGCCACGCCTCCCCGCACCCATCGGGTGGATTGCTCAGCCGCCTGACCGCCCTATTCCGCTGATCCCGCAGGATATAATCCACGAGGCCGCCATGCTGCACGAATTGCTCGCGGTCGCCTCCGGCAGCCTAGTCGGCTTCACGCTCGGCCTAGTCGGCGGCGGCGGCTCGATCATGGCGGTGCCGCTGCTGGTCTATGTAGTCGGCGTGCCGTCCCCTCATATCGCCATCGGCACCAGCGCGATTGCCGTCGCCGTTAGCGCCGCCACCAATCTTTTCGGCCATACCCGCGCCGGCACCGTGAAATGGCGTTGCGCGCTGGTGTTCGCGCTTGCCGGCATCGTCGGCGCCGCCGGCGGCGCGCAACTCGGCAAGATGGTGGACGGACACCGCCTGCTCATGTTGTTCGGCGTATTGATGGTGGTGGTCGGCCTGATGATGTTGCGGCCGCGCAAGTCGGGCGGCAATCCGGACGTCATGCTCACGCGCGAGACCATGCCGCGGCTATTGCCGCTATTGCTCAGCGTCGGCTTTTCAGTCGGCGCGCTATCCGGATTTTTCGGCATCGGCGGCGGCTTCCTGATCGTGCCGGGTCTGATGGGTGCGACCACCATGCCGCTGATCAATGCCATCGGCTCTTCGCTCGTGTCCGTCACCGCCTTCGGGCTGACTACGGCGACAAGCTATGCCTGGTCGGGACTGATCGATTGGCCCTTGGCCTTCCTGTTCATCGTCGGCGGCGCGCTCGGCGGGTTCATCGGCATCCGCCTCGCCCATCATCTCGCCGCCGGCTACAAGCATGCGCTTGCACGCACTTTTTCCGGCATCGTCATCGCGGTCGGTCTCTATGTCATCGCCCGGTCGATTTGGGCTTAGCCCGATGCCGGCTTGTTGATGGCGCCGGGGCGCGACAGTCGCGTGCGCGTCTACTAATCTGCCGGCCGCTGGCTCACTCAAGACATGGGGATGGCGATGTCCAAGGAACTGATGTGGCTGACGCTGACGGTCATCCTGACCGGGATTTTGTGGATTCCCTACATTCTCGACCGCATCGTCGTGCGCGGCCTGATGGGCGCGATGGCCAATCCCTCGCGCAACGACAAGCCGCAGTCGCCCTGGGCGCAGCGGCTTTATTTTGCCCACACCAACGCGGTGGAAAACCTCGTCATCTTTGCCACGCTGGTGCTGATCCTCGACGCTCAGGGCCATTCGACGCAGAGCACGGCGATCGCCTGTGCGGTCTATTTCTGGGCGCGGCTCGCGCATGTGATCGTCTATACGCTCGGCATTCCGGTGCTGCGCACGCTTGCCTTTGCGGCCGGCTTTGTCGCGCAGGTGGCGCTGGTGCTGGCGGTGTTCGGGAAGTTGTAAATTTCCGTTATTCCGGGACGGCCCAAAGGCTGGACCCGGAGTCCCATGACGAGTATTTATTGTGGCACCGCCCGCTCCATGATCGCCCGCAGATCGAGCCCGCGCGGCAGCGTGCCGAAGGCGCCGCCGCCCTCGCCCGTCAGCCGCGAGGCGCAGAACGCATCCGCGACCGCTGCCGGCGCGTGCTTGAGCAAAAGTGCCGCCTGGAGCGCCAGCACAAGGTCGCGCACTAGCACCCGCGCCTGCGACTTGTCATTGCGGTCGGGTGCCGACAGCCGATCGAGCAGCCGCTTGGCGAAGGCCTTGAGCCGCCCATCGCCGCCGTCGAGTTCGGCGCGCAGCACGTCCGCCGCTTTCGGTGTGCGACTCGATGGCGCGCAGCACGTCGAGGCACATGACGTTGCCCGATCCTTCCCAGATCGAATTGACCGGCGCCTCGCGGTAGAGCCGCGGCATGATGCTTTCCTCGATGTAGCCGGAGCCACCCAACACCTCCATCGCCTCCAGCGTCACGAACGGCGCGCGCTTGCAGATCCAGAATTTACCCGCTGGCGTCACCACGCGGCGGATGACTTGCGCCGCCTCGTCGCTCTCGTCATAGGCACGCGCCAACCGCATCGACAGCGCGGTCGCCGCTTCGCATTCGAGCGCGAGATCGGCGAGCACGTTGGTCATCAGCGGCTGATCGACAGCTTCTTCTGGAACGCGGTGCGATGGCGCGCATGATGCACCGCCTGCGCCACGGCCTGCCGCATCAACGATGACGAGCCGATACAGCAGTCGAGCCGCGTGTAGCCCGCCATCTCGATCATGATCGGGATGCCGCGCCCCTCCTCGCCGACAAGCGCGGCATAAGCGCCATCGAACTCCACCTCGCTCGAGGCGTTCGATTTGTTGCCGAGCTTGTCCTTGAGCCGGTTGATGCGCATCGCGTTGCGCTCGCCATCCGGCGTCCAGCGCGGCATGAAGAAGCAGCTCAGGCCTTTGGGCGATTGCGCGAGAATAAGGAAGGCGTCGCACATCGGCACCGATAAAAACCATTTATGGCCGTGCAGACGGAAACCGCCGCCAGCCGGCTCGGCCCGCGTCGTATTGGTGCGCAGGTCCGAGCCGCCCTGGTTTTCGGTCAGCCCCATGCCGATCAGCGCGCCAGTCTTCTCACCGATCGGGATGAAGCGCGGATCGTAGCGCGGCGTGAGGACCTTCGGCAGCCATGCTTCGGCGATCTTAGGCGCGTGGCGCAGCGTCGGCACCGAACCGTAGGTCATGGCCAGCGGGCAATAAACGCCGCTCTCGATCTGGTTCAGCAGGTAGCAGCCGGCAGCGCGCGCCACATGCGCGCCGGGCTTAGGCTCGGCCCAGGGGCCGGAATGCAGGCCGGCGTCGAGCGCGATCGCCAGCAGATCGTGCCAGGCCGGATGAAAATCGACTTCGTCGACGCGGTGGCCGAAACGGTCGAAGCTGCGCAGGCTTGGCAGATATTTGTTGGCGTCGAAGCCGAGTTGGATCGTCTCCGGCTTGCCCAGCGTCGCGCCGAGCGCATTGAGGCGGGTCTCGGCCCATCCGCCGCCTTCGCGCTTGACCGCCTCGCGCAGCACGACGTCGCTGGCGAACAGATTATAGGGCTCGAGCGGCGGCGGCTGGTTGCTGACCTCGAACATGGGGCCTCCGGCGATGGCGCCGCCATTGTAGCAGCCGAATCAAGGAAACAGCGCGACCTGCTCCAGCCCCATGGTCTCGGGGTAGCCCAGCACCAGGTTCATGTTCTGGATCGCCTGACCGGAGGCGCCCTTGACCAGATTATCGAGTGCCGAAATGACGATGGCGCGGCCGGGGATCCGGTCCTTGGCAACGCCGATAAACGTCATATTCGAGCCGCGCACATGCCGGGTCTGCGGCGTTTCGCCGAACGGCAGTACATGCACGAAGGGCTCCTTAGCGTAAAACTTTAAAAGTACCGCATGAAGCTCCTCGGGCGTCCGGCCGCGCCGTCCCCGCACATAAATGGTCGACAGGATGCCCCGGTTCATCGGCACCAGATGCGGGGTGAAGCTGACGATGACCTCGCGCTCGGCGGCCAGCGAAAATTCCTGGTCGAGTTCGGCCATGTGGCGGTGATGCCCCACGCCGTAGGCGTGGAAGCCTTCCGCCACCTCCGAGAACAGCATGGCTTCCTTGGCGGCACGGCCGGCGCCGGTCATGCCCGATTTGGCATCGACCACGATCTCGTCGAGGTCTATCGCCTTGGCCTTGATCAGCGGGATCAGCGGCAGCTGAGCGCAGGATGTATAGCAGCCGGGATTGGCGACTAGCCGCGCCTGCTTAATGTCGCGCCGATGAATTTCCGTGAGACCGTAGACTGCTTCCTTCTGCAGCTCCGGTGCGTGATGCTCATGGCCGTACCATTTGGCGTAAGCCGCCGGATCGGCCAGCCGAAAATCGGCCGACAGGTCCACGACTTTGGTCGCCGGCGCCTTGATCAGCAACTCCTTGATCACCTTTTGCGTGGTCGCATGCGGCAGCGCGCAGAACGCAAGATCGAGGCCCGCGCCCGCCCAATCGATCCCTTCGATCGCCACCAGTTTCGGCAGATCGAACGGCGAGAACTGCGGGAACACCTCGCGCATCGCCTTGCCGGCGCTGCGCTCGGCGGTGAGCAACACGATCTCCGCGCGCGGATGCCGCAACAGCATCCGCACCAGTTCGGAGCCGGTATAGCCGGAGGCGCCGAGGACGCCGATTTTTGCCTTAGTGACCATGATCAATCCTCATCCAGAGTTTTAACGGACCACCGGACGAAGGCCAACAGCGCGGAGATTTTATCGGGGGATGACGGTCCGCGGGCCTTGGTCCGGCGGCACGGGCGACGATTAAACGCGAAAGCGCGCCCGTGCCGTGGCGATACGGCGGCGGCGGAGGACAACTGCTATCAGAAACGTCATCATGGACGCGCCATATAGGCCGCCGCCCCTACCCCGTCAACTTTGCGGTCGGCCAAGGATAACGGCTGCTCGGCCAGCATGGCGTGCACGACCACCTCGCGCGCCTGCGCCGGGTCGATGCCGTGCGCGGCGATCATGTCCTTGCAATCGGCCACGATGGCATCGGCATCCTGCATGATCTTCAGCCGTTTGAAATGATCCTCGTGCGACAGACCTATGCTGGCGCCGACGATGTCGAGGATATTGACGATCTTGAACGGCCAATCGCGCTCATGCGCGCACAGGTCGCGATGGTCGGGGTGATAGATCGCCACCAGCGCATCGATCCCGGCTGCTTCCGCGGCCTGGAGTTCGGCCAGATGCAGGCCGCGCTTATACTCGGGAAGCGCGCCGAGGAAATTGCTCATCAAGCCGACGGCCGGCTGATTGAGTTCGACAACCTCCACCCCCGGCACCATGCGCAACAACTCGGTGCCGGCTTCGACCACGCCTTTGATGCCCGGATGCTTGTGCAGCGCGACCTTCAGCGGTGCCACCGTCTTGAGCAGCGGCTTGAGGTCGGCAAAGCGCGTCTTGAGGAACAGCATGAACGGCGTCATCTCGAACGGCCGCGCACCACGCACCTTCTCGATCGTCGGCAGCGTCGTCTCGGTAAACTGCACGTGACAGCTCGCGCACCATGAGATGACGCCGGCCTTTCCTTCCGCCAATTTGTCGAGCGAATTGGTGGCGACGCGGCCGGACACTTCTAAGTCGCCGGTGCGCGCCTGGACGATGCCGCAACAATGGCTGGGGCCGCCCATCACTTTGTAAGTGACGCCGAGTGCGTCCATGATGTCGAGGGCGGTCAATGCGATATGCGGCGTTTTGAGTACATTGCAGCCGGTATAGAACACGAAATCCGGCCGCTCGGCCAGCTTGACCGTCGACCCGCTGTGCAGGCGTTCGTTCATGCGCTGGCCGAGTCGCGCAAGGTCGACGTCGTCGAGCTGCATCCGCGAGAGCACATTGGCGCCGTCGGCCACCAGGCGGAAATTCTCGACGCCTTTCTTGCGCCGCTCGCGCGGCTCGCTCGCTCCGCCGCGCTACGGCCACGCGTGCCATCGCCAGCAGGAAGCGCGGATTGATGCCCTCCGGACAGGCCGCGATGCAGTCGCCGGTGAGTGCGCAGCCTTTGGCCCACGCCCGCGCCACCTGCGGCCCATCGCCGAAACGCACGATATCGAGCACGCCGGCGATAACCGCATTTGGCGCGCGTCGCCGATGCCGGCCGGCCCGGTCACCGGGCAAATCTCCACGCACTTGCCGCATTGCGTGCAGGCGCCGAGCATGTCGGCCGTTCGGGTGGACAGCGCCTGTTCAAAGACCGTTTCGGTCACATGAAAATTCCAAGTTTGAGCGGCGGAGAAGAATTTTATCGGCTCGACCGCCTGCCGGCCAGCGCGAATATACCCCCATCATCCGCATTTTATTCCGCAGTGCAATCTTGGTGCGTGATAGCAGCGAAGCCGGACTACTGGCAATCAAGCACTTGGGAGGAATGGAAAATGCGTCGTTTGTCACTCGTATCTGTGGCGACAGTCACCGCCTTGAGTTTTGCGGCTGCCGTTCATGCGCAGCAGCCGTCACCACCGCCCGATTACGGTATGCCGATTACACAAGCGCTGGCAATGAAAGCCGCTGCCGTGCACAGGCGAAGGCTAAAGAAATCGGCCAGCGCGTGGTGATTACGATCGTCGGCCCATCCGGGGATCTCATTTATTTCACGAAGATGGATGGCGCCCAATATGGCTCGATCGACATTTCGCAGAAGAAGGCAAGGGCAGCGGCAAAATTTAGGCGGCCGACTAAAATCTTCGAAGACTTGCTTGCCAAAGGTGGTGGTTTTCTTAGCTTCCTGACATTGCCTGACGTCATCGCGTCGGCAGGCGGGCTCCCGATTGTTGAGGGTGGCAAGATCATTGGGGCCATCGGCGTCAGCGGCAGTCCGAACGGTACAATTGATGCCGAAGCGTCGCAGGCCGGCCTCGACGCGCTAAAATAGGTATCTGAAGATTTCTTGCCGCGGGCGCTGAAGCTCCGGCGGCACTGGAATAATGATGTTGGTCCCTTGCCTTCGCGCCACGGCGGCGGTGGAGCTTCTCGGTTGCAAGTAACGTCGTCATCGGCGTGATGATAATGGCGGCCCCAAAAAAAGAAGGCCGCCGAAACCCGGTGGCCTTCCCGACGCTACTTTATTTTACTCCAACCAGAGCAACCGGCGAGTGGTCGGCGCTTAGTTTGCGAACTTGATCATATCGACGCTGGTCAGCGTAACTTTATAGACGATCGAACTGGTCAAAATGTAATCCGTAGCCTGGTCCTCATAGGCGTTATTACCTGCCATTCCGTCCACCGGCACGACCACGTTGAAGCCACGAAAAGCCGCCGCGACTGCCGTGAAGAGGATTGTGCGACGCGACACCGACCGGAATGAGGGTTTTGATCCCGTGATCCTTCAGCCGAACGAGATGCCGTCGCCGAGGGTAAGCAGCACCGCCGCCCAGACGAAGGCCGAAGAGAAATTGGCAAACTGAAAGCGCCAAAACGGCATCTCGAAAATCCCGGCGATCAACGGCACCACTGCACGCAGCGGCCCGAAGAAACGGCCGATGATAATGCCGAAAATGCCCCATTTCTTCATGAAGGCCTCCCCGCGCGGGACCAGGTCGGGACGGCGCGACAGCGGCCAGATGTGCTGCACCGAATATTCGAGCTTCAATCCTACCCAATAGGACAGCCAGTCGCCGCAGGCCGCGCCGAGCGACCCGGCGATCCAAACCGGCCAGAACTCGATACCGCCCGTCGAGAGCAACGCGCCGATCGCGACCAGCGCGCCCCAGGCCGGGATCAACAGCGAGATGAAGGCGAGCGATTCCCCGAACGCCAGCGCGAACAGAATCGGCGGCGCCCACGCCGCGTTGTTGCGCACGAAGGCGATGACCAGTTGGACATAAGCGTCGAGATCCATTGGCGGGATGGCGGACCAAAAAGGGCGGCGGGCCCGTGTCTACCCAGGCACTTTAAACGGCGCCAGGCCACGGCAGCGCAACATCCCAGTTCGGTCGTGATCATGGCATAGTTGGTGGCAACTGATTCGCTGACGGCCTATCTACGCCGAAATCCGACCTTCATGGCAACGATCCGCACCGCATGACCAAATCAGCCGCCAAGAAAAAGCCGTCGAAACAGCCCGATCTGTTCGATCGTGCCCCATCCTCGTCCAAAGCGGCTGTCCGCAAGCCGGCCCACCGCGGCGCTGCCAAAGCCTCCGGCCGCGCCAAGCCATCGCGCGGGCGTAGCGCTGAGTCCGGCTACACCGCCAAACATATCGAGGTGCTCGAGGGGCTCGAGCCAGTACGCCGCCGCCCCGGCATGTATATCGGCGGCACCGACGAGAAGGCGCTGCACCATCTCTTCGCCGAAGTGATCGACAACTCCATGGACGAGGCGCTGGCCGGCCACGCCGACTGGATCGAAGTGGAGATGGAAGCTAACGGCTTCGTTTCCGTCACCGACAACGGCCGCGGTATCCCGGTCGACCCGCACCCCAAGTTCAAGAACAAGTCGGCGTTGGAAGTGATCATGTGCACGCTGCATGCCGGCGGCAAATTCGATTCCAAGGTCTATGAAACCTCAGGCGGCCTGCACGGCGTCGGCGTCTCGGTGGCGAACGCTTTATCCGAGCGCATGGAGGTCGAGGTCGCGCGCGAGCAGCAGCTCTACAAAATGGCCTTTGAGCGCGGCAAGCCGAAGGGCAAATTGGAAAAGGCCGGCCGCGCGCCCAACCGGCGCGGCACTAAAATTCGCTTCAAGCCGGACCCCGATATTTTCGGGCCGAAGGCCGCGTTCCAGGCCGAGCGCGTGTTCAAGATGGCGCGTTCCAAGGCTTATCTCTATGGCGGCGTCGAAATCCGCTGGCATTGCGCCAAGGAACTGCTCAAGGGCGTCGACGACGTGCCCGAGAAAGCCACGTTCCATTTTGCCGAAGGCTTGAAGGATTATCTCGCCAGTAACCTCGCCGACGCGACCCTGGTGCATCCCGACATTTTCACTGGCTCCGCCGGCAAGACCGGACGCCACGGCGCCGTCGAATGGGCGGTCGGCTGGACCGCCGACGCGGACGGGTTTCTGCAATCTTATTGCAACACGATTCCGACGCCGGACGGCGGGACACATGAATCCGGTTTGCGCACGGCGCTGCTGCGCGGCCTGAAGGACCATGCCGCGCGCGTCGGCGAGGAAAAGCGCGCCGCCGCCGTCACCAGCGACGACGTCATGACCGGCGCCGGCTGCATGCTCTCAGTGTTCATCCGCGAACCGGAGTTCCAGGGCCAGACCAAGGACCGCCTCGCCACCGCCGGCGCGCAGAAAATCGTCGAACAGGCGATCAAGGACCCGTTCGACCACTGGCTGTCGGGCAACCCGCTGCAGGCCAACAAGCTGCTCGATTTCGTCATCGAGCGCGCCGAGGAGCGGCTGCGCCGCCGCCAGGAAAAGGACATTGCGCGCAAGACCGCGGTTCGCAAGCTCCGCCTGCCTGGCAAGCTCGCCGACTGTTCAAGTTCAGCCTCTGAAGGTTCGGAGATTTTCATCGTCGAGGGCGACAGTGCCGGCGGCTCCGCCAAGCAGGCGCGCGACCGCCGCTCGCAAGCTGTGCTGCCTTTGCGCGGCAAAATTCTCAATGTCGCTTCCGCAGGCAAGGACAAACTGGCGCAGAACGCCCAGCTCGCCGATCTCATCCAGGCGCTCGGCTGCGGCACCGGCGCACATTTCAACGAGAAGGACCTGCGTTACGAGAAGGTCATCATTATGACCGACGCCGACGTCGACGGCGCGCATATCGCCTCGCTGCTGATCACTTTCTTTTACCGTCAGATGCAGAAGTTGATTGAGGCCGGACGGCTCTATCTGGCGGTGCCGCCGCTCTACCGCCTGCAACACGGCGGCAAGATCGTCTACGCGCGCGACGACAAGCACAAGGCCGAACTGCTCAAGCGCGAATTCAACGCCAATGCCAAGGTCGAGGTCTCGCGCTTCAAGGGCCTGGGCGAAATGATGGCGGCGCAACTGAAGGAAACCACCATGGACCCGTCAAAGCGCACTTTGCTACGTGTGGTGCTGACGGATGCAGAGCGCAAGCCGACCGAAAAATCGGTCGAACGCCTGATGGGTAACAAGGCCGAAGCGCGCTTCGATTTCATCCAAGAGAACGCAGAGTTCGCGAGCGAAGCATTGCTGGATGTGTGATCGCCGCCTTGCGCCGCACAAGCTTTGGCGCCGGCAGGAAATAACTAATCACACTTGTTCAGTATCGGCGTCTTGGCACCGCGCGCGAGCACGATACCGTCCTTGACGCGTACCGGTCCATTGTCCGGCTGGTTGAACATCGTGCGCCGCGTGTCTTTACGCACCAGAAAGACCAGCTTCTGGCGCTCCTCGGTCTCGGTGCCTGGCTGGAAGATCACCTCTACCGACAGTTCGTCGGCCGACAGCCGCTCCGCCGACAGCATGCTGTAGTGATTGACTGTATAGTTCGGACCGAGGTCGTGGTCCTCCCCCACCAATCCCGGGCTCGGTGTCGTGATACTGACATGCGGGTTGGTGGGCGTAGCGGACTGCTTGCAGTCGGGCGCCCAGGTGCCAAACAGGCCGAATTCCTGGAACACCATATCCACTGGCGCGGCCGCGGCGGACGTCGCGCCCACAAGCACCAGCACCACCACTAACCGCATCACGTGACCGCTCCGCCGACTCAGGGATAACCAGTGCCGCAAGATAAGCAGCACGCCGTGCGGCGGCAATCGGCGCGCGCAAACTCGGCAACATGGTGTGACAGATTTGTTACTTGAACGTCAGTTTGGCCGCCTTCACAACCTCGCCGAAGGTTTGAATGTCGGTGTCGATGCGCTGCTTGAACGCATCGCCGATCGGGCCTCCGGGCGTCACAGCCATTTTCTTCAATCCCTCTTGCACGTGCGGATCGGCAAGCGCGCGCCCGAGTTCGGTCGTAAGCTTAGCGACGATCGGAGCCGGCGTGCCGGCCGGGACGAAGAACCCGCTCCATAGGTGGATATTAATCTCGGGATAGCCAGCCTCGGTCATGCTCGGCACATTGGGAAGCTCGGACGAACGCTCGGCACCGGTCACGGCCAAGGCGCGGAGTTTGCCGGCCTTCACCAGCGGGATCGCCGGCGGCCCGTCGGAAATTGTGAACAGGCACTGCTCGCTGGCAACGCAAAGGTCGGACTGGTTGGTTCCCTTGAATGGGATTCCGACGCCTGGCATGCCGGTCTTGAGCTTGAGCAGTTCGCTGGCGATGGTGAACGGCGGCGCCGACGTGCCATAATTCGATTTGTCGGGATTGGCCTTCGCCCAGGCCACGAGTTCCTTTACGTTCCTGATGGAGCTGCCCGCCGGCACCACCAGCACCAACGGGAACGAGGCGATCATATTGAGCGGGATGAAGTTCTTGGTCGGATGGTATGTGAGATCGGGATAGATGGCGGCCGCGATCGACATTTGCCCGGTGGCGGCGACCAGGATCGTATAGCCATCGGCCGGCAGATGCGCGACGTAATCGGACGAAATCCGCCCGCCGGCACCCGGCTTGTTCTCGACAATAGCGGTCGCGCCGGTGTTCTGCTGGAACTTGTTCACCACCAGCCGCGCGAAAAGGTCATTGCCGCCACCGGCGGCAAAGCCGACGATGAAGCGGATGACGCGGTCGGGATAATCGCTTTGCGCGCGCGCCGGCCCGCCGATGGTGAGCAACAGCGCCATCGAAAGGCACGCAAACAAGCTGCGGATCGTCATCGTGGTTCCTCCCCCGAGCGTTCTCTGCTGGAACGTGTCGGCCAAACCGTACACCGGCGTCCGGCATTCGGAAACATCCTTAGCGCGAAGTGATATCGTGAAATGAATGACCGTAGCGCTTAGTCCCGCCGATCCGCGATCGCAGCCAGACCTGTTCGGCCACCCGCGCGCCCTCACCTTTCTGTTCGCGACCGAGATGTGGGAGCGCTTTTCCTATTACGGCATGCGCGCGCTGCTCGTGCTCTACATGGTCAAATATCTGCTTCATCCACCGGCCGCGGCCTCGGTGCTTGGCCTCGTCTCGTTCCGCTCCGGTTTGGAACTGGTCTTTGGCCCGCTCGATCTGCAGCCGCTCGCCTCGCAGATCTACGGCTTTTATACGGGTCTGGTTTATCTCACACCGATCTTCGGCGGCTTATTAGCCGACCGCGTGCTCGGCCGCCGCCGCACCGCCATTCTCGGCGCGGCGCTTATGGCCGTCGGCCATTTCATGATGGCTTTCGAGCATTTGTTTCTGTTCGCGCTCGGCTTCCTCATTCTAGGCAACGGCGCCTTCAAGCCGAACATATCGACCCAGGTGGGCGCACTCTACCAGCCCGGCGATCGCCGCCGCGACCGCGCCTTCTCGATCTTCTATGTCGGCATCAATCTCGGCGCCTTCCTGGCCCCGCTCGTCTGCGGCACGCTGGGTGAAGAACTCGGCTGGCATTACGGGTTCGCCGCCGCCGGTGTCGGCATGACTACCGGCCTCATCATCTATCTCTACGCCACGCCGGCCTTGCCGGCTGACGCATTCGCCAAGCATGCATCCACCCAGCAGCCGCTCGACGCCGCCGCATGGCGATCAATCATCGCTCTGTTGTTTTTATTTGTGCCAGTGAGCGTATTCTGGGGCATCTACGAGCAGCAGGGCAACACCATCGTGCTGTGGGCGAGCGAATATACCGACCGCCGCCTGTTCGGCTGGGACATTCCGGTGACCTGGTTCCAGGCGCTCAACCCGTTCATGATTTTTGCCTTCACGCCACTTATCGTTTCGTTGTGGCGTCGCCAGGGCGCGCGCGAGCCCTCGACCGTCGCCAAGCTGGCGATTGGCTGTTTCCTCGCCGCCGCCGCCTATCTGATCCTGGTCGTCGCGGCGCGCGTGTCCGCTGGCACGCAAGCAAGCTGGCTCTGGCTATTCGCCTATTTCTTCGTGCTCACGGTCGGCGAACTCTATCTGTCGCCGACCAGCCTCTCGCTGGTGACCAAAGTCGCGCCAGCGTCGCTGCTCTCGATGATAATGGGCGTCTGGCTCGCCACCAGCTTCGTCGGGGGATTTTTCGCCGGCTACCTCGGCACCTTCTGGTCGAATATGGGCAAGGACCACTTCTTCCTGATGTTGGCGCTCATTTCCGCCGCGGCCGGCATCACGATCTCGCTGCTCAATCGCCCGCTGCGCGCCGCGTTAAAATATTAATCGAGCGGCAACCCCACATATTGCTCGGCCAGCATTTTGCCGGCGGCCTGCGAGCTTGTGAGATAATCGAGATCGGAGAGCTGACGCTTGCGATCAAACGCGGTCTCGTGCGGGAAACGGTGCATGATCTGCGTCATCCACCAGGAAAACCGCTGCGCATACCAAACTCGCCGCAGGCAATTCGCCGAATAATTATCCAGTCCGTCGTCGCGTTTATTTTTGTAGAACGCCTCCAGCGCGCGCGACAGCATCACCACATCGGCAAAGGCCAGGTTCATACCCTTGGCGCCGGTCGGCGGCACGATATGTGCGCTGTCGCCCGCAAGAAACAGGCGGCCGTGCTGCATCGGCTCGACCACGAAGCTGCGCATCGGCGTGATGCCTTTTTGCAGGATATTGCCTTCGACGAGCTTACGCGTGCCACCCAGCCGCTTGTGCAGCTCGTTCCAGATGCGGGCATCCGGCCAGCCGTGGATGTCTTCGTCGTGATCGCATTGCAGATAGAGCCGCGACAGCGTCATCGAGCGCATGGTGTAGAGCGCGAATCCGCGGTCGGTGTAGGAATAAATCAGTTCGTGATCCGGCGGGGGCGACTCCGAGAGAATGCCGAGCCAGCCGAACGGGTAGTCGCGCTCGAACACGCTCAGAACGCCGTCGGGAATGCTCGGCCGGCAGATGCCGTGAAAGCCGTCGCAGCCGGCGATAAAGTCGCACTCGATTTCCTGCGCATGGCCTTGATGGGTAAAGCGGATCTCCGGCCGCCGCGACGTCAGGTCATGGACGCTGACGCCGTCGACCTCGAAAAGCAACGGCCCGCCGTCGGCAAGCCTCCGCTCCACCAGATCTTTCACCACCTCCTGTTGGCCGTAAATGGTGACGCGCTTGTCCACCAACGCCTTGAAATCGACGCGGTGCATATCGCCATTGATGGCGATATTGATGCCCCAGTGCAGGATGCCTTCGGCTTTCATGCGCTTGCCAACGCCGACATCCGTGAGGAGGTCGGCGGCCCAATGTTCGATCAATCCAGCGCGGATACGATTCTCGATATAATTGCGGCTGCGGTTTTCGATGATAATCGACTCGATGCCGGCAAGATGGAGTAGCCGCGCCAGCATCAGCCCGGCTGGCCCTGCTCCGATAATGCCAACCTGCGTGCGCATGCGATTTTCTCCCGACGGACGAATTGAACGCTCCCTATAGGCAATCGCATTCGCGCAGGCAAAGGGATGAAGCCCGGAAAGCCTGGGACAAATTCGCGTCGGCGGCTACAGCGGCCAGCCGTATCGCGGCACGCGCGCTTTATATTGCCGGTAGGCGTCGCCAAACTTGGCCTCGAGGTAGCGCTCCTCGCGCCGAACCACGCCGAAATGGATAACCAGGACGAAAGCCACGGTCATCACCAGCAGCCAATCGGACACCAGCGCTAGGGACAACGCCATGAGAAACAATGTCAGGGCCACGTACATCGGGTTGCGCAGCCAGGCAAAGACACCGCCGGTCACCAATGCGGTCGCTGGCTTCCACGGCTCCACATGCGTGCCGGCCGAGCGAAAGCCGAGCAGAGCGGCGATCGCCAACGCGCCCCCCGCACCCAAGAGAATAACGGCAATAACGACGCGCTCCCACCAAGTAAGCAGCACAGTCAGCACATAGGCCGGCAGCAGCCGATCGAGCGCGAGACCGAGCACGACCGCCGCCAGCGCAATGAGCGGCGGTGGCGCGATCACCCCTGCATTGTCGCGGTCTTCGGTCAAGACCATGGCCCCTCTACAACGCGCGGCTGGCGCGCCGGTTCACGTGCTCAGCCATTCGGCGAGCGCCGCATTCACCGCCTCGGGTTGTTCGAGGGTGGTGAGATGGCCGCTATCCGGGATGACCGTGAGTTTCGCGCCCGGAATGCAATCGGCGATCTCCCTGTTCAGTTCCGGAGGTGTCGCAACGTCGGCGTCGCCGACGACCACGAGCGTCGGACAGCGGATCGATGTCAGCATC
Organism: uncultured Alphaproteobacteria bacterium; assembly: GCA_963753455.1. GTDB lineage: Bacteria > Pseudomonadota > Alphaproteobacteria > Rhizobiales > Xanthobacteraceae > Pseudolabrys. Next base: position 137,008 of record CAVWDA010000057.1, on the reverse strand, counting down.
GGCCGCGAATCCGGCCGTGACATGATCGCCTTAAGTTGGAGCACAAAGGCCTCCGGCCCGGTTTCGGCGATCATCTGGCGCACGACCCCCGTGAGCCGCTCGTCGCGCTGATGTTTCGCGTTCAGATAACGCGGGATCGACAGATCCGGAATCTCGCTGTAGCGGCCCGACTGCGCCATGGCGATCTGCGTGTGACGCCCCGCGGTTTGCTCCGACGTGTCGGGCCGCGCCGAGGTATCGAGCAGCGCTAGCCTGGCAATCCGCTCGGGCGCGAGCCGCAGCATGGCCAAGGCGATGTAGCCACCCATCGACAGGCCGGCGAGCGCGAAATGCGGCGGCGCATCCTTGAGAATGCGCGCGGCGATTGCCGCCATGTCGGCATCGCGACGGTGATCGGCGATGGCCACCTGCCCGAACGGCCAAAGTGCCACGATCTGCGGGCCATAGAGCCGCGCGGTGCAGGTCAGGCCGGGCACCAAAACAAGAGGCAATGATTGCAGCATTGCGACGCTCCAAGAGGCAAAGATTAAGCGTTAACGGCCGTTATTGCACGGCCGTAGCATTGACTTTCGGCCCTGCGCGCCTATGTTCCCTTCAAACGGCTTCGAACAAAAGATTCGACCGTCCATTCCCGCGCATCGAAACCCGTTTTTCATTTCCGGCGCGGGCGCCGGGCGGTCACAGCTAGAGGTTATATGCCTTTTTCGCATCTCGGCTTGTCCGCCAAAGTTCTCTCGGCCATTGAATTGGCCGGCTACAAAACCCCGACCCCCATTCAAGATCAAGCTATTCTGCACGTCCTCGCCCGCCGCGACGTGCTCGGCATCGCCCAGACCGGCACCGGCAAGACTGCGGCTTTCGTGTTGCCGATGTTGACGATGCTCGAACAGGGACGCGCCCGCGCGCGCATGCCGCGCACACTCATTCTCGAGCCGACGCGCGAACTGGCCGCCCAAGTCGCCGAGCAATTCGAGAAATACGGTAAGAACCATAAGCTCAACGTCGCACTGATCATCGGCGGCGTGTCATTCGGCGATCAGGACGCCAAACTTATCCGCGGCGTCGATGTCCTGATCGCTACACCCGGACGCCTGCTCGATCATTCCGAGCGCGGCCGCTTGCTGCTCTCCGGCGTCGAATTACTGGTCATCGACGAAGCCGATCGCATGCTCGACATGGGCTTCATCCCCGACATCGAGCGCATCGGCAAACTGGTGCCGTTCACGCGCCAGACTTTGTTCTTTACTGCGACCATGCCGCCCGAAATCCAGCGCATCGCCGACAACTTTCTGCACAACCCTGTGCGCGTGGAAGTCTCTAAACCTGCTACTGCGGCCACGACCATCACTCAGTTGAAAGTCGCTACCGGCCGCGATCCGCACGAAAAACGCGAGACGCTACGCCGCTTGATCCGTTCGGCGGAAGGCTTCAAGAACGCCATCGTCTTCTGCAATCGCAAGCGCGAGGTCGCGCAACTGCATCGCTCTCTACAGCGGCACAAGTTCAACGCCGCCGCATTGCACGGCGACATGGACCAATCGGCGCGTACGGCCGCGCTGGAGTCCTTCCGCAACGGCGACGTAACGCTGCTGGTCGCCTCCGACGTCGCTGCGCGTGGCCTCGATATTCCAGCGGTCAGCCACATATTCAATTTCGACGTGCCGCATCACCCCGACGATTATGTCCACCGCATCGGCCGCACTGGCCGCGCGGGCCTAAGCGGCACCGCGATCACCATCGTCGCGCCGATCGACGGCAAGTCGGTGACGGCGATCGAACGGTTGATCGGACAAAGCATCCCTTGGATGAGCGAGCCCGCACCAGCCGAGACGCGCGAGAGCCGTTCGCCCGAGGGCGAGCGAAAACATCGCGGCCGTGAACGCCAACCGCAACCGCGCGCGGAAAAACACCGCCCGCACGCAACCAAGCCGCAGCCCCATCAGCGCCCACAGCCGCCGCGCGAGTCCGCGAGGACTCCGATGGCAGCCACCTGCCCGCATTCCTGTTGCGTCCGGTGTCGCTGAAGGCCTGATAACGGCCGTTTTTTCGGCGGGCGATGGCTCAAGTTGTAATCATTCAAAGCGCAACCAGCTTTAAATTTACCAGCGATTCACCTCCCTGACCTACCGTTCCTACGGAGGCGCCGCGGCTATTCGGCTGCACGTCCGTGCTGCTTTATGGGTACAAGGCCCATTCGGGGGTCTCGCAATGCCCGAGTACGCCGACGACGAAGTCGATCTTGAGAGCCTCTACGCAACCTACCTGTCGCCGACTCGGTTGACCGACCGCATCGACGAGGTCGGCAGCCAGGTTAAGGTCGAGATCGAGGAGGTGATGTCGATGATCGACAGCGCCGCTGGCTCGGCCTCAAGCTACTCGGAGAGCCTCGTCGACATGTCGGAAAAGATCCACCAGTCGAAGGACCGCAAGGGCTTGCGTACGATCGTCGAAAGCCTGGTGCACACGGCCAAGGAAATGGAAGCCTCCAACATCAAGCTGGAAGAGCGACTCAACGCATCCAAGCGCAAAATCCTCGACCTGCACGCCCATCTCGAGGCGTTGCGCAGTGAAAGCCTGACCGACCCGCTCACCCAACTCTCCCTACGTGGATGGAGACGACCAGTCCGCGGTGTCACCCCATCAGGTGGCGTAGCCGCTACCGGCTTTTTCGCGCTCCGCTTCGACGCACCTTCGCCTTTGCAGCAGCCTTGTGCTGAGCAACGCTCAGTGCCCCTTGGCCCATTGAGCGAGTTCATCCGGATCATCGTAAAGCCGGTCCGGCAGCCGCCAATAGGACATCACCGCCCGCTTGCCGGCCTTGGTGCCATATTCGAACGGCTGGCAGCCTTCGCTGACGAAACGCGGCGACGTTGCCGAGTCGGCCTTCAGATAAATCTGACCGTCGGATACGAGGCCGAACATGACGCCGCAGGCATAAAGGCCGGCGCCATCGAACATGCGGCGCACCTGAACGGCGCCGAAGACAGCGAACAATTCGGCGATATAATCGGGGTTCACGCGATGCTCGCCCCGCGGCGAAACTTCGCGCCCTACTCCGCCGCGTCCTTGGCCGGCGTGAGCTGCACGGATTCGCCGCAGCCGCAGGCCGAGGTCTGGTTCGGATTGTTGAAGACGAACTGGGCCGACAGTTTTTCGGCCTTGTAGTCCATTTCGGTGCCGAGCAGGAACAAGACTGCCTTCGGATCGACCAGGATCTTAACGCCTTTGTCCTCGACCACCTCGTCGGTCGGCCGCACGCTGTCGGCATATTCCATAGTGTATTCCATGCCGGCGCAGCCGCCGTTCTTGACACCGACGCGCACGCCGGCAACCGGCCGTTCGGCGCACGCCATCACATCCTTGATGCGCAGCGCGGCGGCGTCGGTAAGCCGCATTACCTGGGGTCGGGGTCGTGCAGTGGCCATAGTCGTCCTCATTCAATTTTAATTTGGCGGCGCGTCACCACATATTCAATACGAGTCGAGCCTCATCCGACATCCGGCTCGGATCCCAAGGCGGGTCCCATACCACCTCGACCTTGGCGTCTCGCACCCCGGCCACGCTGGCGACCGCATTCTCCACCATAATCGGCAACTCCTGCGCCGACGGGCAATTGGGCGAGGTTAGCGACATGTCGATCTTAACCGCCCGGTCGTCGCCGATGTCGATCTTGTAGATGAGGCCGAGTTCGTAAATATCGGCCGGAATCTCCGGATCGTACACGGTCTTCAGGCCGGCGATAATGTCGTCTGTAAGCCGGTCGAGTTCGTCTTGCGGCAGCGCGGAGGAGCCGCTGATGGCGGCGTTCTCCGCCGGCTTTTCAGCGGCGGTATTGCTGGTGACGGGCGTGTCGTCGGTCATGCGAAAAATTCCTGCGCCTTGATCAGCGAGGCGGCCAAGATGTCCACCTCTTCCTTGGTGTTGTACATCGCAAACGAAGCGCGGCAGGTGGCGGTGAGCCCGAAGCGCGCGAGCAGCGGCATCACGCAATGCGTGCCGGCGCGCACCGCGACGCCGGAGCGGTCGATAATGGTCGCAACATCGTGCGGATGCGCGCCCTTGATCTCGAAGGAGACGATCGGACCTTTGTCCGGCGCGTTGCCGATGATGCGCAGCGAATTGATCTGACCGAGCCGTTCCTGCGCGTATTTCACCAGCGCGCCCTCATGCGCGCGGATGCGCGCCTTGCCCACGGAATTGACGTAGTCGAGCGCCGCGCCGAGCCCGATCGCCTGAACGATCGACGGCGTGCCGGCTTCGAAACGGTGCGGCGGCGCGCCGTAAGTGATCCGGTCCTGGGACACGTCCTGGATCATCTCGCCGCCACCGTTGAACGGCGGCATGGCGGCCAGCAGATCGTATTTGCCGTAGAGCACGCCGATGCCGGTCGGGCCGTAGAGCTTATGGCCGGTCATGACGTAGAAGTCGCAATCGATGTCGCGCACGTCCACATCGAGGTGCACCGCGCCTTGCGCGCCATCAACCAACACCGGAATGCCGTGCTCGTGAGCGCGCTTGACCACCTCTTTCACCGGCACCGCGGTGCCGAGCGCATTCGACATCTGCGTGATGGCGACCATCCTAGTGCGCGGCCCGAGCAGCTTCTCGAATTCGTCAATCAGGAAGTTGCCTTCGTCGTCGACCGGCGCCCATTTGATCACCGCGCCTTGGCGCTCGCGCAGGAAATGCCAGGGCACGATGTTGGAATGATGCTCCATGATCGAGAGCACGATCTCGTCGCCCGCTCGGATGCGCTCACGCCCGAAGGTATAGGCAACCAGATTAATGGCTTCGGTGGCGTTGCGCGTGAAGATGATCTCTTCCGGGCGCCCGGCATTGAGGAAGCCACGCACGATCTCGCGCGCACTCTCGTAAGCTTCCGTCGCCTCGTTCGCCAGATAATGCAATCCGCGATGCACGTTGGCGTATTGCTCAGTATAGGCCTTCTGGATGCGGTCGAGCACCTGCCTCGGCTTCTGCGCCGAGGCTGCGTTGTCGAGATAGACCAGCGGCTTGCCATAGACCTGCACCGCCAGCGCCGGAAAATCCGCGCGGATCTTGGCGACGTCGTAGGAGCCGTTGCTCACCGCCGGATGCATCATGGCCGACTCCCCAGCCATTTGTGCGCGGCAAACATCAGCGCGTCGCGGACGCCTTCATGCGCGATCTCCTCGACCACCTCGGCGATGAAGGCCTGAACCAGGAGCGCCTCGGCCTCCTTGGCCGGAACACCGCGCGACATCAGATAGAACTTGAGCCCTGGATCGAGCGCGCCGGCGGTGGCGCCATGGCCGCAGACCACGTCGTCGGCGAAGATTTCCAGTTCCGGCTTGTTGTCCGCTTCAGCCTCGTCCGACAGCAGCAGCGCGCGCGTCATCATCTTGCCGTCGGTCTTCTGCGCGTGCGGCTCGACAATGATCTTGCCCTGGAAGATGCCGTGGCTTTCGCCGTCGAGCACCGACTTGAAGCGCTCGCGGCTCGTGCAGTGGCCAACTGCATGGCTGATCACCAGCGTATTGTCGACGTGCTGGCGGCCCTTGAGGAGGCTCGCGCCGTCGATTGCGCCCTCGCTGCCCTCGCCGGCAAAGCGCACAAAGGTCTGGTTGCGCACCACCGCGCCGCCGAGCGTGAAGGCGAAATCCCTGTAGGTCGCCCTCGCCCCGACCGTAACGCCAAGCGTCGACACCCGCAAAGCGGCCGCACCGTCGCAGCCGACCTTGATGTGATCGACACGTGCGCCGTCGCCGATCACCAGTTCGAGCGCCGAATTGACCTGATAGTCGATGTCCTCGGGCCCTGAGAACAACTCGACCAGCGTTACCTGCGCGCCCGGCTCAACGACCGCCACGACACGCGGATACATCGCGGCCGCGGCATCGCCGGAAAAGACATGCGCGATGTGGATCGGCTTGGCGGCAGCGGTGCCGCGCTTGATACGGAGCGCCACCCCGCCGCTCATGAACGCGGTGTTGAGCCATTGGGCAGGATCGTCGCCGCCGGGAACTTGACCGAGCCGATACTCGGGATTGTCGGCGAAGAACTTGAACAATTCGGCAACGGTGACGCCTGGATCGGACGCCTTGACGTCGCTCCAGGCCGGCTCATAGCGACCGTTGATGATGGCGATGCAATCGGTGTCGACCCCCGTCAGGATCGGCGCGATGTCGCCTTTCGGCTTTGCATCGGCTGGGCCGGCCAAGGGTTTGGCCTCGCGCATCAGCGCGCGCAGGTCGGTGTATTTCCATTCCTCAACGCGCCGGTGCGGCAGCCCTTTGGCGTCGAAACGCTTGAACGCGTCGTCGCGCAAAGCGGCGACCGCGCCCTTGCCGGGTAACTTGCCGCGCGCCTCAGCATAGGCAGCGCTCAGCGCCTGCTCGGCCGGAGTCTTCATGGCGCGCGGGTCCACGTTCATCAGGCCGCCTCGTCCGCGAATTGCGCATAGCCGGTGGCTTCGAGCTCGAGCGCGAGCTCCTTGCCGCCCGATTTCACCACCCGCCCCTTGGCCATCACGTGCACCACGTCGGGCACGATGTAATTGAGCAGCCGCTGATAGTGCGTAATCACGATCATCGAGCGGTCCGCTGCGCGTAGGCGGTTGACGCCGTCGGCGACGACCTTGAGCGCGTCGATATCGAGGCCGGAATCGGTCTCGTCGAGCACCGCCAGCCGCGGCTGCAGCACGGCCATCTGCAAAATCTCGTTGCGCTTCTTTTCTCCGCCGGAGAAGCCGACATTGACCGCGCGGCGCAGCATTTCCTGGTCGATGCCGAGATGCTTGGAGGTTTCGCGCACCAGTTTGAGAAATTCCGGCGTGGAGTATTCCGGCTCGCCGCGATGCTTGCGCTGCGCATTGAGCGCGGTGCGCAGGAACGTCATGGTGGCGACACCGGGCACCTCCACCGGATACTGGAAGGCAAGGAATACACCCTTGGCCGCACGCTCGTCCGGCGCCATGTCGAGGATGCTCTCGCCGTCGAGTAACACCTCGCCCTCGGTGACGTGATAGTTGTCCTTGCCGGCCAGCACATAAGCGAGCGTCGATTTGCCCGAGCCGTTCGGGCCCATGATGGCAGCGACCTGGCCTTTCTCGACGGTCAGCGTCAGGCCTTTGAGGATTTTCTTGTCCTCGACCTCGACATGCAGATTCTTGATTTCCAAAAGTGCCACGTCTTCGTCCTCACAAACTTGAATAAGCCCAATCAGATTCCCGGCGCCTCAGAGCGGTTGCCCCAGCGCCAACGCCATTCGCCGTCAGTGCGCCGGCGGCAGAACTGCACAAACCACCATGTGGCCGCCGCGATGAGGACGGCCCAGGTCAGCCATGCGATCGCGTTGGATTGCGCCACCAACAAGTTCATCGCGAAGACCGATCCGGCCACGACGACGACCGCGGCAAACGTTATCGCCCAGCCTTCCCAGGTCACGGGCGTCGCGCCGTAACCGTAGCTCTTCGGCTTGAACCAATATTGCGTCATCGCCTTAGCCCACGCTGCCTTCGAGCGAGATCGAGATCAGCTTCTGCGCCTCGACCGCAAATTCCATCGGCAATTGCTGCAGCACGTCCTTGACGAAGCCGTTGACGACGAGCGCGGTCGCCTCTTCCGCCGACATGCCGCGCTGGCGGCAGTAGAACAACATGTCTTCAGATATCTTCGAGGTGGTCGCTTCGTGCTCGAACGTGGCGGAGGAATTCTTCGCCTCGATATAGGGCACGGTGTGCGCGCCGCACTGGTCGCCGATCAAAAGCGAATCGCAATTAGTGAAGTTGCGCGCGCCCTTGGCCTTGCGATGCGCCGAGACCAGGCCGCGATAGGTGTTGTTCGATTTGCCAGCGGCGATGCCCTTGGAGATGATGCGGCTGGTCGTGTTCTTGCCGAGATGCAGCATCTTGGTGCCGCTGTCGACCTGCTGGCGGCCATTGGAGATGGCGATCGAGTAGAACTCGCCACGCGAATTGTCGCCGCGCAGGATGCAGCTCGGATATTTCCAGGTGATCGCCGAGCCGGTCTCGACCTGGGTCCAGGAGATCTTCGAGTTCTTGCCGCGGCAGTCGCCGCGCTTGGTGACGAAGTTGAAGATGCCGCCTTTGCCGTCAGCGTCACCCGGATACCAGTTTTGCACCGTCGAATATTTTATTTCGGCGTCGTCGAGCGTGACCAGTTCGACGACGGCGGCATGCAACTGGTTCTCGTCTCGCATCGGCGCGGTGCAGCCCTCGAGATAGCTCACGTAAGCGCCCTTGTCGGCGATGATCAGCGTGCGCTCGAACTGGCCGGTATTGGCCTCGTTAATGCGGAAATAAGTCGACAGTTCCATCGGGCAGCGCACGCCCGGCGGCACATAGACAAACGAGCCGTCGGAGAACACCGCAGAATTCAACGTGGCAAAGAAGTTGTCGGTCACCGGCACGACCGAGCCGAGATACTTCTTCACCAGGTCAGGATGTTCGCGGATCGCTTCCGACATCGGCATGAAGATCACGCCGGCCTTCTTCAGTTCCGCCTTGAAGGTGGTGGCGACCGAAACCGAGTCGAAGACGGCGTCAACCGCGACCCCGCCGGAACGGAACTCGCCGCCGACGGCATCGCTGTCGAGTGTCGACGGCTCGCCTTGCTTGCGGACGCCTGCGAGAATCTCCTGCTCCTTGAGCGGAATGCCGAGCTTCTCGTAGGTGCGCAGAATTTCCGGATCGACCTCGTCGAGCGAGGCGAGCGCCTTCCGCTTCGGCGCCGAATAGTAATAGGCGTTCTGGTAATCGATCTTTGGATAGTCGACGCGCGCCCAGGTCGGTTCGCGCATGGTCAGCCAGCGCTTGAAGGCTTCCAGCCTCCACTCAAGCATCCAGGCCGGTTCGTTCTTCTTGGCCGAAATGAAGCGAACGGTATCTTCCGAAAGGCCCTTGGGAGCCTTCTCGGATTCGATGTCGGTCACGAACCCGTATTTGTATTGATCAACGTCGATGCTGCGGACCTGCTCGACGGTCTCTTGTACGGCCGGCATTCTTTCCTCCACTACGGTTTCAAGGACCGCGGGTTGAATTTGTCGGTTATGGTCGGTTCGCTATCGCGTTGCGATCATCCCTGTGCTGGAAATCAAGCGGCTAGGCCTGCGTCCGAGCGTGAATTCTCATGGTTCTTAAGTAAGAACGAACTGACTTTAGTCAAAGCATTGAGCAGATTCTCGACGTCGCGCTCGCTCGTCGACCAACCCAGGCTGACCCGCACCGCGCCCTGCGCGAGCGATGGTTCGATCCCCATGGCCGCCAGAACGTGCGAGGGCTGCACCTTGCCGGACGAGCAGGCGGAACCCGAAGATACTGCTATCCCATTGAGATCAAATGCGATTACGGCTGTTTCCGCCTTCATACCCGGAACCGCGAACAGCGTGGTATTGGGCAGCCGCGGCGCTGTTTCGCCGAAGATCACCGCCCCAGGGATTGCCGCCTTGAGGCCCGCCTCAAAGCGGTCGCGTAGGCTCGCCGTGCGCGCAACATCCGCCTGCTTCGCAACCACTGCGGCCGCGGCGCCGAAGCCGGCAATGGCGGCGACGCTCTCGGTTCCCGCGCGCAGGCCGCGCTCCTGGCCGCCGCCCTTGATCATTGGCTCCGCGATTTGGATATCGCCGCGGCAGACGAGCGCGCCGGCACCCTGCGGCCCGCCGAGTTTATGCGACGAGAGGGTGAGCAGGTCGGCGCCCAACGCCGCGATATCGCAATCGATGCGTCCCGCGCCCTGCACCGCGTCCACATGCAGCACGCCATTGGCCGCGTGGACGGCGTCGGCAATTTCGCGGATCGGCTGGATAACTCCGGTTTCGTTGTTGGCGAGCATGATCGAAACAAGCGGACGCTTGGCCCGAGCAATGGCGCTTCTAAGAGCATGAAGATCGACCACACCGGCGCCGCTGACCGGCAATTTTTCCACCTGTTCCGCAGCAAATCGGCCACCGCTTAGCACCGAAGAATGTTCGATGGCGGCGACAAAAAGGCGGTCGCACGCGGTCTTGCGTCCGCCAACACGCAGCGCGGGTGTCAGCGCCAGTATGTTGGTTTCGGTCGCACCGCTGGTGAAGGTCACATTCCTGGCGTCGGTTCCGACCAAGCTGGCGACCTGCGCCCGCGCCCTTTCGACCAAAGCCCGGGCGGCGCGACCTTCCGCATGCACCGAAGAGGCCGTCGCCGTGACGTCGAGCGCAGCCAGCATCGCCGCGCGCGCCTCATCCCGAAGGGGGGCGCTGGCATTCCAGTCGAAATAAGCCCGCTCGTTCATGGATGGTGTAGGTATCCAGTTACCGTTATGGCCCAGGCATTACGCAAAAAGCTTGCTTTTTGCCCTGCGGATCGTGTTAGAAGCCGCCATCACGCGGCAACTTATAGCCTGTGTTGCGGCAGTGAACAGCGGAATTCAAATATTTAGAATAATTCTAAACTAGCGGCCGATCCATGAATTTGATCGGGCGTCGGACACAAATCCAATGCCGCGAACAGTCGCGGCTAGTCTGCTTCGAGGTCTTAAGCAATGCCTGAAGTCATCTTTACCGGTCCAGCCGGGCGGATCGAGGGCCGGTACCATCCGGCACGGCAGAAGAACGCGCCGATCGCCATCGTTTTGCATCCGCACCCGCAGTTCGGCGGGACGATGAACCATCCGATCATCTACCAGCTCTACTACGCCTTCGTGCACCGCGGCTTCTCCGCCCTGCGCTTCAACTTCCGCGGCGTCGGCCGCAGCCAGGGCTCGTTCGATCACGGCACCGGTGAATTGTCCGATGCCGCCGCCGCGCTCGACTGGGCGCAGACCATCAATCCGGAGGCGAAGAGCTGCTGGATCGCCGGCTTCTCCTTCGGCGCCTGGATCGGCATGCAATTGCTGATGCGCCGGCCGGAGATCGAGGGTTTCATCTCCATCGTGCCGCCGGCCAATCTCTACGATTTCTCGTTCCTCGCGCCCTGCCCGTCTTCCGGCCTGATCATTCACGGCGACAAGGATGCGGTGGTGCCGCCGAAGGACGTGACGACGCTGGTCGATAAGCTGAAGACGCAGAAGGGCATCATCATCGAGCAGAAGGTGATCCCGGGCGCCAATCACTTCTTCGACGGCAAGGTGGAGCCGCTGCTCACCAATATCTGCGCCTATCTCGACAAGCGCCTGAAGACCGACCGCAAGCCGAGCGCGGCCTAGGCGAATTTTTTCACCGCCAGCACGGCGTTGAGCCCGCCGAAAGCGAACGAGTTCGACAGCGCCGCGTCGATTGCGAGCGCGCGCGCCTTGTTTGGCACGTAGTCGAGATCGCAGGCCGGATCGGGACCGAGATAGCCGATGGTCGGCGGCACGATTGCGTCGCGGATTGCCAGCATGGTCGCCGCCAGCTCCAATGCGCCGGCGGCGCCGAGCGCATGGCCGATCATCGATTTGGTCGATGACACTGCCAATTTGCAGGCGTGCTCTCCGAACACCTGATGCAGCGCCTGCGTCTCTGCCAAATCGTTTGCGGCCGTGCCGGTGCCGTGGGCATTGACGTATTGGATATCCTGCGCGGTCAGCTTGGCGTCGCTGAGCGCCCCCTCCATCGCGCGCGTCATGCCGCCGAGATCCGGCGCGGTGAGATCGGCAGCATCCGCGCTCATGCCGAAGCCAACGATTTCACCGATGATTTTGGCTCCTCGCGCGCGCGCGCGCTCTAGCGGCTCCAGCACGAACATCGCTGCGCCCTCGCCGAGGATCAGTCCTTTGCGGTCTCTTGAGAACGGCCGGCAGGCGTCGGGCGCCATCACCCGCATCGCTTCCCAACCGCGCAGCGTTCCGAACGTAATACAAGCCTCGGCGCCACCGGTAACGGCACAATCCACCGCGCCCGAGCGCACCATCTGCGTAGCCACGCCGATCGCATGGGTGGCCGAGGCGCAGGCGCTCGCCACCACGAAGGCCGGTCCGCGCAATCCGCAATGCATCGATATCTGGCTGGCCGGCGCATTGACCATGAGCTTGGGAATGCTCAACGGAAACACACGCGTCTTTTTCTCTAGATAGACACGGCGGAAGCTCTCATCGAGGGTGTTTTGACCGCCGGCGCCGGTGCCGATAATAGTCGCCGTGCGCAGCGAGAGCGGCATATCGAAAGTGAGGCCGGATTGCGCGATCGCTTCTCGCGCGGCGACCACGGCAAACTGCGAGACGCGGTCGAGTGTGGAGAGCTCGCGATCCTCAAAATGCTTGAGCGGGTCGAAGTCCTTGACCTCACCGGCAACTTTTTGGGTCAGCTCCTCTGGCGTCGCCGATAACGTGATCGGCCCGAGCCCGGATGAGCCCTGCTTCAGGTTTTCCCAATAAATGCCGGCCGTATGGCCAAGCGGCGTGATGGCGCCGAGGCCGGTGACAACAACACGATTCAAGGCATTCACGACTTCTTATCGACCAATTTTTGGATCGTCTTGACGACGTCACTGACGGTGTCGAATTCGTTGCGCGGATTATTGGTATTGGCATTGTATGGAATCTCGATGTCGAACTTCTCTTCGAGATCGAAAATCATCTCGACCGCGTCGAGCGACTCGAGGCCCAAGTCTTCCAAGCGGTCGGACAATTCGACAGTCGGCTTATCCACCCGCTTCTTCTTGGCAATGATCGCAACCACGTCGCTTGTTATGTCGCTCATAACGATAGAGCCCCTCTCATTTCTTATCCGTTCGTTCCATTGCGTCGATACGCGACGCTAAGCGTTCCAACTTTTCATGCAGCCGCTTTTGCCGGCCCATGTAGATATATTGCTCCAATGCGCGGTAGTGCGGGATCGCCGGCGAACCCGATACGAAGGCGCCCGCCGGTACATTTGTAGCGACCCCAGAGCCGGCACCGATGACCGCCTGATCGCCGACCTGCATATGATCGCCGATGCCGACCCCACCGCCAATCCGCACGCGGTCGCCGATGGTCACGCTGCCGGAAATACCAACTTTACCGCACAAAAGACAGCTTTCGCCGATGCTGACATTGTGGCCGATATGGACCTGATTGTCGATTTTTGTGCCGCGGCCGATCCGGGTGGATTCGATCGTGGCCCGATCGATGGTGGCGCCGGCGCCGATTTCCACATCGTCGCCGATCACGACATTGCCGAGTGAGTAAATCCGCGTCAGCGTTACATCGGGCGAAAATACCGCGGTGGACATCAGGTCGGGCGCGAAACTGAATCCGTCGGAGCCGATAACGGCATTGGGATGCACGATCACCCGGTCGCCGATCACGCAGCGGTCGCCGATCCGTGCGCCAGCGTGAACCAAACTTTGCTTACCAATCGCAACATCGGCTCCGATCGTGACCTGCGGCAGGATTAGTGTGCCGGCGCCAATTTGGCTGCGCGCGCCCACCACCACAAACGCGCCGACGCTGACTCCGGGGCCTAGCTTGGCGTCGGGCGCGACAACAGCCGTAGGATGAATACCCTCGACGTGCTCCGGCCCGTGGCCGAACAACGCGGTCAGATTTGCCAGCGCGACGCGTTCCTCGCTGATAGCGATGACCGCCCGAAACGAGCCTGGCGGAACCGGGTGATCGGCTGAAACGACCACCGCCTGGGCCTTGCTATCCCCAAGCGCCGCAACGGCGGTCGGGCTGATGGCGAGCGCTAAATCGGACAACCGCTCGGCGCGCGCGGGGTGCACGATGCGGTCGATCTCAATTGCGCCGTCACCGTCGAGCCGGCCCGCAAGCGCCTCTGCGATATCTCTAGTTTGCATGAATTCTGCGTTAGCTTGTAAATAGTTAGCTCACTATCCGGTGAGCCCAAAAAAAGGGTTATAGCGAGGCGGCAAAACTGCGCTAGATCAGGCATCCGGTCAACAGCGCGAACCGCTGACGATACCGCCCCGCAGAGGCTCTTTAACGCCGGTCGTGGCCGGAAACGTGATCGGCAAACCGTTGAGTGTGCGCATGGCGAGGTAGGCGAAAGCCTGCGCCTCGATTGATTGTGACGACCAGCCGACCGCGTCGGCGGTTTCCACCGTCGCCGGCTGCAGCCGCTGCGCCAGCATGCGCATGAGCGTTGGATTGCGCGCGCCGCCCCCGGCCACGATCCAGGCGCGCGGCGCGGCGGGCAAATGCGGGACGATGCGCGCGACCGATGCCGCGGTCAGAGCCGACAAAGTCGCTGCACCGTCAGCGATGGAGAAATCCGGCAGGCCGATGTTGGCGAAGGCAAAGGCATTGCGGTCGAGCGACTTCGGATACGGCAACCCAAAGAAGCCGTCTTGCAGGACGTGTGCAACGAAGCTCTCGTCGACGCGGCCTTTTGCCGCCTGGTCGCCATCGCGGTCAAGCGGCGCACCGGTTCGCGCGCGCATGAAATCGTCGATCAGTGCATTGCCCGGGCCAGTATCGCAGGCAATCGGATCGCCGCCGTCGACAAAAGTGACGTTAGCGACCCCGCCTACATTGAGCACGGCGACCGGGTGCGGACGATCGAGATCGCGCGCCAGCGCCTGATGATAAACCGGCACCAGCGGCGCGCCTTGGCCGCCGGCGGCTACATCGGCGGCGCGGAAATCATGAACCACGGTCATATCCAGCCGCCGCGCCAGCGCTACGCCGTCGCCGAGTTGCACGGTCAGCCGCGCCGCCGGTTTGTGCAGCACGGTCTGTCCATGAAATCCGATCGCGGCGATGCTGGGCTTGTCGATCCTTTCGGCGGACAGGAACTCTTCCACCGCCTCAGCATGCACCGACGTCACGAAGGCCTCGGCTTGGGCCAAGACGCCCGGCCGCGCTGTCCGGTCGGTCAGCGCCGCGCCCTCGTGCAGCGCCTGCCGCAGCAGGGCCTGCTCGGCACCCGAATAGGGCCGGTAGCCGGTCGGCCCGAATTGGGCGATACGCTCGCCATCGGTCTCGATCAGTGCCACATCGACGCCATCGAGCGAAGTCCCGCTCATCAGCCCGATAGCCCGTACGACGCCCAAACCCGAACCCCTTTTCCTTTACGCCGGACCTGTTACACCACCGCCCCAAGCAGGCGACAAGCCGCCTCCCGAGCCCGATCCATGAGCGCCTATAAGTCCGACTTTCTTAATATTCTTGCCGAGCGCGGCTTCATCCACCAGGTATCGGAGCCGGACGAACTGGACGCGCGCGCTTCGGCCGGCGCGATCACCGGCTATATCGGCTTCGATTGCACGGCGGCTTCGCTGCACGTCGGTTCTCTCTTGCCGATTATGATGCTGTACTGGATGCAGCAGACCGGGCACCGGCCAATCGCGCTGATGGGCGGCGGCACCACCCGCGTCGGCGATCCGTCCGGCAAGGACGAAAGCCGGCGCATCCTCACCGACGCGATGATCGAGGAGAACCTCACTGGCATCCGCGCGATCTTTTCCAAATTCCTGAAGTTCGAAGCCGACGGCGGCAACGCCATCATGGCGAACAATGCCGACTGGCTGAACAAGCTCAACTACATCGACTTCCTGCGCGACGTCGGCAAGCATTTCTCGGTCAACCGCATGCTCGCCTTCGATTCGGTGAAGCTGCGGCTCGACCGTCAGCAGGAGCTCTCGTTCCTCGAATTCAACTATATGGTGCTGCAGGCCTACGATTTTGTCGAACTCAACAAGCGCACCGACTGCATCCTACAGATGGGCGGCTCGGACCAGTGGGGCAATATCGTCAACGGCATCGATCTCGGCCGCCGCATGCTCAACGCGCAATTGTTCGCGCTCACCTCGCCGCTGATCACCACCTCGTCCGGCGCCAAGATGGGCAAGACGGCGGCCGGCGCGGTCTGGCTCGATGCCAATCTGAAAAGCCCCTACGACTACTGGCAGCACTGGCGCAACACCGAGGACGGCGACGTCGCGCGCTTCCTCAAGCTGTTCACCGTGTTGCCGCTCGATGAGATCGCCAAACTCGGCGCGCTCAAGGGCTCCGAGATCAATGAGGCCAAGAAGGTGCTCGCAACCGAAGCGACCGCATTGGTGCACGGCCATCAGGCTGCCGACGAGGCCGCCGGCACCGCGCGCAAGACTTTTGAAGAAGGCTCGCTCGCCGAAACGCTGCCGACGGTCATAATGCCAGAACATGAACGCAAATATTTTTTTGGGTCTGATGGCTTGTCCATACTTATCGCTATTCAATTGGCTGGACTAGCAAAGTCCACAAGTGAGGCGCGAAGGCATATTGAAGGCCGCGGCATCAGGGTGAACGATGAGATAGTCACGAGCATTATGTTGGTGCTAAAGCCCGAACATCTTACGCCTGAACGCGTGATTAAGATTTCATTCGGTCGCAAAAAGCATGTGCTCCTGAAACCCGAGTAGACCTCTCTCGGCCTCATGGTGAGGAGCGCTCCGAAGGAGCGCGTCTCGAACAACCATGTGGCCGCCCCATCCTTCGAGTTGCCCGCTTCGCGGGCTCCTCAGGATGAGGCGGATCACCGCGACGGCGTAATGAAATTGTGATCAAAATTGTCGGGCGACGGGATGAATTTCCGCAACAGCCCCGGTGCAATCGCGGTCACCGGATTGACCGTGATACGCGGCGAGCCCGGCGGGCCGGACGCTTCGTAGGTGATGCCGACCAGACCCTCGTCGCTGCCAGCGCCGAGGAACAGCCCGACGATCGGGATTTGCCCGAACATGTTATTGAGGCCGTAGAACGGCACGAACGTGCCGCGCAGATGCACGTCGTTTTTGACGTAGTCGATCTGTCCTTCGATGGTCGCCCCTACCGCCGGTCCGCGCACCACGCCGTCGCGTACCGCCATGCGCCCGGGCACCCGCGTGAATTCGCAATGCAGTTCAGAAAACTGCACGCCGCCGGACGTCTGACCAGGCGCACCGGAGACGATGCGATCAAGTCCCGGCTCACCGCGCACGACGAAATCGCGAATATAAAGATTGCCAATCTGCGGCGGATGGTCCGGCGTGGGCGGGTCCATCGCCACCCACATTTTTCCGCCGAACATGCGCGGATACATGTCAGTGAACCGGAACAAAGCACCGGCATCGTCGGTCTCGAAATAAATAACCTGGTGATTGTCGCGGCTGCGCAAACGCAAGTCGCCATTGAGTGGCGTGTCGCGCCCGATCTTGGCATTCATCGAAAAACTGCGGATATGGCCGCTCCGCCGCGCGAGCTTAAGATCGAGCCCGCGCAGCGTTTCGCCGTTATTGCCGACGACAGTGCCGAGCTTGATGTCGAGATCGAGATCCTCTTGTTTCGGCTTGGATTTGTCCGGGGCGTCGCCGGCCAGCGATGATTTAACGAAGTTGATTTCATCGAAAACATCGCCGCGCATTGTCACCCGCAGCACGCCATCGCCGGCGCGGTCGGCCTTGAGCGTGGCCTTGTCGCCATCCGACAGGCTAAACACCGGAAAGTTCGCCGACACGATGTCGCCCGCGCCGTCGAGTTCGACCGAACCTTTCACGTTCGTGCCCGAGCCGGCGATGACAAGATCGTCGATGTGCGCAGACTTGCCGGTTTTGAACTAGCGTGTAGGTGGCGTGCGCCGGCTTACCGGCCGGCTTCACCCAGCCCGGCAGCAGGTTGTCGATCTTCACTGGCGTTAAATCTGCGTCTACGCCCATCGGGGCGTCCTTGCCAACATCGCTGAGACGCGCCGCGACTTTGATTGGAATCGTGCCGGTAATGGCGCCGCCGAAATCGATGCCGAGCCGGCGCCGCGCGGTTT
Organism: uncultured Alphaproteobacteria bacterium; assembly: GCA_963753455.1. Lineage (GTDB taxonomy): Bacteria > Pseudomonadota > Alphaproteobacteria > Rhizobiales > Xanthobacteraceae > Pseudolabrys. The sequence goes on along the minus strand of CAVWDA010000057.1, from coordinate 119,332 downwards.
CGTCGATCATCGCCTGCAATCGCAGTTCGGAGTTGGCGGCGTCTTTTTTCTTGCTGAGATCGATGACCGCCGGCGTACCATTAACTTTGACGTCGCCGGTGATGTCGTAGCCGTCGCTTGACGCGGTCACCCGCAATGCCGAGGCTTCGACCTTTTGTCCCATCAGCATATTGTCAGCGGCAAAATTGGTTAGATCCGCGGTGATCGTATAGCTTGAGCTATCTTTAGGGACGGAGCGCCCAATCAGAAGCTGGACGTTGACTTGAGCGGCGACCGTGCCGCGACTTGCCGCCGGATCGAGCACGATGCCGACCTTATCGCGCAGCCCGTCGCCGGCCAGCAGTGTGGCCGCCGCCGGAACCGCTCCGTCGATACGGAAGCTGGCGCGCGCCGGCGCCACCTTGAGATGAGTGTCCGGAATTTCGAAAATGCCACTCGCAATATTGAGCCTGCGTCCCGGCGCCACGTCCACGGTGCCGCGACCGAGGCTGACATTGGCGGTCGCGCCAGTGATGCGAACCGTGAGATCGGCATCGCGGATCGCCGGCAAGCTGTCGAGCGGACGCAGGGTCGTGCCACTGGTCTCGATGTCGACCGAAAACCCTTCTTTGGGCATGGGCGGGCCTCCGGGTTTGAAATCCGGAAGCGGCGCACTAGCGGCGATGACGACGCGCTCGATCATGCCGCCGGACATGTGGTTCTCGACCCACTCCCGCACGTGAACGGTGGTGATCACCGGCCACATGCGCATCATCACTTCCATCGGCATGCGCGTGCCGGCAACGCCGTATGCCAAATACGGGACGGCACCCGCATAATCCAGGCTGCCGGTGACGGCGACGGCAACGTTGTATGCCGGCCGCGTATCGACGCGGCTTAAGTCGCCCTGCTCAAGATCGATACGGTGGCGCGCCGTGTCGATGCGCGCGCGTACAGCAACGCGGTTGAATGCAAATCCCTCCTCGTCAGATTTTCCAATCGTCGTCAGAATGATCGGGTCGATGACCGGATCGCTGCGCGCCATGCTGAATAGCCATACGCCGGCCTGATCGGCCGGCATCTCCAGTGCGGCACGCAGCGTGAATTGATTGCCGCCCGACTGGATCTGAAACGGGATGAGCAATACCCGCTGGCGCGCGTCCCAATTGAAATGGACGTCGGCGCGATCGATTTTCACCGTAGCGTTGTCGGCGGCATGATCGGTGATGGTGCCAGCATCCGCGAATATCTGACCCTGCAGCCGGCGTAGCATGCCATCGGACGAAATTTCCGCGCGCACGCTCGCCGACAATGGCAATTCGACATCGAAATCGCCCTCGTTGAGGCGCATGGCCAGTAGGATGTCCTTGGATGAAACATGCCGCGCCTCGATGCCGATCGCGCGTACACCGTCGTCGAGCGGCCGCATGGCGGCACTGAGCACCCAGGGCCGGCGGGGTTCGTCGGACGCCACGCGAAAAATCACGCCGCCTTGTTTCGGGCGCGTCAAGCTGACGTTGATCCGGCTGAACGTCCAATGCTTGCCGTTGCGCTGGTCATCGACGATCAGATTGCCGTCCTTGAGACCGAGTTCGCGTAGATCATGGCCATCGAGCCCGGTCGCGCCCAGGCCATCGATCCAGGCAAGAACGCCAACGATATCCCGCGCGCCGCCCCGCAGCGGTCCCGGCGGCTCGGTCCCGGCTCGCTCGCCAGCCTGCGGCGCGGGCAGCTTGGCGGCTGCGGTCGCGATCGGCCGTTTGTTAGCGCCGGCGAAAACGGTGATCTGACCATCAGTCTCGATCCGCACCGACATTTCCGCGCCGACCAGATTGAGGCTTTCCGCACGCACATTTCCGGTCAGCAGACCCAGGCCGGAAAGACCCACTTCGGCTTTCGGCGCGGTCGCCACGACGGTGCCATCGGCGTCGCGCACAACAATGTCGCGCAAGCGCAAGGACGTGCGGCCATTCTCGTCGCGCTCGATCTGGGTACCGCCGACCACGACGGTTTGCTTGCCGCCGAAATTCTTCTCGATCGCTGCTTTCAACCACGGCGTCGCCATATCGAGTTCGATGGGGCCGCTCGTGAGACGCCACCACAGGCCGGCTATGGCGACCGCGACGATCGCGACGGCGAGCGTTGTGCCCCAGAATATCCTGCGTACCCAAGGCAGCCGGGAAACCTTGACTACACCGCGGCGCCATGCGTTCCACTGCCGGCGGCCGAAATGATGTGCCGCATGATGAGGCTTGTGATGCGGTCCATGGCCGTGGCCCGTAGCATGGCGGACCGAATGCCTATGTTCATGGTCGCTCGGTGTCATGCGCTATGGGGCGCCCCTCGTCCGGCGCGTTGCGCGTAAATTGCCCCGCGCTGAAAGTCGTCCAACGCGACGCGCAACACGTATCCGTGGAACTGCTTGCGCCCACCCGACGCAACTGGCATGGCCTCCATTGAACCGTCGAAAGCGACGAAAGGAAGGCATATGGCACGCGAACTTGTCGCGGGTTCGAAGGCACCGGCATTCAGCCTGCAGCGCGACGGCGGAACAACGGTAGCATTGAACGATTTCAAGGGCCGCAACCTCGTCCTCTATTTCTATCCTAGGGCCGACACCCCAGGCTGCACCAAGGAAGCCATCGCGTTTTCGAGCCTGCGCGCCGCCTTCGTCAAAGCCGGCGCTGAGATTCTCGGCGTTTCGGCCGATTTGGTTCAGGCACAGGATAAATTTAAATCCAAGCACAAGCTCAAGATCGCGCTTGCCTCCGACGAGGCTAGGAAGACGTTGGAAGCTTATGGCGCTTGGGGCGAGAAATCGATGTACGGGCGCAAATACATGGGCGTCATCCGCAAGACTTTTCTGATCGACGGCGCCGGCCGGATTGTCCGAATTTGGCCTAAAGTGAGCGTGCCGGGTCACGCCGAAGAAGTCCTAGAAGCCGCAAAAGAGCTGTAAAATGTGCTCTTCCGCGCACAATGGTATCGGCAAACAAGGCGAATTTCCATTTTTTTAACCATAAGCGTTTGATATCGGCAGGCTGGTTCACCGGCTCCGAGCGCGGCCGACCGGCGCGGAGAGTTGATGTCGCATTTTTCCCAATCGCACTATCCGAGCACCCCTCACGCTGTCCGCCGCGCACAATCGGCCGCCGCCGTTTCCCGCCACCTGCACCGTGCACACGGCGACTACACGTTAGTGCACGGCGGACGCCAAGTCCGCATCGGCCCCGTCGCGTTCTGGATCGTGGTCGGCACCTTGGTGGTCATGGCGCTTTGGTCGGTCGCCACCGGCACTTATTTCGCGTTCCATGACGACGTGCTCACCCGGCTGATCGGGCGCCAAGCCGAGATGCAGTTCGCCTACGAAGACCGTATCGCCGAGTTGCGCGCACAGGTTGATCGCATCACCAGCCGACAATTGCTCGACCAAGAACAGTTCGAGCATAAACTCAGCGCGCTGTTGCAACGGCAGGCCGCGTTAGAGCAGCGCACCACGGCGCTCGGCGACGACATCGCCACCACCGGTTCGATCCGGCCCGCCCGCAGCGCCTTGCCGGCCCCCGCGCCGGCGGAGCGGCCGATCAAAGTCTCTCCGATCAATGACACGGTGATATTTACGGCCCCACCTGACCGCGAGGCGCGGCTGGAATCGCGTGAATTGCCTGCGAGCATGACGCGCGTCGCCAGCCGCGGCGACGGCGGCGGACTCGACGGCATTCTCGGGCGAATTTCTGCCGCCCTCGACAAGGTCGATCGCCGGCAGACCGCTGTGCTGACCGAGATGGAGGAGCGCATGGACGGGAAGGCGCGCCGCATGCGCAGCGTGCTCAGCGATCTCGGCGTCAATCCTGCCAAGGCTCCGGCCGGCGTTGGCCTCGGCGGGCCGTTCGTACCGTCGAAGCCGCCGCGCTCGGGTGCCAGTGTCTTCGACCGCCAGCTCTATCGCGTCAATGTCGCGCGAGCGGAGATCAATCAATATTCCCGGGTCTTGGTTGCCGTGCCCGTGCGCAAGCCGGTGGCTGGCGAGGTCGATATGAGTTCGCCTTTCGGCATGCGTCTCGACCCGTTCCTCGGCCGGCCCGCAATCCATACCGGCATCGACCTGCGCGGCGAAATCGGCGAACCGGTGCACGCCACCGCCGCCGGCAAAATCACCATCGCCGGACGCGACGGCGGCTATGGCAACTTGGTCGAGATCAATCACGGCAATGGGCTGTCGACCCGTTACGGCCATCTCTCCGAGATCGACGTGAAGGTCGGACAGACGGTGCGCATCGGCGACGTCATCGGCAAGATCGGCTCGACCGGACGCTCCACCGGCCCACATCTGCATTATGAGACGCGCATCAACGGCGAAGCGGTCGATCCGCAGAAATTTCTGCGCGCCGGCGTGCGGCTGGGCAGCGCGTTGTCAAGCTAGGCCTTACTCGACATCGTCAACCTGCTCCGGCCCGCCGCCGAAGGCCTTTTGCGCGAGCGCCGCCTGCATGAACGGGTCGAGATCGCCGTCCAGCACGCCGCCGGTGTCGGAGGTGGACACGCCGGTGCGCAGATCCTTCACCATCTGATAGGGCTGCAGCACGTAGGAGCGGATCTGATGGCCCCAGGCGATATCGGTCTTAGCGGCCTGATCGGCGACCGCTTTGTCCTCGCGCCTCTTCATTTCGGCTTCGAACAGCTTGGCGCGCAGCATATCCCAGGCCATGGCTCGGTTGCGGTGCTGCGAACGGTCCTGTTGGCACTTCACCACGATATTGGTCGGAATGTGGGTGAGCCGTACCGCCGACTCGGTCTTGTTGACGTGCTGGCCGCCGGCGCCGCCCGAGCGCATGACGTCGGTGCGCACGTCGTTCTCGTTGATCTCAATCTTGATGCGGTCGTCGACCACCGGGAAAACAACGACGCTGGCGAACGAAGTGTGCCGGCGCGCGTTAGAGTTGAACGGCGAGATGCGCACCAGCCGGTGCACGCCGTTCTCGCTCTTGAGCCAGCCATAGGCGTTGTGACCCTTGATCACCACGGTGGCCGACTTGAGGCCGGCGCCCTCGCCTTCGGTTTCCTCGATCCATTCGACCTTGTAGCCGTGCGCTTCGGCCCAGCGTACATACATGCGCATGAGCATGCCGGCCCAGTCCTGGCTCTCGGTTCCGCCAGCGCCGGCATGGACCTCGAGATAGCAGTCGTTGGCGTCGGCCTCGCCGGAGAGCAGCGCTTCCAGTTCGCGCCGCGCCACTTCCGCCTTTAGGCGCTTGAGCGCGTTTTCCGCCTCGGTGATCGTCTTATCGTCTTTTTCGGATTCGCCGAGCTCGATCAGCATGAGCTGGTCGTCGAGTTCCTGCTCCATGCGACCGATGGCCTTGAGGCTGTCTTCCAACGCATCGCGCTCGCGCATGGTGCGCTGCGCTTTGGTCTGGTCGCTCCAGAATGCGGGGTCTTCGGCCGCCTTGTTCAGCTCGGCCAGGCGGCGCGACGCGGTATCGACGTCAAAGATGCCTCCTCAGCAGCTTCAGCGACTGCTTGATCTCTTCGACAAGATTTTGGGTTTCCGCGCGCATAGTTTGAAGTCCGATGCCGTTGGGCGGCGTTTACGATTTAATGGGGGGATTTAGCGTCGCGAGCGCACTAGTGCAACTCTGAACGCCCGCTTGACAAGCTCAATACAGCCCGCCGGTGCCCGAGCGTACTGCACGATCGGCGTCAGGGCTCACCCGGAAGAAGCCAGGCGGACCACGTCCCGGCGCTTGTTCTTGTTGCTGCTGATCGTTGCCGTAACCAACCACCGAATAGTTGTCCGGCGGCGCAGTGCCGGGCTTGAACGCTTCCAGGATCACCTTCTCGCTGTTGGGCCCGGCGCGCTGGCCGGTCTTCAAGTCGACTCGGATCAGCTTGATGCCGGACGGCACGCGGAACGGCGCCGCAGGCTTGTCGGCGAGCGCGACTTTCATGAAATCCTTCACGATCGGCGCCGCCAGCGCACCACCGGTAGCCCTGCGACCGAGCGTACGTGGCTTGTCGTAACCGAGATAGACCCCAACGACGACGTCGGGCGTGTAGCCGATGAACCAGGCATCCTTTTCGTCATTGGTGGTGCCGGTCTTGCCGGCGACCGGTTTGCCGACTTCCTTCTGGAAGCCCGCGCCCGCCGCGGTGCCGCGTTGAACGACGCCCTCCATCATCGAGGTGATCTGGTAGGCCGTCATCGGGTCGAGTACCTGCTCGCGCCGGTCGATCAGCGACGGCTCCGGCTGGTTCTCCCATTTCCTGGCGTCGCAGCCTATGCATTCACGCTCGTCGTGACGATAGACCGTATGGCCGTAACGGTCCTGAATACGGTCGATCAGCGTCGGCTTGATGCGCCGCCCGCCATTGTCGAACATGCCGTAGGCAGTGACCATGCGCAGAAGTGTGGTCTCGCCGGCGCCGAGCGCAAACGACAGATACGGCGGAAGATTGTCGTAGACGCCGAAGCGCTTGGCATAGTCGGCGATCAGCGGCATGCCGATATCCTGCGCCAGCCGCACCGTCATCACGTTGCGCGAGTGTTCTATGCCAAAGCGCAGCGTCGAAGGCCCATAGAAATCGTTTTCGTAGTTTTCTGGCTTCCAAACGCCGAGGCCGGGACCCTGATCGATTTCAATCGGCGCATCAAGCACCAGCGAGGACGGCGTGTATCCGTTATCGAGCGCGGCGGCGTAGACAATTGGCTTGAACGAGGAGCCGGGCTGGCGCAGCGCCTGGGTGGCGCGGTTGAACTGGCTCTGGTCGTAAGAGAAGCCGCCGACCATGGCGAGCACACGGCCGGTCCAGGGGTCCTCGACCACCATGGCGCCCGAGACCTCCGGAATCTGATGCAGCAGGTACTGGCCTACGAGCTTGGCCGGAGCGACATAGACCACGTCGCCGGGATTGAGCACCTGACTGACTTTGGTCACCGCCTTGCCGCCGGTGCGCGCCCATTTCATACCGTCGAGCGGCAAGATGCCGATATCACGTTCCTTACTGATATTGCCGCCCGGCTCCCGCCCGGGCTGCACTCCGATACGAGCGGACTGGTCACTCATCTCCAGCACCACCGCAAGCCGCCAGGGTGCCACGTCGGCCAGCGCCTTGATGTCGGCCAGTTTGACGCCCCAGTCGCCGGAGATGTCGATCTTAGCGACCGGCCCGCGCCAACCCTGCGCTTCGTCAAAACGCACCAGCCCTTCCGTGAGGACTTTACGCGCCAACGCCTGATACTTGGTGTCGAGCGTCGTGCGCACCGACAGGCCGCCGTCATAAAGCTTCTTCTCGCCATAGCGGTCGAACAACTCGCGCCGCACTTCCTCGGCGAAATACTCCGCCGCGAAGGTGTGCGCAGTGGTTGCCTTCTGCGTCACGCCGAGCGGCGCGCGTTTGGCGGCCTCGGCCTGGGCGGCGGTGATGAACCCGTCCTGCGCCATCTGGTCAATCACCCAATTGCGCCGATCGAGCGCGCGCTCGCGTGCCCGGAACGGGTGATAATTGTTCGGCGCCTTCGGCAGCGCTGCCAAATAGGCGGCTTCCTGCACCGCGAGTTCGTTGACGCCCTTGTCGAAATAAGTGAGCGAAGCGGAGGCAATGCCGTAGGCGCCGAGCCCAAGATAAATCTCGTTCAAGTAAAGCTCGAGGATCTTATCCTTGCTGTAAGTGCGCTCGATTTTGAGCGCCAACAGCGCTTCCTTGATCTTTCTGGAAAACGAAACCTCGTTTGATAACAAAAAGTTCTTGGCGACTTGTTGAGTGATAGTTGAGGCCCCCTGCGGGTGGCGGCCGGAGCCGAAGTTCTGCACGTAGTTCAACGCCGCGCGCGCGATGCCGGTAAAATCGAGCCCGCCGTGCTCGTAGAAGTTCTTATCCTCGGCGGCGAGGAAGGCATTAATCACCAGTTTCGGCACCGCCTGAATCGGGATGTACAGCCGCCGTTCGCGGGCATATTCGGCAACCAGCGAGCCGTCAGCCGCGTGCACGCGCGTCATCACCGGCGGCTCATAATCCTGCAATTGGGAATAGTCCGGCAGATCCTTGGAGTAGTGCCAGAGCAGGCCGGAGACCGCGGCTACGCCTACCACGAACAGGATGGTACCCGCTGCGAACAGGAAGCCGAGGAACCGTAGGATAAACTTCATAAACGAACCGTCCCGCCTGCCATCCGGCTGCGGCCCTCGGTGTCTCCCGCCGGCCGCAAGGCCCGCAAAACCGACAGGATTTTCATGGGCCCGCCACCATCGCCGGGCCGTCCGGCCGAGGCTGTGGCGCATGCTTTTGGTGGCGCGGTTTTATGTTGAAACTGAGGCCGGAAATCCATCTCAATTGGCCCCGCTAGTGCCGGCCACACGTGGCGCAAAAAATTCGTCGACGGCATGGACCACCGAGTCCGCCGTGCGCGAGCGCCAGTTGGCCGACATCAGATTCACCAAGTCGTCCTTGGTCGACATGTAGCCGAGTTCGACCAGCACCGAAGGGACATCCGGAGCCTTGAGCACGATGAATCCGGCCGATTTCAACGGATGCATGTGCAACCGTGTAGCGGTCTTGAACTCTCCGACCAGATTACGGGCGAACTGCAGTGAGAACGCTTTGGTTTCGCGCTGTGCCAGATCGATCAGGATATTAGCGACTTCATTGGGCTCGGACGTCAAATCCACGCCGGCGATGACGTCGGATTTGTTTTCGACTTCGGCGAGCCGTGCCGCCTCGGCGTCGGAAGCGCGGTTGGACAAAGTGTAAACCGATGCCCCCTCGGCCTGTCCTTCGCTGCGCGGAATCGAATCGGCGTGGATCGAGATGAATAATGACGCCTTGCGGGCGCGCGCAAAGCGCACCCGTTCATCGAGCGGGATGAAGGTATCGTCGCTGCGCGTCATCGCCACGCGGTATTTGCCCGTCTTCAACAATTTGTCGCGCAGTATAAGACCGAAAGCTAGCACGACGTCCTTTTCGTCCTGCCCGCTGCCCGATTTGGTGCCGCTGTCGATACCGCCGTGGCCTGGATCGACTACGATCAGCGGTCTCGCGTCGGCGTCGGCTTCCGGTTCTGGGCTTACACTGGTCTTGCTGCTGGTATGCAGATTGCGGTCCTGCATTGTGATGTTGCGCAGGAAACTTTCGCGATCTGTGACGGCAAGATCGACGACCAATCGCGCGGGCTGGTCGTCGACGGCGGCAAGGGTGAATGCTTTGTCCACCCGCACCGGTCCCTTGGTGTCAAGCACGATGCGCGAGCCACCCTGCATGATCAAGCCGTAGCGGAACGCCTTGACCAGACCGCGGCCGTGTTCGCCGGCTTGTGGGGGCAGCTTGAACGCCACCTGCGGCAGGTCGATTACTACCCGATAGGGATTGGCCAGCGTGAAAGTCGCCACATCGATTTTCTGGCTCAGGTCGACGACAAATCGCGTCAGCTTGTCGTCGCCGCCTACCCGCACATCGGTGGCGACCGGGAATGACGGCGATTCCGCCGTCGGCGCGAGCTTGTGCGCCGTCACGCTTGGCTCGGCAGCGAGTGCGGCCGAACCGGCGAACAGACTGACGCCCAAGACCAGTGAGATTGCGTAGACCATCACGAATCCGGACCCTTTCCGCCCTGTTTTACTCGATTAGGCGGCGCTTTGGTTAACGGAACTTTAGCAAAGGCCCAGTTCTGCGCCCGGGTGTGGCCCACATGCACAAGCTCCCTTGCCATCAGGGGTTTTGGACCGTATGTAGGGTCTGCTGACGGTTAAAGTTCCGGTTGTGCCGCGTTCGGGCCCCGGCCCGCCAGTCCAGGATCGCCCCCTCGAGGAAGCAGGGCGAACGGACGGCGAAGCGAGCCGAAACCCTTGTGAAGGACTTCCGGATCAGCGCGCGGTCACACAGGCCGTTCGCATTCAGACGGTCAGCGACGAGAAACCTCGGCGGCGCCCAATGGGCGCAGCTGCAGCGCTACGGGTCGTAAGTTTCATGCTGCCAAGTTTGCAGCAAAGGCAATTCGAGGTCCCCCGCGTTCGCGAGATAATCGTGAGTGCGCGGCTTGCTATGGGCCCCGCCAAGCTTTCGCGTGAAAACGCGCCCCTTTCCCTCAATACTTCACATCCTTCCCTTAACACCAAAATGGCCGACCACCCCATGCGCCGTCTTGCGCCGTCAATGTCGCGCGCGAACGCGGGCCGGTCCGCCCCAGTGAGAATTTCCAATGGCCGACAAAATGCTCATCGACGCGACCCATCCGGAGGAAACCCGTGTCGTGGTGCTCCGCGGCAACCGCGTCGAGGAATTCGACTTCGAGTCCGCTAACCGCAAGCAACTTCGCGGTAACATCTATCTCGCCAAAGTCACCCGGGTTGAGCCGTCGCTGCAGGCGGCATTTGTCGATTACGGCGGCAACCGCCACGGCTTTCTGGCCTTCTCTGAAATCCATCCCGACTACTATCAAATTCCGGTCGCCGACCGGCAGGCGTTGCTGGCCGAGGAAGAACGCGACCACCGCGCGGCCGATGCCGACGCCGATCACCGCGCCAACCGGCGTGGCGGGCGCAATCGCAACCACCACCGCGGCGCCGAGCGTCCGCGCGATGTAGTCCGCAGCGAGCCTCTTCCCGGCGAGGAACAGCCGCACGTAGAAGCGTCTCCGGGCGAAGCCGCTCTTGGCGGCCTCCCGCCTGAGCCGCCGCCGGAGAGCGAGTTGCCGGCATCGATGCCGGCCCCTGCCGATCTCGAAGCGCAGGCAGAGGCTCAGGACGAAGCGCGCGAGGCTTACGAAAGTCCGCTCGGCGATATCGAGCCCGCTGTCACGCCGGCCGCCGAAATCCCGGTTGCCGAAGCCGCCGAGGCTACCTATGCCGCGCCGACGCCAGAAGCCGCCGAAGATCGTCCGGAAGGCGGCGAAGACCACGGCGAGACTGGCGATCACCTCGCCATCCCCGCCGAGACCGAGCCATCCGACGAGCCGAGCGCGCGTAGCGATCACAACAATGGCGAAGAGCACCACGAGGAGGAACAGGTCGAATCCGTTGGCGGCGCCGACGCCATGGAGGAAGTGCAAGAGCGCATGCCGCGCTTCCGCCGCCAGTACAAAATCCAAGAGGTAATCAAGCGCCGCCAAGTCATGCTGGTGCAAGTGGTCAAAGAAGAACGCGGCACCAAGGGTGCGGCACTGACCACGTATCTCTCGCTCGCCGGCCGCTATTCGGTGCTGATGCCGAACACCGCGCGCGGCGGCGGCATTTCCCGCAAGATCACCTCCGGCGAGGATCGCAGCCGGCTCAAGGAAATCGCCCAGGAGCTGGAAGTGCCGCAAGGCATGGGCGTAATCCTGCGCACCGCCGGCGCTAGCCGCACCAAGACCGAAGTCAAACGTGATTTCGAATATCTGCTCCGCCTCTGGGAGACGGTGCGCGATCTGACGCTGAAATCGATGGCGCCGAAACTGGTCTACGAGGAAGGCTCGCTCACCAAGCGCTCGATCCGCGACCTCTACACCAAGGACATCGACGAAATCATCGTCTCCGGCGAGGAAGGCTACAAGGAAGCGCGCGAGTTCATGCGCATGCTGATGCCGAGCCACGCCAAGCATGTGAAGCTCTACAAGGACACGCAGCCGCTGTTCACGCGCTACGGCATCGAGAGCCAGCTCGATGCGATGTTCTCGCCAACGGTGCAATTGCGCTCCGGCGGTTATATCGTGATCAACCAGGCCGAAGCGCTGGTCGCCATCGACGTGAACTCTGGAAGGGCGACGCGCGAGCACCACATCGAGGACACCGCGCTCAAGACCAACTGCGAGGCGGCCGAGGAAATCGCCCGCCAGCTTCGTCTGCGCGATCTCGCCGGACTGATCGTCATCGACTTCATCGATATGGATGAAGGCCGGAACAACCGCACCGTGGAAAGGCGGCTAAAGGACGCGCTCAAGCACGACCGCGCCCGCATCCAGGTCGGACGTATCTCGCATTTCGGCCTGCTCGAAATGTCGCGCCAGAGAATCCGCACCTCGGTGCTGGAGAGTTCGACCGAGAAGTGCCCGGTCTGCGGCGGCTCCGGCCATGTTCGTTCGGTGTCGTCGGTGGCGCTGCAATTGTTGCGCGCCATCGAAGAGACGCTGATCAAGGGCGCTACGCATAATCTGATCGTACGAACACGCCCCGAAGTCGCGCTCTATGTGCTCAACCACAAGCGCGCACATCTGCGCGACCTGGAAGAGCGCTTCCGCATCACCATCACGATTTCCGCCGACGCGACGGTAAACGCGCAGGTGCCCTACGCCGTCGATCGCGGCGAGCAAGTGCACACAGTGGAAGCCGCCAAGATTTTGGCAGCGGCGGCTCAGCCGCCGTTGCCCTCGATGGTCGAGGCAGACGAAGACGTGCTCGATGCCGCGGCTGAGGCCGACGATGACGTGGAAGCCGAAGCTGAAGTCGAGACCGAGAGCTTCGCCGGCGAGGTGACCGAAGCGCCCGAATTCGCGCCGGCCGAAGACGGCGGCGAAGCGCCGCGCGCCATGGCGAGCGCGATGGCCGCCGGCGGCGCCGGCGCGGACGTGGGCGCGGACGTGGACGTGGCGGCGAGCCGCGCGAGGGCGCACCACCGTTCACGCGCGAGACGGTGCCCGAGCATGCCGTCGCGCACGAGGATCACGAAAGCGGGGCGCCCGAAGAGATGGGTCCCGACGAGCAGCACCCGCGGCAGGTGGGCACCCCCGAAGATGCCGAAGGCGGCGAAATCCGCCGCCGGCGCCGGCGCGGCCGGCGCGGTGGACGCCGCAACCGGCAAGGCCGAAATGGCGACGCGCCGTTCCACGCCGGCAATGGCGGCGTGGCGGAACGCGAAATACAGCACACAGGCTCGGAATTCCCGCCGGTGAGCGACGAGGATGCTTCGGCCATCGCGCCACCGTTCGATGAACCGGTGACGGAACGGCCGATCATCGACCGGCCCTACAACGAGCCGCAATTTGTCGCGCCGGCGCCCGAACCGGCTCCGCCGCCGCAAACCGCAGCGCCCGCACCATCCGAGCCCGAGCCCCCGCGTCGGCGTTCGACCATCCGCGAACCGGCGCCGATCGCCATCGGCGGCGCGCCGCCGCCGGCTTCGGTTCCGAGCGCGCCGCTGCCGGCGCCGGTCATCTCCAGCACGGCGAGCGAGGAGACCGGCCAGCCTAAGCGTGGTTGGTGGGCCAAGCGGCTACTCGGCAACAAATAATAGAGCGCCGATGAAATCCGCCTGGGTCGAACGCGACGCTAGAAAAGCGGTCGACCGCTACGGCCGGACCGGCATCGATGCAGATCTGGCGCTACGCATCTATTCGACGCGCCTCCTCGGTCGCGATCCCAAACTGGTCCTGCATGGCGGCGGCAACGCATCGCTGAAGACCATGGCGCGCGACCTTGCCGGCGATACGATCGCGGTGCTGTGCGTCAAGGGTTCCGGTTCCGACATGGGCACCATCGAACCTGCCGGTTTTCCTGCGGTGCGGCTCGAACCGTTGCGCGCGTTGCGCACGCGCAAAATGCTGTCCGACGATGCCATGGCTAAGGTGCAACGCGCCTATTTGATCGATCCGCGGGCTCCCTCGCCTTCGGTCGAAATGCTATTGCACGCCTTTATGCCGGCAAAATTCGTCGACCACACCCACGCAACTGCATTGTTGAGTCTGATCGACCAGCCGAATGCCGAAGAGCTGTGCGCTGAAACGTTCGGCGGAAAGCTTGGCTTCGTACCCTACCGGATGCCCGGCTTCGGCCTCGCGAAAAAAGCCGCCGAAGCGTTCGACAGGAATCCAAAGGTCGAGGGCCTGATCCTCGACAAGCACGGCATTTTCACCTTCGGCGGCGACGCGCGCGAATCCTATGAGCGCATGATCGGCTTCGTCACGCGCGCAGAGAGTCGGCTCAAGAAAAACCGCAAAGTGGTCTTTGTCAGCGCCAAGCTGCCGCCCCGGATTGCGCCGGCAATCGAGATCGCGCCGATACTGCGCGGCGCCTGCACGGTGCGCGACGCCGGCGGCGAAGGCGCACACAAACGACCGATCCTCGAATTTCGCGTCAGCGACGCGATCCTGAATTTCGTCAACGGCAAGGATGTTGCGCATTACGCCCGCGCCGGCGTGATCACGCCCGATCATGTGATCCGCACCAAGCCTTGGCCGCTGATCTTGGCCGCGCCACAAGCGGGCGAACTCGCCGAGTTCCGGCGCGCCGCGCACAAAGCCGCGCAAAAATTTATCGACGGCTATACCGCGTATTTCGCTCGCCACAGCAAACGCACCAAGGGCGCCGTCATGCACGATGCGGCACCGCGCATCGCATTGGTGCCGGGGGTCGGTCTGTTCGGACTGGGCAAGAGCGTCAAGGATGCGCGTATCGCCGCAGATATCGCACAAGCAATGGTCGAAGGCATCACCGATGCCGAGGCGATCGGCCGCTTCACCTCGATTGCGCTCGCCGACATGTTCGACTGCGAATATTGGCCGCTCGAACTGGCCAAGCTCGGCGCGCCCCAGGATTTGCCGCTCGCCGGCCAAGTCGCGGTCATCACAGGTGGCGGCGGCGCCATCGGCGCGGCAACGGCCGACGCATTCGCGGCCGCTGGCGCCGAGGTGGCGCTGCTCGATATCGACGGAAAGGCGGCGCAGGACAACGCCAAGACGATCGGCGGCACGGCGCAAGCGCTGCAATGCGACGTAACCGACATGGCTTCGGTGCGTCGCGCATTCGACCGGGTCGTTGCGATCTTCGGCGGCGTCGATATCGCCATCTCGAATGCCGGCGCCGCCTGGCAGGGCAAGATCGGCGAAGTCGACGAAGCGATCTTGCGTAAGAGCTTCGAATTGAATTTCTTCGCCCATCAAAAAGTCGCACAGGCGGCGGTAAAGATTATGCTGGCGCAAGGCACGGGCGGGTGCCTCTTGTTCAATGTGTCGAAACAGGCGGTGAACCCGGGCGCCAACTTCGGGCCCTACGGACTACCCAAGGCGGCGACCTTGTTCCTGGTGCGGCAATACGCGCTCGACTACGGCGCCGACGGCATCCGCGCCAATGCGGTCAACGCCGACCGCATCCGCTCCGGCCTCCTTACCGAGCAATTCATCAAGCAGCGCGCGAAGGCGCGCGGGGTGAGCGAGAAAGAATATATGGCCGGCAATCTCCTGGGCCGCGAGGTCACCGCGCGGGATGTGGCGCAGGCTTTTTTAGCCCAGGCGCTGGCGCTCAAGACAACCGCCGACGTCACCACCGTGGATGGCGGGAATATTGCAGCGGCACTGCGATAAAGTGCTATCGTCAATCCGGATCAAGACCCGTTAAAGGAGCTATGACCATGCTGCGCACCATAGCCGTCATCGGCTTGCTGCCTCTCCTGCTGCTGGCGAGCCCGGCCTCCGCGCTCACCAAGGCGGAGAAGATGGAGACCTGCAAATTCGGCGCCGAAGACCAAAAGCTCGAAGGCACCAAGCGCGACGCATTCATCAAACACTGTATGGCGCAGGGCAACTACGAACCGCCGGGACGCAAAGTGGCCAAGAAGCCGGCGCCGAGAAAGCCCAAGACGCCCGCCGCCATGACCGCGCCGCAGCAGCCGGCGCCGCCCCCGCCGCCGAAACAATAGATGAAAGGCGAGCGACCGCCGCGTTAGCCGCCGCTTGCGGCAGCGAAAAGGAATCGACATGCCGGAAGCCGACAAAGCAGGCGAGCGCTACCAGGCAGACAAGCCCCAGGCCGCACCGGGATTTTTCCTGAAAGGCTCGCACCAGCTCGATTGGGGCATGAAAAACCGCCTCGCCCGCGTGTTCAATCCGGCGTCGGGCCGCACGGTGATGCTCGCCGTCGACCACGGCTATTTCCAGGGACCGACCTCGGGCCTCGAGCGCATCGATCTGTCGATCGTGCCGTTGATGCCGCAGTGCGACGCGCTGTTCTGCACGCGCGGCGTCCTGCGTTCGGTGATCCCCGCAGATTCGCAGAAACCTATGGTGTTGCGGGCGAGCGGCGGCCCCTCGATACTGCGCGAAGAATTGTCGGATGAGGAGATCTCCTTGGACATAGACGACGCCGTGCGCCTCAATGCCGCCGGCGTCGGCATCCAAGTATTCATCGGCGGCGAGCACGAGACGCGCTCGATTCATAACATGACGCGGCTGGTGGACGCCGGGCTACGCGTCGGCATGCCGGTCATGGGCGTCACCGCTGTCGGCAAGAACATGGTGCGCGACGCGCAATATTTCCGCCTCGCCTGCCGCATCATCGCGGAGCTCGGCGCACAATACGTCAAAACTTACTACGTCGATGACGGCTTCGAGACCGTCACCGCCTCCTGCCCGGTGCCGATCGTGATGGCTGGCGGCAAGAAGCTGCCGGAACTTGATGCTTTGACGATGGCCTACAATGCCGTGCAGCAGGGCGCCGCCGGCGTCGACATGGGCCGCAATATCTTCCAGTCCGACGCGCCGAAGGCGATGATCGCGGCGGTCAGCGCGGTGGTGCACAAGAGCACCAAGCCGGCCGAAGCGCTCGACATTTATAGGTCGCTCAAGAGCAAGGGCTGAGCCTAAGCGCCGGCCACCAGCTTTCAACCATTGATGCGGCGTTTCGGAATGCTGGAGGGCGGATCGCTCGCCTGCGCGCGAGCAACTACGCTGCCGTTTTCGTGCCCTTCCAGCTTCGACTCGAACATAGCGATGATGTCGTGGGCCGGGCGTGGTGGTGAAAATACGTAGCCCTGGATTTGGGTACAGCCAGCGTCGCGCAGTTTGGCGACCTGGTCGGTCGATTCTACGCCCTCTGCCGTCGTCGACATGCCGAGCGCTTTGGCGAGTGCGACGATCGCCCGGATGATTGCCAGGCTCTCGTCGTGCGCCGCCACATCATCGATGAACGACTTGTCGATCTTGATCTTGTCGAACGGAAATCGCCGCAGGTAGCTTAGCGACGAATAACCAGTGCCGAAATCGTCGAGCGCCGTGCGAACGCCCAATGTGCGCAGGTTCTTCAGCATCGCCTTCACCTGGTCGCCACCGTCGAGGAAGATCGATTCGGTCACTTCCAGTTCGAGGCGACCTGGCGGCAACCCGCTGTCTGCCAAGGCCGCGACTACGGTTGCTAGTAGTTTCTGGTTCCTGCACTGAACTGGGGACAGGTTCACCGCCACGACCGTATTGTCAGGCCATTGGCGCGCCGTCTTAGCGGCCTCGCGCAGCACCCATTCGCCGATAGGCTCGATGAGCCCGGTTGCTTCCGCGACCGGGATGAACTCCGCCGGCGACACGACTCCCCATTCGGGCGATGTCCACCGCACCAGAGCCTCGCAGCCGGCGATCCGCCAATCGCGCATTTCGACCAGCGGTTGGAATACTACATGAATCTCGCCGTTCTGCAGTGCCGACCGCAGGCCTACTTCCAGCGCCCGGCGGCGATGCGCCCACGCCTTCATCTTCGGCTCGAAAAAGCGGAAAGTCCCGGCGCCGTCCGCCTTGGCGCTGTAAAGGGCGAGATCCGCCTTTTTCATCAGCGAGTCCGCTGCCCAGCCGTCGGACGGCGCGATAGCGATGCCAATACTGGTACCGATCACGATGTCGCCGTGCTCCAGTTTGAAGGGCTCCTTGAAGGCATCGACGATTAGTCGCGCCAGCATCATTGGTCCGGTCGGCATATCGGGAGAAGCTTGTAGGATCGCAAATTCGTCGCCGCCCAACCTGGCCACGATATCACGGCTGCGTACACAAGACCTGATGCGTTGACCGACCAGCTTGAGCAAGGCGTCGCCGACCGGATGACCGAGCGTGTCGTTGACAGATTTGAACTGGTCGAGATCGAGACAAAGCAGCGCCGCCGATTGGCCGCTCACGCGCGCGTCGGACAGTACTCTATCGATCTCTTCATGGAAGGAAGAGCGGTTCGGAAGTTCCGTCACCACGTCATATCGCGCCAGACGGATCATGCGCTCGTTTGCCAACCGCTTCTCGGTCACGTCCGCGCCGACGCCATAATAGCCGGTGAACACGCCGGCATTGTCGAAAGCCGGCTTGGCTGACAACAGCCAAAAACGCCGTTCCGCTCCGACGCGAACCGGCAGCGTAACGTCGCGAAATGCGGCGTGCAGCGTCATGCGCTTGAGAAGATCCGTAAGTTCCGGGGAGCGATACTCGCGCCGGCCATCGATGACGTCGGACAACAGCGCGCCGTGAAGTTCCGATTGCGTCTTGCCGGCGGCTTCGGCAAAACGATCGGATACGCGTGTCAGTGCGCCGTTGACATCGGTCTGCCACAGCCAATCGCTTGCATTTTCTTGAAAATCATTGAGCAGCAGGCTGATGAGTTCGCGCTGCGACTCGATCTTGAACTCATAACGCAGACGCTCGAAAAACAAGCGTCCATGCGCGACCAGATTGCGCGACATAAATACCGCATAGATAACAAGCAGGATCGCGGTGTCGATGAACACACTGTAAGCGGCGGAGAGCAGCGCGCTAACCGAGGCAAAAACGATAGTCCAGGTATAGGCAAGCCCTGCCGCCGGCACCGTCGACAGGCAGAATGCTCCGCCGGAAATCATACCCGCCATCGTCGCGGCGAGGAACAATTGGTGCATTGTGTCGGAGTCGGAGAACAGGACATAGGGTGCGGCGCCCCAGACGATGCCGAGAATGGCAGCGTGCAGAATTGTCCGGTCGATTCCACGCTGCGATGCGCCCTTAGGCGGATTTCGCCGCGAGCGGTGCCAAGACAAGAAAGCGACCGCGGCGACCACAGCGATCAGCCCGCTCCACACAATAAGGAACAGGTCGGATCCGGTGTTCCAAAAGACATAGACGATGACGCAGCCGTTCAGGATGTTGACCGTCATGGTCAACGGTACAAGCTGAACCACAGCGCCGATTTGCGCTGCCCGGATGCGGCAGCGCGCCTGTTCGTCGAGGTCGTCGAGATGGTCCGTTTTACCGAACAGAAACTCAAGCAAGGACCTCATCAACAAGCCTAACTTCATCACGCGTTACCACGTCCCTGAATTGATAAGGCGAATGACAACCAAATTGGCCAGCAAGGAGAGGCACACTTTGCCGATTATTCGCTAAACAACCATGAGACGGGATATTAATCTGTAATAACAATCTGCCATGTACTCGCCGTGTTGGCATGTGAGAGCGATTTTTAAGGTTTGACGGCTGCGAAGGAGGCTTGACTCCGCTTTTGCCGCTTGTGACACCCCCCCGTCAGCTAACCGGCACATTGTCGGCCACATTGGGGTATTGGGGTAGTGATGATCAGAATCTTTTTGGCGGCGGCATGCTTAGTGCTCTTTGCTGCAGCTGCGCACGCCGGCGGTCGCGACGATCTCGAAGCAGCGAACACCGCCGCGCAACAGGGCAAAGTTAACGATGCCATCCGTCTGTTTACGCAGGCGCTCGGATCAAGCGATCTTTCGCCGGCCGATCAACTCTCCGCCCGCAAGGGCCGCGGCAGCGAATACATTTCTGCCAGCCTCATCGCCGATGCCTTCGAGCGGCTCGACCAGGCGCGCGGCTTGCGCGACAACGCCATTGCCGACCTCACCGCCGTGCTTAACACTAAGACCGACGACGACACCATCTATGTCGCGCGCGGACATGCCTACGACTTGAACGGCCAATACGATGCGGCGATCGCCGATTTCAGTGCGGCGCTCAAAATCAAGGACAAGCCCGTTACGCTGGCGTACCGGGCCAACAGCGAAAGCGCCAAAGGCGACTATGATCGCGCGATCGCCGACTTCGGAGCAGCGCTCGACCTCGTCGGCGAGGACGCCAAGGATGCCGGTATCGACGCTTTGGATATCCACAGCCAACGCGGCTATACGCAATTTATCGCGGGACGCTATGCTGCAGCCGCCGCCGAATTCGACAAGGCGTTGACGCTCGGTGCGCCGGCGCGGAGCGACGACGTGCTATGGCTGCCCTATCAGGCAGCCTGGTTGCATATCGCCCGCGCTCGTGGCGGCGAGAACGACGCCGAGGAGATCGCGCGCAATGCCGGCAAGATCAACGTCAAGCAATGGCCTGGCACGCTGGTTGCCTATTTTCTCGGCCAGGCCAAGCTCGATGAACTGACGCCGCCGTCAAGCCACGGCTCCATGGGACATGCACGCGAGTGCGGTGTGTCGTTTTTTACCGGCGAGCAGGCGCTGGCTAAGAAAGACGCCACGGCAGCGACGCAGCAGCTCACACACGCGCGCGCAGTGTGCAATATTCACACGGTCTACTATCTCGCCGCCGGCGTCGAATTGAAGCGCTTGGGAAAATAATACCGCACGTCTTCAAGCGGCCCGCGCTGCTGGCCGCTCCAGCGGCGTCACCTCGAACGTCCGCAAGACTCCCCGCCGCAGCACGTCGATCGCGAGCTTGCGTCCGATCCGCTCGCTGTTGAGCAGCCGGATCAGGTCGTCGACGCCGGTGACCGACTCGCCGTTCGCCCGCACGATGGTGTCGAGCGTCATCAGGCCGGCGAGCGCTGCCGGTCCGTTCGGCTCGAGCGCGGTGATCATGACGCCGGCAGCGTTCTCGATGCCGGCGTTGCGCGCGTGCCGGCGCGGCACCGCCGCGGTCTGTCCCGATACACCGATATACCCACGCCGCACGCGGCCATGCTTGATCAATTCGCTGAGCACGAATTGCGCTGTGTTGCTGGCAACGGCAAAGCAGATGCCCTGCGCGCCCATGATGACCGCGGTATTGATGCCGATCACCTCCCCGCGCGAGGACACCAGCGGACCGCCGGAATTGCCGGGATTGAGCGCGGCGTCGGTCTGAATCACGTCCTCGATCAGCCGGCCATTTCTGGAACGCAACGAGCGCCCGAGCGCGGAAATGACGCCTGCCGTGACGGTCGATTCGAAGCCGAGCGGATTGCCGATGGCGATCACCAACTGGCCGCGCTTGAGTTCTTTGGAATCGCCGAGCGCAGCGTGCACCAGATCGCGCGCCGAGCCCGCCCGTAGCAACGCCAGATCGGTGTCAGGGTCCTCGCCCAGCGAGCGCGCCTCCATGACGCGGCCTTCGGCATCAGCGACGCGGACCTCCTTGGCGCGGTGCACCACATGGCTGTTGGTGAGCACAAGACCGTCCGGCGCGATCACCACGCCGGAACCGACCCCACTGGGGCGGCCTAGTGCACCACGCGTCTCCACGCGCACCACCGCCGGGCCGACCCGGTCGGCCGCGCCAATCACCGCGTTGGAGTAGGCGTCGAGGAGTTCTCTGTCGGGCGAAGGCGCGGGCCCCGTCCCGCCGATGTCCTCGACATCGGACGGCGAAGTAAAATCGAGCATGGGATGTTTCAGGGTTTGGTTGGCAAACCGAGATGTAGGTATCGGCCTGCCAAAATGGAATAGCGGCAATCAGCCACCCTGATCTTGCGCCTGCCCCTGCGCTAGGATACGGCCATGACGATGTCGGCGCTCGCTCCCCTAGAACTCGCCGGACGGCTCGCGCTCGCGGTCGGCCTCGCTGTGTTCATGGGGCTCGCGTTCGAGGAGACCTATAAAGCAGAGGAGCGCTCGAGCCCGGGCGGCATCCGCACCTTCCCGATGCTCGCGATGTGCGGCGCCACGCTTTATCTGATCGAGCCGGCGCACGCGATCGCCTTCGTCGCCGGGCTGCTGGGCCTGGCCGCTTGGCTGCACGCCTACCTGCGCAGCACGCCGGCCACGCACGACGCGCCGAGCTTCATGATCCCAGCGTCGAACCTGCTGGCCTATGTGACCGGCGCCATCGCCTTGATCGAGCCGCCCTGGGTGGCGGTCGCGCTCACCGTCGCCGCCGTGCTGCTGCTCGGCATGCGCGAACGACTGCACCGGCTGATTCACGTCGTGCCGCGCGACGAGTTGCTGACCCTCGGCATGTTCCTGATCCTGGTCGGGATCATCCTGCCGCTGGTGCCGCACCAGCAGGTCAGTAGCCTGACGCCGCTCACGCCCTATGGGGTTTGGCTGGCGGTGGTGACGGTGTGCTCCGTCTCCTACTTGAGTTATCTGCTGCAACGCTACGCGCCGATCAAGAATGCCGCGCTGCTGCCGGCCGTACTCGGCGGGGCCTATTCCTCGACCGCCACCACGGTGGTACTGGCTAAGCGCCTGCGCGAGAGTGGCAAGCCGCCAGGCGGACATCTCGGCCGGCATCATCGCGGCCACCGCTATTATGTATATCCGGCTCGGCTTGGTCATCGCCGTGTTCGACCGCCATTTCGCACTGGCGCTGGCGCCGGCGCTTGCCGCGCTGTGCGCAATCGGCGCCGCCCTGGCGGCCTATGAATGGCGCCGCATCGCGGCGCGGCCGGACGCGAGCAACCTTGCCGTACCGCCGACAAATCCGCTGCAGATCCCGACTGCGCTCGTTTTCGCCGTCCTCATGGTCGTGATTTCAGTCATCTCGGCCTGGGTCAAAGGTGAGTTCGGCGAAAGCGGCATTTTCGTGCTGTCGGCGGTGGTGGGGTTCACCGACATCGATCCCTTCGTGCTCAATATCGCACAAGGCGGCATCGGCGGCATGTCGGTCGCGAGCCTTTGCGCCGCCGTGCTGATCGCGTCGTCGTCGAACAACCTCGCCAAGGCGGCCTATGCCGTCGGCTTCGGTGGGATGACGGCGGCGCGCCGCCCCGCGTTCATGCTGCTTGTGCTGGCGCTGCTGGGTCTACCCGCGGCGGCAATCTATGTCGTGCACGGCTAGAACATGTCCGGCAAAAACAGCCGCCTTCAGGTACCGAGCTTACGGACCGGCCTCGCCCAAGAGCGTTCTCGCAAAGCGCATCGACAAACCCCCAAACCTCCTGCAACTGTGCTTTTCCAACACCTCAAAAAAAGCAAAGCGCAAAAGCAGGGCGGAAGCATTGATCTGGATCAGACAGCTTTGTTGACCGGCCGGCGCGCGTGGATGGTCGTGTCAATCGCTCTGCAAAATGACGTTATTCACCATTGGGTAGATCTGGTTCTGCCAGGTGCGGCCTGAAAACACGCCGTAATGGCCCACGCCGGCCTGCATGTGGTGGCGCTTGCGGTAAGGCCTGAGCGAGGTGCATAGATCGTGCGCAGCCAGCGTCTGCCCGACCGCGCAAATATCGTCCTTCTCGCCTTCCACCGTGAACAGCATGGTGCGCTTGATCGCCTTCGGCTCCACTTTCCCGCCTTCGTAAGTGAGCGCGCCAAGCGGCAGTGTGTGCTCCTGGAACACCAGTCGAACTGTCTCCAGATAAAACTCCGCGGTGAGATCGAGCACGGCGAAATATTCGTCGTAGAACGCCTTGGTCTGCGCAGCTTTGACCGCCTCGCCTTTGGCAATGTTCTCGTACAGCTCCTGATGCGCCTTCACATGCCGCTCGATATTCATGCTCATGAAGGCGGCAAGCTGCACGAAGCCAGGATATACTTTGCGCCCGCCGCCGTTATAGCGGTAAGGCACGGACGCGATCAGGTTCTTCTCGAACCATTCGATCGGCTTGCTTTTGGCGAGTTCGTTGACCTTGGTCGGGTTGACGCGGGTATCGATCGGGCCGGCCATCAGCGTCATCGAGCGCGGTTGCGCCGGATTGTCGCCCTGCGCCATTACCGCCGCAGCCACCAGCGCCGCGACGCAAGGCTGGCAGACCGCGACCAGATGCGCGCCCGGCCCGATCGTTTCCAAGAAACGAATGAGATGGCCGATATAGTCGTCGAAGCCGAAGCGGCCGTGCTCGGTCGAAACATCGCGCGCATTGTGCCAATCGGTGATGTAGACGTCGTGTTCGGCCAGCATGGTGCGCACGGTGGCGCGCAACAGCGTGGCGAAATGACCTGACAGCGGCGCGATCAGCAGCACGCGCGGCTGCGCCTGCGCAATGTCCTTCTTGAAATGCAGCAGCGTGCCGAACGGCGTCACATTGACCGCTTCCTCAGTCACCGCCACCTCGCGATTGCCGACCACGATGCTATCGATGCCGTAAGGCGGGCGGGCATGCGTCAGGCCAGCCCGCGCGATCAGCTCATAGGCGGCCGTAAGATTGCTGAGCGCCGTCGGCCGCGCTGACCCGTTGAACCGTTCGCCCAAGGTCCTCGTCGCCATGCCGGCAAACGCACGCACCGGCACCATGATGTCGGAATGCGCCTGATACGCTTGATAAAGCATTATTTCCCCGGCGGCCCCGGCGGACCGCAGGTGGAAACTAATGCATTTTATGTTGCAGTGCGAGATATAAATCTCGGTGGGGCTGCCTGGGGACAAGCAGTCAGCCATGCCTTTTTGCGACACGAGAAGGTATTGAACGGGCATAACTTTCGTCTAAGCTGTGGATTACCGGGCCATATCAAACAGGGATGATTACGCCCAATGGCCAAGGCTACCCTCACCATCGCCAGCAAGAATTATGGCTCATGGTCGCTACGCGGCTGGCTCCTGTGCAAGATGGCCGGGCTCGACTTCGGCGAACAGCCAGTCGCCAGCGACGATCCTTCCACGCGCGCCGAATTGCTTTTGCTGTCGCCCTCGTTCCTAGTGCCATGCCTAACCCATGACGGCATCAAAGTTTGGGACACGCTGGCGATCGGCGAATACCTCAACGAGATCCTGCCCGCAGCCGGGCTGCTGCCGAAGGATCGCGCGGCGCGCGCGCATTGCCGCTCGATTTGCGGCGAGATGCATTCCGGCTTTTCCAACATGCGCTCGGCGCTGCCGATGAACCTGAAGGCGCATCACCCCGGGTTTAAGGTGTGGGCCGGCGCACAGGCCGACATCGACCGTATCGTGTTCATCTGGCGCGAATGCCTCGACAACCACGGCGGCATGTTCCTGTTCGGCGATCGGCCGTGCATGGCCGATGCCATGTTCGCGCCGGTAGTGACGCGCTTCCTCACCTATGACGTCAAGCTGGAGTCCGACTGCGCGGGTTATTGCAAAGCGGTGATGGCCATGCCGGCGATGCACGAATGGATCGAAGCGGCAAAGGCCGAGCCGGACGAAGTGGTCGAGTTGGATGTTGAGTTTTAGGACCGGCTTTATAGCCTAAGGTTGGTCTCCGACGGCCATCTTGTCCGCCGCGGTTTAGAGATTAAATTGATATCCTGATTAATGGGTTTAATTTCACATCGATCTGCAGCAACGTTATGGATGATTAAACTGGATTAAGATGGCGGCCGGGCACGTCAAACTATCTTGTTAGCCACTTTCCGATCCGCTCCACCGCCTCGCGCATATCGACCGCGGAACCAGCGTAGCAGAAGCGGAGAAAATTGTGACCGTTCACCGGATCGAAATCGATGCCAGGCGTTGCCGCTACGTGCGCCTCGTTCAGCATCCGCTTGGCGAAATCCAAGCTGTCGCCGGAAAACTTGGAAATGTCGGCATAGAGATAGAACGCGCCGTCGACTGGCAAGAACTTGTCGAGCCCCGCCTTCGGTAAGCCTTCCGTGAGAATGCGCCGGTTCTCCTCGTAGCCGTGCTTGACTGCCTCCATCTCGGCCTTGCCCTCGAAGGCAGCTTCCGCCGCCATCTGCGACAGCGCCGGCACCGAAATCGCAAGATTTCCCTGCAACCGCTCGACCGCGCGTACCAAGCTTTCCGGCACCACCATCCAGCCGACGCGCCAGCCGGTCATACAGAAATATTTAGAGAAGGAATTGATCACCAGCGCGCGCTCCGACAGCTTCGCCGCCGTCTCCGCGGCAAACACATAGTCGAGCCCGTGATAGATCTCGTCGGAAATCACGCGGATGCCTTCGGCTTCGGTGGCCGCGATCAGGTGCGCGAGCGTGCCGGCATCCATCATGGTACCGGTCGGATTGGCCGGGCTCGCCACCACCAGCCCGGCGAGCGGCTTCTTCCGATGCTCGGCGATCAGCGCCTTGGCCGACAGCGCCCAGCGCGTCTCCGCCGAGGTCTCGATCAGCACCGGTTCGCAGCCGAGCGCCGAGAGAATATGCCGGTATGGCGGATAGCCGGGATTGGCCAGCGCCACCCGGTCGCCCGGTTCGAACAGCGTCAGGAACGCCAGCACGAAGCCGCCGGAGGAACCGGTGGTAACCACCACGCGCGCCGGGTCGAGCGCGAGACCATAGGTGTCGCCGTAATGGCGCGCGATTCGCGCCCGCAATGTGGGGATGCCGAGCGTCTCGGTATAGCCGATGCGGCCAGCGCCGAGCGCCGCCTGCGCCGCTTGCCGCGCCGTTGCCGGCGCGGGCGCTGCCGGCTGCCCCACCTCCATATGCAAAATGTGGGCGCCTTTGGCCTCCAGGGCCGCCGCCGCAGCCATCACGTCCATGACGATAAACGGCGGTACATTGCTGCGTTTGGAGGGTGTCAGCAGGCGTTTTGCCACTTCAAGCATCGCTAATCGGTCCGTGCGGCACGGTTCCCGCCCCGCTGTTGCCCTATTTGCCGGCTTGCTTGCGGCTTGCGCTTTTCATGACTCAGACGTGATCGCAAGCTGCGTTGACCGCCCCAGTGCGCGTCACTAGGTTCACGCGACGCGGTGATAAATAGACCGGCATGAACGAGAATAAGATACCTATCAGGGCATGGCGCATGGCGCCAGCAGGGCATGCGCTCGCATTCGCCACAGCCATTGCGGTCGCCGCCACCGGCGCTGGCCCGACCTTCGAGCCCGCGCGGGCGCAGGAGCAGGTGACTGCCGGTCTGCCGATCATCCGCGACACCGAGATCGAGAATTTGCTGCGCGACTACGCGGCGCCGATCCTGAAGGTGGCCGGCCTCGCCCAGCAAAACGTCCGCGTGGTCATCCTCAACGATTCCACCTTCAACGCCTTCGTCATGGACGGCCACCACATCTTCATCAATTCCGGCGCGCTGTTCGAAGCCAAGACCCCGAATGAGATCATCGGGGTGTTCGCGCACGAGACAGGCCATCTTGCCGGCGGCCATCTGATGAAGCTACGCGAGAAGCTCGCCCAAGCGCAGACTGCGTCGATCGTCGCGTTGCTGGCCGGCGTCGGCGCTGCGGTGGCCGGCGCGCGCTCGGGCGGCAGCGGCGGCAATATCGGCGCCGCGGCGATCATGGCGCCACAATCGGCGATCCAGCACTCGCTGCTCGCCTATGTGCGCACCCAAGAAGACCAGGCCGACCATGCCGGCGTGAAATTCCTCACCGCCACTCACCAATCGGCCAGAGGCATGCTCGAATTGTTCAAGCGCCTGAGCAACGAAATGTTGTTCGGTTTGAGCAGAGCCGATCCTTATTTGCAAACGCACCCGCTACCGCCCGAGCGCGTCGCCGCACTTGAGGTCATGGCGAAATCGAGCCCCTATTGGGATGTCAAGGACTCGCCCGAGTTGCAGCTGCGCCACGATATGATGCGGGCGAAGTTGTCCGGCTTCCTCGACCGGCCGGATGCGGTCTATCGCCGCTATCCGCTCAGCGATCACAGCCTGCCGGCGCGCTATGCCCGCGCCATCTCGACTTATCGATACGGGAACGGACGCGACGCGATCATGCAGATCGATGGCTTGATCCAGACGCAACCGAACAATCCATATTTCTACGAGCTCAAAGGCCAAGTGCTGCTGGAAGGCGGCCACCCGGCGGAGGCCATCGCGCCGTTGCGCCACGCGGTGACGCTCGCGCACAACGCGCCGCTGATCGATATTATGCTCGGTCAGGCGCTAATCGCCACCAATAACACCAAGAACGCCGAAGAAGCCGTCCCGATTTTGCGCACGGCGCTCAGCCGTGAACCGGAATCATCCGACGCCTATGCCCAGCTCGCCATGGCCTATGGCCGCAAAGGCGATCTCGCGCAGGCCGATCTCGCCGCAGCGCAAGCCGCCTTCACGCGCGGCGACATCAGGACCGCCCGGCAACTTGCTTCGCGCGCAAAGACTCGTCTGCCCGTCGGCTCGCCCGCCTGGGTGCGCGCCGACGATATCGTCAGCGTCAGAGCCCCAGCCGCCCCGAACAGATAATCACAGCAAGGACCAAAACGATGACATCAAGCCCGCGCTATTTCGCCGCCGCCTGTGCCGCGTTGCTGGCTTTCGCTGCGCCGCAAACCGTGCGGGCGCAGAGTTTCTCGCCCGCCCAGCGCTCCGACATCGAACGCGTGGTGCACGACTACCTGCTCGCGCATCCGGAAGTGCTGCAGGAAGCCATGAGCGAGCTGGAGAAGCGGCAGACCGCCGCAGAAGCCGAGAAACATAAGGTCGCGGTCAAGGAACACGCGCAGAAGCTATTTTCCTCGCCCAACCAAGTCACGCTCGGCAATCCAAACGGCAACGTCACCTTTGTCGAATTCTTCGATTACAACTGCGGCTACTGCAAGCGCGCTATGGATGACATGCTGACGCTTCTGAAGGACGATCCCAAACTCAAGGTCGTGCTCAAGGAATTCCCGGTGCTCGGACCAGGCTCGCTAGAAGCGGCGCGCGTTGCCGTCGCGGTGCGCATGCAGGACAAGACAGGCAGGAAATATCTCGAATTCCACACCAAGCTTTTGGGCGGCCGCGGTCCGGCCGATGAGGCGCACGCACTCGCGGTCGCCAAGGACATCGGCATGAATATGGCCCAGATTCAAAAAGACATGAAAAGCCCCGAAGTGAAGGCCACGCTCGATGAGAACTTCAAGCTCGCTGAGGCGCTCGGCCTCAACGGCACGCCAAGCTATGTCATCGGCTCCGACGTGGTGGTGGGCGCCATCGGCCTTCCAGGATTGCAGGAAAAGGTCAACACCGCGCGCTGCGGCAAACCGACCTGCTGACGGCCCCGGCGGCAGTCGGGTACAATCGATAAAATCGGCAGATGGCTGCTGGCTCGCCCGGCGGCCATTTTTGCGTCGGCATCAGGCGGAGAAACTGTTCTCAATCTGAACGGGTCATTGCGCGCATGTATTCGGTCGGCATGGAAGAAGAGTATTTCGTGTTCGACGCCAAGACGCGCCGGGCCGTGCGCCGCATGGACAAGAAATTCCTCAACCGCACCCGCGAGCAACTCGGCGACGGCATGATGACAGAGATGCTGCAATCGCAGATCGAGATGGCGACACCACCCTGCCTCAGCATGGCGGAGGCGCGCGAGTATCTCATGCATTATCGGCGCACGCTGAGCGACACCGCGGTCGAGCATCAGCTCGGTCTTGCCGCCATGGGCACCTTCCCGCTCGCGTTCTGGCCCGAGCAGATCGTCACGCCGAAGGCGCGCTACGGCGCAATCATGGACGACTTGCAGATGATCGGATACCGCAACATGGTGTGCGGCATGCATGTGCATGTGGAAGTGCCGGATGTTGACCGGCGCATCAATTTGATCATGCGGCGGACGCCCTATCTGCCGTTACTGCTTGCGCTCTCCACGTCCTCGCCGTTCTGGCAGAGCCATCTTACCGGTTTGGTCGGCTACAGGTTCGCGGCCTACGACGAACTGCCGCGCACCAGCCTGCCTGAATTGTTCCGCACCAATGACGACTACAACGAATTCGTCGCCGCGCTCACCTTAGCGAAGATCATCCCGGACGCGAGCTACATCTGGTGGGCGCTGTGGCCGTCGCTGGGAAACCCGACCGTCGAATTGCGCGTCGCCGACAGTTGCACGCGGCTCGACGATGCCGTCGCGATTGCCGCTTTGTTCCGCTGCTTGGTGCGTGCGCTCGACCGCGACCGCGCGTTTAACGCAGGCTTCGATCGCGTCGGACGCCCCATCACCGTCCGCTCACGCTCCAGCAATGGCTCAACCAGGTTTTCGATTTCATCGCCGAGGACATCGACGCGCTCGGCTGCGCGGCGGACATCCAACGCCTGCACCGGATCGTCGCCGACGGCACCAGCGCTGACCGCCACATCGACCTCTATACGAAAGCGAAAGCCGCCGGCCGCAAGCGGTTGACGGCGATCAAGGAGGTGGTCGATTGGGCGGCGCGCGAAACCCAGGACGTCGGCGGCAAAGACTTGTAAATCCGAGCATTGTCCGGGCTTCCCCTTGCCGCCCGGGACACCTATAAGGTGCCGAAGTTTCACGCGGATCGACCACGAAAACGCGCGCCAACCGCCGGGAAGCCATGCCCAAGACGCTCTACGTCCTTAACGGACCGAATATGAACCTGCTCGGCACCCGCGAGCCGGAAAAATATGGTCGCACCACGCTCGCGGATGTCGAGAAGCTGTGCCGCGCAACTGCCAAGCGCTTCGGCCTCGATATCGTGTTGCGCCAGTCGAATATTGAAGGCGAACTGATCAATTGGATCCAGGAGGCGCAGGCCAAAAAAGCCGCCGGACTCATCATCAATCCGGCCGGCTACACCACCACCTCGATCGCCATTCTCGACGCACTGCTCACGCTGAAAATTCCGATCGTGGAAATCCATGTCACGAACATCCACCAGCGTGAAGCATTCCGGCACAACTCTTATGTGTCGAAGGCGGCGAAGGCCGTGATCTGCGGTTTCGGCGCCGACGGCTACGCACTGGCGATCACCGGGCTGGCCGACATGGTCGGCGCCAAACTTAAAAAGTAAAAACGGAATGCTTTAATGGCAAAAGCGCCGAAGGTTCCAATTGTCGATCGTGAGTTGATTCAAGAGCTCACCAATCTCCTTGACGAAACCGGTCTCACCGAAATCGAGATCGAACAGGACGGCCAGCGCGTGCGCGTAGCGCGTAATGCCGCGGGGCCCGCTGCCGCTGCGCCGCGCGCACCGGCAACGCCCGCGCCGCAGCCGGTGGCGACGCCGCTCGATCCAGCGAAACATCCGGGCGTTGTGGTTTCGCCCATGGTCGGCACAGCCTATGTCGCGCCCGAACCTGGCGGTAAGCCGTTCATCGAGATCGGAACCCATGTGAAAGCCGGCGACACGCTGCTGGTCGTGGAGGCGATGAAGACTATGAACCAGATCCCGGCCCCGCGCGCCGGCACCGTGATCCAAATTCTGTTCGAGGACGGCCAGCCTGTCGAATTCGGCGAGCCGTTGGTCATCATCGAATGATGGAGCCAATGACCACGCATTGGCCGGACCAATCCGATGTTCGATAAAATCCTCATCGCCAATCGCGGCGAAATCGCCATGCGGGTAATCCGCGCCTGCAAGGAACTCGGCATCCCAACCGTGGCCGTGCATTCCACCGTCGACGCCGACGCCATGCATGTGCGTTTCGCCGATGAGAGCGTGTGCATCGGCCCGCCGGCGGCCAAGGACAGCTATCTCAACGTGCCGGCGATTCTGGCCGCCTGCGAAATCACCGGCGCCGACGCCGTGCATCCGGGCTACGGTTTCCTGTCCGAAAACGCCCGTTTTGCCGAAATCCTGGCCGAGCACAATGTACACTTCATTGGCCCCAAGGCCGAGCACATCCGCCTGATGGGCGACAAGATCGAAGCTAAGCGTACCGCCAAGCGGCTTGGCATTCCAGTGGTGCCGGGCTCGGACGGCGGCGTCACGTCTGACGTCGAGGCCGGCAAGATCGCCGACGGCATCGGTTATCCGGTGCTGATCAAGGCGGCGGCCGGCGGCGGCGGCCGCGGCATGAAGGTCGCGCGCACGGCGGCCGAACTTTCCACGGCGCTCGCGACCGCGCGCGCGGAAGCCAAGGCCGCATTCGGCGACGATGCGGTCTATCTGGAAAAATATCTGGAGAAGCCGCGTCACATTGAAATCCAGGTGCTGGGCGACGGCAAGGGCAAGGCCATCCATCTCGGCGAGCGCGACTGCTCGCTGCAACGCCGCCACCAGAAGGTGCTGGAGGAAAGTCCCTCGCCCGCGCTCAACACGCAGGCGCGCGACATCATCGGCGAGACGGTGGCCAAGGCGATGCGCGAGATCCAATATCTCGGCGTCGGCACCGTCGAGTTCCTGTACGAGGGCGGCCAGTTCTATTTCATCGAGATGAACACGCGCATCCAGGTCGAGCACCCGGTGACCGAAATGATCACCGACATCGACCTGATCTTCGAGCAAATCCGCGCCGCCGCCGGCAACGACTTCACGCTCAAGCAGAGCGACATCGAATTCCGTGGCCATGCCATCGAGTGCCGCATCAATGCAGAGAATCCGGTGTCGTTCCGCCCGTCGCCCGGCAAGATCCTGCACTATCACGCGCCCGGCGGGTTGGGCGTGCGCATCGATTCAGCGGTGTACCAGGGCTACGCCATCCCGCCTTATTACGACTCGCTGGTCGGCAAGCTGATCGTGCACGGCAAGACCCGCACCGAGGCGCTGATGCGGCTCAAGCGCGCGCTCGATGAGGTGGTGGTGGATGGCATCGAGACCACCCTGCCGCTGTTCCGCGCTTTGCTCGCCGAGCCCGACATCATCGACGGCAACTACCATATTCACTGGCTCGAGCAATTCCTCGCCCGCGGCGGGATGGTGGAGAGCGAGCCGCTAAGTTCTTAATCTCGCTTCCACACAGGCGGCCGCGCCAGCACGACCGCTGCCACATATGCAGAGGTTTGCGAGGGCTACCCTGGCGCAAATAGCTGCCGCTTATCGGCTTATTCTCTGAAATTATGAGCGAAATGCTTACCGCCTTGATCTAACGCAAAGCGTGCATTCGCCATTATGCTAATCGAACGTCAACAAATCTGCGGATGCTGGGACCCTTGATGCGGGGCGATCCAGCCCCTGATCTCCGGCTTCGGTCTTCGTGGGTAAGAAAAATGCCCAAGGAGATGACCGATGACAACGCGCAGCGAAAACCATGACTACATAACCGGCAGCGTTGCGGGAATACTGACATTGGTGATCATAGCGGCCGGCCTCGTGCTGCTGGCAGCGTGGTTCTACGGCCATTGATTGGTCGATGGCGGCGGTGCCAAATCTCGATCCGGCTCGCTGTTGAGCTGCGATAAAATTTTCTTTGCGCGCGGTTATTCCGCGCGGGTTGATGAATTGGCTTGTTCGGCTTATCCCCTATTTCAATCCCCAGCCCCCGAAAGTTCCAGTCCTCTCAGCGACCAGTTTTTGCGTCGGCCAATGCACGGCAGCCATTTGTGTTCAATCTTTCGCCAATTTAACTAGGTCATGGTCGGCGACCGGTTAAATTCCGCCCTCCTCAGCTGCCGCGCCGGCGCCTAGAATGAAATCTCACCAGCGAACCCAGTCCGCATGGCCGATCGCGAAAATAGCCTGATCGACATCACGCCGGACATGCTGCTCAAGGCCTACGCCTGCGGCATCTTCCCAATGGCGGAAAGTGCCGACGATCCGGCACTCTATTGGATCGAACCGGACATGCGCGGCATCATCCCGCTCGACGGCTTCCACCTATCGGATCGGCTCAAGCGCACCGTGCGCACCACGCCGTTCACCGTCTGGGTCGACCGCGATTTCGACGCGGTGATCGATGGCTGCGCCGAAGAGAAACCCGACCGCGCGCGGACCTGGATCAACGACCGCATCCGCAAGATCTATCGCGGTCTTTTCGATCACGGTCATTGCCATTCCGTCGAGGTCTATGACGGCGCCGCGCTGGTTGGCGGGCTTTACGGCGTCTCGCTCGGCCGCGCCTTTTTCGGCGAAAGCATGTTCCACCGCGCGCGCGATGCCTCCAAGATCGCATTGGTGCATCTGATCGCTCGCCTGCGCGCTGGCGGCTATCGGCTGCTCGACACCCAATACGTCACCGAGCACCTCAAATCGTTCGGCGCAGTCGAGGTGCAGAAGCGCCGTTATCATCGGCTGCTGGAAGATGCGCTCGTGGGCGAATCCAATTTCGCGGCCCTCGCCATCGACTGCCCGGTGAGCGGCGAGCAAGCGCTGGCACAACTGCGTTAGCGGATAAATCCCGGCTGTTGCGCCCGCGGCGGCGGCGCGCGCCGCGGTGGCAGACGCGCCGGCTGCTTGGCCGATGGTGGCTGATCGGGCGGGGCTTCCGCCACGTTCGGATTTTTCCCGCCTTTGCAGTCGGTCAGCCACACATCGTAGATCGGATGCTCGACCGCGTGCAGGCCGGGGCTCGCCGCAAACATCCAGCCCGTGAAGATGCGCTTGATCTCGCCCTGTAGCGTAACCTCGTCGACTTCAACGAAGCCGTCGGTATTCGGCGTCTCGGTCGGTGGCCGCGAATAGCACACGCGCGGCGTCACCTGCAGCGCGCCGAACTGCACGGTTTCGTTGATGGCCACGTCGAACGAAATGATGCGGCCGGTGATCTTGTCGAGGCCGGAGAACACCGCAGTCGGATTGCTGATGCGCTGCGGCGGCGGCTCGACCACGACCTCGTCACCGGGTTGCGGCGTGGTATCGCCCTGCTGAGGCGCGCCGCGCGGCTGCCTGATGCCGGGGGGCAGACCGGGCAGCGTCGGCACCGGAGCGCCAGCGCCTTGCGGCGGCGCGGCCGGCGGCGGTGCCGTCGCCTGCGGCGGCGGCGCGGTACCGGGCGGCGGCGCGAGCGGCAGCGATTGGATATTGCCGCCGCCCGGGCGGTTCGCCGGCGGCAAGCTCATCGGCGCCGGCAACGGTTGCGCCGGCGGCTGGTCGGTACGGACGGCGGCAGGCGGACGCATGCTGTCGTCGCCTGGATAACTTCGCGGCGGCGGGTTAGGATAATAAACCGGGGGCGGCGGTACCGCCGGCATATTCGGCACGTCGGCCGGCGGCCGCGGCGGAGAATCGCTGAAGATCGATTGGGCGAAGGCCGGCGGTGCCAGCAGCGCCGCCAAGACAAGCCAGCAAGCGGTGAGCGAAGTTCGCGCCATAAAACCGGGTGTTTCCGTTGGATGAACGGCGCGGATTCGCCGTCGCCCGCGGCAAAACCCGGTTAACACGGGGAATACGGCAGCGAAAGGGCGATACCCGCCCAATCCGAGCCTGGACTATGGGCTCCACGCCTTGTAGTCGCCGGTCGCTTTCGGACGGCGGTTCGCGGCCAGCGTCGAACCGGGCGGCCGATAGGCGCCCGCCGTCCCGGTCATATTAGGCCGATGCGGCTTTTCCCACTCGTGCGGCTTATAGTTTTCTTGCGTGGGCGGGATGTCGACGGTGTGGTGCAGCCAGCCATGCCATGACGGCGGTACCGTCGAGGCTTCCATATACCCGTTAAATATCACCCAGCGCCGCTCGAAACTGAGCATGCGGGGGTTAATCTTGCCGCCGCGCGTACGGTAGTAGCGGTTGCCGAATTCGTCTTCACCGACCTTTTCGCCGTACATCCAGGTCCAGAACTGGGTACCGAAGGTCTGCGAGTTCCACCAAGTGAACAGTTTGAGCAGGAAATTTTTCATCGCTGCCGCACGTTGAAAGACTTTGAATACGCGGCGTTCTGCCACCTCGCCACGCTCCTGTCCAGGGCACACTTTTGCTAGACTGCCATGCTCGCCGCAATGGCATGAAAGCCGTCAGATCCCATGGATTCGATCCGGAACGTCCTGGCCGCCATCAAAGGCTTGCTCGATTGGCTGCCCGACCCGGTGGTCGCGGCCATTATTCTGGCGCTCGCGGTGGTGATTGCTTTTTCGCTGCACCGAATTGTGCGCAAGCTGATCCGTCGACTGTTGGCGAAGCGTTTCCCGTTCGCCTTCTCGATCTTCAGCCAGATGCGCGGCTTGACTGAATTGGCACTGCTACTCCTGGCGATGATCATCGCTGTCCCGGTGGCGCCGATCGGCTCCGATACCGCCGAATGGGCGGCACGGCTGACGCTGATCGGGGTGATCGGGCTGATCGGCTGGGCCGCCATCGCCGCGCTCAAAATCTCCGCCGATCTCTACCTGAGGCAATTCCGCCTCGACGTCGAGGATAACCTGCTGGCGCGCAAGCATGTCACTCAGGTGCGCGTGCTGCTGCGCACTGCCGAGGGACTGGTGGTGCTGGTCACGCTCGGCGCCGCGCTAATGACCTTCGATGCGGTGCGACAATACGGCGTGAGCCTGTTCGCCTCGGCCGGCGTCGCCGGCATCGTCGCCGGCCTCGCAGCGCGGCCAGTGCTGAGCAATCTGATTGCCGGCGTGCAGTTGGCGATGACGCAGCCGATTCGCATCGACGATGCCGTGATCGTCGAGAAAGAATGGGGCACCATCGAAGAAATCAATTCCACCTATGTCGTGGTTCGGTTGTGGGATTGGCGGCGCATGATCGTACCGCTCTCCTATTTCATCGAGAAACCGTTCCAAAACTGGACACGCGAAAATTCGGCGCTGATCGGCAGCGCCTTCCTCTATGTGGATTACCGCGCGCCGGTCGGCGTCATCCGCGACAAGCTCAAAGAGATCGTCAAGGCCTCGAAGAACTGGGACGGCGACGTGGTGAACCTGCAGGTCACCGACGCCAAGGAGAGCACCATCGAGCTACGTTGCCTGATGAGCGCGCGCTCGGCCGGTCAGGCTTTCGACCTGCGCTGCGAGGTGCGCGAGCAACTCGTCGACTTCCTGCAGAAGCACCATCCGGAGGCGCTGCCGCGCCAGCGGTCCGAGGTCGCCGTCTCCGACAATTCGAGCGGCGAAACGGCGAAAGCCAAGGCGGGGCGTAAAGCCGCCGCTGGCAGCGCCGCGCAACGCTAGCTCAGGCTATGGTGCAGCGCATGTTGCGTTTTCCCAAGTCCGGCGGTTATCCTGCCTAGGAATTCATCAGCGCGCGACTTGAGTCGCATAGTTCTGCCTCAACAGCGCTGAAATTCGAGGATGACAGTGCCGGTGCGAAAGGCGGGCCCCTAAGGCGGGTCCGCCTTTTTCGTTGGAAATAAAGGTCGCGCGCCGGTAGCCGCGGCGCTTTGCGCCAAAAATTGAATTCACAGGCTTGCGTATCGTCCCCACCCTCCGCCAGCGCACGCGCTCGGGTGCTAACGCACTGACCTGCTTTCGAGAATCAGAGACTCCCGAGCGCCGATAGGGTCAGTTTTCCCGGCCTTATCCCCGGGCGCACCGAAGGCCGCATTTTGCTGCGGATAACCAGCAAGGCGCGATTTTGCGTCATTTTTCCTTCATCCAGGCAGGGATTTAAACCTACGCCGCCGGGGTGATAAAAATGCTTTTCCCGCCCCCCAGATCGCTCAATACTGGCCGCGGTTTCATGGTGGGTTGTCCCCACAGTTCACCAGTTTACCACAAGATTTAGTATTTGATTCAGATTTGATGTCTATCTATTGTTGACGCGTACGACGAGTCTCCCTAGCTTTAGTGAGTTGCGTGAGTTGCGTTTTCGGGTCCCGCCGAGCTTCCAAAATGACGCCCAGCGCCAGCAGCCCGCGCCAGAAATGGTGTTCCGGGACGGGGAACTTCTGCGCGCCAAGGGTCAAAAAAGTGGGATCGACCGGTGTCGTTAGCAGGGAGCCGGCTTACGTTAATGAGTAACGGGTTGTCGAACAGCGTGCCGAGCAAAACAGACGGACAAGACAGGGTCCGTCAGGGATAATCGAGCGGCCGCCAGCCGCCCGGCATTGAAGGGGCTAGAGAAAAAAATGCGGATCGAACGGCGATACACCAAGGACGGACTATCGGCTTACCAAAACATGACCTTCCGTCATGTCTCGAGCGAGATCCGCAACCCGGACGGCTCGGTGGTGTTCAAGCTCGACAATGTCGAAGTCCCCGATTTCTGGTCGCAAGTCGCCTCCGACGTGCTGGCGCAGAAATATTTCCGTAAAGCCGGCGTGCCGGCACGGCTGAAGAAGGTCGAGGAAAATTCGGTCCCCTCCTTCCTATGGCGCTCGATCGCCGACGAGGAGGCGCTGAGCGCTCTGCCGGAGAAGGAACGTTATATCGGCGAGCATTCCTCCAAGCAGGTGTTCGACCGTCTGGCCGGCACCTGGACCTACTGGGGCTGGAAAGGCGGCTACTTCGATTCGGAAGACGACGCCCAGGCCTTCTTCGACGAGCTGCGCTACATGCTCGCCGCGCAGATCTGCGCGCCCAATTCGCCGCAATGGTTCAACACCGGCCTGCACTGGGCCTATGGCATCGACGGCCCGAGCCAAGGCCACTACTACGTCGATCCTTTCACCGGCAAGCTGACCAAATCGAAGTCGTCCTACGAGCATCCGCAGCCGCATGCCTGCTTCATCCAGGGCATCAAAGACGATCTCGTCAACGAAGGCGGGATCATGGACCTGTGGGTGCGCGAGGCGCGCTTGTTCAAATACGGCTCCGGCACCGGCTCGAATTTCTCCGCGCTGCGCGGCGAAGGCGAGAAGCTGTCGGGCGGCGGCAAGTCCTCCGGCCTGATGTCCTTCCTGAAGATCGGCGACCGCGCGGCGGGCGCCATCAAGTCGGGCGGCACGACGCGCCGCGCGGCCAAGATGGTGATCGTCGACGTCGACCACCCCGACATCGAGACCTATATCGACTGGAAGGTGAAGGAAGAGCAGAAGGTTGCCGCCCTCGTCAGCGGCTCCAAGATCAACCAGAAGCACCTCAAGGCCGTGCTCAAGGCCTGCGTCAACTGCGAGGGCTCGGGCGACGACTGCTTCTCGCCGGAAAAGAACCCCGCCTTAAAACGCGAGATCAAGCTCGCACGCAAGGCCTACGTGCCCGACAATTTCATCAAGCGCGTGATCCAGTTCGCCAAGCAGGGCTATCGCGACATCGAATTTCCGATCTACGACACCGATTGGGATTCGGAGGCCTATCTCACCGTCTCCGGGCAGAACTCGAACAATTCGGTGCGCGTCACCGACGGCTTCCTCAAGGCGGTCGAGTCCGACGCCAAGTGGGATCTGACCTTCCGCAAGAACGGCAAGATCGCCAAAACGCTCGATGCGCGCGGGCTGTGGGAGAAGATCGCCTATGCCGCCTGGGCCTCGGCCGATCCGGGCCTGCAATACCACACGACGGTCAACGACTGGCACACCTGCCCGGCCTCCGGCGACATCCGCGCCTCCAATCCGTGCTCGGAATACATGTTCCTCGACGACACCGCCTGCAATCTGGCGTCGATGAATCTGTTGACATTCCGCGACGAGAAGACCGGCAAGTTCAACGTCGAGGCTTACGAGCACGCGGTGCGGCTGTGGACCGTGGTGTTGGAAATCTCGGTGATGATGGCGCAGTTCCCGTCGAAGCAGATCGCCGAGCTGTCCTACGAGTTCCGCACGCTCGGCCTCGGCTACGCCAATATCGGCGGCCTGCTGATGACCTCCGGCATCCCCTACGACTCCGACGAAGGCCGCGCCATCTGCGGCGCGCTCACCGCCATCATGACCGGCATTAGCTATGCCACCTCCGCCGAGATGGCGGAAAAGCTCGGGCCCTTCCCCGGATTCAAGAAGAACCGCGAGCACATGCTGCGCGTGATGCGCAATCACCGCCGCGCCGCCTATAACGAGCGCACCGGCTACGAGAAGGTCTCGCAGCCGCCCGTGCCGCTCGACCATGGCGCCTGCCCGGACAAAGACCTGATCGCGCACGCCAAGGCCGCCTGGGACCGCGCGCTGGAACTCGGCGAGAAGCACGGCTACCGCAATGCGCAGTCGACCGTGATCGCGCCGACCGGCACCATCGGCCTGGTGATGGACTGCGACACCACCGGCATCGAGCCCGACTTCGCGCTGGTCAAGTTCAAGAAGCTCGCCGGCGGCGGCTACTTCAAGATCATCAACCGCGCGGTGCCTGAAGCGCTGCGCACGCTCGGCTATTCGGAAGCCGACATCGCCGAGATCGAGGTCTACGCCGTCGGCCACGGCTCGTTGGCGCAGGCGCCGGCCATCAACCACACCACGCTGAGGGCCAAGGGCTTTACCGACGAGGCGATCGCCAAGATCGACAAGGCGCTGCCGACCGCCTTCGATATCAAGTTCGCTTTCAACAAGTGGACGCTGGGCGAGGACTTCTGCCGCGATACGCTCGGCATCAGTGCCGACGACCTTAGCCAGCCGACCTTCGACCTGCTCGCCGCGCTCGGCTTCGGCAAGCGCGAGATCGAGGCCGCCAACATCCACGTCTGCGGCGCCATGACGGTAGAAGGCGCGCCGCACTTGAAGGCCGAGCACTATCCGGTGTTCGACTGCGCCAATCCGTGCGGCCGCACCGGCAAGCGCTATCTCTCGGTCGAGAGCCACATCCGCATGATGGCGGCGGCGCAGCCCTTCATCTCCGGCGCGATCTCCAAGACCATCAACATGCCGAACGACGCCACCGTCGAGGACTGCAAGGCGGCGTATCTGTTGTCCTGGAAGCTCGCGCTGAAAGCCAACGCGCTCTACCGCGACGGCAGCAAGCTGTCGCAGCCACTCAATTCGCAACTCATCGCCGACGAGGACGACGCGGACGATGCGGTGGAAGCTTTTATCGAGCGTCCCGCCGCGGCGCGCGCCACGGGCTTGGCCGAAAAGGTGGTGGAAAAGATCGTCGAGCGCATCACCGTGCTGCGCGAGCGCGAGCGGCTGCCCGCCCGGCGCAAGGGCTACACCCAGAAAGCCGTGGTCGGCGGCCACAAAGTGTACCTGCGCACCGGCGAATATGACGATGGGCGGCTCGGCGAGATCTTCGTCGACATGCACAAGGAAGGCGCGGCTTTGCGTAGCCTGCTAAATAATTTCGCCATCGCCATCTCGCTCGGCCTGCAATACGGCGTGCCGCTCGAGGAATATGTCGACGCCTTCACCTTCACCCGCTTCGAGCCGCAGGGCCCGGTGCAGGGCAACGACTCGATCAAATACGCGACCTCGATCCTCGACTACGTATTCCGTGAGTTGGCGGTCTCCTACCTCGAGCGTTTCGATCTCGCCCATGTCGACCCGAGCGAAGCCGGCGGCTTCGACGCGCTCGGCAAAGGCGAAGCGGAAGGCAAGCCCGCCTCGAATTTCGTCTCGCGCGGCTTGACGCGCTCGCGCACCGACCGGCTGTCGGTGGTGAGCAGCGGCACGACGCAGGCGGTGGCGCCCGCGAGCGGCTCCAACGTCACGGCGTTCTCGGGCGCGGCCACGGCGCTCAAAGCCGAGCCGGAGGCCAAGCTGTCGCCGGCCCAGCAACTCGACCTGCGCATCGATCCGCAGGACGCGCGCGAGCACGCCAAGCACGCGGCCTCCGAGAAGCGCGCCGAGGCGCGCGCCAAGGGCTACGAGGGCGAAGCCTGCGGCGAATGCGGCAACTTCACTTTGGTGAGAAACGGGACCTGCATGAAGTGTGACACCTGCGGCTCGACCACGGGGTGCTCGTGAGCTCGAAAAGCCCGAAGGACATGGAGCGGGCGCAAGCCGCGTTTCATAAAAAGGAAGCGCAGCAGCGCGAGGGCCAGGTTGCCACGGCGGAATACAATGCCGCCAGCACCGCCATGCGCGCCAAGACCGAGCGGCTGAAGGCGCTGCGCCTCGCCAAGGAAGAACAGGACCGCGTGGCCGCGGCCAACGCGCCGCCGCCGGCGCCCAAGGGAAAGGCGAAGGTAAGCAAGGCGAAGAAGAGGAAGTGAGGCGAGCGCTTAGCCCTCGCTCATCGAGCATCATCCACCAGTGAAATTCCGGCGGCTGACGCGTCTCCGGCGCCCGCTCCTGCGCACCAACCACGCGCACCTCGTGCCCGCGGCGCAACAAAAAGGCCGCCGGCGGCCGCATTCCTCATCGGTGTCATCGCGCCACGCGGACGCACCGCCTGGCATCAAATGAGCTTCTTCAGCGCCTTCACCGTCGGGCGAGACAGCTTGCCGTCGCGGCAGGCCTCGCCATACGCATTGGTGAAGGCCGACTGATCGGCGCCCGGATGCTTGGCGACGAACAGATAGGCGAGTCGCGCCACTTTATACGTCGCCTTGGGCAGCGCCCAATCCACAGCCGCAGCCTAGCAAGCGCGGCCTAGCGGGCGGATCAGCAAGCGTAGCGGGCAAAGGCGCGACGCGCCGGCCCGACGCAAAGTTCCGCGCGAATTTCGGGTCTAGACGGCGGACTTTGCATCCGCCTTCGACATTCACGCGCTTCGGCGGCCAAGCCGCTCGGCCCGCTTTACTGGACGAGCGTCATCCACCAGTGAAATTCCGGCGGCTCGCTCGTATCCGGCGTCCGCTCGTCTGCGTCATACACGCGCACCTCGTGCTCGCGGTCTTTCTGCCTGAGTTCGAGGCCCGCCTTCAGCGCCTCGGTGATGCTGCCGTATTCGGAGTTGAACTTGCCGCCCACTTCGATGATGTAGCCGTCGCAGGTGTGGCCGGTAGCCGGAATGGGATCTTTCATGAGACCCTCCTTTGTCGCGGCGAAACGGAGACGCCGATGCCACTGCAATAAGCAGAAAGGCCTTGCGGCCCGTTTAAGCGATCCGGTTAATTTCCGCTGAAGCGGCACGCCTCGCTCCGCAGGGCGGAAAAGCGAGGCGAATCAAGCCACTTGGCCGAACCAGGTATGGCCCTTACGCAACTTCCCTGAATTGTTGCGGTTGCTCGCGACGGCCACGATGCGAGTATGGCGGTCAAGTTTCACAATCTGCCGGAGGACTGCAGCTGCTTGGGCGAAGGCCCGGCGCCGGTCAGCCGCGTGCCGCGTTTCGGCGCCATGCCCGAACTCGTGACCTATCAATGCCCAGCCTGCGGGCACGTCGAAACCATCGAGAAGCACTCGGAGCCACCGGCCGGCCGGGGCAGCTAACCCTCCTTGCGACCGCCGTTGTATTCAGGCCGCCGGCTTTTATTGCGGCAGCACCGGATTGCTCATCAGTGCCAGCAGCAGCAAGGCCACGATGATGACGATAAGCGCGTAGCCGCCGACGCGGCCAAACCCTCGCGATACCGGCTCGGCCAGATGGTAATGCGCACGGCTGTTCATCGGACCCTCCATTTGGTGTGGGACACCGACAGATGATTTTCAACACCAATTCGCGCGCCGGCGCCATGACTTGGATCAAACGCGGACGTTCGCGGGGCAAGTCATGACAATAAGAACGCGACGATCCGCTTATTCCCGCCGGCGCGGGAACGGCCGGCCGATGTCTCACGCCTTCTGCCGGTCGTTATCGATCGGGATCACCTGCCCTGAAATCGCCTTCGCCGCGTCGGAGGCGAGAAACACCGCGAGCTGCGCGATGTCCCAGGGGTCGATCATGGCCTTGATCGACTGGTTCGCCATCGCCTCCGCCTGCACTTCCTCGAGCGACCGCCCGCTGATCTGCGCGCGGCCCTGAAACACGCGCACGATGCGATCGCCCTCAACCGCACCGGGCGCGATTGCGTTGGCGCGGATACCCCATTCGCCGAGCTCGGCGGCCAGCGTCTTGGTGAGGCCGATCACGCCCCATTTGGTCGCCGAATAGGGGCTGCGGTTCTTGAAGCCGAAGCGGCCGGCGACCGAGCTCATGTTGATGATGCAGCCGCCCTTCGACTGCTTGAGGTGAGGAATCGCCAGCCGGCTGACATCGAA
Organism: uncultured Alphaproteobacteria bacterium; assembly: GCA_963753455.1. Classification (GTDB taxonomy): domain Bacteria; phylum Pseudomonadota; class Alphaproteobacteria; order Rhizobiales; family Xanthobacteraceae; genus Pseudolabrys. Next base: position 76,161 of record CAVWDA010000057.1, on the reverse strand, counting down.
CATGGCGGTGAGGTTGACTGCGACCACCTTGTCCCAGGCGTCGGGCGGCATTTGGTCGACCGGCAGCGTCAGCCCGGCGATGCCGGCGTTGTTGATCAGAACGTCGAGCCCGCCGAGCGCAGCCACCGCCTTTGGCACCATGCGTTCGATCTCGGCGCGCACCGCCATGTCGCAATGGCTTGCCATCACGCCGGGGATCTCCTGGACGATGGCGTTAAGGGCCTTGTCGTCGATGTCGCAGACGAAGACCGTCGCGCCGTTGGCGGCGAAGGCGCGCACAAATTCGCGGCCAATGCCGGCGGCACCGGCAGTGATGAGAACACGATGTGGCATTGGGCTCCCCCGGTTTTCAGCTTTTGTTGTCTACTCCAGGCGCGTCTCAGTTTCACCACGAACGGCGCTGCCAATGCACACCCTGTTCTATCGTGCCGGAAGACCTTTCATGCCGCGAACTTTGTCAGCCGCCCTCGCCCTTACAGTGATTCTGTTACTTGCGCCGGCAACGCTGGCCGCGCCTACCCACAAAAAGCACCACGTTACGAGGCACTGGCACGGCTATGGCTTCCTGCCCGGCTACCGGCCGCCCGAAGTGGTCGCGCGCGAGCGCTGGGAGCATTATGAGCGGTTATACGGCCATCATTATTACGGGCCGGCTTGGCCGCGCTTTTATCGCGGGCGTTGGAATGGCGGCGGCTTCGGCCCCTGCTATGTCGAGACGCCGATCGGCTACGTGTGGACATGCGGCAGATAGGCGCGCCAACGCGCATTGCGGACCACCGCGCCGCTCCGCGCTAGTGGATGAACCGCTCCGCCCAACCGACAAAGGCCGTGAACTGATCCGGGTAGAGCGTGAAGTACAGAATTGCCGCTACCGGCGCCACCGGCCAGAACCACTCACGCACGGGCACCCCCGTTTGCAAGACAACGGCGGTATCCTGCTGATCAGGTCTGTAAAATCGCCTACCGAGGTGAGCAAATTTTTCGGCAAATTCGAACGATCGGGGAGCGGCCTATTCTTCCTTCTCGGTCGTAAAATAAAGCGGATAGCCTTTGGCCTTGCCCATCTCGGTCGCCTCCTTGGCCTTGGTCTCCGCCACGTCGCGGGTATAGACCGCGATGACGCAGGCGCCTTTCTGGTGCGCCGTCATCATCACGCGATAGGCTTGGCTTTCGTTCATGCGGAAGACGGCCTTGAGCACCTCGACGACGAATTCGCGCGGGGTGAAGTCGTCGTTGAGCAGGATCACCTTCCACAGCGGCGGCCGCTGCGTGACCGGCTTGGTCTTCGTGCGCGGTTTGACGAGGGTCTTCTGGCTCATCGCGGGCGTCCTGCGCGGATCGCCACAGATGATTTAACACTGCCGGGCGTCCCGGCAAGCCCTTCGCCGCCTTACGTCTTAGCCGCGCCTGCGGCTCAGCAGCGCGTCCAGGCTCCACGGCCCGGCGCCGGCGAAAGCGAGATACAAAAACATAAAGCAATAGAGGATTGCGCCATCACCGCGATTGAGGATCGGGAAGAAGCCGTGCGGCGCGTGACCCAAGAAATAGGCGAACGCCATCTCGCCGGACATGATGAAGGCCGCTATTCGCGTGAATAGGCCGAGCGCGACCAGTGCGCCGCCCGCCAGTTCGATCACGCCGGCGAACCAGTGCAGGCTGAACAGCGCAGGCGTCGGCAGCGGCGATGGGAAGCCGAATAGCCGCGATAGGCCGTGCTCGAAGAACAGCAGCGCCACGACGATGCGTACAATGGAAAGGACGTAAGGTTCGTAGCGCGCGACGGCTGATGAATGCGCATTATGGTCCGACGTACTGGATCGTTCGACGTGAAGCAAGGTTAACCCCGACATTGACTGTGCCCCGGCGCGGTATAGCGAAAGCCGCCCGTCCCTACACATCACGAATGCGTAAAAACGAACAAACTTGACACGCACCAGCTATGCGCATCGCGACGGCATCGTCACAAGTTAGACTTAATCTAGCTCAGTCCGTCTTAAAAATTTCATTCGATTCTGATCCTGTTACGTCAGCCTCACTGCTTCACTCCCCGAGTCCATCTCGATATGATGTTTGTAACAAAAAATCGGGGGGAATTTTAAGTGCGCCCAAAAAACGGAGGATACCCCCCATGGATCTAAATATTCGCGGCGCCGCAAAACGTCAGCGTCCACGCTTGCAGATCGAATGCGCGCAATGCGGAGAATCGCTGTTCATGCCGGAATGGTCGGAGCTAGTCGATGAGCGCAGGGTGCGACACCTGTGGCAGTGCGGCGCCTGCGGCTATGCCTTTGAGACCACAGTCCACTTCGCGGAAGCCGCCTAGCATCGTTTACGCCCGCTAGTTCACGGAATTTTGCGCGCGCACGGGCGTCGCTGGCAGTTACACTGCGCGCCATGATTAACCGCCGACATTGGGTGCTCGGGACTGCGTTGACGGTTTTTGCCCCGCGCTTGGTGCAGGCCACCACCATGAGCCGCGTCACCGGCTACGCCTTTACCATCAAGGGCCTGGACGGAACCGATATCTTGCTAGCGTCGTATGCCGGCCACCCGATCCTCGTGGTCAACATCGCATCGCTTTGCGGCTACACCCCGCAATACTGCGGCTTGCAGGCACTATGGACGCGCTATCGAGCCAAGGGCCTTATGGTGCTCGGAGTACCGTCCAACGACTTCGGCGGCCAGGAGCCGGGCGGCAAAACCGAAATTCTTGCAGACTGCCCAGGACGACTACCATGTCACCTTCCCGCTCACCGAAAAGGTCGCGGTCAAGGGCGCGGGCGCCCACCCGTTTTACAGATGGGCGGCGCAAGAGCGCCTGATCGAGGCGCCGCGCTGGAATTTCCACAAATATCTGGTCGGCCGCGACGGCCATCTGAAGGCGGCCTTTACCCCGACGACGGAACCCAACGATCCGCAGCTTATCGCGGCGATTGAGCAGGAATTGGCCGGGGAATAGGCCGAACGGGCCTTGTTGCCCGCCGGTCATATTCTCAGGTTGCCGTCACAAATCCGATAAATTCCAGATTGACGAATCGGGCTGCCCATGACTAAGTCATGGCGTAATTTTAGTCACGTGGGCCGGCGCTGATCGCCGACCCGTTACGAGGTTCCTCCCGCGTGGCGTTTAGACTGGGCGGCCGCAAGGCCGCCCTTTTTCGTTTGCCTCAAGGCCGGATTCGCTTGCTCAAGCGGCGCTGACCTGCGCTCCGATTTGACCGTTGGCCAACTTCTCTTGCGCGGCGCCCGCTGTCAGCGGATCGATGGCTTCGACCAGTTGCAGGAAGGCTTTGCCGGGCAAAGGCGGCGCAAACACATAGCCTTGCGCGGAGCGGACACCGAGCTCGCGCAGATAGACTACCTGCTCGAAATTCTCCCACGCCCTCGGCGACTACGTCCATCCGCATATTGTGGGCGAGGTCGACCAGCGTCTCGACGATGGTGGTGGATTACGGTCAGTGCCGATGGCGTCGACGAACATCTTGTCGATCTTGATGATGTCGACGCCGAGCTTGAGCATATAGGACAGTCCGCTGTGACCGGTGCCGACGTCGTCGATGGCGATGCGCACGCCGAGCTCCTGGAACGCCGCGATAGTTTGCCGCGTCGCGGTGAAATTCTCGATTGGGTCGCGTTCCGTCACTTCCAGCACCACCTGCGAGAGCTTGATCGGCGAGCCGGAAAAGATCTTGCGCACGTCCTTGACGATCGAATCGTCGCTGAACAGCTGGCCGGCGAAATTGAACGATATTTTCAGCGCCGGCCGGCAGCCCAGGGCACTGCCCGCTTCGGCGCAGACCCGCCGCATCAAATCGCGGGTCATGTCGCGGATCAGCCCGCTCGACTCGGCGAGCGGGATGAACGAGCCGGGCAGCACCAAGGTGCCGTCGGGTTTGCGCCAACGCACAAGGACTTCGGCGCCGCGCAACTGGCCGGAACGGATGTCGACGATCGGCTGATAGTAAGGCACGAATTCGCCGGCCCGCAGCGCGTTTTCGATCGCGGTCACCGGATTTCCGGGCGTGCGCCGCGGGATCAGCGCGGAAAATACGCCCAACGCCAAGATAATGGCGCCGGCAGCGAACAAACCGAGCCATTTCAAATCGGCATGTTCAGCAACCACTTGCTGGCGTGGCATTGAAACTTCGACGTCGAAGCCGAACTTGTCTGATTTCAAATTGCTAACGAATCTGGCGCCATTGACAGCTTGCGGACGCTCGCCGGCTACACCGATCTCGGCGCCGTTAAAGGTGTTGATGTGGGCGTAGGCGCTGAACGGGCCGCCTTGGGTCGACACCTGCGGCAAAAACAAAATTGCCGGCACCAGCGCGGCAAATTCATTAAGACCGTCGCCGCCCTTGCGCCGCAACCGCACCATATGCTCGCCGGTACCGAGCCGAATGATGTCGAACGTATAGCCCTCGACGCCGGGCAACGGTTCCGAGGCGAGGACTTTGCGCTGCCCAAGCGGCAAACTGAGATGCGTGCACAGCGTCTGCCCGTCGGGGGCCACGACCGCGATTTCCTGCACCGGGTACGTATCGAAGGCGGTCTGCCGCATCGCCTGGATGTGATCGGGACTGCACGAGGCGGCGCCCTGCCCCGCCAATTTATCGAGTGCGCTGACGACCTGTTTGACGCGGGAGTCGGCGAGCGATATGGCGCGCTTGGCGGAGATGTCGACTTCCTCCTGGCCCTGCCGGTCGATCAAGCCACTGAGCCAAAGATCGAACGCCAGCACGGGCGTGCCGGCGATAAACACGCCGACGAAGACAGCAAAAATTTTCTTGCGCGTGAGGTCGCGCACAATCAGACCCATCCTGGCGTCCGGCAAGCCGATCCCGTCCTGGTATACGGCCAGTGAGCCACGCCGCCGTAAAGGCCCTATTAAACCTATGGTGGCATCCGCCCATAAGACGGGCAAATGGGGCCCATGCGACCGCGCATGGTTAACAAAATGTTGACGGCAAAGCCGTGGATTGTCGTGCGCCCATTCGGCTACGCTTCGATCCATTCGAGACTACGTGGCCGGCCGGCGAACTTCCGGTTGTATCGCGTGCCGAGACCATGAGGGAAATGATCGACATGAAACTCTATATGCATCCGGTTTCCATGACCTGCCGGCCGGTGCGGCTATTCGCGGCCGAAAACAATATCGCCATGGACGAGGAATTCATCGACCTGATGACCGGTGCGCACATGCAGCCGCCCTATTCGTCGGTCAATCCGAATTGCCTGGTGCCGATGCTCGAAGACGGCGATCTCAAACTCACCGAGAGTTCCGCGATCCTGAAATATCTCGCCGACAAGATCGGCTCGCCGGCTTACCCCAAAGACCTGAAGCAGCGCGCCAAGGTCAACGAGGTGATGGATTGGATCAACACCAATTTCTATCGCGAATGGGGCTACAATCTCTGCTACCCGCAGTTGTTTCCCCATCTCAAGCGGCGCAGCGACGAAGCGCAGGCGGCGACACTCGAATTCGGCAGGGCAAATGCCAAGCGCTGGCTGCAATTGCTCAACGATTACTGGATCGGGCCGAACAAGACCTATCTCGTCGGCGACACGATCACCATCGCGGATTATTTCGGCGTCGGCATCGTGACGCTTGGCGAGATCATCGGCGTCGATTTTTCACCCTATCCGAACGTGCAGCGCTGGCTCGCCATAATGAAGAAGTTGCCGAACTGGGGTAAGGTCAACGAGGCCTTCGACGGCCTGCGCGAGGCGGTGAAGAGCCAGAAATTCGTTACGCTTTCGTGATTGGGAGTGCCGGTCATGATGAAAACATCGCGCAGTCGTTTACAGTCCTGCGTCTGCTGTGGCTCAGGCTCGGATGTGAGCCGGCGTGGCTTTTTGGCGCAAGCGGTCGGTGCCTGCGCTGCGGCGGCCGGGTTCATGGCAGCGACCCGCACTGGCGCAGGAGACGCGCGACCGCATCGACGTGCATCATCATTTCGCGCCGGATTTCCATCGCGACGCCGTGAATGCGCGCCGCGGCGGCCTGCGCTGGCCGAAGTGGTCGCCGCAGATGTCGCTCGACGACATGGACAAGAACGGCATCGCCACCGCCATGCTGTCGGTGGTGCAGCCTGGTACCTGGTTCGGCAACGTCGAGGAAACGCGCAAGCTGACGCGTCGGCTCAACGATTACGCCGCAACCTTGCTGCGCGACCATGCGGGCCGCTTCGGGTTGTTCGCCTGCATCGCGCCGCCGGACACCGAAGGCAGCCTGAAGGAAATTGAATACGCCTTCGACACGCTGCACGCCGACGGCATCGGCCTGTTCACCAGCTACGGCACGCTCTATCTCGGCGATCCAACCTTCGCGCCGGTCTATGCCGAGCTCAACCGCCGCAAGGCGATCGTCTACGTGCATCCGATCGCGCCGAACTGCTGCAAGAACCTGGTGCCGGGCATTCCCGTCGGCTCGATCGAATACGCGACCGACACCACGCGCACCATCGCGCATCTCGTCTTCAGCGGCACGACGACGCGCTTTCCCGATATCCGCTGGATCTTCTCGCACAGCGGCGGCACTCTGCCGTTTCTCACCGGGCGCTTCACGCGGCTCGCCAGCGAGCGCAAGCCGGCCTTCCTGCCGCAAGGGCCACTGCCAGAATTCCGCAAATTCCATTACGAGCTGGCGCAGGGCAATACGCCTGGGCAGATCGCCGCCTTGCTGAAGATGGTGGCGTTGGAACAAGTTCTGTACGGCACGGATTATCCGTTTCGCCCGGGCGCGGAAGTCAATGCCGGCATCGCCGCCTATGGATTCAGCGCCTCCGAGTTGCAGTCGATCAAACGCGACGCCGCGATCAAGCTGCTGCCGCACTTGAAGGCTTAAGGGAGGCGCCACATGAGCTTCTTCCCCGGCAAGGACCCGCAGGCGGGCGACGTCTATGCATGCGAGGCCATCGCGCAAGTGGTGGTGCCGCGCACGGTCGATCTCGGCGACGGCTTTTCGGTGCGCCGCGCCCTGCCCTCGGCGCGCACGCGCATGGTCGGGCCGTTCATCTTTCTTCGACCATTTCGGGCCGGCGGAATTCCGCGCCGGCAACGGACTCGACGTGCGCCCGCATCCGCATATCGGGCTCGCCACTGTCACCTATCTGTTCGACGGCGAGATCATGCACCGCGACAGTCTCGGCACCGCCGTGGCGATCCGGCCAGGTGAAGTAAACTGGATGACGGCCGGGCGCGGCATCGTGCATTCCGAGCGCACCGGCGCCGAAAAGCGCGCCGCCGGCGGGCCGATCCACGGCCTGCAGATGTGGGTCGCGCTGCCCGCGGCGAAGGAGGAGATGGACGCGGGCTTCGCGCATCACGACATCGATGAATTCCCGATGATCAATGACGACGGCGCCTTCGTGCGCGTGATCGTCGGTTCGATCTACGGCAAGACGTCGCCGGTTCCGACGGTGCACGACACGCTGTTCGCCAATATCGCGCTCCGCGCCGGCGCGACGCTGCCGCTCGACGCGGGGTACGAAGAGCGGGCGCTCTACGTCGTCGACGGCACCATCGATATCGCCGGCGACAAGTTCGAGCCGGGGCGGCTCCTGGTCTTCAAGCCAGACGACAAAATCACCGTCAAGGCCGCGACCGATACGCATTTCGTCATCTGTCGGCGGCGCGCCGATGGATGGCCCGCGCCACATCTGGTGGAATTTCGTCTCCTCGCGCAAGGAACGCATCGAGCAGGCCAAAGCCGAATGGGCGGCCGGCCATTTCGACAAGGTGCCGGGCGACGAGATCGAATTCATTCCGCTGCCGGAGAAGTGAGGATGGTTTCCGCGCGCTTAAATCCGGAAAGCCTGAACTTGGAATGGTGGCCGACCCACGTACAAACGGCTTTATCCAATCCCGGCAGCATTCTCGGCCATGCCCAGCTTCACCCTGAAGATTTAGAGCACGTCAGCCGTGACGGCTTGCCCGGTCACAAGATTATCTTCGCGCGCAAGTCAGGAAAACAACTAGGAACGCGGAAGGGAATGCACATACTCACGATCAGCGGACCTAAGTTCGCCGGAACGTGGACGTTTCCCTCAAATCTTTTGGAAAAACTCGCGCGAGCCGCAGCAATAGCCGGCGAGATCAGAGACTAATTTTTCTTCGGCAGATCGAGCCGGATATGCAGCTCCTTGAGCTGCTTCGGCGTCACTTCCGACGGCGCGCCCATCATCAGGTCCTCGGCGCGTTGGTTCATCGGGAACAGTACCACCTCGCGGATATTCTCCTCGCCCGCCAACAGCATGACGATGCGGTCGATGCCAGGCGCGATGCCGCCGTGCGGCGGCGCGCCGAGCGACAGCGCGTGCAGCATGCCGCCGAATTTCGTCTCCAGCGTTTCTTCCGGATAGCCGGCGATGGCGAAGGCCTTCTTCATCACCTCGGGGCGATGATTACGAATGGCACCGGACGACAGTTCGGTGCCGTTGCAGACGATGTCGTATTGAATGGCCTTGAGGCTGAGGATTTTATCCTGGTCGTTCGCATCGAGCACGAGGAATTCATCGACGCCGAGGTTCGGCATCGAGAACGGATTGTGCGAGAAGTCGATCTTCTTGTCTTCCTCGTTCCACTCGTACATCGGGAAGTCGACGATCCAGCAGAACTCGAAGCGGTCCTTGGCGATCAGGCCGAGTTCCTCGCCGACCTTGGTGCGCGCAAGACCCTGCGAACTTGACGAAATCCTTCGGCTTGCCAGCGACGAAGAAACAGGCATCGCCAATGCCGAGCTTGAGCTGATCGGCGATCTGCTTGGTGCGTTCGGGTCCGATGTTCTTGGCGAGCGGACCGGCGCCTCCCTCCTCGCCCTCGCGCCAGAAGATATAACCGAGGCCCGGCTGTCCCTCGCCTTGCGCCCAGGAATTCATCCGGTCGCAGAAGGCGCGGTTGCCGCCTTTCGGCGCGGGAAGCGCCCACACGGCGTTGCCGGGTGTTTCCAGAATCTTGGCGAATATCTTGAAGCCGGATCCGCGGAAGGCTTCGCTCACGTCCTGCATCTCGATCGGGTTGCGCAGGTCGGGCTTGTCGGTGCCGTATTTACGCAACGCATCGGCATAAGGGATGAGCGGAAACTTCGGCGTCACGTGCTTGCCCTGGCCGAACTCCTCGAACACGCCGCGGATCACCGGCTCGACCGCATCGAACACGTCCTGTTGCGTGACGAAGCTCATCTCCAGATCGAGTTGATAGAACTCGCCGGGCGAGCGGTCGGCGCGGGCGTCCTCGTCGCGGAAGCAGGGCGCGATCTGGAAATAGCGGTCGAATCCCGCCACCATGATGAGCTGCTTGAACTGCTGCGGCGCCTGCGGCAGCGCGTAGAATTTTCCCGGGTGGATGCGCGAGGGCACCAGATAATCGCGCGCGCCTTCCGGCGACGACGCGGTGAGTATCGGCGTCTGGAATTCAAAGAAGCCCGACGCCTTCATGCGGGCGCGGATCGAATCGATCACCCGGCCGCGCAGCATGATGTTGGCGTGCAACTTCTCGCGGCGCAGGTCGAGGAAGCGGTATTTGAGCCGGGTCTCTTCCGGATACTCCTGCTCGCCGAACACCGGCATCGGCAATTCGGCGGCCGGCCCCAGCACCTCGATCTCGTCGATATAGACCTCGACCTGCCCGGTCGGCAGTTCGGGATTCTCCGTGCCGGCGGGGCGCTTGCGCAGCTTGCCGTCGATACGCACCACCCATTCCGAGCGCAGCGTCTCGGCGAGCTTGAACGCCTTGCTGTCGGGATCGGCCACCACCTGGGTGAGACCGTAATGGTCGCGCAGGTCGATGAACAGCACGCCGCCGTGGTCGCGGATGCGGTGGCACCAGCCGGACAGCCGCACATGCTGGCCGATGTCGCCTTCGCGCAAGGCGCCGCAGGTATGGGTGCGATAACGATGCATCTGGCTGTTCCGGCAGGCGATTGATTGTGGTTGTGAGGCGCGCGAAAAGCGCATGGGGGACTGGCTTTGTCAAGGCAACGGCCTGGCAAATGCCTCGACAGCGCGTGAGCGATCTGCACATTCTGCCCCGCGAGGAGCCGGACCGCGCCATGCCCAAACGAAAACGCCTGATCAAGGCCAAACTGGCCGCCATCGAAATGTCCACCGGCGAGGCCACTACCGCCGCCCTGATCGCGCACGGGCTCGATACCGTCTACGCGCTGCCGGGCGTGCACAACGACCATCTGTTCGACGCCTTCCACCATGCCGGCGAGCGTTTGCGCGTCATCCACACCCGCCATGAACAGGGCGCGGCCTATATGGCGCTCGGCGCCGCGCTCGCGACCGGCAAGCCGCAGGCTTATGTGGTGGTGCCCGGCCCCGGCCTGCTCAATTCCGGCGCGGCGCTCCTCACTGCCTACGGCATGAATGCGCCGGTGCTGGCGATCGTCGGGCAAATTCCGCACAAGACAATCGGCCGCGGGCTCGGTCAATTGCACGAGATCCGCGATCAGGCCGGCATCATCGCACGGCTGGTCGATTATTCGGCACACATCCATGCGCCGGCCGAAGCGCCGGAAAAAGTCGCCAAGGCCATCGCCTCGATGCACCAAGGACGGCGCGGACCCGCCGCGCTCGAATGTGCCATCGACGTCTGGGGCAAGCGCGGTGCGGTAACGCCAGTACCGCCGCTCCCCGAGAGGACGCCGCGCATCGACGAGGACAAGGTGAAGGCGGCGGCCAAGCTGCTCGGCAAGGCCAAGCGCATTCTCATCGTCGTCGGCGGTGGCGCGCTCGACGCTTCGCCCGAGGTGACGCTCCTATCAGACATGCTGCAGGCGCCCGTGCTCGCCTACCGGCGCGGGCGCGGCGTACTCGACGGCCGCAGTCCGTTCAGCGTCACGCTACCGATCGGCCGCGATCTGTGGGGCAAGGCTGACGCCGTGCTCGCGATCGGTACGCGGCTGCTCAACCCGATGGCCGCTTGGGGAATCGACAAGAATTTGCAGATCGTGCGTGTCGATGCCGACCGTGATGAACCGGCACGGCTGCACAAGCCGAAGGTCGCGCTGATCGGCGACGCGCCGCCCGTGCTGCGCAAGCTGATCGACGCACTCGGCAAAACCAATGCGCACCGCGCTTCGCGCCGCGACGAGCTGCTGGAGCGACAGGCGAAATGGAAAGCTCGCCTGCAAAAGCTTAGCCCCCAACTCGCCTTTGTCGACGTCATCCGCGCCGAACTGCCGGAGGACGGCATCTATGTGGACGAGGTCACGCAGGTCGGCTTCGCCGCCCGCCTCGCCTATCCCGTCTACAAGCCGCGCACCTTTCTCTCGCCCGGCTACCAGGACAATCTCGGCTGGGGCTACGCCACCGCACTCGGCGTGCAGCATGCGCGGACCGACGTGCCGGTGCTGTCGATCAACGGCGACGGCGGCTTCCTCTACACCGGCAACGAACTCGCCACGGCCATGCGCCACCGCATTCCTCTGGTGGCGGTGGTGTTCGTCGACGGCGCCTTCGGCAACGTCCGGCGCATCCAGCAGGAGCAGTTCGGCAACCGGGTGATCGCGTCGGACCTCGCCAATCCCGATTTCGTCAAATACGCGGAAAGCTTCGGCGCCGCCGGCCGGCGCGCGCGCAACGCTGCCGAACTTGCCGCGGCGCTCAAGGTGACCTTTGCCGCCCGCGAGCCGACCTTGATCGAGGTGCCGGTCGGGCCGCTGCCGTCCCCGTGGGAATTCATCCACATGCCACCCGTGCGTGGACAACAAAGCGGGTTGCCATGAACGTCCCTGATCGGGTTAGGTTGCCAGCAACCATGGATTTGATCGCCACTACCGGAGAACTGGCAGAGGTCTGCGCGCGAATGGCGCAGCACCCTTATGTCACCGTCGACACCGAATTCCTGCGCGAGACCACCTACTACCCGCTGCTCTGCGTGGCGCAGCTGGCTTCGCCCGACGAGGCCGTAGTGATCGATGCGCTCGCCCCGGGCATCGATCTAGCGCCGTTCTTCGACCTGATGACGAACGAAGCCGTGGTCAAGGTGTTCCACGCCGCGCGGCAGGACATCGAAATCGTCTGGAACATGGCGAAGAAGATCCCGCATCCGATCTTCGACAGCCAGGTCGCCGCCATGGTGCTCGGCTATGGCGACTCGATCTCCTACGACCAGCTGGTGCAGCGCATCACCGGCGACCAACTCGACAAGTCGCATCGTTTCACCGACTGGACGCGGCGGCCGCTGTCGGACGCGCAGGTCTCCTACGCGCTATCCGATGTCACCCATTTGCGCGCAGTTTATCTCAAACTTGCCGCTGATCTCGCCAAACGCGAACGCACCAGCTGGGTCGAGGCGGAGATGGGTGTGCTTACGTCGCCCGAAACCTACCGCATGGATCCCGATAGAGCCTGGGAGCGGCTCAAGAGCCGCGTGCGCAAGCCCAAGGAGCTTGCCGTGCTGATCGAGATTGCCGCCTGGCGCGAGCGCGAGGCGCAGACCCGCGACGTGCCGCGCGCGCGCGTGCTCAAGGACGACGTCGTCGGCGATATCGCGGTGCAGGCGCCGACCACGGTCGAGCGGCTGGGGCATTTGCGCTCGCTGCCAAAAGGTTTTGAGCGTTCGCGCTGGGGCGAGGCCATCATCGAGGCGGTCAAGCGCGGGCTCGAGCGCGATCCCAAGACGTTGCCGCGGCTCGAGCGTTTCCGCCCGGCGCCGAACGGCGCGGCGACAGTCGAGCTGTTGAAAGTGCTGCTGCGCATGACCGCCGAGCGGCATGGCGTCGCCGCCAAGGTGATCGCCACGGTCGACGAATTGGACCGCATCGCTGCCGATGATGAGGCCGACGTCCCTGCGCTGAAAGGCTGGCGGCGCGAATTGTTCGGCGATAAGGCGCTCGCCCTCAAACACGGGCAGTTGGCGCTCGCGGTCGACAAGGGCCGCGTGGTGACCGTGGAGAAAAGCTAGACGGTTTCGTCAGACCCGTTCGGGGCGGACAGCATAAGATAAATTTGCAACTAAATTGAAATTAGACGTGAATTACTTTTTAAAATTTTCGGCGTAATGAGCATCGAAATACCTTGGTCTTTTTGACAGCTGGCGGCTTATTCAAGCCAGGTGCCATTCGGTCGTCATCGATGTTAGAGCGTAGACAAGAGCGCCGCATTTCGACATCCAAGCGTGGGCTGATCAAGTTTGGCGCAGCCGGAACCGGGCTCGTTTGCAGCGTCAACGACCTGACGCCGCACGGCGCCGGTCTCGGCGTTATCAGCAGCTTCGGTGTCCCGCGCCTATTCCAATTGGCGATCGACGGCGAAGCCGGCACGCGGCACTGCAAAGTGATTTGGACGGACGGCAAAAAGCTCGGCGTTTCATTTGAGTAAGTGTCGCGCGGCGCACCGCGTTATGGTTTTCGCTGCCAGATTTTGACTCAGCGGGCTAAATCTCGATCAGAGGCTCTCTACCGACCAGCCGCGCAAGCTGGCGCAAGCGGCCGTACAGCCGGTCGCTGCCGAGCGCCGAATATCGACCGGGCAAAGTGAGCACCAGCTTGCCGCGGCGCACCCGCATTGGCGTCCTCGGTAGCACGCCGCTCTGCCCGGCCGTGATGATGTAGGCGACGCGCATCGCGGCGCCAAGCACACGCGCGCGGTCGAGCATCCGGGTGGTGGCCAGTTCGCGCAGGCGCGGTGACAAATCCTCCTCACTCAAACCCGCGTGGCGGAAATAGACCGACAGCGCGAGATAAGCCCGGCTCGGGTGATCGACGGCGACGAAAGCGCCGTGCGCAATGATGTTCATCGACTGTTCGCCGCGGTAATCCGGATGTGCGCGCCAGCCAATATCGGCCAACAGGCAAGCGGCATGGCGTAGCCGGCGCTCTTCAGCGGTCTCGTCCAACCCCGATGACGCTAAGAAGCGGTCGGTCCAATCGATCAGTTCCTCGCCGTGCTCCGGCGAGCGCGAGCGCAGCACGTTGAGATCGGCAGCGGCCGAGATCAGCGGATCGCGCGCGCGCTCCTGCGGCTTGAGCAGCGAATAGAGCAGTCCCTCGCGGACACCGAGCACCGAGATGATGACCTGCTTCGGCTTGATCGTGCGCACAAGGTGTTCCATCACCAGCGCGGCGTAGGCGAGCAGCGGGCGACGGGCGGCGTTGATGACTTCGATCTTGGACAGCGTCTCGGTATCGACCCGGTGCACCAGCCGCGAGAACTCCAGCGCTTCGCGCGCGGAGATGCGATAGTTGTGCATCACATGGAACGGATAGCCGGTCTGCCACATGTGCAGCCGCGCCAGCGCGCGCCAGGTGCCGCCAACCGCGTAAAAGGTACGGCCCTCGCCCTCATGCAGCATATCGAGGTCTTCGAACGACTCTTCGACGAATTTGTCTGCTTTCTTGAGCGAGCGGCCGGCGATGTCCTGCAAGGCCAGGCCGCCGAGCGGCAGCGTCACACCGCCGCGTACCCGCGAGCCACGCACGTCGGTCAGTTCGAGCGAGCCGCCACCCAAGTCGCCGACAATGCCGTCCGGCTTGTGGATACCTGATACGACGCCCAGGCCGGTGAGATGGGCTTCGCGATTGCCCGACAGAATTTTGATCGGCGTGCGGCTGATTCGCGCGGCCTCGTCGATGAAGGCGCGGCCGTTGCGAGCGTCCCGGCACGCGGCAGTGGCGATCGCCCAGATCTTGCGTACATGCAAGGTGTCGCACAGCGCGCGGAAACGCTTGAGCGTCTCCAGCGCTGTGTCTATGGCGGCCGGCGCCAAGAGGCCGGTGGTCTGCACTTGGCGGCCGAGGCCGGCCAGCACCTTTTCATTGAAGATCGGCGTCGGCGAACGCGTCAGCCCTTCGTAGATGACGAGGCGCACCGAGTTCGAGCCGATATCAATGACCGCGATCGGGGGTCCGTAGTCGAGCCGGCCCTTGGCCGAATTCATGCTCGGATGCTTGGCAGGCGAACGCTTACGCCCCGTCGGCGAGGCGGCGTATAAGGCTGCGCGGCGAGGATTTTTGAGCGATTTCCCACGGCCAGACAGGCTCGGATTAGTCATGAAATACTTGTGGGCGTTGAACGGCTCCTCGCCCGGCGCGGCCTTTATGCGCGTCGAACTGCCGTCCGGCAAGAGCTTCCAACTTTGCTCGTTATCCTTGAAGTTTGCGGCCATGATCTGGCCGAGAACCTGCTCGTGCACGGTCGGATTGAGAATCGGGCACAGGACCTCGACGCGGCGGTCGAGATTGCGCGGCATCATGTCGGCAGAGGAAATATAGATGGCCGCCTTGGCGTGCGGCAGCGCGTGGCCGGAGCCGAAGCAATAGATGCGGCTGTGTTCCAGGAAGCGGCCGACGATGGATTTGACGTGGATATTGTCGGACAGACCAGGCACGCCCGGGCGCAGGCAGCAGATACCGCGCACCACCAGGTCGACGCCGACGCCGGCGCTCGACGCATCGTAGAGCGCATCGATGATGCCGGGATCGACCAGCGCATTCATCTTCATCCAGATCGACGCCGGCTTGCCGGCCTTGGCGTTGGCGATCTCCTGCGCGATGTGATCGAGAATACGTTTGCGCAGATTGATCGGCGAGATCGCCATTTTCTCGAGTTCGGCCGGTTCGGCATAACCGGTAATGTAATTGAAGATGCGTGCCACATCCCGTCCGATCACCGCGTCGGCCGTGAAGAACGACAGATCGGTGTAAATGCGCGCGGTGACAGGATGATAATTGCCGGTGCCGGCATGAATGTAGGTCGCCAGCGCCCCGCCCTCGCGGCGCACCACCAACGACAACTTGGCATGGGTCTTCAGTTCGATAAAACCGTAGACCACCTGCACGCCGGCGCGCTCCAGATCGCGTGCCCAGCGGATATTCGCCTCCTCGTCGAAACGCGCCTTGAGCTCGATCAGCGCGGTAACCGATTTGCCGGCCTCGGCCGCTTCCACCAGCGTCTTGACGATCGGGGATTCGGCGGACGTACGGTACAGCGTCTGTTTGATGGCGACCACATCGGGATCGCGCGCGGCTTGCTGGAGGAACTGCACCACCACGTCGAAAGACTCATAAGGATGGTGGACAATGAGGTCCTTCTGCCGGATGGCAGCAAAGCAGTCGCCGCCGTGATCGCGGATACGCTCAGGATAGCGCGGATTATACGGCATGAATTCGAGGTCGGGCCGGTCAAGCCGGGTGAGTTGGGACAAATCGTTGAGCGCGAGCACGCCATTGACCAGGAATACTTCGTCGTCCGCCACCGCCAGCGCTCGCTGCACGAAACTGCGCAACTCCGCGGGCATGGTAGCGTTGAGCTCCAGCCGGATCACCGAGCCGCGCCGCCGCTGCTTCAGCGCGGTCTCGTACAGCCGCACCAGGTCTTCCGCCTCTTCCTCGATTTCAACTTCCGAGTCGCGGATGGCGCGGAAGGCGCCCTGCCCGTTGACCGTGTAGCCGGGGAACAAGCGGCCGATGAACAGCGCGGTCGCCTCCTCGAGCGTGATCAGCCGGATGCCCTGATCATTGCCGCTCGGCAGTTTGATGAAGCGATCGATTTTCTGCGGCATGCGGATCAGCGCATTCATCGGCTTGCCGTCTTTGGCGCGCGCGAGCTGCAGCGCGATCGAGAAGGCGAGATTGGGAATGAACGGGAACGGATGCGCCGGGTCGATGGCGAGCGGCGTCAGCAGCGGAAACACATGGGTGAGGAAGCGCTCTTCCAGCCAAACGCGCTCGGCCTTCTTGAGATCCTTGCCGTCCACCAGAACGACTCCGGCCGCCGCCAGCGCCGGCCGCAATTCGAGCCAGCGCTTCTGCTGATCGCTCGCCAACTGCGACACTGCCTCGCCGATCCGCGTGAGCTGCTCGTTCGGGGAAAGTCCATCCGGGCTCTGGGTCGTGATGCCCTGGCGCACCTGACCTTTCAGGCCGGCGACGCGCACCATGAAGAATTCATCCAGGTTGTTGGCCGAGATCGACAAGAAACGCACCCGCTCCAACAGCGGATGGTTTTCGTTGCCGGCCTCGTCCAGGACCCGGCGGTTGAAGTGCAGCCAAGACAATTCCCGGTTAATAAATCGCTGCGGTTGCGACCTTAAACCCGCGCCCAGTGCGGCGCCGGGGCTCAAAGAAGCAACGGCACGATCGGAATCCGGAGCGATTTCCTCAACCGGTGCAATAGCTTGTGCGCGATCTGCCATTGTAATGAAGGCCTGAAAGGCCGAATCCCTAACTGAGAATAATGGCCGACGGATGACAGTTCGCGCCAGGAGACCCTGTCGCGTCAAGCATGATACTGAAACGAGATTAAGGTTCCCGAAACAACTCGGCCGCCAGGGCGCGCGTCACCGGGCGGTGCTGGCGCATGGACTCCTCGTCGAGCCACGCGACCGCGGCGCGGGCGCCCGTGAAGGATCGTTCGATGCGATTGACGAGATAGTTCACCAGCCCCTCATCGATGGTGAGCTGGCGGTCGGCGCCGAGCTTGACGATCAAGGAGCGCAGCAGCGTGTCGTCGGGTGCGGTCAACGCGACGCTTGGCAGCGCACGCAGGCGCGAGGCGAGATCGCGGATCACCACCGGAAAAGTCACGAGTGGCGAGCGTGAGGTGATGAGGACAAAAGCGCCCTCCTCGCGCGCCAGATTGATCAGATGAAACAGCGCGCGCTCGTCGAGCCCGGCGAACGCGAGACCCTCGAGCACCAGCGCGCCGGTGGCCAAGGCCGCCGGCAGATCGCCATGCTCGAGCAGTTTCGCCGCCAGGACGCGCGCACCCGTCGACTGTGCCCAGATCGCGGCGAGATGGCTCTTGCCCGAGCCCTCCGGCCCGACCAGCGCCACGATGCGGTTCGGCCAATCCGGCCACCGCTCGATCAGCGCCAATGCCGCGGCATTCGAAGGCCCGGCCAGGAAATCCTCGCGCGCGAAGCTTTCGTCATGATCGAGCGCGAGCACGAGTTGACGCGGACTGACTGACATGCTGCTCACGCCGGCGGCTCTCCGGTATAGAGCGAACTTTCGCGATAGCGCTGCAGCGCAAAGCGTACGAGCACGCCGATGGTGGCCGCCAGCGGCACTGCCACCAGCAGGCCAACGAAGCCGAACAGATAGCCGAACGCGAGCAGCGCGAAAATCAGCCAGACTGGATGCAACCCGACGCTCTCACCGACCAGCTTGGGCGCCAGCAGATTGCCTTCGAGGAATTGGCCGATCAGGAACACGCCGAGCACCATCAGGATCGAACTGTAGCCCGGCCAGAACTGCGCCACCGCGACGCCGAGCGCGAGGATCAGGCCGGTCATCGAACCGACATAGGGAATGAAAGTAATCACGCCGGAAAGCAACCCGATCAGCAGACCGAAATTGAGGCCGGTCAAAGTGAGAGCCACCGCGTAGAAGGATCCGAGGATCAGGCAGACTGCAGTTTGTCCGCGCACAAACCCGGCGATGGCTGCGTCGATTTCACGCGCAAGCTGGCGCACAGTTTCGCGCTGATTGACCGGAATCCAACTATCGGCGGTACGGATCATTCGGTGCCAATCGAAGATCAGGTAGAAAGCGACCACCGGCGTCACCACCACCAGGGAGAACAGCGAAACCAGCGCGCGGCCGCCCGACCACAGGGATTTAAGGAAGGCAGTGAGCCAGCCTACCCCTTGCGTCACCAGATCGCCGATCGACTTGTCGGCACTGAAACTGGCGCCCAGAATTTTCTGCAGCCACGGCCGGCTCGGATCGCTAAGCAGCGATTGCAGCCGCGCGACATAGCCGGGAATGTTGTCGATAAAGGACGACAGCTGACCGCCCAGGATCGGCACCACCAGCAGAATGATGATGACGATCGCCATCACCACCAAAGTGATGATCGACAGCGCGGCGACCAGCCGGTTGACGCCCAACCGCTCGAGCCGGTCGGTGACTGGAGTGAGCAGATAGGCAATGGCGAGACCGGCGATGAACGGCAGCAGGATATCGCTGAGCAGCCATAGCATCAGCACGAGGACAGCAAGCGCCGCCATCCAGAACATGACTTGGTGCTCGAACGTCATACCGCCGCCTTTCGGCGGCGCAGGACGCGGGTGCGGCTTTGCGCGCGGGCTCACGGTCCGACCGCCGTCGTGTTCATGTGGCGGACCCATTCCGCGACATAGGCAGCCACCGACAGCAAGGTCAGGAGTGCGACCAGTCCCATGAGAATGCGCGTGAATGTCGGCAGTTCGAAATTGAAGCCGAGCGATCCAAGTACCACGGAGGCGAACACGATCTGCGCCACCGTATTGAGCTTGGAGACCAGCAGCGGCTTGATCTTGAGCGGGCTGCCGACCACCCACGATAGCATGATGCCGCCTACGATCAAGATGTCGCGCGACACGACCAGAATGACCAGCCAGCGCGGGATCAGGTTATTGATGCCGAGGGTAAGATAGATCGAGACGATCAGCGCCTTGTCGGCGAGCGGATCGAGATAGGCGCCGAGCACCGTTGTCATGGCGAAGTGCTTGGCGAGGAAGCCGTCGACGGCGTCGCTGACACCGGCAGCCAGGAACAGCACGAAGGCGATCCACATGGCGCCAGGCGTCGCGATCGCCCAGACCACGATCGGCACCAGCAGAATACGCGCCAGCGTAATGAGATTCGGAATACTCAAGGCAATCCCGGCTGTGGACTGTAATTCCGGCTGGTTCCCCCCGAACGCACCGGCGATTTCCGCTGAGTATAACGGTGCTTGGACCATTGCGCGACTTGCGATTTCCACGTAGGACCCCGGCGTTGGAGCGGCCCATCATGACAGAAAAGGAGCACGGCCTCACGTACGCGCAAGCCGGCGTCGATATCGATGCTGGCAACCGGATGGTGGAGCTGATCAAGCCGCTGGTGCGCGCCACCGCGCGCGCCGGGGCGGACGCCGAAATCGGCGGCTTCGGCGGACTGTTCGACCTCAAACCCTTGGGATTCAAGGATCCCATCCTGGTCGCGGCCAATGACGGCGTTGGCACCAAGGTCAAGATCGCGATCGAGACCGGCCGCCACGACACCATCGGCATCGACCTGGTCGCTATGAGCGTGAACGACCTGGTGGTGCAAGGCGCCGAGCCGTTGTTTTTCCTCGACTACTACGCATGTGGAAAACTCGAACCGGAAATCGGCGCCGCCGTGGTCGCCGGGATTTCGATCGGCTGCAAGGAGGCCGGCTGCGCGCTGATCGGCGGCGAAACTGCCGAGATGCCGGGGCTCTACCAGGACGACGACTACGATCTCGCCGGGTTCGCGGTCGGCGCCGCCGAGCGCGGCGCGTTGCTGCCGCGCGGCGATATCGCGGAAGGCGACGTCATCATCGGGCTCGCCTCCTCCGGCGTCCATTCCAACGGCTTTTCGTTGGTGCGCAAGGTCGTGGCCAAGAGCGGTCTGTTATGGAGCGCGCCGGCACCGTTCGATGCCGCGTGTTCGCTTGGCGAAGCAATCCTGACGCCGACCCGCATCTACGTGAAGGCGTGCCTTGCCGCGATCCGCGCAACCAAGGCCATCAAAGGCCTCGCACATATCACCGGCGGAGGCTTTCCCGACAACATCCCGCGTGTACTGCCGAAGGGTTTCGGCGCACACATCGATCTCTGCAAGGTACCGGTGAAGCCGGTGTTCAAGTGGCTCGCCGCCGAAGGCGGCATCGCGCAGAACGAAATGCTGCGCACCTTCAACTGCGGCATCGGCATGATCGCGATTGTTGCGGCGAAAGACGTCGCCGCGGTGACACAGGCATTCACGCAAGCTGGCGAAAAGGCACAGGTCATCGGCAACGTAGTGCGCGCCGCCGGCGACGCGCGCGTCGTCTATGACGGATCGCTCGATCTTGGGTGACACGATGCAGCGCAAGCGCGTCGCCGTTTTGATCTCCGGCCGCGGCTCCAACATGGCGGCACTGATCGAGGCAGCAAAGGACAAGGAATATCCGGCCGAGATCGCGCTGGTGCTATCGAACACGGCCGATGCAGGTGGGCTCGCGACCGCGCGCGTCGCTGGAATCGCCACCGAAGTGGTCGATCATACGCTGTTCG
This sequence comes from uncultured Alphaproteobacteria bacterium, assembly GCA_963753455.1. GTDB lineage: Bacteria > Pseudomonadota > Alphaproteobacteria > Rhizobiales > Xanthobacteraceae > Pseudolabrys. Next base: position 55,167 of record CAVWDA010000057.1, on the reverse strand, counting down.
GCAAAGACCGCACCGCCTTCGACGCTGCCTTGCAAGCGATGCTCGTGAAGCATCGCATTGACATCGTCTGTCTTGCCGGTTTCATGCGGCTGCTTACGCCCGGCTTTGTCGCGCAATGGCCACAGCGCATGCTCAACATCCATCCGTCGCTGCTTCCCGCATTCAAGGGGCTCGACACCCACAAACGCGCGCTCGAAGCCGGCGCAAAAATTCATGGCGCGACCGTGCATTTCGTGGTGGCGGAGTTGGACTCCGGTCCGATCATCGCCCAGGCCGCGGTCGCTGTACGCGAGGGCGACAGCGAGGCGACGCTCGCAGATCGGGTGCTCAACATTGAGCACCAAATCTATCCGTCGGCCCTCAAATTGCTGGCCGAAGGCCGAATTCAGATCGAGAATGGACGCTGCATAATTGACGGAGTGCCGGTGCCGGATGCTGTCCAACTTAAACCCGTCTTGTAGTGTGGACAATTTCGCGCTGCAGCAACGTAATTGTGAATAAGCGTTGGCGCGTGGTGTTATAGATTCTCATAGCAATCGGGCGATGCCACCCGTCGAATGGTTCGATCAAAAAAGGGGATACGTCATGAATGGCTCTAACGCGCCGAAACTTATTTTTCCGGGACTTGCCGGATTCTACGCAACTTGGCGCGAAATTAGCTACGCCCTGGTTCGCGTGGTCGTCGGCATCATGTTTTTGATGCACGTATCTTTCAAATTTAAGATCGGAGCGGCCGCCGTAGCCGCCAATATCATGGCGAAGAACGGCATCGAGCCGGCACTGCTGTGCACCTATATCGTGATGTTCCTCGAGATCGTCGGCGGCGCCTGCCTCGTCATCGGCCTGTTTACGCGCTTCTTTGCCGCCGCGCTCGCGATCGAGATGGCTATTGCTCTCTTGTTCGTCCATCTGCCGAAAGGGTATTCGGCCGGAGGCGGCGGATACGAATACGTTCTGCTGATCGGCGTCGTGTGTTTTGCGATCGCCATGCGCGGCGGCGGCCCCTACTCGGTCGACGCCAAGATCGGCAAGGAACTCTGAGCCCCGGTGCGCAGGGCGATTAGGCCGCCTTGCGCACCCACACTTTGTTGTCGTGAAACGCCGCTCCGCCATAGGGCGCAATCGAGTCCGCCCCGGTCAGAGAATTGATGCCGCAACCGTCGGCGTAGGCCGAATTCGGCCAGATCGATTCCGCGATCAGAACGCCACGCCGCACGCCATCGAAAAGTTTCGCGTGCAGACGCACCTCGCCGCGCATGTTGCCGAGCACGACAAAATCGCCGTCGCCAATGTGGAGCACTGCGGCATCATCGGGATGGATCATCACAGTCGGCCGCTTTTCCTGCGCCAACGATGTCGGCGTTTCATTGAAGGTCGAATTGAGGAAGCCCCGCGCCGGCGACGTCGCTAGCCGGAAAGGATGCTCGCGGTCGGCCTGTTCGATCAAGGTCCAGTGATCCGGCAGCGCCGGCATCTCGGCGACGGGCCCACTCTTGTACGGACTGCGGAACGGCACGTTGTTCCAATCGGGCTTGAAACGAAACCTGCCGCCCGGCCATTTGAACCCATCGAGAAAATGCGCCTGCCGAAACGGCGGCTGACAATCGAGCCAGCGGTTGGCCTCGAGCTCGGCCAGCGTGCCGCGCATCGACACTTGCAGCATCTGGTCGATCAATTCCCGCGGGCTCATCGCGAAACCGCGATGCTCGGCGCCGAGCCGCTTGGCAAGGCCTGAGATCACCTCATGATTGTTGCGGCATTCGCCCGGTGGCTCGACCAGCTTCGGCCCAAGAATGAGATACTGGTGGCCGCCGCCGCGATAGATATCGTCATGCTCCAAGAATGTCGTCGCCGGCAGCACGACGTCGGCCATTTTCGCGGTTTCGGTCATGAACTGCTCGTGCACGCAGACAAACAAATCTTCGCGCGCGAAGCCGGCCTTCACCTTGTTCTGGTCCGGCGCGACCGACAGCGGGTTGGTGTTCTGCACGATCATCGCCATCACCGGCGGCCCGGCATGAAGCGCCTCGGCCTTGCCGGCGAGGATCGCACCAATGCGCGACTGATCAAGCATTCGCACCGAGCGATCCCTGACATCGAGGCCCTCGATTATCGTTTTGTCGAGGTTGTAAATGTCGGCATTGATATGAAACGCACCGCCGCCTTCGAGCTGCCAAGCGCCGGTCACCGCTGGAATGCAGCTCGCCGCATGCATGTTGGCGGCGCCATTGCGCGAGCGCGAGAAACCGTAACCGAGGCGGAAGAAGGCGCGTTTGCGCTCTCCGATCAATTTGGCGAATTCCTCGATCGTTTCGACCGGCGCGCCGGTGATGGCCGAGGCCCAATGCGGATCGCGTGACCGGAGGTGCGCTTCCAACTCGCGCGGCGCGTCGGTGTACTTGTCGAGATAGTCCCAATCCGCCTTGCCGTCGCGGAACAGGCAATGCATCACCGCACAGGCGAGCGCGCCGTCGGTGCCCGGCTTCACCAGCACCGGCAGATCGGCCTGCGCCATGGTGCCGTTCATGTAGATGTCGACCGCCGCGATTTTGGCGCCTCGTTCCTTGCGAGCGCGCACGGCATGGGTCATCACATTCACTTGGGTGCTGACCGCATTGGTGCCCCAGATCACCACCAGATCGGACTTCGCCATCTCACGCGGGTCGACGCCCGCGACGGTGCCGGTACCGGCGGCAAAGCCGGCGTAGGCGGGGTTGACGCAGATCGAGGAATGGAAGCCGGAATATTTCTTGGCATGGCGCAACCGCTGGATGCCGTCGCGCATCACCAAACCCATGGTGCCGGCGTAATGATAGGGCCACACGCTCTCGGCACCATGGCGCTGCTCGGCCTGCAGGAATTTCTCGGCGACGAGATCGAGCGCGTCGTCCCAGGAGATTTGTTGGAACTGGCCACTGCCCTTGGCGCCGGTGCGCCGTAAGGGATGCAGCAGCCGATCTTTGTGATGCTCCCGCTCGGCGTAGCGCGCGACTTTGGCGCAGATTACGCCGGCGGTGTAGTCGTTGTCCTTGGCGCCATGCACACGCCCGATGGTGCGCTCGTCGAGCACCTCGACGTCGAGCGCGCAAGTCGACGGACAATCGTGCGGGCATGCAGAAAAGCCGATCTGCTTGGTGCCGCTAAGCTTGACGGACTGAATCATAGCGCCAGCAGTATAGCGGTCGCTGCCGATGCCGGTAAGCTCGCACTTTTACCTCGCTTTCGCGCTTTGCCTGCCGCCACAGCCCGCCGACGATCAGCACCAGCACAGCGCCGGCCGCGACCGCCGCGTATTCCACCGGGTGCGCAGTCGGAATGCCGTAAGCGTGGACGAGATAGTCCCGAACCACCAGGTCGGTCACAATCACCTGGCCGGCGATCCAGCCAAGCAGCGCGGTGCCGGCCCAGACCAGAATTGGGAAAAGGTCGAGCAGCGCCATGATCAAGGCGGCGCCAGCCACGATCAGCGGAATGCTGATGGCAAGTCCGAGCACCAGCAGCGCCATGTTGCCGCCGGCCGCGGCCGCTATCGCGATGACGTTATCGAGACTCATGACAATGTCGGCGACGGCTACGATCCACACCGCGCGCCAGAGATGCTTGACCGCCTCGGTCTCGCTCTCATCCGGCTTGTCGGGAACCAGGAGCTTGGCGGCGATCTAGAACAACGCCAGCCCGCCGATATCCTTGAGATAGGGCAGCAACATCAACGATGCAACCACGCCGGTGAAGACGACGCGCAGCGCCACTGCGGCGGCAGCGCCGAGGGTCATGCCCCAGGCCCGCTGCGGATTTGGCAACCCGCGGCAGGCCATGGCGATGACCACGGCGTTGTCGCCCGACAACAGGATGTTGATCCAGATTATCTGAAGGACGGCAGCCAGAACTGGGGCGAACTGAACTCCGATCCGAGCGAAGTCCAGTTCACGTCATCGCCCTACCCGATGATTTCGTTCTCGGAGAAGAACTGCGCGATCTCGCGCGCCGCGGTGTCCGGCGCGTCGGAGCCGTGCACGGAATTCTCGCCGATCGACTTGGCGTGCACCTTGCGGATAGTGCCGGGTGCGGCCTTGGCCGGATCGGTGGCGCCCATCAATTCGCGGTACTTCGCGATGGCGTTTTCGCCCTCGAGCACCTGCACCACCACCGGGCCCGACACCATGAAATCGACCAATTCGGCGAAGAACGGCCGCTCCTTGTGCACGGCATAGAACTGCCGCGCCTGCGGCAGCGAGATACGCAAACGCTTCTGCGCGACGATGCGCAGGCCGGCGGCCTCGATCATAGCGTTAATGGCGCCGGTCAGATTGCGTGCGGTCGCATCGGGTTTGATGATGGAAAAGGTGCGCTCGAGCGCCATCGGGTCATCCTTTACTGAGATTGATCGGAGAATTTACTTGCGTTCATTGGAGCAGCAAACTCGCGCGGCTTATACCGAGGGCCGTTTCATGCGGCAAGATCGGACGTTTTTGTTCCCATTTAGCAATGATTTGACACGCCAAAGGAGCCATTCATGAAATCCCGCTACCAAATGTTCGCTGGCTACAACGCTTGGTGCAACGAGCGGCTCTATGCTGCGGCCGCTACCGTGTCCGGTTTAGATTACCGGGCCGACCGCGGCGTTTTCTTCAGGTCATTACACGGTACCCTTAACCATCTGCTGGTCGGCGACCGCATCTGGATGAAGCGTTTCATCGGCGTTGGCGTGGTGCCGCCGAGCCTTGACGTTATCCTGTACGAAGACTTCGAGGAGCTGCGTGCCGCGCGCCGTACCGAGGATACCTTGATCAGTCGCTATGTCGCGCGCTTGAGCGAGAGCGACCTCACTGGCGCGCTGCGCTACCGCACGGTCGTGCGGCCGCAGACCATCGAGCAGCCGCTGGCGCCGGCGCTCGATCATTTCTTTAACCACCAGACCCACCACCGCGGCCAGGCGCATGCCCTGCTCTCATCGATCATCGGCAACGATGCGACGCCAAGTTTCGACCTGATCATCTACCAGCGCGAGAGCGGGCAAGGCGGCTTGCGCAAGTTGGACTAACGATGCTCTTGCCTCGCGCGACGCACTCGGCCAAAAGGCGCGGGCCATGCTCGTCATCGACGACCTCACAGTCCGTATCGCCGGCCGCACGCTGCTTGAAGGCGCCTCCGCTCGCATCATCCCCGGTGCCCGGGTTGGCTTGGTCGGCCGCAATGGCTCCGGCAAGACCACCTTATTCAACGTGATCGCGGGCGATATGTCGTCCGAACACGGCTCTATCGAATTGCCACCGCGCTGGCGCATCGGGCGGCTGACGCAGGAAGCACCGAACGGCCCGGAGAGCCTGCTCGACATCGTGCTCAAGGCCGATCGCGAGCGTAGCGCGCTTCTGACCGAGGCGGAGACCGCGCACGATCCGCACCGCATCGCCGAGATCCAGACCCGGCTCGCCGATATGGGCGCGCACGCGGCCCCGGCCCGCGCCGCCTCGATCCTCTCGGGCTTGGGCTTTTCCAACGCCGACCAGGCGCGCCCGTGTTCGGAATTTTCCGGCGGCTGGCGCATGCGCGTCGCGCTCGCCGCCACGCTGTTCGCCGAGCCCGACTTGCTGATGCTCGATGAGCCGACCAACTACCTCGATCTGGAGGGCACGCTCTGGCTGCAGGACCATCTGGCGCACTATCCCCACACGATGATGATCATCAGCCACGATCGTGATCTGCTGGACAATGCCGTCGACCAAATTCTGTCGTTGGAAGCACAAAAACTAACTTTGTATCGCGGTGGCTATTCCGACTTCGAACGCCTGCGCAGCGAGCGTATGGTGCTCGACCAGAAAATGATCAAGAAACAGGATGCCCAACGAAAGCATCTACAGGCCTTCGTCGATCGCTTCCGCGCTAAGGCCAGCAAGGCGCGACAGGCACAATCGCGCATCAAGATGCTGGCCAAAATGCAGCCGATCAATGCGCTGGTGACGAACGAAGTGCGGCCGATCCACTTTCCGGCACCGGACAAGCTTTTGTCGCCGCCGATCATCGCCACCGACGATGTTGCGGTCGGCTACGAGCCCGGCCATCCTATTCTGTCGGGCCTGACGCTGCGCATCGACAACGACGACCGCATCGCCTTGCTCGGCTCCAACGGCAACGGCAAATCCACATTGGTGAAGCTGCTGGCGGGCCGGCTCGCGCCCGAGCACGGCACTGTGACACGCGCGGCGACGCTCAAGGTTGGCTATTTCGCCCAACATCAGCTCGACGAACTCGATGAGGATCGAAGCCCCTACGATCACGTCCGCGATCTGATGCCGGATCAACCAGAAGCCAAAGTACGCGGCAAGGTGGGCGCGATTGGATTTTCAGGGCTTGCCGCCAACAATGCAGTGAAGACGCTCTCCGGCGGCGAAAAGGCGCGGCTGCTGATGGGCCTAGCGACCTTCGCCGCGCCACATCTGGTCATTCTCGATGAGCCGACCAACCATCTCGACATCGATAGCCGCGGTGCGCTGATCGAAGCGATCAACGACTATCCGGGCGCGGTGATTTTGGTGTCGCACGACCGCTATCTGCTGGAAGCCTGCGCCGACCGCTTATGGCTGGTCGCGAACGGTAAGGTCGCGCCGTTCGATGGGGACTTGAACGATTACCGGCGCATGGTGCTTGCCGGAGAGGGCCAAGGAATAACCGTCGGATCAAAATCATCGGCGCGCGTCGATCCGGTGCAAGCCCGCCGCGCGGCGGCCGACAAACGTGCCGAGACCGCCCCCCTGCGCAAGCGGATATCGCAAGCCGAAGTCTTGGTGGCACAGCTTACGCGGCAGCTTCAGAAACTCGATACGACGCTAGCCGACGGGGCATTGTTCGCAAGCGACCCGGCCCGCGCCGCCGAGTTGTCAAAAACCCGTGCGCAGGTAGTGGCGGCGATTGCCAAAGCGGAAGAGGAATGGCTCGCCGCCAGTACCGCGCTGGAAACCGCCTAGCCGCCAACGTTACTGAGCGTAGGCGCGTTCGATTTCGCGGGTCGCAGTTTTCGGTTTGACCGGCTTTTTGGCCTTTTTCTTTTTTGACGGCGGCTTGACCGGGGTTTCCGGCACCGGCGCACGATCGACGACCTTCAGCCGGCCGGCGTCGAAGGTGTAGATGCCAGGCCAAGTTCCGCTGAGATAAGTAAGCACGACTTTACGTTCGCCTTTGTCTCCAGCACCGATATTGATGTTGCCGGGAAGGCCGGCCCGCCGCACCACTTCGCATTCGGTCATACCGAGCGCGATGCCGCCGATCGACATTGACCCGCTGCCCTGCTGGTCCCGTGGGACGGCATTGGAGTTGGCCGCAACGGGCGTCGCCGGCGGCATAGGCGCATCGGCGAGATCGCCGGCCACTGAGCCGACCGGCCGGTCGCGTGGTGGGGCTGGCGGAGTAGTGGGTGCAGGCGCTGCTGCCGTGACCGCAGGCTCGCCGCAGCGGCCATCAGCGCCGACCAGTTCGTTAGCATCCACGGGCCCGCGCGGGTTGAGATTCACATTCTGCTGGTCCCCGCCGGTCACCCTTGCCCAGCTTGGCTTTGCGAAAACGTCCATTGGCTTAGAGAAAAAGCCGCCCTCGTTGTTGTCTTGGAATACCTGCAACGAGTTCTTGCAGCCGGCAACAGTGGAGGCGAGCCCGAAGGCACACATTACGAGCGCAAGCCTGGAAACGACGCGGCGACGCAAAACAGTCTCCCCCGGGGCGGTCTATCCGCTTGTCCCTTAATATGTATTTTGCGTCATCACGATGGCGACGACAAGCCAAGGTCGGTCAATAGGCTAGCCAGGCCACTGATGGATAGGGCATTGGCCGATAGGTCATTGGCCTAGTTGCCCGACTGCCGCCACAAATGGGCATCACCGAGGTGCCGGCCTAGGCTTTTTTCGCCCAGCGCCCCCGCTCGTCCGGTTGCCAATAGGTTGCCTCGAAGCCCTTTGCCTTGGCGTCGCTCCAGACGCTGCGCGCGGCGGCGACCGCATCTTCGTCCTCGCCGTTGAACACCAGCACGATGCGCTGGTAGGCCGAGGCATCAGCCGGCATCGGCGCGCCGTCGATCAGGAAGCGTACGGTGGCGACATTGGGATTGCCTTCGTTGACGGTGAGCAGCACCGGCTGCAAGGCAGCATCCTGCTCACGCCAAGTGCCGTGCGGCAAGAAGCCGTCGTCGCGATAGGTCCATAGATACGCGTCGAGCGCCTCGATGTGCTCTTCAGAGGCGCCCTGCACGATCACCGTCCAGCCGCGCTCGATCGATTTTTCCAACAGCGGCGGCAGCACGCCTTCCAGCTTCTGGCCTTGCAAGTGATAGAAGAGGATTTCGGTCATGCGCGTACGCCGTAGAGCCGACGCTCACCGCTCATAATAGTCCTTCACCAGCCGGTCCAACAGCCGCACGCCCCAGCCCGAACCCCAACTCTTGTTGATATCGGTCTGCCGCGAATTGAAGCCGGTGCCGGCGATATCGAGATGCGCCCACGGCGTCTTGTCGACGACAAAGCGCTGGATGAATTGCGCGGCGGTGATGGCGCCGCCCCAACGCGAACCGCCGGTGTTCTTCACGTCGGCAAATTTCGAATCGATCATTTTGTCGTATTCGGGCGCGAGCGGCATGCGCCAGACTTTTTCGCCGGTCGCTTCGCCCGCCTTGCTCAGCCGCTCGGCCAATTTATCGTCGTTTGAGAACATGCCAGCATATTCTTGACCGAGCGCGACGATGATAGCGCCGGTCAGCGTCGCCAAATCGACCATGAATTTCGGCTTGAAACGCTTGGCCGTGTACCAGATCGCGTCAGCCAGCACGAGGCGCCCTTCGGCATCGGTATTGATGATCTCGATGGTCTGCCCCGACATCGAGGTGACGATGTCGCCCGGGCGCTGTGCGTTGCCATCCGGCATGTTCTCGACCAAGCCGATGACGCCGACCGCGTTGACCTTCGCTTTGCGCGCGGCCAGCGCCTGCATCAGCCCGACCATGCAGGCCGCGCCCGCCATGTCGCCTTTCATGTCCTCCATGCCGGCGGCCGGCTTGATCGAAATGCCGCCGGTGTCGAAGCACACGCCCTTGCCGACGAAGGCCAGCGGCGCCTCGCCCGCCTTGCCACCATTCCAGCGCATCACCACCACGCGGCTATCGCGTGCCGAGCCCTGGCCGACGCCGAGCAGCGCATTCATGCCGAGTTTCTTTATCGCCTTGAGGTCGAGCACTTCGACCGCGACGCCGAATTTTTTCAGCGCGGTCGTGCGACGGGCGAATTCTTCCGGATAAAGGACGTTCGCCGGTTCGTTGACCAAGTCTCGCGCCATCAACACGCCGCCGCCGATCGCTTCGCGCGTCACATAGGCTTTGCGCGCCGTGGCGACGTCGCCGACCACGATCGTTACGCTGCGCTTGGCCGGCGGTTTCTCGTCGTCCTTGCGTTTGGTCTTATAGCGGTCGAAGGCATAAGCGCGCAGCATGACGCCAAGCGCGAGATCGGCGGCTTGCTCGGCCTTCAACGCGCCACTCGGCAATTCGGCGAACACCACGCCCTCGCCGGCGGCAAGCGGCAGTTTGCCCATGGCAAACCCGCCGAGCTTGAGCAGGTCCTTATGCTCGAGCCCCGCTGTGTTGCCGACGCCGATCACCACCAGCCGGGCGACTTTCAGTCCTTCCGGCACGATCAACTCGAGCGCGGTGGCGTTCTTGCCGGTGAAGCGTTCGGCCTTGGCAGCGCGCGCCACCAGGCCGGCGGCGGCCCCGAGTGCCTTGGCGGTGGCCGGGCCGAACTTGAGGCTGTCGTCGCAAAACACGACGAGAACGCCCGACGCACCGATTCTGGCTGGAGCGGCGAACGGGGCAAACCCGAGCTTGAAAGCATCGGACATCGGCTCGATCCTTAATCTTGGGGGCTTCGGTGGCGGGCAGGTGCCAAAGCCCATATGCCCCGCCACGCCCTCTCTGCAAAGCCCAAAATCGGCCGATTTCCAGGCTTTTCAGCGCGGCTGGCGACCTATTCCCCGCAAAGAGCGTTACTTGCGGTGGGATTTCCGGCCCAAATCCACCTTTAAGGCACCCGGAGCGCTTCGCCCAGATTTACTTTTTGTTGTGCATATTCAAAGGGTTTGCCTTTGCACGGCCACTTTGTAGATGGATCAAGGTAAACCTGGATGGGTGGGGATTAGACTGCCTACACTGAACGTCCGGTAGGGGTACCGGACAGACGGTGCGGTATGCCGTATTTGGGGACGACGCGTCGGATGGGGTCGATCGGCCGATATATCTTCCGCACGACCATCGTTGCGTTCCTGGTCATTTTGTTCAGCCTGACCGCCGTGATCTGGGTTACGCAGGCGCTTCACGACATCGACCTGATGACGACACAGGGTCAATCGATCCTGATTTTCGTCAGCATCACCGCCATGATCGTTCCACTGCTTATCCTGGTGATCGCGCCGATCGCGCTGTTGATCGCGGTCGCGCACGTCCTCAACAAGATGTCCACCGATAGCGAAATCATCGTGATGAACGCGGCCGGCATGTCGCCGTGGATTTTGTTTCGCGCCTTCCTGGCCGCGGCGGTCGTGGTGTCGATCCTGGTCATAGCGATCAGCGCCTATTTCGCGCCCAAGGGCCTGCGAATGCTACGCGAATGGCTCACCGAGGTGCACGCTGACGTGGTGGGCAACCTGGTGCAGCCGGGCCGTTTCACCAACATCGCAGCCGGCGTCACGATGCGGATCCGCGAGCGGCGCAGCAACGGCCAGATGGTCGGCATCTTCCTCGACGACCAGCGCGATCCGGCGCAGCGCGTAACTGTGATCGCGGACCTCGGCGAAGTGCTCAACGGCCCGAACGGCACCTTTCTGGTTCTGCAAAACGGCATGGTGCAGCGCTTCGAGACCAAGGAACGCGACCCGACCATGGTGGTTTTCGACCGCTACGCTTTCGATCTGTCGACGTTAGTCCCCGGGCAGCAGTCGATAACCTATTCGATCCGAGAGCGTTATCTGTGGCAACTGCTGTTTCCCGATCCGAATGACAAGCTCTACGTCAACGAACCGAACCAGTTCCGCGCCGAACTGCATGACCGGATAATTGCGCCGATCTACCCGATCGCGTTCACGGTGATTGCGTTCGCCTATCTGGGCGCGCCGCGCACAAACCGGCAAAGCCGCACGATTTCGATGCTCGGCGCCGTCGGCGGCGTGGCGCTGCTGCGACTTGCCGGATTCGTGTCGACCGTGTTCGGCGCCGCTATGCCATCGATGCTAGCGCTGCAATACGTGGCGCTCGTGCTTGCCTTAAGCGGGGGTCTGTTCGTGATCCACCGCGGCCTGATCCTGGAGATGCCGGCCTTCATCGACAATTGGCTGGCGGCGATCACCGAGCGCGTGATGCAACGCGTCGCTACGCAATGAGTTCATCATGCGGATGATCGGCGGAACACTCGGGCGTTACTTCGCCACACGTTTTCTCGGCGCGGTGGTGCTGGTGTTCGGCGCCATTTTCGCGCTGGTTGCGCTGGTCGACTACATCGAGACGATGCGCCGCGCCGCTGATATTCCAAACGTGTCGGCGATCCTGGTTGCAAAAACGTCCTTCTATCGCGTCCCGCAAATTACCGAACGGATTTTGCCGTTCTGCGTGCTGATCGGCACGATGGTCTGCTATCTCAACCTATCGCGGCGGCTGGAATTAGTGGTCGCCCGTTCGGCCGGCGTGTCGGCATGGCAATTCATTTCACCGGCTGTGATCGTGGCCTTGCTGCTCGGCGTTGTCGCCACCACCGCTTACAACCCGCTGTCGGCAATGATGCAGGAGCGATCGAAGCGCTACGAAGCGATTCTGTTCGGCGACAAATCGAGCGAGTTGCACGGCGGCGGCCCGTTCTGGACCAGCCAGCGCAACAGCGAAGGCCAGGCCATCATCAACGCCAAGGCCAGCCGCGACCAAGGCGTCAACCTCAGCGGAGTGACGATCTTCGTGTTCGATGATGCCGGTCATTTCAAGCGGCGCATCGAAGCGCGCTCGGCGACGCTGGAACCCGGGGTCTGGCGGCTCATGGCCGCCCGCGTCAACGAACCAGGGACATTACCGGCCAACTACGCGGCCTATGAGCTCAAGACCAGCCTCACACCCGAACAGGCGCGTGAAAGTTTTGCGACCCCCGAAACTGTGCCTTTTTGGGAGCTGCCAGCGTATATTACGATTGCGGACCACGCAGGTCTAGTAGCCGCAGGCTATAAATACCAATTTCAAAAGCTTCTCGCACAGCCATTTTTGCTAGCCGCCATGGTATTTCTTGCGGCCTCGGTCAGTCTACGTTTCTTTCGCTTCGGCGGAGTGCAAAAGATGATTTTAAGTGGCGTCGCATCGGGCTTTCTGCTTTATGTCTTATCGAAAGTGACGGAAGATATGACAAAGGCCGAGCTGATGCACCCTGCTGCAGCGGCTTGGCTGCCCGTGCTTGCCGGGGGCCTGACGGGGTTTATTGCGTTATTGTACCAGGAGGACGGGTGATGGCGGGGCCGGGTTGCGCTCGTCCACCAGTGTTGCAGCCTCGTTGGCGTGCCGTCGCAGAGGCCATTGCCGTCCTCGCCGTGCTGGCTTGCGGCAGCGCGCTTATTTGCGCGCCCGCTTCCGCTCAGCAGCGCTGTTCAGTTTTCCACCCAGCCCGCCGCCGAAACCGAAATCCGCCATTGCCCTCGCGCGCGAAAAGCCCGGCACGCAGCAGCAGATGCTCGTGAAGGCGGATGAGATTGATTACGACTATGCCAATCACCGCGTCTCCGCGGTCGGCAATGTGCAGATCTATTATCGCAATTCGACGATCGAAGCCGACCGGGTAATCTACGACGAGACCAGCAAGCGCCTGCACGCCGAAGGCAACGTCCGGCTCACCGAAGCGGACGGCAAGATCACCTATGGCTCCATCATGGACCTGTCGGACGATTATCGCGACGGGTTTGTCGATTCGCTGCGTCTGGATTCGCCCGATCAGACACGCATGGCGGCCGCCCGCGCCGAGCGCAGCAATGGGAACATCACCATCTTCCATAGCGGCGTCTACACTGCATGCGCGCCGTGCAAGGACGATCCGAAGAAACCGCCGCTGTGGCAGGTGAAAGCCGCGCGTATCATCCACGATCAAAGCGAAAAGATGATCTATTTCGAGAATGCGAGCCTCGAATTTTTCGGGAAACCGATCGCATGGCTGCCCTATTTCTCGGCGCCCGACCCGACCGTCAAGCGCAAGACCGGCGTGCTGACGCCGATCATAACGTCGAGCTCGATTTACGGACAGGCGGTTGAAGTCCCCTACTACTGGGCGCTGGCGCCCGACTATGACGCCACCTTTTCGCCGATGATCACCACCAAGCAGGGAGCGCTGCTGCAAGGCGAGTTTCGCCAGCGCGTGATCAATGGCGCCTATTTGATCCGTGCCGCCGGCATTTATCAGCTCGACCCCGCCTACTTTGCCAACGCCACGCCCGGCGTGACAGCGCCGGGCGACCGCAATTTCCGCGGTAGCGTGGAAAGCGACGGCAAGTTCGCCATCAACGACAAATGGGTATGGGGCTGGGACAGCGTCCTTTTGACCGACAAGACGTTCCTGTCAGATTACAACCCGCGTCTGTCGGCTTATCACTTCACCGACACGCTCGGTGGCGCAGCCAATTCGGGCATCTCGCAGATCTATCTCGCCGGCAAGGGCGACCGCAGCTATTTCGACATTCGTTCGATCTACTACTACGGCTTTTCGACCGCCGACGTGCAGAGCCAGATTCCGGTCATCCACCCGGTGCTCGATTACGATTACACATTCAATCATCCGATCATGGGCGGCGAGCTCGGCTACAATGTCAATTTCACCAGCTTGACGCGCAACCAGGCGGAGTTCGACGCCATCAATCAGACTGCAGCGGGCGCAGGCACGTGCTCGCAGACCGCAGATACGGCGATCATTAATTCGAGCAACTGCCTGTTGCGCGGCATTCCCGGCACCTACAGCCGTGCCTCGGCGGACGCACATTGGCGCCGCACTTTCACCGATTCATTCGGCCAACAATTCACGCCCTTCATGTCGCTGCGCGCGGACGCCGCATCCATGCAGATCGACAACAATCCTGGCGTATCGAACTATATCGCGACCGGCGATACCAACCTGGTTCGCGGCATGCCGACAGTCGGTTTGGAATATCACTACCCGTTCATCAGCGTGCAGTCATGGGGTACGCAGACCATCGAACCGATCGCGCAGGTCATCGCGCGGCCGAACGAACCGCAAGTCGGCAAGTGGCCAAACGAGGACGCGCAAAGCCTGATTTTCGACGACACCAATCTGTTCAAGGTGGACAAGTTCTCCGGCTATGACCGGGTCGAGGGAGGTGGCCGCGCCAATTACGGACTCACCTATACGGCGCAATTCAACCAGGGCGGCAATTTCAACGCGCTGTTCGGCCAGTCCTACAGCCTGTGGGACAATTCATTCTCGCAGGAAGGCATCTCCAACACCGGCCTCGACAGCGGGCTGGATACCACCCGCTCCGATTATGTGGCACGGGCGACGTTCCAGCCCAATGCGACCTACAAATTCAGCTCGCGGTTCCGTTTCGACAATGACACATTCGCGGTTAAGCGGACCGAACTCGAGGCCGCCGCGAACTTCGACCGCTGGACCGTCAGCCTGATGTACGGCGACTATGCTGCCCAGCCCGATATCGGCTTCCTCGCCCGCCGCCAGGGCCTGCTCAGCTCCGCTTCGGTCAAACTCGACGCCAATTGGGTGCTGCACGGTTCGGCGCTCTACGATCTTGAAGCCGATAATTTCTCCCAGAACTCGGTCGGCGTCGCCTACGTCAATGATTGCCTAATTTTGGGCCTAAATTACCTTACAAATTACAGCTACGGCACCGGCTCGCCGCAGCTCAATCATACGATCATGCTGCAATTGAGTTTGCGTACGCTCGGCGATACATCGGTGAGCCAGAACGTTGGGTCAAGCGCGAATTAGCACTGATACCAATCGCGAATGATGCGTCGGAACATCGCTAGCGCCCACTGCAATGGAAATCGCGATGCCGAGGGTTAACTTGATGTTTGGTTCTTTCCGCGGATGGATCGCAAGCGCTGCGCTCGCTGCCGCGCTCGCCATGCCGGCTACGGCCTTCGCGCAAGTCGTGGTGGTTGCCAATGGTTCGCCGATCACGGCCTACGATATCGAGCAGCGCACCAAGCTGATGGCGACGTCGACCCATAAAACTCCTACGCGCCAGGAGGTCATTCAAGAACTGATCGACGATCGCATCAAGATCGCGAAGGCCAAGAGTTACGGCTTCGAGATCGGCGACGCTGAGGTCGACGAGGCGTTCAACAATATGGCCAAAAGCCAGCACTTGTCGGTGGCACAGTTCTCCCAGATGATCGAACATGCCGGTATTGCCCCGGCCACCATCAAAGCGCGGATCCGCGCCGAGCTGACCTGGAACCAATTGGTACGCGGCAAGTTTAGTTCGTCCTTGCAGGTTGGCGAATCGGATATCGCCAACGCGTTGCGCTCCCGCAACGAGAGCGACACCGACGCGGTCGGCTATATTTACACCCTCTATCCGGTTATGGTTCTGGTACCTTCAGGCTCAAACGCAGCCGTCGTGGACGCCAAGCACCGCGAGGCGGAAAGCCTGCGCGGCCGCTTCGTATCCTGCGCAGAGGGGCTGCCGTTTGCCCGCGCGGTGCGCGACGTCGCGGTACGCGAGCCGATCACGCGCAGCTCGGCCGATCTTGCGCCACAACTGCGCGACGTGCTCGCTAGCATCCCGGTCGGCCACCTGACCGCGCCGGAGGCAACCGAGCAGGGGCTGCAGATGTTCGCGCTGTGCGACAAGAAGGAGAGCAAGGTCGACTCTCCGCTCAAGCGCGAAATGCGCCAAGAGCTGTTCGCCAAACGTTACGAGGTCGAGGCCAAGAAGTACCTCGACGAAATCCGCAAACAGGCGATGATCGAATACAAAGACACCAAATGAGCGTGCGCACCCGGCTTCCTCTGGCGGTGACCCTCGGCGAACCGGCCGGCGTCGGTCCGGACTTGACGCTTGCCGTTTGGCAGCGCCGGGTCGAACTCGACCTGCCGGCCTTCTACCTCATCGGCGACCTGGATTTTCTCGCGCGGCGCGCACGCGTACTCGGCCTCGATCTGCCGCTCGCCGCCGTCGCGGCAGCGGAGGCAACCGCAGCCTTCGAGCGCGCCTTGCCGGTCGTCCCGCTCGGCCTGCCGGTCACCGCCACGCCCGGCAATCCCGACGCCAGCAGCGCGCCAGCAGCCATCGCCTCAATTCGCCTCGCGGTCGCCGACGTGATGGCCGGCCGTGCTGCCGCCGTGGTCACCAATCCGATCGCCAAGAACGTGCTTTATCGCTCGGGCTTTGCCGAGCCGGGCCATACCGAATTCCTGGCCAAGCTCGCCACGGAGGCGACCGGCCAAGCCATGCGTCCGGTGATGATGCTGTGGTCGGCTGAACTCGCGGTGGTGCCGGTGACCATTCACCTGCCGCTGCGCGACGTGGTCTCGCGCCTGACCAGTGATCTCATCGTCGAGACTGGCCGCATCGTCGCACGCGATCTTAGCGCCCGCTTCGGTATCGCCCACCCGCGCCTCGCGGTCGCCGGGCTCAACCCGCATGCCGGCGAGGAAGGCGCACTCGGCGAGGAGGACCACACCATCGTGGCGCCGGCGGTTAAAGAGTTACAGGCGGAGGGCATCGACGCCGTCGGCCCGGTGCCGGCCGACACGCTGTTCCATCAACGCGCGCGTGCGGGCTACGATGTCGCACTCTGCATGTATCACGACCAGGCGCTGATCCCGATCAAGACGCTGGCATTCGACCATGCGGTGAACGTGACCCTCGGCCTCCCCTTCGTGCGCACTTCGCCCGACCACGGCACCGCTTTCGACATCGCCGGCACCGGCCAGGCAGATCCGTCGAGCTTGGTGGCGGCGCTGGCGCTCGCGGCGCGGATTTCCGCCAAGACGCCGGCGCTCGTGCCCGCCAAGTAACGAATGGCCCAGATCGACGACCTGCCGCCGCTGCGTGACGTCATCCGCCGGCACGGTCTGTCCACGAAGAAATCCCTCGGCCAGAATTTCCTGCTCGATCTCAATCTAACCGCGCGCATCGCGCGGGCCGGCGGCCCGCTGGGCGGTTTAACGGTGGTCGAAGTCGGCCCCGGACCGGGCGGGCTCACGCGTGCTCTGCTGGCGGAGGGCGCGCGGCGCGTCATCGCCATCGAGCGCGACGACCGCGCGATTGCCGCTCTTGAGGAGATTGCGGGGCGTTATCCCGGCCACCTCGAGATCGTCCCCGGTGACGCCTTGGAATTCGACGCGCGCGCCCATCTTGGCGATAGCCGCGCGCGTGTCATCGCCAACCTGCCTTATAACATCGCGACCGCGCTGCTGATCGGTTGGCTGACCGGGTCGTGGCCGCCCTGGTATGACGTGCTGGTGCTGATGTTCCAGCGCGAGGTGGCCCAGCGGATTACTGCCGCGCCGGGTAGCAAGACCTACGGGCGGCTATCGGTGCTGGCCAACTGGCGCTGTGAAACCAAAATACTGTTCGATGTTGGGCCAAGCGCTTTCGTGCCGCCGCCTAAGGTAACCTCGTCGGTGGTGCGTCTGATCCCGCGCGCAACACCGCTCGCCTGCGACGCCGTCGCTCTGCAAAAAGTGACCGAAGCGGCATTCGGCCAACGGCGCAAGATGCTGCGCCAGAGCCTCAAGTCACTTGGCGTGGACGCCGGCGCGCTGCTTGCCGAAGCGGGCATCGAGCCGACAGCGCGCGCGGAAGAAATCCCAGTCGAGGGTTTCGTCAGGCTGGCGCGCACGTTCCATTCCAAATAAGTTGGCAGTATGGCCCCGATGCATCGCCAATCCCTCACCGCCTATGGCGCGCCCTTGTGCGAGACGGTGGCGGAGATTCCGCAGCCGAAAGGCAGCGAGGTGCTGGTGCGCATCGCGCGCTGCGGCGTCTGCCATTCCGACCTGCACATGCAGGACGGCTATTTCCTGCTCGGCGACGGCAAACAGCTCGACGTACGCGCCGGCCGCAAGCTGCCGTTCACGCTCGGGCATGAGATTGCGGGCCAGGTCGAAAGCGCCGGGCTGGAGGCGGACGCCAAGCCCGGCAGCACGGTCGCGGTCTACCCCTGGATCGGCTGCGGCCAATGCCCGGCCTGCAAGGCGGGCGACGAGAACATCTGCGTGGCCCCGCGCCATCTCGGCATCACAGTGGACGGCGGTTACGCCACCCATGTGCTGGTGCCGCATCCGCGCTATTTGATCGACTATGCGCCGCTGTCACCGTCTTATGCCGGCGCGCTGATGTGCTCCGGCCTGACCGCCTATGCCGCGCTCAAGCGCGTCGCGGATCGCGCCACGCGCGCGCCGCTGCTCTTGGTCGGGCTCGGCGGAGTCGGATTGATGGGCCTCGCCCTCACGCGCGCCATGTACGGCACCGCGCCTTACGTCGCCGACATCGACGCCAAAAAGCGCGATGCCGCGCTCGCCGCCGGCGCCAAGGAAGCCTTCGATCCTTCCGATCCGAACGTGCGCAAGGCGCTGCTGAAGGCGAGCGGCGGCATTTATGCGGCGATCGATTTCGCTGGCTCCGACAAGTCGCTTAATTTCGCAACCGGGGTGCTGGCCAAAGGCGGCAAGGTCGTGGTCACTGGCCTGATCGGCGGCGGCTATTCGACCGCGGTCGCCATGTTCCCGCTCAAGGCCATGACCATCGAGGGTACGCAGACCGGCACTTTGGCGGAAGCGTGCGAATTGGTCGACCTGGTGCGCGCGAAGAATATCGCGCCGCCGCCGATCGCCGAGCGGCCACTCAATCAAGCCTCGGCCACGCTCGACGACCTGCGCGCAGGCAAAATTGTTGGACGGGTTGTGCTAAGCGCGTAATGGCGGCCTAGGATCCGAGCTTCTTCAAATCGGCCAGCAGACGGTCGGCAAAGCTTTCCAGATCGAGCATCTTGACGCGCTTGAGCCGCTCCGCGGTCAGGATCGCGCGCACGCGCAGGAAGCTCTTGTCCAGGTCGCGGTTGACCAGGATGTAGTCGTATTCGCGCCAATGCGATATCTCTTCGATCGCGTTGCGCAATCGCTGCGCGATGATGGCCCCGCTGTCTTCCGCGCGGCGCTCCAGCCGCGATTTGAGCTCTTCCGCCGACGGTGGCAGCACGAACACGGTCACGACGTCGTCGCGCATCTTGTCGAGCAATTGGCGCGTCCCCTGCCAATCGATGTCGAACAGCACGTCTCGCCCTTCGGCCAGCGCTTTTCCACCGGCTCGCGCGGCGTCCCGTAGAAATTTCCGTGCACTTCGGCCCATTCCAGCAATTCGCCGCCGTCGCGCATGGCCTCGAAGTGCCGCCTGGTTACGAAGTGATAATGCACATCTTCTATTTCGCTGGGACGCCGTGCGCGGGTGGTGACGGAGACCGACAGCGAGACGTTGTCTTCCTGCTCCAGCAGATTGCGCGACAGCGTCGTCTTGCCCGCGCCGGACGGCGAGGACAGCACCAGCATGATGCCCCGGCGGGTTATGTCGCCATCCTGGCTCATTCCAGATTCTGCACTTGCTCGCGGAACTGCTCGACCACGCTTTTCAATTCAAGGCCGATATTGGTGAGGTCGACGTCGTTGGCCTTGGCGGTGAGCGTATTCGATTCGCGGTTGAGTTCCTGCGCCAGAAAATCGAGCCGGCGGCCGACCGGCCCGCCGTCGGCGAGCATCTTCTGCGCCTGCGCGACATGGGAGGCCAAGCGGTCGAGCTCCTCGCGGATATCGGCCTTGCTGGCGAGCATGATCGCTTCCTGGTGCAGGCGATCCGAATCGAAGCGTTGCGAGGCGGACAACAGCGTCGCCACCTGCTCGGCGAGCCGCGCCTTGATTGCTTCCGGCTTGCGGCCCGGGGCTGCTTCCGCGCGCGCGGCAAGCGCAGCGATTTCCGCCAGCCGCGCCGACAGCAGACGGCCGAGCGCTGCGCCCTCCGCGTGTCGCATCGCGACCAGATCGGCAAGCGCCTGGTCGAAGCCCTTCAGGATCGCGGCCTCGGCGGCGCGGCGATCCTCTTCGCGCTCGTCTTGCTCGGTCACCTCGATCACGCCCTTGAGCGCAAGGATGCCGTCGAGCGAGGGCGGCGCGGCCTCGACCTTGCCGCGCAGGCTAGCGAGCGTCGCCAGTACAGCATTGAGCACCGGCTCGTTGACCTTTACGGCCGGCGCCACACCTTTGCGGTCGACGGTGAGATTGGCGTAAACCGTGCCGCGCGACAGCTTCTCGGTTCCCCGCGCTCGCGCCGGCACCTCGATCGCGTCCCAGCCCGGCGGGAGGCGCAGCCGAAGATCGAGGCCCTTGGCGTTGACCGATTTGAGCTCCCAATTCCAGGCATAGGCGCTGGCCACGCCATGGCCGCGCGCGAAGCCGGTCATGCTCGATAACGCCATCGGTGATTGATCTCGTGTTGGCCGATCCGCGGAAAGCGCGGGCGAACTTAGCCGTGCGTCTTCAACGTCACAAGGGATTAGGATTACGGCTTGGCGGGCGCCGGGTCGGGCGTGGCGGCGTTCTTCTCGATCGCGCGCAATCGCGCGACGTTCTTCTGGTGCTGCTCGTAGGTTTCCGAGAATACGTGGCCACCGCTGCCGTCGGCGACGAAATAGAGGTCCTTGGTGCGCGCTGGGTTGGCGGCGGCTTCAAGCGAGGCACGGCCCGGATTGGCGATCGGCCCCGGCGGCAGCCCGTCGATTACGTAGGTATTGTAGGGCGTCGGCTGCTCGATCTCGCTTTTCAGAATCGGGCGGCCAAGCGAGCCCTTGCCGCCGGTCAGACCGTAAATGATGGTCGGATCTGACTGCAATCGCATCTTGTTCTTCAGGCGATTGACGAAGACCGAGGCCACACGCGAGCGCTCATCCGGCTTACTGGTTTCCTTCTCCACAATCGACGCGAGGATGACCAGTTGCTCCGGCGTCTTGATCGGAAGATCCGACATGCGGTGTTCCCATATCTCCTGCAATAAATGCCGGTGCGCCTGCTGCATGCGCTGGATGATCTGTTCGCGCGTCATGCCGCGAGTGAATTTGTAGGTTTCTGGCAGCAACGTGCCTTCACGCGGAATTTCCTTGATTTGACCGGAGAGCGCGTCTGTCTCCAACAGCTTGGCAACGATCTGCTCGGAGGTTAATCCTTCCGGGATCGTCAGCGAGTGCTGCACCACTTTGTTCTCGATAATGGTGGTGACTACGTCGGCAAGGCTCGCGCCCTTGGTGAACTGGTATTCACCGTGCTTGAGGTCGCCGCGCGCTTTGAGCGCGAGGACGCCGCCAATGAACACCCACGGCTGATCGATCACGCCTTCGCGCTGCAGCACATCGGCAATATCGCGGATGCCAAGACCGCGCGGAATATTGACCACTTTGTCGGCCGTGAGCGGCCCGGGCGTTTCGAAACGTTGCCGGCCGACGTAGAGCGCGCCACCGACGACGACCGATATCAGGATCAACACCGTGAAGATGGCGTTGCCCGCAATCACCAGCGGATGCCGAACCCGTTGCGAGCGGCGATTAGGCAACGGAACGCGTTCCGGCTCGAGCGCCGCGCGCGGGCTGCGTGGCGGCTTGGGCGTGCTCGCCGGAGGCGGTGGCACCGGCACGGGCCCCGAATTGCTCGCGGCCCTGCGGCCCCCGCCATCATAGGGCGGATCGGAACTCACGCGCCCGCTCGCGCTGTAGCGACCTGCAAGCTCACCTTCGACACACTCCCGTTTGGCGACCGGCCGCCGCTGAACTGAAAATCATTAGGGGCTTTCACACGTTAGGAAGAATTGTGGCGAAAGCTTGGGAAGTCGCAGGCGGGCTAGCCGGCATAGCGGGAAAAGATCAGCGAGGCATTGGTCCCGCCGAAGCCGAACGAGTTCGACAAGGCGATGTTGATTTCGCGCTTGCGCGCCTTGTGCGGCACCAGATCGATCGGCGTCTCAACCGACGGATTATCAAGATTAATGGTAGGCGGAGCAACGCCGTCGCGGATTGCCAGGATCGAGAAGATTGCCTCCACCGCTCCGGCGGCGCCGAGCAGATGCCCAATGCAGGATTTGGTCGAAGACATCGACACGCGGCCTGCCGCATTGCCGACGAGCCGCTGCACCGCGCCGAGTTCGATCTCATCGCCGAGCGGCGTCGAGGTGCCATGCGCATTAATATAGTCGATATCGCCTGCCGTGATCCCCGCGCGCTTGAGCGCCATGCTCATGCAGCGGAACGCGCCGTCGCCGTCCGGCGAAGGCGCGGTAATATGATAGGCGTCGCCCGACAGCCCATAGCCCACCAGTTCGGCATAAATCTTGGCGCCGCGCGCCTGGGCGTGCTCGAGCGCTTCGACCACCACCGCGCCGGCTCCCTCACCCATCACGAAGCCGTCGCGGTCCTTGTCGTAGGGACGCGACGCGCGTGTCGGCTCCTCGTTGAAGCCGGTGGAAAGCGCGCGCAACGCGGCAAAGCCCGCGAGCGAAATGCGGTTGACCGGCGATTCCGTGCCACCCGCCACCATGACGTCAGCATCTCCGAGCGCGACCAGACGCGCAGCGTCGCCGATCGCGTGCGCTCCGGTTGAACACGCGGTAACCACGGCATGGTTTGGACCTTTCAGGCCGAATTCGATGGATACGTAGCCTGACGCGAGATTGATGATACGACCGGGAATGAAGAACGGCGAAACCCGACGCGGTCCCTTTTCGTGCAGGATAACGGCGTTGGCGGCGATGCCCTCGACGCCGCCGATGCCGGAACCGATCAGGACGCCGGTGCTAGTCTGCTCCTCATAGCTCTTCGGGTGCCAACCGGCGTCATCGAGCGCCTGCTTAGCCGCAGCCATCCCGAACAGAATGAAATTGTCGACCTTGCGCTGCTCCTTCGGCTCCATCCACTGGTCGGCATTGAAACTGCCGCCGCTCCCGTCCCCGCGCGGTACCACGCACGCGATCCTGCAGGAGATGTCGGAAACGTCGAAGGTGTCGATCTTCTTGGCACCGCTTTCGCCTTTAAGCAGGCGCTGCCATGTCGTTTCGACGCCGCAGCCAAGCGGAGTAACCATCCCCATCCCGGTGATGACAACACGCCTCATGCCAAGCTCCGAATCAAGTCAAGCGCTCCTATGTGCCGCTTTACCGGCCATAGCCCATAATTTTTCTGACGAATGGAGCTATTGAGCAGCCGGAGCGGCTTACGCTTAACTCTTAGCGTTCTTTTCGAGAAACTTGACGGCATCGCCAACGGTCAGGATCGTTTCGGCGGCATCATCCGGAATCTCGCAGCCGAATTCCTCCTCGAAAGCCATCACGAGTTCGACGGTGTCGAGACTATCGGCGCCGAGATCGTCGATGAAACTCGCTTGCTCGGTCACCTTGTCGGGTTCGACCCCCAGGTGCTCCACGACGATCTTCTTAACCCGCTCGCCAATATCACTCATCGTTCCAACCTCGTGCTTTTAGATTGGGCTGCGGCCGGGACCCGATCGCAACCATCGCGGAATGGCCTCGTCGTGGTTGACGGTGGTGTGACGACCTTCGATCGCAGAGCATCAATTGCGACGTCCGCCATCGGCCGCCCCCGCCGGGCCGAATTTCGGTTACCACACTTCAAATGCGTTGACTAGCGCGGGCGAGCGTAAGCCGATGCGCCCTGAAAAGCCAAGCATTTCCGCCCCTTGTTGTTCGTGAGCCCATCGGGATCATACTTTATTCGCGCACGGCCTAGCCCTGGAAGCGCTGCCCATTTTTCGGGAGCTCGCTATATCATGGCCATTCCGCCGTTGACGTGAATGGTCTGCCCGGTGACATACCCGGCCTCTTCCGAAGCCAGATAGACCGCTGCAGCGGCCACGTCGGCCGGCGTTCCCAGCCGCCCCGAGGGTACCCGGGCCATGATCGCCTCGCGCTGCTTGTCATTGAGCCTGTCGATCATGGCGCTGGCAATAATGCCAGGGGCAATGCAGTTGGCCGTAACGTTGCGCTTGGCGTATTCCGCGGCGACCGACTTCAGCATTCCGACCAGGCCGGCTTTCGCAGCGGTGTAATTGCCCTGCCCCGGATTGCCGGTATAGCCGACGATCGACGAAATACCGATCACGCGGCCCCAGCGCCGGCGCATCATGGTCTTCACCGCCGCACGGGTAAGCCGGAAAGTGGCGGTCAAATTCACTGCAATCACCTTGTCCCAAGCCTCGTCGGTCAAACTGACGAACAGATTGTCCTGATTGACGCCGGCATTGGCGACCAGGATATCGAGCTTGGTCATTTTTTCTTCGGCGCTCGGCACCAGGGCCTCGACCGCTTCCTTGTCGGCGAGATCGCACGGCAGCACATAGACCCGATTATTCAACTCGCCGGCGAGCGCATCAAGGACCTCGCGCCGCGTGCCGGAGAGTGCGACAGTCGCCCCCTGCGCGTGCAAGGCACGCGCGATGGCACCACCGATAGCGCCGGTTGCGCCGGTCACCAGAGCGGATTTGCCGGAAAGATCGAACATCAGAAACTCCTAATTCTTCTGCATCGCCTTGAACGCGGCGACGTCTTCCGGGGTGCCGATCGCCGTCGCGTTCACGCCCTCGGCAATACGCTTGATGAGACCGCTCAGCACCTTGCCAGCCCCCACCTCGTAAAACGTCTTGACGCCTGCACCAGCCATCATGGCGACCGACTCGCGCCAGCGCACCGTGCCAGTCACTTGCGCGACCAGCGCGCGTACGATTTCGGCCGGATCGCTGATCGGCTTGGCCATCACGTTCGCCACCACCGGCACCACCGGCGGCTTGACGGTCACTTGCGCCAGCGCTTGCGCCATTACATCGGCGGCAGGCTGCATCAAGGCGCAATGGAAGGGGGCGGACACTTGCAAAAGCATGGCCCGTTTGGCGCCTTTGCTCTTGGCGACTTCAACGGCGCGTTCGACCGCCGCCTTGTCGCCCGACACCACCACCTGACCGGCGCCGTTGTCGTTGGCGGCCTGACAAACTTGCCCTTGCGCGGCTTCCGCGGCGACAGCAACCGCCGCGTCGTAGTCGAGTCCGAGCAGCGCCGCCATGGCGCCGATGCCGACCGGCACCGCCTTCTGCATCGCCTGCCCGCGTGTGCGTAAGAGCCGCGCTGTGTCGGCGACGGTGAAGGCGCCGGCGGCGGCAAGCGCGGAGTATTCGCCGAGCGAATGACCGGCGACGAATTGCGCGTCGCGTTTGAGATCGAGACCGGCTTCGGCTTCCAGCACGCGTAGAGCAGCAAGCGAGACCGCCATCAGCGCCGGCTGCGCATTCTCGGTGAGCGTGAGCGCATCGGCCGGGCCTTCGAACACGATGGTCGAAAGCTTGGTGCCGAGCGCCGCGTCGACCTCATCGAACACCTGCCGGGCCGGCGCAAAATTCGCCGCCAGCGCCTTGCCCATACCAACCGCCTGGCTGCCCTGCCCCGGAAATACGAAAGCGACCGCCATACCCCCTCACAACTCGTCTTTTGCCTGAATTGAGCCGAGAGACACCGCAGCACGGGCCCTGTCAAGTTAGGCGGGAACCAGCAACCCAAGCGAAATGGCGTATTGGGCCAGGGTGGCCTTTTATGGCCGATACGGTCGTTGCATGCGGCAATTTGGCAGCGAAATTGACCGCACGCGGCTTAACAGCCCGCGCAGAGACGGGCGCTTTTGCTTGCCTTTTCCCTCCCAATCCGCCTATAACCCGCGCGTTCCGTCGATCCTGGTTGGGAGCTGAACGGACGGCCGTTTTCGAACGGTAGGGCTACTGAGCCCGGCGTCCCGTGTTCCCGCCTTCAGAGCATTCGAGCCTTTCCCGAAGGGCTCGAGGGGCTAGGCGCTAGGGTCGAGGACATGGGTAACCTAAGGAAAGGCTTTTCATGCCGCTCTACGAACACGTCTATCTCGCGCGCCAGGATCTGTCCGCGCAGCAGGTCGAGGAATTGACCGCGAAGCTGTCCGGCGTCATCACCGAAGCCGGCGGCAAGATCACCAAGACCGAATATTGGGGGATGAAGTCCCTCAACTATCGCATCCGCAAGAACCGCAAGGCGCACATGACGCTGCTCAATGTCGACGCGCCGCCGGCCGTGCTCAGCGAGATCGAGCGCCAGGAGCGGATCAACGAAGATATCCTGCGTTACCTCACCATCCGCGTCGAAGCGCACGAGGACGGCCCTTCCGCGATGATGCGCAAGTCCGATCGCGACGATCGCGGCGAACGTGGTGATCGCGGCGACCGGGGCGATCGTCCACGCCGTCCGCGTCGCGATGACGACGCCGATGTCGCAGCGGTGGAGGAATAGACCATGGCATTCGGATCATCCCAAGGCGGCGGTGGTGGCGGCGCGCGTCGTCCGTTCTTCCGCCGGCGCAAGACGTGTCCGTTTTCCGGCGCCAACGCGCCGAAGATCGACTACAAGGACGTCAAGCTGTTGCAGCGCTATGTGTCTGAGCGCGGCAAGATCGTGCCGAGCCGCATAACCGCGGTGTCGGCCAAGAAACAACGCGAGCTGGCGCAGGCGATCAAGCGCTCGCGCTTCCTCGGCTTGCTGCCTTACGTGATTCAGTAAGACACAAACACAACGAGGCTTGCGGGGACACCCGCAAGCCGATGGTTGGGACGGAATGGTTCCGTCTCTAACCGCTCGAAACGGAGCGGGACAGCTCGTGATGATGCAGTTCGGACTAGTCGGAATTGGTGCTGGCGCTGCGGCGGCTTTGCTGTTCGCCTCGGTGACTTCGGGCGCGTGGCTGTCTGTCCCGCTGTTTTATCTTGCGCCGTTGCCGATCATGATCGCTGGACTCGGCTGGAGCCATTGGTCGGCCTTGACCGCCGCGCTGGTAGGCGCGCTCGCACTCGGCATCGCGTTCGGCCCTGTGTTCTTCTTCTCGTTTCTGGCCGGCGCCGGCGTGCCGGCCTGGTGGCTCGGTTATCTAACCATGCTGGCGCGCCCCGCCGATAACGGCACAGCAGCGCTCGAATGGTATCCGCCCGGCCGACTGGTGGTCTGGGCTGCCGTGCTTGGCGGGCTCATGGTGGTTGTCGCCATCCCCAATTTCGGCCTCGACGCCGAAAGCTTCCGCGCCGGGCTGCGCAACGCGCTGACGCATATCCTTCTCGTGGAAACCGAAGCCCCGGCCGGCGCCGCGCCCAGCGCGCCGGGTGAGCTCACTGCCAGCCGGCTGATCGATTTCCTGGTGGTCGCCATTCCGCCAATGGCGGCCGTACTCGCAACCATCACCAACATGGTCAATCTGTGGCTCGGCGGCGTGATGGTGAAATTTTCCGGTCGGCTTCACCGGCCTTGGCCGACGCTGGCAACAATGACCTTCCCGCGCGCGGCGATAGCGGCGCTCGCGGTCGCCGTCGCCTTGAGTTTTGTCGGCAGCCTCATCGGCATCGTCGCTGGCGTGTTCTCGGCAAGCCTGCTCTTGGCCTACGGCGTGCTCGGCTTCGCGGTCCTGCATACCATCACCCGCGGCATGGCAAGCCGCGCTTTCCTGCTCGCCGGCGTCTACACCGCAGTGCTTGTACTGGGCTGGCCGGTGCTGGCGCTTTGCCTGCTTGGCCTGGTCGAGGCCGTCATCGATCTGCGCGCGCGCATTGCCGCAACGCGCGGTCCGCCGGCCCCCACGTGAAGACGACACGTACACCAATGACCGAAATCCAGATCAACCAAGTTCAAATCAAGGAGAAACGACAATGGATGTGATCCTGCTCGAGCGCATCGGCAAGCTTGGCCAAATGGGCGATGTCGTGCGCGTGAAGGACGGTTTCGCCCGCAATTTCTTGCTGCCGCGCGGCAAGGCCTTGCGTGCGACCGCCGACAACAAGACCCGCTTTGAGGCGATGAAGGCGGAGTTGCAGGTGCGCAACCTCGAACTTAAGGGCGGAGCCGAGAAAGTCGCGGCCAAGCTCGACGGCAAGACCATTGTGGTGATCCGTCAGGCGAGCGAATCCGGCCAATTGTTCGGCTCAGTGTCGCCGCGCGACATCGCCGGCCTGCTCAATGCCGACGGCGCCGAAGTGAACCGCTCGCAGGTCGCGCTCAACGCGCCGATCAAGACCATCGGCCAGTACAAGGTGCCGCTGACGCTGCACCCAGACGTCGAGACGTTTATCACCGTCATCGTCGCGCGCAGCGCGGGCGAGGCCGAGCGGGTCGCGCGGGGCGAGGACGTCTCGATACAGCGCACGGAAGCCGAAGAAGATGCGGCAGCCGCGCTTGAGGCCGCCGAAGCCTTCTTCGAGCCCGAAGCGGTCAAGGCGTTGCACGAGGCCGATAAACCGGACGCCGAGGCTACCGAAGACGTCAAGCCCGCCAAAAGGGCCAGCAAGAAGGACCAGGAAGCCTGAAGCGCTAGTCTGATTTCTCCGGCTCATCCGATTTGGCGGCCGGTGCGACGTCCGACTTCGGTTTGCTCAGCTTTTCCTTGGGCGGCGAAGCCTCGGCATCTTTCGCCTTCGGTTGCGCCGCCTTCGCCTCACCCGATTTGGGCTCGGTCGTCTTGGATTCGGTCGTCTTGGCACCGGTCTTTTGTTCGGGCTTATGGTCGGATTTGATTTCGCTCTTCGGCTCAGAGGTCTTGGCCTCTTCGGGCTTGTGGGTCGTGCCGGACTTTTTGGATTTGGTCTCGTCGGTCGTCGACTTGGCCTTCTTCTCCTGGTCGACCTTGCTCTTCTCCCCGCCCTTGGCCTCGCCTGGCTTCGGCTTGCCCTTCTTCTCTTCGTCGACCTTGGCCTTCTCCTCGCCCTTAGCCTCACCGGATTTATTTTTGGTCTTCGTCTCGTCGCCGACCTTGCTCTTTGCCTCGCCCTCCGCCTCACCTGACTTCGGCTTGCCCTTCTTCTCTTCGTCGACCTTGGCCTTCTCCTCGCCCTTAGCCTCACCGGATTTATTTTTGGTCTTCGTCTCGTCGCCGACCTTGCTCTTCGCCTCGCCCTCCGCCTTACCTGACTTCGGCTTGCCCTTCTTCTCTTCGTCGACCTTGGCCTTCTCCTCGCCCTTAGCCTCACCGGATTTATTTTTGGTCTTCGTCTCGTCGCCGACCTTGCTCTTCGCCTCGCCCTCCGCCTTACCTGACTTCGGCTTGCCCTTCTTCTCTTCGTCGACCTTGGCCTTCTCCTCGCCCTTAGCCTCACCGGATTTCGGCTTGACTTTTTTCTCCTCGTCGACCTTGCCCTTCTCCCCATCCTTGGCCGAGCGCTTAGACGCGCCCGTGCGCTTGCTCGGTGCCGGTGCATTGCCCGCCGATTGGATATAGGCCGCGATAGAGGCAGCGGATTCTTTGCTCGCCGTGTAATGCTCGCGCAGGAAGCTGGACAGCCCGAGCAGGCCGCCCGACTTGTTCAGGGCCTGGGGACTCTTGTGACAAATGGCACAGTCGGCGGCATACAATTGCGCGCCGGTCTTGCCGGAATCGAGGTTTTCCTGCGCGCCTGCCGGCGCCGCCGCAGCGATCGCCAATACCGCCATCGCCAGCCCGATGCCGCGATTTAAACCCGTCATTATCGTAGACCTTTCAATAGGTTACATTATGCCGCTGGGGCGCGCCCAGACCGCTGACCGCCGTGTTGATAGCCGATTATTGCGGGGTTGTGACCCTGTCTGGCATTGCTTGAATGCATCCAATTTGTGGCATTGCTGGGCCAGCAAAACTTTGATTGAATATCCCGTTAAGGATTAGAGCGCCCATCGAGGTCGTTGGGTGTGGGGAGATCATAACCAGTAGCGGCAATTGTCAGAGTGATGGGGGCGGCCGATGGACCGGTTGCTTCAATTTCTACTGAAGACCTTTATCAGGCGCGGCACGTTCCGGGTTACCACCTCGCGCGGAACGGTCTTGACCTTCGGCGATGGGACCGGCCAGCCGGTATCGGTTCGTTTTGCGACCCGCGCGGCCGAGTGGGGAATTCTCCTCGATCCCGAACTCAAATTCGGCGAGTCCTATATGAACGGCACCTTCGTGGTCGAGCAAGGCTCGATCGCCGATGTGTTGGCTATCATGCTCGGGCAGAATTCGGACGTGCCGCACTGGGCGCGGCCGCAGGGGCTGCTGCGCTTTCTTAACCGCCGTTTGCAGCAGTTCAATCCGCGCCGGCGCGCACGTCATAACGTCGCGCATCATTACGATCTCGACGGCCGCCTTTACTCCTTGTTCCTCGACGCCGACCGGCAATATAGCTGCGCCTATTTCGAAAACCCCGAGCTATCGCTCGACGACGCCCAACTCGCCAAGAAGCGTCACCTCGCCGCCAAGCTCATGTTGCGCGACGATCGCGACTTGCGCGTGCTCGATATCGGCTGCGGCTGGGGCGGGCTTGGCTTGTATCTCGCCGAGGTTGCCGGCGCCGACGTGACCGGCATCACGCTGTCGCAGGAGCAGCACGCTATCGCCAACGGGCGCGCCGCGGAAAAAGGCCTGAGCGATCGCACACGCTTTAAACTGCAGGATTACCGCGACGCGGATGGCCCGTTCGACCGCATCGTGTCGGTCGGCATGTTCGAGCATGTCGGCGTCAATCATTACGAGACGTTCTTCCGCAGGTGTGCGCAATTGCTTGCTGACGACGGTGTCATGGTGCTGCACTCGATCGGCCGCTCGGAAGGGCCGAACGTGACCAATCCCTGGATCGCGAAATACATCTTCCCCGGCGGCTATATCCCCTCGCTGTCCGAGGTGTTGCCGCACATCGAACGGTCGGGACTGCTGACCACCGATATCGAGATCCTGCGCCTGCACTACGCCGAGACGCTCAAGCACTGGCGCGAACGCTTCATGGCCCACCGCGAAGAAGTTGAACGCATCTACGATCAGCGCTTCGTGCGCATGTGGGAGTTCTATCTGGCGGCATCAGAAATGTCGTTCCGCGAGCAGGACTTGATGGTGTTCCAGATCCAGCTCACCAAGCGGCAGGACGTGGTGCCGATGACGCGGGATTATATCGCCCGCGAGGAGCGCCGGCTGCGCGGCGCCGAGGGCGAGCGCCATCCGCCGCTGCGGCTCGCCGGCGAGTAGCGCGCGTAAAAGCGTCGCGCGCGCGACGGCATGGTCAAGAAAAATCTGCATTTCCCACCACGGAATCGCACCGTGTGATTCATTGTGGATTGCGTGCGCAAGCGCGCGCTCCACACTGCCGCCACAAAAGCGCGTGCTATGCCACAATTTCCGGGTAAGCATAGAAAGTCATGGTCCCCCTCGATTCGGCGCTACGTAAGCAGGTTGCAGAACCTGCCCAGAATTTTCGTTCCGCTCCGCACAATATCGAAGCGGAGCAAGCGCTATTGGGCGCCATCCTGGTCAACAACGAGGCCTTTTACCGGGTCTCCGATTTCCTCAATCCGGAGCATTTCTTCGAGCCAATTCACCAGAAAATCTATCAGCTTGCCCGCGATCTGATCCGCGCCGGCAAAGTGGCGACCCCGGTCACGCTGAAGACCTTCATCGGCGCCGACATCGATATCGGCGGCATGACCGTGAGCCAGTACCTGGCGCGGCTTGCCGCCGAGGCGACCACCATCATCAATGCCGAGGATTACGGCCACACCATCTACGATCTGTCGATCCGCCGCGCGCTGATCATCGTCGGCGAGGACATGGTCAACGTCGCCTTCGACGCGCCGGTCGATTTCTCGCCGCGCAATCAGATCGAGGAGGCCGAGCGCCGCCTGTACGAGCTGGCCGAGACCGGACGTTACGACGGCGGCTTCCAGCGCTTCGCCCAGTCGCTCACCACCGCAATCGACATGGCGGCGCACGCCTTCCAGCGCGACGGCAAGCTGTCCGGCGTCGCCACCGGGCTCGACGATCTCGACCGCATGATGGGCGGCCTGCAACCGTCCGACCTGATCATACTCGCCGGCCGTCCCGGCATGGGTAAAAGCGCCCTCGCCACCAATATCGGCTACAACGTCGCGCGCGCCTGGCGCGGCGAGGTGCGGGCGGATGGCCACACGGTCACCGCCAATGGCGGCATTGTCGGCTTCTTCTCGCTGGAAATGTCGGCCGAGCAACTCGCCACCCGCATCATCGCCGAGCAGACCGGCATTCCGTCGAACCAGATCCGGCGGGGCGGCATCACCGAAGCCGAATTCGAGCGCATCAAGGATCATTCTATCGAATTGCAGAACCTGCCGTTCTTTGTCGACGAGACCGGCGGCCTGTCGGTGGCCCAGCTCGCCGCCCGCGCGCGGCGGCTCAAGCGCCAGCGCGGCCTCGATCTCCTGATCATCGACTATCTGCAATTGCTGCAGGGCTCGACCCGTCGCTCGGCAGAAAACCGCGTGCAGGAAATCACCGAGATCACCACGAAGCTCAAGGCACTGGCAAAAGAACTCAACGTGCCGATTTTGGCGCTGTCGCAGCTCTCGCGCCAGGTGGAAAGCCGCGACGACAAGCGTCCGCAGCTGTCCGACCTGCGTGAATCGGGCTCGATCGAACAGGACGCCGACGTGGTGTTGTTCGTCTATCGCGAAGAATATTACCACCAGATGCGCAAGCCGCTGGAAAGCAACCGCGAGAAATTCGCGGAATGGCTGGCCGACGCCGACAAGGTGCACGGCAAGGCTGAAGTCATCATCGGCAAGCAGCGCCACGGGCCGACCGGCACGGTCGAAATGCAGTTCGAAGGCGCGATCACGAAATTCTCGACCTTGGCGAAGGCGGACCATCTGCCGCAGCGCATCGGCTAACGCCTATTATCCCCGCATGGACGCCCCGCGCTCAGGCCGCTAAACCGTTGCCCATGGCCGAGGCAGAAACCGCAATTCACCAGGATGCAAGCCCGCGGGACGAGGTTCTGGCGGAACGGGTGGTCACCGCCGGCCCGCCGGCGGTGCAGGCGGGCGGCATCCTCACTGTCGATCTCGCCGCCATCGAAGCCAACTGGCGCGCGCTCGGCCGCTTCGCCATGCCGACGGAATGCGCCGCCGTGATCAAGGCCGACGGCTATGGCTGCGGCATTGAAAAGGTCGCGGCCGCGCTCGCCAAAGCCGGCTGCAGGACATTCTTCGTCGCCGACCTCGCCGAAGCCGGCCGGGTGCGCGCGGTCGCGCCGGAGCAGACGATCTATGTGCTCAACGGCCTGCTCCCCGGCACCGCGGCCGCTTATGCCGATCTGCACGCGCGGCCGGTCATCGGCAGTATGGTCGAGCTGGCGGAATGGGACATGTTCTGCAATGCCAATGCGTGGCGCGGCGGCGCCGCGCTGCATGTGGACACCGGCATGAACCGGCTCGGCGTCTCGGTGAATGACGCGGCCGCGCTGGCGCACCGCATCCGCTCCGAAAATCATGGCATCACGCTGTTGATGAGCCACTTGGTCATCGCCGAAAAGCCCGAGCATCCTCTCAATGCGCGGCAGATCGAGGCGTTCCGCGAGGTGCGTATCCTTTACCGCGGCATTCCCGCCTCGCTAGCCAATTCGTCCGGCATCTTTCTCGGCAACAAGGCGCATTGCGACATGGTGCGTCCGGGCGTCGCGCTCTACGGCGTCAACCCGACGCCCGGGCAAAAAAATCCGATGCAGCCGGTGGTCGAACTGCAGGCGCATATCGTGCAGGTGCGCAGCGTGCCGCGCGGCGAGACGGTCGGCTACGACGCGGCCTGGACCGCCAAGCGCGCGACGCGGATCGCGGTGGTCGCGGTCGGCTATGCCGACGGTTATCCGCGCGCGGCCAGCGCCTCGGACGCTGTGCCCGGCGCCGACGCCATTTTTGCCGGCGAGCGCTGTCCGTTGGCCGGCCGCGTCTCCATGGATCTTTTAGCGGTCGACATCACCGATCTGCCCGACAATGCCGCCCGGCGCGGCGACCTCGTCACGCTGATCGGCGGCAAAATGACGGTTGATGCGGTTGCTAGCGCTGCCGGCACCATCGGCTACGAGCTGCTCACCAGCCTCGGCCGGCGCTACCACCGGGTTTACCGGGGCTGAGGCAAAATCCCTTCAAATCAGTACTTTCTTAAATAATGTTCTTGTATTGTTCTCGTGACGTCTTTAGGTTGTCGGACGGCATTTCACGGGCGATTCTAGCATGTCCAAGCGCAACTTCAACTTCGTCTGTCAGAACTGCGGCGCCGCCTTCAGCCGATGGCAGGGCAAATGTGAGGCCTGTGGCGAGTGGAATTCGCTGGCCGAGGAAGGCGCGGAGCGTCCCGCCGGCCCCGGGCGTAAAGCCGGCAAGGGACGGCTGTTCGCGCTCGAGCCACTGATGGCGAAGCGCACGAGGCCCCGCGCCTGCCCTCCGGCGTCGCCGAACTCGACCGCGTCAGCGGCGGCGGCTTTGTGCGCGGCTCCGTGCTGCTGATGGCGGGCGATCCCGGCATCGGCAAATCGACTTTGTTGCTGCAGGCCACCGCCGCGATGGCGCGCGGCGGGCACCGCGCGGTCTACATTTCCGGCGAGGAAGCGGTCGCCCAAGTACGCTTACGCGCCGAGCGGCTGGCCTTGAGCGATGCCACGGTCGAGCTCGCGGCGGAAACTTCTGTCGAGGACATCATCGCCACCTTGTCCGAGGGCAAGACGCCGCGCCTGATCGTCATCGATTCGATCCAGACCATGTGGACCGAATTGGTCGAATCCGCGCCCGGCACGGTCACCCAGGTGCGCGGCAGCGCGCAGGCGCTGATCCGCTATGCCAAGCGCTCCGGCGCCGCCATCATTTTGGTCGGCCATGTCACCAAGGACGGTCAGATCGCCGGTCCCCGTGTGGTCGAGCACATGGTCGATGCCGTGCTTTCCTTCGAGGGCGAAGGCTCGCACCAATTCCGCATTTTGCGCGCAGTGAAAAACCGCTTCGGCCCGACCGACGAGATCGGCGTGTTCGAAATGACCGGCTCAGGGCTGCGCGAAGTCGCCAATCCGTCCGAGCTGTTCCTGTCGGCGCGCGATCTCGGCTCGCCCGGCACCGCGGTATTCGCCGGGATCGAGGGCACACGGCCGCTGCTGGTCGAAATCCAGGCGCTGGTGGCGCCGACCTCGCTCGGCACGCCGCGCCGCGCCGTGGTCGGCTGGGACCCGAGCCGGCTGTCGATGCTGCTGGCGGTGCTGGAGGCTCATTGCGGAGTCAAGCTCGGCGGCCACGACGTTTACCTTAACGTTGCCGGCGGCCTGCGCATCCAGGAGCCGGCGGCCGATCTCGCCGCCGCCGCCGCACTGGTTTCCTCGCTCGCCAATGCGCCGCTGCCGGCCGATGCGGTCTATTTCGGCGAAGTCTCCTTGTCGGGAGCAATACGTCCGGTGGCGCAAGCGCCGGCCCGGCTCAAAGAAGCCGCAAAGCTCGGCTTTACCCGCGCCGTCGTTCCGGAAGCCGCGCGCGCGGAAGCCGGGGAGCCCGGCCTCAAGGTTACCGGCGTGGCCAGCCTTGCCAGCCTGGTCGCCGACATCGCCGCCCGCGGCAGCCGGGCCAATGGCGGTAAAACCCGTGGACAAGACGGGTGACGGCACCGTGATGCCCCGCTATACACGGGGCGTCGAAACCGCCTCGCGCGGGCCCCTTAAGCCAGCGCGGAGGCGAGCAGAAATAGGCGTCAAATTAGACACTTAAGGCCCACAACGCCGCCCTGTTTCGCAGCCGCCGCGGCTGCAGGCGGATTCGCCTCGCCGCCGTGCCTTGGTGCGCGGCCGCCGCCGCGCCCGGCCGGCAAGCTGACGAGGACACGATGCCGATCACGTTGCTCGACATCATCCTCCTGGTGGTCATGTTGATCTCCGGCCTACTCGCCATGATCCGCGGCTTCATGCGCGAAATTCTGTCGATCGGCGCCTGGGGCGTGGCCGCGTTGGTCACGCTCTATTCTTATTCGCGCGTGCTACCGATCGCGAAACAATACATATCGAGCGACATGGTGGCGATCGGCGTCAGCGTCGGCGCGATGTTCCTGCTGACGCTGCTGGTGATCTCGATCATCACCGTGCGCATTTCCGATATGGTGCTCGACAGCCGGGTCGGCGCGCTCGACCGCACGCTCGGCTTCCTGTTCGGGCTCGGCCGCGGCCTGATCATCGTGGTGATCGCCTTCCTGTTCTTCGCCTGGCTGGTGCCCGACCGCAGCCAGCCGGAATGGGTGCGCGGCGCCAAGTCGAAGGTCGTGTTGCAAAGTACGGGGGATTGGTTGAAGGGGATGTTGCCGGACGACCCCGAAAGCACCATCTTGAAGCGGTTGAAGCGCCAGAAGCCGGAAGACCAGGAACCGCCGGACAGCGCTCCCGACCAAAAGTCGGAGCTCAACCCACGGACCGGACCGCGATAGCAATGCAGCAAAAGCCGCAACACCTCATACGGAGGGCAGGCGCCGACTTCGACCCGGACGCCGACCGGCTCCGCGAAGAATGCGGCGTGTTCGGCATTTTCGGCCACCCGGACGCCGCCGCCATCACTGCGCTCGGCCTGCACGCGCTCCAGCATCGCGGCCAGGAAGCCGCCGGTATCGTCTCCTTCGATGGCAAGCGCTTCCACTCGGAACGTCGCCTCGGCCTTGTTGGCGACAACTTTTCCCGCCGCGAAGTGATCGAGCGGCTTCCCGGCACTGCGGCCATCGGCCACGTGCGCTATTCGACCACCGGCGAAACCATCCTGCGCAACGTCCAGCCGCTGTTTGCCGAGCTTGAAGGCGGCGGCTTTGCCATCGGCCACAACGGCAACCTCACCAACGGCATCGCGCTTCGCAAGCAGCTGGTGCACGAAGGCGCCATGATGCAATCGACCACCGACACCGAGGTGATCCTACATCTGGTGGCGCGTGCTCGCCGAAACCGTTTTGTCGACCGTTTCATCGAGGGCCTGCGTCAACTCGAAGGCGCCTATGCCTTTGTCGGGCTGACCAACAAGAAGCTGGTGGGCGCGCGCGATCCACTTGGCATCCGTCCGCTGGTGATTGGCAAACTCGACGGCTGCCCGATCCTCGCGTCGGAGACCTGCGCACTCGATATGATCGGCGCGCAATACGTGCGCGACGTGGAAAACGGCGAGGTGGTGGTTTTCGACGAGGACGGCGCACAGTCGCACAAGCCGTTTCCGCCGATGACCCCGCGCCCGTGCATCTTTGAATACATCTATTTCTCGCGGCCGGATTTTATTGTCGGCGGCCGCCACGTCTACGACGTGCGCAAGACCATGGGCGCCGAATTGGCGCGCGAAGCGCCGGCCGCCGTCGACGTGATCGTGCCGGTGCCCGATTCAGGCGTGCCGGCGGCGATCGGTTTTGCGCAGGAATCCGGGATTCCCTACGAGCTCGGTATCATCCGCAATCACTATGTCGGCCGCACCTTCATTCAGCCGACGCAGGCGATCCGCGATCAGGGCGTGCGCATGAAGCACGCGGCCAACCGCGCGGTGGTCGCCGGCAAGCGCATCATGCTGGTGGACGATTTCGATCGTGCGCGGCACCACCTCACGCAAGATCGTGCAGATGATGCGCGATGCTGGCGCCAAGGAGGTGCATTTCCGCATTGCCTCGCCGCCGATCACCCATCCGGATTATTACGGCATCGACACGCCCGAGCGCGACAAGCTGTTGGCAGCAACGCACGATCTCGAAGGCATGCGACAGTTCATCGGCGCCGATTTGCTGGCCTTCCTGTCGGTCGATGGCATCTACCGTGCCATGGGATTGCCGGGCCGCGATCCCGTCCGCCCGCAATTCACCGACCACTGCTTCACCGGCGACTATCCGACCGCGCTCACCGATCTTGCCGCGCAAGAGGCGAGCCCGCGGCAATTGTCGCTGCTCGCCGAAGCCATTTAGGCTTTCGCTCGCGTTAGCCCATGTCGAAACCCCTCGCCGATCGTATTGCGCTCGTGAGCGGCGCCTCGCGTGGCATTGGCGCTGCCCTCGCACTGGAGCTGGCGCGGGCCGGTGCTCATGTTGTCGCTGTTGCGCGTACGGTGGGCGGGCTTGAGGAGCTTGACGACACCATCAAGGCGGCCGGCGGCTCGGCCACACTTGTGCCGCTCGACATGAAGGATTCGGATGGCATCGCCCGGCTGGCGCTCGCGCTCAACGAGCGCTACGGCCGCCTCGACGTCATGATCGGCAATGCCGGCGTGCTTGGGGTGCCGACGCCGCTCGGCCATGTCGAACCGAATGACTGGGACAATCTGTTCGCGGTGAACGTGACCGCCAACTGGCAGCTCATACGCTGCATGGACCCGTTGCTCAAACGGGCCCCCGCCGGGCGCGCCGTATTCGTCACCTCTGCCGTCGCCTATTTGGGCCGCGCCTATTTTGGTCCCTATGCCGCGACGAAGGCCGCACTCGATGTGCTCATCCGCGCCTACGCAGCGGAATGCGAGACGACGCCGGTCCGCGCCAACCTTTTCTCACCCGGACCGACCCGCACCCGCATGTATGCCACCGCCTTCCCCGGCGTCGATCCGATGACGCTGCCGACGCCGGAACAAGTGGTGAAGACGATCGTGCCGCTGTGCCTGCCCGAATGCGAGGAGAGCGGAAAAATCTACGATTTCCGCGCCGGCAAGTTCTTGGAGTTCAGGGTCCCGGCCTAAACCGTCTTGCGGCCATGTTTCGGCGCGCGTCCGTTGATCGCCGTGCCGAAGACACGATCCCAAAAGGCCGTCGTCACGCCGAAATTTCCACTATCGGGAAAGTGGTGGTGAAGGCCATGGCGCAGCCGGGCGCGATAGATGTAGGACCCCCGGCGCGGCTGCCAATGGTGCGTCGCGTAGTGGACGAAGACATACCAAAGATAGCCAGTGACGAGGCCTGCCGTCGCGGCAGTACCGAGGCCGAATCCAAGCGCCGCCCAGGCTGGGCTTGCAACCGCGACCATGCCAACCAAGACGCTCGCCCATGCGGGCGTGCCAATGAGGTCGTTTGGCGATTTGTGATGGCGATCATGGATCGGGGCGAGAATCGGCGCGTGATGAAAAAGCACGCGATGCAGCAAATATTCCAATAATGTCCAGGCCATCAGTCCGGCGCCGTAGACAAGCAGCCACGCCAAAGGCGATGGCGGCATCGTACTGCGAAACGCGAGTAGCGACGCGACGAGAACGAGCGGCGGGAAAAGCAGAAACTCGGAAAAATAGCCAAGTTTGCTCATCTTCATGGCGTTACCCCAGAGGCCGTATGGCCGGCGTTTGCAGGCCGTTGCTGCGTGCGCCGCCCCCGAGTTAGGCGAAACGATATCAATAAAGCACCCTCGTTTGAACAGCCTTCCGCGCGCTGTCGCTAAAACACAGCGAGGCGCCCCCCCCGGCACGAGCAATAAAGCCTTCATCATGGCGGCTTTATGCCCAAAATCGAATTGCGGCTTTCTGCGGCGCGAGGAATTTGGCGGCGAACCGGCCCCATCGTGGCCAGACGCAATATCAGTGCTTGCGCTTCGCCCGGCCTTTGAACGGGTTGTCCTTCTCGCGTAGCGTCAGACGGATGGGCGTACCCGGAAGCTCGAAACTCTCGCGCAGCGAGTTGATCAGGTAGCGCTTGTAAGCGTCGGGCAGCGCGTCGGCGCGGGTGCAGAACAGCACGAAGCTCGGCGGCCGGCTTTTCGCCTGCGTGATGTAGTTGAGGCGCAGCCTACGTCCCGACACGGCCGGCGGCGGATGC
The DNA here is from genome assembly GCA_963753455.1 of uncultured Alphaproteobacteria bacterium. Classification (GTDB taxonomy): domain Bacteria; phylum Pseudomonadota; class Alphaproteobacteria; order Rhizobiales; family Xanthobacteraceae; genus Pseudolabrys. Next base: position 15,527 of record CAVWDA010000057.1, on the reverse strand, counting down.
GATTCTACCGTCGCCTCGAACCAGCGATTGAGCGCGGCGGTCGGAACGCGCTTGTTCCAGACCGCGAAAGCATCGACGATCGCCTGCATCAGCCGATCAACGCCCTCGCCGGTCATGGCCGACACCGCCACCAGCGGCACGCCCTTCATCTGCTTTAACTTCTCATCGGCCTGCTCGCGCAGCTTGCCGATGGCGCCGGCGGTCTTTTCCTTCAGGTCCCACTTGTTGACCGCGATGATGATGGCGCGGCCTTCCTGTTCGACCAAGTCGGCGATGCGCTGGTCCTGCTCTTCAAAGGCGTTACCGACGTCGAGCAGAACGACGACGACCTCGGCAAAGCGCACGGCGTTGAGCGCATCGGCCACCGAAAGCCTTTCCAGTTTCTCGTCGACCTGCCCGCGGCGGCGAATGCCGGCGGTGTCGTGAATGCGGAATTTTTGCCCATGCCAATCGAGATCGACGGCAATAGCGTCGCGCGTGGTACCGGCTTCCGGCGCGGTGAGCAGCCGTTCCTCGCCGAGCAGCCGGTTGACCAGCGTCGACTTGCCGGCATTCGGGCGCCCGACAATTGCGACGCGGATCGGATGCGGACCCGAAGGCTCGGCTGCCTCTTCGATCTGCTTGGCAGTGCGCTCCGGCAGCGCCGCCCGCAGCGCGTCATAAAGATCCACCAGGCCTTCATTGTGCTCGGCCGAAATCGCGATCGGGTCGCCGAGGCCGAGCGCATAGGCGTCCAGCCTGCCCGCTTCGCCGGCGGTGCCTTCCATCTTGTTGGCGATCAGTACGGTCGGCTTGCCCGACTTGCGGACAAGTTCGGCGAACACGCGATCTACCCCGGTCGGGCCGGCGCGCGCATCGATCATGAAAAAAATCGCATCGGCCTGCCCGATCGCGGTCTCTGTCTGCGCCCGCATGCGGCCGGTGAGACTTCTCGGGCGCGGACTCCTCAAGTCCCGCGGTATCGATCACGGTGAAATCGAGGTCACCGAGCCGGCCCTCACCTTCGCGGCGGTCGCGCGTCACACCCGGCCGGTCATCGACGAGCGCGACGCGGCGGCCGACCAGCCGGTTGAACAAGGTCGACTTGCCGACATTGGGGCGCCCGACGATGGCGACTGTGAAACTCATGGTTCTGTCTTCCCCCTCTCCTTTCGCTGGAGCGGGTAAGAAGAGATCAGTGCGACAAGGTGCTGGGCGGCGGCGGCGCCGACAGCCAGGGATCGCCGCCTTGCGCGGGCGCGGGCTGCTGCTGCGCCGTACCCGGCCACGGCTCAAGCTTCTGGTCGCCGCTGCCTTTGGCTTTGAGCGGCCGGTTGCACGGTGACCCGCGTGGCCGGTTGCTGTGCCGGATGCGGTTTCGGCTTGCGCTTCGGCTTCGGTTTGAGCTTGGGCTCCTGCGCCGGTTCGATCGCGGCGGTCTTTGCCGCCGGTGCTGGCGCGTTCGCACCTGCAGGCGGCGGCGGCGCGGCGGCATCCGGTCCCAGCGCGGTGTCCGCTTGCTGCTGATTGCCCTTCAGATATTCCGGCGGAATGCCTTGCGTGACGCCCGGCACGCCGTTCGGGAACAGTTCTTTGCGCTCACCCGGCAGCTTCTTCTTCTCGTTGAGATGAAGAAAGTCGAGCTGGTCCAAATCGAAGTTCTCGCAACCGGCAAGCACCGGCGCCAGCGCGACCAGTCCGGCCATCAACACGGCACGATACGTGCGACGCATGGAATAATCCTCAGCTCTTGCTACCGCCAGCGGCGATCAGCGCCGAGAGCACATCGGCGCGCGCGCGAGTACCGGGCGGCGTTGCGGCGTCGGCCGCGATCATGTCGATGTAGCGGCGCGTGGCGGTGAAATCGTGATTGCGCCAGGCCGACAGCGCGAGCAGCTCGCGCGCGCTGTGGCGGAAGGTTCGGCCAGGGCCGGCGACCGGGTCAAGTCGGCGCCTGCATCTCGGCGAGCGGGGCGGTATCCACAAGCAGCATGCCGGCGCGCACGGCGGCAAGGTCCTGCAAAGTGGAACCGAGCGAAGCGTCGGCCGCAAGTTCGTCATAGGCCTTCACGGCGTCCGCCGGTTTAGTTTGCGCGAGCTCCGCGGCGGCGCGCAAGCGCGCTAGGGTGCGATAACCCGCCGGCGCCTCGGCGGCGATCTTGGCGAAGGCGGCTTCCGCCTCGGCGTGCTTGCCCTCATCGCTCAGGCTCAGCGCAGACTCGAACGCGGCGCCGGCGGCGGCAGCTTTCTTGGCTTCCCACCATTGATAGCTCTGCCAAGCGCCGATCGACGCGACGATCAGGACGGCGGCCCCGATGATATAGATGCTGTAGCGATCCCACAGCTTCTGCAGCCGTTCGCGGCGTACTTCCTCGTCGACTTCGTGAAAAATATCGGCCACGAACTGCTCCAAGCCCCTTTAACGCCCGTCCTCCGGGCCGATGGCGACGTAACCTAGCGATGTGGCGAGGCCAAGGCAAAGCTTGTCCCCGACAATCGTTAAGATTCAGAGGGATCTAGGGTTTTTTGCCCTTCATGGGATAGACGTGCTCGGGGCCGGGAAACGCGCGCGCGCGCACATCCGCCGCATAATCGGCCACCGCCTTTTCGATGCCGGGACCGAGGTCGCCATAACGCTTGACGAATTTCGGCACCCGCGGCGACAGCCCGAGCATATCCTCCAGCACCAAGATCTGGCCGTCGCAGGCGGCGCTCGCGCCGATGCCGATGGTGGGAATGCGCACCGTCGCGGTCAGCTTACGCGCGAGCGGCTCGGCCACCGCCTCGATCACCACTGCGAAGGCGCCGGCCTCGGCCACCGCGATAGTGTCCTGCTCGATACGCACCCAGTCCATCTCCTCGCGCCCTTGGGCGCGGAACGAGCCGATCGTATTGATCGATTGCGGCGTCAAGCCTACATGGCCCATTACCGGCACGCCGCGCTCGACTAGGAACGCGATCGTTTCGGCCATGCGCGTGCCGCCTTCGACTTTAATGGCGCCGCAACCGGTCTCCTTCAGCACGCGCGCGGCGTTCATGAAGGCCTGCTCCTTGGAAGCCTCGTACGATGCGAACGGCATGTCGACGGTGACCAGTGCGCGCTTTGACCCGCGCATGACCGCGTGGCCCTGCAGGATCATCATCTCAAGCGTGACCGGAACGGTGGTTTCCAGGCCGTGCATCACCATGCCGAGCGAGTTGCCGACCAGGATCACGTCGCAATATTTGTCGACCAGGCGCGCGGTATGGGCGTGATACGACGTGAGGCACACGATCGGCGCGCCGCCCTTACGGGCAAAAATATCCGGAGCGGTGATCCGCCTGATCTCGTCTTGCACCGACACGGACGTCTAGCTCCCGAACACCGGCACGCCGATGACCATCGGATGGAAGGCGTAGCCCAAGGCGAGATAAATGACGATGCCGACCACCACGACAATGACGTCGTTGATCCAGCCGACGGGCGCCGCGATGGCGCCGAGATCACCGCGCCGCTTGGCCGCGATGCGGGCGTAGACGCCCCAGGCCAGGAACGATCCGAACAGCAGGATCGAAGCGAGATCGCCGTTCGATAACAGGTGCGCCAACGCCCAGGTCTTGATGCCGGCCAGCATCGGATGCTTGAGCTTCATTTTGATATGGCTCGGGACGAAGGCGGCGGTGAAGAAAATCACCGCGAACAACATCAACCCGATGGTAATGTGCCGCATGAAAGACGGCGGCGACCAGATTTGCGGCGCGTGCGCGTGGTATTCCCCGAAGCCCCAGACGATCAAGGCGAGGCCGGCGATCGACACCAGCCCAAACAACGCGCGGTAGCCGTTCTGACCCATTTTCGCGATCGCGTCGGCGCGCGCGGCGCGGAAGGTGACGAATACGTGGGCGGCGAAAAATACCACCAGCCCAAGGATGAAGATGCCCAAGCCCATGACGCACTTTACCCCGGTTGCGCATGCCCATTACAGTCGCCGCAGTATAGGATCGCAATGGCCAATGCAACTGACCTGCCGAAATCGCATTGCTGCGGCCGTCGCGCACCAGCGCGCTGCGCTGAATTGCATTGCTCTTGCGGCCGTTTTGCTATGTTTCGCCGCCGTGCCTGGCTTCGCGCAGGATTGGCCCGCCAAGATGGTGCGCATTCTGGTTCCGTTCGGCGCGGGATCGACGCCCGACATCGTGGCCCGGCTGGTCGCTGACGGGCTGGCGAAAAAATACCCTGGCAGCACCTTCGTCGTCGAGAACAAACCGGGCGCCAGCGGCAATATCGGCACCGACGCAGTCGCGAAAGCCGCACCGGACGGCACCACTGTCGGCATAAACATTGGCGGTCCGCTCGCCATCAACACGCTGTTGTTTTCGAAACTTCCCTACGATCCGCGAAAGGATATCGCGCCGATCACGCAGCTCGTGACGCAGCCGAGCGTGCTCACGGTCAACCCGGAGATCAAAGTGAATACGGTTGGCGAACTGGTGGCGCTGTTGAAGGCCAATCCCGGCAAATACAATTTCGCCTCGATCGGCAACGGCTCGCTGTCGCAGCTCGCCATGGAGGCGATCGCCATCAAGTCAGGCGCGAAGCTCGTACACGTGCCCTACCCCAGTTCGCCGCAGGCGATCACCGCAGTAATCCGTGGCGACGCGCAGATGGCCTGCCTCCCGGCGATTTCGGTGACGCCGCAGGCCAAGGCCGGCAAGGTGAAGATGCTGGCGGTGTCGACGGCGAAACGCTCGCCTTATCTGCCCGATGTGCCGACGCTGAAGGAAAGCGGCGTCGACGTCGAAGCCGATGCCTGGAACGGTCTGATCGCGCCGGGCGGCACGCCGAAGGCGATCGTCAACGCTATCAATAGGGAGGTGGTTGAGATCATCCGTCAGCCGGCGGTGCGCGAGAAGCTCGCGGCGCAATTGATGGAGCCGGTCGGCTCGAGCCCCGAACAATTCCGCGCACAGATCGACGGCGAGATCGCGCGCTGGACGCCGGTCATCAAGGCAGCCAATGTGAAAGTGAACTAGGCGGCTTTATTCTTCACATCCTTGATATCGTTGAAAACGACACCCGGCGCGCGTTCGCGGGTGTAGTCGAGGATGAACTGGTTGCGCGCCATGAACACGCGATCGCCGTCCAAGTCCTCGGCCACGCTGGAATAATTGGCCTGCACGAAGTCGTCGAGTTTTTTTCCGTCGGTGCAGGAAATCCAGCGCGCGAGATGGAATTCCGGCGTCTCATAACCGATATCGAGCCCATATTCGTCGGCAAGGCGGACTTTCAGGACGTCGAGCTGCAGCGGCCCGACCACGCCGACCATCGCCGGTGCGCCGTCGAGCGGGCGGAATACCTGTACGACGCCCTCCTCGGCCATCTGCTGCAAGGCTTCTTTCAGCTTCTTCGCCTTCATCGGATCGCCGAGCTTCACGCGGCGTAGAATTTCCGGCGCGAAGTTCGGCACGCCGAGAAAAGCGATCTCCTCGCCCTCGGTCAGCGTATCGCCGATGCGCAGCGTGCCGTGGTTCGGAATGCCGACAACGTCGCCGGCATAGGCCTCGTCCGCCACCGTGCGATCCTGCGCAAAGAAGAATTGCGGCGCCGACAGCGTCATTGGCTTGTCGGTGCGCACCAGTTTGGCCTTCATGCCGCGGCGCAGCTTGCCCGAGCAGAGGCGCGCGAAGGCGATGCGGTCGCGGTGGTTGGGATCCATGTTGGCCTGGATCTTGAACACAAAGGCAGTCATAGCGCCCTCGTGCGCGTCGATGGTGCGCTTGTCCGACACCTGCGCGCGCGGCGCCGGCGCAAATTGCGCGAGCGCGTCGAGCAGGTCCTTGACGCCGAAATTCTTCAGAGCCGAGCCGAAGAACACCGGCGTGAGATGGCCTTCGCGAAAGCAATCGAAATCGAAACGGCGGCAGGCATCTTTCACCAGAGCCAGTTCTTCGCCGATGGCCTTGGCGTCGAGCATCGGGTTCTTCGCCGCAAGCGCCGCGAGATCGAGCGGCTGCGGCGCGGAGGTGCGTCCATCCTCGCTCATCAGCCGCATCTCGCCGGTCGCAATGTCATAAGTGCCGGCGAAATCGCGGCCCCGCCCGATCGGCCAGGTCATCGGCGCCGTGTCGAGCGCCAGCGTCTTTTCGATCTCGTCGAGAAGCTCGAATGGGTCGCGGCTCTCGCGGTCCATCTTGTTGATGAATGTGATAATCGGAATGTCACGCAGCCGGCAGACCTCGAACAGCTTGCGCGTGCGCGCCTCGATGCCCTTGGCGGCGTCGATCACCATCACCGCGCTATCGACGGCGGTCAGCGTGCGATAGGTGTCCTCGGAGAAGTCCTCGTGGCCCGGCGTGTCGAGCAGATTGAACACGCGGCCGTCGTAGTCGAAGGTCATCACCGAGGTGACCACCGAAATGCCGCGCTCGCGCTCGATCGCCATCCAGTCCGAACGGGTGGAGCGGCGGTCGCGCTTGGCCTTGACCTGGCCGGCAAGATTGATGGCGCCGCCGAACAGCAGCAGCTTCTCGGTGAGCGTGGTCTTGCCGGCGTCCGGGTGGGAAATGATGGCAAAGGTGCGCCGACGCTCGACTTCCGCCGCAAGCGGCGTGAGCGGGATCGAATCGGCGGCGGACACCGGCCTGTTCATGGGGCGCATGTGGCAGGGAAAACGCGGCTTATCAAGGGGTTCTACAACATGCCTGGGCGAAAATAGCGCCGCAGATTGAGCGAGCGGCCGGCGACCATGAACATGCCGTCGCCGCGGTAGTGGATGGTCTTGGGGTATTTCGGCTTCGGCGCGGCATGCGCCTTCACCACCTCGAAGATGAAGACGTTGTATTGGTCGCGCAGGCGGCCGTCGACCAGCTTGCATTCGAGGCTGGCGTAGCATTCCGCGATGAGCGGCGCCTTGACCTTGCTCGGCGGCGACGGCGGTGAGCTTGAACTTGGCGAACTTGTCGACGTCTCCGCCCGAGCAATTGCCGATCTTGGCGACGATCGGCGCAAGCTCGACGGTCGGGACATTGATCACGCATTCCTTGCTGCAGCTCACCAGCTTGTAGCTGTGGTTGCCGCTGGAGATCAGGCAGCCGACCAATGACGGCACGAATTCCATCACCATGTGCCAGCCCATGGTCATGATGTTGCGCTCGCCTTTGTGAGCCGACGAGACCAGCACCACCGGCCCGGGTTCGAGAAAGCGGCGGATGTCGGAGACGGGGAAGTCGAGCTTTTTGTAGGCTTTCATTGCCGTCTCCCATTCCCCGTTCGTCCCCGCGGAAGCGGAGACCCAGGAAGCCGTTCGCCGACGCCTCATTCGTGGCCCCGGGATTCCCGCTTGCGCGGGAATGAACGGAGTTCCTAGCTAGTGCGCCAATGACGCGGCGTATTCGTCCGGCTTGAAGCCAACCAGGAGCTTGCCGCCGGGAAGTTCGAGCACCGGGCGTTTGATCATGGACGGCTGCGCCAACATCAGCGCAATCGCCTTTCTCTCGGTAACGCTTTCCTTGTCCTTGTCGGGCAGTTTCTTGAAGGTCAGGCCCGCGCGGTTGAGCAGCGTCTCCCACCCGGCCTTCTTCGCCCAACCTTCGAGCTTGGCGCGCTCGATGCTGGCGGTCTTGTAATCATGGAAAGCGTATTCGATGCCATGCTTGTCGAGCCAGGCGCGCGCCTTCTTCATGGTGTCGCAATTTTTGATGCCGTAGATGGTGATAGGCATTGTTCGTCTCCACCAATATTAGCGAATTTGTCCGCGGCGAAAGCTAGGCTCTGGCGCACGCCATGAATTCGTCGATTACGTCCTGTCTTCCGTCGTCATGGTTCTGAGCGCGATGCCAAACCCTGCACGTTAGGGCATGGCGGCGGAACCTCAATACCCAACCGAAACACTATGGCGTCCGAGATCTCGCGCATGCGCGTGGCTACACGGGCGAACTGCGCGGGTCGATTGATCGCCCGTCATCAAACTCCGGGCCGTCGCTTACCGAGCAGCTTATAAAAATACAATGTAAGGTTGAAATTCTTGCGATGATATGTTCCTGTTACGTTCTAATAGCTTAGACGGCTGGCAAAGGAGCAGTCCGCTCGCAGCCTGAGGCACAACCCCGCTTGCATTGCCGAAAAACTTAGCTTCTGGGGGTGTCAAATGAGAGTTTTCCAATTCCGGCCGGGACGGGCCGTCCTGGTAGCCGCCATGATCGCATTGTGCGGGGCCACGGGCCACGGCAAGGCGCAAACCGCCGCCACGCACATCGACGAAGCGCTGCAGAACATCACGACGTTGGTTCGGCCCGGCCGCGTCGGTTACGCCACTTTCTGGGACGGCAATAAGTACATCCAGTGCCGGCGGCTGCCGCAGCGCGACCTGCGCTGCGAAGCGGCCGGCGCGTCGATGCAACCCTCGCTCAGGAAGCGACTGACCGGAGACCGGTTGAGCCATCTCGCGGCGCTCGGCTGGGTTCTCGATCCCAGCTTCGGAAATTATGTGCAGACTTTTGCAGCGGACGTGCCTTCGGGGCGCATCGCCGATCACATTCTGCGGACGTGGATCGAGGTGTACGATGCAGACCCCGCTGGCCTGGAGTTCGGCACGGCATGGGTCGCTGACATGCCCTGCCCGCCGCGCAACGGTCCGACGCAAAATTTTGCCGGGAGCATGAATGACGCGCCGTCGATGCTGCCGACAGCGGTGCTCACCTGTTCCCACCCGCCGACCACGAAGACGCCGCAGACGGCCGGTTCAGCCAAGGAACTCATCGCCCTCTACGGCGCAACCGTAACGGCCGAAATTCAGCGCTTGCGCGATAGTCTCATGCTGAGGAGCGCTCCATAGAAGCGCACCTCAAAGTGCAAGTCGCGGATTGACTTCGAATCACCACCGCTCACTCCCACTCAATCGTCCCTGGCGGCTTGCTCGTCACGTCATAGACGACGCGGTTGACGCCCTTCACCTCGTTGATGATGCGCGTCGCCACCATGCCCAAGAATTGCATGTCGAACGGATAGAAATCGGCCGTCATTCCGTCGGTCGAGGTCACCGCGCGTAAGCCCACGACGTAGTCGTAGGTGCGCCCGTCGCCCATGACGCCGACGGTCTTGACCGGCAACAAAACGGCGAAGGCCTGCCAGATGTTGTCGTATTGCCCGGTGCGGCGGATTTCCTCGATGTAGATCTCGTCCGCCAGCCGCAGAATGTCGAGCTTCTCGCGCGTGATCGCGCCCGGGCAGCGGATGGCAAGGCCCGGGCCGGGGAACGGATGGCGGCCGACGAAAGCCTCCGGCAGGCCGAGCTCACGGCCGAGCGCCCTCACCTCGTCCTTGAACAGTTCGCGCAACGGCTCGACCAGCTTCATCTTCATGCGCTCGGGCAGGCCGCCGACATTGTGATGCGACTTGATGGTGACCGAGGGGCCGCCAGTGAACGAGACGCTCTCGATCACGTCGGGATAGAGCGTGCCCTGGGCGAGGAAGTCGGCGCCGCCGATTTTCTTCGCTTCGGCGTCGAACACGTCGATGAACAGTTTGCCGATGGTCTTGCGCTTCTGCTCGGGATCTTCAACGCCGGCGAGCGCTTTCAGGAACACCTCGCTGTCGTCGACGTGGACGAGTGGAATGTTGTAGCTGTCGCGGAACAGCGTGACGACCTTCTCGGCTTCGGCGAGCCGCAACAGGCCGTGATCGACGAAGACGCAGGTGAGCTGCTCGCCGATCGCCTCATGGATGAGCACGGCGGCAACCGCCGAATTGACGCCGCCGGACAAGCCACAGATCACGCGGCCTTTGCCGACCTGCTTGCAGATCTTCTCGATCGCCTCGTCCTTGAAGGCGCGCATGGTCCAGTCGCCGGACAAGCCCGCGACCTTGCGCACGAAATTGCGCAGCAGCGCCGGGCCGTGCGGCGTGTGCATCACTTCGAGATGGAATTGCGTGGCGTAGAATTTGCGCGCGTCATCGCCGATGATGGCAATCGGCGCGTTGGGCGAGACGCCGAGCACCTTGAAGCCTTCCGGCAATTTCGTCACCCGGTCTCCGTGGCTCATCCAGACCGGATATTTTTCGCCCTTCTGCCAGACGCCTTCGAAGATCGGGCTGTCAGCGACGACCTCGACTTCGGCGCGGCCGAATTCGCGGTGATGGCCGCCCTCGACTTTGCCGCCGAGTTGCGCCGCCATCGCCTGCTCGCCGTAGCAGATGCCGAGCAGCGGCACGCCGGCCTCGTAAATCGACTTCGGCGCCAGCGGCGCGTCCTTGTCGAGCACGGAAGCCGGCCCGCCCGACAGGATTACCGCTTTCGGCTTCATCTCGCGGAAGGCGGCCTCGGCCTTCTGGTAAGGCACGATCTCGCAATAGACCTTTTCCTCGCGCACCCGCCGCGCAATGAGCTGGGTTACCTGCGAGCCGAAATCGACGATCAGAATTTTGTCATGCATGGGCAGCTTGGCCGCGAACGGCTCCGGAATTGGCTCCATTCGAGGCGGCTTTGTGGGGTTGGCGGCGCTCAGCGTCAAGGCGCGTCAGGCTCCGGTTAACTACGCCCGGTTTCGAGCCATTCAGATAACCCTCCATTAGCCCCGCCGTGAGAGACAGAAGCGAAGAATTTCGCCATTTCCACACGTTTGGGGTCCAAGTTTGGCCTACCACGCCGATCATATGTCGCTTTCCGCGCGGCCTGCGGCCGATCGCCGGGCGGCGCTGTTCCGCGAAAGCCTCGTCGACATAGCCGCGCGCTGGACTTTGGGCACGGCCTGGGCGCTGATGCCGGCGCGCATTTCGGGCCTGCCGAACCTCGCCCGGCTCTGCTTTCAGGAGCTGCTCGCCCCCGACTACGCCCTGCCCGATCCCGAGCACGCGCTCGCCGACCCGCCGGGCCTCGCCGGCATCGTGCACGATCTGTCGCTGCCGACACTGCTTGCCGCTTATCGGCGCGGGCTCTATCCGCTCGCGCATATCGCACCGCTGAAATGGTGGTCGCCGCCGCAGCGCTCGGTGCTGTTCTTCAAGAATTTTCACATCTCCAACAATCTGGCGCGGCTGATGCGCCAGGACCGCTATAGCGTGACCTTCGACCGTGATGTCGACGCCGTGATCGCCGCCTGCGCCGGACGCCGACAGGACCGCTGGCACCTCACCTGGATTACACCGCGCATTATGCGGGCCTATGCGGAGGCTTTCGATGCCGGCTACGCGCATTCGTTCGAGGTCTGGAACAAAGCAGGTGAACTCGTCGCCGGCGGTTACGGCCTGGCGATCGGCGGCAGCTTCACCGCCGAGTTGCAATTCACGCACGAGTCCAACGCCTCGCGCATCGGCATGACCATGCTCAACTGGCACCTGGCGCGCTGGGGTTACCGCTTCAACGACGGCAAGCTGCTCGGACCGTTGTGGGAGAACATGGGCTTCCGCAATGTGCCACGACAAAAATTTCTGCCGCTGCTCGCCGAGGCGCTCAAAGCGCCAGGCAAGAGCGGCCGCTGGCAGGTCGAGACCGACCTAGAGACCGTGTCGCGCTGGCAGCCGGGATAATCTGGCCGAAGTCTTACCAGGCCTTATTGATCACGTTTCCCATCAATGGGATTTTCGCAATCAAGCGGCGGATGCGCGGATGATCGCGTTCCTCCGGCGCGGCTGCAACCGCAACGGCCGGGTCCGGAATCGCCGCCGGCGGGACCGGATGATCGACGTCGGTTCGCGGCGCGGGCGCTACCGCGACGGCAGCCCCGGACTCTGGGACCGCAGCCGCAGGCGGCAAAGCCGGCGCAACCGCCGGAGCAAGCTGCACCAGAGGCGGGGCAGCGACGGTTGGCGCCCGGACGGGCACATCAGGCTCGTGCAGCGCCGGCCGCAAAGCCGGCGGCGCAGGAGGCGCGGCGGGCGCTTCGACCGCCTCATCCGCACCTTGGTTAGGTTCATGCGTCACCAGGGCTTGCTGGACCGCAGCGAGCCATTGCGTATCGCTCATGTCCAGATCGCGATGGACGCGTTCGGCGCCGGGCCACGCCGCGGCCGGCATTTTGGCGGCCGTCTGCAGACGCGGCTCGGCCTTGCGGACCACATCCGTCGTCGGCGCTGCAGGAATTGGCGCAGCTGGCGTGGCAACCGGTGCGACCGCCGCTATTGCCGGCTTGTCTTTCGCCAGCAAGGCCTTGAATGCCGCCGTGGCGTCCGGGTCGATAGCGCCGCAGCTTTGCTCGAACTTCTCGACGTCGCGGCGGACCAACATACGCCGGGTGCCGGCGTCGATGCTCTTGCCGATCATCGAAATGATGTCGGAGCGCAAACCCTGGCACGTCGTCTCGACCGAGAAATTCGCGCGGTATATCGAATAGGCGCTGGCCAAGCCGATTGGGATCGCCAGCAGCGAACCGGCTACCTGCAGCATGCCGACGGTGCGGGCGAGCCTCGCAGTACCGCCGCCGGGGACTTGCGCATTGGAGGCGTCGTGCGCGCCAGAATGAAATGGATCGCGCCTAGCCACTAACATTTCGGAAATCCCTGCCCTTTAATATGGAGCGTTAGTCACGAAACTTTCGCGGAGAAATTCGGCCGGGATTGCGGCGCAAACGAGGAATTCGCGTAACATATGCGTTAAAGCGGCGCGCTTACGGGGCGCGGCGAAGCACGCTGACAAAAAAACCATCCGTCTCGGCGGTGCGCGGCGTCATCAACAGGCCTTCGACCGACAGGCGCGCCGCCTTGGCGAACATGAAGGCGCGCTCGCCTAGTGCGTTGACGACGTCGGCCGGCGGCTGCAGGGAAAATTCCGGATGCCGCATGAGGAATGAGCGCACCTGCGCGCCGTTTTCCTCATCCAGCACCGAGCACGTGACATAGGCGATGCGGCCGCCGGCCTTGAGCAGCGGCACCGCACGATCGAGTATATCCGCCTGTTCTTTCTGCCGCTGCTCGAGCGCGCCGGGGCGCATCCGCCACTTGGCGTCCGGGTTGCGGCGCCAAGCGCCGGTACCTGTGCAGGGCGCATCGATCAGCACCAAGTCGCAACGCCCGGCGAGATCGGCAATCTCGCCGCCCACAGACTTCGGCGTGCGAACCTGCACATTGCGCGCGCCCGAGCGCTTGAGACGGTCGTGGATCGGCGCCAGCCGGCGCTTGTCGTCGTCGGTGGCGAAGATCTGCCCCTTGTTCTCCATCATGGCGGCGAGCGCCAGCGTCTTGCCGCCGGCGCCGGCGCAGAGGTCGATCGCCTGCTCGCCGGGCTTGGCGCCGCTAAATAAAGATGCAAGTTGAGAGCCTTCGTCTTGAACTTCCACTAGACCTTTAATAAAAGCAGGTTCCGCATGAATTGGCGGGGCTTTTGCGTCGGCAGTTAATGTGATGCGTAATCCCCATGGCGACCAGCGCATGGGCTCCGGTTTCAGGTCCGACAGCATATCGGCAGCCTTGTCACAGTCGGCCTTCAGCGTGTTCACGCGAAGATCGAGCGGTGCGCGCGACGACAAGGCGGCGCCTTCTTCGGCCCGTGCATCACCGAAAGCGCGGGCGAACTGCGGCTCCAGCCATTCCGGATAATCGCCGGCGACGTAAGCGGGCGCTGCCGCCATATTGGCGACGTCGAGACGCTTGCGCTCGTCGTCGCTCAACGCCGCCGCGGCGTATTTCTCGCCGCTCGCCAGTCTGGCAATCGCATCGCTATCGAGACCGCGCTCGCGCTTGAGCATGCCGAGCAAGATCGCGCGCGGCGTGTCGGCGCCCATGATCCAAGCGCTCGACGCGCGCCGGCGCAATGCGTCGTAAACAAGGCCGGCGATGGCCGCACGATCGCCGGAGCCGGCAAAGCGATGCGCCAGACCCCAGCCCTTGAGCGCGTCGGCCGCCGGGCGCCGCTCGCTTTCCAGATTTTCGAATACCTCGATGGCGGCGGCGAGCCGCGCGGCCGGCGTCATGGCAGACCTGCCATCAGACGCACCGCGAAGATCGCCCACATCAGCAACAGCACGATCGTGCCTGCGGCGAATGCATTGAAGCGATGCGGGACATAATTTGTACCGGTGTGGATGTAGGCATGAACGAGCCGCGTGACGACAAACAACCAAGCCATCGCGACGAAAAGCAAGTCGGCATGCCGCGTGATGATCACCAGCGTCGTGAGCACGTAGAACAGCGCCGGCATCTGGAACTGGCTGTTGTAGCAATTCGCAATCTGCGTCGCGCGTGCCGGCCAGTTCGGCTGACCGAGCGCAATGTCCTTCATCTTCACTTCGCCCGATCGAACGACCGCGGTACGCGCCCGCGCCGTCCAGAAAAGCAGCACAAAGGTCAACGCGACCTGGACGAACAGTGGCATTAGAACGAATTGGACTGTCATTCGGCGTTTAGCCACCGCCCGGGTAATTCGGGCTTTCGCGCGTGATGGTCACGTCGTGTACGTGGCTCTCGCGCAAGCCCGCGCCCGAGATGCGCATGAACTCCGCCTTGCCGTGAAAATCGTCGAGCGTCTTGGCGCCCACATACCCCATGGCGGCGCGCAAGCCGCCGGCGAGCTGGTGCAATACATTGGCGACCGGGCCCTTGTAGCCGACCTGGCCCTCGACGCCCTCCGGCACCAGCTTGAGCGTGTCCTTGATGTCCTGCTGGAAATATCGGTCCGCCGAGCCGCGCGCCATGGCGGCGACCGAGCCCATGCCACGATAGCTCTTGTAGGAGCGGCCCTGATAGAGAAACACCTCGCCCGGCGTCTCGTCTGTGCCGGCGAGCAGTGAGCCGACCATGGCCACGTCGGCGCCGGCCGCCAGCGCCTTGGCGAGGTCGCCGGAATATTTGATGCCGCCGTCGGCGATCACCGGAATTCCGGCCTTCTTCGCCGCCTCGACCGAATCCATGATGGCAGTGAGCTGCGGCACACCGACGCCGGCGACGATGCGCGTGGTGCAGATCGAGCCGGGGCCGATGCCGACCTTGATGGCGTCGGCGCCGCAATCGATCAGCGCCTTGGCGCCTTCCGATGTGGCGACATTGCCGGCCACCACCTGCACCGCGTTCGACATCTTCTTGATGCGGTTGACGGCGTCGAGCACGTAGCGCGAATGACCGTGCGCAGTGTCGACCACGACCAGATCGACGCCGGCCGCGATCAACGCTTCGGTACGCGCGAAGCCCCTGTCGCCGACCGTGGTGGCGGCGGCGACGCGCAGGCGACCCTGCTCGTCCTTGCAGGCATTCGGATTGGTCACCGCCTTTTCCATGTCCTTGACCGTGATCAGACCGACGCAGCGGTATTGGCTGTCCACCACCAGCAGCTTCTCGATGCGGTGCTGATGCAGAAGACGCTTGGCCTCGTCCTGGCCGACGCCTTCGCGCACGGTGACAAGCTTGTCCTTGGTCATCAACTCGGCGACGCGCTGCTGCGGGTCGGTGGCGAAACGCACGTCGCGGTTGGTCAGGATGCCGACCAGCTTGCCCGGCTCGTGATCGCGCACGCGCTCGACCACCGGGATGCCGGAGATGCGGTTCTCCTTCATCAGGTCAAGCGCTTCCTGCAGCGTCGCGCTGGGCTCGATGGTGAGCGGGTTCACCACCATGCCGGATTCGAATTTCTTGACCTGGCGGACCT
>CAVWDA010000056.1:0-4689 GCA_963753455.1 uncultured Alphaproteobacteria bacterium | reverse complement strand
ATTACGCCCACATGACAGACGGCGACCTTGACGACGTGATCGCCTACCTGCGCACGGTGCCGCCTCGTCACTAAGTTGCGGCCTGCAGCCCGCATTTTTCGATCAGAGGTTTCGTGCGGGGTGAGGCCAGCAGATCGATCAGCACTTTCGCTGGTTGCGACTTGCTAGATTTTGCGTGAATCGCCGCCGATAGCGGCATGACATTTTGCAATTCAGCGGGAAACGAGCCCAGCACGTGAACGCCGTCGACCAGCATCAGCTCGGCCAGTTGCTGAACTGCCATCGCGCATTCGCCAGTCGCCACCGCATGGGCGACGACACCAGCGCGCACGGTGGTCTTGCGCTTGATTTCGTCAGCCATGCCAAGCCGCGCAACCACGTTGAGGAAGTGGGCCGCGCTCGGGCTGCCCGTATCCGGGTCCGCATGGATGATCGATTTTGCGGCTAACAGCGCCTGCTTGAATTTAGCAGCCGTACTGATGTCTGGCTTAGGCTCATTCATCCCCACTGCGAGGCCCATAACCATGCATGCCACGACCCGACTTGAGCCGCCAGCAACTATGCCCTCCCGAACCAGGCCGTCGATCGCTTCTGGGGTCGAAATCAAGATGTCTGCCGCTTCTCCATCACGGATACGTTGCGCGGCGGGCACCGGCGGCGCAAAGTCCAAAGCGATGTCAAGCCCGGTGGCCTTGGTAAACTCTGGCGCCAGCCTATCGAACACGCCCTGCATAGCGACCGTTGTCACAATCTTCAGCATTTCGGTCATTCACGGAGTCCTTGCCGCCGATTCACGGCTTAGCTGGATTGAACGAGACGGCCCGGACGTGGGTACTCTTGGTTCTTGTCAGCCGGTTCCGCTTCAAGCGTGATCATTGTGGTGCCAGATGGTAATCCGAGGAGTTCTCCAGCTGTCTTTGTGCTTACGGTACCGTGCCGGTTGTGGTCATGGGTGCGTTCACTCGGCCGCTTGCGGCGCCATATGAGGCCCTTGCCGTTCCTTGTCGCGAATCGCCATCAGCACCTTTTCCGGCGTCGCCGGTAGATCGGTGATGCGCACGCCGACCGCATCGTAGATCGCGTTCATGATCGCTGGAATGGTCGGCACCAGAGACAACTCGCCAACACCTTTGACGCCAAGCGGACTGAGCGGATCGGGATCTTCGACAATGATGGAATTGACCTGCGGCACGTCGAGCGAGGTCGGCAGAATGTATCTGGCGAAGCCAGAGGTGCTGGTGCGGCCACTTTCGAGCTTGTAGTCCTCCATCAGGCCCTGGCCGAGCGCTTGCACGATGCCGCCTTCGATCTGCCCTTCCACGCCCTGCGGGTTGACGGCGCGGCCGACATCGTGCGCGGCCCAGATGCCGAGCACTTGCACTTCGCCGGTGACGGTATCGACCTCGACCTCAGCCACCTGGCAGCCGAATACATAAGACTGCCAGGGCCGGCCCGAGCCGTCGATCGGGTCGAGCCGGGCGGACGGGGCGATGCCGAAGTTGGCAGAGCCGACCGGGACTACGCCGTTCTTCTTGGCGTTATCGACCGCCTCAGCCATGGAAATGCGATGGTTGGTCCCTTCGGCCCAGACCTCGCCATTGCCGGTGTGAATCAGCTCTGCATCCACATCCCAGACCTTGGCCATGACCTCGACCAGGCGGTTGCGCGCCTCGCGGCAAGCGAGGGCGACTACATTGCCGACCATAAAGGTTTGGCGACTGCCGCCGGCGTGCCCAGGCCCCGGCATACGTGCGGTGTCGTTGTCGCCGATCACCACGTCCTCCGGCTTCACGCCGATCTCGTGCGCCGCGATCTGCGCCACCACGGTGAGAATACCCGCGCCGATCTCGGTAACGCCGGTAACAACCTTGACGCTGCCGCCATCGTCGATCACCACCCAGGCGGCGGCGCGGTCGGCCGGCGCGGTGCGGGCGATGCCGTACCAGCAGACAGCCATTCCTCGTCCGCGCTTGCGTGCCATACGAGCTACTCCGCCGCTTCTCGCTTCGCGTCCGTCGCAAAACGCGCGCCCAGCGCGCAAGGCGGGCGAACGCCGTCGCGTTTGAGATCGCCGCGCCGGTCGCCGCGCGACTCCGGCGCGCCAGCTTCCCAGCCAGAGGCTTTTTCGGCCGCGTCGAGCACCCGCGACAGGCTCACCGAGCCGAGTTGCTGCCGAGTATGGGTGACCGCGCCGTCGTGCATACCGTTAATGCGGCGGAGTCAGGAACGGATCAAGACCGAGCCTTTCCGCGCAGATATCGAGATGGGATTCCGTGGCGAATGCGGCCTGTAGCGCGCCGAACGAGCGAAACGCGCCGGACGGAGTGTTGTTGGTGTAGACGCCGTAGGTATCGATCCTGATGTTGGGGACGACATAGGGACCGGCGGCGAGGACCGCCGCCTTATGCACGACGTTTCCGGTCGACATGCAATAGGCGCCGCCATCACAGACCATGGTCATTTCGTAGGCGCGAATGCGGCCGTTGCGCATGAGGCCCATGCGTAGTCGCGTCCGCGAGGGGTGGCGCTTGGCGGTGGAGACAAAGGATTCCTCGCGGCTGAACACCAGCCGCACCGGGCGCTGAGTTTTCATGGCGAGCAGCGCCAGCATCCCCTGGTAGATCATGTCGGTCTTGCCGCCGAACCCGCCGCCGACCGGGCTCATGATGAAGCGCACCTTGGCGATTGGTTTGGCAATAATGCGCGCCAACATGCTGCGATGATGGGTGATGTTCTGGTCGGGCGACTCGATGGTCACCACGCCGTCGGGATCGACATAAGCGAGACCGGCTTCCGGCTCGAGATAGGCGTGCTCGATCGGCTGCGTGGAATAGGTCTGTTCGACCACCAGTTCGGACTCGGCAAAACCTTTCTCCACGTCGCCGACCCGGATCGGGATATGCTTGGTGACGTTGTCAGGCGCGAAATCATGCAGCACCGGCGCGCCGGCGCGCATCGCCTCATCCGGATCGAATACCGCTGCGAGCGGCTCGTAGACCACCTTGATCGCGGCAAGCGCACGCTTCGCGGTGAGCTCATCTTCCGCCGCCACCGCCGCTACCGCTTCGCCGATATAGCGTACCTTGGCGCGCGCCATCACCGGCTGATCGTTGACGATCACGCCGAAGCCGTCCTCACCGGGCACGTCCGCGCTGGTAATAACGCCTTCGACGCCCGTCATGGCTTCCGCCGCCGTCGTATCGATCGACACGATGCGCGCATGCGGATGCGGGGAGCGTAGGACATGCACATGAAGCATGCCTGGCAGGGTCATGTCGCCGGCGTATTTGAGGCGGCCGGTGACTTTGCTCGGGGCGTCGATGCTGCGCACATCCCTACCGATGTAATCGCCCTGTTCGGCTTCAACTTCGGAAAATATGCTCGCCGGTAAATGGCCGTTCTGAACATCGCGCGCCATTTCGACCGCGTCGAAAATTTTCTGATAGCCGGTGCAGCGGCAGATGTTGCCGCCGAGCCGCTCCTTGATCTCCTCGCGGTCGGCGAACGGATTGCTGCGCAACGCGGCGGTCGCCGCCATCACCATGCCGGGGGTGCAGTAGCCGCACTGGCTGGCGCCGGTCTTGTGGAAGGCCTGCTGTAACACGGTCAATTCGCCGGTCTTGGCGAGCGACTCGATGGTATCGATCTGCGTGCCTTGCGCTTTGGCCACCGGCAGCAGACACGACTTCATCAGCACGCCATCGACAAAGACCGAGCAGGTGCCGCATTCGCCGGCACCGCAACCTTCCTTGGCTCCAGTGAGGTTGAGGTCGTCGCGCAGGAAATCGAGCAAGCGCTGATGCGGCTTCGCATTGCGCGCAATCTTGCGGCCGTTGACCGTCGCTTCGAAGCGGATGTCAGCCATAGGCCGTTTCCAGTTCCGTGGCGATCGCATCCGGGTCGGCGCCGGCGCGGCGCGCCGCATTGATCAACCCGCGCAACATGAATCCGCGCACCACGTCGCGACGATAGGCCTGGCGGGTGCGCGAGGCGACAAGCGACACCGGCATGTCGGCGGCCTCCTTCAGCCGCGCAGCGCTCAATGGGCCGCCGCGTAGGAACGTTTCTACGTTGGCAAGGCGCCGTGGCACGGGACCAATGCCGCCAATGGCAAGCCGCACGTCATCAAACTGACGGCCCTGGGCGTCGAGTTTGACCAAAGTCGCGAGGCAGACGACCGAAATGACCAGCGAGCGCCGGTGGCCGACTTTCTCGAAACTTCCACCATAGGCCGGCAAGGCGTCGCATTCGACCGCGATCAGCAGTTCTCCCTCATCGAGCGCCGTCCGATTGGGGCCGATGACGAATTTGTCGAGCTTCATGCGCCGGCGCTGGACTTTGCCGCCGGAGCTTTTCGCCAACTCGACTTCCGCGTCATAGGCGATCAGCGCCGGCGTTACGTCAGCCGCCGGCGAGGCGTTGACGATGTTGCCGCCGACGGTGGCTTGCGCGCGAATCTGTTCGTCTGCGAACCACACTGCGCAGCGCGGCATGGAAGGCAACGCGCGGGCGAGTGCGGGATCGTCGAGAAAGCGCTGGACCGGCGTTGCGGCACCGAGCCGCACGCGGTGGTCGTCCGTGCGCAATTCGAGCAAATCCGGAATGCGCGCCACATCGATCAGCACTGGGATTTCCACGTCGCCTGCCCGACCCTCGCGCGCCCAGGGCAGAGTATCGGTGCAGCCGGCC
>CAVWDA010000055.1:0-64844 GCA_963753455.1 uncultured Alphaproteobacteria bacterium | reverse complement strand
GGCTTCGACGCCTTCGACTTGGGCTGCGTCGTGATGCGGCAGCCCGCCCGTCCAGTAGAACCACCAGGCGACCTGCAGGAAGCGGAAGCACATCAGCCCGGAGCCGAGCGGGATCGCCAGTATATCGATCCACATCGGCCATTCTAGATCGTTCGACTGATGGCCGGTCTTAAACATTTCCACACAAACGCGCCGCCGAAGACGGCGACGATCCCGGTGAACAGCGCGCCACAGAGCAGGCTGAATATAACCACGCGCTTGCGTGACGCCGCGGGCAGCATATTGACGAAAACATCGACGCCGACATGGATGCCGGTGCGCACGCCATAGGCGGCGCCGAACTTCGCCATCCAGATGAACATGTAAATGCAAAGTTCCTGCGCCCAGGAAAGGTCCAGGCTGCGAGCCAAAGATAAATCCTCCAGCACCCAGAGCGATTACGGGGATGCCGTGCGCGTCCGCCCATTTCGACAAATTGATTGAGACGCCGGTGCCGTAGCGATGCAGCACGGCGACGAAAATCAGCAAGTCGCCGCCGCAATCAGCGTGGCGATAAGCCACTCTTCCAAGATGGTCGAGCGCTCGTATTGCAGCCCCTGAGCACGCGCGATCCCCCCAGTCTGGAACCAATGCGGCCGGGAGCTCTTATCTCCCGGCCGTTCTTCTTCTTGTTGGCTAATCGAAGCCGCCCGTCAGTTCATCTTGATGTCCAACTCCTTCGCCACTAGGTCGAGCACCTCCTGACCGACGCGACCCTTGGCCCATTTATAGGTCGGCGCCATCGCCTTCTGCCAAGCCTTGCGTTGATCGGGGGTGAGATAGTGCAGCGTGGTCTTGCCCGAGGCCTTGATCGCAGCCAGCGCGTCGATGTTTTCCTTCTGGGCGATCGAGTTGGTGTAGTCGGTCGCCTCGTCCATCGCTTTGTCGAGCTGGCCTTGCGGATGTCCGGCCGGCAGCCCATTCCAGAACTTGGAGTTCACGATCACCGCGTATTGCAGATGCGCGTGATAGGAGACGGTGATGTCCTTCTGGACTTCGTCGAATTTCTGCGTCAGATAGTTCGACGGCGTGTTCTCGCAGCCGTCGACGACGCCGGTCTGCAATGCCTGATAGACTTCCGAGAACGCCATGATCTGCGGGATCGCGCCGAGGTCGCGGAAATAGCGGTCGGCGATCTTGGAGCCGGAAATGCGGAATTTCAGGCCCTGGAAATCGGCCGGCATCAACAGCGGCTGGTTGGCCGAGACCATGTGGAAGCCGTTGTCCCAATAGGCGAGGCCGGTAATGCCCTTGCTCTCAAGCTTCTGGAAAAGCCACTTGCCGACCGGGCCTTTCATCGCTTTGGCATAGGTCTCGTCGTCCTTGAACAGCCAAGGAAGATCGAGTGCCTCGAATTCCTTGGCGCCGAGCGGCGCGAATTTCGCGGTCGAGGGCGCCAGCATCTGCACCGAACCGAGCTGCAACGCGTCGATCTCTTCCTTGTCTTTGAACAGCTGCGAGTTCGGATAGACTTCGACCTTCACTTTGCCGTTGGTATATTTCTCGGCAAGTTCCTTGAACTTGAGCGCGCCCTTCCCTTTCGGCGTGTCGTTGGCCACGACATGGCTGAATTTGATGATGATCGGGGATTGCGCCATCACAGCGCCGGGCATCGCGATAATGGCGGCCGTAGCCGCTGCAAATAGCCAATTACGCATTGAATTTTCCTCCGCTACGGTTCGTTGGAACACGGTTTCTTGTTTATTTCCGGTTGTTTACACTCGCATTTAACCGGCAAAACGGCAAGTAGCCGCCGCCCCCGGTTCAAACCGCCATCGCTGCGGCAAAAGCGCCAGGCAGCCCGGCGCACGCGATTTTAAAGCCCCAGATAGGCTTGCCGGATTTCCGGTTTAGCCGCGACCTCGGCGCTCGGCCCCTCAAGGAAAGAGCGGCCCTCGGCAATCACATAGGCATAGTCGCTGAGCGCCAGCGCGAGGTGCAGATTCTGCTCGACCAGCAGCACGGTCACGCCCGCCGACTTCAGCGCCTTCAGCGTTTCCGCCAACTGCTGGACCACGACGGGGGCCAATCCGAGTGACAATTCGTCAATGATCAAAATCTCCGGTACCGCCATCAATCCACGCGCGATTGCCAGCATTTGCTGCTCGCCGCCGGAGAACGTTCCAGCCTTCTGGTCCCGCCGCTCTTTCAGGCGCGGAAACATGCTGTAGACCTGATCGAGCTGCGTGGCGAAACGCTGGCGGGCGCGATACGAATAGGCGCCCATCTCCAGATTTTCTTCGACGCTCATATTGCCGAACAACTGCCGCCCCTCGGGCACCAGCACAAGGCCGCGCGCAGCCTTGGCATGAGCGGGCAGCCAGGTCACGTCGTCACCGGCAAATAAGATTCTGCCGCTGCGCAGGCGCAAGGTGCCGGTAATCGCGCGTAGGCTCGTGGTCTTACCCGCGCCGTTGGCGCCGAGCAGCGTGGTCATCGTGCCACGTTGGACACTGAGCGAGATGCCCCAGAGCACCTGCACATCGCCGTAACCGGCCTCGAGGCCGTCGACCTCCAGCAGGGTATCGGTCACGCCGGTTTCTCCGCTGCACTGAGCAGTTTGGAATCGCCGAGATAGGCGGCAATCACGTCAGGATTGTCGGCAACCTGCTGCGGAGAGCCTTCCGCGAGCTTAGCGCCGAGAGTGAGCACCACGATGCGGTCCGACAAACTCATGACCGCGCGCATGATGTGTTCGATCATCAGGATGGCAATGCCGCTGTTGCGAATCTTGCGCACGGTCTCGATCATTCCCTCGGTTTCGGTTGGATTTAGCCCGGCGAGAACTTCATCCAACAGCAAAAGCCGAGGGCGCGCCGACAGAGCACGCGCCAATTCCAGACGTTTTTTGCCGGCAGTTGTCAGTGAGGCGGCCGGCATATCCGGACGATCGCCAAGGCCAATCATCTCCACCACCTCGCGCGCCACCTTGCGGGCCGACGCCAGCGGCAGTGCCTGCCGGCCGAAACAGGCGCCGACCGTGCAATTATCGAGCACGCTAAGGCCGCCCAACGGCTGCACGATTTGGTGGGCTCGGGCGATGCCATAGCGAGCGACGAGATAAGGCGGTTCGCCAGTAATGTCGTTGCCGGCAAACACAATGCTCCCGTTGTCGGGCGGATAGACCCCGTTGATCAGATTGAACACCGTAGACTTTCCGGCGCCATTCGGTCCGATCAGCCCGAGGATCTCGCCTTCATTAACGGTCAGACTCAGACGGTCCACCGCCTGAAGTCCACCGAAGCGTTTGCTGACATTGTTGACTTCGAGGAGCGTGCTCATTCCAGCCACCTCCTCGTGCGCGGCCAGCGCTGATGCACCCATCCAAGCAACCCGCCGGGAACGAATTGCACGATCAGCAGAAGCAGCGCGCCGGCGATCACCAGTTGGAATTGCGAGAAGCTTTGCGCCGTCAACAGGACGCCGCGCAATTCCTCGTAGAGGAAGGCGCCAAGCGCCGGCCCCAGGACGGTGCCAGACCCGCCGAGCATGACCATCACGATTGCTTCGATCGAGGTCTGCAGGTTGAAGGCGCTAGTCGGCTCGATGATGCCGCTCTTGAAAAAGTATAGCCCGCCCGCTACTGCCGGCAGGAACGCGGAGGCGCTATAAACCATCGCCTTGTACAGTGGCGTCGGCACGCCCAGCACGGAGGCTGCGTCTTCGTTCTGCCCGATGGCCAGCAAGCCGAGGCCGAATTTCGAATTCCTGATCGCGTAGCTCGCGAGCAGAGACGCCGCGGTCAGTGCTACGATCAACAAATACGTGGTCCACAGCGCCTGCATCGGGCCGCCGAGCGGGCCATAGGCATCAAGTGACAAGTAAATGCCGGTGGCCCCGCCCCACGGTTCGAAATTCACCACCAGTTGCTGGATCGCCTGGTTCACGCCGATGGTGGCGAGCGCAAAAAACGCGCCACGCAGGCGCAGGATTCCGAGACCGAACAGCAGCGCCAACGCACTCACTGCGATGCCGCCCATCAGCGCCGCCGGGATCACGTGCCAATGCAGCGCTGTGACCAGGTAGAGGCAGACATAGCCGCCGAGCCCGAAGAAGACGATGTTGCCGAAATTGACGTAGCCGGCGTAGCCGATCATTAGATTGAGATTGCTCGCGAGGATAATGTAGACGGCCGCCAGCAGAAGGCTTTCGCGCATTCCAACGTCGTCGGTGAAATAGGGATAGAGCGCATAAAGCAACCCCGCCGCGACGATGAACCAGGGGAATGGACGGCGCCACACGGGATCAAGCCTTGGTGAATGAGAAAATGCCGCGCGGGAATGCGATCAGACAGAACACGAACAATCCGAACTCGACGATCGGAATCCAACTCACCGGCATGAATGGCGTCGCCAACCCCTCGATCAGGCCGAGCGCGACGCCGCCCATCAGGGCGCCGGCCGGATTGCCGAGACCGCCGAGCACGGTGACCACGAAGCTTTTAAGCTGGTAGGCCTCGCCCGACAGCACGGTGAAGGGGAACATGGTCGCGATCAGCGTGCCGGAAACGCCGGCAAGCGCGACCCCGAGGCCGAAAGCCATAGCAAGCACCTGTGTCGTCGGGATGCCGCACAATTCAGCAGCCTCGCGATTGGTGGCGACCGCGCGCACCGCCTTGCCGATACGCGTATGGTAAAGCAGCAGATACAACAGGCCAGAGATCACCACCGCCAATACCGCTGCAGTAATATGAGTGCCAGTAAAGGTGTAGCCGCGCCAGCTTATGCCCGGCACGCTGACCGGCACATTATACGGACTGGTGGTCCACCAAGCCGTGCCGAGGCCGATCAATACCATGTTGAGGGCAAATGTGGAGAGCAGGCTCATCAACTCCGGACGCCCGATCATTCGGTGCACGCCGATCCAATACAGGGCGATGCCGGCGACGAAACCGAAGATGATCGTTACCGGCACGGCACCATAGGCCGGCAGCCCAAGCGCGCTCACCAGCAGATACAGCACGAACATGCCCATGACGACGATGGCGCCATGGGCAAGATTGATGACATTCATGACACCCCAAATGAGCGTCAGGCCCATCGCGGCGAGCCCATAGACCGCGCCGATGAGGATGCCATCGATAACGGAAGCGAGAATACCGATCATTGGAGGTGCCGCACGGCGGCGGCGGCCGTAACCGCCGCCGCTGTGGTTGGTTCAATCAGTAAAGTGCGTCAGCGGTCTTGGCCGCTTTCGGCCAGATCACTTCTTTGACCAGCTTGCCGTTCTTCTTCTGCCACTGGGCGAGCACCATATCGTGACCGACCTGCAGGCCATGCTCCTTCGGGTCATTCGAAAATTTGGTGCGGCCGAAAAACGTGGTGACATCCAGGGCGTTGAGCTGGGCCGCCACCTTGGCCTGATCGATCGAATCGGCCTTCTCCATTGCGTGCTGCAGGATCAAGCCGGCCGCGTAGCCGCCGGCCGCATGATAGGCAGGCGCGATCTTGTATTTGTCGGTGAATTCCTTGGCGAATTGCGGAACGGTCGGGCCGAAGTCGGGCTTGAACGCCGCCTGCGGTTCCCACTGCGAGGGTACCGAGATGCCGACCGCCGCGTCGCCCAGCTCGGCGAATTTCGGGCTGTCGGGCGCGACTAGGAGCGTGACCCATTTCACGCCGGCCTTTTGCTCATGTAGTTGGCGGGCGAGCGTCGCGCCGTCGGCATAGTGGCCACCGCCGAGCAGTGCGTCGGCCTTGGCGGCTATCATCTTGTTAATGACGGGCGAGAAATCCGTGGTACTGCCAGCATAGGATTCGTCGGCCGCGACCACGTCACCCTGCTTCTTGGCGGTGTCGCGGACCGCCCCCACCACCGCTTTGCTGAAGGGGTCGTCTTCGTAGACGAAGGCAACGTGCGGTTTCGGATTTTTCTCTTTCAGCGCCAGCAGCGCACCAGCGAGATATTGGCTAGAGCCGGTGTAAAGCTGGAACAGGTTCTTGTTGCCGAGCTTATAGGTCTTCTCCAACGCACCGCCGGTGGTGATCATCACCTTGCCGTACTGCTCGGAGATGATGGCCGCGGTCGCGACGAGACCTGATGAATATGGGCTGATCAGGAACTGCGCTTTATCCTGGGTGATCAGGCGCGTGTAGAGCTGCTGCACGCGCGTGTTTTGCGACTCGTCGTCATAAGTCACGAGTTTGACGGTGTAACTCTTGCCGCCGACCGTGATGCCACCCTTGGCGTTGACGTCGTCGCGCCACAGTTCGATGCCGCGCATTTGCGCGGTCGAGTCGTTGTTCAACGCGCCGGTCTGCGACGCGGTGAAGCCGATGGTGATGGTATTTTGGGCGAATGCAGGACTTGCGGCGAAAAGCACAGGACTTGCGGCGAAAAGCATTGATACCGCAAGCAGATAAAGCTTTTTCTTCATGGGTTCCTCCATAATTCGCCCCCGGCCGGGCATTTCGTGCGCAGAACTGCGCCGACACATTTCAAGTGTCAAACGGCCAATGAGCAGAATGTATAATATTAAAATGCCGCTGGCGACTTGGGCTTGACCCAGGTCAAACTGCAGCAGCCTAGGAGACGCGGCATATCGCATCGCCGTGCAATAGCGCGGTAGTAGTGCGATGCGTCAGCCCAAACCGCCAGACTGAATGCGGCTCTCCAACGCGGTGTCCGAATGCGCTTGCGGGGCAGCAAAGGCGGCGTGGTGGCCGTGGTCGCGTCAATTCAACGCGGCAAGCACCACCGGCCATAAACCCATTTCCTGCGCCAGATGGCCGGCCGCCTGCCTCTGCTCGTCGTCAAGCTTGGCAATCAATGGACGCGCGACAGCCGCCAACCGCTCGACGGCCGCACTGTCAAGAACGATCAAGACCAGATGCCGGCTGACGTGTTGCACGTATCCATCCGATTCGGTGCGCTCCTGGTTGCGGGCGAGGTCGCGCAAGGTTGCCTCAACGGGCCGCCAGTAGCGTTCCTGTTCCTGCGTCAGCCTGAGCACGCTTCGGATCCGTTCCATATCGATGGAGGCCGATATCGGCGTTTGCGCCGCATAGCCGTTCACCATTTCACCGGCATTGGCCGCCGAAATATTCAATAACAAACCAATCGCCGCGAGCGCGAAGACGCCCGCGCAAAATACCTTCTTCATTCGATTAATATCCCCATCTCAACACTAGGTGGCGAGCACGGGCGAATAGCTGCCAATTCCGCCCCAAAAGCGAACGAAATGCGGGCGAAATGTGATTTCTCGGGTTCCGCGCGAGATAGTTGCCAAAATCAAAATGCCGCCCCAGAGAGGCGGCATTTCGCGTTTATTTAGCGGATTTCTCAGCCGACGTCGGTCGAGTGGATACGATTTTCGACCCCAGGTGTTCGGTTGCGCTTGCTGGTAAGCTTGTTGAGCGCGCCAAGATAGGCCTTGGCCGATGCCACTAGGGTGTCGGGATCAGCGCCCTTGGAGGTATAGGAGCGGCCATTTTCCGAAAGCCGCACCGAGACTTCCGCCTGCGCGTCGGTGCCCTCGGTTACCGCATGGACCTGGTAGAGCTCGAGCTTGGCATCGTGCGGCACCAGCTCGCGGATCGCCTTGAAGATGGCGTCCACCGGACCGTTGCCGGTCGATTGCACGGTGACGTGCTGGCCCTCGATGTCGAGGGTGAGCGTGGCCGATTGGGGCCCCATGGTACCGGCGATCACCGTCAAGGAGATGATCTTGATGCGGTCATGCGCGGTGGCAATTTCCTCGTCCACCAGAGCCTCGATGTCCTCGTCGTAAATCTGCTTCTTCTTGTCGGCCAGGGCCTTGAAGCGCACGAAAGCGTCCTCGAGCTGGTTGGCGGCCAATTCATAGCCGAGCTCTTCCAGCTTGTGCACGAAAGCATGACGCCCGGAATGTTTGCCCATGACCAGCGAGGTCTGCTTCACGCCGACCGACTCCGGCGTCATGATTTCGTAGGTCTGCGCGTTCTTGAGCATGCCGTCTTGATGGATGCCGCTCTCGTGCGCGAATGCATTGCGGCCGACGATCGCCTTGTTGTATTGCACCGGAAACGAGGTCGCCGCCGACACCAGCTTGGATGCGCGCGTGAGCATGGTGGCATCGATGCCGGTCCAATAGGGCAGCACATCGTTACGCGTCTTGATGGCCATCACGATTTCTTCTAGCGCGGCGTTGCCAGCGCGCTCGCCGATGCCGTTAATCGTGCATTCGATCTGGCGCGCGCCCGCCTTCACGCCGGCAAGCGAATTGGCCACCGCCATGCCGAGATCGTTGTGGCAGTGAGTGGAGAAGCGCGCCTTGTCGGAATTGGGCACGCGGTTACGCACCATTTCGAACAGCGCAAAATATTCCTCCGGTACCGTGTAGCCAACAGTATCAGGGATATTGATGGTGGTGGCGCCGGCGTTGATCGCGGCTTCCACGCAGCGGCAGAGGAAATCATGTTCGGTGCGGGTGCCATCTTCGGCCGACCATTCAACGTCGTCGGTGTGGCGGCGCGCGCGGGTGACCTGTGCGATCACCATCTCATAAACCTCGTGCGGCTCCTTCTGGAGCTTGTATTTCATGTGCACCGGCGAGGTGGAGAGAAACGTGTGGATGCGCTTTCGCTTGGCCGGCCTGATCGCCTCGGCGCAGCGGTCGATGTCCTTCGGTGCAGCGCGAGAGAGACCACAAATGACAGAGTTCTTGGAGCGCTTGGCGATCTCGTTGACGGCGGCAAAATCGCCTTCCGAGGCGATCGGGAAGCCGGCTTCAATGATATCCACGCCCATGGCGTCGAGCAGTTCGGCGACCTCAAGCTTCTCTTCATGGGTCATAGTCGCGCCCGGGCACTGCTCGCCGTCGCGCAACGTCGTGTCGAAGATCACGACGCGGTCCTTGTCGGACGGGGTTCTTGCTGGTCATGGCATTGATCCTTCTCGTCGGACGCGCCGCTTCAAGGCGCTCTATGGGGTGCTCATTCCGAAGGTCCCCCGAGTGCCCAGGCGCATATGCCCAGCCGGCCCTCAGGGGCGGATAAGGAGAAGGAGCGTGCCCAGAATGAGGGTGGCTGCGGGATCAGCCTTACCGGCTGCCCGTTCGATCGCGCAGATTTGCCGGCGCGTCGTCATTGCCTCAAAACCCTCTTCGATACCGGCTAGGATCGCGGATCAAGGTAAAGCCTATGTTAACCGCCGCTGGAAACGGCACCTTTTACTGGAAGGGACCGGGTCAACGCAAGCGGCAGATAGGTCAACATTGCTGCCACTCCGCCGCATTGCCGGCCGCAAGATCGGAAGCCCCATGGATTAAGCTGCCGACGATCTCCATCGCCGCGCACTCCGTCCGACAGAGTGTGTTTCTGCTAATCAACGCTGGCGCTTGGCTCATTGTTGGGCCTGCTGATGATCGCGATGGCTCTCCCCGGGCAGGTATGGTGGCTACCCGATGAGGAGCATTTCTTAAAAAAGAAACTTGCCGACCTATGGCAACTATAGCCGGCAGGTTCGCTGTCGCTTCGATGCCCGTCATCTAGTAGGCCGCGCTACGATTTTTCCGCCGCTAATGCCTCGCGCGCGGCTTCCAGTTCCTTGAGGGCTTGGCCTTCGACCTTAGGGTATTCCAGCCCGAGCCGATCCAGCGCCTCCACCGTGGCCGCCGCCACGACCAGCCGGCTGAACCATTTATTGTCGGCCGGCACCACGTACCAGGGAGCCTCCGGCTGGCTCGTCTCGCGGATCATTTCATCATAGGCGGCCATGTATTTGGCCCAGAGCTTGCGCTCGGTGACGTCGTTCATAGAGAATTTCCAGCGCTTGGCTGGCTCGTCGATGCGGGCGAGAAAGCGTTTGCGCTGTTCCTCGCGTGACACATTGAGAAAGAACTTGAGAATTAGCATGCCGTTGCGCGCTAGGTGCCGTTCGAATGTGCGGATGTCGTCGAAGCGCTGCGTCCAGATATCCTTGCCGACGAGACTCTTGGGCAACCGCTCTTGATCGAGCAATTCGGGATGCACGCGTACCACTAGCAATTCCTCATAGTGCGAACGGTTGAAGATACCGATGCGGCCCTTCTGCGGGAGCCGCATGCCGGCACGCCACAGAAAATTGTGGCTTAATTCCTCGGCGCTCGGCTGCTTGAACGGATGCACCTCGACGCCCTGCGGATTCAAGCCAGTCATCACGTGTTTGATGACGCTGTCCTTGCCGGCGGCATCCATAGCCTGCAGCACGATCAACGCCGACCACGTTCCGCTGGCATAAAGCCGCTCTTGCAGGTCGGAGAGCCGCGCGATGCCGTCCGCGAGCATGGACTTCGCCTCCGCCTTATCGATGGTAAGGCCGCAGCTCTCGGCCGGATCATGCGCCGAAAGGCGAAAAGTCTTCGGCTTGTCGATCCGGAAACGTTCGGCGAAATGTTCGAGCTTCATGGGGTATGTTCACGCCTTCGCGGCAGCGCTGGCAAGCCTAACCCCACGCGCCAGCGATCGATCAGGAAACTCGTTACGAAGCGCGGCATTGCCGGATCAAAATCGGTAGGACCGCGCACAATTCTGATATCGGCGAGTTCCGGCTGTTGTTCGCGGCCTAAATGGTCGAGGATGCGCGAACGCAGAACTTCCGCGCTATCGCCGCTCCGCAGCACCTTGATATGGGCGATGAGCGACCCGTCGAATACGGTCGTCCACCCCGCCTCGGCGGCGAACTCGGCCACGTCAAGCTCGGTCTCCTCTTTGAGCTCGCGCCGCACGTTGAGATCTAGATCGACGCGATCGCCGACGCGATCATCAAGGTCCGGCGTGCCGCAAGGAAAATAGATGCGGCCGGAATTGATGGTGTGTGGGCCCATGACTCCGAGCAGACACGCGCCGTCGGCGGCGAGGATCGCCGCCGCGCCGAAGCAATCGTAGATCGCTGCGGCCGGCCGCCCCCAAGAGCGCCATGCGGCGAAGCTCGCATAGTCGGTTTCGAGGTAGCGCCCGCTAAATACGCCTTCGGATATGGCGTAATCGTGCAACAGCAACACGCGGCCGTTCCACAACGCCGGATTCTCGCGCTGTCGCGCTGCGAACCAGGCGTCGATCTCGGTACGCCGCTCGGTCGCATAGACCCATGACTTCGGCGCGAAAGTGAGGTGCAACCGATCGAGGTAAACGACGGATACCGCTTCATTCATAACGGCACCGTCATAGCTCTTCCGCCTCGAACACCTTGCTCGGTTCGACGATTTCCTGCTGCGCCGCGACGAGTTGAATTTCGGCAGCGCCCATCTCGGCGGTTTTGACCAGCACCCCGAAAATGGCGGAGGCGGCGCGCGACAGCGCCTCGTTGATCTTTCCGCTGCGCAAGTAGTGGGCAAAAAACAGCGCCGCAATGGCGTCTCCCGCGCCGTTCACCTCCAATGGCAGCCTCGGCGTTCGCAGACGGAAGCGTCCGGATTCGTCCGAAGCGAGCAAATCGACTGAGTCCTTTGGCGTATCATCGGCATGCAACGAGGTCACCAGAATGGCACGCGGGCCAATGCCGTGTACTATTTTTACCGCTGCTAGCACGTCGGCCAGCGTCGTATTCTCGCGACCGCTGAGAAAATCCAACTCGAATTGATTGGGCGTAACGATATCGGCAGCTGGCACCGCGTTGCTCTTCAAAAATTCCGGTATGCCTTCTCGTACGAAGACGCCGCGGCCGACGTCGCCGACCACCGGATCGCAGCAATATTTCGCCGACGGGTTCGAGCGTTTGACGGTTGCCACCGCGTCGAGGATGGCGGCGCCGAAATCGGCCTCCCCCATGTAGCCGGAAAGCACGCCGTCGCATTCACCCAAACAGCCGCGTTGCTCGATGCCCGCCACCAGATTGCGGATCAGGCCGGCATCGAACGCGCGGCCCTGCCACTTTCCATACCCGGTGTGGTTGGAGAACTGCACGGTGTGGATCGGCCACACCTCCACACCCATGCGCTGGAGTGGAAACACCGCGGCTGAATTGCCGGCATGGCCATGGACGACGTGAGACTGAATCGAGAGAATGTTCATGGTCTTGAGAATAACGGACACGGCGAGGAAATCCCCGCCGTGTGAACGCTTTCCGAATTTCGCGCGGACGGCCTACTTCATACCCATCTTCCTGTTCGCCGCGTCGACATATTTGTTGGTGTAAGTTTTTGACAAGTCGATATGGGCTTTTGCCACCTCGGGCGAAGACTGACTGAAAACTGCCAATACCGCCGCGGCGCCTTTCGGATCCATGCGACCGGTTTCGGAATACATCGGCAGTGTGTTCTTGAGCGCGGCAATGTAGCCGGCCTTATCTTTGCCGACATATTCCGCCGGCATTTTATCGGCGATTTCCTCCGGCGTATGCGAATGGATCCACTTCAACGTCGCCACGATAGCATTGGTCATGCCCTGCACTTCTTTTTCGTGGCTGGCGATCCAATCGGCTTTGGTATAGAGCGCGCCGCCGGGGTATTCGCCGCCGAACACGGCGAGCGTATCCCTCTGGCTGCGGGTATCGCTGAGGATCTCGAGGTCCTTGTACTTGCCGGCGAGAATGGTGACCGCCGGATCCAGCATGACGGCCGCGTCGATCTGGCCCTGCTCCATCGCCGCAACCGCTGAGCCGCCAAGGCCGACGCCAATCACGCCGACCGAGTTTGGATCGACGCCGTTCTTGCTCAAGAGATACTTGAGGAAAAAGTCGGTCGACGAGCCAGGCGCGCTGACGCCGACTTTCTTGTTGGCGAGATCCTTCACCGACTTGATCTCGCTCGCATGCTTGGGCGATACCACCAGCGCAAGGCCAGGGAAGCGGTCATAGACCACGAAGGACTGCAAGTGCTGGCCTTTGGCGGCGAGATTGACGCAGTGATCGAAATAGCCGGAGACAACATCGGCGCTGCCACCAATCACCGCCTTGAGCGACTCCGAGCCGCCTTTGAAAGCGACCACCTCGACATTAACGCCGGCCTTCTCGTACGCGCCGAGTTGCTTGGCCAACACGGTGGGCAGATAGCACAAGCACGACGCGCCGCCGATAGCGAGCGTTACCTTCGATTGCGCGAGCGCAAGGCCCGACGATAACAGAAGCGCGGCAAGAGTTGTTGCGAGCCGCCGGAAAAGTCCGGGCATGATGTCCTTCCTATTTTTGGTAGCCTTTCAGCAGGCCATTTCGCCAGAGACGATATGCCATCGTACGGTTTCTGCCTAGAGCCTGCCATCACCCACCAAGGGGCGCCAGACCAGCAAGCGCCTCTCGAGCAACGTAACAATGAAATCGATCACTATGACGAAGGCGGCAAGCACGAACATGCCTGCAAATACGCCGGCGACATCGAACACACCCTCCGCCTGCTGGATCAGATAGCCGAGGCCGGCGGCGGAGCCGAGATATTCGCCGACCACCGCGCCCACCACGGCAAAGCCGACCGAGGTATGCAGCGAGGAAAACATCCACGACAGCGCCGATGGCCAATAGACGTGGCGCATCAGTTGCCTCTCGCTCATGCCCAGCATTCGGGCGTTGGCGAGCACAGTCTGGCTCACTTCCTTGACGCCCTGGTAGACGTTGAAGAAGACGATGAAGAACACCAGCGTGATGCCGAGCGCGACCTTCGACCAGATGCCGAGACCGAGCCAGAGCGTGAAGATCGGCGCCAGCACCACGCGCGGCAGCGCGTTAGCCATCTTGACGTATGGATCGAATACCGCGGCGGTGCGCGGCTGACGCGCGAACCAGAAGCCGACCACGACACCCCCGGTCGAGCCGAGCACGAAAGCGAGGATCGATTCCTCCAGCGTGATCCACAGATGTTTCCAGATCACGCCGGTCGCGAACCAGTCGACGATCTGGCTCGCCACGTCGACCGGGGTGGAGAAGAAGAACGGCGGCAAGAGGATGTGGCCGAACACCGGATAGGTGGACAGCGCGTACCACAGACCGATGCCGATGATCGCGACCAAAACCTGCAGCAGAAGGAGCCTGATGCCCGACATAAGACTGCAAACTCCTCCTGGCTGGCGGGTTAGTACGAGCTCTTGAACAGGCCAATTAGGCCGGTGGTGCCCTTGGCATGACCTTCGATCGCCTTGATCGCCTCGTCGCGGGTCATGCCCGGCTTGAGCGCGGTCGGTTCAAGATCGGTGGCGATCAAGGTGAAAGTGTAGTGGTGCGGCGCGCCGGGTCGCGTGCAGGGCCCGCTATAGTTCCCGACACCCATCGTACTCTTGCCGCCGACGTATTTATCGCTCGGCTTACTGACTTCGCCCTCGGCAAAACCGGTGACCGAAACCGGAATGCCGTACGCAACCCAATGGCTGACGCCTCCGGGCGGCCTGCCTTCGGGGTCGAGCATCAGCAGCGCATAGCTCTTCGTGCCCGCCGGCGGGTTGGCCCACGACAACGGCGGCAACACGTTGTCGCCGACACAGTTTGGATTGGCCTTGTTGGCCCCGGCCATTTTCTTCGGCATCAAGGTGCCATCCTTGAAAGCCGATGAAGTCAGCGTGAACGCCTCGGCGGCATAGGCATTCGCAGCAAAGAGCAGCGCGCCGGCGGCGGCTGCAATGGTCAGTTTTCTCATCGCGTCGTCTCTCTGTGTGATTTTCAGACTTTATCAATAACATTGCCAGCGCTACAAAATTCCGCCCGTATCAACCTCCCTCTGTATACGCATAGCCCTTGATCACCTCGGCTTTGAGCATATGCCAGATGTCGCGGTGCAACTCGTGGAAGGCGTGATCGAGCTTGATCTCTCCGATGTCGCGCGGCCGCGGCAGTTGCACCCGCCAATCTCCGATGATGCGCGCCGCCGGTCCCGCTGACATGATAACCACCCGGTCGCCAAGCGCGATCGCTTCTTCAAGGTCATGGGTGACAAACAGCACCGCCTTACGGTCGGCGCTCCACAGGTCGAGCAGCAAGTTGCCCATAATCTGCCGGGTCTGCGCATCGAGCGGGCCAAACGGCTCGTCCATCAACAGGATTTTCGGATCGCGGATCAGCACCTGGGCAAGACCGACGCGCTTGCGCTGGCCGCCCGAGAGCATGTGCGGATAGCGGTCGCCGAACGAGCCAAGACCGACACGCGCGAGCCAGGTTTGCGCCCGTGCGCGCGCGTCGGCTGATGGCGTGCCAGCGGTTTCAAGCCCAATGGCGATATTTTGTAGAGCGGTCTTCCAGGGAAACAGCGCGTCGGCCTGAAATAGATAACCGGCCTGACGATTGAGCGCGTTGAGCGGCGCGCCATAGATGTCGACCCGTCCCGACACCGGCGAGAGCAACCCGGCGGCGACATTGAGTAGCGTGGATTTGCCGCAACCGGTCGGCCCGACAATGGAGACGAATTCGCCGTCCGTGACATGAAGGCTGGCCCCTGCGACCGCAGTGTAACTGCTGCTACCGGCAAGCCGAAACGCAATCGACACATCGCTCAGCGCGACGGCGGATATCGGCTTCGCTGCGGCACTATTGGCCATTGGCGCGCAATCTCCCTGCTTTACGGCGCAAGCTAGCGGCTTGCCGGCGCCTTGCAAACCCGGCCATGATCGCGACGATGAGCCTCGACTCCCGCCTCGCCGAAGCTTTCGCGCAGCTGCCCGATTACCTCGGCAGCCACGTGCTGGTAAGCATTACCGCGCTCGCCCTTGGGCTCGGCATAAGTCTACCGCTGGCGATTGCCACACGGCAGCGCCCGGTATTGCGAGCGGCACTGCTCACACTCGCGAGCGTGGCACAGACGATCCCCGGTTTGGCCTTGCTGGCATTGTTCTACCCGATGCTGCTGGCGCTCGCCGAATTGTCCGAGCGATTGTTCGGCAAAGGCTTTTCGGCGCTGGGTTTCCTACCTTCGGTGCTAGCGCTGGCGCTCTATTCGATGCTGCCGGTGCTGCGCAACACCGTGATCGGCCTCCAAGGCGTCGGGGAGGGCGTTGGCGAAGCGGCGCGCGCGCTGGCGGTGGGGCCGCGGCAAACCTTGTGGCTTATCGAACTGCCGCTCGCCATGCCCGTGATCATGGCCGGCATCCGCACCTCGGCAGTCTGGGTAATCGGTACCGCTACGCTATCGACGCCGATCGGGCAGACCAGCCTCGGCAACTACATTTTCGCCGGCCTGCAGACGCAGAATTGGATCTTCGTTCTATTCGGATGCGTCGCCGCGGCAGCACTGGCGCTGATCGTCGATCAATTGCTGGCGCTGATGGAGCATGGCGTCGAAGCACACAACCGCGGTTCGACCGTCGCCGCCGGCATCGGCCTCATGCTAGTCGTGCTCGCCGCCTTGCTGCCGGGCTATGGTCAGGCGCAAGCAACATACGCGATCGGCGCCAAACCGTTCACCGAACAATATGTGCTGGCCGCGCTGATCGAGCAGCGTCTTCAAGCGCGGGGACTGTCGGCGCAAACCCGCAGCGGACTTGGCTCCGCCGTCATCTTTCAACGCGCTCACCTCCGGCGACATCGACGCCTATGTCGACTACTCCGGCACGATCTGGGCGAACGAAATGCATCGCACCGACATCAGGCCGCGCGCCGAGGTGTTGGCGCAGGTGTCGCAATGGCTCGAAGCGACCCACGGCATCCGCCTGCTCGGTGCGCTCGGCTTCGAGAACGCCTATGCCCTGGCGATGCCGCGCGCCCGCGCGGAAAGGCTTGGCATCCGTTCGATCGCCGATCTTGCCGCGCATGCGGGCGAATTGTCCCTTGCCGGCGACTATGAATTCTTCGAGCGCCCGGAATGGAAGACGATTCGCGACGCCTATGGCCTGCGCTTCCGCGCGCAACGCACCATGCAATCGGATTTCATGTACAAGGCCGCCGCCACGGGCGACGTCGATGTCGTATCGGCCTACTCGAGCGACGGCCGCATCGCGCAATTCGATCTCGCCGTGCTCGACGATCCCAAACATGCAACCCCGCCCTATGACGCGATCCTGCTGCTTTCGCCCAAACGGGCAAACGATCAGGCGCTGATCGGCGCGATAAAACCGCTGCTGGGCGCAATTCGGGTCGGCCTCATGCGCGAGGCAAATTTGCGCGCGTCCCGAGGGGATACGTCGCCGACCGACGTCGCGAACTGGCTGTCCCTGAAAATCGAGGCAAATAGCCGTTAGTCGCGGTCTTCTTTTCCAGCATAATAGTCGCAATTGGCGTCGCGGTATTTGATCCAGGCGCGCTCGGCCTCGTGCAATTTTTCCATTTGCGCGGGCACGGCGTCCTTCATCGCCCGCTGATAGGCGATGGTCAGTTCCTTGTCCCAATGCGCATGCTGCGCCATCAGGCAAGCAACCATTTCCGGCGTCGAGCCGGTGCATTTGCCGGGATTGCCCTGCTCGCCCGCAAATGCAGATGCGGCCGCCCCGATAAGGGCGGCCGCGGAAATGATGGTAATAAGAACGCGCAAGGTTAGTTCTTGCTCTTGTCGACCAGAGCCCGCTGCTTGATCCAAGGCATCATCTCGCGCAGTTTGGCGCCGACCTGTTCGGCCTGATGCTCGGCAAGCTTGGCGCGGGTGGCCTTGAACGAGGTCTGGTTCACCTTGTTCTCGAGCATCCAGTCGCGGGTGAAACGGCCGGAGGTGATGTCGGCCAAAATGCGCTTCATTTCGGCGCGTGTTTCCTGCGTGATGACGCGCGGGCCGGAGACGTATTCGCCGTACTCGGCCGTGTTCGACACCGAATAGTTCATGTTGGCGATGCCGCCTTCGTAGATGAGGTCGACGATCAGCTTCATCTCGTGGATACATTCGAAATAAGCCATCTCCGGTGCGTAGCCGGCCTCGCACAGCGTGTCGAAGCCCGCCTTCATCAGTTCCACTACGCCGCCGCACAGCACGGCCTGCTCGCCGAACAGGTCGGTTTCGCATTCTTCCTTAAACGTGGTCTCGATGATGCCGGCGCGACCGCCGCCGATCGCCGAGGCATAGGACAGGCCGAGATCGTGCGCGTTGCCCGAGATGTCCTTATGAATCGCAAGCAGACAAGGCACGCCGGCGCCGCGCTGATATTCCGAGCGCACGGTATGGCCGGGGCCTTTCGGCGCCACCATCAGCACGTCGAGGTCGGCGCGCGGCTCGATCAGGTTGAAATGCACGTTGAGGCCGTGCGCGAACATGATGGCCGCGCCCTGCTTCATGTTGGCGGCAAGATGGTCGCGATAGATGTCGCCCTGCAACTCGTCGGGCGTGAGCATCATGATCACGTCGGCCCATTTGGCGGCCTCGGCCACCTCGAACACCTTGAACTTCTCGCCCTCGGCTTTCTTCACGCCGCCGGAGGTCTTGCGCAGACCCACCGCGACCTCCTTCACGCCGGAGTCGCGCAAGTTGAGCGCGTGGGCGTGGCCCTGGCTGCCATAGCCGATGATAGCGACCTTCTTGCCCTTGATCAGGTTCAGGTCGGCGTCGCGATCGTAATAAACACGCATGATTTTAATACCCCTGCATCGGCCGGTTCGTCAGGCCTTTGGTTCTTTCCCGCGCTGCTTCTAATGAGGTTGTCCCGCCGGGACAAGCCCAACTCAGCGCGCGACCATTCCATCCGGGCCGCGGGCGATGGCGGCGATGCCGGTGCGCGCCACCTCGACCAGGCCGAGCGGCAGCATCAGCGTGACGAACTGCTCGATCTTGCTGCTGGCCCCTGTGATCTCGAAGATAAAGCTCTCGGTGGTGGCGTCGATGACCCGGGCGCGGAAGGCGTCGGCGAGCCGAAGCGCCTCGACCCGATGCTCGCCCTTGCCCTTCACCTTGACCATGGCCAGTTCGCGTTCGATCGATCGTCCGAGCAGCGTCATATCGACGACGCGGTGCACCGGCACCAGGCGGTCGAGCTGGTTCTTAATCTGCTCGATCACCATCGGCGTCCCGGTGGTGACGATGGTGATCAGCGACAGATGCTTGGCATGCTCAGTCTCCGACACCGTGAGCGACTCGATATTGTAACCGCGACCGGAGAACAGACCGATCACGCGCGCCAGCACGCCCGGCTCGTTGTCGACCAGCACCGACAGCGTGTGGGTTTCCGATTTCTGCGCGGTCGGCGCCGCCGGATAATGGGAAGTCGAGGGGACGCTCATGGTGTTGGTCCTTAACGTCGTAAAACTGCAAAAGCGAAATCGCGGCCCTGCCCGCGCGCCAGCGCGAGATCGATCCACAGCATGGCGTGCGCCTCCAAGAGGCGCGCGTTACGCAACGGACCGGCGTCCACCACGTCAAACCCAAGCTGACCGACCAGATCGACCACCTTCGGCTTCTTCGCCGCGTCGTCGCCGGCAACGAACATCACCGATTTCACGCCGTTGTAGATCGGATTCGCCATGTTGCCGAAGCCGGTAGTGTTGAGCGTCTTGAATACCGAGGCACCCGCCGCCCAGCCTTGAACCTTCTCGCCAGCGGAAATGCTGTGACCGATTTCGAGGCTGATGCCGTCCGACCCGCGTGTCAGCGGGTTGGTCGTGTCGAGGATGGTCTTGCCTCTGATATTGCCCATGGAACGGATAGCCGATTCCGTCGCCGGCCATGGCGTCGACAGCACGATGAAGGCGGCGGCGGCCGCTGCCTCAGCCGCGCTGCCGGCACGTGCCGTGCCGCCGATTTTCATCAGCAAGGCTTGCGTCTTCTCGGCCTGCGGATCGCGCACGCCGAAGAACACGTCATGGCCCTTCCGCGCCCAATTGGCGCCGAGCGCACCGCCGACATTGCCGGCGCCGATGATGGCGATTTTCATTGTTACACCATCACCTTGCCTTCTTCGGTAATCGCCTCGTCCAAACTTTCCGCCGCGTCGCCGAGGATCATCTCGTTGTGCGCACGCCCCGAGGGAATCATCGGGAAGCAGTTCTCCTTCGGATCGACCACGCAGTCGAACAGCACCGGCCGGTCGACGTCGATCATCTCCTTGATCGCATGATCGACATCGCCCGGTTTTTCGCAGCGGATGCCGACCGCGTGATAGGCCTCGGCCAGCTTGACGAAATCCGGCAGCGCCTCCGAATAGCTCTCCGAATAGCGGCCGCCGTGCAGCAATTCCTGCCACTGCCGCACCATGCCCATGTAACGGTTGTTGAGGATGAATATTTTGACCGGCAGCCGATATTGCACCGCGGTCGACAGCTCCTGCATGGTCATCAGCACCGAAGCCTCGCCGGCAATGTCGATGACCAGCGATTTAGGATGCGCGAGCTGCACGCCGACCGAGGCCGGCAGGCCGTAGCCCATGGTGCCGAGCCCGCCGGAGGTCATCCAGCGGTTGGGCTCCTGGAAGCCGTAGAACTGCGCCGCCCACATCTGATGCTGGCCGACTTCCGTGGTGATGTAGCAGTCGCGGTCCTTCGTTGCCTCGTAGAGCCGCTGGATGGCGTATTGCGGCTTGATCACCTCGTTCGACGGCCGGTAGGCAAGCGACTTGCGTCCGCGCCACTTGTCGATCTGCGTCCACCACATTTGCAGCGCCTTCTTGTCGGGATGCACCGCGCTGGCGCGCCAGAGCCGCACCATATCCTCCAGCACGTGCGCGCAGTCGCCGACGATCGGCACGTCGACGTGGACGTTCTTGTTGATCGAGGACGGGTCGATGTCGACGTGGATTTTCTTCGAGCCTGGCGAGAAGGCGTCGATGCGGCCGGTGATGCGGTCATCGAAGCGCGCGCCGATGCAGATCATCACGTCGCAGTCGTGCATCGCCATATTGGATTCCAGCGTGCCGTGCATGCCGAGCATGCCCATCCATTGCGGATCTGCGGCAGGATATGCGCCGAGCCCCATCAGCGTCGACGTGATCGGATAGCCGGTAAGCTTGACCAGTTCACGCAACAGGTCGCGCGCCGCCTTGCCGGAATTGACCACGCCACCGCCGGTGTAGAACAACGGCTTTTTGGCATGCGCCATCAATTCCACCGCCTGCTTGATCTTGTCCATGTCGCCCTTGAGCTTGGGCTTGTAGCCGCTGTGCGGGAAATCCTTCGGCTTGGAATAGATACCCTTGGCGAACTGGATGTCCTTCGGCAAGTCGACCACGACCGGACCGGGCCGGCCGCTCGAGGCGATGTGAAACGCCTCATGCAGCACGCGTGGCAGATCCTCAATGCGCTTCACTAGGTAATTGTATTTGGTGCAGGGTCGCGTGATGCCGACTGTGTCCGCTTCTTGGAAAGCGTCGTTGCCGATCAGGTGGGTCGGCACCTGGCCGGTGAAGCAGACGATCGGAATTGAGTCGCACAACGCGTCGGCGAGGCCCGTCACCGCGTTGGTGGCGCCGGGCCCAGAGGTGACCAGCACGCAGCCGACCTTACCGGTCGAGCGCGCGTAGCCTTCAGCCGCGTGCACCGCGCCCTGCTCGTGCCGCACCAGGATGTGCTGCACCTTGTCCTGTGCGAAGATGGCGTCGTAGATCGGCAGCACCGCGCCGCCCGGATAACCGAAGAGATGCTTTACGCCCTGGTCGGCGAGCGCCTCGATCACCATTTCGGCGCCAGTCATTTCGCGTGTCATGGTCGTCATCCTTGCCTGTCGGTCCGCGCAATAAAAAAGGCCCGTAGAGGGCCATGTCCGGACGCTTCCCTGGAAAGCCCCTGTCAGGGCAATCCTGGCTGCGTCCGAAGCTTTACTACGATAACAATATTGCGCGACATTGAGTTTACCCGAACTTTCGTTGCGCGGTTTATAGTTCCGGACGGGCGGCTGGTCAAGGCCATTTTGGGCCACCGAGATGGGTTTTGCTGGTCGAAAGGGGCTTTCGACCCCCTCCTTAGCCATTTTGGCTGCCATGGCGGGTTATCTCAGACGCTACCAACAATTTGTCGAACACTGTCGGCGTACACGCATCCATCAATGGCGAATGGCGCGTGAGCTGCATTAACGGTGCAAAGGTTGCAATCACGATCAGACGATAACGAGAAACACCGGATCAAAAACTGATCAGCCGCTTTACCAGTTCAAATTTACCTGGCTTACAATCAGATCAAATGCGTCGTGCGCCGGCACCGTGGTCCAGCCCGGCATTTGATTGCGAAACCAGGTAACCTGTCGTTTCGCATAGCGGCGCGTGTCCATGATTCCGCCGGCCGCCGCTTGGTCGAGCGAAATATCGCCGGCGAGGTAACGGATCAGCCACGGCACGCCATGCGCCTTCATCGCAGGCAAAGACGGATCGAGCTTGCGTTTAGCAATCGCCTTCACCTCGTCCAGCGCGCCGGCTTCGAGCATTACCGTAAAGCGTTTTTCAATTCGGCGCACGAGTTCGACGCGCTCGCATTTAATGAAAACTTTCACCGCATTTTTCGCGTCGACCAGCGGCGGCAGACCCTCGCGATGCCAATCGGATAACGGAC
Organism: uncultured Alphaproteobacteria bacterium; assembly: GCA_963753455.1. Lineage (GTDB taxonomy): Bacteria > Pseudomonadota > Alphaproteobacteria > Rhizobiales > Xanthobacteraceae > Pseudolabrys. Next base: position 42,548 of record CAVWDA010000055.1, on the reverse strand, counting down.
GCCCCGTCGCCAGCACGACCTCGAGCGCACGCGAGATGCGCGAGCGGTCGTTGATCATCAATCTTTTGGCAGCCGCCGGGTCAAGCTTCGCCAGTTCAGCATGCAGGGCCGGCGCACCTTCGCTCGCAACGCGCCCGCGCACTAGCTGGCGAATGTCGGCGGCGATGGGCGGCACCGCGGCCAAACCCATCGTCAACGCCCTAAAATAGAGTCCGGTCCCTCCGACAATGACGACGACGCAACCCCGCCCTTCTGCCTCCTTCAACACGCCGCCGACGTCGCGGCACCAGCGCCCGACCGAATAGTTTTCCGCCGCATCCACATGTCCATAGAGCCGGTGCGGCAGGCGCGCTTCTTCCTCCAGCGAGGGCCGCGCAGTTATGGTGCGCAGGTCGCGATAGACTTGCATGGAATTGGCATTGACGATGGTGCCGCCGAACTTTTCGGCGAGCGCCAACGCCAACGCCGACTTGCCGCTCGCGGTCGGGCCGGCGATCAGGATGGCGGTAGGCTTGCGCATGGGGGCTTACAGTCACCCGCGTTGCACTAATTCAACCGCCGCGACGATGGCTGCGAAACCGCTTCCTCGACCAAGGCTGCAATCGGGCTGGCCTGATGGTGGACCATGCGCCATTCGCCATCGATGCGCTTGAACAAGTTCGTTGCGGCCAGGGCCGCGCCGCCGACGAATTCAATGCAAATCACGCGGGCTTCGTCGCCCGCGCACAGGACCGTCTCATTGCGGGGGTCAATCCTCTCCTGGTCCGGATTGCGCAAAATTTCGCGATAAGATTCCAAGATTGCCGACCGGCCGACCAGGGCCGGCCAACCGGGGTGAATGCAGGACACGCTGTCATTTGCCCAGATGCGGCTCATTGCCGCAAAATCGGCCCCCGCGAAAGCTCGGTAATAGGCCGCATTGGCGGCCAGAATTGCGGCTTCATCGTTCATGTCCTGTGAGGTGCAGGAAATGCCTGACGAAATCAATCAGGAAATCATGCTCGGTTCACGGCGCGCTTGCCGCTTGCGGTGGGGCCTGCAATAAGCACCGCCTGCTTGGCCCCAGGCATCCCATGACTCATGTCGCAACCTTGATCGGCCCGCATGCGATTGACGCCTTGAAACGCGCGCGAGCCGTTTTTCCCCGCGCGGGCGAAGCGATGCCGCTCGGCCCCGACGCCGCCGATGTTCCGTTTACCCCAGATGCCGGTATGGACCAGAAGGCCACTATGGAATCGCTACGCGCGGCTTTTGGTGCGCCGTTCGACCTCGTCGTGCAGCCCGCCGCGCATCGCCGCAAGAAGTTGTTCCTTGCCGACATGGATTCCACCATGATCCAACAGGAATGCATTGATGAACTTGCCGACTATGCAGGCTTGAAGGCGCATGTGGCGGCAATTACGGAACGCGCCATGCGCGGCGAGATCGCCTTCGAGCCAGCGCTGCGCGAGCGCGTCGCGCTGCTCGAAGGACTACCAGTTTCGGTGATTGAGAAGGTCTTGCTCGAGCGCATCAAACTGACGCCGGGCGCGCGCACGTTGGTCGCAACCGTGCAGGCAAACGGAACCTATACTTGCCTGGTGTCCGGCGGGTTCACGCTATTTACCAATCGCGTCGCCGCCATGATCGGCTTCGACGAAAACCGCGCCAACACGCTGACGGTCGTCGACGGCCACAAGCTCGCCGGCACGGTGACCGAACCGATCTTCGGCCGCGACGGTAAGCGCGCGGCGCTAATCGAACTGCGCCAGACACTCGGCCTCGGTAAGGACGACACTATGGCGATCGGCGACGGCGCCAACGACCTCGACATGATCCTGGAGGCCGGCCTAGGCGTCGCCTATCACGCCAAGCCGAAAGTTGCGGCCGCCGCCCCCGCGCGCATCGAGCATGGCGACCTCACCGCAATGCTTTACGTACTGGGATATCGGCGCGACGAATTCGTGGAAGACTAGGGTTGCCATCATCAGCGCGAGCGGATAATTCAGCCCGCCTTGCATCGCAGAAGGAATTCGGAAGACTGTTACCCTGCTTTCGCGGAGTGACAGCGTCCGTATTGACGTTAAGCCAAGGAACGCTATTGCAGGCTGAGCGCCACGAAGCTTGGGTCGCCGCCGGGCGTCAACACCAACAGCACCACGGCCTTCTTGCCGTCCTTCTTGAGCTTTTCGATACGCTGTTGCAATTCAGCGGCAGTGGTCACCGGCTGTTGCTGCACCTCGGCGATCACCATCCCGGGCATCAAGTGCTTCTCCGCCGCCGCCGAATTCGGCTCGACCGAGGTGATGAGCACGCCCTTCACCTTATCCTTGATATTGTTCTTCTTGCGCAATTCATCGGTCAAGTTGGCGAGATCGAGGCCGAGCGCTTTCTTCACTACCGGCTTTTCTTCGGCATTGTCCTTCTTGGTCGTCAACGACGCCTGCTTTTCGTCCTCGAGCCGGCCGAGTTTGACGATCTTTTTGTTCCTCTTTGCCCTTGCGGATGATCGTGACCTCGACGTCCTTGCCGACCGGGGTCTCCGCGACGATCTTCGGCAGGTCGCGCATTTCCTTGATGTCATGGCCGTCAAATTTGACGATGACGTCGCCCGGTTCGATGCCAGCGGGCTTGGCCGGCCCTTTATCGTCAATCCCGGCAATCAGCGCGCCGTGCGGCGGCTTGATGCTGAGGCTGTCGGCGATCTCATCGGTCACCTGCTGGATGCGAACGCCGAGCCAGCCGCGCCGCACCTCCTTGAATTCGCGTAACTGATCGATCACCGGCACCACGGTTTTCGACGGCACAGCAAAGCCGATGCCGATCGAGCCGCCCGACGGCGAAATGATCGCGGTGTTAACGCCGATCACCTCGCCGTTGAGGTTGAATAGCGGCCCGCCGGAATTGCCGCGATTGATGGCGGCATCGGTCTGGATGTAATTGTCGTAAGGTCCGGAGTTGATGTCGCGATTGCGCGCCGAGACAATGCCGGCGGTCACCGTGCCGCCGAGGCTAAATGGATTGCCGATCGCGATCACCCATTCGCCCAGCCGCAATTTGTCCGAGTCTCCGAACTTCACCGCCTTGAGCGGCCGGTCCGGCCTGACCTTGAGCAGCGCCAGATCGGTCTTGGTATCGCGGCCGACGATCTCCGCCTTCAGCGTGGTGCCGTCATTCAGGATGACGTTGACCTCATCGGCATCGGCGATGACATGATTGTTGGTCACCACAAATCCGGCCGGGTCGATGATAAAGCCGGAGCCGAGCGAGTTGACCCGGCGCGGCGATTGGCCTTGGCCGTGGCGGTTCTTGAAGAACTCGTCGAAGAATTCCTCAAATGGCGAGCCAGGCGGCAATTGCGGCGCGGCGTTGTTGCCCATATCCACCGTCTGTTTGGTGGAAATATTGACGACTGCATCGATCACAGCTTCTGCTACGTCGGAAATGCTGTCCGGCCCGCGCGCAGCAGCAGGAGTGACCATTGACGGCCAAGCGACTGCGGCGGCAAATAAAACCGCCACGGCCAAGCGGGCTACCGGTGCCGTTATGCGGGGAAAGATTGCGCCCATGGGCGTCGATTCTCCTAGGAAAGTGTCTGCAGAAAGGTGGCCCTGTCTTCAAGGCGATTCAAGGGCGCTAGGCTTCAACATTATGAAGGGCCAATTCGCTTGCAAAAGCGGGTGCGTCATCCGGAAAAGCTGGCCTCCGACTTGATTGGGGGATAGCACCGGTTTTCGGACAAGTTCAGACGCCATCAAAGCTAACCGCGCACCAGCCACACCAGGATCAAACCAACGACGGCCGAGCCGATGCCGATCGTGCGCAAGGACGCCTCCGGCGTTTCCATCACGCTTGCCATCGCTCGCTTGGCGGGGCCCGGAAAAGCCGCAAACACCAGGCCCTCGATGACGAAGACCAGCCCGAGCGCGGCCAAGAAATCCGACATGCTGGCCGCGCCTTACTTTTTGTTTTCGCGCATGATCTATTCCGAAAACCGGTGTCCACTTTTCGGGATCATGCGCTATCTAGCCGGCGCCGCCGGCGGCAGCGTCGTCAACCCGGGTAGCTTTCCCGACGGATTGTTGAAGTAGCGGAAGAAGTTGCTATCCGGCTTAATCAGGAACCGCGTGTCGTTGGGCTTGAGCCCGGCCTCGTAGGCCTGCATCGAGCGGTAGAAGGCGAAGAAGTCCGGATCCTTATTAAACGCGTCGGCGAAGATCTGGTTGCGGATCGCATCGCCCTCGCCGCGGATCTGCTCGGACTTCGAGGTTGCATCCGCAATCAGCACCGTCACCTCGCGGTCGGCCTTCGAGCGGATTTCCTGGGCCTGCTGCAGTCCCTGGGCGCGGTACTCGGCCGCTTCACGCTGGCGCGCGGTCTGCATGCGCTGATAGACCGCCTGGCTGTTCTGCTCGGGCAGGTCGGCGCGCCGGATGCGCGCGTCGACCACCTCAATGCCGTAGCTGGCCGCCTCGTGATTGATCAAATCGCGGATGCGCGCCATCAACTCGGCGCGCTCGTCGCGCACGACCTGGATGAAGGTCGCCTCGCCGAGCACCCGGCGTAGCGCCGAATTGAGCAGAATATTGAGCTGCGAATCGGCGGCGACCTTTGAGCCAAGCGTCTGATAGAAACGCAGCGGATCCTTGATGCTTGTAGCGCGCGAATGCGTCCACCACTAGCCGCTTCTGGTCGGAGGCGATCACTTCCTGCGCCGGCGCCTCCAGGTCGAGAATGCGCTTGTCGATTTCGAGCACGTTGTCGACGAACGGCAACTTGACGTGCAGGCCCGGCTCGCTAACCACGCGCACCACTTTGCCCAGCCGCACCACCAACGCCTGCTGGGTCTGGTAAACGGTAAACAGAGCGCTGTAAGCGACGATCAGCGCGGCGAAGGCGAGGACGGCGATGACGCCGCCGATGACGTTGAGTTTCATTATTGACCTCCCGTCACCGGTTGATTGCGCGACGGCGCCGGAACGCCGAGCTCTTTGAGCGGCAGATAGGGCACCACGCCCGGGGCACCCTGATTGCTATCCACGATGATCTTGTCGGAACCGCCGAGCACGCGCTCCATGGTTTCCAGATACATGCGCTCGCGGGTGACGTCGGGTGCCTTCTTGTACTGCTCGTAGATATTCAAAAAGCGCGAAGTCTGGCCGGTGGCTTGCGCCACAGTCTGCGATTTGTAGGCTTCCGCGGCCTGGGTAATCTTGGCCACATTACCGCGCGCTTCTGGCACCACGCGGTTGGCGTAAGTCTGCGCCTCGTTGACCGAGCGATCGAGGTCGATGCGCGCAGCCTGCACGTCGCGGAAGGCATCGATCACCTGCTTGGGCGGGTCGACCTTCTGCAATTGTACCTGCTGGATCAGGATGCCGGCGCCATAATGGTCGAGCGTCTTCTGCATCAGGTCCTGCACCGCCGCTTCAGTGGTCTGTCGCGCGCCGGTCAGGATCGGTTGAATATCCGAGCGGCCGATGACCTCGCGCATGGCGCTTTCCGCCACCGCCTTCACCGTACCTTCGGGGTTCTGTATGTTGAACAGATAATCACCGACGCCGGCCGGCTTGACCTTCCACAGCACGGCGAAATCGACGTCGACAATGTTCTCGTCGCCGGTGAGCATTAGACTTTCCTCCGGCACTTCGCGAGAGGCGGAACGTCTCCCGTCCTCGACCTCGCGCATGCCGATGTCGATTTTGTTGATGCGCAGCGCCTTGGGCGTGAGCGCGGTCTCAATCGGATAGGGCAGATGGTAATTCAATCCGGGCTGCACCTCGCGCACGTCCTGGCCGAAGCGCAGTACCACGCCTAGTTCGTCCGGCTCGACCCGGAAGAAGCCGGAGAAGCCCCACAACGCGATCGCCGCCAGGGCGAGCAGCGCGAAACCCTTGCCGCCGAGATTGCCGCCCGGCAGCACGCGCCGCAATTTGTCCTGGCCGCGGCGCAGGATTTCCTCAAGGTCCGGCGGCGTCGACCCTGACGGTTGCGGTCCGGAGCCCCAGGGGCCCTTGCCGCCCGAACCCCAGGGGCCGCCGCCCCCACCACCACCTTGATTGCTCCATGGCATGTAAATCTCTCCCGACCCCGGCTGCTTTCCTGCCGGCTGGATTGTTGGGTGGGGTTATAGGGGACCGGACGAGTGGTTACAACGCGCCGGAAAGGCGCTATTTGCCGCGTTTATTGCCTTCTAGCGCCTTAAATAAGTCGCGAGCGCAAAACTGGCGCTGTCATCGGGCCCCGCGGGATATTCCCGGCGCGCGACCTCGCGCCAGACATCGGGGTCGATCGGCGGAAAATAGGAATCGCCCTCGGGCGCGGCATGGACATGGGTAATCTCAAGCCGGTCTGCCATCGGCATTGTATCGGCGAAAACGTCTCCGCCGCCGATTACCATGATCTGATCGATGCCGCGCTTCCTGCAGTCCTCGCGCGCAAAGGCCAGCGCAGCGTCCAGACTTGTCGCCAGCGCGCCGCCGGGCACTTTGACCCCGAATTTGTGCGTCATCACGATATTGGTGCGCCCATCAAGCGGCTTACCGATCGATTCATACGTCTTGCGCCCCATGATCACGGGCTTACCCATCGTCAGCGCACGAAAATATTTAAGGTCGGATTTAAGCCGCCACGGCAATTGACCGTCGCGGCCGATCACATTGTTTTCGCCGATGGCGGCGACAATCGTAATGTTCATTGGGATGCCTCCGCGCGGGGGCCGTGTCTCATCTCGCCTTCACCGGCTTTTCCGTTTGACCAGCCTCTAACACTCTCGTCTAAGCATTTAATATGTCCGGAAACGACAAAGGCACAGAGAAGCAGTAACCAGATATATACTCAAATCGATCACGCGATCAGACGTGCCCAGCCCACGGTATGACTCGGCGATATTTATTCTACACCAGCGCGAAAAACCCACGCTGGCCCACTTGCGGCCCCGTGGGCGGTTTAAGCCCCGCCACTCGTACCTGCAAATTCTTGCAGCGCTTTCCCGCTAAGGCGGCAGATTCTCCACTCGGACAGGAGCTCGACGCCGATCGAACGATAGAATTCAATCGCTGGAGTGTTCCAGTCGAGCACCGCCCACTCGAAGCGCGCGCAGTCCCGATCGAGACAGCGCTGCGCCAGTTTCTTGAGCAGCGCCGTGCCGATGCCGCGCCGCCGGTAGGCCGGCCGAACGAAAATATCCTCAAGATAAATGCCGTGGCGGCCGCGGAAGGTCGAGAAATTCAGAAACCAAACCGCAAAGCCCGCCGGCTCGCCGTTCCATTCGGCAATGTCACAGAACAGCCGCGGCTGCGCCGCGAACAGCGCAGCGGCGACCTGTTCTTCGGTCGCGTCCACGCTGGCCGTGAGCTTCTCGTAGTCCGCGAGCTCACGCACCAAGGCAAAAACCAGCGCGCTATCGTTGGGGCGCGCGCTGCGGATCGCGAGGCTCACACCGCAACCTCGGCCTTGATGTGCGGGTGCGCATCGTACCCTTCGATGGTGAAATCCTCGTAGCGGAAGCCGAATATATCTTTCACCGCCGGATTGATATGCATCGTCGGCAACGCGCGCGGGGCGCGCGACAACTGCAGTCGCGCCTGCTCCAAATGATTCAAATAAAGATGTGCATCGCCGAAGGTGTGGATGAACTCGCCCGGCTTATATCCCGTCACCTGCGCCACCATCATGGTCAGCAGCGCATAGGAGGCGATATTAAACGGCACTCCGAGAAAAACGTCAGCCGAGCGCTGATAGAGTTGGCAAGACAGCTTGCCGTCGGCGACATAGAACTGGAACAGGCAGTGGCAGGGCGGCAGTGCCATCTTGTCGACGTCGGCCGGGTTCCAGGCGGTGACGATCAGGCGGCGTGAGTCCGGATTGCGCCGGACCATGTCGATCACATGCGCGATCTGGTCGATCGTTTTGCCGTCCTTAGCCGGCCAGGACCGCCATTGATGACCGTAGACTGGGCCGAGGTCACCGCGCTCGTCGGCCCATTCGTCCCAGATGCGCACGCCGTGTTCGTTCAAATATTTGATGTTAGTGTCGCCGGCCAGGAACCACAACAGTTCGTGCACGATCGATTTCAGATGCAGCTTCTTGGTGGTGAGCAGCGGGAAGCCGTCAGTCAAATCGAAGCGCATCTGATAGCCGAACACCGACAGCGTGCCAGTACCGGTGCGGTCGCGCTTTTCCGCGCCGCGGCTCAGGATGTGCTCCATCAGATCGAGGTATTGGCGCATCGCTTAAGGTCATCTCCCGCGACTTAAGATGGGGAAGTTTACGCCCGCGGGCAACCGCCCGGCAGCCGCTTATCAACGGCGGAAAACGCAATTTCAGCCGGTATCTGCAGCCACGGCGCTTTTTGCTGTTAATATAGCGCGGCGCCAGAGAGGGGAATGACCATGCACTTCGCGTTCGATTTCAATCTTCTCGCCCGCATTCTGCTCACGCTAGTGACCTTGGGCTACGGCCTAGCCACCGTGTTCGCCGATTTCAACAAGACGCACGCCACCAATCCGCAATGGACGGGTCACGCACGCTTCCACGTGGTCTGGCAGATTTGCAGCTATGTCGGCTTCGGCCTGTTGGCGCTGGCGCTGCTCTGGTTGCCCGGCCCCTATGCGACCGAACGGCTCTATCTCGTCGCCGCCATGGGCGCGATCGTTTACGCGGCATTTTTTGTGGCGGTGTTCGCCATGCCGATCTACGGTGGTGCGGCATTCGATAACAACGGCTACCTGCCTTTCACCGCGCCGGTGCCGGTCGTCGCCAAGCGTTGGGACGTGAACATCACCATATTCTGCGTCCAGGTGGTGCTGCTGGCGGCCGGTGTGCTGGCGCTCGCGGGCGCCAGCTGATTGGCCCGCAATATCCGGCACCGTCGCCGCCAACCGGATTGGCCGTTCATTCGACAAACTCGCCGAAGCGCCGCCTGTATTTGTCCAGTTTCTACGGCGGGACGACCAAGCTTTACGTCCTTAGCTCCGCCGGGAAGCCTACAAAAAACCCTCGTTCCTTCATGGGAGTTCGAGGGGCGGGCCATGCTCAACATCATTTCAGGCGCAGTCGTATTTAGCGGCGGCGGCATAGGTCTCTGGTATTTCATGCCGACCAACGGCAAAGCGCATCCGCTCACCAAGAAGCCGCTGTTGGATTCGCTGATCCCGATCGCGATCGTAACCCGCGCTCGCCATCGGCACGGCGATGGTCATCGCCGGCTTCGGGAATCATTAATCCGCCGCAAGCGGCGCCCGTCGGCTCACAGCCAGCCGCTGAGCCCCAGCGCGCCGGCCACCAAAAACGCCCAGAGCGGATTGATCCGTGTGAAGAAGGCCACCGCCGCGGTCACGCCGGTGATCAGGGCGGCATAGACATTATGATCGGCGGCGCGCGCCAGCACGAAAGCGCTCGCCGCAATCAGCCCCAACGACAGCGGCACCATGCCGGCCTGGATCGCCATCCGCCAGCGCGCCTCTTTGAATCGGTCCCAGACGCGCGCCACGAAAAACGCCAGCGTGCAGGTCGGTCCGCACATCGCCGCCGTCGCTATGGCCGCACCCGAAAAACCGGCGACGTGGTATCCGATCAGTGCGACGATGATGACATTCGGCCCCGGCGACATCTGCGCGATCGCGTACATGTCCGAAAATTGCCGGTCGTTCATCCAATGCATCACGTCGACGGCGACGCGGTGCATTTCGGGGATCGCCGCATTAGCGCCGCCAACCGCGAACAGCGACAGCAGCGCGAAATAGCCGAACAGCGAGGTGAGCGGGTGCTGGTTCATCGTTTGAACCAGGCGAAGGCGATGCTGAACGGCGCCAGCCCCAAAAACACGTAAGGCAGCGGCCAATGCATGAGAGCGACGCCGGTGAAAGCCAGGATCGCGAGTAGCGGCGCCGAATTCCATCGCTTGAGGAACAAGGGCGCCGCCATCTTGGCCACCACCGCAATTAGAAGGCCGATGGCGGCGGCGGTGACGCCGGTGAGAATGCGGCTCAGCGCCTCAACGTCACCATAGCGCTCATACAGGACCGCCAGGATGGTAACGATGATCAGCGGCGGCCCGAGCAGCCCCGCAAGCGCGACCACAGCACCGGCCGCGCCGCCAAAGCGCGAACCGAACACCACCGAGAAATTGATCACATTGGGGCCGGGCAGGAATTGCGAGAGTGCAAATGTCTCATTGAATTCCTCAGTCGTCATCCAGCCCTTCTGCTCGACAATGGTGCGCCGTGCCCACGGCAATGCGCCGCCGAAACCAGAAATCGACACCAGCGCGAAGGCGAGAAATAGTTCTGAAAGCGAGGGTCGGAACGGCTGCGGCGCGGACGATTCGGACATGGCGCGGCAGGTTTATCCCGGTGCGGCGAGCGCCGCTAGGCGCTAGGGCGCGGCCACCCGATGCGTTGCGGGCATGCCTCGGCCCATGCCTACCAGCATGGCCAGAAAGCTGTCGCTCGCCGGCGGCAGGGTCCGCCCGATCTTGCGCACGATGAAAATCGAGCGCCAGAAATTCTTGCCTTCGATCGGCCGCGAGCGCAGACGGCCGGACGGCTTCGCTTCGATCGCCGTCGAGGGCAACAGCGCGACGCCGAGCTTGGCACGCACCATGCCGACCGCGGTGGCCATATAGGTCGTCTCGATCGCCGGCTTGACGGCGAGCCCACGCTCCATGAAGGCACGGTCGACAACCTGACGCACGGTCGAGTCCTCGTCCATCAGGATCAACGGATGGCGCGCTAGGCTTTCGGCGCTGACGGCCTTTTCCTTGTCGAGCGGATGCGGTGAAAGATAAATCGCATGCAAACGGTCCCGCATCAGCACCGAGGTCTGCAATTCGGGATCGTTCACTTCGCCGCCGGCGAGACCGAAATCGGCGACATCGGTCTTTACCCACTGGACGAGACGACGACCGACGCCGTCCTTGACCACGAACTGCACGCCGGGATGACGCGCACGAAAGGCGACGATCGCGGCCGGCAACAGCGTTGCAGCGAAGGACGGCAGGCACGCGAGCCGCACGATGCCGTGGCTTTTGTTGGCGAGTTCCTTGGCGCCGGTGACAACCGAGTTGAGTTCGTGCAGCAGGCGCTCGAACGCAGGCACCAACTCCTCGCCGACGCGGGTGAGCCGCACCGACCGCGTGTTGCGGTCGAGAATTTTGACGTTGAGCACGCTTTCGAGCTGCCGGATCTGCACCGTCAGCGCCGGCTGCGACAGGTTCACCGCCCGCGCCGCGCGGGTGAAGCTGCCGAGCTTGGCGATGGCGACGAAACTGCGGATTTGCGGCAGGCTCGGATTCATAAAGTAATATTATAAGTGCGATATAAACAATTCAATTCTAAAATAATTGAGCGCCCCTAGGCTGATCGCAAGCAACAACCAAAAGGCTGGTTTCGTCAGACCGGCCAGGCGAGGGAGGCAACCATGCGTTTCAGGACGACAGTCTTCGTACTTTGCGCCGCGTTGGCGGCAACGGCTACCGCTGCGCGCGCCGAGGTCAGCGAGATTACGGTTGCTCAGCAATACGGCACCAGCTTTCTGCCGCTCATGGTGATGCAGAAGCAGAGCCTCATCGAAAAGCATGCCAGGGCGCTCGGCCTTACCAGCTTGATGGTCAAATGGGCGAAGGTGGCCGGCCCCAGCGTCATGAATGACGGCCTCATCTCCAACGCGCTCAACTTTGCAGCGCAGGGCGCTCCATCCTTGATCACGCTGTGGGCCAAAACGCACGGCCAGATCAAGGGCGTGTCGTCGATGACCACCTACCCGCTCTATTTGATCACCCGCAATCCGGACGTCAAAACCATCAAGGACTTCACCAGCAAGGACAAGATCGCCGTCCCTTCGGTCAAGATTTCGACCCAGGCGATCTTGCTGGAAATGGCGGCCGCGAAAGCCTTCGGCGACAAGGAATACACCAAGCTTGATCCGCTGACCGTCAGTTTGTCGCATCCCGACGCCACGCTAGCCTTTTCCAACAACACCGCTGGCGTGAACGCGCATTTCTCGTCGTCGCCGTTCTACGAGCAGGAGATCAAGGTGCCGGGCGCGCATCTGGTGACGACCAACTATGAGATCCTCGGCGGACGCGCGACCGCGGTGGTGATTACTGCCAATTCGAAATTCCGCGACGCCAATCCGAAAGCCTACAAGGCGTTCTACGACGCGCTGAGCGAAGCGATCGACATCATCAACAAGGACAAGCGGGCGGCCTCGCAACTCTATCTCGAAGCCGCGCACGACACCAAGAACACGGTGGACGGCATCCTTGCGATCATCAGCGACAAGGATTACGCCTATACGCTCAAACCGGAGAAGGTGCTGGCGACCGCGCAATTCATGGCCAAGATCGGCTCGATCAAGCAGTCGCCCAAGAGCATCGACGATCTGTTCTTCCCCGAAATCGCCAGCCTGAAGGGCGATTGAGCGCGCAGTTATATGAGCGAGAGTTTTCGCATCGGCACCGGCGCGGGCTTCTCCTCCGACCGGCTGGAGCCCGCCGTCGATCTAGCCGAGCGCGGCGCGCTTGACGCCATCGTGCTCGAATGTCTAGGCGAGCGCACCGTCGCCTTCGGCCACCGCGACCGCATGGCCGACCCCAAGCGTGGCTATAACGCGCATCTCGAGCGGCGCATGCGCGCGTTGCTGCCGGCCTGCCGCAAGGCCGGCACCGTCATGATCACCAATATGGGCGCGGCCAACCCGCGCGCCGCGGCCGAACGGACGCTGGCGGTTGCGCGCGAGCTTGGCCTCAAGGGCCTCAAGGTCGCCTGCATCGAAGGCGACGACGTCTCGGCGTTTGTGCCGCCCGACCAGCCATTCATGGACGAGCCGGGCACACTCGGCGATATCGACATGCCCGTGGTCGGCATGAACGCCTATCTCGGTGTCGACGCCATCATCCCGGCGCTCGACGCCGGCGCCGACGTGATCATCGGCGGAAGGCTTGCCGATCCGTCGATGTTTCTTGCGCCGATCGTGCACCGTTTCGGCTGGGACGCCATGGACGCCGGGCGCATGGGCGCCGGCACGCTGGTCGGCCATCTGATGGAATGCGGCATGCAGGTGACCGGCGGCTATTTCGCCGACCCCGGCGTCAAAGACGTGCCGAATCTGGCGCAATGCGGCTTTCCAATCGCCGAGGTCAGCGCCGACGGCAGCGCTGTGATCACCAAGCTCGCCAATACCGGCGGCTGCGTCACGCCCGCAACCGTGAAAGAACAATTGCTCTACGAAGTGCACGACCCGGCGCGCTATCTCACGCCCGACGTCACCGCCGACTTCAGCCGCGTAAAGGTCGCCGCTGCCGGCCCCGACCGCGTCAAGGTGTCGAACGCCTCCGGCACCCCGCGGCCTGCAACGCTCAAGGTGACGGTCGGCTTCGACGGCGGCTTTCAGGGCGAAGCCGGCGTCAGCTATGCCGGCCCGGCGGCGCAGGAACGCGGGCAGCTGGCGGCCGATATCGTCAAGCAACGGATGGCGCCGCTCAACGGTAAAGCCGATCTGCGCGTTGACCTAATCGGGGCGAGTTCGTTGTTCGCGACCGCCGGCTTGCGCGCGATGGACGCGCAGGACGTGCGGCTGCACGTGACACTGCGCGCGCGCGAGAAGGAAGACGCCGAGCTGATGCTGTGGGAGGTTGAATTGCTGCTGTGCTGCGGGCCGGCGGGCGGCGGCGGCTACCGCGGCGCCATAACGCCCTGCGTGATGACCAAATCGGTCTTGATTCCGCGCGAGCGCATCAGGCCGACCCTCGACGTGCTGATCGCATGAACGCGGCCGGCCACAACGCGCCCCGCATCGTGCGCGACATTGCGCATGCGCGCTCCGGCGACAAAGGCAACACGTCCAATGTGAACGTGTGGGCTTACGACCCAGCTGACTACGAATGGCTCAAGCGCACGCTCACGGCCCGAACGCGTCAAGCAAGCCTTTCCTCATTTAATCCGCGGTCCGGTGACGCGATACGAGCTCCCGCACCTTTACGGCCTCAACTTCGTCATGCGGGACGCGCTCGAGGGCGGCGTCAACGCCTCGCTCAATCTCGACTCGCACGGCAAGTCCTGGAGCTACCTCATTCTGGGGCTCGCGCTGGACGACAAAGAGCGCGGATAGCCGGCGGCTCAGGCCGCCAATACTTCCCGGATGCGCGAACGGATATTTTCCCGCTGCTCGACCGGCGTGTCCCTGCCTACCCTGGTCTCGTAGGCGATCTTGGCCGGCCGCTTCAAGACGACGATGCGGTCGCCGAGTTGCAGCGCCTCATCGATCGAATGGGTGATAAAGACCGCCGTCTTCTTGTTCTCGCGCACCAGATTGGCGAATTCCTCGCGCAAGCGTTGCCCAGTCATTTCGTCAAGCGCTGAAAACGGCTCGTCACAGAGCAGAAGATTGGCGTCGGTGGCGAACGCCCTGGCGATGCTCACCCGCTGGCGCATGCCGCCCGACAGAGCGTACGGATAATCCTTTTCATGCCCATTCAATCCAAGCTTGGACAGCCAATGCTGCGCGATGTCGCGGCGCTTCTCCTTCGGCACATCCAGCATCTCCAGGCCCAACTCGACGTTGGCGATCGCGCTACGCCACGGCAACAGCCGGTCATTCTGAAAGACGACGGCGATTTTTCCGCGAAACCAATCGAACTCTCGAAACGGATCCCTGCCGGCGACCAGAACGCTGCCTTCCGACGGATCGAGAAGACCGGCAATCATGTTGAACATCGTCGATTTGCCGCACCCGGTCTTGCCGAGCAAGGCGACAATGTCGCCGCTGTGTATTTCCAGCGAAATATCGTCGACCGCGCACAGCACATTATCGCGATTGCGGCTGTCGCGCAAAAACGCCTTGGTGACGTGATCGAACTTGATTTCCACATTGGAACCCGCGGACGGATCGACCGTCATATCGTACGCTCCGAAATCGCGCGGTAGCGGAAGACGTTGGTCTCGATCAAAGAGATAATCTGCTGCACGACGACGACAAAGAAGACGATTTGCAGCGTCCATGCGAGCGCGCCCGCCATGTCGAACAGCTGTTGTTGCTGCATCAACTGATAGCCGATCCCGTCGGTGGCGCCGACGAGTTCGGCAACCACCACCACGCGCGACGCGTTGCCGAGATTGACCTTCCAGGCCGTCAGTACTTCCGGAAGGATGGCCGGAATGATCAGCGCCGTCAGTATTTTTCGGCGCTTCGGCCGGAAGGACTGCACCATTTCGATCAGGTCCTTCTGCATTCCCCGCAAGGCATCGAGAATTTGGAACGTGAAGGCCGGCAGCGTCGTCGCCACCATGATAAAAAAGATGCGGAACTCCGTGCCGCGAAACCAGATGATCGCGAAGACGACCCAGGACAGCGCGGGAATGCCTTGAAAGAACGTCAGGATCGGCGAAATAAATTTATCGAGGAAGCGAAAGCGCATCATGAACGATGCGAATATCGCTCCCAGGATGAACGCGCCGGCGAGGCCGCCAATAATTCGGCTGACCGTCGCCACCACGTCGGAGAACTGCCGCCAGCTTTCCAGAATACTGAGCGTACGATTGAAGATGCTGCCGAGTGATGGAAACACATACGCCGGCATCACCAGGGCCACGGCCTGCCATACCAAGGCAAGGAAAATGAACGGGACCGCGAGCATCGCCGCCCGGCGGACAAATGGCTCTATCCCGTTCATTTTTTGGCCCGATGATCCCAATGCGCAGCTACGTCTGCATTTCCAAGCAATTTACTGCCTAGACCCATCGTAAAACGTTTTTGTGGTTGGCTCCTTCGGCAGGATGTTGACGTCGAGACCGATTTTATAGATCAAATCGAGCTCCTTTTTGACATCGGAGGCCCACGTAATACTCATGCCAAGGCGGTCATTCGCCTTGATCAAAGCGGCGATGGCCTTTTGTGATTCCGCGGTCCCCTTGGGCTCGATGAGCTTGCTCGCTTCATCGGGGTGCGCCAGAGTCCAATCAGCGGCCGCCTTGTATGCATTGTATAGTTTGGGCACCAGAGTGGGGTGTTCGTTCACCCATTTGGTGTGCGCGGCGACGCCGAGATAAGGGATGCTTTTGCTGCCGGCGAACTTCTTCCACGTCTCGTTGATTTTCAGATCGAGCGTGCGCACGTCGGGCTTTCTCGCCTCGAGCACGTCGTAGCCCGGGCTCCACATATGGATCGCGGCCGCGCGATCGGTCATCGCGTAGGCCACCAGCCCAGGAGGCGCCGTGTTGACGACGGACACCTTCGACATGTCGACGCCCTGCTGCTTCGCAAACCATGTGAAAATGCGATAGCTCGAAGTGCTCTTGGCGGCGGCCATATCCTTGCCTTCGATATCCTTCAGCGTCTTGACGTCGGGCCGCGAGGTCACGACGTAGGACCAGTAGTCGAACAGATTGAAGAGGTACTGCACGTCGATGCCGCGCGCCGCAGCCAATCCGACCGTGAGCACGGCCGCGCTGCCGCCGACCTGAAACTCACCGGTATTGAACTGCACCGTATAGGCGTCCGGCGGCCGCTCCGTGAACGTAATATCGAGGCCGCTCTTCTCGTCAAATTTGTTGGCTTTGATGACCGGCGGCAGGAAAGCACCCAGAGAAGGCGGACCAAAAATGACGATCGTCACCTTGTCCAACGCTTGCGCGCTCACCGGCGCCATGCACAAGGCTCCGGCCATGCACAGGACTGCGCCCATCGACTTCACGCGATTTCATGGCGATTCCTCCCTTGAATCTCTTTCGCCCCGACCGCTGGTCGGCGAACGCCCGGACTTTTTGAGCCGCAACGCATTGTCTGCGTGCGACGCGGTGTACCCCGCAAGCCGTTGGTGCAATTATGTCAGAGATAGCGGCGGTTTAGCGAGCGCTAAATTCGTGATGGCTGCCATCATATCTGGTTAATTGCCACGCGCCGCCATTCACGCGTAAGTTTAACCTGCCCATGTTCGTATCCATCGAAACATCACCGTTCGCGTAAAGCCCCGCGCGGAAGTGCCAGGATGAGCGCGCCATTTCCAGCGGCCAGCACGGACTTCTTCATCGATCTGTATCATCGCTATTTGCGCGATCCCGGATCCGTCGATCCCGGCTGGAAACCCTTCTTCGATGACATTTACGGCCCGCCCCCGGACACGAAACCCACAGTTGCTCCCGGCGCTCGAAGCGGCAGCCGCGCGACTGATCGAGGCCTATCGGCAACGCGGGCACTTCGCTGCCAAGCTCGATCCGCTGTCGCTGTGGGCGCCGGCGTCACCGCCGGAACTGCTGCCCGCCACCTACGGCATTGATGACGCTGCGCTCGACGCCGAAGTCACCGCACCAGAAAGCTTCGGATTTGAACGGTGCACGTTGCGTGCGCTCATTGCCTGTTTGCGTGCGGCCTACGCCGGCTCGATCGGTTTCGATTGCGCGCACGTGGAGGATCACGCCGCGCGCGGCTGGCTCCAGCAAATCGCCGAACACGGCACGGCGCAACCCGATGCCACCGCCCGCCGCACCGCCGGCGAACGCATCATCGAGGCCGATGAATTCGAACAGTTCATGAATCGCCGTTTCCTCGGCAAGAAACGCTTCGGCGCCGAGGGCTGTGAGGCCATGCTGCCATGGTTCGACGCGATGCTGGCGAAGAGCGCGGCATTCGGCGTCGAGAGGGTGGTCATCGGCGGCACCGCGCGCGGGCGCCTCAATGTGATGGCGAACATCGTCGGCAAGCCGATCACCGCCATCTTTTATGAAATGAAAGGCCACCGTCCCTTTCCCGACGACATTCGCGTCTCGGGCGATGTGCCGTATCATTTCGGTTACACAGCCGAGCGCAACTACGGTCGCACAGCGCTGAAAATTCTCTATTGCCACAATCCATCGCACCTCGAAGCCATCAATGGCGTGGCGCAGGGCCGCGTTCGCGCGCAACAAAACGAATACGAAAATGAGCAAGCCGGTTGGCGCGCGGTTCTCGGCGTCACGGTCCACACCGACGCGTCCTTTGCCGGCCAAGGCGCCGTGGCCGAAGTACTGCAATTGAGCCGCGTGCCGGCCTATCGGACGGGCGGTACGATACGCGTCGTCATCAATAACCAGGTCGGCTTCACCACCGATCCAGGCAGTGGCCGCAGCTCCACGTTTTGCACCGATGTGGCCAAGATCGTCGGCGCTCCGGTCTTGCACGTGAATGGCGACGATATCGACGCCGTTTGTCGTTGCGCCGAAATCGCGGCCGAATACCGCCACCGCTTTAACGCCGACATCATTATCGATCTCGTCTGCTATCGCCGCCGCGGCCATAACGAAGTCGACGAGCCAGCTTTCACGCAGCCGAAAATGTACGAACGTATTGCCGGACATCCGACCGTTCGCCAGAGCTACCTCGCGAACCTCATCAACGACGGCGTTTTGACGGACGAAGACGAGAAGCGGATGTCGCGCGATTATATCGGGCGGCTTACGGCTTCATATGAAGCCATCGAGAGCTTCCAACCGAATAGCGTCGAGACTTTCGACCGTGGGGATTCCGGCGCCAATGGCCGGACGACTGCCGCCGACAATGAACCGCCGACCGGCATTTCGGCGGAGCGATTGCAGACGATCGGCATTTCGCTGTCGCGGCCACCCGAAGGCGTTGCCGTCAATCCCAAAGTCGTGCGCCAGCTCGCCGAGCGCGAAGCCGCCATCCGCAGCGGCGAAAATATCTCATGGCCGTTCGCCGAGGCACTCGCCTACGGCTCGCTGGCCTGCGAGGGCATCGAAGTGCGCGTGAGCGGCCAGGATACGCCGCGGGGCGCGTTTTCACAGCGGCATTTCATCTTGGTCGATCAGCAATCCGGCGCGATCTACGAGCCGCTGAACCGGCTACAACTTGGGCAAGCGCGCTGCGCGATCATCGGAAGCCCGCTTATCGAGTATGCGGTGCTCGGCTTCGAATACGGCTATTCGCTGGATGCACCGGAAAGCCTGGTCGTTTGGGAAGCGCAGTTCGGCGACTTCGCCAACGTCACTCAGGTGATCATCGATCAGTTCATCGTCTCCGGCAAAGACAAATGGCTCGACGCGTCGGGTCTGACGCTACTGTTGCCGCACGGTCTGGAGGGACAAGGTCCGGATCATTCGTCGGGACGCATCGAGCGTTTTCTGCAGCTATGCGCGCGCGGCAACATGCGGGTCGCAAACTGCTCTACGCCGGCGAATTTTTTCCATTTGTTGCGTTCGCAAGCCAAGGCGAGACCGCGGCGTCCGCTTGTCGTGTTCACGCCGAAATCTCTGTTGCGGCACAAACAGGCTGTGTCGCGAGCCGAGGACTTCCTGTTGACCTCGTCGTTTAGACGCGTGATCGGCCCCGACAAAGTCGCTGGCGTGGTTCGGCGCGTGGTCATTTGCAGCGGTAAGATCTATTACGACTTACACGCAAAGATGGTCGAGCTTGGAATCATCGACATCGCTCTCATCCGCATCGAGCAACTTTACCCCTTCCCGGAGGCCATACTGAAGGCAGAGCTGGCGCGGTTTCCGAATGCCGAAATCGTCTGGTGCCAGGAGGAGCCGCTGAATATGGGCGCTTGGCATTACCTCGACCACAAAATCGAAAAGGCGCTTCTTGACGTCGGCAACGGTACCAAATGGCCGCGATGCATCGGCCGGCCCGAAAATCCGTCGACCGCGATCGGCACGACCAGCGAGCACGAGGCTGACCAGCAACGGCTTGCCGAGATGGCCGTGGCCGGTTACGAATGAAACACTTATCTCAAACACCTGATGAATCCAAATAATGACTGCCATCCGTGCATCGTTCAATTGAACGCCCGCACGCAGGCACACGACCACGCCGAGAAAGCGATGCCATGATCATCGACATACATTCCCATTTCGTGCCGCAGGCCTTGATCGACGACCTGGCAACGCAGCGCGCTTTCCCTTCGGTGAAGACGACGATGGAGAAAGGCGGCCTGTGCATGTCCTTCGCCGGCAACAAGCCGACGCGGCCGGTCATGCCGCTGATGAGCGACGTCGCAAAGCGCCGCGAATGGCTGACTGCGCAGCGCATCGACAAGCAGGTAGTCGGCGGCTGGCTCGACATGTTCGCTTACGAACTGCCGCCGGAGGAAGGGGCCGATTGGAGTCGCTACCTGAACGAACATCTGCTGAAGGGTGTCGCACAAATTCCGGAGCTCATTCCGATTGCAACCGTACCGATGCAGAGCGGAAAACTCGCCGCCAAAGTCCTCAACGAAGCGCTTGATGCCGGATTCCACGGCGCCATGATCGGCACGCAGCCGAGGGGACTGGGCGGTGCGCTCGATAACGCCGATCTCGACCCGTTCTGGGAAACGGCGTCCGCGCGCAACGCCACGCTTCTCCTGCACCCGATGTTCGCAACGGGCGACAACCGTCTGGCGGACTACGGTCTCGTCAACGCCATCGGCCGGGTGACCGACACGACGCACGCCGTCGCGCGCCTGCTCTATTCGGGCCATCTTACGCGCTATCCCGGGGTGAAGCTCGTGCTGTCGCACGGCGGCGCCGCCATTCCCTTTGTGATGGGCCGCCTGCAGCGCAGCTACCTGGCCAATAAAACGCCGGGCGATCCGGCGGAAGGCTTTAAGCAACTGTACTTCGACAGCATCGTGTTCGATCCGCGCGCGCTGCGTTTCGTCTGCGAGGCCGCCGGCGTCGATAAATTGATGATGGGCTCCGATTTTCCCTTCTCTGTCGGCGACCTGGAACCGTGCAAGATTGTCGAGGCGTCGGGATTCAGCGACAAGGAGCGCAGCGCCATTGTCGGCAGCACCGCCGCCAAACTTTTCCATATCGAGACCAGAGTGGAGGCGCGCTAATGCCTGTCGTATCCATGACGGTGAACGGGAAGCCAGTTAGCGCCGACGTCGAGCCGCGCACGCTGCTGGTCGAATTCCTGCGCACGCACTTAGGATTAACCGGAACGCATGTCGGCTGTGACACGAGCCAGTGCGGCTGTTGCACGGTTCAAGTCGACGGCATCGCGCTCAAGTCCTGCACCGCACTGGCCATTTCGTTGAACGGCGCCGCTGTCACGACCATCGAGGGACTTGCAGTCGATGGAAAACTGCATCCGATGCAGGAGGCCTTTCATGAGCATCACGCGTTGCAGTGCGGGTTTTGCACCCCCGGCATGATCATGTCCGCCGTCGACATGGTCCGCCGCAACGGCCACGACCTCGACGAGCGAACGGTGCGCAAGCAGCTCGAGGGCAACATCTGCCGCTGCACCGGCTATCACAACATCGTCGAGGCCGTTCAGGCCGGCGCCGCCGCCATGAAGGGGCAATGACGGCATCTCGCGGGAGTACGCGCAATGTACGAGTTTGATTATCACCAGCCCAAGAGCGTCGATGAGGCGGCCGACCTGCTCGCCGCGAAAGACAATGCAAAGCTGCTCGCCGGCGGCATGAGCCTGCTGCCGACACTCAAGCTGCGGCTGGCGCAGTATTCGAACGTCGTCGATCTTAGCGCGCTGGAAGACGTCGCCGGCATCAAGCGCGACGGCGCTGCGCTCGCGATCGGCGCCATGACGCGACATTACGATGTGGCGAGTTCCGACCTGGTCGGACAAGCGATCCCTGCTTTGGCGTCGCTGGCCGGAGGCATCGGCGATCCGCTGGTGCGCAATCGCGGTACCATCGGCGGCTCCATCGCCAATGCCGACCCCGCCGCCGACTATCCGGCCGCGGTGCTCGGCCTTGGCGCCACGGTCGTTACCACCAAGCGCAGCATTGCCGGCGACGATTTCTTCACCGGGCTGTTCGAGACGACGCTCGAGCCTGCCGAAATCATCAAGGCGGTGCGCTTCCCGGTCCCGCTCGCCGCCGGCTACGTCAAATTCCCCAATCCGGCGTCGCGCTTTGCCCTCGTCGGCGTGTTCGTGGCCAAGACCGCCAGCGGCGTTCGCGTCGCGGTGACCGGTGCCGGTCCTTGCGTATTCCGGCTCGCGGACGCGGAAGCAGCCCTTTCAAAGCAATTTGCCGCGAGCGCCGTCGACGGCATCAAGGTCGATTCCAGAACGCTGAGCAGCGACCTGCACGCCACGGCCGAGTACCGGGCGCACGCGGTGGCCGTCATGCTCAAGCGCGCGGTCGAGGCTGCAGCGCAGGCGACCAATTCAGAATGACACCGTCATCCGGAGACATCGCATGAGCCAGAGCGCAACCGGCGCCGGAATCGGACAACCGGTCCGTCGCGTGGAGGACAAGCGGCTCATCACCGGACAGGGCCGCTTCAGCGACGACATGAACCTGCCCGGGCAGGTCCATGCCGTGATGCTGCGTTCGCCGCACGCCCATGCCCGGCTCAAATCGATCGATATCAAGAACGCCATGGCCGTGCCCGGCATTCTCGCCGTGCTCACCGGCAAGGACCTGTTGTCCGACGGATTGAAACCGATTCCGCATATTCCTCTCCTGGCCCATCCGGCGGAGATTCAGCCGGTCAACAGCGACGGCACGCCGATGTTCACCGCGCCGCATTATCCGCTGGCGATCGACAAAGCCCGCTATGTCGGCGAGGCGGTCGCCGTCGTTGTTGCGCGGACAATCACGGCGGCCAAGGACGGGTGCGAGCAAGTCGAAGTCGACTATGAGCCCCTCCCCGCGGTGACCGACACGGCGGCGGCCGCGGAACCGGACGCGCCGCGTCTGTTCGACGAAGCAAAGTCCAATGTCTGCCTCGACGCGCAGCTCGGCGATAAGGCCAAGACCGAGGCCGCCTTCGCGAACGCGGCCCATGTCGCCAAATTCGAAACCTGGGTCCAGCGCATCACCGGCGCGCCGATGGAGCCGCGGGCGGCGCTCAGCGAGTACAATCCCGAAACCAAGCGCTACACATTATATGCCGGTAGCGGCGGCGCGGTGCGCCTGAAGAACGATCTTGCGACCGTGCTTGGCGTTCCCTCGGACTCCATCCGGGTCATCATGCACGATGTCGGCGGCAATTTCGGCACTCGCGGCATGATCTATCCGGAATTCTGCCTCGCGGCCTGGGCCGCCCGGCGCGTCGGCCGCCCGGTCAAGTGGCTGTGCGAGCGGAGCGAAGCCTTCCTTTGCGACTACCAGGGCCGCGATCTGGCCGTACAGGCCGAACTCGCGCTTGACGCCGAAGGCAATTTCCTCGCCATGCGCGGCTCCAACATCGGCAATGCCGGCGCGCACACAACAAATTTCTCGCCGCTGCAAAAAGGCGTCGAGATCATGTCGAGCATCTACCGGATGCCGGCGGCGAGTTTTCGCGCCCGCGCCGTGCTGAGCAACACCTCGCCCACCCGCCCTTACCGCAGCGCCGGCCGTCCGGAAGTCATGTACGTCATGGAGCGGCTGATCGATCTTGCCTGCCGCGACTTCGGCTTCGACCGCGTGGACATCCGCCGCCGCAATCTGCTCACGCCGGATGAACTGCCCTACAAGAATCCGTTCGGCATGACCTACGACAGCGGACACTATCAGGAGGTCATGGACTGGGCGCTCCGGGAAGGCGATTGGAACGGCTTCCCCGCGCGCCGCGCCGAAGCGCGTAAGCGCGGAAAATACCGCGGCATCGCCGTCGCCAACTATGTCGACACCGCCACCGGGCAGCCGCGCGAACGCACCGAAATCACCATCCAGCGCGACGGCTGGATCGACGTCGTCATCGGTACGGTATCGAACGGCCAAGGCCACGAGACGAGCTTCGCACAGCTCATCAACGAATGGTTCGCCGTCCCGCTCGACAAAGTGCGGATTATCACCCACGACACCGACATCGTGAAGGTCGGCGGCGGCACCCATTCCGGACGCGGCATGCGGCTAGCGAGCTACATCATGAAGATCGCATCCGACGAAATCATCGACAAAGCCAAGCGCCTCGCCGGCCATCTGCTGGAAGCGGCGCCCGGCGACATCGCCTTCGGCGGCGGCAAGTTCTGGGTCAAGGGCACCGACCGCGCCGTCGGCCTATTCGCCCTCGCCGCCGCGGCGGTCGAACGCAACGACCTGCCCGACGATTTGCGCGGTCCCTTAGCCGCCACCTGCGATAAGGTCGTCAAGGAAGCCGCCTTCCCCTACGGCGCCCACGTCTGCGAGGTGGAGGTAGACCCGGTGATGGGCACTGTCGAGATCGTGCGTTACACCACCGTCGACGACGTCGGGCGCGCCGTTAATCCGCTGATCATCCACGGCCAAACCCATGGCGGCATCGCCCAAGGCGTCGGCCAGGCGCTGCTCGAACATTGTGCCTACAATGCCGGCAGCGGGCAGCTCATGTCCGGCTCGTTCATGGACTACGCCATGCCGCGGGCAGACAATTTCCCGTTCTTCAACACGCTGATCAGTGAAGTGCCGACACCCGAGCACCCGCTCGGCATTCGTCCAGCCGGCGAAGGCGGCACGGCGCCGGCGCTTGCGGTCACCATCAACGCCATCGTCGACGCGCTGGCCGACCTCGGCGTGCGGCACGTCGAAATGCCAGCGACGCCGGAACGCGTCTGGCGCGCCATTCGCGGCAAGCCGGACCTATCGCCGACGCTGGCGGCCAATGCCTAAACTTTAGAAGCCGTAGAGGCGCGCCGGATTATCGACCAGGATGCGCTTGCGCTGCGCGTCGTCGCCGGCCCAGTCGCCGATGAGATCGAGCAGAAACTGGTCGTCGGGATATGGCCTGCCCTCCAGATGCGGGTGCGGCCAGTCGGTGCCCCACACGCACCGTGTCGGCGCGGCGGCGATCATCGCCTCGACCGGCGCGCGGATATCGTCGTAAGGCGGTCCTTTCTTGGAAACGCGGTAGCCGCACAGCTTGACCCAGCAATGATCCTCCTTGAGCAACCGCAGCAGCGCCGCCAGCTGCGGATTGTTCATGCCGCCGTCGAGCGAAAATTGGCCGAGATGGTCGAAGACTGCGGGCACCGGCAGCGCGCGGATCACCTCGGACAGCTCGACGAGCTGCGAACCGCTGATCCAGAATTGCAGATGCCATCCGAGCGGCGCGATCCGTTCAGCGAGGGTCTTGATCTTGGCGATCGGGACGCCCGCCGGGGTCAGCGCATTGATGCGGATGCCGCGCGCGCCGATCGCATTCATGTCGCTCAACTGCGAGTCGCTGACGCCGTCGTCGGCGACGACGATGGCACGGGCGCGGCTCTTTCCCGCGGCGGCGCACATGTCGAGCGTGCAGCGGTTGTCCAATCCATAGACGCTGGGCTGCACAATTACCATGCGATCGAGACCGAGACTTGTCGAAAGCGCATCGTAATCTACCAATGACGCCTCGGGCGGCGTGTAAAAGCGACTCGGCGTAAACGGATAACGCCCGGGCAAACCAAAGATGTGCAGATGGCAATCGGTTGCACCGGCAAGGCGAGGTTTTGTGGATGCCTCGCCACCGCCGCCCGCGTCGGCGGCAGCGAACAACGCACGATGATTTTGAACAAGGTTCGTCATGTGTTCACGGTCTCCTTAGACACGCCCCGCCACCTTTATTGACGCAGCAGCTCGTTGATTTTTGTCTTGAAGATTTCGATTGCGTTCTTGGCGGCGCCGCCAAGATCGCCGCCACCTTGCTGCCCGATGGCACCATCAAATATCTCAACGACTGGAACTTCATCACCTTCGGCGAGCAGGACGGCGCACTGAGCGAGCGCGTCCGGGCGCTGAATGCCGCGTTTGACAAGACACCCATTGTCGCCGCGGCGGTTTCCGACATCACGCAGATGATATGGGAAAAGCTTGTGCACCTCGCGACGCTGGCCGGCATGGCGTCGGCGATGCAGGTGAATGTCGGCGAGATCCTGCGCACGCAGGAGGGCGGCGGGCTGATGGCCGAATTTCTCGAGCGCAACGCCGAAATCGCCCGGCGCGAAGGATTTCCGTCATCGGACTCCTGGATGGCGGAATGCCAGAAATTGATTTCGAATACGAATTCACCGCACACGACGTCGATGCTGCGCGATATCGAAAACAAGGGACTGATCGAGGCGGATCACATTATCGGGCACATGCTGCGGCGCGCGGTGGCGCACAACATCGACCCGGTCTTGCATCGAATGGTCTTTGCGCACCTGCAATCTTATGAGCACCGCCGCGCCGCCAACCGGGTTTGAATCTAAAGTGCGGCACTTCTTGATATTTTGCAAATCGAGGTCATTCGTGCGCGTTACGATTAATAGCTTGGAGGTGATTTTTAAAATCAATTTCACCCTTCCGAGTGGTTGTATTCTGATGCCATCGAGAATTCTTCCAACCTCGGTTTTTCTCCACTAGCACTGATCACAACTGGCAGGCCGGCAAGAACGTTATTGCCCGCCAAACAGGATACGCGACGGGTGCTTCGCCAATTCTGTCACTGCGCTGTCAATATGGATGATCGCCCGATGCGCGTCGCCACCGACAGTGTTGATCTGTTTGTTCGCCGACTCTGTCACCTGAAGGATTCCCGTCGTGATGTCGGCCGTGCGCTTATCGAGATTATCGGACAACTGCTTCACCGAGGCCATCGCATCGGTGCTGTTTGTCATCAACTTGTCGATCTTGTCGCCGTTGCGCGCCAGCGCATCGGTGAAAACCTCAAGGTTTTTGATCGCCTTGTGCAGCGATTCCTGGTTCTCGGCGATCACCGCGTCGGCCTTGGCAAGCGTTTCACGCACGGCTGACGACATGTCGCCGGTGGCCGTCGCCGCCCTTAGTGTCAGCGGCTCACCGCCTTTCTGCGGCAAGGGCGGCGCCGAGGCCAAATTACCCTTCAATGACACCGACGCGATGCCGGTCAAGCCAGCATAATCGAGCGCCACCTGCGTGTCGGCGCGGACAGGCGTCTTTGGGCTGACGGCGAGCATCGCCGCGACTTCGGAGGGATTGTCTGTCAGGCGCAGATCGGACACTTCGCCGACGCGAATGCCGTTGAACAAGACCGGGGCTCCGACACGCAGGCCGGTCACTGAGCCCGAGAATATCACGCGATAGGTGGCGCTGTCCTTCGTTCCCGCTGTCGCGTTCAGCCAATAGACGAACCCGAAGGCGCCGGCGATGACGATGAACGTGAACAATCCGACCAGAACGTATTTCGCCCTGTCCTCCATCGACTCAACTCCTTTTAACCCTTTACTCTCACATGCCAGTCCGCGTGCGCCCGGGCACCGTGGAAATAAGACGTCAGCCAGGGATGCCGCGAGGCCAACATCGTTTCCATGGTGCCCGCTTCGATGATCTTGCCGTCGCCCAGAACGGCAATGCGGTCGCAAACCCGATGCAGACTGTCGAGGTCGTGTGTCACCATGAACACGGTGATACCCAGCGTTTCCTGCAAGGTCAGGATGAGCTGATCGAAATCGCCGGCACTGATCGGATCGAGGCCCGAGGTCGGCTCGTCGAGGAACAATATCTCCGGATCGAGCGCGAGTGCGCGCGCCAATCCCACGCGCTTGATCATGCCGCCGGACAATTCGGACGGATATTCGCGGTAGACGTCGGGGCTGAGGCCTACCATTTCCAACTTGGCGATTGCGATTTCCGTCGTGAGCTTATTGGATAGCCGCAGATATTCGCGGATCGGAAACTCGATATTCTTGCCGACCGTGAGGGAGGAAAACAGCGCGCCCTGCTGGAACAGAATGCCCCACCGACGGTCAATTGCGCGCTTCTGCTCATCGTTGACCTTGTCGATATCGACGCCGAGGACCTCGATTATCCCCGAGCGTTTCGGCAACAGTCCGATGATCGTGCGTGCCAGCGTCGACTTGCCCGCTCCCGAGGCGCCGACGAATCCAAGCACCTCGCCGCGGAATAGATCGACGCTGACACCATTGAGCACGCGGTGCGATTGAAAATCGACGACTAAGTCGCGCACTTTGATTACGCTGTCGGGCGCGCCGTTTGCCATCGCTACATTCCGATCGAGGCGAAGAATACGGCGAACGCTCCGTCCACCAAGATGACGAGAAAGATCGACTTGACCACCGACTCCGTCGTCTTGGTGCCGAGCGATTCAGCGCTGCCCTGCACTTGCAAGCCCTCGACGCAGGATACCAGCCCGATGATCAGCGCCATGAACGGCGCCTTGATCATGCCTACCTCGAAAGTCTGCAGCGAGATGGCGTCGCGCAGGCGGGAGATGAACACCGACGGGTTGATGCCGCCGTAAAGCCATGCCACCAGCCCGCCGCCGTAAAGCGCCGCCATAGAGCCGAGGAAGGTCAAGAGCGGCACTGCGATCATGAGCGCAAGGATGCGCGGTAGGATCAGCACCTCGACCGGATCGAAGCCCATGATGCGGAGTGCATCGACCTCCTCGCGCATCTTCATCGAGCCGAGCTCCGCAGTGTAGGCGCTGCCGGAGCGGCCGGCGACCATAATGCAAACGATCACCACGCCGAGTTCACGCAGTATCAGCACGCCAACCATGTCCACGACATAGATGTCGGCGCCAAAGGTGCGGAAATGGAAGATGCCCTGTTGCGCGATGATCGCGCCGATCAGTAGCGTGATCAGTAGGATGATCGGCACCGCATTCCATGCTACGCGCTCAAGGTGCTTCACCAATGACGTGAGGCGGAACGTTTGCGGGCGCACTAGCACGCGCAGAAACGCGAGCGCGAGCGCGCCGCCCATCTGGAATAGCAGCAGGACGTCGGCGCCAACCAGCGACATGGTGCGGCCTACGCCCTCGAGAGTCGCGACGATGGGGTTCGTCTTGGGCGGCCGCGGCGATAATTTGTTGGTACCGGCTTGCACCTTTTCGAACAAACCGCGATGGCGGTCGGGCAAGCCGTTCAACCGGGTCTCGATGCCCTGGCTGCTCCAGGCGCGTAGCGTGCGTTCGATCAGCCATGCGCCATAGGTGTCGATCCGTTCTATCTGCGCCACGTCGATCGCGATTGTACGCGCCGCCGTCTTGGCGCCGACGGTAGCGTCCACCAGCGGCTCGAGCGTGCGCGCGTACTCGGCCGTCCACGATCCGGACGCTAAAAGACTGACGCCGTCGCCGCGCGCCTGAGCGAGCAAAGTGCCTGCCGCCATTAAGTAGCTCCTCTACCGGCCGGCTTTCGGCGGATCGAAACAACCGACGAGGCATGACGAGAAAGCCGATGGAAGCACCAGCGCTTTGCGGCCGCGCCGCTTCGCAATCGGCACGCCACGAACGCCAGTGATAGCCACGTCTCGCTAATCTTCGTCTGCCTAAGGCCCTCCGCGCGCCTCTTAACAAAGGTTAACAAATGGCGAACATCGCTAAAATGCCATTTGTCCCTTAAGGTTAACGACAATATCGAAAATGTCGCATTGCAAAGGCACGGCTGTTACGCACCGCGCGCTCGACATGAGTGCGGCCTTCCAAGCTTATTTCTCTCGGGATATAGCGCCGTGGTCGGCCGCATTGCGCGGGCTATTGCTGCTGTACACCATAGTGCGAGAACGCATCGGCGATCTTCGCTTCAAGTCTTTTTGCTGTTGTAAGATCGAGATTGCCGGCCGCTATATTACCCTTCTTGAGCTTGGCAAGTCCGCGGCCGTAGAAGGCGCTCGCCAGCTTCGGATCGAGGCGCAGCGCCGAGCTGTAATCCTCGACGGCCGACTTAAATTGCCCCTTCTTCAAATGGATCAAGCCCCGTGAATCATAGGCCGCAGCATCGTTAGGCTGTAAAAGAAGCGCCGTGTTGCAATCTTCCAGTGCCGTCTGCAATTGTCCGAGGATGGCACGTACCCAACAGCGCCCGTTCCATAGTGCTTCCAGTTTTGGCTCAAGGCGAATTGCATCGTCGTAATCCTGCGCTGCGCGTTCAAAATCGTTCTTTTTCTGGTAAGTTTCGGCGCGGTTGGCAAAAGCCCTGCCGTATTTAGGGTTGAGCTTGATCGCCTCATCGAAATCTTTGATGGCGCGGTCGTAGTCACCCTTCTTCTGGTAAGCAACCCCGCGATTATTGAACGGCTTGTCGTAGCCAGGATTGAACTTGATCGCCTGATTATAGTCCGCGATAGCACGATCATAGTCGCCCTTTACGGTGTAGGCATTGCCCCGATTATTGTAGGCAGTCGCCAAAATTAGCGCCGTCTCATGAGTCCCATTAATCAGCCACGT
The DNA here is from genome assembly GCA_963753455.1 of uncultured Alphaproteobacteria bacterium. GTDB lineage: Bacteria > Pseudomonadota > Alphaproteobacteria > Rhizobiales > Xanthobacteraceae > Pseudolabrys. Next base: position 12,522 of record CAVWDA010000055.1, on the reverse strand, counting down.
GCAGCCTTTGATCTGAGATTCGGGTGATTTGCGATCCGACCCATTGCACAACTCGATATTCGTCAGCCTATCATCGAGTTTGCCGTCTTGCGGTGTCGCCCACGATCCGACTAACGGCAAGACCAGCATGAGCGCCGCGCCGACGACAATGCGGTATCGTCCGCAAAATCCCATATCAAATTTTCCGAAACTTAAAGGGGCAACACTGCAAGTTGACTGTCCTTGCGAAGGCACCACTATTGTCGGAGATGCAATGTGATGCTGCTCGCATCAAGAATAGCACTCCGCCGAAAGACGCGGCCTTAGCAATCCCGACAAATGTTGAGATTGAGTTTCTTGCGTTCTATTGCCGGGATTAAATCGGGCGATGCTCCGCCTTTTGGCTTGACGGTAGCAGCGCCGTATTTTTCCAAAACTTGATTCTTGCCCTCTTCGATGAGAGTAGTGAACTTGACGGTCCCATCATCCGATATCTCAACATGCGGCGTCGTCCCTCGAATACCCATGGTCGCCACGGGCGTATCGATTTTCATGTCGCCGGTCTTGGCAATCTTGCCGGCGACAAAGGTGAACGTCCCCTTGGTCAAGCTCAGCAAGGTCGAGTTGGATTTGCCGTTCGGGTCATAGACGAACTCGGTCATCGTCATTCGGGCGTTGCTGGACAGATTAAACGCCGTGCCGTCAGTAAAGGTTATGCCGACCTTTCCGTCGGCTCCCGTCTGGACCATGTCCCCGAGATAGACGAGATCGCCGACCTTGACCCTGCCCTGATTGCCGAGGGCCGCCTGGACGACGACCGCGTTGATATGTTCGATCGTGACCGCGCCCGCGGCCGTTACGACCTTGCCAATGGGCTTGGCCGAGACATCCTGAGCAGCCGGGGCAACCGGAGCATTTTGGGTCCATGCCGGACCGCCAAAGAGGACGCGGGCAGCCAGAACGGCGCCGGTAATGAACACGGCAAGCCTATAAGCGCGCATCACCGCCCCTCCAGGGTAGGTTTGGCCACTACCACTATCAGGATTATTCGAGCGCATCAATTTTAGTCCGAGTCCATCACGCTTTTTTGACGGCCTGCCCTTGGTGGCCTGCTTGCTACGTACGATCCTGAAGCGGCCGTCAAGTGACCAAAAAACCTGATACGTGACAAAAAGGGACCGGCAATCTCCAAAATAAACCTTACCTAGAGCTAATAAGCCATTGAACTGTTAATTTAAATTGCAGTGTTGTAGTCGAGGCGATAGTTTAAGGACCGTTAATTGCACGCGGGAGCGGCAACATAAGAACAGAAACCGCCGGGGTTTAGCGTACTCTAGAGCGTGGGACAGGGACAGTGTTCAGACGGTTCGGCACTACGCCGGGCGAGGGAGATAGTGCGGCTAGCTTCGCTTCGAAGCCGGCTGTCGGACCTTGTTCTCTTATCGGCAAAATCGAGATAATCGTCGGCGCGTGCTTCCTTACACGCGCTGGTGAAGTCGTTGTTGAAATTAAGGCGGGCGATCCTGTCTGCCAAGGCGACGTCATCGAGACAGCGGCCGACGGCCGAGTTGGCATCCGTTTCATGGACGGCACCGCGTTTAGCCTGTCCAACAACGCCTGCATGGCGCTGAGAGAGTTTACCTGCGACGGGACTTCGTCTGCGGCTCTGTTCGACGTCACTTGCGGGGACTTTGCGTTCGTCGCTGGCGAAATGGTGAAAGCCGGCCATCTCGGGATCGACACGCCTGTCGCGAGCATTCGGGGCCGCGCCCGGACCGGCGGCGTCGGCATGCTTACTCTTGCCGGCTTGATCTTCGCGGTTATGGAAGAAGCTCACGCTGAGAGCCCAGGCGAGGCATACCTGGACGACGGCACCATAACGTACAACGGCGTTTTCGAACTGGTGACCAAGGAAGCACACCCGCGGCACATCCTCGTTGATAATCCTGCGGAAACGATTGTCCTCCACCGGATCGGATCCTCGATCAACGTCGACCAAATTATCAATACCGCCGCGCAGATGGCGCAGCTTCAGGCAGCCCAGCAGGACGCGCTCCATATCTTTTCCTTGGGACTGGCGCAAGGACCCACGATCACCGGTTCAATTGGGTCGGGCGCGCCTCCTAGTATCGAATATACGCCGTCGTTCGTGCAACCGATCAATTTTACTCCTCCGCCTGGCGGCGGCCTGCCGACTGGCCCAGCTGGCCTGGCGGCTCCTGCGTTTAATACAAATAACGCTCTTTTTATTCCGCCGCCGCCGCCGCCGCCGCCCCAGCTCGTCCCGACAAATGTCGTCGTATGGATTTCCCCTACCAATAATTTTTGGACCACACCGTCGAGTTGGAATCCCAATGCCGTGCCATCGGCGCAGAACACCGTCGAAATCAATTCGCCGGTCATTGTGACTATCAACGACGCCGAGACTGCCAACAACGTTTTGATTGCCGCGGGGACGACCCTCGACATTATCAGCCCTGGATCGCTTACGATCCTCGGCTCGCTCGATAATAGCGGGGTGATTGAGGTCAATTCCACAGGTGCCGACCCTACGCTCTATGCCGGTGCGGTAACTGTGGAAACTGGCGGTGAGATCGAGGCCATCGGAAGCGCCGCAACGGTCGATTTTTCTCATAATGTAACGACCAATTTCGGCACTATTGTTGCCAGTAATGGCGGCACGGTATCGTTCGAATATGAGACAATATCCAATTCCGGTGGCGTGATCGCGGCGCAACAGGGCGGTACCGTCACATTTGATAATAGCACGATCGATAATACCGGCGGCATCGTTCAGGTCGACAACGGCTCGACGCTGGATCTGGAGAGCGCGAGCATCACCGGCGGCACCGTCACCAATAATGGCACGCTGAACCTGACCGGCGGCGACACGATCGAGAACGGCGCGCTTGGTAATACCGGCCAGATCAATGTCAGCGGCACGGATGCGCTCAGCAGCGAAACGATCACCAATACCGGCACGCTTGAGGTTCTCGCAGCAGGCGCGCTGACGCTGGGCAATGATCAGGTCACCAACACGGCAACGGCACCATCAAATTTGACGCCACCAGCACCGGTACGGTGTCCGGCACGACGATCACCGGCGGCAACCTCACGGTGGCCGGCCTGTTTGATTCCACCGGCACCAGCTCGATCAACAACGCCACGATTGGCATCGCCTCGACCGGCACGTTGGAGTCGACCGCCGGCAGCTGACGATCGATCCCAGCACGATCAACAATGCCGGGACACTGGAGGCCAACGGCGCCCAGCTCGACCTAGTCAGCGTAACGGTGACCAACACCGGCGGCACGGTCGAGGCGACCGGGCAGGCACGCTCGATCTGCAGAACGCCACGATCAACGGCGGCACGGTGAAGACGGCCGGCAGCGGCGACGTGATCGAGGCGACGTTCGGCACCAGCATGGTCGAGAACACCACCACGAGCTTCAGCAACGCCGGGACACTGGAGGCCAACGGCGGCGGGCTTGATCTGACCGGCGACACCATCACCAATACCGGCAAGCTGCTGGCGACCGACAATAGCCTGCTGGTGCTCAACGGCGACACCATCGCCAACAGCAATGGCGGCAATAACGGCATCGTTCAGGTCGACAACGGCTCGACGCTGGATCTGGAGAGCGCGAGCATCACCGGCGGCACCGTCACCAATAATGGCACGCTGAACCTGACCGGCGGCGACACGATCGAGAACGGCGCGCTTGGTAATACCGGCCAGATCAATGTCAGCGGCACGGATGCGCTTAGCGGCGAGACGATCACCAATACCGGCACGCTTGAGGTTCTCGCAGCAGGCGCGCTGACGCTGGGCAATGATCAGGTCACCAACACCAACGGCACCATCAAATTTGACGCCACCAGCACCGGTACGGTGTCCGGCACGACGATCACCGGCGGCAACCTCACGGTGGCCGGCCTGTTTGATTCCACCGGCACCAGCTCGATCAACAACGCCACGATTGGCATCGCCTCGACCGGCACGTTGGAGTCGACCGCCGGCACGCTGACGATCGATCCCAGCACGATCAACAATGCCGGGACACTGGAGGCCAACGGCGCTCAGCTCGACCTAGTCAGCGTAACGGTGACCAACACCGGCGGCACGGTCGAGGCGACCGGGACAGGCACGCTCGATCTGCAGAACGCCACGATCAACGGCGGCACGGTGAAGACGGCCGGCAGCGGCGACGTGATCGAGGCGACGTTCGGCACCAGCATGGTCGAGAACACCACCACGAGCTTCAGCAACGCCGGGACACTGGAGGCCAACGGCGGCGGGCTTGATCTGACCGGCGACACCATCACCAATACCGGCAAGCTGCTGGCGACCGACAATAGCCTGCTGGTGCTCAACGGCGACACCATCGCCAACAGCAATGGCGGCAATAACGGCACCGTTCAGGTCGACAACGGCTCGACGCTGGATCTGGAGAGCGCGAGCATCACCGGCGGCAACCTCACGGTGGCCGGCCTGTTTGATTCCACCGGCACCAGCTCGATCAACAACGCCACGATTGGCATCGCCTCGACCGGCACGTTGGAGTCGACCGCCGGCACGCTGACGATCGATCCCAGCACGATCAACAATGCCGGGACACTGGAGGCCAACGGCGCTCAGCTCGACCTAGTCAGCGTAACGGTGACCAACACCGGCGGCACGGTCGAGGCGACCGGGACAGGCACGCTCGATCTGCAGAACGCCACGATCAACGGCGGCACGGTGAAGACGGCCGGCAGCGGCGACGTGATCGAGGCGACGTTCGGCACCAGCATGGTCGAGAACACCACGAGCTTCAGCAACGCCGGGACACTGGAGGCCAACGGCGGCGGGCTTGATCTGACCGGCGACACCATCACCAATACCGGCAAGCTGCTGGCGACCGACAATAGCCTGCTGGTGCTCAACGGCGACACCATCGCCAACAGCAATGGCGGCAATAACGGCACCGTTCAGGTCGACAACGGCTCGACGCTGGATCTGGAGAGCGCGAGCATCACCGGCGGCAACCTCACGGTGGCCGGCCTGTTTGATTCCACCGGCACCAGCTCGATCAACAACGCCACGATTGGCATCGCCTCGACCGGCACGTTGGAGTCGACCGCCGGCACGCTGACGATCGATCCCAGCACGATCAACAATGCCGGGACACTGGAGGCCAACGGCGGCGGGATTGATCTGACCGGCGACACCATCACAAACACCAACGGCACCATCAAGTTTGACGCCACCAGCACCGGTACGGTGTCCGGCACGACGATCACCGGCGGCACCGTCACCAATAATGGCACGTTGAACCTGACCGGCGGCGACACGATCGAGAACGGCGCGCTTGGTAATACCGGCCAGATCAATGTCAGCGGCACAGATGCACTTAACGGCGAGACGATCACCAATACCGGCACGCTTGAAGTTCTCGCAGCAGGCGCGCTGACGCTGACGGACGATCTTATTAGCGGAACCGGCAAGATTATTGTGGATCTCGGCGCGACGCTCATTCTGACCGATACAAATATATCCGGCGCCGAACTTATTAATGAGGGTGGCACCATTAAGGTGTTCGGCACGACCACAATCGATACGATCCAAAGCCTACTTATTGGGCAGACGATAGTCGAAAGTGGTCAGGTCTTAAATCTTCAAAATGAATTAGTTCTAGGAAGCCTCACCGTTCTTGGCGCCTCCGGCTCCAGCGCCGCCGGCATCCTCAATCTCAATGGCAACGATGCGATTGATAGCAACACGATCTACAATGGCACTGTCTATAATGGCCCGCTCACCAATGCCGGCCAGATCAATGTCAGCGGGACCAACAACATCATTGAGAACAGTGATGGTACTGCCCCAGGTGGCACCAACATCTTCACCAATACCGGCACGCTTGAGGTTCTCGCAGTAGGCGCGCTGACGCTGGGCAATGATCAGGTCACCAACACCAACGGCACCATCAAATTTGACGCCACCAGCACCGGTACGGTGTCCGGCACGACGATCAGCGGCGGCATCCTCAGCGATGCCGGGACGGTGGATTCCACCGGTACCAGCTCGATCAGCAATGCCACCATCACCGTCACCAGCCCCGGCATCCTCGAATCGACCACCGGCACGCTGACCATCGATCCCAGCACGATCAACAATGCCGGGCTGCTGGAGGCCAACGGCGGCGAGCTTGACCTCGACAACATCACCACGTTCACCAACAGCGGCACGCTACTGGCGACCGACAACAGCCTGCTGGTGCTCAACAACGACACCGTCACCAACACCGGCACGGTTCAGATCAATTTCGGCTCGACGCTGGATCTGCAAGCCACGGCGATCAGCGGCGGCAGCCTGAGCAATGCCGGGACGGTGGATTCCACCGGCACCAGCTCCATCACCAATGCCGCCACCACCACCAGCAATCTGCTGGAGGTGACGAACGGCACGTTGACCATCCATTCCGGCTCGGTCGCCAACACCGGCACCGGCAAGCTGCTGGCGACGACCGGCGGCACGCTGGATCTGCAGAACGTCACGGTGACGGACGCCATCGGCGCGACGGTCGAGGTCGACACCACCTCGTTCCTGGATCTGGCGAGCGCGATCATCAGCGGCGGCATCCTCAGCGATGCCGGGACGGTGGATTCCACCGGTACCAGCTCGATCAGCAATGCCACCATCACCATCGCGACGACCGGCACGCTGGAGGCGACCAGCGGCACGCTGACCATCGATCCCAGCACGATCAACAATGCCGGGCTGCTGGAGGCCAACGGCGGCGAGCTTGACCTCGACAACATCACCACGTTCACCAACAGCGGCACGCTACTGGCGACCGACAACAGCCTGCTGGTGCTCAACAACGACACCGTCACCAACACCGGCACGGTTCAGATCAATTTCGGCTCGACGCTGGATCTGCAAGCCACGGCGATCAGCGGCGGCAGCCTGAGCAATGCCGGGACGGTGGATTCCACCGGCACCAGCTCCATCACCAATGCCGCCACCACCACCAGCAATCTGCTGGAGGTGACGAACGGCACGTTGACCATCCATTCCGGCTCGGTCGCCAACACCGGCACCGGCAAGCTGCTGGCGACGACCGGCGGCACGCTGGATCTGCAGAACGTCACGGTGACGGACGCCATCGGCGCGACGGTCGAGGTCGACACCACCTCGTTCCTGGATCTGGCGAGCGCGATCATCAGCGGCGGCATCCTCAGCGATGCCGGGACGGTGGATTCCACCGGTACCAGCTCGATCAGCAATGCCGCCATCACCGTCACCAGCCCCGGCATCCTCGAATCGACCACCGGCACGCTGACCATCGATCCCAGCACGATCAACAATGCCGGGCTGCTGGAGGCCAACGGCGGCGAGCTTGACCTCGACAACATCACCACGTTCACCAACAGCGGCACGCTACTGGCGACCGACAACAGCCTGCTGGTGCTCAACAACGACACCGTCACCAACACCGGCACGGTTCAGATCAATTTCGGCTCGACGCTGGATCTGCAAGCCACGGCGATCAGCGGCGGCAGCCTGAACAATGCCGGCACGGTGAATTCCACCGGCACCAGCTCCAACAGCCAATGCCGCCACCACCACCAGCACTCTGCTGGAGGTGACGAACGGCACGTTGACCATCCATTCCGGCTCGGTCGCCAACACCGGCACCGGCAAGCTGCTGGCGACGACCGGCGGCACGCTGGATCTGCAGAACGTCACGGTGACGGACGCCATCGGCGCGACGGTCGAGGTCGACACCACCTCGTTCCTGGATCTGGCGAGCGCGATCATCAGCGGCGGCATCCTCAGCGATGCCGGGACGGTGGATTCCACCGGCACCAGCTCGATCAGCAATGCCGCCATCACCATCGCGACGACCGGCACGCTGGAGGCGACCAGCGGCACGCTGACCATCGATCCCAGCCCGATCAGCAATTCCGGCAAGCTGCTGGCGACGTCGGGCGCCACCTTGGTGCTCAACGGCGAGACCGTCACCAACACCGGCACCGGCGTGGTTCAGATCGATCCCACTTCCACGCTCGATCTGCAGGGGGCGACCGTCGACGACGGCACGCTGAACAATTCTGGCACGCTCAACTCGACCGGGACGAGCGCGCTCAACGGGGTCGCGATCACCAACACCACCACGGCCGGCGCCCTGTTCGAGGTGACGAACGGCACGCTGACCATCCATTCCGGCTCGGTCGCCAACACCGGCACCGGCAAGCTGCTGGCGACGACCGGCGGCACGCTGGATCTGCAGAACGTCACGGTGACGGACGCCATCGGCGCGACGGTCGAGGTCGACACCACCTCGTTCCTGGATCTGGCGAGCGCGATCATCAGCGGCGGCATCCTCGGCGATGCCGGGACGGTGGATTCCACCGGCACCAGCTCGATCAGCAATGCCACCATCACCATCGCGACCACCGGCACGCTGGAGTCGACCAGCGGCACGCTGACCATCGATCCCAGCACGATCAACAATTCCGGGCTGCTGGCGGCCAACGTCGGCGAGCTTGACCTCGACAACATCACCACGTTCACCAACAGCGGCACGCTACTGGCGACCGACAACAGCCTCTGGTGCTCAACGGCGACACCGTCACCAACACCGGCACCGGCGTGGTTCAGATCGATTTCACTTCCACGCTCGATCTGCAGGGCCGACCGTCGACGACGGCAGCCTGAACAATTCCGGCACGCTCGACTCCACCGGCACCAGCGCGCTCATCGGGTCGCAATACCACCACCACCACGGCCGGCGCCCTGTTCGAGGTGACGAACGGCACGCTGACCATCCATTCCGGCTCGGTCGCCAACACCGGCACCGGCAAGCTGCTGGCGACGACCGGCGGCACGCTGGATCTGCAGAACGTCACGGTGACGGACGCCATCGGCGCGACGGTCGAGGTCGACACCACCTCGTTCCTGGATCTGGCGACCGCGATCATCAGCGGCGGCAGCCTCGGCGATGCCGGGACAGTGGATTCCACCGGCACCAGCTCGATCAGCAATGCCACCATCACCATCGCGACGACCGGCACGCTGGAGGCGACCAGCGGCACGCTGACCATCGATCCCAGCCCGATCAGCAATTCCGGCAAGCTGCTGGCGACGTCGGGCGCCACCTTGGTGCTCAACGGCGAGACCGTCACCAACACCGGCACCGGCGTGGTTCAGATCGATCCCACTTCCACGCTCGATCTGGAGAACGTGACGATCAATGGCGGAACGCTCGGCGGGACCGGGACGATCGCGACCCAGGTCAGCGGCAGCGTCAGCACGCTCAACGGCGTGACCATCGCCAGTGGCACGACGGTTACGGTGACCGACAATACGGCGCTGGACCTTAAGGGGACGATCGCTAACAGCGGCACGATTGCACTGAACGCCTCAGGCGATACCACTCAGCTGAAGATTTCGGGCAGCGTCTCGCTCAACGGCACCAGCGGCCATATAACGCTGACCGATAATACCCACAACAGCATCGTCAGCGATGGGTCGGCGGCAACGCTCACCAACTCCAACACGATTGCCGGCGCCGGCACGATTGGCGACACCCTTCTCACGCTGGTGAACAGCGGCACTATCGATGCCATCGGGGCCAATGCATTGATCTTCGACACCGGCGTCAACACCGGGCTCGTAGGCAGTCTTACGGTTACGAACAATACCGCAGGTGTGCTGGAAGCCTCAGCCGGCCACACCCTGCAGATCGATGACAATGTCCTCAACAATGGGCTCATCGAAGCCGGCAACACTAACAACACCAATAGCAGTCCGACTGCGGTGGTGGACATCACCGGCAATGTGACTGGAACGGGATCGATCGATATCTTCAACAACGCAAAGTTCGAGATCGGCGGTACGGTCTCGGGGCAGGTTTCGAGCAACGGGGTTTTCACTGGCCAGACCGTGACCTTCGAGGTCTCGAACGGAGCTGCCGAGCTGATTCTCGATAATCCGCATGGTTTTCAGGGACTGATCAACGGCCTCGTGGAAGCTTCTACCGAGAGCGCTGAGAATTACATTGATCTGAAGGGATATTCATACACTAATCAAACGAAGGTGGTGTCGGCTTCGTACCATTCGTCTACCAACATCACAGCAGTCACTATCACCAACGGTAACAGCACAAATAATATTACCATCAATTTGTCCGGTGACTACCATACGGGAGATATTGAGTTTGCGAATGATCGAGCCGGCGGGACGTTATTCTCGGATCCGGCGGCAAATTCTGGCACGGTAGCGATCGACAGCGGCACAACGCTGGACATCGCCGCTGCAAGCACGGCGACGGTGAGCTTTACGAACAGCACCAGCAATACCGGCGAGCTCGTGCTCAATGATTCCCAGGCTTTCACCGGGCAAATCGTCGGTTTTGCGGGGGACGGGTCGACCTCGAATTCGGATCTGATCAACCTCAACGACGTCAACTTCGCCGACATAGCGATGGCTCAGACCACCTATACCGACAATGGGAATGGTAGCGGGACGCTGACCCTGGACAACGCTCAGGGCCAAGCGCTTGACAGCATCACCTTCGTGGGAAGTTACCAGCTAGCGAATTTTATTATTGAGAACGACGGTAGCGGGCATACGCTGATCGTCGATCAGCCCGTTCTTGACAACGCCGGCATCATGACGGTGAGCGACGGCGCGACGTTGCCGTTGGACGGCACGATCGACAATACCGGTACGATCGCGCTCAACTCCACGGGCGATGCAACTAACCTTCAGATCATCGGCGGTGGCGTCACGCTTCAAGGCGGTGGCCAGCTCACTCTGTCGGACGGCCACGAGAACGTTATCTTTGGCACGACTGCGGCTACTACACTGACGAACGTCGATAACACCATCTCCGGCGCCGGCCAGATCGGCCTCGGCGACGGCAATCTGACGCTGGTCAATGAGGCGCATGGCACGATCGATGCCAATATCTCCGGCGGCACGCTCACGCTAGATACGGGCCACACCATTACCAACGACGGGATACTGGAAGCAACGAATGGCGCCACGCTGCAGATTGACGATCCTGTGACCGGCGGCGGCAGCGCGATCATCACAGGCGGAACGCTGGTATTCGACGCGCAATCGAACGTCAACGTCGCGTTTGATAACGGCCCCGGCACGCCGGTATACGGCGAGCTCGCGCTCGGAGATGCGTCGGGTTTCTCGGGCCAAATTTCCGGATTTACCGGAACCGCGCCCGATACGGCTCACTCGGATGCGATCGACCTGAAGGACATTCCCTTTGGCTCGAACATCACGTTTGTCTACGACGCCAATGCTGGCACCGACACTGGCGGCACGCTCACCATCTTTGAATCGGGTGACACCGTCGATAGCATCACTTTCGCGAATGATGAATATGCCACCGCGAGCTTCAAGCTCTCGTCTGACGGGTTGGGCGGTACGCTGATCACCGATCCACCCGCTTCGACCACTGTTGCGGCGACGTTTCCCTCTAACAGCGCCGATAGGTTCACTGCCGGATCAAACGATAATAACACCGGTGGCAGTCATACCCTGATGGGCGGTGGCGATCATGATACTTTCGTGTTCAAAGCCATAACGGATTCGCAGCCGGACGCGGGTAACTTTGATACCATCACCAACTTCACGCATAATTCGGATCATTTTGATTTTACGGCCTTCAGCGGGCTAAATAGTACCGTTCAGGCCGCCACATTCAACTCGCTCACGACAGCCCCGGACTCCCTCGCCGCACATACCATCGATATCGTGACGACCGGGGACAATACGTTCATCCATGCCAATGCAAGTGGGACGCAAGAAACGGTGGCCTATGTCGACATGGAGATCCATCTCAACAACGTAACCAATGTGCACTCGACCGATTTCATCCTCCACGCCTGATGAAACAGGGGCAGTCCAAAACACATGTCGGATCCACTGGAAGGACGAAGCGGTCGCGCAGGGTGTAACATCTGCATGACAAAACGACATGGTCGAAACTATGGCGCGTGAACCTGGGTCGATTATGTGGCACTTCCGGCCATTAACCTTGCCGCCATCGCCCAGGGACAGGTTGTGGCCGTTTGCCATAATCTAAATCAAGGCACCAATATTCGAATAGTTTGGCTTCTAATGAGCCCCGCGGCCTTGAGCCGTTTTAGGCGCTGACGCATGATCCAATTAGGCGGGGAACAAGTCTCCTGTTTTTGCGAAGCCCGCTTCGGCCGGCGACGGGAAACCAGAACAGGTCTAAGCGCGACGCAAAATGGTAGGGAAGCACAGTGATCCAACCTGAACGGACCGTGCTCTAGCTCATGCAGCATACCCCTTCGCGCCCCGGTCATCATCCGCCGCGTTCCGATCTTGCTGCCGCGCTGGTCGCTTGCCGGGGCGCCTTCATCGGCACCGCGGCGATCAGCGGTATGAGCAATGTTCTCATGCTGACCGGCGCCATGTTCATGCTGGAAGTCTACGATCGCGTCCTGCCGAGCCGCAGCACGGCGACACTGCTTGGCCTGGTGGTGCTGGTTGCGGGTTTGTACGTT
>CAVWDA010000054.1:0-17041 GCA_963753455.1 uncultured Alphaproteobacteria bacterium | reverse complement strand
GTTTTGGCTCACATTGCCTTGACGATGCTTTCGGTCATTTTTTTGGCGTCGCCGAGCAGCATCATGGTGTTGTCGCGGTAGAACAGCGGATTGTCGATGCCGGCGTAGCCGGAGGCGAGCGAGCGCTTGATGAACATCACGGTGCCGGCCTTCCAGACCTGCAGCACGGGCATGCCGTAGATCGGCGAGGTCTTGTCTTCTTCCGCCGCCGGGTTGGTGACGTCGTTGGCGCCGATGACGAAGGCGATGTCGGCCTGCGCGAACTCGGAGTTGATGTCTTCCAGTTCGAACACCTCGTCGTAGGGCACGTTGGCTTCGGCGAGCAGCACGTTCATGTGGCCCGGCATGCGGCCGGCGACCGGGTGGATGGCGTATTTGACCTCGACGCCTTCCTTTTTCAGCTTGTCGGCCATTTCCCGCAAGGCGTGCTGGGCCTGCGCCACCGCCATGCCGTAGCCCGGCACGATGATCACCTTCTGCGCGTTCTTCATGATGTAGGCGGCATCGTCCGCCGAACCGAGCTTCACGGGACGCTGCTCGGCGCCGCCGGCCGGGCCCGCCACCTCGCCGCCGAAGCCGCCCAGGATCACCGAGATGAACGAGCGGTTCATGCCCTTGCACATGATGTAGGACAGGATCGCGCCCGAGGAGCCGACCAGCGCGCCGGTGATGATCAGCGCGGTGTTGCCAAGGGTAAAGCCGATGCCGGCGGCCGCCCACCCCGAATAGGAGTTGAGCATCGAGATCACCACCGGCATGTCGGCGCCGCCGATCGGCACGATGATGAGCACACCGAACGTCAGCGAGATGGCGACGATGATCCAGAAGTCGAGCGCCGTCTGCCCGAGATAGAAGTGGTAGATGAAGAACACCAGCCCCGCGAACAGCGCGATGTTGATGACGTGGCGCCCCGGCAGCATGATCGGCTTGCCGCTCATGCGGCCCGACAGCTTCAAGAAGGCGATCACCGAGCCGGTAAAGGTGATGGCGCCGATGGCGGCGCCGAGCGACATTTCGATCAGGCTAGCTTGGTGGATGTGGCCCTCGCTGCCGATGTCGAAGGCCGCCGGCGCGTAATAAGCCCCCGCCGCCACCAAGACCGCCGCCATGCCGACCAGCGAGTGGAAGGCCGCCACCAGTTCCGGCATCGAGGTCATCGGCACGCGCCGCGCGATCACAGCACCGATGCCGCCGCCGAGTACGATGCCGCCGGCCACCAGGCCCCAGGCCAGCGCGCCGTCCGGCGGGTGCGAGCCGAGCGTGGTCAGGACCGCGATGGTCATGCCGATCATGCCGAGATAGTTGCCGCGCCGGCTGGTGTCGGGCGAGGACAGCCCGCGCAGCGCCTGGATGAACAGGACGCCGGCGACCAGATAGAGCAGCGCGACGAGATTGGGGCTCATAGCTAGACCTTACGATGCAGAGAAAAGGATGGCCGGGTCATCGGGTGATCAGGGGTGATAAGGGCCTCGTTACTTCTTTTTCTTCTGGTACATCGCCAACATGCGCTGGGTGACCAGGAAGCCGCCGAAGATGTTGACGGACGCAAAGGTCAGCGCGACGAAGCCTAGGCCACGCGCCAGGATCGTGCCGTTGTCGTTGGCAATCAGCGCCACGCCAACCGCCAGAAGCGCGCCGACCACGATCACCGAGGAGATCGCGTTGGTGACCGACATCAACGGCGTATGCAGCGCCGGCGTCACCGACCACACCACGTAGTAGCCGACGAACACCGCCAAGACGAAGATCGACAGCCGGAAGACGAAGGGATCGACCGCTTGCACCACATGTTCCATCTCGGCTCTCCTTAAACCATCGTCCGTCGAAATTGCATCATCGTGCTCGCCTTACATTTTGTTTGCGCATGATCTTATCCGAAAACCGGTTCCCACTTTTCGGGATCATGCGCTAGGCCGCCGTCTTCGGCTTGAAGTTGGGATGCACCACCGCCCCGTCGCGGGTCAAAAGCGTGCCTTTGACGATCTCGTCGTCCCAGTTGACCGCAAGCTTTTTCTCTTTCTTGTCGATCATGGTGTCGAGGAACGTCAGCAGGTTCTTGGCGTAGAGCGCCGAGGCCGACGCCGCCAGGCGCCCCGCCACGTTGAGGTAGCCGACGATCTTGGCAGGTCCAACCTGGACGATTTCTCCCGCCTTGGCGCCTTCCACATTGCCGCCGCGCTCGACCGCCAGATCCACGATCACCGAGCCCGGCCGCATCGAGGCCACCATCTCCTTGGAGATCAGCCGCGGCGCCGGACGGCCAGGAATGAGCGCCGTGGTAATCACAATGTCCTGCTTCTTGACGTGCTCGGCCACCAGCGCCGCTTGCTTGGCCTGATATTCCTTCGACATCTCCTTGGCGTAGCCGCCCGCCGTCTGCGCGTTCTTGAACTCCTCGTCCTCGACCGCCAGGAACTTCGCCCCCAGGCTCTCCACCTGCTCCTTGGTCGCCGGCCGCACGTCGGTCGCCGTCACAATGGCGCCCAACCGCCTGGCCGTGGCGATCGCCTGCAAGCCGGCAACGCCAACCCCCATGATGAACACCTTCGCCGCCGGCACCGTGCCCGCCGCCGTCATCATCATCGGCAGCGCCCGCCCGTACTCCTCCGCCGCCTCGATCACCGCCCGGTAGCCCGCCAAATTGGCCTGGCTCGACAGCACGTCCATCGACTGCGCCCGCGTGATGCGCGGCATCAGCTCCATGGCAAAGGCCATGACGCCGGCATCCGCCATCTGCTTCAAGGCCGCATCGTTGCCGTACGGATCCATGATGGCGATGACCAGCGCGCCCTTCTTGTAACCCTTCAACTCCTCCGCCGTCGGCCGCTTGACCTTCAACACCACGTCGGCGTCCTTGGCGACGTCATCGCCGCCAAGCTTCGCCCCCGCCGCCTCATACTCCGCGTCCGGTATCCCAGACGAAAGCCCCGCCCCGCGCGCAACACAGACCTCCGCGCCAAGACCCTTCAGCTTCTTCACCGTCTCAGGCGTCCCCGCTACCCGCGGTTCACCAGGGTCGGACTCACGTGCCACCGCAATCAGCATTTACACCTCCACGTTGCGCCCGGTTTATGTCAGCTCGGCGAAAGCCCTGCGAACGCGAAGATCAGGAAACAGATCGCGAAAGCCACGACGCTCGATGTTTTCGAACCGCTGAATAGGGCTGGCACCGTGCCTACCAGGCCGATAACAAAGACCGCCGCCGCCAGGAACCAATGGCCCATCACGCCTCCGGTCGCCAAGCCGAACAGGATGGTAATGACATAGAGAAGCCCGACGGTGGTGAAATGCACAAAGCGCACATAGCTGGTTTCATGCGCCGGATAGTCGTTCCCGGTCGCGGTGGCATATTCGACGGTGCCGTGGTCGGCCATGATGAGATGTCTCCAGGGATCGCAATGGTGGGAAGTAGTCAGGTAGCGCAATTGAGTGACTAGAGCAACGCTTGCGGTCCTCGGAACGGTTGAAGAGTTCGTGCGGAAACTTGGCTCCCAATATCACCCCAGGCCGGCACGATTTTGATCCGGATCAAACCTGCGGCCTGTCGCGTCAGGCGGCTGTGGGGCGAAGCCCGACTTCGCTCAGCGCAGCGGCTTGCCGCGCAGCCACCTGCTCAATCGAGAAGCGTTCAATCGCCTCATTGAACAATCGATAGAAATTCAATTCCGCCGCCAAGTGCAGAAATACCGCGCCGAGACCGATGGCGGCGCGGTCCATGAAGACGAATTCGCGCGGGACCATGACCGGCCCGCGCTTTTTCAACGCCCGGTGGACCTGGAACGCTTCCCTACGACCGTATTCCGAAGGCTTAATCCCGTCGGCAATGCTGCGCACCCGATCGTCGAGCAATGGGCCGTAGATGAAGCGTGCCCAGATATTGAGCGTCTCGATCAACTCGCGACTGAGCCGCTTGAAACCCCAGGTCTCGTAGGCATGCACCACCAGATCGTCATCGCCCTCGAGCAGGCCGCGATAGAGATCGACCACGCCACCGACGAAACTGGGCGGAAAGATGCGGATGCAGCCATAGTCGAGCAGATTGATGCCGCCCGGCTTGCCCTTGGCATCGTCAAAGACCGTGTAGTTGCCGAGATGCGGGTCGCCATGGATGACGCCGAATCGGCTGAACGGAAACCACCAGGCGGTGAACATGGCGGTACCAAGCCGATTGCGTATGGCTAGCGAGTCGTCTTTGTGCTCGAGCAGCTTGCGGCCGGTCATCCAATCCATCGTCAGCAAGCGGCCGGTGGAGAGCGCCGGCCAGACGTCCGGTACGCGGATCGCGTCATTGCCCTTCAGCATGTGGCTGTAAAGCGCTACATGCTTGGCCTCGCGAATATAGTCGAGCTCCTCGCGCAAACGCGCGGCGATCTCCTTGGCGATCTCGGTGGTGTCGAGCGCCGGGTCGAATCGCTTGCGGATCGCGAACAGCAGTTTCAGTTGCCGCACGTCGGCTTCGACCGCCGACTGCATGTCGGGATATTGCAGCTTGCAGGCCAGATCCGAACCATCGAGCGCGTGGGCGCGATGCACCTGGCCGAGCGAAGCGGCTGCCGCCGGGTGGTGCTCGAAATTTTTAAATCTATTTTCCCAGCCGGGGCCCAGTTCCGCGCTCATGCGGCGCTTGACGAAGGCCCAGCCCATGGGTGGCGCCTGGCTCTGCAGCTTGGTCAGCTCAGCGGCGTATTCCGCCGGCAGCGCGTCGGGAATGGTGGCGAGCAGCTGCGCCACCTTCATGATCGGCCCCTTCAAGCCACCGAGCGCGGCGGCGAGCCCGAGCGCATTGGCGGCTCGATCCTGCGGCACGCCGAGAAGTCTGGCGCCCGCCATGCGCGCGGCGACGCCGCCGACCTTGGTGCCGACCTTGGCGTAGCGCTTGGCGCGAGCTGAGAAGCGGTTCTTTTCGTGGTCGGTGGGTGCCGCCATGATCAGGCCGCCGCGTCCAATGCTTCCAGCTCGTCGATGAACTTGGCGATCACGCTCAAGCCGCCGTCCCAAAACTTGGGATCGCGCGCATCGAGACCGAACGGGGCGAGCAGTTCGCTGTGATGCTTGGTGCCGCCGGCGGCGAGCATGGCGAGATAACACTCGACGAAACCGGAGGCCGACTTCTCGTAGACCGCGTAGAGCGAATTCACCAGGCAGTCGCCGAACGCATAAGCGTAAACATAAAACGGCGAATGGATGAAATGCGGGATGTAGCTCCAGAACGTCTCGTAGCCGGCTTTCAGCTCGATCGCGGGCCCGAGGCTTTCGCTCTGCACCGACATCCACAACTCGCAAATCTTGTCTGCGGTGAGCTCGCCGTTGCGGCGCTCGAGATGCACTTTGCGCTCGAACGAATAAAACGCGATTTGCCGCACTACCGTATTGATCATGTCCTCGACCTTGGCGGCGAGCATGGCCTTGCGCTGCCTCTTGTCGGCGGTCTGCGCCAAGAGCTTCTTGAAGGTGAGCATCTCGCCGAACACCGAAGCGGTTTCCGCCAACGTCAGCGGCGTCGGCGCCATCAGCGCGCCGTTCGGCGCCGCCAGCACCTGATGCACGCCGTGGCCGAGTTCGTGCGCCAGCGTCATCACGTCGCGCGGCTTGCCCTGGTAGTTGAGCAGCACATAAGGGTGCGCCGACGGCACGGTCGGATGCGAGAAGGCGCCCGGTTGCTTGCCCGCACGTACCGGCGCGTCGATCCAGTTCTTCTCGAAGAAGCGGTCGGCGACTTCCGCCATTTTCGGCGAGAACGCGCCGTAGGCCGTGAGCACGGTCGCACGCGCATCGGACCAGGGGATCGTGCGCTGTACTACCTTCGGCAGCGGCGCGTTGCGGTCCCAATAAGGCAACCGCCTCTTGCCGAACCATTTCGCTTTCAGCGCATAATAGCGATGCGACAGTCTCGGGTATGCGGCGCGCACCGCCTCGACCAGCGCCTCCACCACTTCGGGCTCAACCCGGTTCGACAGATGGCGGGCGTCGGCCACGTCCTTGAAGCCGCGCCACCGGTCGGAAATCTCCTTGTCCTTGGAAAGCGTATTGGTGATCAGCGTGAACGGCCGCAGGTTCGCTTTGAAGGTCTTGGCCAGGGCCTGCGCCGCCGCCTTGCGCTTTTTACCGTCGGCGTCCTGCAGCATGTTGAGCGCCGGCTCGATCGGCAGCGGCTTGCCGCCGATCTTGAAACGCAAGGACGCGATGGTCTCGTCGTAATTACGATTCCAGGCCGAATAGCCGGTGACGGACTTCTCGTGGAACAGTTCTTCGACGCGGTCCTCGAGCTGGTAGGGCTTTTCCTTGCGCACATCCTCGATCCACGGCCGGTAATGGCCGAGCGCGGGATCGGCCATGGCGGCTTCCAGCGCTGCATCGTCGATGCGGTTGAGTTCGAGTGTGAAGAACAGCAGGTGCAGCGACGCGGCGGTGATGCGCTCCTGCATGTCGCCATAGAATTTGGCGACTGCCGGATCGTCGGTGTCGCCCGCATAGCGGAGCGAGGCATAGGACATCACCCGGCCGAGCGTGTCGTCGAGCGCCTCATAGCGTTTGACGGCCGTGGCCAGCGTCTTGCCGGCATCGGGTCCCGCCGCCAGTTCGGCAAGCTTGCCCTTGCAATCGGCCTGGAACGCGACGCAGCGGTTTTCGGCATTTTCCAAGTCCCATTTTAATTCGGGGCTGTCGGGTCCCGGATAAAGGTCATTGAGGTTCCATTCCGGCAGCGCGCCGAGCTTGAGGGTGCTTTTCAATTTTTTCGCGGTCTTGGCCATGGGTGGTGGGCAACATAGGGAAGGGGAAAACGGGCGGCTGGCGCATCATCTAGGCCGTCGCCAGTGCATTTAACAGCCCATTAAGCCGGAACAGCGACATTGCACCAAATCGGCACAGCCGCCGAGCGCCATGAGGTCCAATGTCCGTAACCGTGCTTATTGTCGACGACGACCCGATCCAGCGCCGTTTGCTCGAGGCCATGGTCCAACGCTTCGGCTACGAGGCCGTCACCGCCGAGGGCGGCGACGCCGCCATGAGACTCCTTGGCGGATCGCTACCCATCGACTGCGTGGTGCTCGACCTGGTGATGCCCGACCTCGACGGCCTCGGCGTCTTAGCGCGCATGCGCGAGGCCGGCCTCGACATTCCCGTCATCGTGCAGACCGCCCATGGCGGCATTGACAATGTGGTGTCGGTGATGCGCGCGGGCGCCACCGACTTCGTGGTTAAGCCAGCCAGCCCGGAGCGACTGCAAGTGTCGCTGCGCAACGCGCTTGCCGCCAAGGCGCTCGCGGGCGAATTGCGGCGGCTCAAGCGTAGCCGCGATGGCACGCTCACCATCGCCGACGTGATCACCCGCTCGGAGACCATGCGCCCGGTGCTGCGCGCGGCGGAAAAGGCGGCCGCCTCCGCTATCCCCGTGCTGATCGGCGGCGAATCCGGCGTCGGCAAGGAACTGATCGCGCGCGCCATCCACGGCAGCGGCGCGCGCCGCGCCAAGCCGTTCATTGCAGTGAATTGCGGCGCCATGCCGGAGAATTTGGTCGAGTCGATCCTGTTCGGCCACGAGAAAGGCGCCTTCACCGGCGCCACTGAAAAGCACGCCGGCAAATTCGTCGCGGCCGATGGCGGCACGCTGTTCCTCGATGAGGTCGGCGAACTGCCGCTCGCCGCGCAGGTCAAATTATTGCGCGCGTTACAGGAGGGCGAGGTCGAACCGGTGGGCGGCCGCAAAAGCATAAAGGTCGATGTGCGCATCATCTCCGCCACCAATCGCGACCTGATCGCAGATGTGAAGGCGGGGCGCTTCCGCGAGGACCTGTTCTATCGCCTGCACGTGTTTCCGATTTCCATTCCGCCGCTGCGGCAGCGTTCCGAGGATATTCCCGAACTCGCCCGTCATTTCCTTGTCCGGTTGTCGGCCGAGGAGGGCAAACGCGTGCGCGCCATCGAGCCGGAGGCACTGCGGCTGCTCGCGGCCTTTCGCTGGCCAGGCAATGTGCGTCAGCTCGAGAATGCGATCTTCCGCGCCGTGGTGCTCGCCGATGGCGAACAGATCGGCGTGCATGAACTTCCGCAGATCGCCGCACAGGTCGGGCCCGACGCCATCGCCGCACCGCCAATGATTGCCCCCTCGCCGGCCATCGCTGCCGCCTGGCCGGACACGCACGACGCCGGCGACCTTTCCGGCCGTCGCGCGTCGGCCTTGACGGCGCCGTCGCTGCGGCTCACCGATGCGCAAGGCGAGGTCCGGCCGCTCGAGGAGATCGAACGCGACGTGATCCGCTTCGCCATTACGCATTACCGCGAGCAGATGTCGGAGGTCGCGCGCCGCCTGAAAATCGGGCGGTCGACGCTCTATCGGAAACTGGAAAGTCTGGGGCTCGAACAAGAGGATAAAGCGACTGTTTGAACCGGCAAACTGCGCGTCTTACGCGTGCAATAGCGGCGCGTTAGTCGTGGTCCCAGGTTGAGGAAACGTGTAGCGTTGGGTGGGGCAACAGTAATGCGTACAAGCCAACTTGTCCGGCTGCTGTCCGGAACTGCGATGGCGCTCGCGGTCACGACCCCAATTTTCGCCGCCACCGGGCAGGGAAAGATCAATTCCGCCGCTCCGCCCCTAGTTCCCGCCGCGGTCGCACCGCCGGCCGCTCCCGCCGCAATCGCGCCTCCCGCCACGTCTGCCGTCCGGGGCACGGTCGAAGAAAAGACTATCGACGCGCAAATTGCCGACAAGCTGCGCGCCGTCATCACCTCCGGGCAGTTCGACAAACGCATCGACCGTGCGCCCGAGCGCGAGGCGATGGTGGCCTTTTATGCGGCGCGCAATTATGCACCGTTGTGGATCGCCGACGGTCGGCCCGATGCGCGCGCCAAAGCGGTGATCGCACAGCTGGGCAACGCTGCCGCCGACGGGCTCGATCCGGCCGACTATCTGGTCCCAGCCTTCGGCGCCGCCAGTGGCGCCGAGGCGCTGGCGGACGCCGATCTCACGCTCAGCTATTCGGCGCTCACTTATGCCCGCCATCTCGCCACCGGCCGCATCGCGCCGACCCGCGTGCTGGCAGAAGTCGATTACGGCGACCATACGCCGGCGCCGGCCGACATCCTGCGCAAGCTCGCCGACGCCGCAGATGCCGGCGCCGCGCTCGCAAGCTTTAATCCGCCGCACCGCGGTTTCCAGGCGCTGAAGGCGAAGCTCGCAGCGTTGCGCGATGCCGCGACGCGGCCCGAACCGATCGAAGCGCCGGCGGCAAAACCTGCCAAAGGCAAACGTGTCGAGAAGCCGATTATCGCCTCGACGCAGGAAGAGATCGACCTCGTGCTCGCCAATATGGAGCGCTGGCGCTGGCTGCCGCACAACCTCGGCGACACCTATGTGATGGTCAACATTCCCGACTACACGCTCAAGGTCGTGCACGACCGCCAGGAGGAGTGGCACACCAAGATCGTCGTCGGCAAACCGCAGACGCCGACGCCGCTGCTCAGCGCGCAGATGAACAACGTGCTGGTCAATCCGTCCTGGCATGTGCCGCAGTCGATCATCAAGAACGAGTATTTGCCGCGCTACGGCCGCGACCCCAACATCTTCGCCCGCATGGGCCTCGAGGTGAAACGGCATCCCGACGGCACGCTGAGCGTGACGCAGCCGCCCGGCGCCGGCAATGCGCTCGGCCGCATCAAGTTCAATTTCGAGAACAGGTTTGCAGTCTACTTGCACGACACGCCGCAGAAGCAGTTGTTCGCCGCCGACAAGCGCGCCTTCAGCCATGGCTGCATGCGGGTGGAGAACCCGACCAAGTTCGCCGAGGTCATGCTGCATCTGGCGATGAACGGCCCGGCACCCGACGCGCAGCAGATCAGCGCTCTGTTCGACCGCGGCGAGCGCGCCTTCAAGCTCGACGAGCGGCCGATGGTGCATCTGACCTACCAGACCGCCTTCGTCGACGATGCCGGCAAGCTGCAAATGCGCGAGGACATTTACGGCTTCGACGAGCGCATCCGCGCCATCCTGCACAGCGACGAGCGCCGGATCGCCGACCTCGCGCCACCGCAGGACGCCAAGCGCGAACTGGCGAGCGCCCAGGCCAACCAGGACATCCTGCGCCGGGTCGAGCGCGGCGAGGCGCCCAACGCATCTGAATTCTTTGACCGCTTGCCGAGCGCGCCGCTTCGCAGCGAGATCAAACACGCCCCGGACCGTCCCCGGCCGCAACCCGCGGCGGCCGCCGCTGGGTTCCATCCCGATACCGCACAGTCGCCCTTCCCCTTTTTCGCCATTTTCGGCCGATAGGAACGGGTCATCAGGGCGGGGGAACGTAAGTACAGGCTAACCCTTCCCGACAAGACTGCATGATAGTCGCTGCCGCAGCGGAGCGCTGCGAGCGGAGCGGCTGTGGGACGGCGTAATTCACGGATGATTGCAGTGTCGGTTGGCGCGTGGCGCGAGCATACCCTCGTTTTGTCCTTGGCGCGCACGGGTGCGCGGCTGGGGGTCGCCGGATTCCTGCTGCTAGGCGCCAACAATTCCCTGCAAAATGCCGTCGCCGAAGGCGACACGCGCACCCTCTCCTTCCATCACGTCCACACCGGCGAAGACATCACCGTCACCTACAAGCGCAACGGCCGCTATGACGAAGCTGCGCTGAAGAAGCTCGACTGGTTCATGCGCGACTGGCGCAAGGAACAAGAAACCCACATGGATCCGCATCTGTTCGATCTGTTGTGGGAGACCAATCGCGACGTCGGCGGCAAAGATCCGATTCAGGTGATCTGCGGCTATCGCTCGCCGGGAACCAACGCCATGCTGCGCGCGCGCTCGGGCGGCGTCGCCCAATTCAGCCAGCACATCAACGGCAACGCCATCGATTTCTACATTCCGGGCGTGCCGCTCGCGACGATCAGAGCCGAGGGCCTGCGGCTGCAACGCGGCGGCGTCGGCTTCTATCCGACCTCCGGCTCGCCGTTCGTCCATTTGGACACCGGGACCGTCCGGCACTGGCCGCGTATCCTGCGCGAGGAACTGGTCAAGATCTTCCCCGACGGACGCACGGTACACATCCCGGCCGACGGGCACCCCCTGCCCGGCTACGCACTGGCGCTGGCCGATGTCGAGCGTCACGGCGCTGTTCCCTCAGGCACGTCTCTGGAAGCCGCGCGCGCGGCCGGTGTAATCACTGAGCACCAGGAAAAGGTCGCCGCCGAAGTGCAGCCCAAGCATAGCCTGCTGGCCAGGCTCTTCGGCAGTGGCAAGGACGAGGACGAGCAGAGCGAACAACCGGCGCGCAAAGTTGCGCGCGCACCAATCGCAGTCGCCAGCCTGAGCGCGCCCAGCACGGTGCGGTTCGAGCATATCGTGCCGCTCCCGGCGGCGCGGCCGAAGCCGGCGCAGGCTTTGCCAGCACCGATCGCAGCCGGCACGCGTTATGAGACGGCATCGGCCGAAACGATCAAGTCTGACGGCCTGGACGGCGATGCCCTCGCCTATGCCACCGAACAACAGACGCCGCTCGCCGCTTGGACCCGCCCGATGGGCTCGCGACTCCCGAGCATGCCGATGGAAGCGCGCGTCATCCCGACCTCGTCCAATACCACCCTGGTGGAGAAGCCGCCGTTCGCCTCAACGCTCGCCATGGGTGGCGGCGGACGTTCCGACAGTCCCTGGCTGCGCGCCGCCATGCTGACGCCGAGCGTGCGCAGTTATATGACGCTGACGCGCGTGGGCGCCGTAGATCCACGCTGGCAGCACGAGTTGCTGCATAAGCCGGCGCAGTCGCTGGCCATGACCTTCTCGGCCGACCCGCACCTCGGCATGGTGGCCTACCGCTTCAGCGGCAGCGCGGTGGTGTTCCTCGCCACGACCACGTTTGCACCGCCTCAGACGACGGCGTCGCTGCACTAATCCAAACGCGTTACTGCAGCATTCCCAGCGCGTGCATGTAGGTCTCGAGCACTTCCTGCTGCTCGCGGCGCTCGTCGGTGTCCTGCTTGCGCATGCGAACGATGGTACGCAGCGCGGTGACATCGAAGCCGTTGCCCTTGGCCTCGGCATAGACGTCGCGGATGTCGTCGGAGGTTGCCTTCTTCTCCTCCTCCAGCCGCTCGATGCGCTCGACGATCGCCTTGAGCTGATCCTTGGCAAAGCGATGGGCAGTTTCTTCTTTTGCGGCCGCTGCGGTGGCAGGCATGAGGGGTCTCCCGAATGACAGTTGCTGTCTCTGTCATACGGAGAAAATTGGTGCGCGGGGGCCGCATCGCTGCAAAGCCCCCGACATTCACATCTGTGAATAACGTTCAGTGCTTGGCGCTTGCCTTTTCAAAGGCCGCCTTTTGTTCGGGCGAGGCATCTTTCTGGTATTTCGCCTGCCATTCCCTGTAGGGCATGCCGTAGACGATCTCGCGGCTTTCGTCCTTGCTCATCGCGACGCCCTGGGCATCGGCGGCGTCTTTCATCCAGTTCGACAGGCAATTGCGGCAGAAGCCGGCGAGATTCATTAGGTCGATGTTCTGCACGTCGGTGCGCGAACGTAAGTGCTCGACCAGGCGCCGGTAAACGGCGGCCTCGAGTTCAGTGCGGGTCTTGTCATCCATGGCGGTAAGTCCTTACGTTGCGATGATCCAAACATAATGTGGAGGGATCACCCTTGCCATAGCGGCAGGATCGGCAGGCTTTCCCGTGCCGGAATCGCTATGATGCGCCCATGACGACGCCGACAACTCGCACATTCTTGCAATCGCTCTTTAATGCTGCGGTAGCCGCGGCGCACCCCTCGACGTTCCTGCCGCCGCTATTGCCGCCGCCGCCGAAGGGCCGGCTTATCCTCCTTGCCGCCGGCAAGGCGGCCGGATCGATGGCCGAAGTTGCGGAAGCCTTTTATATCGACCGCATGAGGCTGCCGGCCGGCCGCCTCGGCGGCATCGCGGTAGCGCGTCACGGCTATGGCAGGCCGTTGCGGATCGTGCGCATGATCGAAGCCGGTCATCCGGTGCCGGATGAGGCGGGTCTGGAAGCCGCCACGCGCGCAATTAATTTCGCCGATAGGGCGGATCGGGACGATCTGGTGCTGGTGCTCATGTCGGGCGGCGCTTCTGCCAATTGGATCGCGCCGGCCGCCGGCATTTCCTTCGCCGACAAGCAGGCGGTGACGCGCGCGCTGCTGCGATCGGGCGCGAGCATCGGCGAGATCAACACCGTGCGCAAACATCTCTCGCGCATCAAGGGCGGCCGACTGGCGCGCCACGCCCATCCGGCGAAGCTGGTCACCATTGCCATCTCCGACGTGCCGGGCGACGATCCTTCGGCAATCGGCTCCGGCCCAACGGTGCCCGATCCGACGACGCTCGCCGATGCGCGCGCGATCGTCGCCAAATACCA
Organism: uncultured Alphaproteobacteria bacterium; assembly: GCA_963753455.1. Taxonomy (GTDB): domain Bacteria; phylum Pseudomonadota; class Alphaproteobacteria; order Rhizobiales; family Xanthobacteraceae; genus Pseudolabrys. The sequence continues at coordinate 3,693 of CAVWDA010000054.1, read as the reverse complement.
GCTCGACCTTCCAGCGAATGTCACCGCCGCGCTCGCCGACATCCACAATGAATCGCCGAAACCGGGCGACCGGGTCTTCGCCAACAGCGAGTTTGTGCTGGGTGCGCGGCCGGCCGATTCGCTTCTGGCGGCCGAGGCTGCCACGCGCCTTGCCGGTTACCCCTCCGTGTCGCTGGGCGATCGCATTGAGGGCGAGGCGCGCGAAGTGGCGGCGGCGCACGCCAAGTTCGCACGCGAGTTGCGCGCGCAAGGCAAGCGGGCCGTGGTTCTCTCCGGCGGCGAATTGACTGTCACCATCCGCGGCAAGGGCCGCGGCGGACCCAATCAGGAATATGCCCTGGCGCTGGCGATCGCGCTGGCCGGTATGCCAGCGGTGGCGGCGGTGGCGGCCGACACCGACGGCACCGATGGCGGCGAAGGCGCGGCGACCGACCCCGCCGGCGCGCTGGTTGACGGCGAAACCATGGCGCGGGCGAAGATGCTTGGCCTCGATCCCGCCGCGTTTCTTGCCGACAATAATTCGACAGGTTTCTTTGCCGCCCTTGGGGATTTGCTCATGCCGGGACCCACATTCACCAACGTCAACGACTTCCGCGCCATCGTCGTTGACACGGTGTGACCGATCACGCGACAAACAATCGCACCGAATCCCCGTAGGATGGATCGCAGCCTGGCCCTAACATTTTGCTCGCGCACGATCTTTCCGAAGTCCGGCTCTTCGGTTTCGGGATCGCGCTCGAATCAAAAGTGACCACAGCTTGACCGCATTGCCCCGCCATTCCGCCCCGCTTTGCAGCATCGGCACGCTCGCGCTCGCAGCGGCGCTGCTGACGGCGTCGGCGCTTCCGTCCAAGGCCGATTTCCGGCTCTGCAACAACACCGGCAGCCGGGTCGGCGTCGCTTTGGGCTATAAGGATGCCGAGGGCTGGACCACCGAAGGCTGGTGGAACGTGTCGGCGCGATCTTGCGAATCTTTGCTGCGCGGCGCTCTGGTTGCGCGCTACTATTATATTTACGCGGTCGATTACGACCGCGGCGGCGAATGGTCCGGTCACGCTTTCATGTGCTCACGCGAGAAAGAGTTCACCATTCGCGGCACCGACAATTGTCTGGCGCGGGGCTTTGACCGCACCGGATTTTTCGAGGTCGATACCAGCGAGCAGCGGTCCTGGACGGTGCAATTGACCGACAGCGCCGAACAGAAGCCCGACCGTCCGTTGCCGCCCCGCACACCATCCACCATCCAGCGGCCGCCGTCTGCCGCACCGTCGGCGCCAGCCGAAGGCGGGAAGAAATGAGACGCCTGCGCCGCGCCAAGATCGTCGCTACGCTTGGGCCGGCCTCCTCCAGCGCCGAGATGATCGGCAAGCTTTTCAAGGCCGGCGCCGACGTATTCCGCATCAATATGAGCCACACCAGCCAGGACCGCATGCGCGAGTTGGTCGGCATGATCCGCGGCGTCGAGCGCGACACCGGGCGGCCGATCGGCATCCTGGTCGATTTGCAAGGGCCGAAGCTGCGGCTCGGCACTTTTGCCGGCGGCTCGGCAATAGTGGAAAGCGGCGCGAACTTCGTGCTCGATAGCGATCCGGCGCCCGGCGACGCCACGCGCGCGTATCTGCCGCATCCGGAAATTTTCGCCGCGGTCGCGCCCGGGCGCACGCTTTTGATCGACGACGGCAAAGTGCGGCTCACTGTCACCGAGGCCGAACCCAAGCGCGTGGTGACGCGCGTCGAGGTAGCCGGCAAATTATCCGACCGCAAGGGCGTGAGCCTGCCGGATTCGACGATTCCGTTCTCCGCTTTGGCCGAGAAGGACCGTTCGGATCTCGAAGCCGCACTCAACGCCGGCATCGATTGGGTGGCGCTGTCGTTCATCCAGCGGCCGGAAGATATCGCGGAAGCCAAGAAGATCACGCGCGGTCGCGCCGCGGTAATGGCCAAGATCGAGAAACCGCAGGCGGTCACCCGGCTGTCGGAGATCATGGATCTAGCCGACGCGCTCATGGTGGCGCGTGGCGATCTCGGCGTCGAGATGCCGCTGGAGAAAGTGCCCGGCGTGCAGAAGCAGATGACGCGCATGGGCCGCACCACTGGCAAGCCGGTGGTGGTTGCGACGCAAATGCTGGAATCGATGATCTCCTCGCCCGTGCCCACGCGCGCAGAAGTCTCCGACGTCGCCACCGCCATCTTCGAAGGCGCCGACGCGGTCATGCTTTCGGCGGAATCGGCGGCGGGGAAATATCCTGTTGAAGCGGTTGCCACGATGAACCGCATCGCCGAGGAAATTGAAAGCGATCCGATCTACCGCACCATCATCGACGCGCAACGCGCGGTGCCGGAGCCAACCGGCGCCGATGCCATCGCCGACGCCGCCCGCCATATCGCCGATACGCTCGATCTCGCCGCCGTGGTGTGCTGGACTTCGTCCGGCTCCACCGGCTTGCGCATGGCGCGCGAGCGGCCGCGGCCGCCGATCGTAGCGCTGTCGCCCAATATCGCGACCGGACGCCGGCTGGCAGTGGTGTGGGGCGTGCATTGCGTGATCACCGAGGACGCGCACGACCAGGACGACATGGTCGACCGCGCCAATCGCATTGCCTTCACGGAAGGCTTCGCCAAGGCGGGCCAGCGCGTCATCATCGTCGCTGGCGTTCCACTCGGCACGCCGGGCGCGACCAACATGCTGCGCATTGCTTACGTCGGGGCGGAAGCGGCGGGGGATTAAATATCCCTGCCTTCGACCTTTTCCTGCAGTTCTCTCACCACTTCGGGGATGCGCGGCAGGCGCGGATAGACCGCGAGCGCGCGGCGGTAGACTTCGAGCGCCTGCTTGTCGTCGCCGAGGTCCTGCAGGATCAGGCCCAAGCCGGAAAGCGCGCCGAAATGGCGCGGCTCCCGGCGCAGTACTTCGCGAATGTCGGCGAGCGCGCGGCCATAGTCCTTTTTCATGTAGTAGATGGTGGCGCGCCGGTTCCAGGCTTCCAGGTATTTCGGTTTGATCTTGATGACGGCGTCGAGCAGCTTGATCGCGAGATCGATGTCATGCTTCTCCATCGCGGCCTGCGCGCGCGCCATCAACAGCGTGGTGGTGTCGCTGCGGGTGGTGGCCCACAGCGCCCAGATGCGCTCCTCGATCGCCTTGGCGGTGACCTCGTCGGGCGCAATCTTGAGCGCCCCGAACAAAAAATCGAGATTGTGCGCGGGATCGCCGCGCTGGACACGGGGTAGCTTTTTCGGAGGCGTCAGCCATTCGCCCTGCGCGGCGATGGCAGGCGCGGCAAAAGCCGTGGCCAGGGCGGCGGCAAAAAGGGCTGCGATGAATCGCGAGCGCATGGCGAAGCTTAATATCTCCGCCCGCTAAGGCAAATGTGGGGCAGCGAAAGAAAGTTCGGGCCAAGGACGGCGCCGGCTCAACGGTTCAGCCCTGGCGCGCCTTAAAACGGCGATTGGTCTTGTTGATGATGTAAACCCGACCCTTGCGCCGCACGATGCGGTTATTGCGGTGGCGGCCGCGCAGGGATTTCAGGGAGTTACGGACTTTCATGACGATCTCTGGGTTCTCTGGTTGCCGGGTTCATAGCAGCCTGCCCGCTGCTGTCAACGCAACTACCCAGCCGAAAAGTCGAACATTGCAGAGCATTTTATGGTGGGCGCGACAGGGATCGAACCTGTGACCCCTACCATGTCAAG
>CAVWDA010000053.1:0-23372 GCA_963753455.1 uncultured Alphaproteobacteria bacterium | reverse complement strand
AACCTGGAAGCCTATCTCGACTCTTATATCGAGAGCGCTGGTATCCGAGACGCCGCCAAGGCCCCCCTCTTCCGCTCCGCGATAGGCCGCACCGGGACACTCACCGACAAGCCTATGAACCCGGTTCGACGCCTGGCGGATGATCCAGCGTCGGACGGCGAACCTTGGCACACGGGTCAAGATGGGCTGCCACACCTTCCGTGCGACCGGCATCACGGCCATCTCGAAGCTGGCGGCACGCTGGAAAACGCGCAAGCGATGGCGGCGCATCGAGAGTCCGCGCACGACCAAGCTCTGATGATCGCACCAGTGATGAAATCACGCTCGACGAGGTAGAGCGGATTCTATCCGAAACCAGGGTATCCGGGACCGGAGCAGTGGCACTATCACAAAGCGCTTAATTATCGAGCGGCCGCCCCGCTCCGAACGTCTGGTCGAAAACCGTCGATATACGGTCGGCTCAGGGAGACGCACCCACAGCAAATGAACGAAGCGCGGGCAGCCTGAGATACGCCGAATGAGGTGGACCCCATCCACTGGACAGGAAACGGGGTAAGCTAAGCGTCCGTCCGAGAACAAATCAAATGATTTCAGTTAGTTGCAGTGATTACCGAAGCGGAAAGATGGCATGTTTTGAGTCAAATCCCTGCCTTTCGATCAGGTGTCAGAAATCTACCTTTCTAATCAATAGGTTGCTTCCGGACGGACTTTCCACTGGACAGGAAACGGGGTAAGCTAAGAGAGACTCCCGCCGGTTACACATCCCCCTACCCGTGCGAGGAGGCCACAAAACTACGTAGCACGTTCTGCTCGTCAATTGAACCATTTTGTTGCGGTTGTGGTGCCTGTGGAGATGTGGGCAACGCGCTTGCGTTGTCCACATCTCCACAGGCTGGCGCGGCCTCGAAGATTTCGCGCGGCGTCCGGTAACCGAGGGCCTGGTGCAGACGTGCCTCATTGTAAAAGAGAAACCACCCGCCGATGGCCCCGCGCGCCTCGGCAACCGAGGCATACGCCTTGATGAACACCTCCTCGTACTTGAGGCTGCGCCACAGCCGCTCGATGAAGATGTTGTCGAGGAACCGCCCCTTGCCGTCCATGCTGATGCGGACACCGTGGGCCGCCAGTTCGTCAATGAACGCCGCGCTGCTGAACTGCACACCCTGATCGGTGTTGAATATCTCCGGCTGCCCGTACCGATCCATCGCCTCCTGTAATGCCTCGACGCAGAAATCCGTCTCCATTCCGATCGACAAACGCCACGCCAGAACACGCCGGCTGAACCAGTCCATCACCGCAACCAGATAGACGAAGCCCTTGGCCAGTGGGATGTAAGTGATGTCCGCGCACCACACTTGATTTGGCCGGTTGATCACCAAACCTCGCAAAAGGTAAGGGTAAACCTTGTGTTCCGGATGACGCCGGCTGGTGTTCGGCTTCTGGTAGATCGCCTCAAGCCCCAGCAGCCGCATCAGTCGGCGCACCCGTTTGCGGTTCACCGCCTCACCTTCCCGGTGCAGCACCGCCACCATGCGACGCGACCCATAGAACGGTGTCCTCAGATATTGCTCGTCCAGCCGCCGCATCAGTCGCAGATCATCCTCGCTCACCGCAGCGGCATGCCAATACAGCGTCGAGCGCGCAACTTTCAGCAACCGGCATTGCGCAACGATCGACAGATCAACGTCCGCACGGTCGATCAGCGACAGCCGCGCAATCTGGCTCATGGACCAGACCTTTTGCGAAAAAAATTGCGTTCGACCGTCAGCTCGCCGATCGTCTCATACAACTTCGCCAGCCGCGCATCGTCCGCAGCAGAGACCTCGGACACCCCAGCCCTGCCCCGGACGAAGAGCGAACCAATCCCATCGAGCGCCGTCTTCTTCCATGCATGGATCTGGCTGGCATGCACGCCATACCGGCTCGACAACTCCGCAACCGTGCCGTCCTCACGCACCGCCGCCAAAGCCACCTTCGCCTTGAAATCCGCGCCGTGCTTCTTGCGAATGTTCCCCATCTGTCCCTCCGGCCCAACGGCCGTTTTAGGGGCGGGAGTCTCTCTTAGCCACCTGTCCAGTTTTCGGGGACCACCTCAGAACCTCTCTTAACTACCTGTCCAGGTTTCGGGGTCCACCTCACTCTTTCGCGTCGCCGATTGGGCGGCCGAGAGGTTGCGCTTGCTCATGGTATTCTGAAGGAACCCATATTCCCAATGGGTCAATAGGCCACGCTCTCTGAAGAAAGCGATCGCGTCGGCGTTCAAGCTTTTTGAGATATCCTTGCGGATACGTTTGATCGCCGTGAAAATCAGGTCCGAGCGGAAACCTAAAAATCGCCGGACACAGCGATTGCCAACTTCCGTTTTGTGCCCCGTCACCCGATTGGAGATTTGGCAAATCTCTACGATCGGAAAATGCCCACACAGGCACGTTTCCGGCTCGTCGGCCTCAGACACATCAATAAGGCTCCACTCTTTCCGGGCGACATCCCAGTCCGCAGCATCGCTCAAGGCCAAAATGCGTTCCTGAAGCTGCTTGAAGTTGTAGCCATCTCCCATCTTGGCCGTCCCGCACTAAAGTTCCCTTATCTCATCAAGGTCTTGAGATGTTTTTTGGATAATCCCTTGGAAGCACTCGTCACAGACGCGCTTCACAGTCGAGTAACCTGTACCGATCTTCGGGATCTCGATGCAGGGCTGTCCAGCGAGCAAATCAGCATGGCAGCGGTAGCACTTCGACTTGCGGGCTACGGTCGCGCGCCGTGGCCGGCCATTCGTGCTGCCGATAAGGGACGGCGTAGGACCTCTAGGCGTTGTTTTTGTCATAGTCGGCCTTTGCCTTTCTGACGCGACGAACCAGTGTTTGCAGCAAGTCTTCAAGGTTATCGAGGACGCCTCGGAACTCTTCGATTGACGCCTGCGGGCGGTCCTTACCCAGTCGCTTCTGCATCTCGGCATTCACCATCATAAGCGCCGAGATGTAATTGTTGCGGCCGGTCAGCTTGAGGGATTTGTACTTGTATGTCAGTTCAGTGCCCGTCATCGTCAAACTGACGTGATTTAATAGTATGTTGGCCAGCCGCTTCGCTTGTTCATTCATCCGCTTCCTGGCTTCTTCCCATTCCCGTTGAGGCTGCACCAAGAATGGTTCGGAGGGCGAGCGTTTCCGCAGCGGCGGTTGCTGTGCCTTCTTGACCATCTCCTCGGCGTGGCTGGAATCGAGACCCAACAATTTCAGCCGCTCACGCAAATCCTCGACGATTTGCTGGTCCTCGACAGTGGTGAAGTCTTCCTCCCACAAGGACTTAACGATCTCGCCATGGACCACGACCTTCTCGGTCGCCCTCAGCCGAGCGGTCCCGTCCAGCACTTCTGGCGGAACCTCGGGATCCTCGCCTCCGATGACCTTGTCCCAGAAGGCTTGGTCATCGTTTTCGAACTGTTTGAATTCCTTCAGGCGCTGGTCGAGATTCATGCCGAGGTGAGTGACGATGTGGCCAACATTATCGGGATGCCCTGGGTCGTTCTGCACCACCACACGCATGATCCGGCCGACAAACTGGATGTATGGCGCAAGCGTCCGGAAGGGCCGGAAAATTGCCGCTACGCTCAGCTTCGGGTGGTCGAACCCCTCGCCGAGCATCTGGACCTGGATGATGCAATCGAGCGTGCCGTTCCGCAGCGTCGCAAGGATGGCTGCCTGCTCGTCCTCAGTTTGCTTGCTGTGGATGACCTCGGCGCTGAAGCCGCGCTCCTGATACAAGGAGCGAATGTCGCGCGCGTGATTGATCGAACACGCCACGGCAATGAGCTGATGCTGCGTCCCGCTTTGCCGCAGCTCTTCAAGCTTTTCGAGACTGCTATCGACGATGTGCTGGTTGCAGAGGCGCGCCAGCGCGACGCCCCGACTGAACCACTCCTCCTCCTTGAGCTTCAGCACCTCATCAAGGGTGTAGGTGCGCCCACGCTGGTCCGCGAAGCCCAACTCGATCGCCGACGGGGCGACATAGCTGGCCTTCAGCCGCTTGATGTAGCCCTTCAGGGTCGCATTCCGGAACGGATAGCGGAACACCAGCTCGCCATCGAGCTCCTGGCGGTCGCTCCGGAACGGCGTCGCCGTCAACAGGATGACTTTGGCCTTCGGAAAGCGCTCGATGATCTTCTGCCAGCTGGCGGCGGCGCTGTGATGTGCCTCGTTGACGATGATCATGTCGAAGAAGTCGTCGGGGAACTGCGTCAGCCATTTGTTGACGTTGATGGCGAGCTGCTGCACATTTGTGATCACGACGTGCGACTTCGTCGCGACGGAAATGTTGCCGCTATCGAGCGTGCAGGCCAATGGCCCGGAGATCATTTGATCCTGGCTGAGCACGCCCGCCTTCCGCCAGAAGCATTTCTGACGGTTGGTAATGTCCATGGCTTCATACAAGCCATTTTTGATGGTCAGGTTCGGCGCAATGACGATGACGCGCCCTTCGGCCAAACCCAGTGGCAGCAAAGATGCGAGGCCTGTTTTACCGCAACCCACTGGAATTGGAGAATTGCCTTGTTCTTACCGGCCCGAAAGAACTCATATGTGCGCATATACCCGTCGCGCTGCGGATCACGCAGATTTTCATTGTCCTCGATTTTGAAGTCGAGGCTGAGGAAAAACATCTGCACCGGCTGATTGGCGCGAACCCAAGTATCAAGCCCGACCTTTTCGAAGACCCATTTCTTACCGATTTTGCGAGCCGGAATCCGGCCGTCGCGAGCGAGAGCGTAGAGGGCGGTTTTTCCCATGCCGAGATAAGTCGCCGTCTCCTCCAGAGAGAGCCATCCGTCCGAATCCGCCATACCGACCTCACAATCTGACATGAAACGATAGCAAATGACAGATAGAGCGTCAAGACATGGCCGGCCCTTCTAGGAGGTGTGGGCCAAGATTTGGTCAGAAGGTCGCTTGCTCCGCACGGACAGGCCTCCTGCGGTGTTCTGAATTTCTGTGGTGGATGAGGTGTCGTCGTCGGAAGGGCGGGTGACGTGGTCGATGACTGGAGCAGCAGCTTGCCGGCGGCGCGCCGCCCTCTGCGTTCACTTGCGATCTGAGGGTCACTTCTGCGGAGGTTCGTTCCGAGGCGACGCGCGTCACGGGGCGCTCGCCGCCCAATTGCTGTAATGGAGGCATAAGCAGAATTTCAGAGTGGGTCTGCTATTGGGTTTCCACGTTACCTCCCGGCAAGGTTGTGTCGATGTCCCGACTTACCTCCTCCGCGAGCGTCCGACCACGCGCCAGCCGCCGCCCCAAGGCCTCAATGAAGCCGTCATAGCGCTCCCGGCCCTTCGCCTGGGCCGCCGCTTGGGCGGTATCCGGCAATGGCGGGGTGTTGGTCAGCCAGAAGCGCACGAACAGCGCCAGCGCCTCGTTGGAGATGGTGACGTGCCGTTCGAGGCGCTCGATCTGTCGCGTCATGCGGTCGAGCCGCCGCGCGAGCGCGGCCTCCAATCGATCGGCGCCATCCGGCGACAGGTACGAGGCGAGCGCGGTCTCCACCACCAGCGCCTGCGGCACGCGTTTGCGCGCCGCGTAGTCGGCCAGCTTGCCGGCGAGTTCCGGTGGCAGGCGGAAGGTGTGCTTGGTGCGCATGCGTCACAGCCCCATGTCGTCGGCCGGATCGAGCGAGACTTGCCGGGCGATGGTGCGGACCTGGCCCTGCAAGACGCGGAGACGCTGGGGGGCGTCATCCGCGTCGTCATCGGCCAACTCGAATTCCTGCGCCGGCTGGCGGGGTTCCGGGGCGATCTCTTCGTGCTCGGGAAGTTCGGGCTCACGCCGAATACCGGCGTTGTCGGGATCGTCGGCTTGCACCGGCGGCGCCGCAACGACCAACCCCGCCCAATCGTCGCTGTGCGCCGGGCGCGTCGTGGGGGAGCGGCCGGCGGATTCCGCCGAGCGAGAGGGCTTGGGCGGCGGCAGGATTCGCGTCCGCAATTGCGGATCCTCGTAGTAACGCGCCTTCTTGGCGCGGATCGGATGACAGCCGGAGACGAGCACCAACTCGTCGTCGGGCGGGAGTTGCATCACCTCGCCGGGCGTCAGCAGCGGTCGCGCGGTCTCCTGTCGGGAGACCATCAAGTGGCCGAGCCACGGACTCAGCCGATGGCCAGCATAGTTTTTGGCGTCGCGGATTTCGGTGGCGGTGCCGAGCGCGTCGGAAACGCGTTTGGCGGTTCGCTCGTCGTTGCTGGCGAAGCTCACGCGCACATGGCAGTTGTCGAGGATCGAGTTGTTCTGGCCGTAAGCCTTCTCGATCTGGTTCAGGCTCTGGGCGATCAGAAATGCCTTCAGGCCATAACCGGCCATGAAGGCCAAAGCGCTCTCGAAGAAATCGAGCCGACCCAGCGCCGGGAATTCATCGAGCATCAGCAGCAGGCGATGGCGCCGGCGCTTCGACTCCAGCTCCTCGGTCAATCGCCGGCCGATCTGGTTCAGGATCAACCGGACAAGTGGCTTGGTCCGGCTGATGTCCGATGGCGGGACGACGAGGTAGAGCGTCGCCGGGTGCCCGCTCTCGACAAGATCGCGGATGCGCCAGTCGCATTGGCGCGTGACGGCCGCGACCACGGGATCGCGATAGAGACCGAGGAACGACATCGCCGTCGACAGCACGCCGGAGCGTTCGTTTTCGGATTTGTTCAGCAGCTCGCGCGCGGCGCTGGCGACGACGGGATGCACGCCGCGTTCGCCCAGATGCGGCGTCGTCATCATCGCGCGCAGCGTCGTCTCGATCGGCCGCTTGGGATCGGAGAGGAAATTGGCGACGCCGGCGAGCGTCTTGTCCGGCTCGGCGTAGAGGACATGCAGGATCGTGCCGACCAGGAGCGAATGGCTGGTCTTCTCCCAATGGTTCCGCCGTTCCAGCGCGCCTTCCGGATCGACCAGCACGTCGGCGATGTTCTGGACGTCGCGCACCTCCCATTCGCCGCGGCGGACTTCGAGCAATGGATTGTAGGCGGCGCTCTGCGCATTGGTGGGGTCGAAGAGCAGCACGCGACCGAACCGCGCGCGCCAGCCGGCGGTGAGCGTCCAGTTCTCGCCCTTGATGTCGTGGACGATCGCCGAGCCTGGCCAGGTCAGCAGCGTCGGAACGACCAGGCCGACGCCCTTGCCGCTTCGGGTCGGCGCGAAGCAGAGCACATGCTCGGGGCCGTCGTGGCGGAGATAGTCGTCGTGCCAGCGACCGAGGAGCACGCCGTCATGGCCGAGCATGCCGGCCTGCCGGACTTCGTGCGCCTCGGCCCATCGGGCGGAACCATATGTCGTGACCTTTTTGGCCTCCCGCGCCCGCCAGACCGACATGGTGACGGCGACGACGATCGCGGCGATGCCGCCGGACGCCGCGATGTAGGCGCCTTCGACAAAGATCTCGCGCGCATAGGCGTCGTAGGCGAACCACCACCAGAAGAAGGCCGGCGGCTGGTAGACGGGCCAGCCGAGGATTTCAAACCAGGGGTGGCCGAGCTGGGGCTGAAAGGCGAGCCGCCATGCGGTCCATTCCGTCGCCGCCCAGACGAAGGCGAGCACGACGGCGCTGACGAGGAGCACTTGGCCCCAGAGGATCTTGGTCGCGTTCATGACGACGGAAGATCAGCAAGGGTTTGGGGATGGACAGCAAGTCTGAGTTTTTGGGGCGCGTAAGCTGGGACGGTGTAGCGTATGAATCGGACGGTTCGCGAGTCAGCCCACGATCCGATACCGCTCTACGCCTGAGTCGGGCCTCCGGTCCCTTCTGACCCATTCTAGGAATTTGCCGTAGCATTGATCGACATCCCACGAGACCGAATCACCATGTCTCGCTCAGCGACCGAGCGCGGTACGTAACACGGCCTCGTCAGGGCCGGCTGAGGTGCAGCAACTTGCGAGCTGGCCGTCGATCATGATGCTCGGCACACGCTCGATAACGTGCCGCTTCGCTCGCACGGCGGCCTCGGCTCTGTTCATGTCAGCGATTTCGATATCATGCAGCGTACTGGCCGCGCGGCGGACCATCTCCTCGGCTTCCTTGCAGACGCCGCACCCTGCGGTCGATCGGCTTGATCCAGACCGGGGGATGGCGTATCTCTTGAGGATGCTGGTGCGACTGCTACGCCGATTTTTTGCCCTGCTGATTATGAGCGCTTATCTGAGCGCCACGATTCTTGCCGCCAGGCCTATTGCCAATGCCGCTGCGGTCGAGATGGGCAGCGGCATGATGCATCAGCAGGATGGCACAGGTCATGAAGAAATGCCGTGCAAGGGCAAGATGCCCACCTGCATGACCGAGCTTGGCTGTGTGTTCATGGTCAGCTTGCCGGCGCCCGACCTTGCCGCCTCGACCAGCATCGCCTGGTCCCCGGTGACCTACTCAGGTTCACTCGATCCCCTGCACGGCCGCACGATCGGGCCGGCGCTCGGCCCGCCCATATCCCGCGCCTGAATTAAAGCGCGCCGACGCAAGTCGGTGACGCTTTGCTTTTGCTTGACCAGTGGTCTGCGGTGATGCGTGCCATTGCGTGCGCAGCTTCCGTGGACAGGTTCGAGCGGGCTCCTGCGACTTCGAGCGGATGACGCTTGGCGTTGCCTCAGGTGACATGCGGCCATCACCGACGGCCGCACAAAGAGGGATATGATCGTGACTCTTCACACCACCCGCGCCCTCGCGGGCGCCTGCCTCGTCGCGACCGCGGCGCTGATTTCCACTCCAGTTCGCGCCGCCTCCGCCGACTACCGCTTCGAAGTCGTGCAGGTGCAGTCTGCCGGACCGGGCAAGAGCAACGTTACGCTCCGGCTTGTGCACGTGCCGGACAAGAAGCCGGTAAGCAACGCCGTCATCTTCCAGAGCATGGCCGATATGGGACCCGACGGCATGCCGACCATGACCGCGCCGGTGAAGGCGATGCCGGCATCGCAGCCGGGCCTCTACACCTTCCAGATCGAACCGGGCATGGCGGCCGGCAATTGGGAGCTGAAGCTGGCGGCCAAGGTGCAGGGCGAGGCCGAGACGGTCCACGCCACGCTTCCCGTCAAGCTCGGTAAGTGACATGCGCTTTCCCCCCGGCCTGTCCGCCGCAGCGCTGGCCGCCTGCATCCTGATCGCCGCGTCCGTTGTTCTTGTCCGTCCTGCGCTTGCGCAGGACGGCACGGCAGCGCTTGGCGCGAATGTGGAAAGCCTGCTCGCCGCCGTGCGGCAGTTGAGCCCGGCCTTGCGCGCGGCGGCCCTCGAGACGGCGGCCACCGCGGCCAAGGCCGACGGCGCCGACGCACTCGATGACCCGATGATCAGCGACAGTTACCAATACTACAAAAACCCCGGCGTCATGAGCGCACATACGGTGATGCTGTCCCAGTCCTTCCCGCTATGGGGCAAGCGCAGCCTGCGCCGCGAAGCGGCGCTCGCCGACGTCGACGCCGCCCGCGGGCGGGAGCGAGCGGCGCAGGACGAAATCGACGAGAAGATCAAGGTCGCCTACGCGCAATACTACCTGATCAGCCGCGATATCGCGGTGAACCGGGAGGTCGGCGAGCTGGCGCGCCGCATGCGCGAGGCCGCCGCCGCCCGCTACGGTCAGGGCGGTGGCGACCAGACCGCCGTCATCCAGGCGCTCGGCGAGGAGACAACCGCCAAAACCGAGACGGTCAGGCTGGAGGGTGAGAAAGGCGCTGCGCGCGCTCGCCTCAACGTCCTGGTCGGGCGACCGGCCGACGCGCTGCTGGCCGAGCCGACGCGGGTGAGACCGATGCCCACCGCGGAGCCAGTCCTCGCGGCGTTGGTCGACCGCGCCCGCGCGGCCAATCCCTCCTTGTCGGCCAGCAACGCAGCGATTGCGGCGGCCAGATCCCGCAGCAACCTGGCGGACAAGGCCTGGTATCCGGACCTGACGATCGGCGGGGGACCGATGATCCAGACCAACAACCAGCCGGTCGGTTTCGCGGCCACCATCGGGTTCAATATCCCGATTCCCTGGGGCCGCGAGGCCTCAGGGCAGCACGAGGCGGCGGCACAGCTCGGGGCGACGCAGCAAAGGTACGACGCGGCTGTGCTGGAGATCGAGGGTGCCTTGGGCGAGGCTGTCGCCAAGCTGCGTGCCGCGCGTGCGACAGAGGCGCTATTGCGGCGCGAGGTGATGCCGCAGGCCCGAGCAACGTTCGGGACGGTGCTGGCCAACTACAGCCAGGGGAAGGGTGATCTGACGGCGGCGATCACCGCCGAGCGCCAGATTCACGAGGTCGAACTTCGTCTTCTTCAGACCCAGCTCGATGAACAGGTCGAACTCGCTGCGATCGAACGCCTGGTCGGGGGTAACCTGTGATGCGGCCCATTTTTCTGGCTTGCGCGGCGATCGGAATCGCTGTGGCCGGCATCGCCCACGCCGATGATTCGGCACAGCCTCCGCTCTACTACCAGGATCCGGACGGTAAGCCGTTCTATGCTGCCGGCCCGTCGAAGACGGCGGACGGGCGTGACTACAAGCCGGTCTTCGTCGAGGGCGCGACGGCTCAGGCGGCCGCCCCGCCCGCTCCGATGGCGAAGCAAGCGGGCGGCGAGCGCCGCATCCTCTACTACCGCAATCCGATGGGCCTGCCGGACACCTCGCCCGTGCCCAAGAAGGATGCGATGGGCATGGACTACAGGCCTGTCTATGCCGACGGGGACGGCGCGGGCGATGTGCCGGGCACCGTCCGCATCAGCCCTGGCCGCTTGCAGACGCTCGGCGTGCGCACGGCGGAGGTTGTTTTCCGTCCCACTCTCACCCGCACGGTGCGGGCGACCGGAAGCCTGCAGTTCGACGAGCGTCACCTCGCCACCGTCACCACCAAGGTCGCGGGCTGGATCGAACATCTGGCGGTTGCCGCGACCGGCGATCCTGTCCGCCGCGGCCAGGTGCTCGCCGAAATCTACGCGCCCGATCTGGTTGCGGCGGAGGAGGAATATCTGGTCGCGGCACGCATGGGCGGCGCCATGGCCGACAGCACGCGGCACGGCGATGCCGGCGTTCTGGTGGCCGCGTCGTTGCAGCGTCTGCGTGCGCTCGATGTCCCCGACGACGAGATCGCACGGTTGCGCCGCACCGGGCAGGCGTCCCGCCGCATCGCGGTGCGCGCGCCGGCCGACGGTGTCGTGATCGAAAAGCCGGTGCAGGAAGGCATGCGCATCGAGCCAGGGCAGCCGCTCTACAAGACGGCTGACCTCGCAGATGTCTGGCTGATGGCCGAGGTCCAGGAACAGGATCTCGGCGCGGTGCAGCCGGGCGCGCAGGCTGAGGCTAGCTTCGTCGCTTTCCCCGGGCGGACGTTCACCGGTACAGTGGATTTCATCTATCCGGTGCTGTCCACCGAGACGCGCACGGCACGCGTGCGCGTTGTCATACCGAATCCCGATCGGCTTCTGCGCGCTGCCATGTATGCGAATGTGCAGATCGCGGCGGCGGCGGCGGGACCGGCGCTGGCCGTTCCGACCTCGGCCGTCATCGACAGCGGCACGCGCCAGGTGGTGCTCATCGATCGCGGTGAAGGCCGGTTCGAGCCGCGCCCGGTGCACCTCGGGGTGCGAGGCGATGATTGGGTGCAGGTCCTTGATGGCGTAACGGCCGGCGAGAAGGTGGTGACGGGCGCCAACTTCCTGATCGATGCCGAGAGCAATCTGCGCACCGCCCTGCAAGGCTTTGCGGCACCGCCCGTGAACCCGGCTACCGCCGGCGCACCGGGAGGCAAGCCATGATTGCCCGGCTCATCGCCCTTTCGGCACGCAACCGGATGCTGGTCATCCTTGCCACGCTGATGCTGGCCGGGCTTGGCCTCTGGTCTCTCGCCAACACGCCGCTCGATGCCCTGCCTGACCTCTCGGACACGCAAGTGATCGTCTACACGGAGTATCCGGGTCAGGCGCCGCAGGTGGTCGAAGACCAGGTGACCTATCCACTGGCAACCGCGTTGCTCGCGGTGCCGCATGCCAAGGTGGTGCGCGGCTTCTCGAATTTCGGCGTGTCCTTCGTCTATGTGGTGTTCGAGGACGGTACCGATCTCTATTGGGCACGCAGCCGCGTCCTCGAATATCTCAATTTTGCGGCCAAGCGCCTGCCCGAAGGTATCACGCCGACGCTCGGCCCGGACGCGAGCGGCGCCGGGTGGGTTTATGAATATGTCGTGCTCGGCGTGCAGCGCACGCTCGCCGAGCTGCGCAGCATCCAGGACTGGCTGGTGCGCTATCAGCTTGTCACCGCCAAGGGGGTCGCCGAAGTGGCGAGCGTCGGCGGCTTCGAGCGGCAGTACCAAGTGGTGGTCGATCCGCAGAAGCTGCAAGCCTTCGGCATCCCGCTTGAGCGCGTAGGCGACGCCATTCGCGCCAGCAACCAGGATGTCGGCGGTCGCACGATCGAGATGACCGAGACCGAATACATGATCCGTGGCCGCGGCTA
Organism: uncultured Alphaproteobacteria bacterium; assembly: GCA_963753455.1. GTDB lineage: Bacteria > Pseudomonadota > Alphaproteobacteria > Rhizobiales > Xanthobacteraceae > Pseudolabrys. Next base: position 10,939 of record CAVWDA010000053.1, on the reverse strand, counting down.
TCTGCGCGGCACGGACGATCTCGGCAATGTGGTGCTCAAGGCCAGCTCCTCCGGGGCGCCGGTCCTGCTGCGCGATATTGCGCGTATCGAGCTCGGTCCCGACGAGCGGCGCGGCATCGCCGAGATGGACGGCACCGGCGAGGTTGTGGGCGGTATCACGGTCAAGCGCGACGGCGCCGACGCGCTGACCACGATCGACAATATCAAGCAGAAGATCGAGCAGTTGAAACCGGGCCTGCCGGAAGGCGTGTCGGTTCAGCCGGTCTATGACCGCTCGGAGCTGATCAAGCGCGCGATCCACACGCTCACTCGCACACTGATCGAAGAGAGTATCATCGTCGCCGCGGTGTGCATGCTGTTCCTCTTGCATGCGCGCAGCGCCCTGGTCGCGATCCTCACGCTGCCGATCGGCGTGCTGATGGCGTTTGCCGCCATGCACACGCTCGGCATCGGCTCCAACATCATGAGCCTCGGCGGCATCGCGATCGCCCTCGGCGCGATGGTGGATGCCGCGATCGTCATGATCGAAAACGCCCACAAACATGTTGAACGGCTGCCGCCTGGCGCGCCGCGCGGGCCGGCGCTCATCGCCGCCGCGCAGGAGGTTGGGCCGTCGCTGTTCTTCAGCTTGCTGGTGATCGTGGCCGCGTTCCTGCCGGTGTTCGCGCTGGAGGACCAGGAGGGGCGGTTGTTCAAGCCGCTCGCCTATACCAAGACCTTCGCGATGATGGGTGGCGCCCTGCTGTCCGTCACCCTGGTGCCGGTGCTGATGCTGCTCTTCGTGCGCGGACGCATCATCCCAGAACGCAGGAACCCGATCAATCGCATGCTGATCTGGCTCTACCGCCCGGTCATCGGTGTGGTGCTGCGTGCGCCGGTGCTGACCATGCTGCTTGCCGTGGCGGTGCTGGCCGCCACCATCTGGCCGGTATCCCGGATCGGCAGCGAGTTCATGCCAACGCTCAACGAAGGCACGCTGCTCTTCATGCCGGTGACGCTGCCGGGCCTTTCGGTGACGAAGGCCGCCGAGCTCTTGCAGACGCAGGACCGCATCATCAAATCCTTTCCCGAGGTGGAATTGGTGTTTGGCAAGGCGGGCCGCGCCAATACCGCGACCGACCCGGCCCCGGTCGAGATGACAGAGACGGTCATCAATTTGAAGCCAGAGAGCGAATGGCCCCCCGGCATGACGATCGACGCACTGCAAGCGCGGATGGACGAGGCGCTGCGGCTCCCCGGCGTCAGCAACGCCTGGACCATGCCGATCAAGGCACGCATCGACATGCTGGCCACGGGCATTCGCACGCCTGTCGGCGTCAAGGTGTTCGGGCCGGATTTGCGCGAGCTGGAGCGCCTCGCGATCGAGGTCGAGCGCGTGGTGCACACGGTCCCGGGCACGACGAGCGCCTTCGCCGAACGGCTCGAAGGCGGCCATTACGTCGAGATCACGCCCGATCGTGCCGCGGCGGCGCGCTACGGAATTTCCGTCGGCGATATCCAGAAGGTCATCGCAACCGCGCTTGGCGGCGCCGTTGTCACCACCACGGTTGAAGGGCGCGAACGCTACAGCGTGATCGTGCGCTACCCGCGCGATCTGCGTGATGACCCACTCGTCATCGCTAGCCAGGTGCTGGTGCCGACGATGAGCGGCGCCATGATCCCGCTCGTGCAAGTCGCTCACGTGCAGGTGACGCAAGGGCCGCCCAGCATCCGCACCGAGAACGCCCAGCCGGTCGCCTACATCTATGTCGATCTGCACGGTCGCGATCTCGGCGGCTATGTCGCCGAGGCGGCGCGCACCGTCGCGCAGCAGGTCAAGCTACCGCCCGGCTATCACATCGAATGGAGCGGACAGTTCGAATATCTGCAACGCGCCGAGGCAAAGCTGCGCGTGGTGGTGCCGGCGACCCTGCTGGTCATCTTTGTGCTGCTCTATCTGAATTTCGGCCGCCTGACCGAAACACTGATCGTCATGCTGTCGGTGCCCTTCGCGCTGGTCGGGGGCGCCTGGCTGATGTGGTGGCTCGGCTACAACATGAGCGTTGCGGTCGCCGTGGGTTTCCTCGCGCTTGCCGGCGTCGCCGCCGAGACCGGCGTCGTCATGCTGATCTATCTCGACCAGGCCCTCAATGAACGGATCGCCCGCTGCGCACGTGACGGCCGCGCGCTGATGCGCTGGGACGTGCGCGCCGCGATCATCGCCGGCGCGGTCGAGCGCGTGCGCCCGAAGATGATGACGGTCATTGCTATCATGGCCGGCTTGCTGCCGATCCTGTGGAGCGAAGGCACGGGGTCGGAAGTGATGCGGCGCATCGCCGTGCCGATGGTGGGCGGCATGCTGTCCTCGACCTTCCTCACCCTGATCGTCATTCCCGCGATCTATGCCTTCGTGAAGCTCCGCACCGTCCGCTCTGAGGCGGAGCCGGCTGTCGGCGGGCCGACGCGAGCCGCCGAGTGAAACCTCAACCAAGGAGAATGGTCATGCGTCTAATCTTGATCGGAGCCATGGGTCTTGCGCTGATCGGACCCGTTGCGATTGCCCAGGGGGTCAGCACGGATCATCCGTGCCGCGGTGCCCTGGAGTCCCTCATGCGTGAGTGGGACGCCATCGGCTACCAGACACCCGCCAAGCCCGCCGCGGCTCATGTTGCCGGGCGTAACGGGCACAACGCGACCGGCGGGCAGGTCACCTACATGCAGACACAGATCCGCCTGGCGCTTGCGGACTGTGACAAAGGCAACGTAGCAGAGGTCATGCGGCGGATTGCGATTGTTCACAACCTGCTCGCGGAGAGCCGGCACAGCGGCTAAGCCTGCCCGTTGCACAACGAGAAAGGAAGTCATACCGACCGGCCGAAATCATGACTTCTCCTATGATCTCGGCTGGTTGGTATCGCGCGCCGGGCTGGGCGGCGGCAGACCCGAAAACCGACGGCGCTGACATATTCTTGTTGTCGAGAATGGAAGGCATCAATGCTCTCGGGCAGGCGGTTGCTCAAACACAGCGCTGTAGTGATAAGGCGGTACTTCGATCAGATGAGCGAGCTTCAGGCCGCTCGATTCGACGGCCTCGATGGTCTGTTCCGGCGACAATCTCAATTCAGTCTTTGGTCCGCGCGGTTCGCCCAGGATCATCGTTTCCTCACGCGGGCGCTGATGCCAGTTAACGATTGCAAAGTGACCACCCGGCTTAAGCGTTGCGCGCACCGCACGGGCCAATAGCGGCCGATCGGGAACGCCGTGAAAGGCATTCGCCATAAATACGAAGTCAGCCGGTCTCGGAACCAACTTGGCAAGCTCGTAGGCATCGCCTGCCACAAAGTCACAATTCGTCACGCCGCTTTCGGTTAGACGGTGACGTGCCACTTCCAGCAGGTTGGAGTCTATGTCGATCGCAATGACGTGACACGCGATCTTGGCGATTTGCAGCGTGAACCAGCCGTCGCCGGAGCACAGATCGATCACCTCCATCACCGGCTTGATCCCCACTGCGGCGAGTAACCCGGCAGGGTCGGGCCACAGCGCTTCCCACCACCCGGCGGTCGGCATCTCAGTGCCTTGGAAAAAGCCTGGAAGCTTGTTGGTCATCGTCACGTCATCTCAGTCAGTTGTCGGTGTTGAATCTGGCTCCATGTCTCCACCTTAGCGCATCCGCATCGTATGCGCGGCCTTCGCGCTGCCGCCGCATGATACGGCCCTGATGCCTGGCTCCCCATCGCCGCTTGGCCTGACGGTCAGGCGGTCGCTTTCGTCTCATAAATCAACATTAGCGATCACCTCCAAAGAAGAGATATTTCACGAGCGCTGCGGTGCCAAGCACGAGAAAGGCAAGGCCGAGGAGGCCGAACCAACCCATGCCCCACATCATCCCGCCGTTCATTATGTCATGCATGACATTCTTACCTTTCCGGTCATTGATACACGCGGCGATATGCCCAGACGAGTGCGAACGCCGGCACGACCATCCACTGCGCCAGCGGCGCCAACCCTGTGCCGAGCCATGGCAGCGTCGGCATCCAGGATGTGTAGCTCCAACTGTGCCGGACGACGGTGTTCACGTATTCGCTGTAGACGGTATAACCTGCGGCAAAGATGATGGTCGCGGTGAGAACTTGCCCGAAGCGCTGATGGGGCCACGCCGGGGAGCCGACAGAGATCAAAGCCGCAACAACTGCGACGGTCTCGATCACGATGTCGCCAAGGGTGCAGTGCATGATTGCCTGCACAACTTCGCGTGCCGTTCCCGTATGCCATACCGCGTAGAGTGGCGCTTGCGCCGTCTCCCAGACGGCATTGCCGGCAGTCGCTGCAATCAGGTAGCGCCGGATCACGGTCAGCCAGTCAAGCGAGCAGGATGGTCCGTCTCGGTTCATGTTGCGTCGGGCGTTGATCGATCGGTCGGCGGCGATCCCAGGCGGGGCAACCCGCCCGGCGTGGACGCGGCATAGTGATCATACGCGTCCCCAAACGTTCGGCCTGTCTCCATCTCCTCGGTGTGCGCGAGGTGGACACCGGCAGGACTCACCGTTCGAACCGGGAGGCAATGAAATTGTACAGCGTCCCGAACACTGCGGCGATATACCATCCGTCGACGACCGCCTCGATCAGGCCATTCAGCAGATCGTACCAGTCCAGCGGCTTGAACCACGGCACGAACAAGCCGAGGAATGAGTGACTGACTGGCATAACCGGAAACAACGCCAGGAACAGTGCGCACAACAGGTATGTTAGCGCCAGAAAGATGCTGAGTGACAGGCCCAGCACCAAAACGGGGATGCGGGGCAGGCGCGCGCGCGATTGGGTGCCAGTCGCGGCAATGCCCACGGTTGCGGTGTCGGCCATGATGATACTCCAGGTTTGTCAGGCGGCAGATGCGGTGAAGGTTTCAGGGGCGGCCTCGAACTTGGACCGGCACTGATCCGAGCAGAAGTAGTAGACCGTGCCGCCGTGGGCGCATGTCTTGGCGGTAGCCCGTTCGATCGTCATGCCGCAGACCGGATCGCGCACTTGTGCCGACCCGACGGGAGGGACGCTTCCGTCAGGTATCGTCTGGCGATTGTCATCAGTTTGCTGATGGTGCCTGTGGCCCATGACATGCGAACCGCAACCGCCTCGCATCATGAGGAAGAACAGGGCGCCGACGATGAGGAAGTAGACCCAGGGTTGCATGCGTTTTGCTCCTTATGACAGAGGAATGACCGGGACCGGCGCGGTCCAGGTGAACGAATGGGCCAGCCATACGGCGCTCGCTGTCCTAAGGCTGCCCGAGCCGCGGGCGGTCAGCCGGCGAGCCGAGATGAGGAAAGAACCCAGGCACCCGCTTCATGTAGTCGCGGTACGCGTCGCCGAACGCGGCGAGCGATTTACGCTCCTCGATCTTGGCGAGCCGCCAATACATAAAGACCAGGACGGGAAACATCGCCAAGGTCAGGATCGTCGGCCACTGCACCAAAAACCCGAACATGACGAGGACGAAGCCGTCGTACTGTGGATGCCGCACACGTGCGTAGATGCCAGTGTCAGCCAGTCGTTTCTCGCGCTGTGCCTGGTAGAGCGCTTGCCAGCCGACCGAGATCAGCAGGAAGCCGCCACCGATAAAGGCGAAGCTCAGGAGATGGAACGGACCGAAATGTGGATTGGCTCTCCAGCCGAACATCATCTTCGAGCAGATGGCCGGCGTCGTGGGAGAACCAGTCAACGTCCGGAAACCGGCTCTGCAACCAGCCGGACAGCAGGTAGATCGTCAGCGGGAAGCCGTACATTTCGGTGAACAGCGCCACGAGGAAGGCGCTGAACGCGCTGAACGAACGCCAGTCGCGCTTGGTCTGAGGTCGACCAAAGCTGTAGGCGAAGAAGATAAAGAGAGCCGAATTGATGATCACCAGGGACCACAATCCATATGACGAAAAATCGTGGGTCATGGCCGGTCTTCCCCTTCGCCACGGTCAGTGCGATGCGATCCCGCGTCGCGATCCGAATCCCGTCCGCCGCTCCCGTGCCCGCCGTGCCCGTGATGCATGAAGAGATGCATGAGCGGGCAGGCCAGCAGCAACAGCCAGGGTAGAAAGGGGACCGCCAGCGCGAGGTGTGCGCGATGCTCGGTGATCAGAAAATACGCAGCGACCGCCGAGAACCCGAGAAAAGCGAGCCCGGTCCGCGTTCGCCACCACGGCGGCGCGTCATGTTCATGCGTCGGGTCTCTCCCGCTCCCGCTATTCATTACTCACATTCCCTGACGGTGTTCGGTCCTTAATTTGTCGGCGATCTTCTTCTGAGCGTCGGTGCCATGGCTCCAGATCGTTTCCATCTCAGTGCTGCGCATAGGTTCGGTCCCCGTTTGGCGTGTCGAACAGCACGACGGTGTATGGCTCCCCCGGCTGGTCCATCCCGGGTGCCGATTGCGGCATGCCGGGCACGGCCAGCCCCTTGGCTGAAGGTTGTTCGGCGATCAGCCGTTTAATGTCGGAGGGGGGAACATGCCCCTCCACCACATAGCCGCTGACCACCGCGGTATGGCAGGACTGTAGTGCGTCGGGCACGCCGCGCGCCTGTTTCACCGCGGCCATGTCGTCGGTGTCGCGCGCGGAGATGCTGAAGCCCGCGTCTCGCATGTGGCGGATCCAGTTGCCGCAGCAGCCGCAAGTCGGAGCCTTCCAGACCAGGACCGGTGGCAGTGTTTCGGCACGTGCCCTGCCGAACGTCACGCTTGCCAGCTGCAAAGCCGCCCCGCCAAGCGCGAGGCGGAACGCGCTTCGCCTCGTTGTCATCTCTGGGATCATCATCGCTCACCCATCCCCATCGCCCGCATGCCCATCGGGTGCTCGGCCATAACTTCATCGGCCGTCTTCTTCTGGGCGTCGGTAAGGGCTGCGTAGAGCGCTTTGCTGGCCGCTGCCGTTGCCTTCATCGCGTCGAGACGGGCGGACATCATTTGCACCATGGCATCCGCGCGGGCCGGCGCGGTGGCTGGCATGCCCGCCTGCATCGCGGTGGCTATCGCCATCTGCATGCCCTTGGCACCGTTCCGCAATGCGTCGGCGAAGGCGTTCCACTGCGGCAATTGTGCGTCGGTGATGCCGAGCTCAGCCTTGTAGAACGCGATCCGTCCCTCGATGTGATCGAATGGCATCATGCCCATGCCGTCGCTGCATTGCATCATGCGCATCAGCGACATCATCCGTCCCATGTCGCCAGCCATCATCTTGCCGATATCCATCATCGGCATCGCGCGTGCCGCTCCGCCTGGTGTCGGCTTCGGCGCGGCTGGCGCAGTCGCCGGCGCCGCCGTGTCGGGATGATGGGCGTTATGGTCCTGTGCCGTCTGTGCGCCAGCAAGGGCGACGCTGCCGAGCAGGGCGACAATTGAGAGCGTCAAACGTGTAATCACGGACATGTGAGTCTCCTTCGTTTCGGATTGCATCAGCCTTGGCCGGGTGACTTCGGTCATCATTCCGGTCGCCATGTGCAGCAGGTTGTGGCAATGGCGAGAGTTGACGCCATGAAGCGGCGTCGATTCAGTTCAATAGTCATGGCTTGGCTCAATTCGTCTGTGCGGGAACGTTACGCGGCGTCCCTTGCGGGAGTGGCGCGGTTCATCCGTGGCTCGAAGCGCGTGCGGCGGGCGTCAAAGGCGCCCACACGAACCGTCAGGGCTTCAGCTGGTCAGACGATGCGTCGGGGTGGTGGCAGTATCGGAGCGAACTGGAGACCGTCAGGATGTACTCGCGACGAGTCCAGATAAACGAGCGCTGTCGGCATGATCGCAGGCAACACCGTCGCTGAGACAGGGAGCCACCCGGACATCATCGAACATCCGCTGATGAAGCAACACGCCAGACCGCATGCCCCATCGTGGCCCTTACAAGGCGACCCAGTGTGATGGTGGGCCGAGGGCGGCGCCATCGCGTCTGCCATGCCGTCATGATGGATGGCCGCCGATGTATTGATGGCGTCATGCATGACGGGCAAAACCGTCGCATTTGCCTGGACAAAGGACATGACGAGGACGCTCAGGCACAGCAGCCCTGAAATCATCTTCCTGAATCGTCGTCCCATGCCTTGCGGCATCGTCGTTACCTCGTCATCCGTCCGATTGTCGCGATCAATTCCTCGACCTTGTTCCGTTGCTCGATCACGTCACCCGCCGCGAATGCGTCCGCGACGCAATGGGATACGTGATCCCGCAGAATTTGCTCCTCAACCTTATGCAAAGCCGCCCGGACGGCATTGATCTGCGTCAAGACGTCCACGCAATAGCGATCCTCATCCACCATCCGCAGCAAGCCACCGACCTGCCCCTCGATCCGTTTCAGCCGCGTGACGACGGTGGCTCTCGTCGCGTCATGCATTGTCTGCCCGTCCTTGATACCATACCCCTGAGAGGTATATAGGGCAAGTCGGATCCCCTGTCACCTGGCCCACGCGCCAGCGTGGTGGTCATCGAGGAGTAGCGCCGTGGCGAACGCCGAAACCGACCATACACACGATCATCACGGCCACGCCCACGGCGCCAGCACCACACTTGTGACCGATCCGGTTTGCGGCATGAAGGTCGATCCGGCGACTTCGAAACACCGCCACACGTATGCCGGCACGCCGTTCCACTTCTGCTCGACGCGATGCCGGGAGAAGTTCATCGCCGCCCCTGCCAGTTATCTGGCCCCGTCGACCAAAGCGGCACCACCAGTGCGGAAAGGCACGATCTACACCTGCCCGATGCATCCACAAATCCGGCAGGAAGGCCCGGGTAGCTGCCCGATTTGCGGCATGGCGCTGGAACCGCTCCAGGTGACCGCCGAAGCCGGCCCGAACATCGAGCTCATCGACATGACGCGCCGGTTCTGGATCGGCCTCGTGCTCGCCTTGCCGGTCGTGGTGCTGGAGATGGGCGGCCATATCCCGGCGCTTGCGCTGCATGAGCTGGTGCCGCCGCGTGTGTCAGTCCTGTCCCAGTTCGTGCTCGCGACGCCGGTTGTGCTGTGGGCAGGGTGGCCGTTTTTCGAGCGCGCCTGGGCATCGGTGGTCCATCGCAGCCTGAACATGTTCAGCCTGATCGCGCTCGGCACCGGTGCCGCCTATGTCTACAGCCTGGTCGCCGCCTTCCTTCCCGGTATCTTCCCGGCCGGATTCCGCGGCATGGACGGCACCGTTGCCGTCTATTTCGAGGCAGCGGCCGTCATCACCGTCCTGGTCCTGCTCGGCCAGGTGTTGGAGCTGCGGGCGCGCGAGCAGACCGGCGGCGCTATCCGCGCGCTGCTCAATCTCGCGCCGAAGATGGCCCGACGCCTAACACCAACCGGCGAAGACGAGGAAATCCCGGTGGAGCAGGTGCAGCTTGGCGACAAGCTGCGGGTGCGCCCCGGTGATGGCGTGCCGGTGGACGGCGAGGTGCTGGACGGCAGGAGCGCGGTTGACGAGTTGATGGTCACCGGCGAGTCCATGCCGGCTGCAAAGCAACCCGGAGACAAGCTTATCGGCGGCACCGTCAACGGCACCGGTGCGCTTGTCATGCGCGCGGACAAGATCGGCGCGGACACCATGCTGGCGCGGATCGTGGCGATGGTGGCGGAGGCACAGCGCAGCCGTGCGCCGATTCAGCGCATGGCCGACACGGTGTCGGGTTACTTCGTGCCGGCGGTCATCCTCGTGGCCGTGCTGGCCTTCATCGGTTGGGCTGCGTTTGGCCCCGCTCCCGCCCTTGCCTATGGCTTGATCGCGGCCGTTTCCGTACTCATCATCGCCTGCCCCTGCGCGCTCGGGCTGGCAACACCGATGTCGATCATGGTCGGGGTCGGCAAGGGCGCTCTTGGCGGCGTGCTCATCAAGTCCGCCGAAGCGCTGGAGCGTATGGAGAAGGTCGATACGCTGGTCGTGGACAAGACCGGCACGCTGACTGAAGGCAAGCCGCGGGTGGTCGCGGTGGTCCCGGCACCAGGTTGGTCCGAGACCGAGATCCTGCCCCTCGCGGCCAGCCTGGAGCGGTCGAGCGAGCATCCGCTCGCCGCGGCGATTGTCGCCGCCGCGCGTGACCGCTCTCTTGCGATCAAGGACCCGGTAAATTTCGCCTCGGTCACGGGCAAGGGTGTGACCGGTTCGGTTGATGGCCACGCCGTTGCGCTCGGCAACGCCAAACTCATGGAAGAGCTTGGCGTCAAATTTGGCGAGCTGGCCGCTCAGGCCGACGAGCTGCGGCGCGACGGCGCGACGGCGCTCTTTCTCGCCCTGGATGGCAAGCCAGGTGGCGTCATCGCCGTTGCGGACCCCATCAAAAGCACCACCCAGGCAGCACTCGACAATTTACGGGCGGCTGGTGTGCGCATCGTGATGCTGACCGGGGACAACCGGACGACGGCGGAAGCGGTGGCCCGCAAGCTCGGCATCGACGACGTGCAGGCCGACGTGCTGCCGGAGGACAAGAACAGTGTCGTTCGCCGCCTCCGGCAGGCGGGCCGAATTGTCGCCATGGCGGGCGACGGCGTGAACGATGCGCCGGCCCTGGCCGAGGCTGATGTGGGCATCGCCATGGGCACCGGAACGGAAGTCGCGATCCAGAGCGCCGGCGTCACCTTGGTCAAGGGCGATCTGGCTGGGATCGCCCGCGCGCGGGCGTTGAGCCGGGCTACGATGCGCAACATTCGGCAGAACCTGGCGCTCGCCTTCGTCTACAATGTGGCCGGAATTCCGATTGCCGCTGGCGTACTCTATCCTTCTCTGGGCCTCTTGCTCAGCCCGATCGTGGCGGCGCTCGCGATGGCATTGAGTTCGGTCTCGGTGATCGGCAATGCGTTGCGGCTGCGGTCGCTCCGCCTGTGAGGTACGATCACCGGAGGCGGTCGCATCGGGTCATGTCTAGCCGGAGGCAGGCATTCTCCATGCGCCCGATCTCTGCCGGTTTGTTGACGTCCGCAAGCGCCGCTTTACGCGCCGCATCATTGTCTGA
>CAVWDA010000052.1:0-8382 GCA_963753455.1 uncultured Alphaproteobacteria bacterium | reverse complement strand
TGGGCGCGACAGGGATCGAACCTGTGACCCCTACCATGTCAAGGTAGTGCTCTTCCGCTGAGCTACGCGCCCTTTAATCGATGTGGTCTTATCGGCTCCAAACTGGCGAGGCAAGCCGCCGGCGGGCGGCCTTCCGGGCTCAGGCCGCCAGCATCTTCTGCACTTCGTTGACCAGGTCGCGCAGATGGACCGGCTTGGACAGCACTTTGGCGTGTTTGGGCGCGGTGGAATTGGCGTTGAGCGCGACCGCGGCGAAGCCGGTGATGAACATAATCTTGATGTCGGGGTCGAGCTCGGCGGCGCGGCGGGCCAATTCGATCCCGTCCATCTCGGGCATCACGATATCGGTGAGCAGAAGCTCGAACGGCTCTTCGCGCAGCCGCTGATAGGCCGACAGCCCGTTATCATAGGAGGTCACGTCGAATCCGGCATTCTGCAGCGCCTTGACCAAAAAGCGCCGCATATCAGTGTCGTCTTCCGCCAGCAGGATTTTAGACATAGTCCGTGAAAGCCCCGTCCCGGCCGCCCGAGCGGGGGCCTAACCTCCCCATAAGACTTATGCCAGGTAAATAACGCGTGAACCCAAAGCAAAGCTTGGCATAACGGCCCGGTACATAGACAATAGTACGTTATCGGGACCGGTTGGGCCCGAGCCACCGTAATGTTTACCGACCCGGGGAATGGCCGTTTATGAGTGAAATCGGCGATGAACTCGACCCACCGTTCGAGGTCCTGGACCCGGCCGAGAGTAAAGGCCCGGTGCTGTTCAATTCGCCGCACAGCGGCTCGACCTATCCGCGCGAATTCCTGGCCGTCTCGCGGCTCGATATCGCCACCCTGCGCCGTTCGGAGGACAGTTTCGTCGATGAATTGATCGCCGGCGTGGTTGGGCAAGGTTTTCCGCTGATGCGGGCGCATTTTCCGCGATGCTTCGTGGACGTCAATCGCGAGCCTTACGAACTCGATCCGAGAATGTTCGAGGGCCGCCTGCCCTCCTTCGCCAATACCCGCTCGATGAGGGTGGCCGGTGGCCTGGGGACCGTTGCGCGGGTGGTGGGCGACGCTCAGGAAATCTACGATCAGCGCATTCCGGTCGATGACGCGCTGCGCCGGATCGAAAGCCTGTACAAACCCTATCATCGCGCGCTGCGGCGGCTCTTCTCCAAGCTGCACCGTGAATTTGGCGCCGCCGTGCTGATTGATTGCCACTCCATGCCTTCCACTGCCGGTCATAAAGACGAGCGTCCGCGGCCGGAATTCGTGCTCGGCGACCGGTACGGCACCAGTTGCGTTGGCGTAGTGGCGGAAACCGTAGAAAAGACGCTGCGCACGCTCGGCTACAGTGTGAGCCGGAATAAACCCTATGCCGGCGGCTTCATCACGGAGCATTACGGCAACCCGGCCGCCGGGTTGCATGCCATCCAGCTCGAGATTAACCGCGGCCTTTACATGGACGAGCGCCGCTACGCACGTTCCGGCGCGTTCGGGCGGCTGGCCGCCGATCTGGAAACGCTGGCTCGCCGGCTGGGCGAGATTCCGTTGGAAGAACTGCGCCCTTACCGCGCCGCGGCCGCGGAATAATCAAAAAAAAGGCCGCTCGCGTTTGCAAGCGGCCCAAGTCTAGGGAGGAAACGCCCAAGGAGGGCAACGATAGCTCTCGCTACCGCATTGCAATAAATTACACTGCGACGCACAAAAATCAAGGTTCAAAGTAGGAAGGTCCATGTTTTAATGCATAGCTGGATCACGATTTTTGGCATAGTTTCAACGCTTCCCTTAGAGGGGTGACAAAAACATCACAATTACAGTCAAGCCGCGGAAAGTCGTCCAGCCTGATTTGCATTGCTAAAAACCAAAAAATGCTGTGCCGCACACAGACCATCGTGGGGCGCTGCACGATCGTGCGGGAAAACCGGTTCCCTCTTTTCTCGATCATGCTTTAAGCAGGCGGCATGACAGCGATCGATTTCTCAAGTTTCGTCGATAAGCTCGCCCGTGCATCGGGCGAGACCATCCTGCCATTTTTCCGCACGGCGCTAGCGATCGACAACAAGCAGGCCGGCGGTTTCGACCCGGTCACGGCGGCCGACCGCGCCGCCGAGCAGGCCATGCGGGCGCTCATCCGGCAAAATTTCCCAAGTCACGGCGTGATCGGCGAGGAATACGGTGCCGAGCGCACCGACGCCGAATACGTCTGGGTGCTCGATCCGATCGACGGCACCAAATCCTTCATAACCGGCATGGTGGCCTGGGGCACGCTGATTGGCTTGATGCGGTTCGGCGAACCGGTGTTCGGCATGATGAATCAGCCGTTCACGCGTGAGAAATTTTCCGGCGACGGCGGCGCGGCCAGCTATCGAGGCCCGGCGGGTAGCCGCGACTTGCACGTGCGCCCCTGCGCGTCGCTCGAGGACGCCATCCTGTCCACCACCAGTCCGCTGCTGATGAACGAGGCCGACCGTGCGGCGTTCGTGCGGCTGGAAAAGAAAGTCAAGCTCTCGCGCTATGGCGGCGACTGTTACGCCTACTGCATGCTGGCGGCGGGGCTGATCGATCTGGTGATCGAGACCGAGATCAAGCCCTATGACATCGTCGCGGTGGTCCCGATTGTCACCGGCGCCGGCGGTATCGTTACCACTTGGGATAACGGCCCGGCGCAAGATGGCGGCCGTATCGTGGTCGCCGGCGACGAGCGCGTGCATGCAGCAGCGCTCAAGATGCTGGCGCAGGCTTAATACCGCGGTGTGCCCGGTACGAAAGCGTCGAAGGCCGCCCAGAACTGAGCGCGGTAGTGGTCCTGCTCTTGCAGGATCTCGTGCTTGGCGCCGGCCAAGATGAGATGGCGCCCCGCCAGCAGGTTCATCCCGAAAGTCTCGATCGCAGGCGTCGAGACGACTTCGTCGCGGCCGGCCGCGACCAGGAGGATCGGCTGGCGGATGTGGCCGGCATAACCAGGCGCGGCGAACCGTTTCATCAGACGCAACGCGGCATCGGCCCAAGCAACCGTCGGCGCGCCGATGCCGAGTTCAGGCGCTTCTTCGAGCACGGCCATGTTGCGCGCGTAGCGCACCGGATCGGACGTGAGCACATTGCCGATGAAATCCTCGGCGCCCATCGGCTTACCGTCGCCGGTCGGCACATAGCCGGAACCGACGCCGAGCATACGCATGGCACGTGCCAGCGGACCCGCGACCGCGGTCAGTTTGCCCGGGCGCAAGGCAATCATCGGCGCCGAGAGCACCATACGTTCGAACCAACGGTTGCCCTCATGGCAAGCGCGGATGCCGATGGCGGCGCCCATGGAATGGCCGAGCGCGAAGATCGGCGGCGGGCAATCGGGCAACACCACCTGCTCCATGATCGCCGCGAGGTCGGTGGTGTATTCGGAAAAATTTCGCACATGACCTTTGAGACGGTCGGAAAGCGCGCGGTCCGACATCCCCTGCCCGCGCCAATCGAAAGTCGCAACAGCGAAGCCGCGCGCGCGCAGATCGCGCACGGTCTCGAAATATTTCTCGATATATTCGGCGCGGCCTTGCAGCACGACCACAGTGCCTTTGCGCCCGGGCGGTGGTGCAAAGCGCGCAAAACGCAAAGTAACCCCATCCGGGGTCTGGATGCTGCCGGCCACTACATCGTCGGGCGCCGGATTGGCGGGAATGGAGATGAGTTTCATGGGATAATGACTGGTGCACGCCGGCCGGGGCCTTATAGCAGGGCGCGAGACGGTCTCAATCATGACCGAAGAATTAGAGAAAAACATTGTAATTTCAATGTGTTAAGAAGAGATTCGGGACCTCTTGCGAGCCCGGAACGACCTTCCCATATCAATTTTGCGCAGGCCATTCCGGCTGCGCTCGGGTTACAGGTTCGGCCCTTCGGGCGGACCACCCGCATGTCGCTCAACTCAAGGAGGATATGCCATGCGTACGTTTGATCTTGCTCCCCTTTATCGTTCGACCGTCGGCTTCGACCGGCTGTTCTCGATGTTGGACGGATTTGAATCCGCCCCGGGCTACCCGCCCTATAACATCGAGCGGACCGGCGAAAACGACTACCGCGTCACCGTCGCGGTCGCCGGCTTCAGCGAGAACGACCTTTCGATCGAGGCGAAAGAAAACACGCTGACGATCAAGGGCGCCAAGCAGGCAAAGGAAGAGCAAACGGGCGAATTGCTCTATCAGGGCATCGCCGCCCGCGCGTTCGAACGCATCTTCCAGCTTGCTGACCACGTTCAGGTCAAGAGCGCGAACGTCGAGAACGGATTGCTGCACGTCGATCTCGTGCGTGAAATCCCCGAGGCGAAGAAACCGCGCCAGATCCCGATCGGCAACGGCGGCGCAAAGCCGCAGGTGGTCGACTCCAAAGCCGCGGCCTAACCCCGCAGCTTCAATCGCAATCGGCGGCGCCCCGGAATTCCGGGGCGCTTTCGTTTTGGAGGCTCAACTGCAGCACTCGGGGCCTGCGGACGCGCCGACTTTAATCAGGTGTCCTATTTTTCAGCATCCCAGCCAACCATCCTCTTCCAGTGGCATTTCCCGTAACCACGGTTAAGCGGTTAGCTCGCCTCATCCTTTGGCAGAGCGCGAATGGCGCAACGGCATTGCGTCCGCGCCCCGCGCGTGGTCCTCTTCTTGCTTGGTAAGAAGGCGCCGCCGCAACAAAGCGAAAGGTCCAACCAATTCCGGCATGGACCAGCCTTGTGTGACGGGGCAAAATTTGGCATGGTCCATTAGGACAGCATTGCTGTCCTAATGGGAGGCGGCCACGATGCCGGCCTTTGAAGGCGGGGCTGATATCAGTGGCGCCCAATGCGAGCAGCCACGGCGGCGATGAGCCGGACAAGGCTGCCCTTCTCGAGATCGGTTGCGCGTTGGCGCGGCGCCTGAAGGGCCTGCGACGCGCTGAATGCGCCGGAGGCGGTAGGTACCGGCGAGGCAGGGTTGGATGAGTAAGGACCGGAGCAGTGCAGGATTTGTCGGGCGCGGGCTCGCGGCGCGTGGCTGCGACGTTGCGCTATCGCGTTCCGCCAGCGCCGATCCCGGCACGTTGCCGGCGCAAGGCCTGTACGATCCGGCGCTCGACAAGGACGCCTGCGGCGTCGGCTTCATCGCCGACATCAAGGGCCGCAAGACACATCAGATCGTCGAGGATGGCTTGCGCATCCTGTGCAATCTGGAACACCGCGGCGCGGTCGGCGCCGACCCGCGTATGGGCGATGGCGCGGGCATCCTGGTGCAGATACCGCACAAATTCTTCGCCAAAAAAGCGGCCGAACTCGGCTTCAAGCTGCCTGAGCCCGGACAATATGCCATCGGCCAGTTGTTCATGCCGCGAGAAACGAATTGGCGGCAGATCATCCGCGACATCTATGCCGAGATGATCAAGCGCGAGGGACTCAAGCTGATCGGATGGCGTAACGTGCCGTCCGACAATTCGACGCTTGGCGAGTTGGTCAAGCCGACCGAGCCGGCACATCAACAAGTGTTCATCGGTCAGGGCAAGAAGAAGTTCACCGAGGACGAATTCGAGCGCCGGCTCTATATGCTGCGCAAGTTGATCTCGAGCGCGATCTACAAGAAGCGCGAGCGGCGCGTCGCAAGCTATTACCCGGTGTCGATCTCCTGCCGTACGGTAATCTACAAGGGCATGTTCCTCGCCGACCAGCTCGGCGCCTATTATCCGGACCTGCACGATCCGGACTTCGAAAGCGCGCTGGCGCTGGTGCATCAGCGCTTCTCAACCAATACGTTTCCGACCTGGTCATTGGCGCATCCTTACCGCTACATCGCGCATAATGGCGAAATCAATACGCTGCGCGGCAACAACAACTGGATGGCGGCGCGCCAGGCCTCGGTGTCTTCGCCGCTTTTCGGCGCCGACATTAACAAGCTGTGGCCGATCTCTTACGAGGGCCAGTCGGACACCGCCTGCTTCGACAACGCGCTCGAATTCTTGACGCAGGGCGGCTACCCGCTCGCGCATGCCGTGATGATGATGATCCCCGAGGCATGGGCGGGCAATCCGCTCATGAACGAGGAGCGACGCGCCTTCTACGAATACAATGCCGCGCTGATGGAGCCATGGGATGGCCCTGCCGCCATCGCCTTCACCAATGGCCGCCAGATCGGCGCCACGCTCGACCGCAACGGCTTGCGCCCGGCGCGCTATCTGCTCACCCGCGATGACCGCATCGTGATGGCGTCCGAGATGGGTGTACTGCCAATCCCGGAAAAGGACATCGTCAAGAAGTGGCGGTTGCAGCCGGGCAAAATGCTGCTGGTCGATCTCGACGAGGGGCGCCTCATTCCCGACGAGGAATTGAAGGCGACGCTGGCGAAGAGCCATCCTTACAAGGAGTGGCTCGCGCGCACGCAGATCGTGCTGGAGGAACTGCCGGAGACCGCCAATGAGGCGCCGATCTCCAACCTGCCGCTGCTCGATCGACAGCAGGCCTTCGGTTACACCCAGGAAGACATCAAGTTCCTAATGACGCCGATGGCCTCGACCGGCGAGGAGGCGGTCGGCTCTATGGGCAACGACACGCCGATCTCGGCGCTGTCGGACAAGCCAAAGCCGCTGTTCACGTATTTCAAGCAGAACTTCGCGCAGGTGACCAATCCGCCGATCGACCCAATCCGCGAAGAGCTGGTGATGAGCCTCGTCTCCATCATCGGGCCGCGGCCGAATCTGTTCGACCTGGAAGGTATGTCGAACAAGAAGCGCCTGGAAGTGCGCCAGCCGATCCTCACCAATGCAGATTTGGAAAAAATCCGCTCGATCTCGCAGATGAGCGGCGATCATTTCAAGTCGCACACCTTCGACATCACCTTCCCGGCCGAGCACGGCGCCGACGGCATGGGCTGGGCGCTCGACGCCCTCTGCGAACGCGCGGAGGAAGAGGTGCGCGCGGGCTGCAACATCATCATCCTGTCCGACCGCATGGCCGGCGCCGACCGCATTCAGATCCCGGTCCTGCTCGCCTGCGCGGCGGTTCACCACCATCTCATCCGCAACGGCTTGCGCACCTCGGTCGGATTGGTGGTGGAAACCGGCGAGCCGCGCGAGGTGCATCATTTCGCCTGCCTGGCCGGCTACGGCGCGGAAGCGATCAATCCCTATCTCGCCTTCGAGACGCTGATCGCCATGAAGGACGATCTGCCGCAGAAGCTCGACGAGAAGGAGATCGTCAAGCGCTACATCAAATCGATCGACAAGGGTCTGCTCAAGGTGATGTCCAAGATGGGCATCTCGACATATCAGTCCTATTGTGGCGCACAGATCTTCGACGCCGTCGGCCTGCGCCAGGACTTCGTCGACAAATACTTTGCCGGCACGCACACGCGCATCGAGGGCGTCGGCCTCGCCGAAGTTGCGGAAGAGGCGGTACGGCGCCATCGCGACGCCTTCGGCGATTTACCGATTTACGCGTCGATGCTCGACGTTGGGGGCGACTACGCGGTACGCGTGCGCGGCGAGGACCATGTCTGGACCGCCGAGACCGTCGCTCGGCTGCAGCACGCGGTGCGCGGCAATTCGCAGGATCACTATCGCGCCTTCGCCAAGATCGTAAACGATCAGAACGAGCGACTGCTCACCATTCGCGGCCTGTTCCGCGTCAAGTCGGCAGAGGATGACGGCCGCAAGCCGGTGCCGATCGAAGAGGTCGAGCCGGCCAAGAACATCGTACGGCGCTTCTCCACCGGCGCCATGTCATTCGGCTCGATCTCGCGTGAGGCGCACACTACGCTCGCCATCGCCATGAACCGGATCGGCGGCAAGTCGAATACCGGCGAAGGCGGCGAAGAGTTCCGACCGCTTCAAGCCGTTGCCGAACGGCGACAGCATGCGCTCAGCCATCAAGCAGGTGGCCTCGGGACGTTTCGGCGTCACCGCCGAGTATCTCGTCAACTCGGACATGATGCAAATCAAGATGGCGCAGGGCGCCAAGCCCGGCGAAGGCGGCCAGTTGCCCGGCCACAAGGTCGACAAGGTGATCGCCAAAGTGCGTCACTCGACGCCCGGCGTCGGCCTGATCTCGCCGCCACCGCACCATGACATCTATTCGATCGAAGACTTGGCGCAGCTCATCTTCGACCTGAAGAACGCCAATCCGGCGGGCGATGTATCAGTCAAGCTGGTTTCCGAAGTCGGCGTCGGCACCGTCGCCGCCGGCGTATCCAAGGCGCGCGCCGACCACGTCACCATCTCCGGCTTCGAGGGCGGTACCGGCGCTTCGCCGCTCACCTCGATCAAGCACGCCGGCAGCCCGTGGGAGATCGGCCTCGCCGAGACCCATCAGACGCTGGTGATTAACCGCCTGCGCGGGCGCATCGCCGTACAAGTCGACGGCGGCATCCGCACCGGGCGCGACGTGGTGGT
>CAVWDA010000051.1:0-47383 GCA_963753455.1 uncultured Alphaproteobacteria bacterium | reverse complement strand
CTGGTGGGGTTCAAGCGACCTTCGGGCAACCCGCCGGATGGGCCGTTTTTTGCCCCCGCGGCGGCCTAGTGCGGCCGGAGGGCGCGGTTTGGGGGCTCGGGGCGGCGGGGCCATGCCAAGGGCGCTTTTTGCCCCACGCATGCGGCCCTTGCATGTTGTAGCCCACGATTGTAGCCCTAGCCTGATTATGGATCGGGATGGAGTGGGCATTTTTGGCAGGTACTCAGCTGAGAAATTTCATGATTGAGGAAGGTCTCAAACATGCCTTCAACATTGATAATACTATGTAAAATTATGGTCAGGATGACCGAGCCAGTGGCCCAGCGCGTCCACCCGAGCAGCACGCCGAAAATGAAAATCTGACCGATCACATACCAGTCGTATTGCACATGGATGAGCGCCCACAGCAGCGAGGTGATGACGATGACCGGCCACGCATCGCTCGGCTTCTGCATCCAGCCGCGAAACAGAAAGCCGCGGAACAAGATTTCCTCGCCGAGCGGCGTCAGGACCACAATGGCGAGCCAAAGCCAGAGCAGCCAGCCGCCCGCGCTCGCCGTGGTGTAAATGTCGAGTTGGAACGGCGTGACCAGACTGCGACCGAGCAGCCAACTCAGCACATCGCCGGCGACGATCATCGCCACCACCGCGGCGACGCCGAACACCACTTCGCCGCGTTTCGGCCAAATCAGCCCGAGATAGGCGGCGGCGCTTGCGCCGGTGCGCCGGGCAAACAGCGCGAGCAACGCCACCTCGACCGGCGTCGATACCGCGACGATCAACGTGACGGCCGCGCCGTCACCGCTGAAATCCGGCAAATGCCCCAAGCTCTGACCGTACCACCAAGTCAACGCCAGCAGCGCCGCGATCTGCCCCGACAGCAGAGCGAAAACCCCCAGCGCTACAGTCGTACCGTGGCCGAAGGGCTTGATCCCGTCGTTCATGGTAGCGCCTTCAGCCAGCGGCCAAGCGTGGTGCGTTCGCCGTCAATCACTGCGCCATCGGACCATGCGCTCGGCGCTGCGACAACGAAAACGGCCAGCTCCGCCAAATGCGCGGCGCGGCCGTGTTCACTCGCGCATGAGAGCAATCGCGCCGGCTACGGGATCAGGATCGACGAGCCAGTGGTTTTCCGCGATTTCGAAATCGACATGCCACTTGGCGGCATCCTTAAGCGGATAGGTCTGGTTTACGGGGATCTTCACCGCGCCCGAGCCGACGACCTTGAACAGGTCGTTTGCCATGCTGACCAGGTCCTCACGCTTGGCCGCATAATGATTAAGCGTCGGCCTCGTGGCAAACAGCGATCCCTTGGCCTGCAACAGATTAATGTTGAACGCCGCGATCTGGCCGGACGCGCTGCCGAAGCTGACGAAGTAGCCGAGCGGGCGCAAGCAATCGAGCGAAGCCGGGAACGTATCCTTGCCGATGCCGTCATACACGACATCGCACAGCTTGCCGCTGGTGATCTCCTTCACCTTGGCCACGAAATCCTCGTCGCGGTAGAGGATGGTGTGGTGCGCGCCGTTCTTTTTGGCGAGTTCGGCCTTGTCCTTGGAGCTGATGGTGCCGATCACGGTAGCGCCGAGATAGTTCGCCCATTGGCAGGCGATCAGGCCCACGCCGCCGGCGGCGGCATGGATCAGGCAGATGGTCCCCTTGCC
The DNA here is from genome assembly GCA_963753455.1 of uncultured Alphaproteobacteria bacterium. Taxonomy (GTDB): domain Bacteria; phylum Pseudomonadota; class Alphaproteobacteria; order Rhizobiales; family Xanthobacteraceae; genus Pseudolabrys. The sequence goes on along the minus strand of CAVWDA010000051.1, from coordinate 45,719 downwards.
GACCTTGTAGGTGCGGTTGACCAGATACTGCACGGTCATGCCTTTGAGCATCATACCGGCGGCCTGTTCATAGCTGATATTCTCAGGCAGCTTCACGGCCCGGTCGGCGGCGAAGACGCGCTCGGCCGCGTAGCCACCGAGCGGCCCGACATAGGCGACGCGGTCGCCGACTTTGAGGTCGGACACGCCGGGACCGACGGCGATCACTTCGCCGGCGCTCTCGTTGCCGGCGATGAACGGAAAAGAAGGTGCGGGATAGCTGCCGTTGCGGAAGTAGCAGTCGATGAAATTGACGCCGCAAGCGTGCTGCTTGATCTTGATCTGGCCCTGGCCCGGCGCCGGAATCTCGACGTCTTCGTAGGTCAGAACCTCGGGACCGCCTACTTTGTGAACGCGCACTGCCGCGACCATAGTCTCACTCCCTCAATAAACTTGGATTGTTGGTGGATGGGTTTCGGCGGGGATCATAGGCAGCCAAGCGCCGAACACAAGGCGCATGATCGCTAAAAGTGGTCACCGGATTTCGGAAAAGACCATGCGCGAAAAACGTCTATCTCGCACCCGACACGTTGAGCACAGCGCCGCTGATATACGACGCCGCATCCGACAATAGGAACAAGATCGCCTCGGCAATCTCTTCCGGCTCACCGGGCCGGCCCATGGGCAAGAGCGGCGTGATGCGCTCCAGGCGCCCGGGTTCATGGATATCGGTCCGGCTTGGCCCTGGCCGGATGGCGTTGACCCGGATGCCCTCCTTTGCCACTTCGCGCGCCAACCCATTGGTCAGCGCGTCAATGCCGCCCTTGGCGGCGGCGTAGAACACGTATTCGCCGGCGCCCCCCGTTACGCTGGCGATCGAAGACAGCAGCACGATCGACCCACCCGGCCCACCTTTGGCGGTGGACATGCGGCGCACCGCCGCACGAGCACACAACAGTCCGCCATACAAGTTGACGTCGATCACCTCGCGCAATGTCGCGGCGGTTGCGGCCTCGAGCTTTGAATTCTTGCCGCCGATGCCGGCGCTGTGCACGAAATGCGTGATTGGCCCGAGCGCCTTGGCGGCTTCGTCGAACACACGCTCGACCGTGTCTTCGTCAACCATGTCGCCCTGGATTGCAATTGCCTTGCCGCCGGCGGCCTTGACCGCCTCGACCACGCTCGCCGCCGCTTGAGCGTTATTCTTGTAATTGACCGCGACATCGTAGCCGCGCGCGCCGCCGAGGCGGCAAGCGGACGCGCCGATGCCGCGGCTACCGCCGGCGATGAGTAGGACGGGTCGTGCCATGAACAACTCCCGGAAGGTTCGGACGTTAACCAGCACGATCAACCGGGCGCGCGCAACAGGCCCGCGGCGAAAAAGTACAACGCGATCGTGGTGAGCGGCCAGGTCACGTAAGGCCCGGGCGCCAAATTGTGCATCACCGCCAGCAGTGCGAGCACGACCCAGGCCGCCAGCAGTGCGACGTTGAGCCAGCGCAGACGCTTGACGCGTAACGGATGCAAGAACTTGAATGGCACGAAAGTCAGCACAGCGAGCGCGCCGATCATGGCGGCTGCAGGCCATTCCGGCGGCTCCAGCAAGTAAAGATAGAATGCACCCAGATTCCACACCGCCGGAAAGCCGCGGAAATAATTGTCGGCCGTTTTCATTTGCCGGTCGGCGAAATAAAGCGCGCCGGTAATCACCACGACAATGCCGGAGGGAACGGCCAGAGCCTTCGGCAGCAAGCCGCTCGCGGCGATCGCATAGGCCGGCACGAAAACGTAAGTGGCGAAGTCGACGATCAGATCGAGCGTCTCGCCAGACCAGCGCGGCAACACGTCGGCCACCTTGAATTCGCGCGCGAGCGGGCCATCGACGCCGTCAACCACTAGCGCAGCGCCGAGGCAGAAAAACATCGCCGCCCAATGGCCGCCGGTCGCCAGGATCAGCGCGAGCAGCGCCAGCGCCGCGCCGCAGGCCGTCAAGATGTGAACGGCGAACGCGCGGATCGTATCGAAGCGCGCCACTTATCGATTACCCCAGTCCAACTTGACGATCTCGGCCGAACGGCCGGCCAGATTCCAGTTGCGCCCGTAGCCGCGGAAGCGCGACTTGTCGGCACGCGAGACGATGACATCGGGACCGATCCAGTATTCGCTGTTGCGGATGACGACGTTCTGGCCTTGCTCTTTGCCGCGCACCGGACTGATCGTCCCGCCGCCGTACTTTTCCAGGCTGATGATGCGCGTCTCGCCTTGCGTCTCGTAGCTGATCGGTATCTGCCGCACGCCGAGAAATTGGCCAACCAGAATCGAGAGCAGGTGCGTGGTGCCGCCGACGCGGCCGGTAAAGATACGCGTGAGGCCCTTCACGGCGAGCGCGGACGCCTTGTCGTCGACGAACAACGCCGCGGTCCAATTGCCGCGCGACATGATGCCCGGCAGGTCCATCATCAGCCCGACATTCAACCCGGAGAGGTCTTCGCTGTCGATGTGCCCGTCGTCGATGCGGATGCCGGCCCAAGTCTGGCAGCGCTCCTCGGTCGGGGCGTGTTCGCCGAGCGACAGCACACAGGGGCAAAACACCGTGCAACTGCACGACAGCGCCATCTCGCCTTTCAAGGTCCAACTTTCGCCCACCGCGTTCCTCCCGTTTTTTGTTATCTAACTCAACTCGCGTGCAGCGGCCAATGGGCCGCGAATGCCGTTGCCACGAAGGCGACGCCGCCCACGATCAACACAATGCCGACGACGTAAGTGAAACGCTTTCCAGTGCCGATCTTCTCGACCATCATCACGGCGCCCAGCGCCGCCATCCAGATGACGTTCATCACGCCGAGCGCGAACATCACCAGCATCATTGCCCAGCAGCAGCCGAGACAGAAGAGGCCCTGTTTGACGCCGAGCCGAAAGACACCACGCGACTTGGTCGCCCAGTTGGTGAAGAAGAACGGGAACGGCTTTTGGCATTGCGTGAGGCAGGCGTGCTTAAGCGCAGAGAATTGATACATGCCGGCGCCAATGAAGATCGCGCCCGAGAACAGCCCGCTCGCCGATTGCATTCCGGTGTCGAGCAATGCGGCACGGGTGAAGCCGTATTGCGCCACGGTCGCGGCGGCGGCGAACGTGAGCCAGACCAGCGTGTAGCCGGCGGCAAGCACGAAGGGCGAGACGATATGTTCACCCTTGCGCGCAGCGGTATCGGCGATCTCCGCATAGGTCAGGATCATCGGCGCTGCGCTCGGCAGCATCATGGCGAGCGTCATGGCGCCCCACATCGAGGCGACGATTGCGAAGCCGCCGACGCCCCAGGCCGCGCCCGACACGGACAGCCCCCGGCAGATCGCCTCGACCGGGGTCATGCGCGAATACAGGAGGGCGAGCGCCAGCCACCCGAGCGCCGTCAGCGCGATTACGCAAATCGCGGCCAAGACTTTCGGCCGCGCGAACACGGCACCCAACCGGTGCGCGGCGGGCGGCAAATGTGGCAGGTCGTGGCGGGCGGTTTCCGTCATGGGCTTTGTATCAGGCATAGCGCATCGGGCCGGACCGGTGTACCGCAAGCCGCGATTTCCGTGCCGCCCTCGTGCATGCTATTCGCTTTAACCGCAACAGGATCAAGGCGCTTTGATACCGGACAAAAGCGGCGAACAGCCTTCGGTGATCGTGGTGGGCGGCGGGCCGGCTGGCCTGACCGCGGCAATCACGCTAGCCGGCGGGGGCCTTGCCACCGTGTTAGTCGGAAAGCGCCCCGCCCGCCCCGACAACCGTACCACCGCTCTGTTTGCCGGTTCCATCACCGCCCTGGAGATGCTGGACGTTTGGCCGCTGTGTGCGGCGCAGGCGGCGCCAATGCGGATGATGCGCATCGTCGACGACACCGGGCGGCTGTGGCGGGCGCCGGAGGTGAAATTCTCTGCGGATGAGATCGATCTCGATGCCTTCGGTTACAATATTGAGAACTTCCACTTGGTGGCGGCGCTGGAGCAGCGGGTTGCGACACTTCCTCACGTGGACATTACCGAAGACGAGGTGCGCGCCGTCACAACGGGCCACGACGCCGTCACGCTGACGCTCAAGAGCGGCCGAAAATTGAGCGCACCGCTGGTCGTCGCCGCGGACGGCCGCCGCTCGCTCTGCCGCGAGGCAGCCGGTATCGAAGTCGACGAGCGCGACTATCCGCAGGTCGCGCTCGCCGTCTGCCTCAAGCACACGCGGCCGCATCACGATACGTCGACCGAATTCCATACGCCGCATGGTCCGTTCACGCTGGTGCCGCTGCCGGGTCTGCGCTCGAGCCTGGTCTGGGTGCTCGATCCGGTGCAGGCCGACCGGATCAAAGACCTCAGCGAGGAAGAGCTTGCCTTGGAGATCGAGCACGCCTCGCATTCGATCCTCGGCAAGATCATGGTCGAACCGGGGCGCGGACGGTTTCCGCTGTCGGTCGCGACCGCCAGGCATTTCGGCGCAAACCGGATTGCGCTGGTCGGCGAAGCCGCGCATGTGATCCCCCCGATCGGGGCGCAAGGACTGAATCTCGGCCTGCGCGATGCTGCCAGCATCGGCGAGCTTGCCATCGCCGCCCAACGCGACGGCGCCGACATCGGCGGCGATAACGTGCTGGCGGCTTACGAGAAAATGCGACGCGCCGACGTGGGCACGCGCACGCTTGCCGTCGACCTGCTCAACCGCACCTTGCTTACCGATTTCCTGCCGGTGCAGGGCTTGCGCGGCCTCGGGCTTTATATGATCGACCGTATCGGGCCGCTGCGACGCGCCGTCATGCGCGAAGGCGTGCAGCCCGCCGCCGCGCAGCCGCGGCTGATGCGCGGCGAAGCGCTTTAATTTTACTCGAGCGGCGGCGCCCTTTTGGCGCCCGGCCTATCGCGGAATTCCGGCGCGATCGGCAGCGGTAGTGCCGGCATCGTCTTGCCAGATGCGCTTTCCACCGTGTGGTCGAACAACCCGCGTTCGACAAAATGCGGATCGCGCATCGCCTGTTCCAACGGCACGATAATCGTCGTGCAGCAATCGGCGGCGGCGAAAATCGGCCGCCATTCGTCCGCCGTGCGCGCGGCGATGAGTTTAGCCACCGCCTCACACGTCGCGGCCGGCGCGCGGAAGTCGTTGGCGAACTCGTCCGCCAATCCGATCGTTTTGCAAAACGCCGACCAGAACTTCTGTTCGATGGCGGCGCAGGCGACGATCTTGCGGTCTTTTGTCGGGTACAAGCGATAGCGCGGTGAACCGCCAACCAGCATCATTTCACCCGGCTTGGGAAAACGGCCGGTCGCCGTTCCGACGGCCATCGCGTACCAGGCGAAGGTGAACATCGCGTCGGTCATGGCGATGTCGATGTGACAGCCCTGCCCGCTTTGGTCGCGCGCGCGCAGCGCAAGCAGAATATTGATCACCGCCGGAAAGCTGCCGCCAGCGATGTCGGCGGCGAGCATCGGCGGCACCACCGGCGTTGCGATCGGCCCCGGCTGCAGATCGAGCAGACCGGTATTGCCGATGTAGTTGAGATCGTGCCCGGCCTCGTCGACGCGCGGGCCGCTCTGACCGTAGCCCGAGATGGAGCAATAGATCAGCCGCGGGTTGATCGCGCGCACGTCGTCGTAGCCGAGCCCGAGCCGGCTCATCACGCCTGGCCGAAACTGCTCGATCAGAATATCGGCGCGCTTTATGAGCGGCGTCAGCTTGTCGCGCACGACGTCGCTTTTCAAATCGAGCGTCACGACCTTTTTGCCGCGATTGAGCATGGCGAAGACGGTGCTCTCCCCGTCAACCACGGGTGGGAAACGCCGCATGTCCTCGCCGCCCGGCCGCTCGATCTTGATCACCTCGGCGCCCGCTTCCGCCAGCATCAGGCTCGCCAGCGGCCCCGGCAGCAGTGTGGTGAAATCGAGAACGAAGAGGCCGGACAGCGGTTGCATGAGGCTACCTGAACAAGAGTTGCGGCAGCGTACCGGTTTTCACCATCCACATCACGCTGGTCAGCGTCACAACCGACACCAGCGTGCCGATCAAGACTGCGCTCGAGGCCTGCTCGACCCAGACGTCGTATTGGCGCGCGAACACGAATACGTTGAGCGCCGGCGGCAGCGCCGCCATCAGCACCGCGGTGTAGACCCAGATCTGGTCGAATGGCCCGAATATCGACATCAGCACAAATACCAGGATCGGATGGAGCGCGAGCTTCACTAACGTGAGGAACGGCACCTCCCATGGCATCTTCTTCAGCGGCCGCAGTGCCACCGTCACCCCGAGCGTGAACAGTGCGCAGGGCGCGGCGGCGTTCTGCAAGAACTGCATCAAGCGATCGAGCGCGACCGGCGGCTGGAAATGCAGTGCCGCCGAGACGACGCCGAGCGCGCTGGCGATGATCAGCGGATGCAGCACGATGCGCTTGATCACTTCAAATGCGGTCGCGGCAAAACTCACGCGCTGCGGCTTGGCCAACGCCATCAGGAACGGCACCATGGTGAACAAGATGATGTTGTCGAAGCAGAAGATCAGCGCGACTGGCACCGCCGCCGCCGGCCCGAGCGTCGCCAGTGCCAGCCCCGGGCCCATGAAACCGATATTGCCGTAGCCGCCGGCAAGCCCCGCGATGGCCGCTTCAGCGATATTGCCGCGCCGGATCGCCATGCCGATGGCAAACGCCACCGAAAATGCCCAGAACGTTGCCAGCGTGGTGGCGAAGATGAAGTCGACCTGGGCCAACTTCTCCAGCGGGGTCTGCGCCAGGATGCGGTAGAAGAGCGCCGGCAGCGAGACGTAAAGGATGAAAAAATTCATCCAGGCCAGCGCGGTATCGGGGATTTGCTTGAGCTTGCCGCAGGCGAAGCCGATGAAAATCAGCCCGAAAAACGGCAGCGCAAGATTGAGAACGTCAATCATCCGCAAAGGGCCCCGGCCGCCCAAAACCCGGCCACTTGGCGCGGCCTTTGCATTCCTCTAAAGGGCAGAACGGCCATTTGGAAGGACCCTAACCTTGAAGCTGCCGCGCCAGTTCTTCACCCCCCTCGCTATCGGCGCGCCAGCGCCCATGCGCGAATTGCCGGTCCGGCTGGAGCGCATGATCCATTTCGTGCCGCCGCATCTCGACAAATTGCGCGCCAAGGTGCCGGAGCTCGCGCGCCAGGTGGACGTGGTGCTGGGCAATCTCGAGGACGCCATCCCGGTCGAGGCCAAGGAAGCCGCGCGCAAAGGCTTCATCGAGATGGCCAAAGCCGTCGACTATGGCGCTACGGGATTGTGGACGCGCATCAACGCCCTCAATTCACCTTGGGCGCTCGACGACGTCATCGAAATTGTCGGCAGCGTCGGCGACAAGCTCGACGTCATCATGCTGCCCAAGGTCGACGGACCGTGGGACATCCACTATCTCGACCAGTTGCTGGCGCAACTCGAAGCGCGCCACAAAATCAAAAAGCCAATCCTGATCCACGCCATTTTGGAAACCGCGCAAGGCGTCAACAATGTCGAGACAATCGCTACCGCCTCCCCGCGCATGCACGGCATGAGCCTCGGCCCGGCCGATCTCGCCGCCTCGCGCGCGATGAAGACAACGCGCGTCGGCGGCGGCCACCCTGAATACAAAGTGTTGGCGGACGCGCACGGTGATGCGCCGCGCGCCGCTTACCAGCAGGACCTGTGGCATTACACTGTCGGACGCATGGTGGACGCCTGCGCTGCCGCCGGCATCAAGCCGTTCTATGGCCCGTTCGGCGATTTCGCCGACGCAGCCGCCTGCGAGGCGCAATTCCGCAATGCCTTCCTCATGGGCTGTCTCGGCGCATGGTCGCTACATCCCTCGCAGATCGCCATCGCCAAGACCGTGTTCTCGCCCGATCCGGCGGAAGTGGCATTTGCGAAAAAGATCGTCGCCGCCATGCCGGACGGCGCCGGCGCGGTGATGATCGACGGCAAGATGCAGGACGACGCCACCTGGAAACAGGCCAAGGTGCTCCTCGATCTCGCCAAACTGGTCGCCGCCAAGGATCCCGAGATGGCCGCCCGCTATGCGTTGTGAACGGAGGTCTGGCGAAGGTCGCCTTGATATATTAGGTGAGTGCTGACATGGAAAAGATACGCATCGCCAAATACAAGATCGGCCAGGTGGTCAAACACCGGCTCTATCCGTTCCGCGGGGTGGTCTTCGACATCGACCCGGAATTCGACAACACCGAGGAATGGTGGGAGTCGATCCCCGCCGACGTGCGCCCGCGCAAGGACCAGCCGTATTATCATCTGCTCGCCGAGAACGCGGAGACCGAGTACATCGCCTACGTCTCCGAGCAGAACCTGTTGCCCGACACCTCCGACAAGCCGCTACGCCATCCGCAGGTCAGCGAAGTGTTTGTGCAGGACGACAGCGGCGCCTATCGCCCGCGCAATAGCCAATTGAACTAAGCCGAGTTACAAAAGCAAAAGGCGCGGCCATAGCCGCGCCTTTGTCATTTCACCGGCGCTACCGGGTTATTGCTTCGGCGCCGCCGGCTGCTGAGCTTCGAGCTTCTTGCGCGCTTCTTCGGCTTTCTTCTGCAGTTCTTCCTGCAGTTTGCGCTGTTGCTCTTCGACCACCTTCGGGTCGGTCGGCGGGCCGTCATAAGCTTTGGCGAAATCGTTGAGCGGCAGCGGCAGGCTGATCGGCGTGCCCTGCATATTGATCGCTTGCAGAGTAATGGTCTGCCCCTTCTTCATCTTGGCGATCATGTCGTCGGTGACCGGGTAATCCGACATGCAGCCGACCGGGAAGCAGATCTTGTAAGGCTCCTGCGCCGGCTGACCCTGATCGATGATCATGCGGGTGCCGTGCTGCAATTGCATGCCGAGCGGAACTGTGACGCGCAGCACCTTGGCTTCGCCTTCCGGCTCGAACAACTGGACGACCGCGACCGGCATACCGTTTTCCAAGCGGCCGTCCTTGGTGAGGACGCAGACCTGCTTGTTGTTGGTTTCGGGGCCCTTGCCGCAGACCTTGATCCACGGCGAATACATGAGTTGCGGCGGCGCTGCCGCAGCCTGGGGCGCCGGTGCGGCAGGGGCAGCCGGACGGGCTGGCGCCGGTTGTTTTTGCGCCGCCGGCTTGGCTGGCTTTGGCTGCTGCGCGAGCGCTGGCCCTCCCGCGACCATGGCCGCGGCCAGTAGCCCCGTGGCGAATGAAGCGGCTAGCGCGCGCCCCCATGGCCGGCCCGATGATATTCGATGAACCATTGTAATTTATCCTTTTTCCCGCACCGCCCGCGGCTTTGCGCCCAAATGGCCGGTCGCCACTTCGCTCGGCTCTCTCCCCGCGAAATGCGGCGGGAGCGTGACTGCCGGGCTGCCTGATAGCCGATATTGCTCCTGCAATAAAGCCACGAATGTGCCGAAAATGCGGGACCGCTCAGGACCGCATCACTGTGATAAAATGCGCAAAACCGGAAACGAATCGCATTCGCGCCCCGTCCGCGCCCCCCTTTACCGCCCGCGCGCTGATGCAATGGCATGCATCCCGGCGCACGCTGATGCTTGGCGCGCTCATCGCCGCCAGCGGTCTCGCCCGTTCGCCCGCGCAGGGCGACGATGCGCGTTACGCCATCGCCATGCATGGCGGGCCGGCCTGGGCGCCCAACTTCAGCCATCCAACTTATGCCGATCCGGCTGCACCCAAGGGCGGCGAACTGGTGCAAGGCGTGCTCGGCACCTTCGACAGCCTCAATCCGTTCACTGTCATGGGTTTGCCGGCGGCCAATATCCGCAGCTATGTGGTCGAAAGCCTGCTTGCGCGCGGCTACGACGAACCGTTTACGCTTTACGGATTGCTCGCCGAAAGCGTGGAGACCGATGCTGCGCGCACCATAGTCTCCTTCACGCTCAATCCGGCGGCACGCTTCGCCGACGGCAAACCGGTGACGCCCGATGACGTGATTTTCTCCTGGCAGCTGCTGCGCGACAAAGGCCGGCCGAATTACCGCATCTATTACGCCAAGGTGGTCAAGGCCGCGGCGACCGCCGAGCGCACCGTGCGCTTCGATTTGACCGGCGCCGACGATCGCGAACTGCCGCTTATCCTCGGTCTGATGCCGGTGCTGGCCAGACACGCAATCGATCCAGCCACGTTCGACCAGACAACGTTCAAGCCGCTGCTCGGCAGCGGACCTTACAAAGTGAGCACGGTCAGGCCGGGTGAAAGCGTCACCTTTACGCGCGATCCGAATTATTGGGGGCGCGATCTGCCGATCAACCGCGGCCTCTGGAATTTCAATTCCATCCGTTTCGACTATTACCGTGACGGCAATACGCATTTCGAGGCCTTCAAGAAGGGCCTCTACGACGTGCGCAATGAAACGGATCCTGGCCGCTGGCAGACCGCTTACGATTTCCCGGCGCTCGCGCAAGGCCGCGTGGTCAAGGAAGCATTCCCTTACGGCCTGCCGAAGGGCATGGATGGTCTGGTGTTCAACACGCGCCGGCCGATCTTCGCCGATGTACGTGTACGCGAAGCCATCCTGCACCTATTCGATTTCGAATGGATCAACCACACTTATTTCTTCGACCTCTACCAGCGCACGGCAAGCTATTTCGATGGCTGCGATCTCTCGGCGCACGGGGTGGCCGCCAATGCGCGCGAGCGTGAATTACTGGCGCCGTTCCCTGATGTCGTGCGCGCCGACATCATGGACGGCACCTGGAAGCCGCCGGTCACCGACGGCTCAGGCCGCGACCGCGCCGGATTGCGCAAGGCGTTTGCGCTGTTCGCCGCGGCCGGCTACGCGCTCAAAGGCACGCAGTTGGTGCACACCGCGAGCGGCCGGCCGTTCGCATTCGAGATCCTCACCACGACCCGTGACCAGGAGCGCCTTGCGCTTGCCTTCGTGCGCAGCCTCAAGCGCGCCGGCATCGATGCGCAGGTGCGCAGCGTGGACGCCACCCAGTTCGAACGCCGCCGCATCGGTTTCGATTTCGACATGATGCAGTACCGCTGGGAGCAGTCGCTTTCGCCCGGCAACGAGCAGATATTTTACTGGGGCTCGGCCGCAGCCGGCGAGGAAGGCAGCCGCAACTACATGGGTGTCAAGTCGAAGGCAGCCGACGCCATGATAGCCGCCATGCTCAGCGCCACCACGCGGGCCGACTTCGTTGCCGCCACACGCGCGCTCGACCGCGTGCTGTTGTCCGGTTTCTACGTGGTACCGCTCTACTTCCCGCCAAAACAATGGATAGCGCGCTGGACGAGAATCAAGCATCCCTCACAGATCTCGTTGTTCGGCTATCTGCCGGAAACTTGGTGGCATGGGGACGCCAAATGATTTTGAGCGCCACGCAAAAGACCGACGGCAACAGCGCCACGCTCGATGACCTGTTCCGCCGCGCAGGGGTGCGCCACGCCGATGCGCTCGCGCTAGTCGACCCGCCCGATTGCGAGAGCTTGACTGGCCGGCCACCGCGCAAACTCACTTATGCCGAGGCGGACCGGGCCATATCGGCGCTCGCCGCGCGGCTACGTTCGTTCGGGCTGCAGACCGACGCGGTCGTGGCCATTCAGCTCGCCAATACCGTGGACAGTGTCATCGCGCTCCTCGGCGTGCTGCGCGCCCGCATGATCGCGGTGCCATTGCCGCTGCTCTGGCGCATGCAGGACATCGTGCCCGCGCTTTCGCCCATCGGCGCCAAGGCGATCATCACCTCAGCGCGCATCGGCGCGCATCCGCAGGCCGAGATTGCGATGCAAGTTGCGGCCGAGCTGTTTCCGATCCGCTACGTCTGCGGTTTCGGCCAGGATCTGCCCGACGGCGTCGTGCCGCTTGACGAAAGCGTGCCGGCATCTGCCGAATTCTTTCAGCCGTCCGCGCGGCCGGGCGATGCCGCCGCCCATGTCGCCGTCGTGACTTTCGACGTGACCAGCGACGGCCTGGTGCCGGTCGCACGCAGCCATCGCGAACTGATCGCGGGTGGACTCGCGGTGTTTCTCGAGGGCGGCCTTGCGCGCGATGCGACTATCCTGTCGACGATCCCGATCGGGTCGTTCGCCGGCATCGCGCTCACGGTGGTGCCGTGGCTGCTCGCAGGCGGGACGCTGGCGCTGCATCACGGCTTCGATCCAGCCGCCTTCGCCGAACAGACCGCCGCGCACGAACCAGCTACGGCCGTTCTGCCGGGGCCGGTGTTGACGCCGCTCGCCGATGCGGGACTGCTTGGCGGCCCCATCAAAACAATCCTCGGCCTTTGGCGTGCACCTGAGCAACTCGCCGCCGACGCGCCCTGGCAACGTCCAGCGGCGCTGGTGGACATTGCAAGCTTTGGCGAAATCGCGCTGCTGCCGGTCCGGCGCGGGCCCGACGGCCAGCCGGGACCGATCCCGCATGGCGCGGTTGCCGTCCCGCGCGGCGCTGCGGACGCGATCACCGTGGCAGAGACGGTGCGGAGCAAGTCCGGCACCTTGGCCTTGCGCGGTCCGATGGTGCCGACACAGCCGTTTCCGCCTGGCGGCGAGCAAGGCGACGAGGACCAAAGCGCGACGGCCGGCTATTTCGACACGGGTTACCCTTGCCGGATCGCGCGCGCCAGCGGCGCCTTGGTGCTCACCGCGCCGCCCGCGGGCATCACCACGATGGGCTCCTATCGCTTCCGCCAGAGCGCGGTCGACGACATGGTGGCGGCTGTCGATGCCGAAGCGGTCATCGTGGCGCTGCCGGACGCTCTGCTTGGCCAGCGCCTCGCCGGCAGCGCGCGCGATGCCGCCGCAATCTCGGCCGCATTGGCGGCGCGCGGCGCCAATGCCCTAATCGCCGGCGCGTTCCGCCCGCGCGGCATTGCGGCCTGATCTTCATGATTTCGTTGACGCGGCATTAATCGCGCGCCGGTAGGGTTGCGCCGTGTTTTGTCACGGCGTGCGCCCCCATGTCGCTACAAGGTCCGATGATCCTGGTCGCCGACGATCCGGCGACCGACCTGCTCGATGCGCTGGCCGCGGCCGGGGCTTTTCCGATCGTCGAGACCAAATGGGCGGACGCGCCGGCCGCCTTTAGCTCGGTCAAGCCCGGCGCCGTCGTGATCGCCGAGCCTGGCGCTCCGCCCAACGAAGCCGCCGCACGCAAGCTGTCCGAACGGATCGCCGCCGCCAACGAGCCGATCGTTGCGGTTGTCGCCCGCGTATCCGCCGATCGGGACGCCGCCTTGCCCGAGGCGCTGGCGGCTGATGCCGCACTGCCGGTCGAGCGGCTGATGGCGCGGCTGCAATCGGCCATGCGCGTGCGCGCCTTGCACGCGACCGTGCTGCGCCGCATCGAGGCCCTCGCCACGCATGACACGCGGCGGCTGTCGCTGCCGGCTAGCGACGCGCTCGACGACGCCACCGTGCTGATCGCCGGCCGCGGACCGCTTTACCCCAAGCTCAGCGTGGCGATGGGCGAACGCGTCAAGACGCTGGGCGCGCTCAGCGTCGAAGGCGCGGCGAAGCACCTCAACGCGCGCGATGTCGACGGCATCGTGCTGGGCGACGGCTTTTCGCCGCGCATGGTCGAGGCGTTCCTCACCGTGATCGCACAGGAGACCCGCTTCCGCGACATTCCGATCGCGGTCATTGGCGAGGCGGCGCCCGAACTCATCGAGGCCCTGCCGACCATCGATCACGTCGACGGCGATCCGGGGCGGCTGGTCGCGCGCATGGTGCCGCTGGTGCGCATGCACGCCTTCGAGGGTCGGCTCAAGCGGATGCTGAAGTCGCTCGATGCTGACGGCATGTTCGATCCGGCGACCGGCCTGCACAGCCGCGACATGTTCTGGCACGAGCTCGGCAAGGCGGCAGCCGAAGCCGGCGAGCGCAGCATGGCGCTGTCGCTGGCGCGCCTGTCATTCGATGGCCTGCTCGACCCGCGCACCAGTGTGGACGGCGCGCGCTTGCTGACGCGCCTCATCCGCAATATCGATTTTGCCTGCCGCGACGAGGACGGCTCGCTGCTGATCGCCTTTCCGCAGACCGATCTGCGCAGCGCCCATGTCATCGCCCGCCGCATTGCCGGCGCACTGAAGAACACACTGCTCGCGCCCAACAGCGGCCAAGCTCAGATCGCCGCCAATCTGACGCTGGCCACGCTGAAGGCCGGCGATACGCTCGACAGCCTGCTGTTGCGCGTGAGTGGCGGCCGGGTGGTTGCCGCCGAGTGAGTGCGGGCATAGCTTAGCTTCAAACAGGAGCCAGCCATGTCCGACCAACAGCCCGTCCGCATCGACGTCGTTTCCGACGTGGTCTGCCCCTGGTGCTTCATCGGCAAGCACCGCCTGGAAAAGGCCCTCGCGCTCACGCCCGACATCCCGGTCGAGGTGCACTGGCGCCCCTATTTCCTCAACGATTGGATCCCGCGCGAAGGCATAGCGCGCGAACAATATCTCACCACCAAATTCGGCTCGCCCGAGCGCTACAAGGGCATCGCCCAGCGCGTCGGCGCCGCGGCGGCGGAAGAAGGACTGGTTTACGCGGCCGACAAGATGAAGCGGCAGCCCAATACGCTCGACTGTCACCGGCTCATCCGCTGGGCGGAAGGCATCGGCAAGGCGGCCGAGATGAAGCAGCGGCTGATGGACCTCTATTTCACCGAGGGTGCCGATCTCACCAACCACGCCGTGCTGGTGCAGGCGGCCGCCGACGTTGGCCTCGACCCGGAGGATGTGCGCGCGGCGCTGGACAGCGACAAAGACGCGGCACAGGTCGAGCAGGAGGCGCAGTCGGCCAAGGAGGCCGGCATCGAGGGCGTGCCCTGCTTCATCTTCGGCGGCAAGTTTGCGGTGTCGGGCGCGCAGTCGCCGGAATATCTCGCCGAGGCCATTGCGCGGGCGGCGGAGGCGCAAGAAGCGGCGGAATAGCTTTACGCCGCCTTCGCTTGCTCGGCGATGATCGCGAGCTTGCGCAAAATTGCCGCGGTGCCTTTCAGGCGGTCGTCCGGCTTCTCCCAATCGTCGAAGAAAACGAGCTGCTGGTTCTTGGCGTCCTTCGGGTCGGCGCGCATGCGCACGGAGGAGCCCTGCTCGCGGATGAAGGCAATCAGTCCTTCGGGATTGGCGAATATGTTGTCGCGGAACGACAGCACCACGCCTTTCGGCCCGGCCTCCAGCTTCTCGACATTGGCGCGCCGGCACAGCGCCTTGATCGCCACCACCTGCAACAGATGCTCGACCTCGCGCGGCAGCGCGCCGAAGCGATCGACCATTTCGGCGGCGAAGCTTTCGATGTCGCGTTCGTCCTCGATCTCGGCCAACCGCCGGTACAGCGCGAGCCGCACCGACAGGTCGGTGACGTAGTCCTCCGGAATGAGCAGTGCGGTGCCGATGGTGATCGACGGCGACCAGCGGTCGGCGACCGGCGCGCTGATGCCGGCCTTCAGGCTCAGCACCGCCTCCTCCAGCATCTGCTGATAAAGCTCGAAGCCGACCTCCTTGATGTGGCCGGATTGCTCGTCGCCCAGCAGATTGCCGGCGCCGCGGATATCAAGGTCGTGCGAGGCGAGCTGGAAGCCGGCGCCCAGCGTGTCGAGAGATTGCAGCACTTTTAGCCGCCGCTCCGCCTGTGGCGTGATCTTCTGCTGCGCTGGCAAAGTGAGCAGCGCATAAGCGCGCAGCTTGGCGCGACCCACCCGGCCGCGCAGCTGGTAAAGCTGCGCCAGTCCGAACCGGTCGGCGCGGTGCACGATCAGCGTGTTGGCCGTCGGGATATCGAGACCGGACTCGATGATGGTGGTGGACAGCAGCACGTCGTATTTGCCGTCATAGAACGCCGTCATAATGTCGTCGAGCACGGTCGGCGGCATCTGTCCGTGCGCGACCGTCACGCGCACCTCAGGCACGTTCTTGTCGAGGAAATCCTTCGCGCCGGCGAGATCCTCGATGCGCGGGCAGACATAGAAAGCCTGGCCGCCGCGGTATTTCTCGCGCAGCAGCGCCTCGCGCACGGTGATCGGATCGAACGGCGACACGAAGGTGCGCACCGCCAGACGATCGACCGGCGGCGACGCGATGATCGACAGATCGCGCACGCCGGTGAGCGCGAGCTGCAGCGTGCGCGGGATCGGCGTCGCCGTCAGCGTGAGCACGTGCACTTCCGAGCGCAGCGTCTTGAGTTTTTCCTTGTGCGCCACGCCGAAGTGCTGCTCCTCGTCCACCACCAGCAGCGCGAGGTCTTTGAAGGTGATGCCCTTGCCGAGCAACGCGTGGGTACCGATGACGATGTCGATGCTGCCGGAGGCCAGGCCCGCCTTGACCTTGGCGAGTTCCGCCGCCGGCACCAGACGCGAAGCCTGCGCGATATTAACCGGAAAGCCACGGAAGCGCTCGGAGAACGTTTTGAAGTGCTGGCGCGCCAGCAGCGTCGTCGGCACGACCACGGCCACCTGCTTGCCGTTGATGGCGGCGATGAAGGCGGCGCGTAGCGCGACTTCCGTCTTGCCGAAGCCGACGTCGCCGCAGACCAGCCGGTCCATCGGACGGCCGGAGCTCAAGTCCTTGATGGTGGCGTCGATGGCCGCGAGCTGATCGTCGGTTTCCTCGTACGGGAAGCCGGCGCAGAATTCGTCGTAAGCGCCCGGGCCGACGGAAAAGCGCGGCGCCTCGCGCGTCAGCCGCTCCGCCGCCACCTTGATCAACTCGCCGGCGATCTCGCGGATGCGGCTCTTCATGCGCGCCTTGCGCGCCTGCCAGTTGCTGCCGCCTAAACGGTCGAGATCGACTTGGGTCTGCTCGGAGCCGTAACGCGACAGCAGGTCGACGTTCTCGACCGGCAGATAGAGCTTGGCGCCTTCGGCGTAGTGGATTTCCAGGCAGTCGTGCGGCGCGCCCGCAGCGGTGATCGGCTGCAAGCCGGCAAAACGGCCAATGCCATGATCGACGTGCACGACGAGATCCCCGGGCGCGAGGCTGGTCGCTTCGGCGATGAAATTGTCGGCGCGGCGCATGGCGCGGCGCGGCCGCACCAGGCGGTCGCCGAGGATGTCCTGTTCGCTGATGATTGCGGCGTCTTCGGTCTCGAAGCCGGATTCGATGCCGAGCACGGCGAGCGCCACCGCGGGCTTGGGCAAAGCGAGCGCCTGCGGCCAGGAGCCGACCGCCGTGAGATTGAGCAGCTTGTGGTCGGCGAGCACGTGGCTCATGCGCTCGCGCGCGCCGTCGCTCCACAGCGCGATGGCCACCCTTTTTCCCGCGGACTGCAAGGACAGCACGTGTTGCGTCACCGCTTCGAACACATTGCTGTTGGGCGCGGCGCGCTCGGCCGTGAAATTGTGACCGGCGCGCGCATCGATATCGATCGCGCGCGCATCGGGCACGGCGAAGGGCGTCAGCTTGGCCAGCGACGCGGCGGAAAGCCGGTGTTTCCATTCCGCTTCGCCGAGATAAAGCCGGTCCGGCGGGAGCGGCTTATAGGGCGGCGTCACGCCGTCCTTCAATGCCTCGCGCCGCGCGTCGTAGTAATCCGTGATCTGGGTGAAGCGCTCATGCGCGGCATCTTCGGCGAGATGCTCGAGCGCGACCGGGGTGCCTGGCAGATAGTCGAACACGGTCTCCAGCGAATTGTGAAACAGCGGCAGCCAGTGCTCCATGCCGGGATAGCGGCGCCCCTCGCTCACCGCTTCGTAGAGCAGATCGTCCGGCGCGGCGGCGCCGAACTCTTTCACGTAGCCGGTGCGGAAGCGGCGGATGGTTTCGGTGATGAGCTGGAATTCCGACACCGGCACCAGATCGAGCCCGCGCAAGGCGGTTTCGCTCCGTTGCGTCTGCGCATCGAAAGTGCGGATGGTCTCCAGCGCGTCACCGAAAAAATCGAAACGCACCGGCATGTCCAGGCCGGGCGGGAAAAGATCGAGAATGCCGCCGCGCACCGCGTATTCGCCGGGCTCGCGCACGGTCGAGGCGCGCGTAAAGCCGTTGAGCTCGAGCCAGATGACGATGCTGGCCATGCCGATCACATTGCCGGGCGCAACCGACAGCGCATGCGTCGCAACAAAATCGCGCGCCGGCACGCGTTGCAGCGCGGCGTTCACGGTGGTGAGCAGCACCGAGGGCTTGTCGCGGCCTTTGACGCGCGCGAGCCGCGACAGCGCGGTCATGCGCTGGGCCACCACCGACGCGTTCGGCGACACCCGGTCGTAGGGCAGACAATCCCAGGCCGGGAATTCCATCGTCACAATGTCGGGCCCGAAGAACGCCAGCGCCCGCGACAGCGCCGCCAGGCGCTGGCCGTCGCGGCAGATCACGGCGAGCGAAATTGCCGGCGCATCTGACCGCGCGGCTATCGTGCGCGCGAGATCGGCGAGCACCAGCCCTTCGGCACCATCGGCGACCTGCGCCAGCGTGAGCGGCTCGCCAGCGCGCAATAGTTCGGCGGGCGATTTAGCCATGGCCACCGCTGAGATGGAATCCGCGGAGACGGCGGAACAGCGCGGTATCGAACTCGGGCGGCGCCGCTTGCGCGCCGTTCACCCAGGCGAAAATCCGCTGGTCCGGCACTTCGAGCCAGCGCTCGTACTCGTCGAGCTCGGCATCGCTCAATGTCGCGATATGCGAGTCGGCGAAGCGGCCGAGCACCAGGTCCATCTCGCGGATGCCGCGATGCCAGGAGCGGAACAGCAGGCGCCGCCGGCGCGGGTCCAGTCCTTCGCTCGAAATCTGCGTTCCGGTCATCCTGTCGCTCCAACGCCAAAAACCCGGACGGGCCGGGCGGGGCTTATATAGAGGGCTGGCGGCCTGCTGTCAGCGCTTGCTTTGCACAGCCCAGCATTGCGTCCGCCAAGGGCGCAAGCCAGCATGCGCTCGATGCGCCCGCTCGTGCTCAGCCCCCTGTTCGCCTCGCTCACCAGCCTGCCCGGCGTCGGGCCGAAGCTGGAAAAGCTCTATGCCCGGCTGCTCGACCGCGAGGCGCCGCGCGTGGTCGACCTGTTGTTTCACCTGCCGACGGGCGTCATCGATCGCCGCGCGCGGCCGAAACTCAACGCGGTGCAGCCGGGTCAAGTGGTGACGGTCGCGGTGACCGTCGACGAACACCGGCCGCCGCCGCGCCACAGGCCGCGCGCGCCCTACCGCATCTTCACCAGCGACGACACCGGGCAAACGCTGACGCTGACCTATTTCAACGCGCGCGAAGACTACTTGCGCAAGCTGCTGCCCGAAGGCGAGACGCGCTACGTCTCCGGCACTGCCGAATTCTACGACGGCATGTTGCAGATGGTGCATCCCGACCGCGTGGTCGACGAGCAGGGCTTTGCGAACTTGCCGCTGGTCGAGCCGGTCTATCCGCTGACCGAGGGCCTCGCGCTTGGCAATGTGCGGCGCGCGATGGACGGCGCCTTGGCCCGTCTGCCCGATCTGCCGGAATGGCAGGACGAGGCTTGGATCGCGCGCGAGCGCTTTCCCGCCTGCGCCGCGGCGCTGCGCCATCTGCACCGGCCGGCCGAGCCGCACGACATCGCGCCGGAAAGTCCGGCGTGGACCCGGCTCGCCTACGACGAACTGCTCGCCGGCCAGCTCGCGCTCGCACTGGTCCGCGCGCATATGCGCCGGCAGGCCGGCCGCGGCTCGGCAAGCGAAGGCCGCCTGCGCGCGCACGTCATGAAGGCGTTGCCTTACGCGCTTACGCATTCGCAGCAGAAAGCGGTCGACGACATCGTCGCCGACCTTGCGCGCCCGCAGCGCATGCTGCGCCTGCTGCAAGGCGATGTCGGCTCCGGCAAGACCGTGGTGGCGCTGATCGCGGCGGCGGCGGTGATCGAGGCCGGCCGGCAGGCCGCCTTCATGGCGCCGACCGAGATCCTCGCCCGCCAGCATCTGAAAACCATTGCGCCGCTCGCCGAAGCCGCCGGCATTCGCGTCGCCATCCTCACCGGGCGCGAGCGCGGCGGCGAGCGCGAGAGCCTTCTCGATCGTCTGACGTTGGGCGACATCGATCTCTTGATCGGCACGCACGCGCTGTTCCAGGAGGAGGTTGCCTTCCACGATCTCGCGCTCGCCATCGTCGACGAACAGCACCGCTTCGGCGTGCATCAGCGGTTGGCGCTGGCGCAGAAGGGTGAAGCAGTCGACGTGCTGGTGCTGACCGCGACGCCGATCCCGCGCACGCTGGTGCTGACGTTCTTCGGCGACATGGACGTGTCCGAATTGCGCGAGAAGCCGCCCGGCCGCCAGCCGATCGACACCCGCGCCATTCCGCTATCGCGCATCGAGGAGGTCGAGGACGCCGTCGGCCGCGCGCTGGCCTCCGGGCAGCGCGCGTATTGGGTCTGCCCATTGATCGAGGAGTCCGAGAAAATCGATCTCGCCGCCGCCGAGGCCCGCTTCGAGGAACTGCGTGCGAAGTTCGGCAAAAAAGTCGACCTCGTGCACGGCCGCATGAAAGGCGCGGAAAAGGACGCCGCCATGGCGCGCTTCGCCGCCGGCGAAACGCAACTCCTTGTCGCCACCACGGTGATCGAGGTCGGCGTCGATGTGCCGGAAGCGACCATCATGGTGATCGAGCACGCCGAACGTTTCGGGCTGGCGCAAATTCACCAGCTACGCGGGCGCGTCGGGCGCGGGCCCGGCCACTCGACCTGCCTCTTGCTCTACAAGGCCCCGCTCGGCGAAACCGCCAAGGCGCGGCTTGCCGTGCTGCGCGAGACGGAGGACGGCTTCCGCATCGCCGAGGAGGATCTACGCCTGCGCGGCGAAGGCGACCTGCTCGGCACGCGGCAGAGCGGCCTGCCCGGCTTCCGCATCGCGCGGATCGAGACGCACGGCAAATATCTCGGCGCCGCGCGCGACGACGCCGCGCTGATCCTGTCGCGCGACGCCACGTTGGCAACGCCGCGCGGCGAAGCGTTGCGCCATCTGCTTTATCTGTTCGGCAAGGACGAGGCGATCAAACTGATAAGGGCGGGCTGAGGCCTCATGCATCCAGCGCGAGCGGATCACGACCAAACCGGTTCGGTCCCGATGTGCCGCGGAAGCAAGCCCAGACGAGAAGCAGGATGAGGCCAATGCCGGTGAAGCCGATCAGGAACCACCACGCGGTTCGGTCGATGTCATGCAACCGGCGAAAGCCGACGGCGAGTCCCGGCAGGACCATGATCACCGAGGCGATGGTGCTGATCGGCTGCGGCTGCGTGTAGGGAAAAACGGCCGAGTCCATGATCCCGGTCACGATGCCGACGAGAACCGCGAACAGGACCCAGTACCAGTATTCCGAACGTGGCGCACGGCCGGAAAAAGTCACGTAGTTCGTAAAGCATGACTTGACGGCTTGTCCGAATGTCATGGAATGCCCCCGCAGTCCCTTGCCGAAACAAGCCGAGCAGCGAGCCTGCGACGCCGGTAGCGGTCCGTGCGTTTATTCCACTGGCGCGGTGGTCTTAGCCGCCTGCGCGGCGCGCGCGGTGGCGGCGAGCGCAGCCAAGTTTTTCTGCGCCCCGTCGCCGCTGTCGGGCTGCACCATGCCGGCCGAGATCAGCAGCGTCATGGCGTTCTCCACCGAGATGTCGAGCACGACGAGATCCTTGCGCAGAACAAAGAAAAAGAATCCGGTGGTCGGGTTGGGTGTGCAGGGCAGGAATGCGGATACATGCTCGCCTGGCGGCAGCTTGTCCACGAGGTCCCCGCTCGGTGGCTGCGACAGGAACACCAGCGACCACATGCCGGGCGCAGGAAACTCCACCAGCGCCACCTGGCGGAAGCTCGAGCCGGTCTTCGAGAACAGCGTCTCGAAAATCTGCTTCATGGTCTTGTAGATCGGCCGCACGATCGGCATGCGGTTGAGCAGGCCCTCGCCCAGTTCGACCAGCGAACGACCGACCAAGTTTGCGGTCAGGAATCCAAGCAGCGTGAGCGCGACGATGGCGATCACCAGGCCGGTGCCGGGAATCGGCCACGGCAGATAAGTCTCCGGCCGGTAAAGCGGCGGGATGATCGGACGAACGAAATCATCCACCCAATTGATGAACGACCAGATCAGCCACGCGGTCACCGCCAGTGGCCCGGCGACCACCAGGCCTGTGAGGAAATAATTGCGGATGCGGCCGGCGATGCTGGTCTGCGACGGCGTCGCCACGGCGACTGCCGGCATATCGTCCAATTTCGGTTCGAAATCGGCCATGCGCGCTATCTTATTCCACTGTGACCGATTTCGCGAGGTTGCGCGGCTGGTCCACGTCGGTGCCGATCACCGCCGCGGTGTGATAGGCGATCAGCTGCACCGGAATGGCATAGACCAGCGGCGTCACCGTCGAGGCCATATCCGGCAGAACGATGATGTCGGTCGAACTCGACGGGGGCTTCCTTGGCGCCCTTTGGATCAGTCACCAGAATGATCTTGCCGCCGCGCGCCGCGACTTCCTGCATATTCGACACGGTCTTCTCGAATACGCGGTCGAATGGCGCGATGACGATCACCGGCATGGTCTCGTCGATCAGTGCGATCGGGCCGTGCTTGAGCTCGCCCGCGGCATAGCCTTCGGCGTGGATATAGGAGATTTCCTTGAGCTTGAGGGCGCCTTCCAGCGCAATCGGGAAGCTGGTGCCGCGGCCGAGATAAAGCACGTCGCGTACTTTTGCCAGGCCCTCGGCGAGCTTTTCGATCTGCGGCTCGAGCGCCAGCGCCTCCGCCATCAGGCGCGGCACCCCGATCAGCGCGCGCACCAGGTTCTGCTCGTCTTCCGCCGACAATTCGCCGCGCGCGCGGCCCGCGGCGATCGCCAGGCACGCGAGCACCGACAACTGGCAGGTGAAGGCCTTGGTCGAGGCAACGCCGATCTCCGGCCCGGCCAGCGTCGGCATCACCACGTCGCTTTCGCGCGCGATGGTCGAAGTCGGCACGTTCACCACGGATAAGACGTGCTGCTTGTGCTCTTTGGCATAGCGCAGCGTCGCCAGCGTGTCGGCGGTCTCGCCCGACTGCGAGATGAAGACGGCAAGATCGCCTTGTTCGAGCGGCGCCTCGCGATAACGGAATTCCGACGCGATATCGATCTCGACCGGCAATTTGGCGAAGCGCTCGAACCAGTATTTGGCCACCAGCCCGGCATAAAAAGCGGTGCCGCAGGCCGACAGCGACAGCCGTTTAAGCTTCTTCCAGTCGAACGGCAATTGCCCTGGCAGAACAACCTTTTCGGTCGTCATGTCGATGTAATGGGCGAGCGTATGACCGACCACTTCCGGCTGCTCGTGGATTTCCTTCGCCATGAAGTGCTTGTGGTTGCCCTTGTCGACCAACTGCGCGGAAGCCGTGGATTTAATCACCGGCCGCTCGACAAGGCGGCCCTGCTCGTCATGAACCTCGACGCCCTTGTGCGTCATCACCGCCCAGTCGCCATCCTCCAGATAACTGATGGTGTCGGTGAACGGCGCCAGCGCAATCGCATCCGAGCCGAGATACATTTCGCCGTCGCCATAGCCGATGGCGAGCGGTGAGCCTTTGCGCGCGCCGATCATCAGGTCGTCCTCGCCTGCGAACAGGAAGGCGAGCGCGAAAGCGCCGCGCAACTGCTTGAGCGCCGCGGCAACCGCCTCGACCGGCGCCTTGCCCTTCTTCATCTCGGCGGTCACGAGATGGGCGACTACTTCGGTGTCGGTCTCGCTGCCGAATTTGGCGCCGTTCTTGGCCAGCGCCTCGCGCAGTTCGCGGAAGTTCTCGATTATGCCGTTGTGCGCGACGGCGACGCGGTCGGTGGCATGCGGATGCGCGTTGCTCTCGGTCGGCTTGCCGTGCGTCGCCCAACGCGTGTGGCCAATGCCGATATTGCCGGCGAGCGGCTCCTTCGCCAGACGCTTTTCCAGGGCGGCGAGCTTGCCCTCGGCGCGCCGGCGCCCAAGCGCGCCGTGGTCCAAGGTGGCGACGCCAGCCGAGTCATAGCCGCGGTACTCAAGGCGTTTGAGCGCCTCGACCAGGTGGCCGGCGACCGGTTCGCGTCCAATAATTCCGACGATTCCGCACATCCGTGGTGGATGGCCCCTATTCTTCCGGTTCCGCTTTAGCCGGCCCCGGCAAACTTTTGGAAATCAAAACGCATTGCGCCATGTGACAATGGCGGATGCGGACCGCAAGGCTCAGCGCGTGGCCTTTTTCGCTTTCTTCTTGCCCAAGCTCTTGAGCGCCCGCAAGCGTTTAGCCCAGCCAGGCTTAATCCTCTGTTCCGCGCGTTCGAGGGTCAGCGCGTCGTCCGGCACATTGCGGGTCACCACCGAGCCGGAACCGACATAAGCGCCATCGCCGATCTTGACGGGAGCCACCAGCGCCGAGTTGGAGCCGATGAAGGCTCCCTTGCCGATGTCGGTGCGATGCTTGGCGACGCCATCATAATTGCAGGTGATGGTGCCGGCGCCGATATTGGCGCCGGCGCCCACACGCGCATCGCCGATATAAGCGAGGTGGTTGGCCTTGGCGCCGGCCTCGATCTTGGCCTCCTTCACCTCGACGAAATTGCCGATATGCACGTCGGGCCCGAGGTCGGCACCCGGCCGCAGCCGTGCAAAGGGCCCGACGCGCGCGCCTTTGCCGACATGCGCCCCTTCCAGATGGGAAAACGCGCGGATCAGCGCGCCGTCGTCGACCGTCACACCCGGACCGAACACGACGTTCGGCTCGATGACGACATCCTTGCCGAACTTGGTGTCGGCCGAAAGAAACACCGTCTCCGGTGCGATCAGAGTGACGCCGGCTTCGAGCGCGGCAGCGCGCAGGCGCTGCTGCAACACGGCCTCGGTCTCGGCGAGCTGCGCCTTGGTATTGATCCCGCGCATATCATCTTCCCCGGTTTCGATCGCGACCGCCTTCAAGCCCATCTCGCGGGCGATAGCAACCGCGTCGGTGAGATAGTATTCGCCCTTGGCATTTTCGTTTTTGATGCGGTCGAGGATGGCAAGCGCGGTCTTGCCCGAAAGCGCCATCAGCCCGCCATTGCAGAGCGCAATCTCGCGTTCTTCAGGCGTGGCGTCGCGCTCCTCGCGGATCGCCAGCAATTCGCCGCCACGCGTGATCAATCGGCCATAGCCTGACCGATCGGCGGGCCGAAACCCGAGTGCCGCCACCGTCGCGCCTTGCGCAAGCGCGTGTCGCAGATCGCGCAGCGCCTGCGGCCGCACCAGCGGCGTATCGCCGAACATCACCAGAATATCATCGGGCCGCCGCGCGATTGCCGTGCGCGCCGCAAGCACGGCATGCGCGGTGCCGCGCCGTTGCCGCTGCTCGAATATCTTCGCTTTAGGGGCGAATATCCGCGCCTCGCGCTCAACCGCATCGTGATCCGGTCCGACCACCACGGCGATGTCGCCGCCGCCAGCCTGTTTCGCCGCAGTCAGCACATGTGCAAGCAGCGTGCGGCCACCGACTGAATGCAACACTTTTGGCAAGGTCGAGCGCATGCGAGTGCCCTCGCCGGCCGCTAGGACCACCGCAAGGCACGTTCGTCGCCGCGTCTTTTGTCCACTCACCCGGTTGCCACCATAGGGGCGTTGTCGATACACCGGGCCGGCCGTCGCAGGCCGGAGCGATGCTCGCCCTTTCGCGCTACGTAATGAAAGCCAGCTTTGCCGGATTCTGCTAACGTTTTCAATGATGTGATTCGCCCTCGCAGAGGCTGCCCATGGCGAACGAGATTGCGCCGCCGGAACCTAATTTCTCTAATTCCATCAAGCGCCTTCGCGGACACGCCATCTGGCGGCTGCTGGGATGGGGCGCTGCCGCGTCACTCGCGCTTGCCGCGGTCGCACTGACCAGCCAAACCGAGGCCGGCAACAAACGGCTGCGGCTTGCTTTCGCCCACCCCGGCGCGCCCGCGGACGTGACTGCCAATTTTTCACCACACACCGCTGAGCTCGAGGCCGAGACCGAACGCCTCACCACGCAACTGCGAAACCTCACCGGCGACCGTGATCGGCTGACTGCGCGTATTGCCATGCTCGAGCACAATCTCGAGGACATGACCGGCTCGATCAAACAGCAGAGCGAGCAGATCGCGGCCGCACGGGCCGCCAATGTTCCGCCGCCGGCCCCCGGCGCGCCAGCGACGGCGCCAGTGGTTGTCGTCAAAACGACGCAAGCGCCCGTTCCAGCCAATTTGCCCTGGTTCGTCGCGATGCGAACGCCGCAGCCGGCGGAACCTCCGATCCCTCCCGAAGCGGTAGACGCTCTCGGCGGCGCGGTCCCGCTGCCGCCGGTCCGAGTCGCAGCCGCTCCGGCAAACGGGCCGCCATCGGGCAAGGATGAATTCGCCATCGATCTCGGCGGCGGCGCCAACATTGAAGCCTTGCGTAGCCACTGGCTCGGCCTGCAGGCCAAATACGGGCCGTTGCTGAAGGGCCTGCATCCGGTCGTATCGCAGCATTTGAAGCTTCCGACGGGTTACACGTATCGGCTGCTGGTGGGGCCGCTGCCGAGCGCCGAGGAAGCGGCACGCCTCTGTTCCCGTTTTGCCGGACTGCGCACCGGCTGCCGCCCGACGAAGTTCACGGGCACGCAACTCGCCGAGCATTAATTGTCGGCGCGCCGAGGGTACGGCATAATCAATTCCATGACCTTGTTCATGCCGAGCGCGCGCGCGACCAACTATCTGCTGATCGTGGGATTTTGCTCGCTCGGCTACGCACTCTACATGCGCTACCTCGGCATCGAGCAAGCATCCGTCGGTCTGGCCTGCGCGGCCGGGCCTGACACCTGGCTGTGCTTTTCACGCCGCATCGTCATCGCGCTGTACGAAAATTCTTTGCTCGGATGGACCGCAATGATCGTCGCCGCACTCAACCTGCTGCGCCCGTCGACGGTCCTCTTTGGCCTGGCGCTTGCGGTCGCCTGTTTGGGCGTCGTGCTCTACAACAGCGGTCTCTCGGCGCTCGCCTTCGGCCTGCTGGCGCTTAGCTTTGCGCGTCGCGTACCCGAACCAGACTGAAGGCAAACACGGCCAGCGCCGCGCATAGCCAGAGCGATTGCCAATTGGCGAAGCCTTCGTTGAGCGCGATGTAGCCCGCCGACAGCGCCAGCATCGTGGCGCAGGCCCATTCGGCGTCGCCATGGCAGCCGAGCGGCCGCGGCATGGTGGCGCTGTGCATGAAAAACGGCAGGGCCGCCGCAGTGAACGGAGCAAACGGAAAATCTTTGTAGCGCGGATCGAACACCAGGCCGAGCGCCGCGATGAGAGCAAGCAGCGTTGTCGCGATCATCAATGCCACGACGAGCTGCGCCATCGGCTGGCACACGCGTTCGGCGGCCGGCCCGAGCAATCTTGAAAATCGCGGCAGCGGCACGCCGCGCATTGCCGCTGCGCTCAAGGTCGGGGGCACCAGCAACGCGACGCCGACATAGGCGAGCGAGCGTAGCCATCCGCTCAGCCCTAAAGACTCAACCGGCACATTGGCAACGCTCCAGCCGATCAGCACGCCGCCGGCGATCGCATTGGCGGTCACTGCGAGCCAAAGCGATGGCCGCGCCTCGCGACCGCCCGCAAAGGCCGCGCCGAACACCAACAACGCAAAGACGATACCGCCCGCCGCTTGCCATCGCCACTGCGGATGATCGGAAACCGCTGCGCCCCACCCAAATTTGGGCGCGCGCGTGGCATCGTCGAGCAGACCCCAATGGCCGCCGACGGTGCCTTCAAGTGCGCGTTTCCACGGCTCGTCAAAGGCTTCGATGACATTGACACGGAAATTGGCGCGCTTGCCCAGCGCCAGCACGTCCTGGATGACGCGCGCTTCGTTCGCCGGCGACGGCAGCGCGCCTTCGCGCATGCGCCCCGCGCTCGGCCAGCCGACCTCGCCGATGATCACTTCCTTGCCAGGAAAGGCTGCCGCCACGCGGTGGCGGATCGAATCGACGTGAGCAGCGGCATCGCGTGCGGCGATGGGCAAGTCCTCCCAATAGGGCAAGATGTGGATGGTGATAAAATCGACCGCGGAGGCAACGTCGCGATTACGTAGCCAGTATTCCCATACGTCCGCATAGGTCACCGGCACGTGCACCTGAGCCTTCACCGCGCGAATGGTCGCGGCCAAATCCTCCGATGTCATCTCGCCGCGCAGCAGCACCTCGTTACCGACTACCAGCGCGCGGACGGTATCCGGAAAGCGGTTGGCGAGTGCGACCGCGGTCTCGATCTGCTCGCGGTTCTTGTCGGCATGGCCCGACAGCCAGATTCCCTGCAGCACTTTGAGGCCGTGGCGGGCGGCGACCTCGGCGATCTTATCCTGCCCGAACTCGGTCGAATAGGTGCGCACGCAATCCGAGATTTTGGCGAGACGCGTAAAGTCGTCCTCGATCTGGGCGGGCGAAATTTTGATACCCGCATTGAGCGGCGTCTGGTCGCCGCGGAACGGCGAATAGGACAGACAATAAAGCTTCTCGCCGGGGCCTAGCGGGGAATGCGGCATAGCGACCGGGGAGCCAAGCCAGACCCATACGCCGGCGATGACCGACGCCGACAGGGCGAGGCAGGCTAGACCAAGGCGCATCGGCTCAAATCCGTTCCGGCGGGATTAAAAAAAGATTGGACCGGCTTATAGCGGCGCTTTGCCGCTGCCAAGCCGAGCCCTTAACGAAGCCGAGTGTTGGTGCTGGACAAAATCGGGCCGTTGGGGCCAAGTCGTGCGCGGGGAAAATTCCGTCCAAGACGGCTGTTCAGGTTGAGCGTGTGTATCTTCAAGACGACGATTGCCGGGGCGGCCGGCACAAAGCGCCGTAATCGCGTCCCAATCCGGTCCCATAGCAGACTGGACATCGGGCGGGCGGCCTCCATCAAAACCGGCGGGACTATGCCGTTGATCTCGTTTTTGCGTCCATTGTGTGTTGCGCTCAGCTTCTTGACCTTGGGCCTCAGTGCTTCTGCGGCGATCGCCCAGAGCGGTAGCCCCAAACCGCCCGAACAGAAACCGGCCGGCGACATTGCCAAAGACGGCCAGAAGAGTATCGACGAGATTGCCGAGGCGGCGCGTGTCCTAACCGGCCCGGCCGGCAACCCGGAATGTGTCTGGCTCGGCCGCCGTGTGGTCAGCCTGCTCTGGCGCGACGACCTCGACACCGCCTTCCGCCACCTCGATCTCTACGACCGGTTCGGCTGCCCAAGCTCGCATATTCAGGCCACTTTCCGCTGCCTGGTACGCCAGGGCCATATCGACCCGAAGGCACCCGACAGCCTGAATGGCCGGGTGCACGCTTGCTGGCTCAATCCCGCCCTTGCCCCAACCCCCGCGGCCCAGCCGGCGGCGCCGGCCCCGGCTGGAACCGGCAACCACTGACGCGCGTTCACCCTCTGGGAAAAATAATTTTTCCGTGGGTATGCGCGTGTCAAGGATTTGCCATGTCTGATCTTTACTTGATGTCTCACCTAACGCCAAGCTACGCTGCGGCGCCGCAGAAACAGCATCGGCTGAGCCCAGGGGACGGGCTCAAGGGTCTGAAATCCCGCCCCATTTGGTTGTAAGTCTATGCGCTCCGTCGTTGCCGTGATCGCCCTCGTGGCGTGCGTGCAAGCCGGATTGTGGGCTCTCACTGGCTATCAGACGAGCGCCCCCGATTTCGATGGCCAACTCGCAAGCGTCTCCTACGCGCCCTTCGGTCCATCCAGTGATCCCAATGCCGGAGATCGGGCGCGGGCCGAGCAGATCCGATCCGACCTCAAGCTGCTGTCGCCGCTAACTCGCGCGATCCGTCTCTACTCGTCGACCGGCGGCGTGGAGCTGGTGCCCGGCATCGCCCGCGAATTCGGGCTGCGGGTGACGGTCGGCGCCTGGATCGACAAGCACCAGGATCGCAACGAGCGCGAGATCCAGTCGGCTATCGACCTCGCCCGCCGCTATAGCGACGTGAACAGCGTCATTGTCGGCAACGAAACCATCTACCGCGCCGACGAGACCGTTCCCGAACTGATCAAGAAAATCCAGCGGGTCAAACGCGCGGTCAATGTGCCGGTCTCCACCGGCGAAATTTGGAACGTTTGGATAGAGCATCCCGAACTGGTGTCGGCAGTCGACTACATCGCCGCGCACGTGCTGCCCTATTGGGAAGGTTTGCCGGCGAGCGAGACCGTCGACCAGGCGATCATGATTTACGACAAGCTGCGCCAAGCCTATCCGGGCAAACGCATCGTCATCGCCGAATTCGGTTGGCCGAGCGCGGGATACAATTATCACAACGCCTATCCCGGCCGCGTCGAGCAGGCGACTGTGCTGCGCGATTTCGTTAAGCGCGCCGACGCTTACGGCATCGAATACAACATCGTCGAAGCGATCGATCAGCCGTGGAAAACCTTCGAAGGCGGCGTCGGTCCTTATTGGGGCCTCTTCGACGCCGCACGCCAGCCGAAATTCGAGTGGACCGGGCTGATCAACGACCCCGACCACTGGAAACTCGCCGGCATCGCCCTACTGCTGAGTTTGCTTCTGTCGCTGCCGCTTTTGGCGATGAACGGCGTGACCTTCCGCCAGGCCGTGACGCTTGCGTCCGCAGCAAACGTCGTCGGCGCCTGGTTCGCCGCCGTGTTCGCCTTTTGGAACGGCCATTATTTTGTCACTGGCGCTGCCATCGCGCTCGGCATCGGTATCGCCCTGCTGGTCCCGCTGATTATCATCGCGCTTGCGCGCATCGACGAGTTCGCCCAGATCGCGTTCGGCCGCAAGCCGCTACGCCTGATCGAGGCGCCGCCGCTCGCACCCGAGGCGTCGACGCCGAAAGTCTCTATCCACATTCCCGCTCACAATGAGCCGCCCGAGATGCTCAAGCAAACGCTCGATGCGGTGGCAGAGCTCGACTACCCGAACTTCGAATGCTTGGTGGTCATCAACAACACCCCAGACCCGGCGTTGTGGCGGCCGATCGAAGATCACTGCGCGCAGCTCGGCGAGCGCTTCAAGTTTGTCCGCGCGGAAAACCTGCAGGGCTTCAAGGCCGGCGCGCTGCGGCTGGCCATGGTGCATACTGCGGCCGACGCCGAGGTGCTCGGCGTCATCGACGCAGACTATGTCGTGCGGCCCGATTGGCTCAAGGAGCTGGTGCCGCTGTTCCGCGAGCCGACAATCGGCTTGATCCAAGCGCCGCAGGACCACCGCGACGGCGAGCGCAGCGTCATGCACAGCGCGATGAACGGCGAATATGCCGGCTTTTTCGACATCGGCATGGTCCAGCGGAACGAATACAACGCCATCATCGTGCACGGCACTATGTGCCTGATCCGCCGTACCGCGCTGGAAGCCGCCGGCGGCTGGTCGAGCGATACGATCTGCGAGGACACCGATCTCGGCCTCACGCTGCTCGAGCTCGGCTGGCGCGCGCATTACACCAACAAGCGCTACGGTCATGGCCTGCTGCCCAACTCGTTCGAGGCCTACAAGAAGCAGCGTCACCGCTGGGCCTATGGCGGATTCCAGATCGTCAAGAAGCATTGGCGCCGATTCCTGCCTGGCGCGAGCCGGCTGACCAGCGATCAGAAACGCGAATTCGCGCTCGGCTGGTTCAATTGGCTGGGCGCCGAAAGCCTGGGCGTCGTCGTCGCCATCCAGAACATCCTGTGGGTCCCAATCGTCGCCTTCGCTGGCATTGCGGTGCCTGACCGGATTCTCACCATTCCGATCTTCGCGAGCTTCATGGTCTCGCTGTTGCACTTCGTGGCGCTATATCGGCTGCGCGTGCGCACCGACGCGGCGCAACTCGCGGGCTCGGTGTTCGCGGCGATGTCGGTGCAATGGACGGTCGCGCGCGCGGTCGCCTTCGGCCTAATCAAGGATCACCTGCCCTTCGTGCGCACCGCCAAAGGCGGTTTGCGTCGTCCGACCGATTTCCACGCCTTCTGGGAGGCGGTGCTGGCAGGCCTGCTGATCCTCGGTGCTCTGGTTCTGTACGAAACGAACTACAAGGAAGTACGCGAGATCAACATCTTCGCCTTTGTGCTTCTGGTGCAAAGCTTGCCGTTCATCTCGGCGGCCGGCCTGGCGGTGCTCGAGCGTACCCCACTCAACGAGTTCGCCACCTGGCGCGCGCTCGAGGCGCGTTTCGGCGAACTCATCGCCCGGCGGCCGCAACCGGCGCCAGCGCCGGTGACCAAACGCACTGAGATCGTGCAGTAGGCGGCGAATCTCGCCTCACCCCGGCAGCGCCGTCTCGACCAGCTTCACCCAATACGAGGTGCCGAGCGGGATGACGTCGTCGTTGAAGTTGTAGGCGGGGTGGTGCAAACCGGCGCTGTCGCCGTTGCCGACCCAGATGAAGGCGCCGGGCCGCTCGTTGAGCATGAAGGAAAAATCCTCGCCGCCCATCATCGGCGGCAGCGCCGTGTCGACCTTGTCGGCGCCGGCGATCTGCTTAGCAACCGACGCCGCGAAATCGGTCTCGCGCTCGTGGTTCACCAGCACCGGATAATTGCGCACGTATGTGAGCTTGGCCTTGGCGCCGTAGGCCGCCGCCGTGCCCTTGACCACCTGATGCAGCCGCTTTTCCAACAGTACGCGCACGTCCTCGGCCAGACTCCGCGCGGTACCGCGCAACTGTGCGGTCTGCGGAATGACGTTCTCGGTATTGCCGGCGTGGAACATGCAGATCGACAGCACGCCGGATTTCAGCGGGTCGACGTTGCGCGACACGATCGACTGGATGGCGTTGATGATCTGAGCGCCGACCAGAATGGTATCGATGCCGAGGTGCGGGCGTGCGGCATGGGCGCCGACGCCCTCGATATCAATCGAGACGAAATCGGTCGCCGCCATCATGGCGCCGGCACGGATGCCGAATTGGCCGACCGGCATGCCGGGATAATTGTGCATGCCGTAGACTTCGTTGATGCCAAAGCGCGTCATCAACCCGTCCTGGACCATGGCCTTGCCGCCGGCGCCGCCCTCCTCGGCCGGCTGGAATATCACCACCGCGCTGCCGGCGAAATTGCGCGTCTCGGCGAGGTAGCGCGCGGCGCCGAGCAGCATCGCGGTGTGGCCGTCATGGCCGCAGGCATGCATCTTGCCGGGCACCGTCGATTGGTACGGCAAGCCGGTCTCCTCTTCGATCGGCAGCGCGTCCATGTCGGCGCGCAGGCCGATCACCTTGTCCGACTTGCCCTTGCGGCCGTGGATGACGCCGACCACCCCGGTGCGGCCGAAGCCAGGGACCACCTCGTCGCAGCCGAAGGCTTTCAGCTTCTCGGCGACGATGCCGGCGGTGCGCAGGACGTCGTATTGCAGTTCCGGATGGGCATGCAGATCGTGCCGCCATTCGGCGATCTCAGGCGCAAGGTCGGCGACGCGGTTGACGATCGGCATGACGGTCTCCTCGTGAAACCGCCAGTCTAGCAAACGTCCGGGGCTGGGTGCGAGTTTAACAAATGGCGTAAAGTGCCGCTTTCGCGGGCGGTTAAGCTTGACCGGGCGGGCTGCCGCCCCTACACCCTCGCCCAGCGCGGCGTCCCGAAAAGTTTGTCCTCGGCGCAGTCGGGGATCGAATACCGGATTTCGGATAAGATGGCGCGCCATTGAAAAGTGACGAGCGCGTAGCTCAGCTGGTAGAGCACCTGACTTTTAATCAGGTGGTCATGGGTTCGAGTCCCATCGCGCTCACCACAATCGCAAGAACGCTTCGCCGCCGTCTCACGCCTTGAAGCCGATGCGAACAGCGCACCAGTGTTTTCCCTTGATCACGATCGGGGCTGACACGTCCCTCATCGGCACGAAGTTTCCGTTGCCCATCTCGCGACGGTAGGCCCGCAGCAAAACAATGGGGATATTGCGGCCGACGCGGCAGAGTATTGGTGCAGAACCTTGCGATCGTCCGCACCGGCGTCGTCCAGGACGGAACAGGCGTCACATTGTGACTATTGGATTTTGATTTGCTCCGCCAACTTCTCCGGAGAGCTGCCGATGGCCATAGGCCAATTCGACCGGACGATGCTGGCCCGCCAGTGCGGGGACGGATACCTTTGGTAAGGCGGTCAATGGAAATGCTTGGCGGCCAGTGAGCCAGCGCTGTTCGGCGGCCGGATCAGCCCAGGCGGCGGCAAGGCCGGCACTCAATTCGCTTCGCGACTGGTCGTAACCAGCTTCGCGGAGCACAATAAACTGGGCGGTCATGACCGCATCGCGGATCAGGTCCGAGGCGAGCGGGCGCAAGATGGTCTTCTGCTCGCCTCGCGAACTAGCCTCACAACTCAGACGATCGAGTGAAAGATATCCCTGGCAGGCCGCCGGCCGCGCCGCATGGCCACGACATGCGCCGGAAACCCGGTCGAGCACTGGACAGAACAAGCGGAGCAAATAACGTTCCCAGGGCGGAAGATCACGGCCGCGCTGATCGACCTCTTTGGCACGGCGTTTAACGTCGGCCAAGCTCTCGGCGTCGAGCGCGGCTTCGAGCTCGGCGACAAGCGCGAAGACCTCGTCCGGCGTGATCTCGACCTTAAGGGTGCAGCAACTTGAGCAGCCGCGCCGGCAATCGACCGGTGTGCCGGCGCGCTCGACCGCCGCAACCACCGGCTGGAGTTCGCTGTCGAGAAACGCGATCCGCGCCCGTATAACTGCACTGCTCAGACCGGGCGCACAACCGTGCGCATCAATCGCGTTCTTCACAACAACGCGGGCCCGAGAATGCACATCGATCAGCCAGCGCTGATTGGCTTCGGAAAGCGAAGCGTACGAGTTAGAGGTCAATTCCATTGCAATCTCGCAGGCCGGCACGATAGGTATTCGTGGTTAATCGACTCTTAATGAGCCTGCGCACTCCAACGGAGTTCAAGTTTTCCGCTCGATCCGTCCCCGGAGGAACATCGTCACGCCCTGAACCCGATACGAATCCCGCCCCAGTGTTTTCCCTTGACCATGATCGGGGCCGACACGTCCTTCATGAGCACGAAGTTTCCGTTGCCCATGTCGCGCCGGTAGGTCTGCAGCAAAAACGATCTGGTATTGCGGCCTGCGGCGAGACCGGTGTCTTGCGTGCTTGATCCGCGGTGCCGCGCGATTCCTCCATAGAAGCCGCCAGCGTGGCATTGGTCTTGGCTGCGGCACCGGCGGAATTGACAACCGACTTCACAGTGTCGACCAGCTCATGATTGAGCGTACCAAGATCCTCGACGACACCCCTGATATTGGCGATCTCGAGTCCAAGCCGGCTCGCCCGGGCGCCGATGTCACCTAGACCGTTCTCTGCGGCGCCTCTGGCTGTCGCGCAACGTCGTCTTCCCGAACCTGAATGGCTTCGCTGCTCATGCACGAGCCTAAGGGGAATGATACGGTGTCGCCCAATTGCAACGCGAAATCTGCCGGACTACGTGGGCAATGATGCGATGGCGGCGATCAATTCGCCGGCGGGCCTCGAATCGCCACACTCAGCCTACCACAGCAAAATCTTCACGAAACATGCGACGCACCATGAACGGCACGGATGCCGGCTGCATGGACTGTCACTAAATCTTAGCGTCGCAGCCACCACAGTTTCACCAAAGGGTCGCGCCCTCGCCACGATGCCCATCTAAATTCCGGCGCGTGGACACGGATCAAAGGAGACCGCAGGCCATGCAGTTAGAGACCCAATCGGCCAAGCTCAATGGTATCCGCTCTTTTGCGTCATCGGTCCGCTGCCCGTATTGCGGCGATTGGATGGTCGCCCCCATCGTGTCGGAGTTCGTCGAGGGCGGCGAAATCCGTCACCATTGGCAATGCGATCTCTGTGGAGAATTTTCGACCACCGCCATCCCGCTCACGACCCATTGAACGCCATTGCGCGGAATAAGTGCTAGGGTGCGGTGTTACCACGGACAGGCTCACTAGAGCTTGATCCAAGGGAGTAGTGAAAATGATGATATCGACTATTCTGCGGTCCATGGTGGCCGCGATCGCCGTCGCCGGCATGCTAGCGCTCGCTACGCCGTCGATAGCGGCCATGATGAATTTCAAAGCCAGCTTGAGCGGCAAGAGCGAAGTGCCCGCTAATACCACTGCCGGCACCGGCGAAGTCACCGTGACCTATGACGCCGCCACCAAGAAGCTGACGTGGAAAGGCAGCTATAGCGGGCTGACCGGTCCGGCCACGGCCGCCCATTTCCACGGTCCCGCGCCCCCCGGCAAGAATGCCGGCGTCATGATCCCGATTAGTCCGAACGGCCCCTCCTTCGAAGGCTCGGCCACTCTGAACGATGCCCAGGCCAAGGCCCTGATGGACGGCGACATGTACGTCAATGTCCACACCGCCGCCAACAAAGGCGGCGAGATCCGCGGCCAATTGATGAAATAATCCGCCGCAAGCCGCCGGATCCTGCGGCAAGCCGGAACGAACGACCCGCTGGTCCCACGGCCGGCGGGTTTTTCATTGCCCACCGGATCGTCGCCCTTGGCGGCAGGCAAACCGCCGTTTAAAACTTTGTGCGGAGACCAATCCTCAATCGCCCTTTCCTCAAGGAGCAATCATGGCCCATTACGATGGTGACGCGGCGCCCATTCTGGTGGCCGGCGGCGGCATCGGCGGCCTCATTGCGGCCTTCGCGTTGGCGCGCCAGGGCTTCCCGGTGCGCATTCTCGAGCAGGCGCCCGAATTGCGCGAGGTCGGTGCCGGTATCCAGCTCGGCCCCAACATCTTTCGCGTCCTGGATAAAATCGGGCTTAAGGAAGCCGTGCTGGACGACTCGCACCTGCCTCCGGCGCAGGAAATGCGTGGCGCATTGACGGGCAAGCTGATCACCCGGATTCCGCTCGACGCTGATTTCATTGCGCGCTTCGGCCAGCCCTACGCCGTCACCCATCGCGCCGACATCCATGGCATCCTGCTGAACGCCTGCTTGGGCAACGACCTGATTACCCTGGAAACCAACCGGCGCGTCGATGGCTTCGAGGACCGCGGCGACGGCGTCGTCGTCACGCTCGAAAGCGGCGAGGAGATCAAAGGCCGCGCGTTGATCGGCTGCGACGGCATGTGGTCAGGAATCCGTGAGCGCATTGTTGGCGACGGCAAGCCGCGGGTGTCCGGCCATATCGCCTATCGTGCCGTGCTCAAGCGCTCCGAGGTGCCGGAGGATCTGTGGCGGCCGGATGTAGTGCTGTGGGCCGGCCCCCGCACCCATTTCGTGCATTATCCGCTACGCCGGGGCGAGCTCTACAATCTGGTCGCGGTGTTCCACTCCGACCGCTACGAGGAAGGCTGGGACGCAGAAGGCAGTAAGCAGTTGCTCTGGCAGCATTTCAAGGGCCAGCGCCCGGAAGTGCTGCGCATGCTCGAGCGCATCGACACCTGGCGCATGTGGGTGCTGTGCGACCGCGAGCCGGTGAAGGATTGGTCCAGGGGTCGCGTAACTTTGCTCGGCGACGCCGCCCATCCGATGCTGCAATACCTCGCGCAAGGCGCCTGCATGGCAGTCGAAGACGCCGTCGTGCTGGCGGAAAAAGTGGCGGCCTCGCCCGATAACCTGCCGGCGGCGTTCAAGGCCTACGAGCAGGCGCGCTATCTGCGCACCGGCCGCGTCCAGATCATGGCGCGTGTCTATGGCGAGTTCTATCACGCACGCGGCGTGGCCGCCGAATTGCGCGACATCGCGCTCGCCGGCCGCACGCCGCAACAGGCCTATGATGGCATCGCCTGGCTGTACGGCGGGCCGTAATCGCAGGTTCACGCGTAGCGCAACGTTTTGGTGCTGTGCCGCATCCGGGGCCTTTTCTACTTCTTCGGGATCCCGGCCTTGATGATCACCGCGTCCCATTTCGTGATGTCGGCTTTGAGCCGGTCCATCAATTCGTCGGGCGTGCTCGCTTGCGCGACCACGCCGACTTTGTCGAACGCCGCCTTTACATCAGGCATCGCCAGCACTTCGTGCATTGCCTTGCCCATGGTGTCGATGGCTTCCTTCGGAGTCCCCTTGGGCGCGAACACGCCGTTCCAGGACGTGACCACGTAACCCTTCACGCCGGCCTCTTGGACGGTCGGCACGTTTGGCATCGAGGCCGAACGCTTCGGCCCCGATGTCGCGAGCACCCGCAATTCGCCGGCGGCCACCTGGCCTTTGACGGCGGGCGGAAATTCGACCAACATCTGCACGTCGTTGCGCAGCAGCGCCACCACGATATCCGGTGAATTCTTGTACGGCACGATCTGTACATTCACATCGGCGAGCGACTTGAACAGTTCGGCGCCGAGGTTCTGCGTGCCGCCGACGGAGATGGTGCCGACATTGAGTTTTCCGGGCTGCGCCTTTGCCGCTTTGATGACATCGGCCAGCGTCTTGTAATCCGACTTGGCGTTGACGCAGAACACAAGGTCGAACTCACCGAGCAACGACACCATGTCGAATTGCTTGACCGGATCGAATGGCAGCTTGTTAAAGGCCGCAACGCTGATCGCGGTGCCGTTGGTGACCAGTCCCATGGTGTAGCCATCGGGCACCGCGTTCACCACGGCGCGCGCGGCATTGATGCCCCCGGGGCCCGGCATGTTTTCGATCACCACGCGCTGGCCGAATTTATTGCTGAGTTTATCCGCCATGATGCGCGACGTGACGTCGGCAACGCCGCCGGCGCCGAACGGCAGAATGATCTTCACCGGCTTGTCCGGCCATTTCGCCTGCGCCTCGCCAAGCGGCGCCAGCGCCAACATCAAAGCTGCCGGCAGCGCCAGCAATACGAAGAAGGCTTTTCTCACGGTGATCCTCCCTGAAATTTCCTCGCGTTTCTTATTGTTTTACGTGAAACCATAAAGCCGCGCCGGATTGTCCTCCAGCAGGCGCTGCTGTGCCAACGGGGCTGCGGCAAAGTGCGGTACCAAATCGACCACGAAAAATGAGAGATGCACATTCATAAATCGCGTTTAGCCAAGACGCCAACCCGTGACAACCCCGCAGACCATTTCACAATGCGGCAATATCCCCCCGCTCCCAGCCTTCCTTGGTGACGGTTTGGAAATCCGCAAACCGTCGGTCCGCAATCGCCTCGCGCATCCCGGCCATCAGCGTCTGGTAGTAGGCAAGATTGATGGTGGAGAGCAGCACCGCCCCCAGCATCTCGTTCGCTTTGGTCAGATGATGCAGATAGGCGCGCGAATAAGTCCGCGCCGCCGGGTGGGCGCTCTCTTCATCGAGCGGGCGCTTGTCGTTGGCGTGGCGCGCATTGGCGAGATTGATCGCGCCGTATCGCGTGAACGCCATGCCGTGGCGGCCGTTGCGGGTCGGCATCACGCAATCGAACATATCGATACCGCGCGCGACCGCTTGCATCAGGTCGTCTGGCGTACCGACGCCCATCAGATAGCGCGGCCGGTCGGCCGGCAGCGCGGGCGTGGTGTCGGCGACGATCTTGAGCATCACATTCTGCGGCTCGCCCACCGCCAGGCCGCCGATGGCGTAGCCGTCGAAGCCGATGTCGACGAGTGCCTTGGCGCTGTCCGCCCGCAGCGCGAGGTCGTCGCCGCCCTGCACGATGCCGAATAGGGCCCGCCCTGCGCGCACGGCTTCGAACGCGCGCCTGCTCCGCTCGGCCCAGCGCAGCGACAACTGCATCGCCCGCGCAATCTCCTCGCGGTTGGCGGGCAGCTTCAGGCATTCGTCGAGTTGCATTGAGATGTCGGCGCCGAGCAGCGCCTGGATCTCGATGGCGCGCTCCGGGGAAAGTTCCACCATGGCGCCGTCGAGATGCGAGCGGAAGGTGACACCGTGCTCCCCCAGTCGGCGCAGCGCCGAAAGCGACATCACCTGGAAGCCGCCGCTGTCGGTGAGGATCGGTCCCGGCCACTGCATGAATTCGTGCAGGCCGCCGAGCGCGGCGACGCGTTCCGCGCCAGGACGCAGCATTAGATGATAGGTGTTGCCGAGCAGGATTTCCGCGCCGGTCGCGGCCACGGCCTCGGGCGCGAGCCCCTTTACCGTCGCCTGCGTGCCGACCGGCATGAAGGCCGGCGTCTGCACGCGGCCGTGCGGTGTGACGATCTCGCCGCGCCGCGCCGCGCCGTCGGTTTTCAGCAGACGGAAGGAAAAGGTTTCGCTCATCGGCTTTCAGGATAAAGCAGACACGCATCGCCATAGGAATAGAAGCGATAGCCGGCCTCGATGGCGTGGCGGTAGGCCCGCTGCATCACGTCCAGCCCGCTGAAAGCCGCCACGAGCATGAACAAAGTGGAACGCGGCAGGTGGAAATTGGTCAGCATCAGGTCGACGGCACGGAATTTGTAGCCGGGTGTAATGAAAATCGCGGTTTCGCCGGCAAAAGCGCGCAATCTGCCGTCTTCGCCCGCCGCCGTCTCCAGCAGCCGCAGCGCCGTCGAGCCTACGGCAACGATGCGCCCGCCTTGTTCATGTACAGCATTGAGAGCCTCAACTGTTTCACGAGAAACTGTTCCGAACTCGGCGTGCATCTTGTGGCCTTCGGTGTCGTCGGCTTTCACCGGCAAGAAGGTTCCGGCGCCAACGTGCAATGTCACTTTATGCACGGCAATGCCGCGCTCCTTCAGCCGTGCCAGCAGGTCTTCCGTAAAATGCAGCCCCGCCGTCGGCGCCGCCACGGAGCCTTCGGGAGCGGCAAAAACCGTCTGATAATCGGTCCGGTCCTGCTCATCCGGCTCGCGGCGGGAGGCGATATAGGGCGGCAGTGGCATCGCGCCGCGCTCGGCAATGGCTTGGTCGAGCACCGGGCCATGGAAAGAAAATGAAAGGGTTACCTCGCCGCCCTCATCTTTCCGTGAAACTTGAGCATCGAGCTCGCCGAGAAAACAGACCTTGCCCTCGGCGCCGAACCGCAAAGTATCCCCCACCTGCACTTTCTTCGCGCCGAGAATGAAGGCGCGCCAATGCGAACCGTCGATGCGCTTGTGCAAGGTCGCCTCGATCTCCGGCTCGGCCGCGCCCCGCCCGATCCGCCGACCTTTGAGCCGGGCCGCGATGACCTTGCTGTCGTTGACCACCAGGCAGTCGCCCGGCCGCAGCAGATCTGGCAATTCGGCGATTATCCGGTCCTCCCATTCGGGCAACCCGCCCGGTCGCACCACCAGCAGCCGCGATGCGCCGCGCGGGCTTGCCGGCCGCAGGGCAACGCGGTCGGCCGGCAGATCGAAGTCGAAAAGGTCGGTACGCATAAGTCTCAGTGCCAGTGCCCGCCGGGACAAACAACCGCAACGCCATTAACGGGCCAAAACCGAGCCGTTTTTCGACATTCGGGCGCTGGACCGCCAAAGCTTCCAATCCAATCGAGGACAGTAAGGGGGTATTAGCCTGTCCCGGACCATAAGAGGTATAGTAGCTCGTTCAATGTCCGCCGCGCTGCGGAGGAGTTGTGAGTATGAGTGCGTCGACGGCAGTTTTTGCGTCGCTAGTGGTCGCGTATTTTATCCATCTGACGTTCCGCGCGCGGAAAGACCTTCTGCGCTTCGGTCCGGCCATGGTGGCCGGCGTTGCGGTCGGGCTGGCGACCGTGATGTTCGGTGCAGTCGGCCGCGATTGTGAGTTTTTCGGCGCCGTCACGCACGCCGGCGCTGCCGTAACATTCCTCCTGGCCGCTTACGCCATATGGAGCCGGCGCCATATTTGGTCGCGGCATCCCGGCGACGTGAGGTTGGCGCGCGGCGAAGGAACTAGGCCCCCATCGTCGCCCTGACGATCTTGTCGGGATCCTCGACCGGCTCGCCGCGCTTGATCTTGTCGACGTTCTCCATGCCCTCGATGACGTTGCCCCAGGCGGTGTACTGGCCGTCGAGAAAGCGGGCGTCGTCGAAGCAGATGAAGAACTGGCTGTCGCCGGAATCCGGATTGCTGGCGCGAGCCATCGACACGGTTCCGCGCACATGCGGTTCCTTGTTGAACTCGGCCTTGAGCCTCTGCCCCGAACCGCCGGTGCCGGTGCCTTCCGGGCAGCCGGTCTGCGCCATGAAGCCGTCGATCACGCGATGGAACACGATGCCGTCGTAAAAGCCTTCCTTCACGAGTTCCTTGATGCGCGCGACGTGGCCGGGCGCAAGATCGGGCCGCATGGCGATCACCACCGGCCCTTGGGTGGTTTCCAGCGTCAACGTGTCTTCCGGCTTGGCCATACTGCGTACTCCGCTCGTTTGAGGTTGCGTTCGTCGAAAAACTGGATGGCTAGAACGCGCCCGGCGACAGCATTGCCGAGCGACTCGCTGAAGGGAAGGTGCGAACAGCGCACCAGTGCGGCCGCGACCGCCGCGCGGTAGGCCGATTGGTGTTGCGGCGAAATACCCGCCGTTTCGAACCAAATGCGGGGCTTGCCGAAAAGATCGCCGGCCCGCGTATAGGCAAAGTGCACGGTCATGCGCATGCCCGGGAACGCCTGATCCGAACTCGGCGGCCGATAGCAGCGGCGGATGGCCGCAAAAATGTCCTGGAGCGTGTTCAATTCGCGGCCTGGTTTTTCCGGCTCGGCCCTCGGCAGCCCTTCGGTATTTTGTACTGGCAGAAGAAAGCCCGTGGTTGCAGCGCCCGGCTGCGGCCAAACAGCGCTCATCGCCGCCGCCAATGCGGCAGCGCCGAGGAGCGTGTAATCCGGCCTCATGGCAAAGCTCGCTACTTGGCGTCGGCGGCGACCTGCATCTTCAGAATCTTGTCGGGATTGGTCACCGCGCCGTTGGCGGACTCCGGTCCCTTCTTGATTTTGTCGATCGCCTCCATGCCGGACACCACCTGTCCCACCACGGTGTATTGGCCGTTCAGGCCGGAATTCTCGGCGAACATGATGAAGAACTGGGAATTGGCCGAATTCGGATCCTGGGTGCGCGCCATGCCGACCACGCCGCGCTTGAACGGCACGGCGGAAAACTCGGCCTTCAGGTCGGGATATTTCGAGCCGCCGGTGCCGTTGCCGTATTGACCGTCGCCGGTCTGCGCCATGAAGCCGGCGATCACGCGGTGAAACGGCACGTTGTTGTAGAAGCCGTCGCGTGCGAGTTGCTTGATGCGCGCGGCATGTTGCGGCGCTATGTCGTTGCGCAGCTTGATGATGACGCGGCCGTACTTGGTATCGAGCAGGATGGTGTTCTGCGGGTCGAGCCCGGCCGGCAGTTTCACCTGCGCGAAGGCAGGCGCGGCGCAAACGAGCGCGACGACGACAGCGAGAATGCGGATCATGAAATCTCCCGGCTGGATTGAGTGTTAGCGCGCGAACTTCTTTTTCAGGCGCTCGGCCACCGCGGCCGGCACAAAGGCGGTGACGTCGCCGCCCATGCCGGCGATCTGGCGCACCAATGTGGCGGTGATCGGGCGCACCATCGGCGAGGCCGGCAGAAACACCGTCTGCACCTCGGGCGCCATCGCCTCGTTCATGCCGGTCATCTGCATTTCGTAGTCGAAATCGGTGCCGTCGCGCAGGCCGCGGATCAGCATCGTGGCGCCCGCCTTGCGCGCAGCTTCCACCACCAGGCCGGAAAAGGGTACAAAATCCAGTTCGCACTTGGCCTCGCGCGCGAGCGGCCCGCAGATCTCGTTCAGCATGGCCAGCCGTTCGTCGGCGGAAAACAGCGGCGCCTTGCCGGGATTAACGCCCACCGCCAGCACCAGTTTGTCGGCCAGCCGCACGGCGTGGCGGACCACGTCGAGATGACCGTTGGTGACGGGGTCGAATGACCCGGCGTAAAGGGCGATCCGCGGCATGGGCGCGGGTCTAACCCGGGTTTTTGCCCCCCGCAAGGCCGGTTCCCGTGAACCTCCCGCCCGGCCGCAGCGACCAACCGGCAGGACGCCAAAACAGGGGGCCGTCATGCTGAAAACAACCACTGCCGTCATGGTCGCAGCCGCGATTGCCGCCGCCGTCACGATCCTTTCGGCGCCAACCACCCACGTGAACGCCAGTCCGCTGCCCACCGCCTCTGCCGCGCCGATGACCGCCTGCGCGCAGCGCGCCTGGCCCTATCTGCGCTGCGTCGGCACGCAGTTCGGCAATCCGCATGTCCGCCTGGTTTCCACCGACCGGCTCAACTAGGCGCTCGACCGCCGGCGCGTTAGGCTTCCTCGTTAGGGACATCCAAGATCCCGCAGGGAGGACGTCATGCGCCGGCTCGCCTTCGCGCCCTTCGTCTTGCTGTTCGCCGCGCCTGCTTTCGCCCAATCCTATCCGGATCACCCCATCCGCCTCATCGTGCCGACGCCGGCCGGCGGCCCGGTCGACATGATGGCGCGGCTGGTCGCCGCCGTATTGCCCGCAAGTCTCCGGCAGAATGTCGTCGTCGAGAACAAGCCGGGGGCCGGCAACATCATCGGCTCCAAGATCGCGGCCGACGCCGTGCCGGACGGCTATACGCTGATGGTGTCGGCGGCGAGCGGGCTGATCATGAGCCCGATGATCTACAAGAACGCCGGCTATGACGCGACGAGCTTCGCACCGGTTGCGCTGATCGCCGAGACGCCGCAA
The DNA here is from genome assembly GCA_963753455.1 of uncultured Alphaproteobacteria bacterium. Taxonomy (GTDB): domain Bacteria; phylum Pseudomonadota; class Alphaproteobacteria; order Rhizobiales; family Xanthobacteraceae; genus Pseudolabrys. The sequence goes on along the minus strand of CAVWDA010000051.1, from coordinate 1,451 downwards.
CTGTTCGTGGTCAACCCAAAGCTGCCGGCGAAATCGGTGGCCGAACTCGTGGCCTACGCCAAGGCCAATCCCGGCAAGCTCAATTATTCGACCGGCGGCGTCGGCACACTGCCGCATCTTTCCGCCGAACTGTTCAAGAAAATCACCGGCACCAATATCGTGCACGTGCCCTACAAAGGCGGCGGGCCGGCGCTGCTGGGCGTCGTCGCCGGCGAAGCGCAGATGACCTTCGACACCGTCGCCACCTCGCTGCCCCTGGCGCGCGACGGCAAGCTGCGCGTGCTGGCGGTGGTCGGCGCGAAGCGCGTCGCGGAACTGCCCGACGTGCCGACCATGCGCGAGCAAGGTTTCCCCACGATCTCAACCGACGCGTGGACCGCATTGCTGGCGCCCAAGGGCACGCCGGCTGCGATCGTCGCCAAGCTCAACGCCGCGCTGAACAAGGCGCTGCAAGCCGAGCCGATGAAAGGCACCCTCGCCAGACTGGGCGCACAGCCGCGTGGCGGCACGCCGCAGCAGCTTGCCGATCACATGGTGAGCGAAACCAAGAAGTGGAACCCGATTGTCGAAGAACTCGGTCTGAAGGCGCAGTGAGCGCGGCTAACCCGGCCGCCGCGCCAGGCTGAGCCAGATGCCGCCGCCGATCAGCACGGCGCCCGACAACCAGCCGAGCAGCCGGTTGTGCTTCGGCTTCAGGAACCAGGCGCGGCCGAAACCGGCCGCCACCGCCCAGCACGCGTCGAGACAGGCGCCAAGCGTCACCGACACGCTGCACATCACCAGCAATTGCCGCTCGACCGGCAGCGCGGGGTCGAGGAATTGCGGCAGGAACGCCGTGAAGAACGCGATCGTCTTCGGATTGGTGATGGCGACGATGAAGCCGCGCCAGGTGTGCACATGGCCGCCCGGCACCACCGCCGCGGGCGGCGCCCCGGCATGTCGCCAGGCCTGGATACCGAGAAACACCAGATAGGCGGCGCCGACCCAGCGCAGCGCATCGAAAATTTCCGCCGAGGTTTTCAGAATCCAGCCGAGGCCGACGGCGATGCAGCCGACCAGCACGGCATTGCCGGTCGTGGCGCCGGCCACCGTCAGCAGCGCCGCGCGCGTGCCCTGCCGTGCGCCGGTGGCGATGATCAGCGTGACGATCGGTCCCGGCGTGAGAAACAGCACGACCGTGATCAGCAGGAAGGCGGTGAAGAGATGCCAGTTCATGATCACCACATTCTTAGTGTCATTGTCCGCGCGGACGGTGCTGGCGTGGCAGCAGAACTTAGTCTCAGTCTTACTCTTCCTCTTCCTCGCTCAGCCGTTCGACCGACACGACGTGTTCGTCTTCCGCCGTGTTGAGCACGATCACGCCCTGCGTCGAGCGCCCGGCGATGCGGATGCCGGACACCGGCGTGCGGATCAGCTTGCCTTGGTCGGTGACCAGCATGACCTGATCGCTT
>CAVWDA010000050.1:0-26777 GCA_963753455.1 uncultured Alphaproteobacteria bacterium | reverse complement strand
GCCTCGCCCGATAACCTGCCGGCGGCGTTCAAGGCCTACGAGCAGGCGCGCTATCTGCGCACCGGCCGCGTCCAGATCATGGCGCGTGTCTATGGCGAGTTCTATCACGCACGCGGCGTGGCCGCCGAATTGCGCGACATCGCGCTCGCCGGCCGCACGCCGCAACAGGCCTATGATGGCATCGCCTGGCTGTACGGCGGGCCTTAATCGCAGGTTCACGCGTAGCGCAGCGTTTTGGTGCCGTGCCGCATCCGGGGCCTTTTCGACCTCTTCGGCAATCCCGGCCTTGATGATCACCGCGTCCCATTTCGTGATGTCGGCTTTGAGCCGGTCCATCAATTCGTCGGGCGTGCTCGTTGGCGCGACCACGCCGACTTTGTCGAACGCCGCCTTTACATCAGGCATCGCTAGCACTTCGTGCATTGCCTTGCCCATGGTGTCGATGGCTTCCTTCGGAGTCCCCTTGGGCGCGAACACGCCGTTCCAGGACGTCACCAGGTAACCCTTCACGCCGGCCTCTTGGACGGTCGGCACGTTTGGCATCGAGGCCGAACGCTTCGGTCCCGATGTCGCGAGCACCCGCAATTCGCCGGCCGCCACCTGGCCTTTGACGGCGGGCGGAAATTCGACCAACATCTGCACGTCGTTGCGCAGCAGCGCCACCACGATGTCCGGCGAATTCTTGTACGGCACGATCTGTACATTCACATCGGCGAGCGACTTGAACAGTTCGGCGCCGAGGTTCTGTGTGCCGCCGACGGAGATGGTGCCGACATTGAGTTTTCCGGGCTGCGCCTTTGCCGCTTCGATGACATCGGCCAGCGTCTTGTAATCCGACTTGGCGTTGACGCAGAACACAAGGTCGAACTCACCGAGCAACGACACCATGTCGAATTGCTTGACCGGATCGAATGGCAGCTTGTTAAAGGCCGCGACGCTGATCGCGGTGCCGTTGGTGACCAGTCCCATGGTGTAGCCATCGGGCACCGCGTTCACCACGGCGCGCGCGGCATTGATGCCGCCGGGGCCCGGCATGTTTTCGATCACCACGCGCTGGCCGAATTTATTGCTGAGTTTATCCGCCATGATGCGCGACGTGACGTCGGCAACGCCGCCGGCGCCGAACGGCAGAATGATCTTCACCGGCTTGTCCGGCCATTTCGCCTGCGCCTCGCCAAGCGGCGCCAGCGCCAACATCAAAGCTGCCGGCAGCGCCAGCAATACGAAGAAGGCTTTTCTCACGGTGATCCTCCCTGAAATTTCCTCGCGTTTCTTATTGTTTTACGTGAAACCATAAAGCCGCGCCGGATTGTCCTCCAGCAGGCGCTGCTGTGCCAACGGGGCTGCGGCAAATTGCGGCACCAAATCGACCACGAAAAATGAGAAATGCACATTCATAAATCGCGTTTAGCCAAGACGCCAACCCGTGACAACCCCGCAGACCATTTCACAATGCGGCAATATCCCCCCGCTCCCAGCCTTCCTTGATGGCGGTTTGGAAATCCGCAAACCGTCGGTCCGCAATCGCCTCGCGCATGCCGGCCATCAGCGTCTGGTAGTAGGCAAGATTGATGGTGGAGAGCAGCACCGCCCCCAGCATCTCGTTCGCTTTGGTCAGATGATGCAGATAGGCGCGCGAATAAGTCCGCGCCGCCGGGTGGGCGCTCTCTTCATCGAGCGGGCGCTTGTCGTTGGCGTGGCGCGCATTGGCGAGATTGATCGCGCCGTATCGCGTGAACGCCATGCCGTGACGGCCGTTGCGGGTCGGCAGCACGCAATCGAACATATCGATACCGCGCGCGACCGCTTGCATCAGGTCGTCTGGCGTACCGACGCCCATCAGATAGCGCGGCCGGTCGGCCGGCAGCGTAGGCGCGGTGTCGGCGACGATCTTGAGCATCACGTCCTGCGGCTCGCCCACCGCGAGGCCGCCGATGGCGTAGCCGTCGAAGCCGATGTCGACGAGCGCCTTGGCGCTGTCCGCCCGCAGCGCGAGGTCGTCGCCGCCCTGCACGATGCCGAAAAGGGCCCGCCCTGCGCGCACGGCTTCGAACGCGCGCCTGCTCCGCTCGGCCCAGCGCAGCGACAACTGCATCGCCCGCGCAATCTCCTCGCGGTTGGCGGGCAGCTTCAGGCATTCGTCGAGCTGCATTGAGATGTCGGCGCCGAGCAGCGCCTGGATCTCGATGGCGCGCTCCGGGGAAAGTTCCACCATGGCGCCGTCGAGATGCGAGCGGAAGGTGACACCGTGCTCCTCCAGTCGGCGCAGCGCCGACAGCGACATCACCTGGAAGCCGCCGCTGTCGGTGAGGATCGGTCCCGGCCACTGCATGAATTCGTGCAGGCCGCCAAGCGCGGCGACCCGTTCCGCGCCCGGCCGCAGCATCAGATGATAGGTGTTGCCGAGCAGGATTTCCGCGCCGGTCGCGGCCACGGCCTCGGGCGCGAGCCCCTTTACCGTCGCCTGCGTGCCGACCGGCATGAAGGCCGGCGTCTGCACGCGGCCGTGCGGTGTGACGATTTCGCCGCGGCGCGCGGTGCCGTCGGTTTGCAGCAACGGAAAGAAAATGGTTGACTCATTGGCTTTCAGGATAAAGCAGACACGCATCGCCATAGGAATAGAAGCGATAGCCGGCCTCGATGGCGTGGCGGTAGGCCCGATGCATCACGTCCAGCCCGCTGAAAGCCGCCACCAGCATGAACAAAGTGGAACGCGGCAGGTGGAAATTGGTCAGCATCAGGTCGACGGCGCGGAATTTGTAGCCGGGTGTAATGAAAATCGCGGTTTCGCCGGCAAAAGCGCGCAATCTGCCGTCTTCGCCCGCCGCCGTCTCCAGCAGCCGCAGCGCCGTCGAGCCTACGGCAACGATGCGCCCGCCTTGTTCATGTATAGCATTAAGAGCCTCAACTGTTTCACGAGAAACTGTTCCGAACTCGGCGTGCATCCTGTGGCCTTCGGTGTCGTCGGCTTTCACCGGCAAGAAGGTTCCGGCGCCCACGTGCAACGTCACTTTATGCAGGGCAATGCCGCACTCCTTCAGCCGTGCCAGCAGGTCTTCCGTAAAATGCAGCCCCGCCGTCGGCGCCGCCACGGAGCCTTCGGGAGCGGCAAAAACCGTCTGGTAATCGGTCCGGTCCTGCTGATCCGGCTCGCGGCGGGAGGCGATATAGGGCGGCAGTGGCATCGCGCCGCGCTCGGCAATGGCTTGGTCGAGCACCGGGCCATGGAAAGAAAATGAAAGGGTTACTTCGCCGCCCTCATCTTTCCGTGAAACTTGAGCATCGAGCTCGCCGAGAAAACAGACCTTGCCCTCGGCGCCGAACCGCAAAGTATCCCCCACCTGCACTTTCTTCGCGCCGAGAATGAAGGCGCGCCAATGCGAACCGTCGATGCGCTTGTGCAAGGTCGCCTCGATCTCCGGCTCGGCCGCGCCCCGCCCGATCCGCCGACCTTTGAGCCGGGCCGCGATGACCTTGCTGTCGTTGACCACCAGGGAGTCGCCCGGCCGCAGCAGGTCTGGCAATTCGGCGATTATCCGGTCCTCCCATTCGGGCAACCCGCCCGGTCGCACCACCAGCAGCCGCGATGCGCCGCGCGGGCTTGCCGGCCGCAGGGCAATGCGGTCGGCCGGCAGATCGAAGTCGAAAAGGTCGGTACGCATAAGCCTCAGTGCCAGTGCCCGCCGGGACAAACAACCGCAACGCCATTAACGGGCCAAAACCGAGCCGTTTTTCGACATTCGGGCGCTGGACCGCCAAAGCTTCCAATCCAATCGAGGACAGTAAGGGGGTATTAGCCTGTCCCGGACCATAAGAGGTATAGTAGCTCGTTCAATGTCCGCCGCGCTGCGGAGGAGTTGTGAGTATGAGTGCGTCGACGGCAGTTTTTGCGTCGTTAGTGATCGCGTATTTTATCCATCTGGCGTTCCGCGCGCGGAAAGACCTTCTGCGCTTCGGTCCGGCCATGGTGGCGGGCGTTGCGGTCGGGCTGGCGACCGTGATGTTCGGTGCAGTCGGCCGCGATTATGAGTTTTTCGGCGCCGTCACACACGCCGGCGCTGCCGCAACATTCCTCCTGGCCGCTTATGCCATATGGAGCCGGCGCCATATTTGGTCGCGGCATCCCGACGACGTGAGGTTGGCGCGCGGCGAAGGAACTAGGCCCCCATCGTCGCCTTGACGATCTTGTCGGGATCCTCGACCGGCTCGCCGCGCTTGATCTTGTCGACGTTCTCCATGCCCTCGATGACGTTGCCCCAGGCGGTGTACTGGCCGTCGAGAAAGCGGGCGTCGTCGAAGCAGATGAAGAACTGGCTGTCGCCGGAATCCGGATTGCTGGCGCGGGCCATCGACACGGTTCCGCGCACGTGCGGTTCCTCGTTGAACTCGGCCTTGAGCTTCTGGCCCGAGCCGCCGGTGCCGGTGCCTTCCGGGCAGCCGGTCTGCGCCATGAAGCCGTCGATCACACGATGGAACACGATGCCGTCGTAAAAGCCTTCCTTCACGAGTTCCTTGATGCGCGCGACGTGGCCCGGCGCAAGATCGGGCCGCATGGCGATCACCACCGGCCCTTGGGTGGTTTCCAGCGTCAACGTGTCTTCCGGCTTGGCCATACTGCGTACTCCGCTCGTTTGAGGTTGCGTTCGTCGAAAAACTGGATGGCTAGAACGCGCCCGGCGACAGCATTGCCGAGCGACTCGCTGAAGGGAAGGTGCGAACAGCGCACCAGTGCGGCCGCGACCGCCGCGCGGTAGGCCGATTGGTGTTGCGGCGAAATACCCGCCGTTTCGAACCAAATGCGGGGCTTGCCGAAAAGGTCGCCGGCCCGCGTATAGGCAAAGTGCACGGTGATGCGCATGCCCGGGAGCGCCTGATCCGAACTCGGCGGCCGATAGCAGCGGCGGATGGCCGCAAAAATGTCCTGGAGCGTGTTCAATTCGCGCCCTGGTTTTTCCGGCTCGGCCCTCGGCAGCCCTTCGGTATTTTGTACTGGCAGAAGAAAGCCCGTGGTTGCAGCGCCCGGCTGCGGCCAAACAGCGCTCATCGCCGCCGCCAATGCGGCAGCGCCGAGGAGCGTGTAAGCCGGCCGCATGGCAAAGCTCGCTACTTGGCGTCGGCGGCGACCTGCATCTTCAGAATCTTGTCGGGATTGGTCACCGCGCCGTTGGCGGACTCCGGTCCCTTCTTGATTTTGTCGATCGCCTCCATGCCGGACACCACCTGCCCCACCACGGTGTATTGGCCGTTCAGGCCGGAATTCTCGGCAAACATGATGAAGAACTGGGAATTGGCCGAATTCGGATCCTGGGTGCGCGCCATGCCGACCACGCCGCGCTTGAACGGCACGGCGGAAAACTCGGCCTTCAGGTCAGGATATTTCGAGCCGCCGGTGCCGTTGCCGTATTGACCATCGCCGGTCTGCGCCATAAAGCCGGCGATCACGCGGTGAAACGGCACGTTGTTATAGAAGCCGTCGCGTGCGAGTTGCTTGATGCGCGCGGCATGTTGCGGCGCGACGTCGTTGCGCAGCTTGATGATGACGCGGCCGTACTTGGTATCGAGCAGGATGGTGTTCTGCGGGTCGAGCCCGGCCGGCAGTTTCACCTGCGCGAAGGCAGGCGCGGCGCAAACGAGCGCGACGACGACAGCGAGAATGCGGATCATGAAATCTCCCGGCTGGATTGAGTGTTAGCGCGCGAACTTCTTTTTCAGGCGCTCGGCCACCGCGGCCGGCACGAAGGCGGTGACGTCGCCGCCCATGCCGGCGATCTGGCGCACCAATGTGGCGGTGATCGGGCGCACAATCGGCGAGGCCGGCAGAAACACTGTCTGTACCTCGGGCGCCATCGCCTCGTTCATGCCGGTCATCTGCATTTCGTAGTCGAAATCGGTGCCGTCGCGCAGGCCGCGGATCAGCATCGTTGCGCCCGCCTTGCGCGCAGCTTCCACCACCAGGCCGGAAAAGGGCACAAAATCCAGTTCGCACTTGGCCTCGCGCGCGAGCGGCCCGCAGATCTCTTTCAGCATGGCCAGCCGTTCGTCGGCGGAAAACAGCGGCGCCTTGCCGGGATTGACGCCCACCGCCAGCACCAGTTTGTCGGCCAGCCGCACGGCGTGGCGGACCACGTCGAGATGACCGTTGGTAACGGGGTCGAATGACCCGGCGTAAAGGGCGATCCGCAGCATGGGCGCGGGTCTAACCCGGGTTTTTGCCCCCCGCAAGGCCGGTTCACATGAACCTCCCGCCCCACCCCCGCGACCAACCGGCAAGACGCCAAAACAGGGGGCCGTCATGCTGAAAACAACCACCGCCGTCATGGTCGCAGCCGCGATTGCCGTCGCCGTCACGATCCTTTCGGCGCCAACCACCCACGTCAACGCCAGTCCGCTGCCCATCGCCTCCGCCGCGCCGATGACCGCCTGCGCGCAACGCGCCTGGCCCTATCTGCGCTGCGTCGGCACGCAGTTCGGCAATCCGCATATCCGCCTGGTTTCCACCGACCGGCTCAACTAGGCGCTCGACCGCCGGCGCGTTAGGCTTACCCGTTAGGGACATCCAAGATCCCGCAGGGAGGACGTCATGCGCCGGCTCGCCTTCGCGGCCTTCGTCTTGCTGTTCGCCGCGCCTGCTTTCGCCCAATCCTATCCGGATCACCCCATCCGCCTCATCGTGCCGACGCCGGCCGGCGGTCCGGTCGACGTGATGGCGCGGCTCGTCGCCGCCGCATTGCCCGCAAGTCTCGGGCAGAATGTCGTCGTCGAGAACAAGCCGGGGGCCGGCAACATCATCGGCTCCAAGATCGCGGCCGACGCGGCGCCGGACGGCTATACGCTGATGGTGTCGGCGGCGAGCGGGCTGATCATGAGCCCGATGATCTACAAGAACGCCGGCTATGACGCGACAAGCTTCGCACCGGTTGCGCTGATCGCCGAGACGCCGCAACTGCTCGTGGTCAACCCAAAGCTGCCGGTGAAATCGGTGGCCGAACTCGTGGCCTACGCCAAGGCCAATCCCGGCAAGCTCAATTATTCGACCGGCGGCGTCGGCACACTGCCGCATCTTTCCGCCGAACTGTTCAAGAAAATCACCGGCACCAATATCGTGCACGTGCCCTACAAAGGCGGCGGGCCGGCGCTGCTGGGCGTCGTCGCCGGCGAAGCGCAGATGACCTTCGACACCGTCGCCACCTCGCTGCCCCTGGCGCGCGACGGCAAGCTGCGCGTGATGGCGGTGGTCGGCGCGAAGCGCGTCGCGGAACTGCCCGACGTGCCGACCATGCGCGAGCAAGGTTTCCCCACGATCTCAACCGGCGCGTGGACCGCATTGCTGGCGCCCAAGGGCACGCCGGCTGCGATCGTCGCCAAGCTCAACGCCGCGCTGAACAAGGCGCTGCAATCCGAGCCGATGAAAGGCACCCTCGCCAGACTGGGCGCACAGCCGCGCGGCGGCACGCCGCAGCAACTTGCCGATCACATGGCGAGCGAAACCAAGAAGTGGAAGCCGATTGTCGAAGAGCTCGGTCTGAAGGCGAAGTGAGCGCGGCTAACCCGGCCGCCGCGCCAGGCTGAGCCAGATGCCGCCGCCGATCAGCACGGCGCCCGACAACCAGCCGAGCAGCCGGTTGTGCTTCGGCTTCAGGAACCAGGCGCGGCCGAAACCGGCCGCCACCGCCCAGCACGCGTCGAGACAGGCGCCGAGCGTCACCGACACGCTGCACATCACCAGCAATTGCCGCTCGACCGGCAGCGCCGGATCGAGGAATTGCGGCAGGAACGCCGTGAAGAACGCGATCGTCTTCGGATTGGTGATGGCGACGATGAAGCCGCGCCAGGCATGCACATGGCCGCCCGGCACCACCGCCGCGGCGCGGCGCCCCGGCATGCCGCCAGGCCTGGATACCGAGAAACACCAGATAGGCGGCGCCGACCCAGCGCAGAGCATCGAAAATTTCCGCCGAGGTTTTCAGAATCCAGCCGAGGCCGACGGCGATGCAGCCGACCAGCACGGCATTGCCGGTCGTGGCGCCGGCCACCGTCAGCAGCGCCGCGCGCGTGCCCTGCCGTGCGCCGGTGGCGATGATCAGCGTGACGATCGGTCCCGGCGTGAGAAACAGCACGACCGTGATCAGCAGGAAGGCGGAGAAGAGATGCCAGTTCATGATCACCACATTCTTAGTGTCATTGTCCGCGCGGACGGTGCTGGCGTGGCAGCAGAACTTAGTCTCAGTCTTACTCTTCCTCTTCCTCGCTCAGCCGTTCGACCGACACGACGTGTTCGTCTTCCGCCGTGTTGAGCACGATCACGCCCTGCGTCGAGCGCCCGGCGATGCGGATGCCGGACACCGGCGTGCGGATCAGCTTGCCTTGGTCGGTGACCAGCATGACCTGATCGCTTTCCTCGACCGGGAACGAGCCGACGATCTTGCCGGTCTTGGCCGTGAGCGACATCGCCACGATGCCTTTGCCGCCGCGCCCGGTGGTGCGGTACTCGTAAGACGAGGAGCGCTTGCCGTAGCCGCGTTCCGACAGCGTGAGCACGAACTGCTCGGCCGCCGACAATTCCACATAGCGCTGCTCGCCCAGCTCGATGCCGCCGTTGACGGCGGCCTCCGCGGCATCCTCCGCCTCCGGCGCGGCTTCGAGTTCCGGACCGCTGCCGCGGCGGATGGCGCTGGCGCGCTTGTGATAGGCGGCGCGCTCCTCGGCGGTGACGTCGACGTGGCGCAGGATGGTCAACGAGATCACGTGGTCGCCCGCGGCGAGCGTGATGCCGCGCACGCCGCGCGAGGTGCGGCCGGAGAACACGCGCACCTCCGGCACCGCGAAACGGATGCACTGGCCGTCCTTGGCGGTGAGCAGCACGTCGTCCTTCTCGGTGCAGATGGCGACGTCGACGATCGCCTCGCCCTCCTCCAGCTTCATGGCGATGATGCCGGACGGCCGCACGTCGACGAAATCGCTGAGCTTGTTGCGCCGCACGGTGCCGCTCGTGGTGGCGAACATGACGTCGAGCTCGCCCCAGGTCTTCTCGTCTTCCGGCAGCGGCATGATGGTGGTGATGGTCTCGCCCGGATCGAGCGGCAGGATATTGATCAGCGCCTTGCCGCGCGCCTGCGGCGCCGCCAGCGGCAGCCGCCAGACCTTCTCCTTGTAGACTTGCCCTTGCGAGGAGAAGAACAGCACCGGCGTATGCGTTGAGGCGACGAACAGCCGCGAGACGAAATCCTCCTCGCGCACCTGCATGCCGCCGCGGCCCTTGCCGCCGCGCCGCTGCGACCGATAGGTCGAGAGCGGCACGCGCTTGATGTAGCCGAGATGCGAGACGGTGACGACCATGTCCTCGCGCTGGATCAGGTCCTCGTCCTCGACTTCGGCCTCCTGCTCGGCGATGACCGTGCGCCGCGGCGTGGCGAATTCGGCCTTCAGCGCCGCCAGTTCGTCCTTGATGATGGTCTGGATGCGGGCGCGCGAGCGCAGGATTTCCAGGTAATCGGCGATTTCGGCGGCGAGTTTGTCGAGTTCGGCCTTGATCTCGTCGCGGCCGAGCGCGGTCAGGCGTTGCAGGCGCAGATCGAGGATGGCCTTGGCCTGCTCGACCGACAACCGCGCGGTGCCCTTGGATGAAACCTTGTGGCGCGGATCGTCGATCAATTCGATCAGCGTCGCCGCCGTGGTGGCCGGCCATTCGCGCGCCATCAAGGCCTCGCGCGCTTCGTTGGCGTCCTTCGAGGCGCGGATCAGCTTGATCACCTCGTCGATATTGGCAACCGCAATGGCAAGACCGACCAGGATATGGGCGCGGTCGCGCGCCTTGCCGAGCAGGAACTTGGTGCGCCGCGACACCACCTCTTCGCGGAAGGCGACAAAGGCGGCGAGCAGATCCTTCAAGTTCATCAGCAGCGGGCGGCCGCCGTCGAGCGCCACCATGTTGGCGCCAAACGAGGATTGCAGCGGCGTGAAGCGGTACAGCTGGTTGAGCACCACGTCGCGCTCGGCGTCGCGCTTGAGTTCGATCACCACACGGTAGCCGTCGCGGTCCGACTCGTCGCGCAGATCGGAAATGCCGTCGATCTTCTTCTCGCGCACCAGTTCGGCGATGCGCTCGACCATGGTCGCCTTGTTCACCTGATAGGGAATTTCCGAGATGATGATCGCTTCGCGTTCCTTGCGGATGGTCTCGAAGCCGACCTTGCCGCGCATGATGATCGAGCCGCGGCCGGTCTGATAGGCGCTGCGGATGCCGGCCTTGCCGAGGATGATGCCGCCAGTCGGGAAATCCGGACCCAACACGATCGCATTGAGATCGTCGATGCTCAAAGCCGGGTCGCCGATCAGCGCCACGCAAGCGTCGATCAGTTCGCCGAGATTGTGCGGCGGAATATTGGTCGCCATGCCGACGGCGATGCCGCCGGCGCCGTTGACCAGCAGATTGGGAAAGCGCGCCGGCAGCACCACCGGCTCGTGCTCGTTGCCGTCGTAATTGGCCTGGAAGTCGACGGTGTCCTTGTCGATGTCGTCGAGCAGCGCCATCGCCGCCTTGTCGAGCCGGCATTCGGTGTAGCGCATGGCCGCCGCCGGATCGCCGTCGACCGAACCGAAATTGCCCTGCCCGTCGATCAGCGGCAGGCGCATGGAAAAATCCTGCGCCATGCGCACCAGCGCGTCGTAGATCGCCTGGTCGCCGTGCGGGTGATATTTGCCCATCACGTCGCCGACCACGCGCGCCGATTTGACGTATTTCTTGTCGGGCGTATGGCCCTGCTCGTTCATTGAATAGAGGATGCGCCGGTGCACCGGCTTCAAGCCGTCGCGCACATCCGGCAGCGCCCGCGACACGATCACGCTCATGGCGTAATCGAGATACGAGCGCTTCATCTCCTCGGTGATCGAAACCGGGCGCGTATCGGAGGGACGTTCCGTCCCCCGATTTGGGATTTTCAGTGTCGGACAAAGGCTGTTTCCTGGACGTGCTCTATGAACCAATTTTTCTAACTGATTCACCGTGGCTTGGCCACCTGAAATCGAGTCCAATACCTGCTATTTTTACATTATATTTCAATAGCTTATAATAGGTTACTCAAAGCCGCGCAGCGGGTCGCAAAATGGCCGCAAATTGCCACGGGTCCGCCGCGTCATTTGACCCCACCGCCAGCCGCCGCTACGCGGAACCTATGCCGATCGAATTTCTCATTTCCGCGCTGGTCACGCTGGTGGTCGTGGTCGATCCGCTCGGCCTGGTGCCGAGCTATATCGCCATCACCCACGGGCTGCCGGAGCGCGCACGCCGCACCGTGGCGCTGCGCGCCTGCCTGATCGCGGCCGCGATCCTCGCCGGCAGCGCGCTGATCGGCGACTGGCTATTGCGCACGCTATCGATCGGCCTGCCCGCCTTCCGCATCGCCGGCGGCCTGTTGCTGTTCTCGATCGCCTCGGAAATGGTGTTCGGCGTCCGCATCGTGCGGCAATCGCGCGAAGCCGAGGACGCGATCGAGGAGCACGTGCGCAATATCGCCGCCTTCCCGCTCGCCATTCCGCTGATGGCGGGTCCCGGCGCGATCACCGCCACCGTGCTGCTGGCCGGCCGCGCCGGCGGCGATCCAATGCATCTGGGCGTGCTGCTCGGCGTCATCGCCGCCGTGTTGGCGCTCTGCTTTGCCGTATTTGCGCTCGCCGCGCGTATCGCAAGACTGCTCGGCACCACCGCCAGTGTCGTACTGTCGCGCCTGCTCGGCGTGCTGCTGGCGGCGCTGGCCGTGCAATTCGTGATTGACGGCGTGCGCGCGGCGCTCGCCGGCTAATTAGACCGCTGACTCCGTCATCATCGCCCGCCCGTCCCCGCTAAAGCGGGGGCCCAGGGCTTCATATGCTGGATTCCCGCTTGCGCGGGAATGAGCGGAGAAAGTAACAGCCTCAGAACGGAATTTCGTCGTCCATGTCGGCCGACTTGCCGGCGGCAGCCATTGCCGGCCTGCGCTCGCGCGCAACGCTCGGGCCGCTGGAACCGAAGTCGTCGCCGCTATCGGCGCTCGCCCCGCCGCCGCTGCCGCGCGTATCGAGCATGGTGAGCTGCGAATTGAAGCCCTGCAGCACGACTTCGGTCGAGTAGCGCTCGTGACCGTCTTTGTCCGTCCATTTGCGCGTCTGCAGCGCGCCTTCCAGGTAAACCTTCGAGCCCTTCTTGAGATACTGCTCGGCGATCTTGCACAGGCCCTCGTTGAAGATGACCACGCGGTGCCACTCGGTCTTTTCCTTGCGCTCGCCGGTGGTTTTGTCGCGCCAGCTTTCCGACGTCGCCACCCGCAAATTCGCGATCGGACGGCCGTCCTGGGTGCGGCGGATTTCCGGATCCGCACCGAGATTGCCGATGAGGATCACCTTGTTGACGCTACCTGCCATGATGTTCTCCGCGTGGCGTATGTCGGTCGCGCGGCCTCGTTCCCGAGCCGCCGCCGCTCGCCGGTAAGGGGCCGCCCGCCGCGCGCGACCCCGAAATTAACTTTTGCACCCTAGACCTCGGCCCTCATGCGGCAAGCTCGTTCGGCCTTAATCCACAGGGCTTCTGCTGACTTGTTCGGTTTGTAGCGCAATGCTCTAACACAAGCTTGTTCTTTTTTTGTTCTAGCTCTTATTAACCATTTAGACAACTGATTCGGCTCAATAATTCGCATTTTATGTAGCGTAAAGGCCACAGTTCGAATCATCCACAACATATAGGGTCTGCGCAATTTCGCTTTGGCGAAACAGATTTTTTGAGGATCAATCGATGAAGCATTTCACTCTCGCGCTATACGCCGACCTGTTGGCAGCCGCCGTGGCAGCGCCGGCCTTCGCCGCCGATTTGCCCATGCCGTTCAAGGCGCCGCTTTTCGCCCCACAGTTCAACTGGTCCGGCTTCTATCCCGGCATCAACGGCGGCTACGGCTGGGGCAAAACAAGCTGGACAGATCCGGTCGGCGGCACCACCACGGGCGACTTCAATATGAGCGGTGCGCTGGCGGGCGGCACGGCCGGTTACAATCGACAGATCGGAAAAATTGTGGTCGGCGCGGAAGGCGACGTCGACGCCAGCTGGATCAAGGGCACCGCCGTGACCAATTGCTGCCAAACCCAGAACGATTGGTTCGCCACCGCCCGCGCCCGCCTCGGCTTTGCCATGGACCGATGGATGCCGTTCGTCACCGGCGGCGCGGCTTTCGGCGACGTGAAGATGAGCACGGCGGCCGGGTCGGAGACCGCGACCAGGGTCGGCTGAACCGCCGGCGGCGGCCTCGAATACGCCTTCGCGGGCGCCTGGTCGGCCAAGGTCGAATATCTTTATGCCGATCTCGGCAAGACGTCGTGCAGCGCGCCCACCTGCGGCACGGCCAACGACGTCATCTTCAAGGCCAACATCGTACGCGGCGGGGTGAACTACCACTTCTAGACGCGGCGCCTCGAGAACACTACGCCGGCCTTTTGCTTTGCTGCGGATAGTTGTCAACCGCGGCCCGGCCGCACTGGCAAATCCGGCCCGTTCTTACTACGTTCCAGCCGACGTGCCCGAGCGAGCCGCAATCCGCGGCGCCGCGGGCGTATGTGTTTGCTCAGGTTCCAACTTAAGTCCAATGGCCGACCGCCCTGAACGACCTGCCCGCCACGATCCCCGCGTGATCGCCATCCGCGGCGCGCGCGAGCATAATCTCAAGAACGTCGACGTCGCCATTCCGCGTGACGAACTGGTGGTGTTCACCGGCCTGTCCGGCTCGGGCAAATCCTCGCTCGCTTTCGACACCATCTATGCCGAGGGCCAGCGCCGCTATGTCGAAAGCCTCTCGGCCTACGCGCGGCAATTCCTGGAGATGATGCAGAAGCCGGACGTCGACCAGATCGACGGCCTGTCGCCGGCCATCTCGATCGAGCAGAAGACCACCTCGAAGAACCCGCGCTCGACCGTCGGCACCGTCACCGAGATCTACGACTACATGCGCCTCTTATGGGCGCGCGTCGGCGTGCCCTACTCGCCGGCGACCGGCCTCCCCATCGAGAGTCAGACGGTCTCGCAGATGGTCGACCGCGCGCTGGCGCTGCCGGAAGGCACGCGCATCTACGTGCTGGCGCCGGTGGTGCGCGGCCGCAAGGGCGAATACAAGAAGGAACTCGCCGAGTTTCTGCGCAAGGGCTACCAGCGCGTCAAGATCGACGGCGCCTTCCACGAGATCGGCGAGGTCAAGCTGCTCGACAAGAAGTTCACCCACGACATCGACGTGGTGGTCGACCGTCTGGTGGTGAAAGGCGACATCGGCACGCGGCTGGCGGATTCGCTCGAGCAGTGCCTCAAGCTCGCCGACGGCCTCGCCGTGGTCGAACTCGCCGATACCAAAGCGAGTGGCGCGACCGCCAATCGCGGCCGCAACGCCAATGCCGAGCGGCTGATCTTTTCCGAGAAATTCGCCTGCCCGGTGTCCGGCTTCACCATTCCGGAAATCGAGCCGCGGCTGTTCTCGTTCAACAATCCGTTCGGCGCCTGTCCGGAGTGTGGCGGACTCGGCGTCGAGCAGCACATCGATGCCGACCTCGTCATCCCCGACCGCGACGCCACGCTGAAGAAAGGCGCCATCGCGCCCTGGGCGAAATCGTCGTCGCCCTATTACATCCAGACGCTCGACGCGCTGGCGAAACATTACCGCTTCACGCTCGACACCAAATGGAAGGACCTGCCGAAGAAGACGCAGGACGCCATCCTCTACGGCTCCGGCGAGGACGAGATCAAATTCGTGTATGACGACGGCCTGCGCGGCTACACCACCAAGAAGCCATTCGAAGGCGTCATCACCAATCTCGAGCGCCGCTTCAAGGAAACCGAGAGCGAGTGGGCGCGCGAGGATTTGCTGAAATATTTTACCGACGTGCCCTGCGCGGCGTGCCGCGGCGCGCGGCTCAAGCCCGAGGCGCTGTGCGTCAAGATCGGCGGTAAAAATATCTCGGAAGTGGCGGAACTGTCGGTGCGCCGTGCCGGCGAATGGTTCGCCGAGATTCCGAAACAGCTCAACGCGCAGCAGAACGCGATCGGCGTGCGTGTGCTCAAGGAAATCCGCGAACGGCTGAAGTTCCTGGTCGACGTCGGGCTCGACTATCTGACGCTGGCGCGCGCCTCCGGCACCTTGTCCGGCGGTGAGAGCCAGCGAATCCGGCTGGCCTCGCAGATCGGCTCCGGACTCACCGGCGTGCTCTATGTGCTGGACGAGCCCAGTATCGGCCTGCACCAGCGCGACAATGCGCGCCTGTTAGAGACCCTCAAGCGCCTGCGCGATCTCGGCAACACCGTCATCGTGGTCGAACATGATGAAGATGCGATCAGAACCGCCGACTACGTGCTCGACATCGGCCCCGGCGCCGGCATCCACGGCGGCCACATCGTCGCTGAAGGCAACGTCGACGACCTCATCGCCGCGCCGCGCTCATGGACCGGCAAATATCTGTCCGGCGAATTGTCCGTGCCGGTGCCCGAGCGCAAGCCGCGCTCGCGCCGCGCGCTGAAGATCGTCAACGCCCGCGGCAACAACCTCAAGAACATCACCGCCGAAATCCCGCTCGGCCTGTTCACCTGCGTCACCGGCGTCTCCGGCGGCGGCAAGTCGACGCTGCTGATCGACACGCTGTACAACGCCGTGGCGCGCAAGTTGAACGGCGCCTCGCTCGCGCCCGCCCCGCACGACCGCATCGAAGGCCTCGAGCACATCGACAAGATCATCGACATCGACCAGTCGCCGATCGGCCGCACGCCGCGCTCCAACCCGGCGACCTACACCGGCGCCTTCACGCCCATCAGAGAATGGTTCGCGGCGCTGCCCGAATCCAAGGCGCGCGGCTACGAGCCCGGCCGCTTCTCCTTCAACGTCAAGGGCGGCCGCTGCGAGGCCTGCCAGGGAGACGGCGTCATCAAGATCGAGATGCACTTTCTGCCCGACGTCTACGTCACCTGCGACGTCTGCAAGGGCAAGCGCTACAACCGCGAGACGCTCGAGGTGCTGTTCAAGGGCAAGTCGATCGCCGACGTGCTCGACATGACGGTGGAAGAGGCGCTGGAATTCTTCAAGGCGGTGCCGCGCGTGCGCGACGTGCTGGCGCTGCTGCACCGTGTCGGCCTCGACTACATTCATGTCGGCCAGCAGGCCACCACGCTGTCGGGCGGCGAGGCGCAGCGCGTCAAGCTCGCCAAGGAGCTGTCGAAGCGCGCCACCGGCCGCACGCTCTATATCCTCGACGAGCCGACCACCGGGCTGCATTTCCACGACGTGGCGAAGCTCCTCGACGTGCTGCACGAGCTGGTGGAGACCGGCAATTCGGTGGTGGTGATCGAGCACAATCTGGAAGTGATCAAGACTGCCGACTGGATCATCGACCTCGGCCCCGAAGGCGGCGACGGCGGCGGCGAGATCGTCGCGCAAGGCACGCCGGAGGATATTGTGAAGGCGGCGCGCTCTTACACCGGGCAGTTTTTGAAGCCGGTGCTGGGAAGGCAAGAAAAGCCAAAGAAGCGCATTCAAGCAGCGGAATAAGCCGGTGCCCTGTCCGTCGACCTGTCTGCCGTAGCTCGGAGAGCGAAGGCGGAAGCTCGCAGGGCGAAGGCGGATGGGGCGAGTTTGTAGCCCGTAGCCGGATCAGCGAAGCGCAATCCACCATTTCAATTTCCGTCGAAATGCAAATCGGCGGGTTACGCTTTCGGCTAACTCGCCCGGCGCGCTACCTTCGCAACTGTTCGACCCTCACAAGACTATGGCACCGATGCTCTCCCCCACCTCCTTCCACGGCCTGCCGGCGGTACGCCTCACCGCCGATGACGGCGCCAGCGCAACGATCGTGCTGCAAGGCGCGCATGTTGTGTCGTGGATTGCAGCCGGCGGCACCGAGTGGCTCTATGTCAGCCCGCGCAGCTTGTTCCGCGTAGGCGAGCCGATCCGCGGCGGCGTGGCGCTAGTGTTTCCGCAGTTCGCGACCTATGGGCCGCTGCCGCAGCACGGCTTCGCGCGCACGCAGACCTGGCGCGTCGCCGCCGAGCGCGCCGGCGGCGTCGGCTTCCGCCTCGACAGCACGGCGGCAACGCGCGCGCTCTGGCCGCACGATTTCGCCGCCGAACTGGCCGTCGACATCGGCGGCCAATGCCTCAGCCTCGCGCTGCAGGTGCGCAACACCGGCACGCGCGACTTCGCCTTCACCGCCGCGCTGCACACGTATCTCGGCGTGTCGGACATCGCCGCGATCCGGCTCGACGGGCTTGCCGGCGGCGCCTATATCGACCGCGCCGACAACGACGCGCCGGGCCGCGAGACGGCGGCCGTGCTGAGCGTCACGCAGGAAATCGACCGCGTCTACACCGACATCGCGCCGCCGCTGCGGCTCACCGACCAGGGCCGCGCTCTGGACATCTCGCAAAGCGGCTTCCGCGATTGCGTGATCTGGAATCCCGGCTCGCAGCGGACGGCCAAGATGCCGGACATGGAGCCCGATGGCTATCGCCACATGTTCGCCGTCGAGGCGGCGACCGTCGCGCATCCCGTCACGCTCGCGCCCGGCGCGGCCTGGCAAGGCGGCCAGGTGTTGCGGCAACGCGACTGACGCAACCACTGACTCGTCATGCCCGGCCATGACAAACCCCTGCCCGGCGTGCTCAGTTACGGGGCATCCGACACAGAGGCGCGCTCCAAGGCTACGGCACTCGCGCTTCGCGTGATCGCCGAGCGGGTCGAGAACGGCGAGGCGTTGCCGCAAGACCTCGCTGGCATGTTCCAACTTGCATGAGCCGCTGGCCGGCCGCTAAAGCGCAACGTGTTCTCGCGGCACTGTTGCGGATCGGCTGGATCATCAAATGACAGAGCGGATCGCATCGCACCTTGCAGCGCCCGGGCTGGCCGGATTTCGTCTTCGCGTTTCACGACGGCGACGAAATCGGCCCGCGCATGCTGGCGCGCATCGCCAAGCACACGGGTCTGACTGAAGACGATTTGTAGGCGCGACCATTTTCCGTCATGCCCGGCCTTGTCCCGGCCATGACAAACAAATCTGCACTAGGACTTGATTCCGCCCTCGACTAGGACTATATTCAGCCTCCCCGATCCCCGAGGGACGCGAACCGGTTGCACCGTTCGTGGGGTTCGGGCCGCGCCCGCGTGCGGCCTCGCAAGCCGCGCACCCGGGAGGCCCCGGCCAGCCGTCCGACCCCACTATGGGGGTCTGCCCTTCGAGGTCTGGACGCGGCGGGAACGAACGGCGGCGGAAGCGGTCCGGATCAGCGGGCCCGAGGGGTCTGCGTTCCCGCCGGAAACTACGGCGCCGGGGACAGAAATCGCCGCGACGGCGCGCCGAGAGGCGTTCCAAAGCCTCGGGCGCATTGGCGCCGCGCGAACGATGGAGTTTGCCCGGCATGCGCAACACCGGCAGGGCCCGGCGACATCGCAAGCCCTCGCCCGCGAACATTCGCTATTGCCCCTGCCCGGTCGTGCTGGGCGGCGCCGCTGCGACGGTCTTGGCGTTGGCCTTCGGCATCTCGGCATTGCGGACCACGCATTCGGCAAAATAATGCCGCTGCGCGGCCGCCGAACCGTCCGGGCCGAACACTTCGGTCGGGTGCGCCTTGATCATCATGGCGCGGCAGGTCTTGGCCAGTTGCGGGGTGATGGCTGCGTGCAGCGGGGCCGCCGCGGCGAACATCAGCGCCAGCGCGGCGGACCAGCGGCTGTGGTCATCGGAGCCTCCATTCCGGCCCCGCTCAAACAACGCACAACGGACATTTTGGTTCGCGCCGCAGCCGCGCCGCCCTTATGCGCTGGCTTGACCTGCGCCGCCTACCGCGGCGACACCACGCCGTGGCGCGCGCCGTGCTCGCCGTCGCAGTTGCACGGCGCGCCGCGATGCGCGTAAGGCGCGGTCGTGCATTGGCCGCCGCCATCGCGCGGCAGCACCTTGCAGACGTAAGGGTTGGGAATGTCCGGCGGTCCGTGCGGACCCGGCAGCGGGCGCGGCGCCGCCGCGGCGGACCCGAGCGCGGCGACCAGCATGAACGCCGTCCGCGTCATCGTCACGAGCCTTGGCATGGTCCGGTCTCCAAAAACGCGATGGGCGCGGGCCTCAGCGCCGCCCGAACCACCAGCCGAGCACCAGAAACACCACGCCGGCGACGCCGGAGACCATGGCATGCTTGACGTGCACGCGCATCACCCCGGCCTCGTGTCCGGGAAAATAGCTCGGCAGCGTGTCCGCCGGCGTCACGAAATAAATCCCGGCGATCACGATCAGGATGATGCCGACTATGGTGCAGAACATTTTCATCGAGGCCAGTCCTTCCGCAGAATCGAGGCGCGTTACCCGGAGCTGCGAGCCTATTCCGCCGGGGCCGTGCCGCCAACCGCCTTTGCCCGAGGAACGAAAATCTCTAGGTTGCGCCGGAGGTTTCTGCGATGCGCCAGGCATGAAATTCTCCGCCCGGCAGGAAGCCAGCGTGATCTCGGGCTTTGGCGGGCTGACCTTCTTCGCCCAGGTGACCCACGACTAAGGCACCCCGCTCGACGTCAAGGTGGCGATCGTTCTGCTCGCCCAGGATCTGTGGGCGACGGAGACTCAATCGATCTCGAAGAATCTGAACGCCGCGCAAAGCGCCACGCTCGGCCAGGCGGAGCATGGAATCGTGCCTGCTGCACGGCAAATAAAATTGCAAGGCGGGCCTGACGGCCAAACGCCCAAGCCGGCGGCCACCGGCTTGGGCGCTCGAACGTTCGGCGGCTGGTGCCGCCCGGTCAGATCGTCAGATCGGGCATGCCAGCAGGTTCCAGAACCACTCGCCGCCGACATTGATCCAGCACGGGCCGACGCCGTAGTCGTACCAGCGGCCATGCCAGAAGTGGCGGCGGTGGCCGTACCAGACGTGGCCATTATACGTCCTGCCGACCACGAAGTTGTGGTGAACCGACCGGTTGACGTGAACGTTGCGGTTGACGTGGACGGTCTTGTTGACATGAACGGTCTTGTTGACATGAACGGTCTTGTTGACGTGGACCTTCTTGCCTTCTTTTGGCTCCGCACTGGCCGGGCTCGCGATCGTAAGCGCGAATCCGTCGACGGCCAGCACGGACAGAACGAGCGAAATCTTCTTCAACATGTCGGCGCTTCTCTCGGGGTTGGGACGTATTTTCGGTACCAAAGCCCTCAGCCGAATGGCTGCCGGCTCTTGGTCCTGGAACAGGCCAGCGATGCCGCATCATCGGACCCTCGGTGTGAATGCGACGCCACCGAACATTTGTTCAGACATGAAGCTTTTCGGTGGCTATTTTGTGTGCCCAATATTCCGCGGCAGCGCGCCGCAGCGGGACCAAGCATCCGAACTGCGCACCGCGAGGTAACCGTTATGCCGCCGCCAGTTGCTTGTCCTTGGCCTCCGCGCGCTGCGCCGCCGGGCGCGCCGCAATGCGCGCGGCGTAGTCGGCGAACTCCTGGCGCGCGGGAATCAGCTTGAAGATCATGCCCCAGCGGATATTGGCGCCGATCACCACGTCGGCGGCGGTGAACTGCTCGCCCATCAGCCAGGGCCCTTGCTCTACCGCTTTGACGAGCACTTTCATGGTGGTGTCGAAATCGCCGACCCGAGCATGCCGCGCCGCGCCTCCTCCTTGCGCGGCGCCGCGCGGTCGATCATCGCCGGCTCGAGGCAGCCGGGCCCAAAGAACAGCCATTTGAGATAGATACCGCGGCGGGGGCGTGCCGATGGGCACGTTCAGCTTGGCCTGCGGGAATGCGTAGGCGAGGCAGGTGCAGATCGCCGCCACTTCGGTGATGACCGTGTCGCCGTGCCTGAGCGCCGGCACCTTGCCCATCGGGTTGATGGCGAAATAGTCCGGCTTCAGGTTGTCGCCTTGCTTCAGGCTCAGCAGCTTGAGGTCGTAAGGCTGGCTGAGTTCCTCCAGCATCCACAGGACGATGGAGGAGCGCGACGGCGCGGCGTGATAGAGCGTGAGGGCTGCCATGGGATCCCTTGCAAGGAGAGCGATTCCGAACGACATTATGGCTGTACGTACATTGCGTAGAGATAATGACAGTGTCCAATAACGTTCGCGACAACACCGACCGCCATCGCTTCGAACTCGGCGCCGACGGCCATGTGGCATTTTCGAACTACCGGCGCGACGGCAACATCCTCACCATTATGCATACCGAAGTGCCGGCGGCTCTCAACGGCCAAGGCATCGGCTCAACGCTGGTGCGCGGCCTGCTCGACATCGCGCGTGCACAAGGGTTGAAGGTGAAGCCGCTCTGCCCATTCGTCGCGAGCTATATGACCAGGCATCCAGAATACGCGGATTTGCTGAGTTGATATTTCACGTCTTTCCTACGCGGCAAGACAGAAACACAATTTTTACTCTTCGCTAAGACATTGGGTCGACTGTCCAGTGTCAGGAGTTGGCGTTGGATCTTTCGGCCGGCATTGCATTTTTTTTCGGCCAACTGGGCAGGCTGTTCTTTTCGTTCGGCTCGTCGTTCTCAGTCACGTCGCTGACCGCGGCGCTGATCATCTCCACCCTGTTCTTGGTCTATCGGCGCCGAAAGCGCGGCCGCCGTGTCCGCTGGCGGACGATCGCTCACGCGCTGTTCCCGCGCCAAATCCTGCACAGCCGCTCGAACGAAGCCGATATCGGCTATCTGCTTTTCAACGTGTTCGTCTTCAGTCTGGCGTTCGGCTGGGCAGTGCTGTCCTATCAATTCATCTCGCATGGTATCATCAGCGGCTTGATTGCGCTCGCCGGTCCGGTGCGGCCCTCGACCCTATCGCCTTACGTCACCCGTTCGATCATCACGGTGATGCTGTTCCTCGCCTACGAGCTCGGATACTGGGTCCACCATTGGCTCTGCCACAGGGTGCCGCTGCTGTGGGAATTCCACAAAGTACATCACACCGCCGAAGTGCTTACGCCGCTCACTAATTACCGGGTCCATCCGTTCGACAGCTGGCTTTTCGCCAACTTCCTCGCGCTCTCGGCAGCGGTCGCCAATGGTTTGGGCAATTACATGTTCGGCACAACCGCTTATCGATACGCGCTGTCCGACACCAACATTATCCTGGTGCTGTTTGTGCACGCCTACGTCCACCTGCAGCACTCACACATGTGGATTTCGTTCCGTGGCGTGGCCGGCCGTATTTTTGTATCGCCCGCCCATCACCAGGTGCACCATTCGGCCGATCCGAAACATTTCAACAAGAATTTCGGCAGCTGCCTGGCGCTGTGGGACTGGATGTTCGGCACGCTTTACGTTCCTGGCAAGGAGCGCGAGGCGCTCACCTTCGGCTTCGCCGATCACCCGAACGCACATACGATCAAGGGCGAACTGATCGATCCGTTGATCAATGCCGCCGGCCAGATCAGGCCGCTGCTGACGCACCGCCACGAACTGGCAACGGTCAGAGAGCACAAACAAGCTTAGAGTTTATTGCGCCTGATGGCCGAGCGCTTCGACTTCGCGCATCCATTGCCTTCGCGTCTCATCGCCAACCGCCTCAATCATACCGTAAACCGTTGAGCGCACCGGCTTGACCCCGGCGAAATGTAGGATGTTGCGCTTGAGCAGTTTGAGCGCGTGCGCGCCGTAGTACCAGCGATAGAACCAACCGGGCATGCCCATGGTCATGACGATACGCGCCGATTTGCCCTTAAAGATTTTCCAGCGCGCCGAGCCGTGGCTGGCCTGCACCACCAACAGGTCGGGCTGCATGATGCGCTCGATGAACCCTTTCATGATCGCGGGCATATCGCCGCACCACAGTGGAAACACGAACACCATATGCTCGCTGGCTCGCAGCGCCTCGCGGGCGGCGACGAGATCGGGCTCGAGCGGTTGCTCGCGCCGATAGCCCTCGCGCAGGATCGCGTCGAACGTCATATCGGCGAGTAAAAACAGCTTCGCCTCGTGCCCTCCGCTTTCGGCGCCGCGCAGATAGGCTTTGCCCAGCGCCTCGCAATAACTGTCGCGTTTTGGATTGCCGACTACGATGGCGATTTTTGTCATAGGCGCCCCATACGGTTAGCGACACGCTACTGCCGCGCGCGCAAATCAGCTTTGACATGGCGCAAGCGGCGCGGCATGGCTTTGCGTCATGCGCAAGCGCATCATTACCGTCAATGACAAGATGCAGAGGGGCTACCGCTACGTGCTGAGCGCAGCCGTCGGGCGCAGCTTCGACGCAGAATTCAAGCCGGAACTGACTCCGGCCGAGATGCTGCGGCTTGGCGTGTTCGCGGGCAAATACATGACCGACTGCCGCCGCGAGTTTCCTAAGAGCTGGTTCGCGCGCGCCAAGCTGTCGCCACACGACCGCGATCCGTCGCTCAATTTCTTTGGCGTCGATGCCAGCCAGCCGCTGTCGGTATGGCGGCGCAAGGGGTGGATCCACCCAGACGACCCGCGCGGCTGGTTCCAATGGTATTGCCGCTACTACATGGGCCGCCGCGTGCCGGACGAGGACGCGCGGCAGATCGGCCGCTGGAAAGCGATCCGCCGCCACGTCCGGCAGGTCCAGAAACATTGCGAGCCCGGTAATCTGCTGTGCCGGCGGCGCCAGCGCCAGGCATTGCTGCACTGGGCTTACGACAGCCGCAAAATCTAACCCGCAATCCGGCCGAGTAGATCGGCCAGCGACTCCGGGCAAGTGATGTGTGGGTTATGGCTTAAATCGATTTCGGTGACGCCCCAGCCGTCCCGCGTGGCGCGCTCGTAGAAACGGCGAAAGCGATCGTCGGGTGCATGGCGTGTACAATAGATGTAGTGGCGTGGCAGCGTCAGCGCGCCATTTAGGAATTTCAGCTTCTGCTCGAAGGTCTTTGCCGGTTGCGGCCGCCGCAACGGCGCACACCATGCGCGGTCTTCCGCTGTTGTATCGGACGGGACATCCATGGGCAGAATAAAGCCGTCGGGCGACGGATTTCGTTGCGCACGCGCCGCGGCCGGCAACAAATCGAACACACTGTCGCCGTCATCGGGCGCAAAGGCATCGATATAAATGAGCCGCGCGATGCGCGTCCGCGCGCGGTCGGCAACGCCGGTCGCGACCATGCCGCCATAGGAATGGCCGATCAGGTTGACGCGGGTCAGATTCTCGAACTTGAGAACCCCGAGAACATCGGCAATGTGGGTTTCAAGGTCGATATCGGGGCGCGCCAAGTGTGTGCGTTCGCCAAGTCCCGTATATGTCGGCGTGACCAGCCGATGTCCGCGCGCGGTCATCAGCGGATGCATCTTCTTCCAGGCCCAGCCGGCGCTCCAGGCGCCGTGCGCGACGACAAAAGTTGCCAATGGTTCCCCCTACCCCGCCGCGACCGGACGCACGCGCGCCGCACGACCGGAAAGCCGGCCGGTCACGATATCGACCGCGACCACGACGAGTCCCGCAGCCAGAACTTCCCAGCCCGGCCTGATGCCGACGGAAAAATCGAACGCCACGTCGAGCACCCGCATCGGCGAAACATGGAAGGCGATGCCGATACCGACCGCCTCGCCGATGAAGGTGAGCGCCGACACCGCAATGCTCAAAAAGAGCAGTGTCACGGTGGACAACTCGCCGCGGCCTCGCCACCAGGCGACCAGCCGGTAGGCGATTAGCCACAGGAACAGACTGGCGGCAAACACCGGCACTGTGACATCGGCTTTAGTTTGCTGGAAATAATGGATGAGCGCCAAGAGCGCGATGGCATAAATAATTTGGTGCAGGCGCCGCCACCGCAGGCCGCCGAGACGCTTGACCATACCGTCGGTCGAGGTGGCCGCCAGTGTTGCCAATCCAAGCCAGGCGGTGCCGCCGACGATCAAGTACCAGCGGTGGCTGATCTCATACACCACCTTGCCAAGGTCGAACATCTGGTCTGCCGCGAATAGCGTAAGGTGTGCGGCGATATAGCAGAAGCAGCCGACACCGAGCATGCGCCGTAAGTCGATCAAATTGCCGTAATGCAAAACTCGGCGAAATCGGCGTCACCGCCAGCGTCAGGCCGAGAAACACCAGGGCCCAGAAGCCGGCGCGATGGATCAGGTCATTGAGCGGACGGGCGCCGTGTATGATCGCCTCGGCGTCGACCAATACCTTGGCGAGCGGGAAAAACAGCAGAACCAGCGCGCCGATGCGCAATGGCGACAAGCGGCCGCGCTTGTCGCGCCAAAGCTGCCAAGACGATGTCATGATGCGGGCCCCGCATACCCCGGCGCGGCTGGGCCCCGGCACGGCTGCCCAGGATTCGAGCGCCGTGCCTGGAAAGCCGCCCAATTTCGCCGCTGCTCTAGCTGCATATCAGTTAAACCGCGCTGCACGATGTTACCGCTCCCTCCTGGGAGAGCGTGCTAACATTTTTCAGTTCGTTTGATTCGTCACAACCGATCACAAGGTTGGGCGCAATGAGTGTGCCGGCACCGGACCGCCGGCAGCCGCTACGGGAGAAGGAGGAGCAGAAAAGAAAATTAAGTTACGCCGCGCCGGGCCACTTCGAGGAGGCCACCGATGTTGCGAAACTTAGCACGCTCACTGCTCGCACTTGCTCTGTCTCTGTTCAGCTTTGCCGCGCTCGCTCACGACGTCTGGATCAATCGTGGCGCCTACAAGAATCCCGCCGGCGAATGGTGTTGTGGCGCCGAGGACTGTGGCGTGGTTGCACCGGGCGCTGTGAAGGCCGGCGTTGGCGGCTATTCGCTGCGAGGTCCAGTCACTTACGGCCAGGGCGTGACCGGCAACGCGGAGGACGGGCCGACGCGCCAGGAGAACGTTAACGAGGTCGTGCCCTATAACCAGTCACTGCCATCGCCCGATGGCTCCTATTGGCGCTGCAAACGGCCAGACGGCACGCCGCGCTGCTTCTTCGCGCCGCCATCGGGAAGCTGACCGCGTTTGGACTAATCGAGATGCGACTGCTGCGCCGCCTCGCGCAGAAATAGAGCTATGAGTGCCGCCGCAGCCACCAAAATGAACGATGCCGCGCCGGGATCGCGGCCACCGAAACAAACAAACAGCGCCAATGCCACCGCACCGACGCCGAGGCAGATCGCCCAGACCCCAATCCAATCAAACGTCCATTGGTTAGGCTGCGGCTGCGCCGCAAACTTGATGTGTGGGACGTGCGCCATGGCAACGGCCTCCAGCCAAGTTGCCATAGAATGACTGCAACTTCCGCGCCGCCTTGATTCAGCGCAAAAAGCATCGCCGCCGCAGCCCGTTACCTCATGCAGCGGTAAACGCCAATCAAACGCGCGGTAGCGGGCGGCCGCCGGCGGCGCGCGACGGCACCTTCACCCAGGCCTCGCCGTCGAGCACGATTTCGCCATCGACCTTGCACGTGCAGGAGAGCCGCGCGCGGAATTTCTCAGGCATCAGCTCGCCAACCACCACGCTGACTTCGACGGTATCGCCAATCTTCACCGGAGCGCGGAAATTCAGCGTCTGCGAGATGTAGACCGCACCGGGACCAGGCAGGCGTGTGCCGAGCACCGCCGAGATCAGGCTCGCGGTATAGAGACCATGTGCGATGCGGGTGCCGAACGGCGTCTTGGCGGCAAAGTGCTCCGAGAGATGGATCGGATTGCGGTCGCCGGTGACCTCGGCGAAACCGACCACATCGGACGACGCCACGGTCTTGTTCAGCCGCTCGGTCATGCCGACCGAGAGATCCTCGAAGTGCAGTGTCTGTAAGGTCAGCATCGTCACGCGCCCTGAGCCTGCGGCCGGCATACCACCCATAACAGGCCGATCAGCACCACATTGATCAGCGCCAGCAGCG
>CAVWDA010000049.1:0-10513 GCA_963753455.1 uncultured Alphaproteobacteria bacterium | reverse complement strand
AGTTGCCCGACAGAAACAAACAAACAATAATGCTCAATTACATGCCTAGAAAGTCAGACCTCGCCGGCCCCCTCACCTCAGGTGGGGATACACTGTTGCCATTCAACGTGCAGATCAATGACCACCGCGTGAGGCGCGAACGTTTCGTCCAATTGATCAAGGAGGCAACGGCAGACCGTGAGCTCGTTCATCCATACAGGATGACGCTTGACGAGGCTAATTCGGAAGTGCTGGCTTTCAGCAGAGACTAGGATAAACGTCTGATCATCGGTGACGCCATGTTTCATTTTCGCATGTCCTCCTTGCTTGGCCGCCTCGTCGCCCGCCGGCTAGAGACAGGGCCGGTCTATAGCGACGGCAAGATCGCTCCCGGCACGCCAGACCAGATCACCGGCGGGGTCTTCACGGTCTACGGCGAGCTTGTCGACGTCGTCCGCAATCGCGGTCCGGTGGTGACCTACGGCGCCGACGACATGGTTCTCGACAATTAGGGTGTTGTCGACCGCTGGATCGCCGAAGAAAAGATTTCTTCATACGGGCCGAGCGGAATCCGGTTTTGTGAATTTCGTCATAGTGCACGAGCTGAAGATCGCAGCACCTATCAAAACGCTCGGCCAAGGTGCACGCGGATTTAACGTCTACACAGGGACGGTCGATCTCGCGGACTTCGATCGGGCCATAACCCATGGCGACGGAGCCGAGGGCGTCCAAGTCAGCCAGCCGATCGGCCGTCTGATCGTCCGCCGCGGCATCGAGACCTTCAGGGCACTGGGCAGTCGCTGGTCAAGGGCAAGGTCATGACTCTTTCTGCCATCGGTCTCAGCATCAAGCCCGGTGGCTCGGCGCGGGAAGTGGAAATCGAAGGCGGCATCAAAACAAATGGGCGCGGCATCGCACCGATCGAACAACATGGCGCCATCGAACGTTTCGGGGTCACTGGCGGATTTATCGCCAATGGAGGCGGCTTCGACCACATCTGATTCAGGCTGGGAGGACCACCTTCCCGCGACGCAGGTGAAATAAGCACTCTGATTTGATTTAAGTCATGGCGGCAATCGGCAGTATGAGTAGAGGCCTATATTAAGCGAAATCAGGGACCCCCGTTTGCCGAAGGCAACTAATGCGAAACCGCCGTTCGAGTATATGCCGCTGAAATCGGCCATAATGACATGGGTTCTATAGAACATAGGAGCGTCCCGTGAGTACACAGATTGACCAATTTTGCGAAGATCTTCGCGTCAACATGACCATGATCGACGATAACCTTCGAGCGGTGAAAGCCAAAGCTCTCGGAAAGGCAGATGAGGTGGAACGTGCCGTCCGCCAACAGATAGATTCACTCCAAAAGAAGATCGATGCGACTAAGGCGACCATCGAGGCGGCAAAACCCTTAATTAGTAAGTGGGTCGAGGCGCAGAAAGCTGCAGCACAGATCAAGATCGCCGACACGAAGGCTAAGCGCGATGAAATGAGTTTACGGGCGCGTGCCGATATGGCCGACTCATATGCAAACGCCATGTCTGTCATCGCTTCTTCAGCAGTCGACGAGGCTGCAAAGGCTGCACTCGAAGCGTTCCTGGCTCATTGCGACGTGAAAGCCTCCAAGATGACGCGTGCCGCTCAGGAAGAGTTGAGCTAGCGCGACGATTCGAGGTGCAGAGTCATCGAGCATTAGGTGTTTCAGTAGGGTCGTGAAGATCGGCCCACGCAAAAGGGGGCATGACAATGGGCAACATCCAAGTCCTAGAAGTTCAAATCCCTCACGAGATCGTCCAATACTGGGGATGGTTCCTCGCATTCGGGATCGGATTATTGATACTCGGGATCGCCGCCATTGTGCGGTCTATCGCAGCCACAGTCGTCTCGATGCTGTTCTTTGGATGGCTGCTGTTGTTGGCATCCGGCATTGAAATCGCTCAGGCCGTCATGGTCGGGCACTGGGCGGGCTTCTTCTCTCACTTGCTGGCGGCCATTCTCTTCGGCGTGGCGGGCCTGCTGATTATCATCAGACCGTTGATCAGCGCCGAGGTGGCAACCGTTTTCATGGCCATGTTCTTCATGGTCGGAGGGCTGTTCAAACTGCTCGGCTCGTTGGCTGTTGCTCTGCCGGGCTGGGGTTGGCAGGCGGCGGACGGAATCATCACGTTCGTGCTTGGCATCCTTGTCATGGCGCAATGGCCCGCCTCTGGATTCTGGGTGATCGGCCTATTTCTCGGAATTAATCTGATCTTTGACGGCTGCGCCTGGATCGCGCTCGCGCTCGGCTTGCGCGCGAGTTGAAAGGACCGACGGCGAGAAAGCCGCTAAGATTGGAGAGAACTTAATAACTGATAGAATGGGGGCAGGTTATGGCGAAGACAACTACCGTCGCATCCACGTCGGAATTCACCCCGATCATTGCCGTGCTCATCCAGAATTGGTGGGCGATAGCAATCCGCGGCGTTCTCGGCATCTTGTTCGGGCTGGTCGCGCTGTTCTTGCCCGGCGCGACGATGCTATCCCTCGTTTTGCTGTTTGCCGCATATGTCTTCGTGGACGGAGTGTTCGCGATCATTGCCGCGGTGCGCGCCGCGCGTCAGCATGAACGCTTTGGCCTTCTGATATTCGAAGGCATCGTCAACATCATCACCGCGGCCATAGCCGTCGTCTGGCCGGGAATTACCGTGGTGGCTTTCGTCCTGCTGGTCGCCATCTGGGCGCTTTTATCGGGCGCGTTGATGTTGGCGGCGGCCTTTCGCATCGACGATGGTCGCTGGTGGCTTGCAGTTGGCGGCATCGCCTCGTTGGTCTACGGCGTTCTTTTGATGGGTGCCCCGTTGATCGGAGCACTGGTTCTAACATGGTGGCTAGGCGCCTATGCGCTGGTGTTTGGTGTTTCACTGCTTGTTCTGGGCTTCAGGCTACGGGCCCAGCAAAAATGATGATCGCATGGCTGGGCCGCCCAAAAGGTGGCCCAGAGGACTCTAGTTAGCATCAGCCAGCGCGGAGCAGCCGCGATGAGCAGTACAGATTCTGGCTCGCAGGCCGCGCGATCAGGTGATCCGCAAGCTCCCATATCACGCAATTCGCCGCGCGTGAGCTTTTGGATCAGAGAACTGCCTTTCAGTCTGGTATTGATCCTCACAATACTCGGAGTTGCCTATACGAGTTTTTTGAAACAACCGATAATCGTTTATTGGGAGATTCTTGCGCCAGTGATCGGGCTGATCTGCGTCGGCGCCGGCTGGCCGAGCGCCAACGATAAGAACGCGCGATTGCGGTTGATATTTACCCAGGCGCTGCACTGGCTCGCGTTCCTGCTGGTGATGAACATGATGTTGTTGCCGAGCGTTCAGAAGATTCTCAACGCCAGCGCCACCGGACTAGCCGTTCTGACGTTATTGGCGCTCGGCACCTTTACCGCAGGTACCCATGTGCTTTCCTGGCAAGTCTGTCTTCTCGGGCTCATCATGGCACTCTGCGTTCCGGCGGCGGCGTGGATCGAGGCCTCAGCTCTGATTATCGTATTGATCGCGATTGCGGTGCTCGGAATTGGCCTGGTGCTCTGGTGGTTCTGGCATGAAACACGCGCACAAGGCCATGAATTGAATGGGAGGATGTCGTGACCGCAGATGCAGTACTGGCGCGCGAATTGAAGGAGCTTCATGAGGAGCTTTCGACGTCGCGTCGCGAACGATCGTCAGCGGCCGCGGATCATCCATCTGCGAGCGCGGACAAGGCCGCGCCGGCCACTCAGCCGGAAGAACCGGCCGAAGAACAACAGCTGAAGGGTGAGCTTCGCGAGTTTGTCAGCGTGATTACAGATTTCGTTGAAGACGCCGAAAAGAATGTATCGGCGCATCCAACCGCGAGCGTCGTGGGTGCCCTGGTCGCGGGGATATTGATAGGTCGCCTGCTCGGCCGGCGCTAGGAGTTCCGACATGATCGATGATCTGGTTCAAGACCTCCACCTCCTCCGCAAAGCCGATTCCCTGATTGGGAAAATCTGGCTTAGGGTGATAGCGCGCCGCTTCAGTCTCTTCATATTTGCCGGCCTGATCGCGGTATTCGGGCTCGGCATGACGGACGTCGCGGGTTTCTACGCATTGCAGGGCCCTATGGGACCTGTTTGGGCAGCCGTGATCGTTGCAATAGGCGATTTTGTTCTCGCCGCGATAGTCCTGCTGGTGGCCAGAAACGTCGAGCCGGGACCCGAGATCGAACTGGCCTTCGAGGTTCGCAAGATGGCAATTGACGCCATTCAGGCAGACGCGCGCGATCTGAAGGTCACCTTCGATACGTTCGGTCAAGAAATTCGAGACGCGAAGGATACCATTGCGGGATTCGTCCACAATCCGTTGGATGCCGCCACGCACAAACTTCTCATTCCCGCGGCCATATCCATCATCAGAGGACTCCGCTCGAAAAAGGATCAAGCTTGAGAAGGCAGCATTCGATGAGGCGCGCGACTTTTTTGCGGTTTCATGTTGGCCGCTCGCGTCATGTGGCGCGTGCGAGAACGATTGTTATGTCGAAGATCTTCGCACATGTCAGAAGCGCTTTCTGTGCTGCTCTGGTGATCTTGGCGTTTGTCGGGATGACCGAAGCCGCCGGAACGCCGGAACAGCGCCACGCCTGTCGGCATGATGCGTTCAAATTCTGCCGCAACGAAATCCCCGACGTGCCGCGCATCACCGCCTGCATGGAGAAGAACCTCAAGAAGCTGAGCCCGGCTTGCCGCGCGCAGTTCAAGTAGTCGCCATGTCTGTCAAGAGGAGCAAGCCTGAGGACGACTGCTGTTAACAGAAGGATATGGGAGAACTCGATGAGCAAGTTCGTCGTTGTTATCTTTCCTGATGAGATGAAGATTAATCAAGGAACCCGCACCCTCAAGGACCTGCACGCAAAGGGCAGCATCAAACTTTACGCCTCGGCCGTCGTTGCAAGGGACTCGGGCGGAAAGCTGTCAGTGCGGGAGATCACCAATGAAGGACTCGGCGGGACAGCCGTCGGCGCTTTGATCGGCGGGTTGGCCGGTTTGCCGGCCGGGCCGCTCGGCGCGGCGTTTGGAGCTGCCGGCGGTGCATTAATCGGCAATTCAGCCGATCTCATCAACCAACGTGCCGAAGAGGAGTTCGCTGATAAAATATCGCGCGAATTGGCGCCGGGCAAAGCGGCTATCGTTGCCGAGGTTGACGAAGACGGGGTGGCGCCCGTTGAAGCGCTGATGGAGGCGAATGGCGGTACCTTAGTCCGCCGGTAGCAGACTGGCTTGCAGCAGCAACGCTCTTCGCGAACTTCGCTAAGATTGGTTCAAGCGCGCAATTTCCGGAACGAACGAAGACTTGATCCAACTCCAGGATGAATCGAGAGGCCCCCCATGGCACTTAATTTCTCATCCCTCATTTGGATCTTCTTTTTGATCATGGCGTTGCAGCCCCTGCTCACGGGGCGATGGTATGCCGTGCGACGCGCACAGGCGATCCGCGCAATTGAAAAGTCGCACGGATCGCGCGTTATCACGATGATTCATCGTCAGGAGAGGCGCAGCATTTTCGGCTTTTCCATGCCACGGCACATCGATCTGGAGGATGCGCAGACGATCATTGCCGCGATCAAGGAAACGCCGGAGGATATGCCGATTGATTTCGTGCTCCACACGCCCGGCGGCCTGGTGCTGGCAGCGATGCAGATCGCCCGTGCCGTAGAAGCCCATAAAGCCAAAGTGACCGTCTATGTTCCTGTCTATGCCATGTCTGGCGGAACGCTGATTGCACTCGCCGCTGACGAAATCGTGCTTGGCGAGTTCTCCATGCTCGGTCCGATCGATCCGCAGATGGCCGGGCTCCCGGCCGCGAGCATCGTCAAAGCCCGCGACTTGAAACCCATCGAGCGCGTCTCTGATCTCACGCTGGTTCTCGCCGATGTCGCGGAGAAGGCTCTCGCCCAGGTCAAGCAAGGGGCAGTTGAGCTGTTAACGCCACGGATGGAGCAGGCGGCAGCAGAGGCACTTGCGGCAAAGCTTGCGGGCGGACATTGGACCCATGATTACGCGCTTACGCCCAAAGAGGCGAGCGCCCTGGGTCTCCCTGTCAAAGTGGCTATGCCGCTTGAGGTCATGAAGCTGATGACGCTCTATCCGCAGCCAATTCAACAATCCGGGGTCGAGTTCCTGCCCGTCGATGTTCCGCGTCAGCGGCGGGTCTGACTGGTCATTTCCGGCAACGGACCAGACGACTTTCACCTGCGCGCCTGGAGGGGAAATGAACCAACCGCTCCCCGGTACGTCCAATGCAGCCGTCCCGCAACTCACAGGAGACCGCTCGACCAAGGCCGCAGCCAAGCATGTGGCGCCGGAAACCACGGACCTGGCCGTCCTTCCGCTCGCCGAGTTGTTGCAATTACTGCATTCCACTGACACCGGCCTGAGCACGTCCGCCGCCGGGGCTACCCTCAAGACAGTTGGGCCGAACCGGATCGAGTCGACCAAACCGAAACGCCTGCTGGCCGCCTTTATCGGACGGTTCAGCAATCCGTTGGTCTTGATTCTGCTCTTCGCAGCGGCCGTATCGGCATTCACGGGAGACATTGCAAGCTTCGCCATCATTGCCGCCATTGTGCTCATGTCCGTGATCCTAGACGTTGTGCAGGAGCACCAGGCCCAAAACGCTGCTGAGAGTCTGCGCGAGCAGGTCTCGCTTTCCGCCAAGGCGCTTCGCGATGGAAATGCGGTCGACGTCCCTGCGGCGGAGATTGTGCCTGGCGATGTCGTTCTTCTCGCGGCCGGCGATCTCGTGCCAGCCGATTCCCGGCTGATCGAAGCCCGCGACCTCTACGTTGATGAAGCGCTTCTCACCGGCGAGGCTTACCCAGCCGAAAAGGATGCGGCGCCGGCAGCCGGCGCAGCTGCGCGTGAAACCGCGTTCCCACGTAATTTGGTATTCATGGGAAGCTCGGTCGTAAGCGGCACCGCCAAGGCTCTGGTTCTGGCGACCGGGCGCAAAACCCAGCTCGGCTCGATCGCCGGCGCGCTCCAGAAGGCGCCGCCGCCGACGGCCTTTGCTGTCGGTATCCAAAATTTCGGCATGATGATCGTAAAGGCCACGATCTTTCTGGTCCTTTTCGTGGTCCTCATCAACTTCCTGTTCCATCGACCGCTACTTGAATCGTTTTTGTTCGCGCTGGCGCTCGCGGTTGGACTGACGCCTGAACTGCTGCCGATGATTGTTTCGGTCACGCTAGCGCAGGGCGCGATTCGCCTCTCGCGCAAGCAGGTGATCGTCAAGCGCCTGTCCGCCATCGATGATCTCGGCAGCATGGATGTATTTTGCAGCGATAAGACCGGAACGTTAACCGAAGCTCACATCAAGCTGGTTCGGCGAAGTGGATCTCGGCGGGCAGGACAGTGGCGCCGTGATGCAGATGGCGCTAGCTTAACGCCGCGTTCGAGACTGGGCTCAAGAGTCCCCTGGACGACGCGATCCTCGCCTCCGGCAAGGTCGACCTAGCGGCCTGGCGCAAGATCGACGAAGTGCCATTCGATTTCCAGCGGCGCCGGGTTTCGATCCTCATCGAAGGCGGGCGGCCGGCGTCTCATCGTCGTGAAGGGCGCGCCGGAAGACGTCCTCAGCACTGGCCTCCCATTATGAGCAGCAAGGATCGCCGCGCTTCCGCTCGATGCCGCGGCGCGCGAAACCGCCGAGGCGACATTCAACGGCCTCGGTAGGGAGGGCTACCGCGTCTTAGCGGTCGCGTGGCGGGAGGTTGAACCGGACCGCCAGCATGCCAATGTCGCCGACGAGACAGACCTGACCTTCTGCGGTTTCCTGGCATTCCTCGATCCGCCGAAAGCGGGGGCCCGTGAGGCGCTGACCGCCCTCGCCGACCTGGGCATCGCCTTAAAAGTGGTGACCGGCGACAATGAGCAGGTCACCCGGCATGTCTGCGGCGAGCTTGGTCTGAAGGTTGCCGGAACGTTGACCGGTCCGGAGGTCTCGGGCCTGACCGACGAGGCCCTGCTAGCGAGGGTCGACGACACGACGCTGTTCTGCCGGGTCACGCCACCCCAGAAGTCTCGCATCATCGCGGCCTTGCGCCGCAAGGGCCATGTCGTCGGCTATCTTGGCGACGGCATCAACGACGCGCCGTCACTCCATGCCGCGGATGTTGGCTTTTCGGTGGATACCGCCGTCGACGTCGCCAAGGAAGCGGCCGCCATGATCCTTCTGCGCAAGGATCTTGGCGTGCTCGCCGACGGCGTGCGCGAGGGACGCAAGACCTTCGTCAACATCCTCAAATATATGATGATGGGAACGAGCTCGAATTTCGGCAACATGTTCTCCATGGCGGGCGGCGTTCTATTTCTGCCCTTCTTGCCGATGCTGCCGACCCAGATTCTTCTGAACAACCTGCTTTATGATCTGTCGGAGACGACGATCCCAATGGATCGGGTGAGCGACGCGATGGTGGCGCAGCCGCGCCACTGGAACCTCGACATCGTCCGCAAGTTCATGTTCGTGTTCGGGCCGCTGAGCTCGATCTTCGACTTCATTACTTTCGGCTTGCTGCTGTGGGTCTTCCATGTGGATGAGAAGCTGTTTCACACCGGCTGGTTCGTCGAATCTCTCGCGACCCAAGTCCTGGTAATCTTCATCATCCGCACAGCGTATCCCCTGCGTGATCCGCCGCATCCGGCGCTTGTGGCAAGTACGCTCTTGGCGTTCGTCGTAGCTGTGGCGCTTCCCTATTCGCCGCTCGCGCCATGGCTCGGCTTCGCTCCCGTGCCCGCCGCGCTCATGGGCGCGCTCGCGCTCGTGACCATCACCTATCTTATCGCCGTCCACTGCGTGAAACGCTGGTTCTACAAGCACTATCAGCTGAGCTAGGCCGATGCCTCCGTTGATTGTGGTTCACTTTCCTTAGCGAGAGCAGACATGTTTCCACTCCAGGATGAATCGCGACGCCCCTCACGCTTTCCCATCGTCACCGCGTGCATTATCGCGCTGAACGTGGTGGTTTTCATTTTCGAACTGATAGGTGGGGATGCATTTATAATCCGATGGTCTGTTGTCCCTGCCGATATCGTTGCTGGCCGTCACTTGATCACCATTCTGACGTCCTTGTTCATGCACGCGAGCTGGTCGCATATTCTCGGTAACATGGTGTTCTTTTGGGCCTTCGGGCCTGAGATAGAAGACGCAATGAATCCCGGGCGGTACCTGGCATTCTATCTTGCCGGCGGGGTGGTTTCGGCGCTCGCGCAGGTCTTGGCCGATCCCGGATCTACGATTCCCAATCTGGGTGCAAGCGGAGCGATTGCCGCTGTGATGGGTGCGTTTCTGGTCACCTACCCGCGTGATAAAATTCGCACGGTTTTGTTTATTGGCTGGTTCGTCCAAGTCACGTTTATACCGGCTGCGCTCCTGATCGGGTTCTGGTTTCTTATCCAGCTACTCAGCTTTGGCGTAATCGCGGACGTGCAATCGGGCGGCGTGGCCTATCTGGCTCACATCGGCGGCATCATTTTTGGCGCCGTCACCGCACGTCTATTCGAGGATCCTCATCGTCTTGCCAGACAACGGAGCGAAAACTGATCATTCATGCTGGGCATGGCTCCTATAACCCTGCGTGGCGATGATATGCCGTCCGGCATACGATGAGCTATGGGGTCGCATCCACTGGAACAATCCGCAAGGCCTGACCTGTATTCTCAACGGTGCTTCCATTCATGTGGAAGCGGCCCGGGCGCACATCGCCGGTATTTCTGAAGAATTCGGCGTAAAGGCGCGCGTCATCGTCGCTCGGAGCGGTGATGAACTCTCGCCATTGGCCGCGCGCGCCGTGAACGAGAAGAGTCAAACTGTGGTGGCAGGCGGAGGTGATGGAACGGTCAACGCCGTAGCCGGCGCGCTGGTCGGCACTGATACCGCCCTCGGTATTCTACCGATGGGCACGTTGAATCATTTTGCCAAAGATCTTGGTATCCCCTTGAGCCTCGAAGCTGCCGTACGCAACATCTTTACCGGCCAAGTCACCAAGGTGGATGTCGGAGAAGTCGATGGCCGTATATTTGTGAACAATTCGGGCGTCGGTCTCTATCCGCACCTCGTGCGCCAACGGGAGGAACAACAGCGCCACGGCCACGTCAAATGGGTGGCGTTCGTGCTCGCGATTGGATCGGTTCTGCGGCGCTATGCCCGGCTCCGTGTGAGATTGCACATGGACGAAGCGGAAGCGCTGGTGCGTGTAACGCCCTTCTTGTTCGTCGGCAATAACAGATACGAAATCGCAGGCCTGGAGATCGGCAGACGTACGAGGCTGGATTCCGGTCGGCTGTGGGTGTGCATGCCGCACCGCATTGGTCGCCGAAACCTTGTAGCCATGGCTCTGAGGGCGCTCATGGGACGCGTGAGCGACCATGAGTTGAATGCCTTTGAGGTGGAGGAAATCTGGGTCCAGGCTGGAACCAAGTGGGTCAACGTATCCACTGACGGTGAAGTCACTTTCATGAATGCGCCGCTTCATTACCGCATTC